>NZ_CP157942.1:0-1200000 GCF_040207875.1 Wolbachia endosymbiont of Armadillidium arcangelii
TTGGAAAGCACCAAACCAATAATAGTAAGAATTATTGAGCAGAATAAGCCAAATGAGAGAATGCCTATCTGGTTAATGCGCCAGGCTGGTAGGTCTCTTCCTGAGTATCGCAAAGCAGTAGAAAACATGAATAATTTCATTGAGATATGCTATAGCACAGATTTAGTGGTAGAGCTGACACTACAACCTATAACAAGGTTTGACATGGACGCAGCGATAATTTTTTCCGACATTTTAATAATAGCTGACGTTTTGGGTTGTGATGTAAGTTTTATACGTGGTGTAGGCCCAAGAATAAAACCTATAGAAAGTGCTAAAGAGTTAAAAAGTCTGCAAGAAATTGAAGCTAAGATATTACCAATTCTAAATGCCATAAGGAAAGTAAGAAGCCAATTATCAGCAGAAAAGTCCCTCATAGGCTTTGCTGGTGGGCCGTGGACAGTAGCTTCATACATCATAGAGGGTGGTAGTAGCAAAACTTTTTCCAAGGTGCTAAATTTCTGTCCCTTGGACTTAGAGGAAATAATTAAGCAAATAACAGAAGCGACAATTATTTATCTAATCAAACAGATAGAGTTTGGAGCAGATGTTATTCAGTTATTTGATAGTAATGCTGGCGCACTTCCGTGGGAGCTTTTTGAAAGGTATGTCATCAAGCCAACAAAGGAAATTGTTTCGGCAATAAAGAATAAGTTTCCTGATTTTCCTATAATAGGTTTTCCACGCTCTGCTGGAAATCTTTATAAGGATTACTATGAGAAAACAGGTGTATCTGCAGTAAGTATAGATTATAATGTTCAAATAGAATGGGCGAAAGCAAATCTAAAAATTCCTCTGCAAGGAAACCTTAATCCTAGTCTTTTGGCCTACGATAAAGCAGAAGCAATTAAGGAAGCAGAGCGTATACTGGATTGTTTTAGAGATTTACCTTTTATATTTAATCTTGGGCATGGAGTACTTCCTGATACTCCAGTTGAAAATATTGCTACATTAGTGGATCTGGTAAGAAACTACTAAAACCCCTACATGAAAAGCCTTTATTTTGGTGAAACGAAAAAATTACTTTACAAATCTCGCCAATTCCCTTATCATAATATTGAAACTATATTATTTAACTTCCTAATCTGTGCAGATTAAAACGACAAGAAGACTTGTATTTGGCGTATTATTTTTGCACTATGTGCATGCTATGTCTTTATAAAATTTCCGGATTTTTCCCTATACAGGCTGAAATGGGCTGTTTAAGACATTACCCAACGTCAAATTTTAAAATAAAGAGTAGAATAACTAGCTACTGCGGGGGTTCCTTGTCTTTTTCTTCTATTGGTAAATTTCTTAAACATTTGTAACTTAGATTAATTGCGTTTAAAAGCAGCTAAATTGCAGTGTTTAAGACTAAAAAGCGCCGATACTGAAAATTAAACAATGACCGGGGGTTCTTTTGCCTTTTTTACAATTAGTAAATTTATTAATATTTATAGTTAAAGTAATTTAAGAGAGCCAGCGCGTGAGGCACAGCTGTACGAACATTATCTGTAGGATGCCAGTGTCAAGCACTGGAATGACATCATTATAAAGTAAATCAGTGTCTGGGCGCTGGGATGACACCAAAGAGTGCTACTTGCGTGACATCCTATCATGTCATGCCAGTACTTAGACACTGCCATCCAGTTAAGTTTACGAGTATAAAAGTAGAAATGAAAAAGTCTACTTTTTACTTTGGTTTGTAATTATAATTCTGATCGTTAAATTTTTTAAGCTGTGAAAAATTGGCTGCTATATAAGGGCAATGGATTTGTGCTATCATGGTTTGTGTAATCTTCTGAATTCTCACTAAGTGTTGATTTTTGTGAATGAGATGGGAAAGAATCAAGCCAATTCTGCGGATGAGTCACCTGACATCCCAAATAGCAAAAATTCCGTCTGATAGAATCAGAGTGTCTGTTTCTACATTCTTGATAGCAATCTTCCAGTGTACGTAGTATTGATGCCTCATTTTCACTCTGTAAAGATTGATATGTGGTTTTCCACATTTTCTTTATAAAAACCATAGGCGCCAGTTGGTTTTTAGCCTAAGAATAAAGGTCAAATATCTGGAATTCTGGACATAAAATCCCCCTGTATAAAAAAGATAAAAAAAACGCAGCGCATATACGACAGAAATTAAGTATGTGTGTGTGCACCCACTCACATACACTGAATTTTTATTGAGAAATTGACTGAAAAGTCTGCAGACGGAGATAGATTTTTGAGCTCTTAAAATACCTCTACTACTATAGTAAGGAAAGCGAGCAGGTTTGTCAAGCAATCTTTATTGGCTGTTGTACTAGAATCCAGTTTTTCGTATAATTTGCTAGGATTTGTATGAAGAATTTTAAATATGAAAGGCCTATATATTAAAACTTACGGCTGTCAGATGAACGTTTATGACTCCGTTTTAATGGAGAATATAGTTAAGCCTCTAGGGTTCAACGTTGTTAGTGATGCAGAACAAGCTGATTTGGTGATATTGAATACTTGTCATATTAGAGAGAAGGCAGCAGAAAAGCTTTACTCAGAGCTTGGAAGAATTCATTCATCAAGAAAAGAAGTGACTATAGTGGTGGCTGGGTGTGTAGCGCAAGCAGAGGGAGAAGAAGTGTTTAGAAGGGCTCCCTTTGTTGATATTGTTGTTGGTCCGCAGAGTATCGCTACTTTACCGGAGTTGATAGTAAAAGCAAGTAGAAGTAAAGGTCATGTAATAAACACTGATTTTCCTGAAGTTGCAAAGTTTGATAAATTGCCAGATGAGTGCTATGGCAATAGCCAGGGGTCTTCTGCGTTTCTTGCCATACAAGAAGGTTGTGATGAATTTTGTACGTTTTGTGTGGTACCATATACTCGCGGGGCTGAGTATTCACGACCAATAAATGAAATATTTCGTGAAGCATTAAAATTAGTTGCAAACGGAGCAAAAGAAATCAATTTGCTTGGTCAGAACGTCAATGCTTACCATGGAGAATGCGAAGGGGAAGTATGGGATTTAGGCAAGTTAGTTAGTCATATTGCTAAAATTGAAAAGCTAGAGAGGATTCGTTATACAACTTCTCATCCAAGGGATATGCACGAATCTCTCTACTTGGCACATGCGGAAGAGCCAAAACTCATGCCGTTTGTTCACCTGCCTGTGCAGTCAGGTTCGAATAAAATATTGCACGCAATGAACAGAAAGCACACTGCAGAGGAGTATTTGGAAATAATAGACAGATTTCGCAGATTGAAACCTGAAATCGAGTTTTCTTCTGATTTTATTGTTGGGTTTCCTGGAGAAACCGAAAAAGATTTTGAGGAAACTATGAAATTAGTGGAAAAAGTAAAATACGCTCAAGCTTATAGTTTTAAATATAGTCCAAGATCAGGAACACCGGGAGCGGAAAGAAAAGATCAAGTACCAGAAGAGGTTAAAACAGAGCGTCTTCTTCGTTTACAGAAATTAATTAGTGAACAACAACTTGAGTTTAATCAGAGTATGGTAGGAAAAACTATTCCTGTTCTATTCAGCGATAAAAAAGGCAAACATCAAGCTCAAATTATTGGCAAAAGCCCATATATGCAATCAGTGTGCATTGATGATCCTGATGGTAAATATAAAGATAAAATAATAAATGTAAGGGTATTGGAAGCTCGGCAGAATAGTTTATTGGGATGTGCTGCCTAATTAGAAAAAAGTGCTCCTGCGTTCTTGTACAGAAGCATTTTGTGTAGTTTTTTTCAAATTTATAAGCTATCTAGATTTAATACTTAAAGGACTATAACTCTGTGTTGCGCAATCATGTGAGATTTGATATAATAGACTTGCGGGATTTTTTTTCTTTTCCCACTGATAGCGTATTTTCTCAATCTCTCCAGAATTATTGTATTCATAAAAACGCGATTCCCAAATAACGCTGCTTTTACTACTGCTTTTGTTAGCATCATGAAATTTCTGGTAAGGCCAACTGTTATTGTCTTTATTCATCTTCAACCTAAATAAATAAGTCTAGTGAATTAATATGTTGTATAATAATGTCAATACCTACCGATATTTATAGAAACAGAGTTTTTGAATTTGTAATTTTCTGGAAAGCCCTATATTCTTTGACTTTATCCGGTCAAAATGAACATAAAGCATTATCCTGATACAGTAAGTAGTCCTGATTTTTCGTCGTTAGAAAAAGAAATCATAAAATTTTGGCAGGAAAGCAAAATTTTTGAACAATCAGTTGAGAAGCGTTCTAAGGATAATTGTTTTGTCTTTTATGATGGCCCTCCATTTGCAAATGGACTTCCGCATTATGGGCATTTACTCACTGGTTTCATCAAAGACGCATTTGCAAGATATCAAACTATGCTTCAAAAAAGGGTTGAACGTAGATTTGGTTGGGATTGTCACGGATTACCGGCTGAGATGGGTGCAGAGAAAGAACTTGGAATATCGGGCAGGACTGAGATAGAGAAATTTGGCATTGAAAAATTCAATAACCATTGTCGTACTTCTGTAATGAAATTTTCATTAGAATGGGAGAAGTATGTGAATAGGCAAGCAAGGTGGGTAGATTTTCACAACGACTATAAGACCATGGATAAATCATTTATGGAGTCGGTTATGTGGGCGTTTAAGCAGCTTTACGATAAAGGTTTGGTATATGAATCAGTACGTGTTGTTCCATATAGCTGGGCGTGTGAAACCCCTCTCTCCAATTTTGAAACAAGGCTTGATAATGCATACAGAGAAAAAACTAGCAAAGCTGTAACTGTTGCATTTGAGCTTTTAGAAAACCCAAAGCAATTTAAACAAAAATGTAAGTTGCTTGCTTGGACTACAACTCCTTGGACTCTTCCTAGCAATCTGGCATTGGCGATAGGAAAGGACATCAAGTATTGTGCAGTGTCAGTCCACTCTTTTGTGTCAGTCCAGCGCGTGACGCTGGAATCTATTTCTGGATCCCAGTGTCTGGGCACTGGGATGACAGGAAGTAGTGAAGGAAGTTCAATGAATGGTGAAATATACATTTTTGCTGAAAGCTACTTAGAGAAATTTATCAGCCACTCTGAACAAAACAATATTCCATATGAAAACTGCAATATAAAACTTCAAGCGAATGATCTTGCAGGTCTTTCTTATAAACCGCTGTTTGATTACTTTAAGGATACAAAAAATGCGTTCCGCGTTTTCATCGCTGATTACGTTACAGGAGAAGATGGTACCGGCATTGTGCATACTGCTCCTGGATTTGGTGAGGAAGATTTTTACCTTTGTCAAAGCCATGATATTCCAGTTATTTGTCCAATTGATAACAGTGGAAAATTTACTGCTGAAGTTTCAGATTTGGCAGGGGTTCATGTTTTTGATACCAATGATACAGTAATAAAAAAATTAAAAGAGCAAGGGAATTGGTTTAAAACTGAGCAATATATTCACAATTATCCACACTGCTGGAGAACTGACACTCCTTTGATCTATCGCACTATGCCTTCTTGGTATGTTGCTGTTACAAAATTCAAAAGCAGAATGGTAGAGCTAAATAAGAGAGTTAATTGGATACCAAACCACATTAGAGATGGTCAATTTGGAAAATGGCTTGAAGGGGCACACGACTGGTCAATTTCACGCAATCGATTCTGGGGTACGCCAATCCCTGTATGGAAATCAGATGATGCGAGATATCCAAGAGTAGATGTATATGGTTCAATAGAAGAACTGGAGAGAGATTTTAATGTTAAAATAGACGACTTGCACAGACCATTTATCGATACTTTAACAAGACCAAATCCTGATGACCCAATAGGAAAATCAGTTATGCGCCGTGTACCTGACGTGTTTGACTGCTGGTTTGAATCTGGCTCGATGCCATTTGCGCAAATCCACTATCCGTTTGAAAATAAAGAGTGGTTTGAATCTGCGGATTTTATCACTGAATACATAGCGCAAACCAGGGGGTGGTTTTATACGCTCTTTGTATTGTCCACTGCTTTGTTTGATAGGGAACCATTTAAGAACTGCATATGCCACGGTGTTGTTTTGGATGTAAAAGGGCAAAAATTGTCCAAACGTTTGAATAACTATGCAGATCCAATGGAGGTTTTTGATAGATACGGTTCTGATGCACTGCGTTTTCTTATGCTTTCTGGATCTATTGTTTGTGGTGGTAATTTGCTACTCGATAAAGAAGGAAACTCAATACGAGATGTTCTGAAAAACGTAATAAAACCTATTTGGAACAGTTATCACTTTTTTACTATGTATGCAAATGCAGATGGAATTAAAGCTGAAGTTTGTAAGGATTATCAAAGTACTATTGATCGCTACATGATTTTCAAATGTTTTGAAGCTGTAGCAAGTATCCAAGCTTCTATGAATAACTATAACTCTCAAGAGGCTTGCAAAATTCTGATAGATTTTTTTGAAGTGCTAAATAATTGGTATATTCGTCGCAGCCGCGAGCGTTTTTGGAAAAGTGATTTGGATCAGGATAAAACTGATGCTTATAATGTTCTATATACGGTTTTTTATTACATACTAAGAGCTGCAGCTCCTTTGTTGCCACTTATAACAGAGAATATATGGCAAGGGCTTAAGTATGAAGAAACATCTGTTCATTTAGCTGATTTTCCACAATTAGAGAAGTTTGATAGTCAGCTCATTGCCAAGATGGATTTGGTAAGAGAAATATGCAATGCTGCACTCTCTATTAGAAACACGTTTAACATACGTATCAGACAGCCACTTGGTAGTATGATTATTTATCATCAGTTTTCCTGTGATTCTCTTAAAGATGAATATCAAGAGATGATAAGAGATGAGGTAAATGTAAAAAAATTAGAATTAGTAAACAGACTTGAAGATATTGCATCATTAGAGCTAAAACTAAATTTCCCACTACTTGGCAAGAAGATTCCAGACAAAATCAAGAAACTAGTTCAATACGTTAAGGAAGGGAAGTGGAAGCAAGTTGAAAACGAACAGATATTTCTGGGAGATGAAACAGAGAACTATATTATAGAAAAAGGTGAATATGAACTATTGTTAAAAGCAAACAGTGAATATTCTTCTGTATTTGATAACAATAAAGGAATTGTTATTCTGAGCACTGAGCTCAATGATGAACTAATTCTAGAAGGGCTCGCGAGAAATATTGTGAGGCTTATTCAAGAAACTAGAAAACAAGCTGATTTCCACATATCAGATAGAATCAGAGTAATAATCAAAGCAGAAGATGAGAAAGTTAAAGAGGCAATAAATAGGTGGGGTGAGTATATAAAAGAGCAGACTCTTTCTTTATCTTTAGAGGTTAATATAGAAATCGGAACTGATTTCTATTCTAAAGGATACCAAGATTTGACAGTTGGTATTAAGTTAATAAAGTTGCAAAGTTATTGATATTTATGCTATACTTAGGTTACTTGAGGTGAGATTATGATATGAATAAGGCTGTTGCAGATAATTATGAAGAAGTTGTTAACAATAGTGATGGTTTAGGTAAAGTACAATCTATTTCCAATGTTGCTATGGAAGAGGAAGAAGAGTTTTTTGATGCTATGGAAGCTGTTTCTAGTGTAGAAGAAGAGAGTGATTTAGGCCTTGTTGCTTCAGAAGAGGAGGAAGAATTTTTTGATGCTGTGGAAGAACAAGAGCCGTTAGCTAATTTTAACGTTCCACTCAGTATATTTCATTATAAAGATTATAACTCTGATTTTTTTACTTCCTGGTATAATATATCAAGCGAAATATTTAAGGAAATAAATATAACTTGTCCAGAAAAGAAAATATTAAATTTAGCTCTGTCAGTTTTAATGCTTCCTTATATTGCTTTTACTGCACTGGGATTAGTCGTATGCAGTAGATTTCAAGCAAACAGCAAGACACAAGACAGTGTAGGGGAAGATAAGACAAAAAAGAGTGAAACTGGCGTGCCAAAAAGATTGGCATATGGCGCTCTTGCTGCAATAGCAATCTTTGTTAATGTAACTGTGCTTGTAGCCTTAATTGTTCCTGTAACAGTTGCTTTGGCTACTTTCTATCTTTTAAATAGAGAGCTATCTCATTCTTTAGTTACTGTGCTTAAAATAAGTATGGGGCTGTACTCTAATAAGCACCAAAATATCGAGATATCTTTTCATGAAAAGGAAGTTTCTAGTACAAGCATTGCATGTGATATGGAAATAAAATTTCCACCACAATTTAAACAATTACTTAGAGATTTATGTGAAGATGAAAATAATAAGTGGTTTAGTGTGACACAGGATGCAGAGCGTAATATCGTACTGAAATTGTCAACTAACATCGATTTAAAAAATGGTCTTAAGCCCTTACGTAATGAAATCAAGGATGTCCTTGCAACTTCTATTCAAGAATTTGCGAAGACTATGGAAGAACTGATAAAGCTAGAAAAGAAAGAGATTACATATGATAAATTGAAGGAATTATTGAACGAATTCAAGTCGAAAGTGGTAGATAGTATAGGTCCTAATTTGACAAGTCACTTAATACAAAGTGCTTATCAAGTTGCCTTTATACAAGCAATTAAGTTTCAGCGAGATAGACGGAAAGAAGATTTTTCACTGGAAGATGAGATAAAAAATTCTTTAGTGAGACAGGAATTAGAGAGTCAAGGTAAGGAATTACCAGGTGAGAAAGAAGTGATAATAAGAGATCTGAAAAAAGCAGGAGCAAAAGTACCGGATGTTTTAGATGATAGTGAGCTTCCTGTATTTAAAGCAGAATGGGAACGACTTAAAGAGGAAGCGAAAATAGCTAAGAAGACAATCATTGATGTTTATAAGGATATAGATCCTGGAAAAACAGAGGAAGCTCTAAATGATGCTAAAAAAATAATTGAAGATTTAAAAAAACAAGGACAAGAAAAGTATACTAGAATACATGAAAAATTGAAAGCAATATATGATGAAGGAAAAAATAACTTAACAAACGATGATTTAAAAAGGAAATTAGAAAGTCTTTTTAAGTTCGAGTATAATGATCAAGAAGTTGAGCGAAGGCTAGTAAAATCAGCAATGAAAAAAGCCAAAAGTGAGTTAGGCCTATTAGGCATGCTAAGCTTAATAGACCAGTTTCGAGATTTAGAAGAGGAGATAAAAGGTCCTTTTAGTGAGAAAGGTTTAAAAGAAGTTTCAGATAAAGTAAATGCTTTTATAGCAAAGATATATTTAGAAATAACGAAATGTAAAATACAAAATTTATTCAAAGGCCAAGCAAAGGGTATAGAGAATTCGTGTAAGCTATTAAAAAGGGAGGCACCAGATCTAGTAAAAAGGATTAATGCGCATCGAGCAGAAATTGCAAAATGCTTGGAACAACCTGCACTGTTGAGAGAAATAATAGAAGGAAATGAGGATTTAAATAAGTACTTAGAAGATGAGCAAAAGAGAAGAGGAGAAAAGCATCCAAATACAAAATTAATAGAGAAGCACTTGAAAGATAACCAAAAAATTCTAAAAGCACTAGAACAATTAGAATTAGAGAAAAAAGAATTATTGATAAATGAAGAAACAAAAAATAATTATAGAGAAGAGTTAGAATCTCGTGAAAAAATAAAATTTGCAACAATAGAGAATAATTTACTAAAGGCATTCGAGCATGAGACTTTTAGTGAAGAAGCAGTTAAAAAGTTATTAGAGAAAGCGGAACTTGAGTACTATTTGGCAGAAAGATGCATCAAACATCCTGTAATTAAAACAAAAGATAATATCAAACATTTTTGTCAAGATTTATTGTCTCCTTTGATAAACAGGTTGGTGGAAAATATAGTAAATAATGTACCAAAAAGCGATAAGAGTTCATGGCTGCAACCTATAAAAGCTGTTCAGACAGGTTATGGATATATTAAAACAGGCCTTATCGTTGCAATATATGGGGATGAGAGTATAGAAGGAAAAGCGTTAGATGTAGCACACAACTCTTATAAGGAAGGAGAAACGTTTCTTCAACATTTTGAATCAAATTATGAGGAAATCGGAGCTTTTTTAGGTAATGTATTTTCTGATGATGGAGAAACATTTAAAAATGATATGTGGCCTAAAGTAGAAGAGCATTTGCGTGGAACGTGGGATAGATTTTTTAAGGATATTGAATTTAAGATTGGAAATAGATTAGATGAAGTAAACGTGACACAGCCAATTAAGAAGAAAGCTAAGCTAATTTGATATAAAGATTACCCACTTTACCTCTACCTTCTTTAATCGCGCTAAGGCATTTATGCTGGTAAATAAACCTTTAAAATAAGAGTAATAATCAAAGCAAAGGATAAAAAAATGATGAAGTGAATACATAAAAGAGCAGACTCTCTCCTTATCTTTAGAAATTATTAGTACTTATAGCATATAAAGCATATTTTAAATCAGGTATAATATGATAAGTGCTACTATAAATTCTGAAACTAATAGTAGTAGTGTAGGTAGGGAAGAGTGTGTTGCTGTTACAACTTCTGAAACTAACTTAGATGGCAATAATAGTGGTTTAGGTGAAGAAAAGTGTGCTGCTGTTTCTTATAGTTCAAAGAAAGGGGAAGAATTTTCTTCTGGTTTTAACATTCCGCTGAATATATTTCATTATAAGGATTATGACTCTGATTTTTTTACTTCTTGGTACAATAAATCAAGTAAAATATTTAAGGAGATAAGTCGAACTAGTCTAGAAAAACGAGTGTTGAATGTAGCTCTAGCATTTTTAATGCTTCCTTATGTAGCTTTAACTGCATTAGGGTTAGTCCTATATAGCAGATATAAAATAAATGATAAAACGCAGATCAGTGTGGAGGAAAATAAAAAAAAAGAAAATAAATTAACAGCAAAAAGATTGGCATATGGTATTCTTGCTTCAGTAGTGATTTTTGCTACATTTGTAATCTTACTTATTCCTGCAACAATTGCTTTAGCTATTTTTTATCTTTTAAATAGAGGACTAGTTCATTCTTTAATTGCTGCTTTTAAAGAGGGCAGTGAGTCATATCAGAATCAACATCCAAATATTGAAGTATCTTTTCATGGAACAGAGGTTAATAAATCAGACATTATGCTGGATGTCGAAATTAAATTTCCGCCACAGTTTGCACAATTACGTGAAGATTTATATAAAAATGGTGGTAGGATTAATGTTGGACAGGATCCAGAGCATAATACCATATTGAAATCATCAGTAAAAATTCATTTAGGAGGTGTTCTTAAACCTTTGCGTAGTGAAATAACAAATGTGCTTAAAATTTCTGTTCAAGGGTTCACAAAAATTATGGAAGAATTGATGAATCTAGAAAAAGCAGGTATTACGTATAATAAGCTGAAGGAATTGTTGAACGGATTCAGACTAAAAGTGGTAAATAGTGTCGATTCTAAACTGATAAGTTGCTTAATACCAGGAGAAGTGTTTATTCAACCTTTCAAGGAAATAATAGACGTAGTAGAGAAATTACCTGCTTCCATAAAATCCTCTATTCTACTTCCTGATGGAGAAAAAATATTTAAAGATTTAATATGGCCTCATATAAGAGATAATTTATATGAAGTCTTTTCTGAGAATATTGAATTGACGTTAGTTAGAAGTGAATTAGATGAAGTAAGTGTGACACAGCAACGACCGGAAATTATGATTATGGCTTAATGATGAGTTCTCAAAGTTCCTTCGGTATTTTCACACACTAAATTGACTATCATATTTGATTCTTTTTGGATTTCCTCTTCAGTTAAAGTGTGAGTTGGAGAGCAGAAAGTAACTGACAATGCTATGGATATCTTGTTCATTCCCATGGTATTTCCGTGGTATACGTCGAATATCAAAACTTCTGTGATAAGCTCTGAGCTTTTTTTCACCATATTGACTATACTACCTGCTGTTATGTCTTTATTCACAATAAACGCAAAATCGCGCTTTACACTTTGATATTTATAATCGATAAATTTTTTTCTACTTACAGGTAAATTTTCAATATTTTCTAGTATTACCTCAAAACCTACAACTTTTTGTTTGATGTTAAAGAAATCTAGTATACTTGGATGAAGTTCCCCAAAATAACCAACTATTTTACTTTTGAAAGAAAAGGTACCTGACTTTCCTGGGTGGTAATATTCTTTTTCTGCCCTCTCTATCGTTAAGCTATCACAATTGATGTTAAGAAATTCCAAAGCCGTTATGAGGTCAGCCTTTGCGTCAAAAACATCTACTTTCCTATCAGTATTATAATGGTTTCGCGGTAAATTATTTCCTGTTCTTATTCCACTTAAGACATGTTTAGACTGAGCTTCATCATCATAAATCGGCCCAATTTCGAAGATTGCAAGATCAGATACTCCATGGGCAATATTATCAGCAGTGACTTGCAATAAATTTGGCATAATACTTGGTCTCATCATATTAAAGTTATTGTTAAACGGATTATCGATGATAAATAACTTATTCGAGTAACCAAATTTTTCAGCTGTTGATTCACTCATAAACGACCAGGTTAGCACTTCATGAAACCCTCTGTTTGTCATCAAAATACGCAAATTGTCGTATGTACTATCTACTTCTTCAACATTATTTGGTAGTGATTCTTCTTTTATTTTGTCATAGCCGTATATCCTTGTTACTTCTTCAATTAGGTCAGCAGGTATAGTTACGTCCGGTCTCCAGCTTGGCACTTGTACATCCCAATTGCCTTCGGTTTTTTTATCAATACTAAACCCTAGTTTCGTTAAGATATCGAACACTTTATCAGGCGATACAGACACACTTCCTAATTTGTTTGCATTCTGATAATCAAAGCTCACCTTGGTGTCAGCCCTATCTAAGCTGCCAGCAGACACTACGCTTGAGGTTTCTCCACCACATAAGTCCAAGATCATTTTAGCTGCAAGATTAAGTCCCTCAAGGGTAAATCCATAATCAACTGAACGTGCAAATCTGTAACTAGCTTCTGTGGAAATGCCAAATTGCCTTGAAGATTTAGTGATAGAGATGGGGTCAAACCAAGCAGACTCTAAAAAGATATCAGTAGTTTCAAAAGTGCATTCACTGTACTTACCACCTATAATTCCAGCAATTCCATGAACATTTTTATCATCAGAAATAACACTTATGTCTTTATTTAATGAGCACTCTTTATCATTTAAACCAACAAATTTTTCTCCCTTAGTTGCTTTGCGTACTACGAGCTCTCCTTCTATTTTTTTTGCATCATATGCGTGCATTGGGCGCCCGAAAGATATCATAATGTAATTAGTAATATCAACTATTGCAGAAATGGAGCGCATTCCTATCGATTCCAATTTATCTTTTAGCCACTTTGGGCTTTCTTGATTTTTTACATTGGCGATGTATATTCCACTAATAAAGCTCTCTGCGTCGGTGACTTTGACGTTTATTGGTGAATCCATAGAGCAGGCAAGTTGTGGAACGTTTAAAGCCTTTAACGTTCCAATTTCAGTTGCTGCTAAATCTCGAGCTATTCCATAGACTCCTAAGCAATCTCCACGATTGGGAGTAACATTTATATCAATTACAGGATCGCAATTGAAAAATTTATCTCCTGTTTTATAATCATCAGAAAGCTCGATTATTCCTTCACTTTCCTCTTGAGTCAGAGCAAGTTCAGAAGCAGAACAGAGCATTCCTTCACTTAGCACTCCTCGTATTTTTGCAGGCTTAATTGTGAAATCGCTTTCTGGTAATGTGCTACCAAGAGATGCAAGTACAGTTTTCATATTTTCTCTAACATTCTGTGCTCCACAGACTATCTGCAGAATTTTACTTCCATTGTCTACTTTACATAGTTTTAATTTATTAGCATTTTGGTGAGGTGCAACTTCTAGTACTTCTGCAACAACAAACCCGGCCAATTTGGAATTATCGACCACATTTTCTACTTCCAGCCCTATATGGGTTAACTTATCAGTGATTTCTTCTAAATTGGCATTGGTTTCTAAGTGCTCTAATAACCAAGATAATGTGAACTTCATCTATTTAATAAGAAATAAAAAAGTTATTGTAATGTAAAATATAATGATTTTAAAGTTTGTTGTAGTGGAATACTTCTACATCATAAACAATGATGCAGAAGCTTTTGTAACTTTATATCTTCTTCTGAAGAGAATTGATCTTCTTTATATCACCTTTTAAATCTATCTCCATAAAGAATTTAAGATTCATATTGTGGTTATCTGCATAGGCATCATAAATGTAACCATCAATAGTTTTAAGTTTCCTATCATATTATGGCTTTCATCTAGTATTTAGCTTCCTATTTGATAATGGCCAGTATATTCGTTAAAGGAGCCATCTGTTAGTTTAATGTATCCACTACCAAATTCCTGCTCTAAATTTAAAGGATGATTAGTGTTAATAAAATCTATTTCGTTAATAATAATACCTCACTAAAAATTAAATTATAATTAAAATAAGATGTTAAGTCAAGATATTGAACAATTTAATAAGGTTGGTAAATTTTAAAACACAGAGCTGATTGTAATTAACACTCTAATTACATATTTTGTTAATATGCTAATGCTATAATGACATAGAGCTTTCTATCTTAATTCTTGACTTTATCCTATAAAATTTATACTTTATTTACTGTTACAGTTTAAGTACATAAGATCAAAATGGCGTTAAATCCGCTAGAACAATTTAAAGTATATACAATAATAGAGTTACCAAAACTATTTGGGTATGACATAAACTTTACTAACTCATCTCTTTTTATGATGATTTCGGTAATGTTGACAATGCTCTTTTTGCTTCTCGGAGTAAGAAAAGGGGCAGTAATACCAGGATATTTACAAGCTGCAGTTGAATATGTATATGATTTTGTTGTTTCAATAATAGAAAATAATACTGGAAGCAAAGGTTTGCAGCACATTCCTTTGATATTTACAGTATTTATTTTCATTTTATCATGTAATTTAGTTGGTATTCTTCCTTATAGCTTTACGGTTACAAGTCATGTGATAGTCACTTTTGCTTTGTCGATGGTAGTTTTTATTTATATAACGATTATTGGATTTAAGGAAAGGGGAGTAGAGTTTTTACGCATATTGCTACCAAAAGGAACTCCTGCGTGGCTTGCACCTATAATCATTATTATTAAGTTATTTGCTTATTTAGTAAGACCGGTTAGCCTATCAGTAAGGCTTGCAGCAAATATGATTGCTGGTCATACGATCATCAAAGTGATAGCGGGATTTATTGTGAATATGAACGTACTTTTCACTCCTGCACCTTTTTTGTTTATAATTGCACTAATAGGGTTTGAAGTATTCGTTGCAGTTTTACAAGCTTATATATTTACTATATTAATATGCGTATATTTGTCAGATGCAGTAAAGTAATTGACTTACCTGCAGGATATTTTATAATTAATAATGTAAAGGAATAGTTAAAGGTAATATATGGATTTAGTAGCTTTAAAATTTATAGCAATTGGTTTATCTGTATTTGGAATGCTTGGTGCTGGTTTAGGTATAGCTAATATCTTCTCTGCTATGTTAAAAGGGATTGCGAGAAACCCTGAATCGGAAGGTAAAATGAAAGGTTACGTTTATATTGGTGCTGCCATGGTTGAAATCATGGGATTGCTTGCGTTTGTACTTGCAATGTTATTAATATTTGCTGCTTAACAGATGCCACAGCTTGATGTTTCAACTTTCTCTTCTCAAATTTTTTGGTTTTTAATTTTTTTTTCTTCACTTTTTTCCATAGTGAATTACTTATTTTTACCAAAGTTGGAAAAAGTAATAAGCACTAGAAGTAAAGAAGTATTGAATTCTTTTAGTAATTCTGTTCACCTTTTGCAACTTGTAGAAAATCAAGTTGTAAAATATAATGCAGCTTTAAATCAAGCCAGAGTACAGGCAAAAAAAATCGTAGATGATGCACTTGCTCAGGTAGAAGAAATGAGATCTAATGTTAAGAATATATTAGAAGAGGAAGATAAAAAAGTAAGCAAATTTGTTGAAGAAAGAGTAGAAAGATTTAAATCTGAATGCATTAATGAATTAAAACAGATGGCTACTAATATTGCTTTGATTTACTATACTAAGTTAACTGATTTTGAGGTTGAAGAGGAGTTTGTTGCTAGCTTGGTATCTGAAGAGTTTTAGGAGTTTTTTTATGTCTACATCAATGATTATCGGTCTTGCCTTCTTGGCAGGTCTTGTCTTTGCATATAGATTGCTAAAGAAAGTGATAAAAAATGCACTTAACAATAAGCGTAATAAAAGCAAATTTTCAAGTGAAGAAACTGAAAAATTCAGAAAAGATATGTTGGAGTATTACGAAAAATCTTCTAGAAAATACAAAAAATTAGATGCAGAAGTTAACAAAATGATGAATGAAGCATTCGATAAGGCTAATAGTATCATTAAGCACAATAAACAGCAGCTCGATCAGACATTAGATGACAATGCCCATTCTAACTTGAAGAAAGTCACTGACCAAGTTGAAAAAGCTCTTGGAGATTTACAAGCTAACACAGCAAGTATAGCTGCTGATGCTGTAAAGAAAATAATGCATGAACGTAAAGATGATAAGCGTAGTAGTGAGGTCATATCTTCGTTTTCACGTGACTTAAGTAAAAAATTGCATTAAGTTTAATGCCTATACTTCAGATTAGTGAAAAAATCAGGCTCGATTTTAGTTTATGCAAAGAACAAGAAAAACTCTTTTATTATAAATTTAATATAATTCCTTGGCAAAAATTAAATAGTACTACTTTTTTTATAGTTGAGGATGCAAGTCAAGATATCAATAATTGGATCAAGGCTCACTACGGTGATGACTACGTATTAATAAAAGCGAACAGTGAACAGATTTTAAATCTTCTTAACTCGCACTTTGGTATTTCAGAATTTGCAGGCAATTACTTATATTATAAGAACCCTAATTTTTCAGCTAAAAGTATTAGGCTCAGTTCAATATTTTTTTCCTCTTTCTTTGTTATGATTTCGACTTTAACACTGAAAGAGAAATATGCATATTTTGCTTTGATGCTGATATTCATAGTTGGATGTTCTAGTTCTTTATTTAAATTCGTAACTAAAATTTTTGGCTTACGTAAAATTTCTAGCCAAAAAGTGGATTATAGCAAGCTAAATGAACCTGTATATACTATTTTATTGCCTGCTTTTAAAGAGAATGCGATTATAGAGCAATTGATTGAGAGCATTGAAAGTTTGGATTATCCAAAATCAAAATTAGATGTAAAGCTTCTGATAGAGAGTGATGACCAAGAAATGTTGGAAGCGATAGAAAAATGCACTTTACCGCAGTATTTTGAAGTAATAAAAGTGCCTCATTTTTTACCTAGAACAAAAGCTAAGTCATGCAATTATGCTATGAGCTTTGCTAGAGGAAAGTATGCAGTAATATATGATGCAGATGATAGGCCAGATCCGTTGCAGTTAAAAAAAGCACTAGTTGAATTTAATAAGGGTGACGAAAAGTTAGCCTGTGTACAGGCGAAATTAAATTACTATAATTATGATTGTAATTTTCTCACAAAATCCTTTTCTCTAGAATATATGAATTGGTTTCAATATTTATTGCCTGGATTTCAAAAAATGAACATGCCAATGCCTTTGGGTGGCAGCAGCAACCATTTTTCAATAGAAATTTTAAAGAAAGTGCTTTTTTGGGATGCTTACAATGTAACTGAAGATGCTGACATCGGTTTAAGACTTGCACAAATGGGATATAAAACCAGGATTATTGATTCAGAAACATTGGAAGAATCACCAACTACTGTGTTTGCTTGGATCAAGCAAAGAGCACGCTGGATCAAAGGTTATATGCAAACTTACATTGTTCATTTAAAAAATATAAAATTACTTTTTAAGCACACTGGGCTCAAGGGAATTTTGCTATTAAACCTTTTTGTTGGTTCCTCAGCCTTTATATTTTTCACTACTCCTTTTTTGTTACTTTCATTGATACTAACTCAAGTTTTAAGTGGATTATTTTTATATTATTTTATAGTAGTATACGTTATTAACTTGATTTTTTTGATAGTAGCTATAAAACAGCAAAAAATGCCTTTTTATTTTTATATAGTATCAATATTTTTTCCCGTCTATAATCTGCTACATAGCGTTGCAGCTTTTTTTGCCTTGTGGGAATTTGTTATTCACCCTCAGCAATGGAACAAAACTCAGCATGGCTTATGGAAGCAAAACCTGTAGCTATTTGGCTTTTTCTCTGCTCTGTAATGGTGATTCTCATGGTGGGAATTGGTGGATTTACCAGACTTTCAAAAGCAGGATTGTCAATCACGGAATGGAAACCTATTACCGGAACATTACCACCACTGAGTGAACAAGATTGGCTAAAAGAAAAATCAAAATATGAAGCTACACCTGAATACAAAGCATTTAACTACGGTATGAGTATGGAAGAGTTCCGCACCATATACTTAATAGAATATATACATAGATTGATTGCAAGGCTGACAGGTTTAGTTTTTATCTTACCATTTATATACTTTACATTAAAAAAAAGAATACCTAAAAAGATAGTAATAAGGCTATCTATAGCACTATTATTTGGAATTTTACAAGCTTTTGCTGGTTGGTATATGGTAAAAAGCGGTTTGGTAGCCAAACCTCATGTTAGTCACTATAAGCTTGCACTTCACTTGCTGCTTGCATTGGTTATTTTTGCATTATTGTCGTATCAATTTTTTGATTACCAAATCAAACCAAGACAAACTAAACTTAAGGTTAATACATGTTACATATGGATAATTTTGATCATAGTTGCAGTACAAATAATCTTCGGTGCATTTGTTGCAGGGCTAAATGCTGGTTTAATTTACAATACCTTTCCACTAATGGATGGACAAATTATTCCAGAAGATTTATTTTACTTACAGCCTGCTTGGCTAAATATTTTTGAAAACAGAGCAACGGTGCAATTTGTGCATAGAGTACTGGCATTGCTGATATTAGTTCTGACAGTAGTATTTACAATAAAAAATGCCAATGTAAAACCAGCATATATTATGCTGCTCTCCGTCATCATTCAGGTAATTTTAGGAGTAGTCACTTTGTTGCTGCATATACCAATATCAATTGCTATAGCCCATCAAATGTTTTCGTTTATCTTATTTGGATCAGGTTTATACTGCTTGTGTTATTTAAGAAAGCAGATCTAATACCAAATCACCAGCATATACATTTTTTCCCTCTGTAACAGGGATATTTTTTATCACCATTTCTGATTCAGCACATATGATATTTTCCATTTTCATTGCCTCTACAACAAATAGAGGTTGTCCTACCTCTACCTGATCTCCAGCATTGACGTGTAATTTAACCAATAAACCGGATATTGGAGATTTTACAACGTCTACTGAAATCCCTTCTGTTTTGTTGTTTAGCATTAATTTGCTTAGTTCAGCTACATGAGGTTTCAATACAGAACATTCAGCTTTCATACCTGCATGCCTTATGAAATATTTGCTGTCTTGTCTTTCTATTTTAAGTGCTATATTGGTATCATCATTAATTGTGATATATAGTAATCTGTAACTTGGTTTCCACTTACCCAACACGGAGTATTTATTGTGGTTATATACTGTTGTTAATGTGTTATCTTGATATTTTGCATTTACGGAGTACTCATTATCGTCTATTTTCACTATGAATGCTTCATCTATTGACTTACTGTAATACTTTCCCTCATTTTCTAAATGAACATACAGTGCAGCAAAAATAAATATTTTAATATATTCCTCTGTAATAAAATCGTCTTGAAACCCACTGGGATAATGGTCTGGAATGAATCTTGTGTGGAGTTTTGCTGCAATAAAGTTTGGATGATGGAAGATGGATTCTAGAAATTCTATATTATTTGTTACTCCTTTTATATAGCATTCAGACAATGCTTTTTGCATTCTACTGATCGCTTCTATTCTATCTTTTCCATATGTTATAACTTTTGCAATCATCGAATCGTAGAACATGCTGATTTCTGAACCTGCAGCAACTCCATCATCTATTCTTACATAATCATTTTCATCCGGTTTATCGTAATATTTTATTCTTCCGCTGGAAGGGAAAAATTTCTTTGATGGGTCTTCAGCACAAATTCTACTTTCTATTGCAGAACCAGTAAGTTTAATGTCATTCTGACCAAACCTTAGTTTTTTTCCACAGGAAGTTCTAATCATTTCTTCTACTATGTCTATTCCAGTTATAAATTCTGTTACTGGATGCTCAACTTGTAATCTCGTATTTACCTCAAGAAAATAGAAGTTTTGGTCTTTATCAACAACAAACTCAACAGTACCTGCTGAAAAATAGCCAACTTGTTTTGCAAGGGAGACACATTGAGCATACATTTTTTGTCTTACTTCTTCACTAATGAATGGACTTGGCGTTTCTTCCATTATTTTCTGGTTATTCCTTTGTATCGAGCATTCTCTCTCTCCAAGACACACTATATTGCCATATTTATCCGCTATGATTTGTATTTCAATATGTCTTGGTAACTCTATATATTTCTCTATAAAGATACTGCCATCTTTAAAACTTTTCTCTGCTTCATTTGTTGCTGATGTGAATGCTAGTTCAATTTCTTTTTTGGAATTTACAATTCGCATTCCTTTGCCACCACCACCTGATGCAGCTTTAAGCATAACCGGAAAGCCAATTTCTTCAGCAACTTGAGCTGCGTGGGCAGCGTCGCTAATCTTACCCATATATCCTGGCACTACATTCACTCCAGCTTTTTTTGCCGCTTCTTTTGCTGTTATTTTGTTAGCTGTAACTTCTATTGTTTCTGCACTGGGACCGATGAAGTCTATATTATGTTTTTGAAGAGCACGTGGAAAATCTGGATTTTCTGCTAAAAACCCATAGCCAGGATGAACCGCCTCGGCACCTGTTTCAACTGCTACTTCGCATATTTTTTCGATATTTAAGTAACTAAGATAAGCAGGCGAAGGGCCAATGTGCCTTGACTCATCTGCTTGCTTTACATGCACAGAATTTGCATCTGCATCTGAGTACACAGACACACAAGATATGCCCATCTTGTGCGCAGTTTTGATTATCCTGCAGGTAATCTCCCCTCTGTTCGCTACTAAAATCTTACTATACTTCTTTCTTATCATCTTATCAGTATACTTTCTTAAGTTAAGAAAGTAAATTTCTATATTACTACCTGCAAATACTTCACACTGGGGCTAAACCACTATCTAAAAGTTGCATAACATCAGGATCTGTCACTATAGTACTTTCGTTATAGAGGCCATATACTTCATTACATGCCTTAAATAACAGATATGAAGATCCTCCAGAAGCTATTGTTGCTATTGAAGCCAACGCAAGAGACTGAGAAACTGAAAATAGAAGATACAAAGATACACACATAGCGGTAGCACACACTATAGCTCCTACTATATATAAGCATATATGAAACTTCTTATTACATATAAAGCCACATTTTATATCTGCAATTTGCTTAACTTCCTTCTGCTCTGCAGGATCCAAGAAGTAAAGAGGTGATACTGCCTTATTATTCTTAATATAGCTTTTATCGAGGAGTGCTTCCTTAATATATTTCTTATTGTTCTCAAGTTCCTTTTTTAAGCTTTTTACTTTCTCCCGATCTTTAGCTTCTTTTGCTTTCTTGACTCTGCTCTCAGTATCTTCTTCTAAATACTCTATAATCTCTTTTAACGCAGGTAACAGAATTCCTTTACTTGCTGCTATATGAAATGGGTTTCCATTTTCATTAATTCTATGCTTAGCTACACAAGCAACTCCTTTCTTGCAAGCTTCAATAAATTTATTTTCACCCTCTTTTGTTACAACTCCTCTTGCAATTTTAAATAAATTATCCATATATACACCTCACTGCATTCACTAATATTAAATTATACAATGTAGTTTGTTAAAAATAAATGTAAATTGATCTTTTAAATTTACTATAGTTCCGCGTTGTTGCAAGTGCAAATTTTAGTTATCATCGGTTACGTTATCACAATAGACAAATATGCCAGGTATAGTCACTAGATTCGCTCCATCACCAACAGGATTTTTACATATTGGAGGAGCTCGCACAGCTTTATTTAATTGGCTCTATGCGCAGCGTCATGGTGGCCAGTTTTTACTAAGGATTGAGGATACCGACAGAAAACGTTCAACACAGGAAGCAATTGATGCAATAATAGATGGGTTAAAATGGCTTGGAATAAACTATGATGGGGAAATAATATATCAATCAAAAAAAATAGAGCAGCACATTGAGGTTGCAAATCTTTTAGTTGAAAAGGGTAGGGCGTATCATTGTTACTGCCCTGAAGATGAAATTGCAGAAAAGAAGGCAAAAGCAAGGGAAGAAGGAAAAATATATAAGCATAAGTGTACTCATTCGACATCAAATGCAGAGCCTGTTGTTCGCTTCAAAGTGCCAGACTCAGAAGATATTGTTGTTGACGATAAAATATACGGCCAAGTTACAATAAGTAGCGACCAGCTTGATGACATAGTAATCTTGCGCTCTGACAATACTCCAACATATATTTTTGCTGTAGTGGTTGATGACCATGATGCCGGAATAACCGATATTATACGTGGCTCTGATCATCTCACTAATACCTTCAAACAATTACTAATATACCAGGCTCTTGATTTTGATGTTCCACGCTTTGCACACGTACCGCTTATTCATGGAGAAGACGGGAATAAGCTATCCAAAAGACATGGTGATACAAGTGTTTGCGATTATGAAAAGATGGGAATATTGCCAGAAGCAATGCGTAACTACCTGCTTAGACTTGGTTGGAGTCATGGTAATGATGAAATTATTAGCGATGATCAAGCAATAGAGTGGTTTAATTTGGAAAATATCGGTCGTTCACCTGCACGGCTTGATTTTAAAAAACTGGAACATTTGAATAACCATTATATTAACAATATGAGCAATGAAGATATTTTAAGTATTATTGTTCCAATGTTCGAGAGTAATGCAAAAGATCTTTCTTTAACCCAGTCCTTGATGTCATTCCAGCACGTGACCAGAAAGACAAAACCAGTGTCAGCTACTTGGATGACAGGTGGTAATGTGTTTTTGACTGATAAGAAAAAGAATTATTTATTACAGGGACTAACAGAGCTAAAGAAAAGAGCAAACTATCTAACCGAACTGCTGGATTTAGCAAAGTTTTATATTCAAGTTGATTTGAGTGAAGAAGCTCAGCAAATTGTCAAATCTAACCTAGATATAATTAAGTTACTTGCATCATTTCTTTCGAGTATAGGTGATGAAGATTGGAATAAGAATTTTTTATCTGCTCAGATCAAGGAATTTTCGAAATTACATAATATGAAAATGAGCGATATATACCACTCATTACGTGCACCTATAACAGGGGTAATGGATGCGCCTGGAATCATTGATATTATGATAATTCTCGGCAAAGACGAATGTATAAAAAGGTTGCAGTAGGGTCAGAGTAAAAAGACATTTGGGTTCAGTTTTAGCTGAAATAAATTGTGCGCAAGAACTTCCCATTAAATGTTATTTAATTCACTGACATCGTTATGCCTACTTTTGAACTCGCTTTATAAGATTTTCCTTCCATTTATCCTCCCTCTAACTAGCTATGCAGTAAAGCCATTGCATTACTCCTTACCTTCTTCTTATATCTTTTGATTTACAGCAAGTCTTCTGTTATTCTGGCACACACATGTAATACTTATACCAATTCTCATTATGAGGAGGACAAATAGGAGACATAGCAGAGTTGTTTAATTGTAGAGTGGGCAAGGGAAGCAACAAATTTACACAAAGTAAACTCAAGGAGAGTAATTGTATCGTATATTTTATTACGCAAAATGTTCTGTTTTATATATAACCAAAGTCTTGCAACTGCAGGCGAGTATGGTGATAGGTACATAATCTCAATATTTTTAGGCACCTTTAAATTTTTTGACTTATGCCAACTAGCACAATCCATAACTAAAAAAGCCTCTCTTGTTCCTAAATATTGGGACATCTGCTTAAGAAATACATTCAGTGTTGACATTCGGTGCAAATAAGCTAGAGTTCTCTCCATTTTTAGGATTAACTGCACTGTAGAGATAAAAATTTTGTCTACCTAATTTTATTTTAACCTTTGTCCTGATGCCCTTTTTAAACCAACCACGTCCGACTTTCGAATGTGTGCCAAACCGCGATTCATCAAAGAAAAACAGCTCTTTTCTAAGATATAGCTCTTTTCATAATAGTGCAAACGAGGTAAAATAAGATTTTATAGTAGTGAAGGTAAGTATGCCAGCAGCATATAGTTATGATTTAAGAAAAAAAGCAATGGAATCACTAGAAGAAGGATAAAGCAGAGAAGCAGTGGCAGCAAGATTTAAAATTGGAAGAACTACGTTATGGGAGTGGCAGCAAAGAAAAAAAGAAACAGGAGATTTTCAGTCAAAAAAACTTGGAAATGGAGGTTATAATCACAAAATTACTGACTGGAATAAATTTACTGAATTTGCTAAAAAATATGGTGGAAAAACTCTATCGGAAATGGCTAAGCTTTGGAGCAATGTTAGTATCCCAACGATTCATCGAGCTCTTAAAAAAATTGGACTCACACGCAAAAAAAGACATATGGATACAAAGAAAGGGACGAAGAAAAACGCGCTGAATTTTTGAAAATTATAGCAACAAAAGAACCTCAAAACTTAGTTTATATAGATGAGTCTGGCATTGATAACACCGAGGACTACCCTTATGGATATTGCCAGAAGGGACAGAGGTTTTATGCTCTAAAATCTGGTAAAAAAATTCAACGAATCAGTATGATTGCAGCCTTAAACGGCAGAAAAATAGTTGTTCCGTTAACATTTGAAGGCCACTGTAATATGTTAATAAATGGTTTGAGCAGTTTTTGACACCGATCTGGACAAACTTTGATAATGCTACTTTTCATAAGTCTAATAAGATTACTGAATTTGCTAAAGGAGTTGGCGCAGAAATTTTATATCTACCGCCTTATTCTCCCGATTTTAACAAAATTGAGCATCATTGGTTTGCTATAAAAAACAGAGCTAGGAAAAACATCCCTCTATTCACATCTTTTCGTCATGCTGTTGATTCCGCTTTTCTATAAGCTTTTCGGACTATTATGAAAAGAGCTATACTTGCCAGTAACTTCATTGAGATTTTTTTTTGAATTCCTCTTGTTTTCTTTTATCTTGTACATTGTGTTGGTGTAATATATGAAAATTTCATATATTACGGTGCACTGTAGACTTACTGACATTCAGACCAAATTTTTTCTGAATCTTTATTCTCATTTCTTTAATAGTAATATTAGGATTTTCTTCTATCCATACTTCAACTTGCTCAAGTTGGCTATGATTCAATCTAGTTTTTTTACAGCATTGAGCAGGAGCAAATAGTTTTTCTTCTCTTCCAAATTTTAAGTCATGAAGTTACTGCGTTTCTTGAAATGCAGCATATCTTTGCTACAGCCGTTATGCTATGCTTTTTTGCTAGCAATTACAGCATTTAGTTTTTTTATGCATTGTTTCTTACTTTTTTCAGCATTTTTCTTGCCGATTCCACCACTTGTTCATCTAATAGTTTTGATCTTAATCCTATTTTACCCCGCTATTTTACTTGTTTCAGTATGGACTTTTTTTTCTCTTTATTGTCTATCCGCTCTCTCCTTAATGGGCATTGGTATTAGTACCCCATATTAGTTTAAAATTTTCTAACTTTCATTACTTTTTGTAAACTGTTTCTAGTTTTGAGTATGAATGTTAATTCTTTTTTGTCTGAAGACAAAATTATCTTATCCATTTCATAGAGGCCATTTATAAGACATTCACATTCGCTACTCACTTCCGTCATCTCTTCCATTATTGAAATTTTCAGATTGAGCATTATGTATCTGTATACAGTTCCATACTCTGTTTCTAATGTGTTCTTCAATACCAAACTGTTTTCATTGTGTTCAACTACTGTATACGAGTCATCTGTAGATTTTTGATCATTCTCATCAAGCATAGACACTATATACCTTGCGTCTTTCTCAAAAAAGCTTAAGTATTCATCAGGAAAACTCAGTTCATTATGCTCAGTTATGTATGTACTATAATCTGCGTAATTAAGCTCAGCTGAACTAATATTTTCCTCAGAAAACTCTGAATAGTCGTTGGAAAAGTTTATAAAATCTATCATAATGCTACCATATTATATTAATAATCTATTAATATAATAACCAATATTGTTATATAAATCAAGTAAGTTAATTTATTAATAATGATAATCAAGCTCCAACTATTGCAGATTGAACGTTAGAATGATCGCTAGCTTTGAAATTATTATTTTCATCTATTTGCGGCTGATTAATCATAGTTCGAACAAGATTGGTTGCCATAAAGATATAGCCTAGAATAAAAAAAGCAATAGAAATAAGAGGAATAATAGGAGATTCGAGAGGCAATATAAATGTAATTCCTCCTATTAAAAATGAAATGCTAGGTGCGATATCAAGACAGATCTTCGTTAATTTCTTTTGCCGAGGAGTATCGGGTTGCTTATTAAGATCGTGCCGCCTAAAATGATCAGTTAATGACCATATATTTAAGGCAAGCGAAAGTGCACTTAGTATGGTGCTGGCAATACTAAAATATAGACTTAAGACAGAAATGTTCAAAGCTAATGCTGCTATGTACCCAATCAAAGAAGCAGTAGATAGTGCAGTAACTAAGCGTTTTAAATGAGTTCGTATTTTCTTTCTGTAAACAAGCTTCTTTTCCTTACAATTCATAAACTTAAGTGTAGTAAATATGTTATAGCATTAATTAACTCAAGAATCAGTATAGAGTGCCCGAGAGAAGACTTGAACTTCCACAACTTGAAAAGTTACTAGCACCTGAAGCTAGCGCGTCTACCAATTCCGCCACCCGGGCAGGCTTTGTTGCATAGGAGAAAAAGATTCAGCAGTGATTCTGTTATAGAGTAAATATCTATCAAATAAATACAGCTTATACCACAAAGAATGAAAGTCAGCAACTGAATTGAATATAACAAGTTTCTAGGGGAAATATTTTTCGTTTCATTAATGAAGCGATTGGAAACTGGTATGAGAACAATCCAAAAGTGGCAGGTACATCTATAGTGATAAAGTTGTGGTTTTGATACACATATCTTTTTAGAATTGCAAGCAGTTGGTTTTATAAAAGGTTATAAATGGGTAAAGATCTCAAGGTCATCAGCTATACACAAGCTTCTAGAAGATTTAAAAAGCTTAACATAAAAATCAATGACTGCAGAGTTGATAAAAATAATATTGAAATTGCAATAGATAGCACTAGAATTAGTATTATAGCTATAACCATAATAAGGAGAATGTAAGAAAATATATAGAAAGTCACACGTTATTTTAAACATAAACAGTAAAAAAGTGATATGCATGTACAGCTACCGGCATGCCTAATGTTGAATAAAATAGGCAATAAACAAAATATTTTACCTGTTCTTCAGCTTATGATATGGTAAGTATATATAAACAATGCAAGCTGCAAGAAAACACGCAAGAGTCTATGAGAAAGCTATCAGAGAGAAATAGCAACATTAGTGTAATAAAATCATGTGAAAGCTATGAAAAAGGTAAAGAAAGATGGAAGAGGAAGTAAAATATGGTCTATACTGAATGCTTTTTTTATAGGTTAAAAGAGACATTTGGGTTTAGTTTAAAAAATAAATCTGAGATAAATAGGGAGAAGGAACTACTTATTAAATGCTACTTAATGAACAAATTTTTGGTATGGCTGAGTTCGAAATAGTAACATGAAATTATTTGTTCAGGAAAAAACTTCACTAGATATGCAATAAAGCCTAACGGGCTTATAAAGCGTTTAAGACATCACCCAACGTCAAATTTTAAAATAAAGAGTGAGCTACTTTGGGGCTTCTTTTGCCTTTTTTTACTTGGTAAATTTCTTAATACTTATACTAAATCAATTTAAAAGTACTTAAAAAATGTCAAACCTTGTACAAAATAATAAAATTTCTAGCTTTTTTGTTGTGTAGAGTTTATCATTTTTATTTAACTTTAGTGAGATTATGTCGGACCTTGCAAGAAGGATGTCTCTAATAAAACCATCACCTACAATCGCTGTGACCGATAAGGCAAATAGATTAAAAAGCGAAGGAAAGAAAATTTGCGTTTTAGCTGCAGGAGAGCCGGATTTTGACACTCCAGACCATGTAAAAAAGGTAGCTATTCAAGCGATAAATGAAGGCAAAACTAAATATACTGCTGTTGATGGAACGCGTGAGCTTAAAAACGCAATAATCAATAAGTTAAAAAGAGATAACAATCTAGAATATACACTGAACCAAATCTGTGTCGGCGCTGGCGCTAAGCAGGTGCTATTCAACTTATTTATGGCAACAATTAACTCTGGTGATGAAGCTATAATTCCAGCTCCTTATTGGGTTTCATATGTTGATATGGTAAGCCTTTTTGGTGGTCTGCCAATTATTGTAGAGTGCAAGCAAAACTTTAAGCTGACACCAGAATTACTGAAGAGCAAGATAACTAAGAAAACTAAATGGTTAATTCTCAACTCACCAAATAATCCGGCAGGAATTGTCTATGCATATGATGAATTGAAAAGCATAGCGCAAGTATTGCTTAAACATCCACATGTGAATGTTGTTACAGATGATATTTATGAGCGCATAGTATACGACGAAAAGTTTTTTACCATTGCTCGGGTTGAACCAGAGCTTTATGATAGAGTTTTTGTGGTCAATGGAGTATCAAAAGCCTATGCAATGACAGGATGGAGAATAGGGTATATTGCAGGTAAGAGTGATGTGATAAATGCTATCTCTACATTACAGTCTCAAAGCACTTCTAACCCAAACTCGATAGCACAAGCAGCAGCAGTTGAAGCATTAAACGGTGATCATAGTTTTTTGAAAGAAAGAACAAAAATTTTTAAAGATCGTAGAGATTTTGTGGTAAAAAAGCTAAATTCTGCTCCAGGATTGTCAGCATCTATTCCACAAGGTGCATTCTATTTGTTTGTTTCATGTGAAGGTTTATTGGGTAAGAGCACAAAAAGTGGTAAAGTAATAAGTAATGATCTTGATTTTGCTGAATATTTGTTGGAAGACCATTTAGTTGCTGTTGTTCCAGGAATTGCATTTGGTCTAGAAAATTTTATCAGAATTTCTTATGCAACCTCTCAGGAACAATTAGAAATTGGATGTAATAGCATTACTAAAGCATGTGAAATGCTAAGTTAACTTTTTAATATTCTTATGTATAATATATCAGTGAGATAGAGTTAATTTATGGCGTGGGTGTATTTACTATTAGCTGGTTTGGTTGAGATAATATGGACCACAGCACTAAAATATAGCAATGGCTTTACTCGTATTATACCTGTAGTAATTATTTTAGTTAGCGGTTCTGTGAGTCTTTACTGGCTGTCATTAGCAATGAAGTCTATTCCTCTTGGTACATCTTGTGCAGTTTGGACTGGTATAGGCTCTATAGGTGCAGCAATAATAGGAATAATGTTTTTTAATGACCCAGTAAGTTTTGGACGCTTGCTTTCTCTTACTTTGGTAATACTGGGTATTGTGGGCTTGAAGGTGTTTACTAAATAAAAGTTAGGTATATGAATAAGCTGTCTACAAAGTTGTCTATTTTACCATCTCAGGACTTTCTACTAGAGTTGCCTTGGATTTTTCGGTTCTCGAAGAGGGCATTCCTATTGATTTGGCAAGTACCTTTCTAATGTTCAATATTTCATTTTTCTCATTTTGTTGAGTTAAGTTAATATCGTTTATTTTATTCACTAAACCTTTTCCTTCCTTTAAAATTTTTAAATCGCTTTCGTTGATGTGATGTTCATTGTTAAATTCTGCAACGCTCTCTTTCTTCTTTAGATGAATATTTAGAAATTCTAACACCTGGTGTTTAGCAACAGCTTGAATAAATTTCTTATCGTGAAATCTTGAATCGTTATGTAGTTCTTCTAGGCTTTTATCATATTGTTTTGCTTCGTTTACAGTAAGTTTTATTATTTCTTCTACGCTGCTTAAAAGTTCTCTGTACAGCTTGTCGTATCTATTGCCTGTGTGTGCTGCAAATGTTTGCTCAATGTATTTTGTTATGTAGTTTTCTAGTGTGTTGTCTGCTGTGTTTATGTTCATTCACTCACCTTGCTTTTATATTATTTTACACACGAGAAGGTTAATATTTAGTTAACTGCAGCGTTTCTGATACTGAATTTCATTGAAAATTATATTATTCAAGATATAATCACTGTCACGAGGGAATAAAAGTGTAAATAAAATGGACTTTGTAACAAAAGACCTCCTGCGAAACGGGTAAGTAACAAAATAGGGTAAGAAAGTGTAGGAACAGAAACTAATTAAAAAGCATGCTTTAGATTAATAATAGCAGAGATAATATTAAATCTCATATTAAGTTTCTTCTGAAAATTGCGGTAAACGTGCGACATAATCTTGAAAATCTTGATCTCCCGTATCTTATTTTCTACTCTCATCCTAAACGATGCAAGCTTCTGATTATGCTCCTTTTGCTCTGCTGTTAGTAGCTTTTTGCGATATTTTTTATACGGTATCAAAACGTTACTCTGCAACTTTTGCCAACCTTGATAACCAGAATCAGCATATTTTATGCTATTAGTTGAAAGAAACTTTTCCTGTTTTCTTATGAGAAAATCGTGCACTCTACCTCTATGTGATTTTGACACAGACAAAATTTTCCCAGTTTCTTCTATAATAATTTCAGTCTTTATTGTGTTAGACCTTTTCTTCCCTGAATAGGATTTCTTTCGTTTCTTAACATCTTTAGGTCTTTGTATCGACTGCTCTGTAACATCTGCTAAAACCTTTAGTATCTTCTCTGGTGTCATTGCTCTATCCTTCTTGATCGTAATTTTTCTAGCTAGTAACGGTTCCATTCTTTTCAATAGCCGGCAAATATTGGAGTTGTGCAAATTAAACAAATAACCTAAAAATGGATGAGTTATATAAGTTCTATAATAAATCAATACACATAAAATTTTATCTTCTAATGTTCCAATGCGTGATTTCCTTCCATGGCATTTCTTCTCTTTTTCTATCCTTTCCCACTCTTGCCTAACTTTTTTCACTATTTTTTGAAATTCTTCTACTTTTAACCCTGTTAGTTGGCAAAAGATATAAGGTGTTTTTGCTATTTTTTCGTAACTTATTGTCATTTTACCTCTGCTAAATTTATTATTTTACATCCTTTTTTATCTCTCTCTTCCTTTTTCTCTACTTTCGCGGGGGGTCTAAAAATAAAACTTAAGGTAAAGATGAATAAAGGTAAAATCATAAACATCCTTATCATTTGTGGTGTAATTTTTTTCATATACCTTATTCATGAACCAGTTATAGATATGCTGAAAGAGATTATGAATAAAATAAAAGGTCTCTTTTAAAAAATATCCTCAGATTAGAGTAGACATTTAAAAGAGAGTTGCTTCTTGCTGATAAAATACCTATAATTCCAGCTTTGAGGTAAGACTAGCATTGCAGAGAAATTTTTTCATATGGTTGCTAGCATCGCTGTTCTATACATACCAATACATATTGCGTGTAATTCCAAATGTTGTAGTTCCTGAGTTGATGGTAAGGTTTAATATAGGAACAACAGAGATAGGACAATTTTGTGGACTATACTATATAGGTTATGTGTTAGCACATATTCCTGTGGGTATTTTGTTGGATAGGTTTGGTTCTAAAGTTGTTGTACCAATTTGCATAGCATTAACATCTTTAGGTGCTTTGCCTTTGGTTGTTTCCGACAATTGGAGTTGTTCTGTTGTTGGAAGAATAATTACTGGTATTGGATCCTCTGCTTCAGTACTTGGACTTTTTAAAGTGATAAGTATCTATTACTGCAGAGAAAAGTTTGCCGTAATGTTTAGTATATCAGCCATTATTGGCATTTCGGGTGGTATATTTGCCACTAAACCATTACATATCTTATTTGATAAATTTGGATGGGATTATGTGCTTATTGCATTTATAACACTTGGACTATTGCTTGCTTTAACTACTTTTATATCTATACCTAAAGCTGATACTTCAGATAGAGTAGATATTAAAAATTTAAGCAAGATTATATTCAATAAGAATGTTTTATTGGTAAGTTTGTTTGGTGGTTTTATGATTGGACCATTAGAAGGCTTCGCAGATGCGTGGTCCACAACATTCTTCTATGAGATGTATGCTATAGATAGACACGTTGCACATAGCATTTCAAAATGGATACTAATAGGCTTTAGTCTTGGAGTTTTATTACTTCCTCATGTATTAGCAAGGTATCCAGATAGGCACTATGAAATAATAATTTTTTGTGCCATGGCTATGATAATTATGTTCTTATTGCTTTTTATGTGCGATGTTAATCCACTGTTAGCATGTATATTGCTGTTCATTATCGGTTTTGCTTGTGCGTATCAAGTTGCTTTGACTGATAAAGTTGTGTCTTGTGTAAAAAATGATTCAGTAGCAAGCGCAGGGTCCATAAGTAATGCTATAGTTATGAGTTTTGGTTATTTTTTTCATACCGTTATTGCAGGCATAATGAATTTTTATTGGGATGATAAAATGGTTGATGAAATTCCATTTTATGGAGCTAATGTAATGATTAAATCTATGTCAATAATACCTGTATGCTTATTGATAGGGATGATAGGCTTCTTGTCGCTTAAAATTATAAGCTGCAAGAAGAGCTTGCCAAATTTAAAAAATTGATGTACTAAATCTGTTTCATGGGTAGGTTTTTGATGGTTTTCATAACTAAGGTGCCTATAATCCGAAGCTTGAGGTAAAATTGATGCTACAGAGGAATTTTTTAATATGGTTATTAGCATCGCTGTTCTATGCATATCAATACATATTGCGTGTAATTCCAAATGTTGTAGTTCCTGAATTGGTAGTGAGGTTTAATATAGGAATAACAGAAATAGGACAATTTTGTGGACTATATTATGTAGGTTATGTGTTAGCGCATATTCCTGTAGGTATTCTTTTAGATAGATTTGGTTCTAAAGTTGTTATACCGATTTGTATTACATTAACATCTTTAGGTGCTTTACCTTTAGTCAGTTCTAACGATTGGAGTTATTTTATTATTGGGAGAATAATTACTGGTATTGGATCCTCTGCTTCAGTACTTGGACTCTTTAAAATAATAAGAATCTATTACCATAGAGAAAAATTCGCCATGATGTTCAGCATATCGGTTATTATTGGCATTTTAGGTGGTGTATTTGCCACCAAACCATTACATGTCTTACTTGATAAGTTTGGGTGGGATTATGTATTTACTATGTGTATAATGCTTGGATTATTGCTTGCTTTAACTACCTTTATATCTATACCTAAGGTTGGTACCTCAGACGAAGAATTGAATATTAAAAATTTAAGCAAAGTTATATTTAATAAAGATATTTTATTGATAAGTTTGTTTGGCGGTTTTATGGTTGGACCATTAGAAGGCTTTGCAGATGCGTGGTCCGCAACGTTCTTGCATGAGATGTACGCTATAGATAGACACATTGCATATAGCATTTCAAAATGGATACTAATAGGCTTTGGCTTTGGGCATTTATTACTTCCTTACATATTAGCAAAAAATCCAACCAAGCACTATGAAATAATAATTTCTTGTGCTATGGCCATGATAATTGTGTTCTTATTACTTTTTATATGCAATATTAGTGAATTCTTGGCATGTATGCTACTATTCATTATTGGCCTTGCTTCTGCATACCAAATTGCTTTTACTGCTAAAGTTGTAAGTTGTGTAAAAAACGATGCAGTAGCAAGTGCAGGGTCTGTAGTTAATTCCATAGTTATGAGTTTTGGTTATTTTTTTCACGTCATTATTGCAAATATAATGAATTTTTATTGGAACGGTGAAATTATCGATGGAAAGCCATTTTATGGAGCTGATGTAATGGTTAAATCTATGTTAATAATACCTGTATGCTTATTGATAGGGATGATAGGCTTCTTGTCGCTTAAAATTATAAGCTGCAAGAAGAGCTTGCCAAATTTAAAAAATTGATGTACTAAATCTGTTTCATGGGTAGGTTTTTGATGGTTTTCATAACTAAGGTGCCTATAATCCGAAGCTTGAGGTAAAATTGATGCTACAGAGGAATTTTTTAATATGGTTATTAGCATCGCTGTTCTATGCATATCAATACATATTGCGTGTAATTCCAAATGTTGTAGTTCCTGAATTGGTAGTGAGGTTTAATATAGGAATAACAGAAATAGGACAATTTTGTGGACTATATTATGTAGGTTATGTGTTAGCGCATATTCCTGTAGGTATTCTTTTAGATAGATTTGGTTCTAAAGTTGTTATACCGATTTGTATTACATTAACATCTTTAGGTGCTTTACCTTTAGTCAGTTCTAACGATTGGAGTTATTTTATTATTGGGAGAATAATTACTGGTATTGGATCCTCTGCTTCAGTACTTGGACTCTTTAAAATAATAAGAATCTATTACCATAGAGAAAAATTCGCCATGATGTTCAGCATATCGGTTATTATTGGCATTTTAGGTGGTGTATTTGCCACCAAACCATTACATGTCTTACTTGATAAGTTTGGGTGGGATTATGTATTTACTATGTGTATAATGCTTGGATTATTGCTTGCTTTAACTACCTTTATATCTATACCTAAGGTTGGTACCTCAGACGAAGAATTGAATATTAAAAATTTAAGCAAAGTTATATTTAATAAAGATATTTTATTGATAAGTTTGTTTGGCGGTTTTATGGTTGGACCATTAGAAGGCTTTGCAGATGCGTGGTCCGCAACGTTCTTGCATGAGATGTACGCTATAGATAGACACATTGCATATAGCATTTCAAAATGGATACTAATAGGCTTTGGCTTTGGGCATTTATTACTTCCTTACATATTAGCAAAAAATCCAACCAAGCACTATGAAATAATAATTTCTTGTGCTATGGCCATGATAATTGTGTTCTTATTACTTTTTATATGCAATATTAGTGAATTCTTGGCATGTGTGTTACTATTCATTATTGGCCTTGCTTCTGCATACCAAATTGCTTTTACTGCTAAAGTTGTAAGTTGTGTAAAAAACGATGCAGTAGCAAGTGCAGGGTCTGTAGTTAATTCCATAGTTATGAGTTTTGGTTATTTTTTTCACGTCATTATTGCAAATATAATGAATTTTTATTGGAACGGTGAAATTATCGATGGAAAGCCATTTTATGGAGCTGATGTAATGGTTAAATCTATGTTAATAATACCTATATGCCTACTAATAGGAATGATAGGCTTTTGGTTACTTAAAGTTATGAGCTGTAAAAAGAGCTAGGCAGATTTAGATGATTAATATAGTATTGCTTTTTATAACTAAAGTATCTATAATCCTAAATTTTAGCTGAGATTCATGTTGCAGAGGAATTTTTTAATCTGGTTATTAGCATCGCTATTTTATGCATACCAATATATATTACGCATAATTCCAAACATAATTGCGCCTGGATTGATAACAAAATTTAACATAAGTATTGCAGATGTTGGTCAATTTGGTGGGCTGTATTATATAGGCTATACGCTTGCTCATATACCTGTTGGTCTTGCGCTTGATAGATTTGGGCCAAAGTTTGTTTTGCCTGCATGTATTGTTTTAACGTTTGCTGGGACGTTGCCGCTGATATGCTTTGATCAGTGGTATTACTCAATACTTGGTAGAATGATTGTTGGAATTGGATCATCTGCTTCAGCAATTGGGCTCTTCAAAGTTGCAAGCATGTATTTTTCACAAGAAAAATCAGCAAGGATGGCTAGCTTATCCATAATAATAGGGTTACTGGGAGCAATTTATGGTGGATTACCTCTAGATTTCTTGCTCAATAAATTTGGTTGGAACTATGTTATATACACTTTCTCAGCGTTTGGTTGCTTGCTTGCCCTACTTTTATTCTTAATAACGCCAAATAGTAACATAGAGGAGAGTAGAAATGACAACATACTTCAAGATTTAAAAACTGTACTTTTCAATAAACATATCATTCTAATCAGCTTTTTTGGTGGCTTAATGGTTGGACCACTAGAAGGTTTTGCTGATGGTTGGGCAAAGGCGTTCTTATGTGAAGCATATCAAATGACTGGAGATCTGGCATCTTCGCTTTCCTCTCTTATGTTTATAGGAATGGGAGCGGGATCATTCTTTTTAGCTTATTTACTGGAGAAGTATCCAGACAAACATTACGAGGTGATTATTGCGTGTTCTTTTGCAATGATCGCTAGCTTCCTCTTGCTTTTTACACAAGTTGGCGGTTTATATATTGCACTACCTACACTTCTTGTTATCGGCTTTGCATCTGGGTATCAGGTAATTACTATTTACAAGGCAATAAGTTATGTAAATAATAACTTGGTAGGCTTAGCTACGGCTATATCAAATATGATAGTTATGGTTTTTGGCTATTTTTTTCATACTGGAATTGCAAAGATAGTAGACTTGTGTTGGGATGGGATGGTAATACAAGGAAATCCTGTGTATGGTACTGAGTTGCTAGTCAAAGCAATATCAGTTATTCCTGTATGCCTGCTTTTGGCTGTTTTTGGATTTATGTGGTTAAGGAAAAGGGCTTATGACAAGTGTTTCAGAAAGGATTTATGACTCTGAAAGTAGTCTAAAGTCTTTTGATAATGAAATTTATCAATCTATAGAAAAAGAGCTGCAACGCCAAAAATCGCAGTTGCAACTGATTGCATCGGAGAATTTTGCAAGTAAAGCAGTGATGGAAGCACAAGGTTCTTTTCTGACTAATAAATACGCAGAAGGTTACCCTGGTAAGAGATATTATTGTGGTTGTGAGTATGTGGATGAAATTGAAAGTCTAGCTATAGAAAGGCTTTGTAAGCTGTTTGGTGTTAAATTTGCGAATGTTCAACCTCATTCTGGTTCTCAGGCAAATCAAGCAGTGTTTGCTTCACTGCTTGCTCCAGGTGATACAATACTTGGATTGTCACTGAACTGTGGTGGACATTTAACTCACGGTGCAGCACCAAACCTTTCTGGTAAGTGGTTTAAGTCGATTCAGTATACAGTTAATAGAGATACTTATCTACTCGATATGGACGAGGTAGAAAAGCTAGCGCTGGAGCATAAACCGAAGCTAATCATTGCTGGTGCTTCTGCTTATCCAAGAAAGATAGATTTCGAGCGCTTTCGCGAAATTGCGAATAAAGTTGGTGCGTACTTGCTTGCAGATATTGCCCATTATGCGGGACTTATTGCGGCTGACGAATATCCGTCTCCTGCTGAACATGCGCATGTTATGACTTCTACAACTCATAAAACTCTACGAGGTCCTCGTGGCGGAGTGGTAATGACAAATGATGAAGCATTACATAAAAAAATTCGGTCTGCAGTTTTTCCAGGATTGCAAGGTGGACCACTTATGCATGTGATAGCTGCAAAAGCTGTTGCGTTTAAGGAAGCATTAGCGCCAGAGTTTAAAACTTATAGTAAGAAAGTTGTGGAGAATGCAAAAGTGCTAGCTCAAGCGCTGCAAGGGCATAGTCTCGACATTATAACTGGTGGCACTGACTCTCATATAGTGCTAGTTGACTTAAGATCACGAAAATTGACCGGAAAAGACGTTGTGGATAGCCTTGAAAGGGCTGGCATTACCTGCAATAAAAACTCCGTACCATTTGACACAGAGAAACCAACTATTACTTCAGGGCTACGTTTTGGTACCGCTGCTGAGACAACGCGCGGACTTGAGGCAGAAGATTTTAGAGAAATAGCTGATCTAATAAATGAAGTAATTCAGGGATTAATTGATGGAAATAGCACTGATATTGAAAGAGCAGTAAAAAATAAAGTTGAAAGGGTTTGTAGTAATTTTCCTATTTATTAATTTATTTGGCATTCAAATTTCCTTCCTTTACTTTGGATTAAACTATTGTATAGTGATTTTATAGCTCCTTAATTTTATGATAAATGTACCTAGCATAGAGAGTTGTGATTTTCACAATAAAAATGTTCTGCTCAGGGTTGACTTCAATGTTCCTATAAAAGATGAAAGAATTTGTGATTCTACTCGTATTTTAAGAGCGCTACCTACCATTCAGTATTTGGCAAATGCGGGTGCAAAAGTTATTATTACCTCACATTTTGGGCGTCCAAAAGCCAAAGACAGTAACTTATCGCTAAAAAACGTAGTTGAAACTTTATCGCAGCTGCTAAGCAAAGAAGTGGAATTTGTTGATGATTGTATTGGTGAGAGAGTACAAAGAGCAATAAATGCGATGGGTAGAGGAGATATAATATTACTAGAGAATCTGAGGTTTTATAAAGAAGAAGAGCAGAATGACTCAAATTTTGCTAAACAATTAGCATCTCTAGCAGATATATATGTAAATGATGCATTTTCTTGCTCTCACAGAGCTCACGCTTCTATTTCACGCATTACAGAATTTTTACCTTCTTATACAGGATTTTGCTTGCAAGATGAGCTAAAATATCTTGAGCAAGCCATATCATTTGACGCTAAGCCTATTACTGCGATAGTCGGTGGAGCTAAAATATCAACTAAAATAAAAATGCTTATAAAGCTAGCAGAAAAGGTTGATTACCTTATTCTGGGGGGGGCAATTGCTAATAATTTTTTGTTATTTAATAAAGTGAATATAGGCAAATCTTTTTTTCAAAATGGCGTTGATGACCTTTTGCATGATATCGTTGAAACAGCAAGTGAAAATAATTGTAAAATAGTTGTGCCTGAGGACGTTCTAGTTACAGTAAACTCTGATTATAGCACTAGCATTTTAAGAAAAACCGAATCCGTTTTGGACGGTGATATAATTTTAGATATCGGACCTCAAACTTTAAGCACAATAAGCGGTATAATAGCAAGCAGTAAAACTCTACTATGGAATGGGCCTATTGGTGTTTTTGAACATTCAGCTTTTGCAAATGGTACAGTGGAGGTGATGAGAGTAGTAAGTAATTTGACACACAAAGGAAAATTAACCAGCATAATAGGAGGAGGAGATAGCCTATCTGCAGTAAATGCTGCAGGTCTTACCGATAAAGATTTTACGTATATTTCAACTGGTGGAGGAGCATTTTTAAGTTGGCTAAATGGTGATAAGATGCCAGGACTGCGATCGACTGACCTTACCCAGAAAAAGTAGAGAGGAAGTTAAGGCATTTTTATTATGAAAATGATGAATCAAATTTCTCAGGAATGCAATGTAGAATGTCTACGCTGTTTGTTATAAAAATTTCTATGTACTCAAATATAGCAGTTCTAGTTTGCTGAGCAGAGTGTTGCGAAGTATCATCAATAAGAAGCTCCCGTTTGAGTGAGCTTTTCAATAACAGAGTTGTCATAACAACAGCCTGTATGCTGGAAATGATGTTTTTTGTGTTCAGCAAAAACTGATAATTTTTAGAGGTAAACCTTGATCACTATGAAACAGTAGATCTTTGGCGGGTTTGCGTTTATTAACAGCCATAAATAAAGCATCTATAATTAATTGTTTATCCATTGAACTACTCATTAACTACCATACGTGAATATAAGTCAATTATTGCTGCCCAATATAGCCAGCCTTCTTTGGTTTTTATACAAGTAAACCCATACCTTATTGGGCTGGTCCGTAGTAAAATTTTGATCCAGGATATTTGGAGCTATAACCCTATTGTCAGTCTGCTGTTTTTTGCTTTTGAATCTTCGCCTCAGTCTAGCTTGTTTTTTTGCATGATATCCTGCACTGTTTTGATGTTGCAATTTTTACCTAAAGCCTTTAGTTTAGGTGCCCCATATCTACAATTAGATGCTTGGTATATTTTTTGAATATCTGCTAGAAGCTGCTCCCTTGTTGCTGCTTTTCTTCTTACTAGTCCATAGTAGCCGCTAGCAGATACTTTCAAAATCCTGCATAACTCCTGTACTTTATAGTAGTTTCTATGCTTTTTGATAAATAAATCTTTGTAACTTGCAAAATATCCCAGGGCTTTTTTTGAAATGTCTCTTTCTCTAGTAACTCTTGTTAGTTCTTTCTTTAATTCAAACTTTTCTTTATCACATGGTGCCAACTTTCCCTTACCAGGAAATGCTTCTTCTATTGATCCTTTTTCGTTATATTTTCAGTCACTTAGCGTACTGTTATCTATTCCTAAATCTTTAGCTATTTTGCTTGCCCCGTTTCCTTTACCAACTTTATTGCCTCTAATTTAAATTCCACTGTGTACTTTTTTCTGTATAATAAGCCCTCATAATCATGTTTTATTTTACCTCAAAAATGGCTGTGTGCTGCAGCAACAAGCAGAATAATGTTTGTGAGAAGCTTTATTGAAGATGAAGGAAGGTCCTTCGAAATCGGTTTTCAGGAGCAGGTTTCAAACCACCTTAAGTGGCTCTATTTAAGAGATAGGGTCATAAGCGTTAAGGAAAAATCAGCGTAAGAGCTGGAAGGTGAGGATCAGAAAGGCGAACGTAAGTGAACCACTGATGAACGTGTCGAAATGGGAAGTGAACATCGAAAGGGGGAGTGAGTCGTTCTCCTCTTAATGAGCTTACAAGAAACCTGATTACTGTGTAGGTGGTGTTCGGCATAAAGGTAGCGCGAGTCTGATCTGGGCTTTAATAAGGAACTGCAGGAACCAGTCGATTTGATGAAAAGCGAGATAAGCAAGAGGCTAATCCTCAAGCTTTAGAGTAGCGATGCAAATCACTGGGGCGCGTAGTAGTGAAGAAGTGGTTGTAATGACCATGGAGCAAAGGGGTTGAACTAGTCGACTTTAGTAAATCATTCAACTGTAAAGGAGGATGAAAATGATTGAACGAACAAAGCCTTTTGATATACCGAAATCTCTAGTGTTTATGGCTTATAAAAGAGTTAAAGAAAACAGAGGAGGAGCAGGTATTGATAATTGAAAAGTTTGATCAAGACTTAAGCAAGAACCTTTACAAGCTATGGAATAGGCTACCTTCTGGTAGTTATTTTCCACCTGCAGTGAAGGCTTGTGATATAACTAAGGCAGATGGAGGGACAAGGACACTTGGAATACCAACTGTCTCGGATCGTATAGCACAGGAAGTTGTAAGAAGTGTTTTAGAACCAGAATTTGAGAAGGCATTTGATGAAGATTCATATGGTTATAGGCCAAATAAATCAGCATTAGATGCCATAGGACAAACCAGGAAGCGATACCAAAATTGGTTAATAGAGTTTGACATCAAGGGAATGTTTGACAACATAGACCACAATCTACTGATGAAAGCAGTCAGAAGACACACTACAAACAAATGGGTTATCTTATACATACAAAGATGGCTAAGTGCAGATATGCAACTTGAAGATGGAACAAAGATAAAGCGTCTCGGCGGAGTGCCGCAGGGAGGTGTAATTACCCACTGCCATTAAGTTAAGGGAAAGAGAAGTTAAGATTGGACAAAAAATTTGAAGTGATTGATAATTATGGTAAATACTAGGGTGAATTTTTAAGAAAAGGGAGTCTGAAAAGTGCAAGTTATTTAAAAAAGTAATAATTGCAGGTTATTTTGCAAAGAATGTACTAATGCAATGATACTGAAAAGATATCTTGAATTTAAAACACATGTTTTCTAGCTCTTTTCTGGTAGTTGAGTGAACGAATATCAGATATCTTATGACGATCAACTCTTCTCCCTTTTCTTACCACTAAAGTGTTCATCAAAAATAACTGTGATAGTCGATCCATAATGCAGTCTATGTCTGACTCTGTAGAAAAAATATCAAAGGCTAAGTTTTTAATCGCATTAAATGAGACAGATTTATTGATGCTTTTTTTTAGTTTACTATTCTGTGCGCTCAATGTCTCTTCATCATCTTCTATCATGATACTTTCTAGATTACTGATGAAGATAGTTGACCAAAAATCCTGCTTGATAGTTTCAATACTTTTTCCTGTGAAATTCTCTAAATTTAATCTTCCCTTCAGCCTAGAAAAAAATGTTTCTACTCCCCAGCGCAAGTAATATAATCTCTCAAACTCTTCGACTGTAAAACTTTGCTCATCTAACAGAGATGTTACTAACACTTCAACTTCTCCAGAAGAAAGTATTATTTTGACTAACCTGAATTTCATCTCATCAGGTAATCCTAGCTTTCGTAGCTGTCTTGCTACTTTAATAGGTGCGGTAGACACTACCACCATACTAGATGGGCTTTCCGGCTTAAACATAGCGTTTATTTCATTGAAAGACGAACTTGGACAGCGAATTATATAATTGATTTTCCTTCCTGTAAGCTCAGCAAGAAATCGATAAGATACGTATCCTCTATCACAGATTAACAAATCGTCTGATTTTATGGATTCAAGCATACCGATCGCTAAATCAACCTCATAGCTGTCACCTCTACTTAGCGCAGATTTTATTGCAATATTATTTAGCACATCGTAGCAAACTTCAAAGGTTGCACTTGTATAGTCTTCAAATCTCTGGATTCCATTCCATACTGCTCTTGAGCCAAACTCGCCTATTATTTTGTCGCTCTTTGGCAGAATCAGTATTGAAGCATCAAATGCAAGTACTCTGAAGCCATGGTGGGTTTTAAATTCCTGATCTTGGTAGTATAGGGAAACTATATCATCATTTAACTCTGAAAACGCAGTATGCTTTAGCTTCTTTCTTGCTTGAGTAAATGCACTTGCCGTAATTGTGTAATCTTTTCTTGTATGCAGAACAAACTCATTAAGCATTACTTGTAATGACTTTACACTCTTTCTAAAAATCAGGAGAAATACATTAATGAAGGGCAGCTTTCTTTTTCGTGAGAAGTCTTTTGAGGATGCTCTGTGTGCGTTTATAAAGTTTAAACTCATCAATTTATTTTTTATAAACATGATTATTCTTTTTTTTACTCATGTCATTACTTCTTTTAATTTGTGGATCTTACCTGATTTTACAATACAGTCCATCACTTTCCCTTAACTTAATGGCAGTGGTAATTACACCTCCCTGCGGCACTCCGCCGAGACGCTTTATCTTTGTTCCATCTTCAAGTTGCATATCTGCACTTAGCCATCTTTGTATGTATAAGATAACCCATTTGTTTGTAGTGTGTCTTCTGACTGCTTTCATCAGTAGATTGTGGTCTATGTTGTCAAACATTCCCTTGATGTCAAACTCTATTAACCAATTTTGGTATCGCTTCCTGGTTTGTCCTATGGCATCTAATGCTGATTTATTTGGCCTATAACCATATGAATCTTCATCAAATGCCTTCTCAAATTCTGGTTCTAAAACACTTCTTACAACTTCCTGTGCTATACGATCCGAGACAGTTGGTATTCCAAGTGTCCTTGTCCCTCCATCTGCCTTAGTTATATCACAAGCCTTCACTGCAGGTGGAAAATAACTACCAGAAGGTAGCCTATTCCATAGCTTGTAAAGGTTCTTGCTTAAGTCTTGATCAAACTTTTCAATTATCAATACCTGCTCCTCCTCTGTTTTCTTTAACTCTTTTATAAGCCATAAACACTAGAGATTTCGGTATATCAAAAGGCTTTGTTCGTTCAATCATTTTCATCCTCCTTTACAGTTGAATGATTTACTAAAGTCGACTAGTTCAACCCCTTTGCTCCATGGTCATTACAACCACTTCTTCACTACTACGCGCCCCAGTGATTTGCATCGCTACTCTAAAGCTTGAGGATTAGCCTCTTGCTTATCTCGCTTTTCATCAAATCGACTGGTTCCTGCAGTTCCTTATTAAAGCCCAGATCAGACTCGCGCTACCTTTATGCCGAACACCACCTACACAGTAATCAGGTTTCTTGTAAGCTCATTAAGAGGAGAACGACTCACTCCCCCTTTCGATGTTCACTTCCCATTTCGACACGTTCATCAGTGGTTCACTTACGTTCGCCTTTCTGATCCTCACCTTCCAGCTCTTACGCTGATTTTTCCTTAACGCTTATGACCCTATCTCTTAAATAGAGCCACTTAAGGTGGTTTGAAACCTGCTCCTGAAAACCGATTTCGAAGGACCTTCCTTCATCTTCAATAAAGCTTCTCACAAACATTATTCTGCTTGTTGCTGCAGCACACGATCATTGATGGAGTCATTTAGACTACCTCGGTTAGGAGGTTGTACTATCAACCGTTCCAAGCTGAAGCGTTTCCCTATTACAAATTATATGTAGGAGTTACCATGAAAAAAGCAAAAAGATACTGTCTCTCATGTCAACTGATTATTTCACTAAATCACCATTAAATGGTTGATTATTTTTTAAAATACCAAAAACCACATGCATTAATTTTCTCATTAATGCGACAATTATTACCATTGGACATTTTCCTTTACTTGCTAAACGTTGGCAAAACTCTTGAAAGTGAGAATTATAACTATAGCTGGCATATAAAGAGCTTTACGAATACGCTCTGATCCTATTTTACATATTCGACTTTTTTTATTTACGGATGAACCTATGCTCAGGATTTAGACCAGCAAATTGCCTAGCATTATCAAAATTATCAACAGATGGCATTTCTGCAATAGCAGTAAGATATCCTATACCTTTTATGGTCTTGATGTTTTCTACCATATTTTTTAGGTGTGAGTAATTATTAACATGCTCATTAATTTCTTCCTCTATAGCAGAAATTTCTGTTTCTATTGTAGCAATTACCTTAAGTACAGCTTGCTTACAACGGGAATCCATATTTTTATTTTCCAAGCTGTTGTAACTTGTCGTCTTTAAGTGCTTGCAAACAACGATAGAGATCTCTTAAACGCCTAACTTGGAGGAGTAGGTTTACCAAAGATTAGGTTTATTGGCAATACAAAACCTGGCAACCTTGGCAGCATCTGACTCGTCTGTTTTGTTTCGAAGTACTTGTAATAGTTTAGACTTAATCTGATATTTTAAAAAAGTAAGTTATAAAATAATAAAAGAAAGGAGTGTTAGATATGAAAAACAAAAATACTAAAACCAAAGTTAGAGAGCTAGCAAAACAATTAGGAAATGTATCTCAAGCGTATGGGCTACTCAAGAGATACGTTTTATCGATTCAAGGAATTATATGAAAATGGAGGAGAAGAAGCGCTGCATGAAAGAAAAAACCACTTATGGCAAACAGAATTTCCGAAGACATAGAAAGAGCAGATCGCAACAAAATTTCCAGCATATGGAAAACAAAGAGCTGCAAATGAGCTGAGAAAAAGGGATTTCCGAAGATGGCGGTATGGCTAAGAAACGACATTGAAACGTTCAAAAAAAGACTTAAAGCCCTTGAAGCGAAGGTTGCACAAGATAGCATAATTTTAACTGAAGAGCAACTTGCAGCTTTAGAGAAAGTGAAAGAACAAAGATGGTGAAATTGAAACACTGGTTACTTGGGTTCTCAAGACACTTATTATGTAGAAGGGTATAGGGACCAGCAAACTTTCATTGATACCTATTCAAGGGAAGATCTTCAGATTGATGTCGATCATTGGTTGCGTTCTTACAATGAGAGCAGACCTCACTCAGGTAAATACTGCTATGGCTATGCAGACTTTTCTTGATAGCAAACACATTGCTTTTCAGAAAAATATTAGTAACATTAAACAAAAGCCTGATATTAGTTTTGACTACCTCAATTCTTCTGTCAGTTAATTCTTGTCTGTCAGATTAAGTTGTGTCTAGTACAACTTAGAAAAATAAATTGTATATTTTTTGGTAAATTGACTATGCTAAACACATGCAAAAACGTCATATAACTATTTGTTGTGTACTGCTTTTCATAATAGGAGCATTATTTTTGATACGTCCTATGGTTGTCCCGTGTCTCATATCTGTTTTTGTTGCACATTTGTTTAATCCGTTAGTAACCAAGTTTGAAAAATGTAGAATACCGCGTTCATGTTCCGTAATTTTTATAATACTTGCCTTATTGATAGCTTTTATATTAGCTATCACATTTGTTTTACCTATTGTATATGTTCAAATTACTTTAATATTAAATTTCTTAGTGAATAAGGTACCTTCATTAAAGCTTAAAGTGATTCCTTCTGTATTAGAATTTCTTAATATAAAAACTGAAGATAGTTTATTTGATCACTTGTCTAAAAATCTAGTAGAAAATTACAGTGATTATATATCTTATTTTATAAATGCTCTTAGCATGGGCAGCAATCTTATAATTCAAGTGTTAAGTTCAAGCTTTAGCTTGATTTACATGGCATCATTAATAGCTATTACGCTTGTGGTGTTCTTCTATATGTTGCGTGATTGGCCTTTAATTGTAGAAAAAGCCAAGAAACTAATTCCCATTTCTTACAGAGAAAAAGCTGCAGATTATTTTTCCAAAGTAGATTTCATTATATCTAATTACCTAAAGGGACAGTTAAACGTATGTATAGTCATGATGATCTTTTACTCCGTGAGCCTTAGCATAATCGGGCTGAAGCATTCTGTAGCTATTGGAATTTTATCAGGAACATTAACATTTATACCCTACATAGGGCCATTATTATACACTATTATTGGGTTTCTGAGTGCCATCACTCAATTTAGTGGGTGGTTTGAAAGTGCTGCTGTCTTGCTGTTATTTAGTGTTGGACAATTAATAGACTCAAGCATATTAGTTCCTTTATTAATAGGAAAAAAAGTTCATATACATCCAACTATCATTATTTTTGGAGTTGTCATATGTACCTCATATTTTGGGTTCATAGGTATATTATTTTTTATTCCAATAATAGCAATGTTCAGTGTATTAGTAGAATATACAGTCAATAAATATTTTGAAAGTGAGCTTTATAAAAATGGCTAATTAGTTCGCGATAAAAAGAAAAATGAATCAAGGACCTCTGATACATTTGAGAAATGTAAGTGAATTTTTATGCAAAAATTATTATCAAAAAGTAACAATGCGAGAGGCTTTACGTGCAATTAAATTTATTTAACAATAATCAAGTTGATTATTGTTGGCAAAATTATATCATCTTAGACGAAAATAAGCAGGTACATAACTCGATAGTTAATGATTTATCTTGGAAATGCCTGATTCTTTTTGGACCTAAAAGCTCTGGAAAAACTCACCTTGCTCATATTTGGCAATCAATAAACGATGCAATTTTTATCGATGTGAATAATTTTGTAAGCGAGATTAGGTATAGCGATGCGTTTATTTTAGAAGATGTACAAAACATTAAAGATGAGGCAATGTTGTTACATTGTTACAATTACATAAAAGAAAATGACAAGAGACTGCTAATCACTTCTTCGATTGCGCCGAAAAAGCTTAACTTCAAACTAAAAGATTTAAACTCTCGAATATTGTCAACTATCAGCGTAAAAATTTTACCTGCAAGCGAGGAATTATTAAGAATTATGCTAATAAAACAATTTTCAGATAAACAGTTAAAAATTGACCTAAAGGTAATTAATTATATTCTAGCAAGAATAGAACGTTCTTTCCACAGCATTAATAAAATTATAGAAAAAATAGATAATGAATCTATAAGATCAAATGTAACCATTCCTTTTATTAACACTTTATTAAAAAAAAGTGCCAAGTGATTCCTTTTTTTGTGAGGTATTTGTTATGTATATTAAAAATTTATTAATGTCCATATATTAACGCAGTTGAAACCACCATGCGAGTCAAGTTAAGGAAAAAGATATGAGGAGATAGAATAATAAGTTCTCACAGATATGTTTTTAGTGAGAGAAGTAACGATGAATAAAATAACTTGCCTATCAAATAACCTCAACAAATTTTTTAATGAAATGACAATCAATTGAAACAGAAAAGGAAGAGGCGGTTCATCATTCACAAAAGCTATAATTTTGGGCAATTGAAAACTGCAGTATAGATGCAATGTGCCAATTATTAAACGAAGAATTTGTGGAAACAGGGTTTAGGTTTACTAAAGAAGCAGTAGAATTTATGAAAAGATGGCTTTATTTAAAGATACCCTGCAAATTGATTGTAGAATCTTGCAGCAATTTAAAAGCATTGGATAGTAGCTCTGCCTAATACTATGAAAAATCTGTATAAAGGGTAGTTACAAAGGTTATGAGAGTAAGTCTAGAATAAAGTTGCAATTAGTTTTTGATTACTTAGGAGAGTAGACCGGCGGAACTTCCCCGCTAGCCTCTCGCAGATGAAGTAGAGTGGGCAGCCAGCGAGTTACTTGTTAAGTACTTTTCCAACAACCCCTCTCCGAATCACGCATCCGTATCACGTGGCTCTCCAATAATCTAACGTTTTAAGGAGTCACCATCATATTTTCCATATTGGATTTTCTTATGGCATTCATGACAAACAACAAGAGTCTTCCTCTGTCGTTCAATCATTCTCTTTTTCCATTTCGGTAGCTCAGTATTACGTTTACCTAGCAAATCAGCAAGTTTACGTACGTGATGTACTTCAATCTGCTCTTGTGATTTACATAATTCACAAGTTTGTGCCAATAGTCTTTGCTCTATTTCACTACGCTTATTCCATATTGGTATAAGGTTGTCACTTATGCTTACCCATTTATTCCATTTTAGTGGTACAGCACCAAAGTGTGTAATTAATGGTATCTTTGATGATAAACGATCTACTCTGATTTGGATGACTTTTCGTTTTTCACCTTCATCGTTTTCAATCATCGCACCAAATTTTCTATAAATTTTCCTGCAAGTTGTTTTGTATTTAGATGCTAAAGTCTTTACTAATGATACTTCCATCACATACTTCAAATAACTTAGTGTGTGAAGGTTGTAGGCCATTTTGTAATATTGTACAATTCCTCGATATTCAGTTTGATACTGAGCAACAATACTGTAAGCTGTATCAAGTGTACGTTGAGGTAAATGTATAGGCTTTCCACAACGCATATATTCAGAACACTTTTTCTGCTTTATATGATGTGGTACACGTAACCCAATACTACCGTTAATACATCGTTGTGTCCGATGATCATGTTTATCATCTGCATGCAAGACGTGTATTTCATAACCCAAAAAATTGGCTTTGCTATCACATGCGTGTGTAATAAGCGTTTTATCTTCATTAAGCATAAGTTTGAGCTCCTCATTGAGGAATTTAGCAATCTCATTTTTAATTTGTTCAGCTTCATTTTTTGGTCCTGCAAACCCTACTAGAAAGCATACCTAACATACCAAAGACGTCGATAATTTGGATCGCAAGAATCCTTAGATGGCATACTCTGCACTAATTGACGCAGTTGTTTTGCTTGATCCCAGTTCCCTTGTTTTCTCATCATCGATACTTGCATGGTTAACCTTAAATATTTTGGATTTGTCCTTCTTCGCTTACCTCGGTTATTTGCTGGTATTAGTATATGCTCCACATGTTTATCTAACCGATCGAGTAATATGTTACTCAGAATTGGACCAATAATAGAACCTTGTGGTACCCCACTATGACTCTTATTGTACTTCCAATTTTCCATATATCCTGCTTTTAACAGTCGATTGATTAGCTGAATAAAACGGTTATCTTGGAAGCTTTCACTCAGTATTTTCAACAACATAGTATGATCAATTGAGTCATAACATGCACTGAGATCTCCCTCTATAAACCATTTTGTACCTCTGCCTTTTTGCATTACTGCTCTTAATGCAGTGTGGCATCCACGCTTTGGTCGAAATCCATGTGAACATTCACTAAATTTAGGCTCATAGTAGGCTTCCAATATTAATCGGATTACTTCTTGAAGTAACTTATTTGACCATGTTGGCAATCCTAACGGCCTGCGTTTACCACTCTTCTTTAAAATATAGATACGTTTTACTGGTGTCCACCGATATCGCTCATAGCGTAGATCCTCTATGATTTTATCGATTTTCTCCAAAGACATACCATCAACTGTTTCAGTTGTCACACCTTCTGTCATAGCACCTTTATTACAACAAAGTTTGCCATACGCTCGAAGGTAAAGATCACGCTGATAAAGTAGGCGATATACGTTTTTAACCGGCAAATTTCTTTGTCCACGTTCACGTATAATGTTAAGTATTGTTTCAGCCTGCGTACCTCCCAATTTCAACATTCGATTATCTGTCACCCTTTGCCCTGTATGTGGCTTTCCCACACTCCCCGGTGATTCGTTACTTTCACGACTACTACGATGACTCCGTAACCATAGAACTCGCATTCCTTAGGTCATCCCATGTTCCGTCACTAAGAACTGTTCTAGATCAACTTAGGTTTTCTATTCATCCTCTTAAATAAGTTCACTACTTATCGTTCTACAGCCAGAATGTCACACAGACGAAAGTTTAATCTTTGCTTACTGTAGACATGGGGTTTTAAATGTGATACCCATGGATGTGAAGTTCCACCCCTGAAGATTGGAATTCAAGCAGTTTAGCTTTAACCATATTGATCAGGTGTTGCAAGCCGTTATCTTACACATCTTCAGATAACTCTCGCTTTACATACATGCTCTTGTCCTCCTTCCCTTTCGGGTTAAAGTTAGTTGTTCACCTCGAGGCCCTTTATTCTGAACCCCGCTTAGCTCCGCTAAGTATTTCTTAATGCGTACCACGGCGCACACTCTCGGTTTATACAGCTCCCGTTATTCAGCCTTTTGATCTCAATCCTAGTGTCCAGTGATAGAAAATATTTGGAGACCTCTTTCTCACTTTTGCTAGAAATTGTCTTGCTATTCTTTTGTGACCCCTGAGTCTCTTAAGTAGAAACCTTTTTTTGAGGCTCAATTTTAACGTTAATGTGTGAAGCTCTGAGTTCTGTTAGGGGGCTTTCCAGCTGAACGTCTAACTTATTCTGTATATTCGATAAGCAAATCAAAGCTGAGTCACAATTTTCATCAAACTGCTTCGCTTCATGCATACCATCGATTATTTCCTCTAATTCTTCCACATCATCCATTTCTTGCGGCACACTTTTTAATATCGCTTTTATTTGGCTTAAGTTTTGACAAATTTTCTCCTGATATCCAGCAATTTTTCCTTGATATATATCAATCATTTTTTGACATGCATTGCCTCTAAATGGATGTTCTTTTTTCTCTTTTGTGTAAGAACTTTGAAAGTCTTTACAGTTAAGGATTGCTTCTCTATGTTTTTTTATGTCATTAATTGCGCTGACTATCGACTTATCTATTTTCTTCAAATTTTCTTCCCGTTCTTCTCTTTTAATTATACTTTTGGATTCATTTTTCATTTGGTTATACAGGTTTCTGCATTCTTTGTAAGATACCATTGGTTGTAATATTCCTTCTTCTACACCTTTATTGTAAAAATTCTTCAACTCATCACTTGATAGTATTGTTATAGCATCTTCCCTTTTGCCTTGTGATTTAGGATACTTTTTATTCAATGAACTAACATGATTTAACAAGAAATCTTTAACTAGCTCTTCCTTTTTAACTTCAGCTAATTTTTCTAGTGTTTCTATATATTTTAGAACTTCTGCAAAGAGCTGTACACCAGATGGAGCAAATCCTTGAAGTGGTTTACTCTGAGCTTTATAAAAATCGGTTTGTAAGAAATCTTCAGCTTGTTTTTTTATTACTGAAAGTTCATTAAAGGCTTTTTCTGGATTGATTTTTCTCAAAATACCAACAGTTTTTCTAATCGCTTTTTCTCTCTTTTTATCACCTTGTTTTTCATTTAATATCAGATGTTCAATTTTGGTAAAAGCTTTACCTTGATCACTCTTTGCAATGTTACAAACGATGTTTTTTACAACTTTTTCAGTTGCTGCATAATCTATTTCTTTTGCAAAGCAGTCAACAAATGATTGCCAAACTTTTTTATTAACAAGCTTACCTGTCTTATTTTCAAAATCTTCTATATCTTTGAATCCTAAAATAGTATAGAGATTTTTTTCAACTATTGGTTCGGCATGTTGTTTTGCCACTTTACCTTTTATATATGGAAATTTACTAATCTTAGTTGTACCCACAATGTTACCTCAATGTTAACGCTATCTATAAAAGTATAAAGATTTAATATTTAATTTTTAATTAACGCCAGCATTATTAGCGCAGTTAGCTGCAGAGATATAGCTAAAGTAATTTAGGCTTACCGACAACCGTCATCCCGCTACGTGTTAGCGGGTGACCTTACCCAGAAAAAGTAGAGAGGAAGTAAAGAAGTTTTTGCTATGAAAATAAAAAGTTCAGGAATGCAATGTAGAATGTCTACGCTGTTTATTATAAAAAATTTCTATATATTCAAATATTGCGGTGTTGTGCAGAGTATTGTGAAGTATCAATGAGTATGAGTGAACTAAAAAAGCTCTCTGAAACAGCATTATCATAACAACAACCTTTGTCTAGAAATAATACTTTTTGTACTCAGTAAAAATTGATAATTTTTAGAGGTGTATTGTGATCCTTGATCGCTATAAGCAGATTTGCGCAATAGCCATATCTATGCCTATCAACTAAATCTATTATTGCCAACCATCCTTGATTGGTTTTTATGTACGTAAACCCATATCTTGTTTAGTTGATCAGTGGTGAAATTCTGATTCAATATGTTATTTGTAGTTTTAAACCTTCATCTAAGCTTAGCTTGAATGCCATTTTTCTGCATAACATTGTTTTGATTTTACCTAAAGCCTTTAATTCAGTTTAGGAGCTCCGTACCTGCATTGTGATGCTTTTCTTTGTATGAGCTCTTCTCTTATTGTTTTTTTCTGAGTAATCCATCTATACAAGCAGATACGTTCAAAAACCTTCATAATTCCCGTGTTTTATAGCAGTTTTCATGTTCTTTTATAAAAACTCTTTTTGGTTTGCAAAATATCCCAGGGCTTTTTTTAAAATGTCTCTTTCTCTCGTTGCCAGCTCTTTCTTTAAATCAAACTTTTCTTTGTCACAAGTTCCTTTTCCTGGGTTCCAGACATTGTATGTTTTTACCCACCTGCTTAGCCGCTAATACCCAAATCTCTTCCTATTTTTGCTGATGATTGACCTGTTTCTTTTTCCAGTCTTCATTTTTGCATTCTGCTGTATGTTCTCTTCTTTTTGTCATATCACACCTCTTTGAAAAAACTTCTTAACTTCCTCTCTACTTTTTCTGGGTAAGGTCACTTCCTCCAGTCCTTGCCTTTATTGACTTGTTCCAGAGCACCTTTTAGGAATACAAAGGATCTCCCAAGTTCACTTAGAATCCATTTCAACACATGACACGGCCTCAGATCCCGATAGAGTGAGTGATAACTTGCCTTGTTGTTACCCTTCATGCTGTCTTCCATCTCATGGAAAATGTCAACCTCTATGTCATAACAAATTTCGGGACTCAACACCTTCACTTTCGTTGTACCCTGCAATTGTCCATTCCATTAGCTTTGATACGCTCGTTACCTTACGCACCATAATGGTCTGTTCTAGGCTATTGGCTAGACTTTGCCTAGGTTGACCAACTGTACTCTAAGCGCTTCTCTTGGCGCACACATATTCAGGTTCATCCTGATAGGCTGTTCGGATGCTTAAATTCTTGAAATATATCTTGCTTTAGAGAAAGCTTGCTTTGAAGGTACATGTCAACGGCTCCATAAGTTCACATTCTATTCCCAAACTTTTTTTAACTAACTATAGAAAATACTGTCGAAAAAGGAAGTTTTCTTGTTCGTGTGAAACTGTTTTTTCCAATATAATGGATTTTCTGAAAAGTTTTCGAGTATATTGCATTTTTTATTTGTAAGATAAGATTTTTTCCTTTTTGCATGTTTCACCTAAAAAAGACACATTTTAAACTTTTTTATTGAAATAAAATAGAAACAAAAGTCCTGTCTCTTGTAGTATTTTACTCCTTAATATCTCCCCTTAAGTTGACGCCATTGCCTGAACGGATACAATTTTATGATATTAAACGAACAGGTGGCTTAACTTTTTTGCCAGAAGAAAAGGCGGCAAGGAGCAAACCAAAAGCGATGAGGAAGGATCCAAACCATATTACAGACATTCCAGGTTTATAGTGCACTTTAGCTGCGATTTTGCTCTTACTCTTATCAATCTCACCGATTACGACATAAATATCAGAAAGCAAATTGTGGTAGATATTGCTTTCAACATTTTTCTGACCTTCCACAAGGTAAAATCTATATTCAGGGGCTATCTCACCTAATATCTTGTTATTCAACAAATTCCTGATATCCATTGTTCCTCTCACTGCATGGAAGTTTTCCTTTTTTATCAATTCAATATTTCGTAAAGTAACTTTAAATTTATTGACTGTTATGCTATCCCCTATTTTTAAGTAATTTTCTTTTTTCTCCTGCCAGCCAACCGAATATGTTATACCAAGCACTAGAATTGCCACTCCAGCATGAGCAAGCATCATTGCATAGTAGGATTTAGAAACTTTTCTTGCTAATAAAATTGATTCACCAAGTGCTACCTTAAATAAACGAATTCTTTTACTATATGCTTCTAAAATAAAGACTAATAATGCTATGGAGATAGCAACTGATAGCACAATTATTAGCTCCATGTGAAAGATAAACGGCAAAATAGCTGCAGCACTACAGAATGAAAATCTATATTCACGGAATATTGGCAATAGACTATTTCCCCGCCAACAGCAGTATTGCCCGATCATGGTGAGCACTAGAATAGCCAGTGCAATAGGGTTAAATAAGGAATTATAGTATGGTGCTCCAACTGAAATTAATTCACCGGTTAAATATTCGAGCACTGTAGGGTATAAGGTGCCAACGAACACAATGAAAAAGGCAGTGATGAATAATAAATTGTTCATCAGCATCATCGTAAGGCGTGAAAAGAATCTTCTACCCTCTGTCACTTGAGTAGCAGATTTCTTTTCAGATTCCAATGTCGAGCACTGAAAAGATGTGCAATTTTTTCTCGTAAATACTACGAATATTACTAAGCTACTGACTGTAATTATACCAAGTAGAGCTAATATATATAGTCCATATCTTGGGTCATCTGCAAACGTGTGCACTGAGGTGAGTATTCCTGAGCGAACTAGAAATGTTCCAGTCACACTCAAGATAAAAGTTGTAAGCGTAAGCAAAATAGCAAAGTTCCTCAAAATATTGAAATTCCGTACCACGAGCAACAAATGTGTAAGCGCTACTGCAATTAGCCACGGCATCAAAGAAACGTTTTCTACTGGATCCCAAAACCAAAATCCACCCCACCCAAGTTCGCGATACGCCCACCAGCTACCTAAGCTGATGCCAAAAGTGAGCAGCGACCAAGAAATAAGTACCCAAGGCCTGACAATTTTAGCCCAAACATTTCCTTCAACTTTTGCAATTAATCCAGCTATAGAGAGCGAAAAAGGAACGCTAAACCCAAGGTACCCCAAATATAATATCGGTGGGTGAATAGCAAGACCTATATCTTGCAATATCGGATTAAAACCCAGTCCATCTGTTTCAATGCCTGGCATTTTAGTGAAGGGGCTGGATTCAAGTAAAGTGAACAATAAAAAACAAAAGCAAATCAAGCCTTGGGTGATCAAGGATACTTTCTTCAATTTACTGTCGTTATCAGTAAAAATACCCATCAAAAATAGGTAAAAGGTGAGCACTAAGGTCCAAAGCAACATAGACCCTTCTTTATTTCCCCAAACACCACAAATCTTGTAGATCAAAGGTTTTGTTGTGTGTGAATGGTAATATACGTTTTCAAGTGAGAAATCATTTGTAATGTGGCAGTAGATCAAAATAGCCATTGATGTTGATACACAAAAAAATATGGCAGTGGTAATAAACCGACAAGAACTGAGCGGTAAAAACGAATATGTCAAAGACAATAAGCAGGCTACCAATAGCAGTATATTCCCAAATTCAGGCATAAAAAATTATAGTTTTTATATAAACAATATTACTGATGACAAGTTAGAAGTTAAAGTGTTAATTGACGCTTGCTATTGATGCTATAGGGAGAGTGGACCGGCGGACCTTTGGACCTTACCCAGAAAAAGTAGAGAGGAAGTAAAGGCATTTTTATTATGAAAATGATGAATCAAATTTCTCAAGACCTGCTGCAAAAGGTGATTGAAAAAATGATGGGAGAGAGGTAGAAGAAGAATCAGCAGATTGAGTAAGGTAAAAAATGAGCTTTAGTTACTATAATATGAGGAAACACCGAAGAAACTTTCGTAATATAACAGGTTTAACTATAGAGGAGTTCGAAAAAGTAGTGGAAAAAGTGAGGTCTGGATGGGAAAAGCTTGAAAAACAGAAAAAGTGCCATGGTAGAACTACCAACTCTGGAAATTTTGTGTAATTTTGTACTATCGCACTTACATAACACATAGATTTTTAGGATGCCTATTCAATGTGCACAACGCAAATGTATGTAGGTTACTTAAGAGAATAGAGCCATTACTCGCCAAAAAAGTGACTATAACAAAAGATAGAAGTATGACACCAGAAAAAATACTGAAAATTCTGGCTGATGTTACAGAACAGCAAATACAGAGGCCAGAAGATAGTAAAAAACGGATATTCAGGAAAAAAAAGAACCAACACTATGAAAACTGAGATTATTATCGAAGAAGGAGGAAGAATTTTATCAGTGTCAAAGTCATATCGTGAGCGATTTTCGCATAAGGAAACAAGAAAAATATCTACCACTCGATAGCATAAAATATGCCGATTCTGGATATCAAGGTTGGCAAAAATTGCAAAGCAATGTTATAATTCTATATAAAAAGTATCGTAAAAAGCCATTAACTCCAGAGCAGAAAGAGCATAATAGAAGATTAGCATCATTTAGAATGAGAGTAGAAAGTAAGATCCGAGAGATAAAGATATTTAAGATTATGTCGAATGTTTATCGCAATTTTCAGAAAAAATATAACCTGAGGTTCAATATTATTGCTGGTATTGTGAATCTTAAGCACTCCTTTTAGTTAACCTTGATTTTAGTCACCCTCCTTTCCTTTTTTTTATCGCTTGATTCGCAGCAGGTCTTAAGGAATGCAATGTAGAATGTCTACGCTGTTTGTTATAAAAAATTTCTATGTACTCAAATATAGCAGTTCTAGTTTGCTGAGCAGAGTGTTGCGAAGTATCATCAATAAGAAGCTCCCGTTGAGTGAGCTTTTCAACAACAGAGTTGTCATAACAACAGCCTGTATGCTGGAAATGATGTTTTTTGTGTTCAGCTGTATTAAACAAGACTTACTTTAAAAAAGTAAGTTATAAAATAATAAAAGAAAGGAGTGTTAGATATGAGAAACAAAAATACTAAAACCAAAGTTAGAGAACTAGCAAAGCAATTAGGTAACGTATCACAAGCGTGTAAAGTATTCGCGTGATACATTTTATCGATTTAAAGAGTTATATGAAAATGGGGGAGAAACATGAAATAAGTAAGAAAAAACCCCTATTAGCAAACAGAGTTTCCGAAGATATAGAAAGGGCAGATAGCTACAGAATTTCCAGCATATGGACAACAAAGAGCTGCAAATAAGCTGAGAAAAAGGGATTTCCGAAGGTGGCGTAAGATCTATATGGCTAAGAAACGACATTGAAACATTTAAAAAAAGACTTAAAGCCCTTGAAGCAAAGGTTGCACAAGACAGCATAATTTTAACTGAAGAGCAACTTGCAGCATTAGACCTCTTTCGAAACTCATTTCACCAGCTCGAAATTGTAAATTCCGGGGGAGTGTTAAATAAACTGTGTCAAACCAAGAAATAAAAATATAATTGATATAAAAAAACGGAGGTTTGACATGAGTCAAGTAAATAAAACTACCGGTTTGGTAGATTATAAAGAATTAGAAACCTGTCGTCTATACGAGAAGGAAGACCGTTGACAGGAAAGGAGGGAGCATTAACACCATTTATAAAAAAGCTGCTGGAGGCGAGTCTAGAAGGTGAAATAGAACACCACTTGTCTGGTGAAAGCGAAGAAAATAATCGAAGAAATGGGAAAAACTTTACGTACAACTCATTTGAGTTGTTAACACCTAGAGACAGGGAAGGAAGCTTTGAACCCCAAATAGTTAGAAAAAGACAAACAACAGAACTTGAAGCAAAGGTCTTAAGCACATTTGCCAGTGGCATGGAGATATAGCGTCACATATTGAGGAAATTTACGATCACAAAATATCGGCGGCAGAGATATCAAGTATTACTGACAAACAGTAATCAACGAATGGCGTAGTCGTCCGCTGCAGTCTGTATATCCGATAGTTTTCATGGTTTTTTAAGGAGTTGTGTAAGTAAATGTATGTATAATATATTAGCAAAATGGCAGAAAAGAAGTTTTATTTAGCTGAAAGTGAAGTTCTGGTTGGGAGTACTAAATGATCTCAAAGAGAGAGGAGTGGAAGATATTCTAATTGCATGTGTAGATGGGCTAAAAAGCTTTCCTGCAGCAATAAACGGTGTGTTCCCTAATGCAGAATGTGTATAGTGCATCAGATACGTAACTCACTGAAGTATGTAGCTAGTAAAGAGTTTTTTGAGTGATTTAAAGAAAAGCTTCAAGTAAGGAAATTGCCGAGAATTATCTGTTGGAATTAGATGAAAAATGGGGCACAAAGTACCCTATAATCTTGGCAGAATAATTGGGAAAACCTATCTGGTTATTTTAAGTATTCCGACCCAGTTAGGAGGATAATCTATACTACTAATCCCATAGAGGGGCTACATAGGCAAATTAGGAAATTCACCAAAACCAAGGGCTCATTTACTAGCATAAATGCCTTGTATAAACAGGTATATTGTGCTATAAAGAAAGTGGAGGAGAAATGGACTATGCCTGTACATGATTGGGCATTGACTATATCTCAGCTCGATATTTTCTTTCCCAACAGATTGAAAATTGAGTTGAATTAAAAATTCGGTTTGACACAGTTTATTTAACACTCCCGATCATAACTTTAAATCCTCCTATTAGGTTTAGTTGCTATGATCCCCCCAACAGAACCGTACTTGCGAATTTCCCGCATACGGCTCTTCAGTGTAGCATTCACAGCATCTTTTATTACTGCTATCTGATTTAGTTTTCCTTGCATCATATCCCAACCTCTGTTGTGTTGGTGTAACAATCCCTAACTATACCGCTGATCGCTTCCCCTTGTTTCCCACACTCTGAGTACTATCAATCAGTCCGACTTCCTTTGTATCTTCCGTTAATTCTCGCCTTTGTTGACTTGTTCCAACGTACCTTAAGACCTGCTGCGAATCAAGCGATAAAAAAAAGGAAAGGAGGGTGACTAAAATCAAGGTTAACTAAAAGGAGTGCTTAAGATTCACAATACCAGCAATAATATTGAACCTCAGGTTATATTTTTTCTGAAAATTGCGATAAACATTCGACATAATCTTAAATATCTTTATCTCTCGGATCTTACTTTCTACTCTCATTCTAAATGATGCTAATCTTCTATTATGCTCTTTCTGCTCTGGAGTTAATGGCTTTTTACGATACTTTTTATATAGAATTATAACATTGCTTTGCAATTTTTGCCAACCTTGATATCCAGAATCGGCATATTTTATGCTATCGAGTGGTAGATATTTTTCTTGTTTCCTTATGCGAAAATCGCTCACGATATGACTTTGACACTGATAAAATTCTTCCTCCTTCTTCGATAATAATCTCAGTTTTCATAGTGTTGGTTCTTTTTTTTCCTGAATATCCGTTTTTTACTATCTTCTGGCCTCTGTATTTGCTGTTCTGTAACATCAGCCAGAATTTTCAGTATTTTTTCTGGTGTCATACTTCTATCTTTTGTTATAGTCACTTTTTTGGCGAGTAATGGCTCTATTCTCTTAAGTAACCTACATACATTTGCGTTGTGCACATTGAATAGGCATCCTAAAAATCTATGTGTTATGTAAGTGCGATAGTACAAAATTACACAAAATTTCCAGAGTTGGTAGTTCTACCATGGCACTTTTTCTGTTTTTCAAGCTTTTCCCATCCAGACCTCACTTTTTCCACTACTTTTTCGAACTCCTCTATAGTTAAACCTGTTATATTACGAAAGTTTCTTCGGTGTTTCCTCATATTATAGTAACTAAAGCTCATTTTTTACCTTACTCAATCTGCTGATTCTTCTTCTACCTCTCTCCCATCATTTTTTCAATCACCTTTTGCAGTAGGTCTAATGAGAGCGGACCTCACTCAGGTAAATATTGCTATGGCTATGCAGACTTTTCTTGATAGCAAACACATTGCTTTCCAGAAAAATATTAGTAACATTAAACAAGAGACTGATATTAGTTTTCAATTCTTCTGTTAGTTAATTTATGCCTGTCAGATTAAGTTGTGTCTAGTACACCTATATAGTTCTGTTACTTCATAAGCTGGCATTTCAAACAAGTTGGTCAAAAACCATATTTCATTTCCTGTCTTGTTTCGCATTTTTATTAAACGTAGGTCATGCTTTTCTGCTACTTTACTTTTTGCTTGATAGAGATTTACTGTTATATCTTCCAAAATTTCTGATCCATCTGGTTGTTGCTTTTGAGCAATTCCATTCTTTCGTATAATGTCATACCTTCTTTTTAGGTGAATTCTTGTAATAAATTTATATTTCTTTTCATCAAACTCAACGAAAGTTCCAGTTTTTGCAATTCCCCTATCAAATAATAAAATACCCTCTTTTTCAACTTTAGCTTCATTAATTGCTCTTACCAATGCTATATCTTCGCTACCTTCTTCTTGCCCTTTACAAAATCTTATGCTTGTCGGTAATTGCTCCTTTAATCCAACACTGACTTTCACTTGACTGTCATCACCTACTTTTAACCCATCTTTTATAAGATAACCTGATAAATTTATGATTAAATCTATGTAAGTTATTAGATGTTTTTTTAGGTAATAATTTTTCAACTTTATTTACTAAATCGATATATATCCCTTTAAAATAATCAGAACTTTTAACCTTTTCGATAAGCCACTGTATGTTACTGTACTTTCATCATCATTTTTATCTATTATACATCTGTTTATTACCATTTCTAGCGCTCTTAGGCTTGTTTTCTGCCCCATTAATATTAGCTTCATTAGACCTTTAAATATAATTTTGCCCAATAGTTTAGTTATCTACCTCACTTATTTTTCCCAATCTTTCTAGGTCCTCATCTTTTATTAATTTTAGTATTACTTCTATTTGATCTATTATTACCTCCGTTTTTTTTTGTAATAATAGCTCTTTATATCCTTTCAGTACCACTTTCAACACTTATGGTGGGGAGAGGTGACTTTCTCCACTTAGATAACACTGCCCTTGGTTTTGAGCGCTGGAAATAGTTGAGTTATTTAATTTATTAATAATACATGTTGTTAAGTCAATAACGATTCATCCGAGGATGGAAAGAAAATTTGAGGCAAATTTGTAGTAAAAATAGATCTTTTTTTTCTGTCAATGCAGAAATTCCTTTAATGTTCTATGTGTAATTTTTGTAGTCCCAATCTTTGAAATAGACGATTGTCTTGTTCAGGTACTTGATTTTGAGTTGTAAGTAGCTTTTCACCGTAAAAAATTGAATTAGCGCCAGCAAGGAAGCACAGTGCTTGCAATTCATCTGACATTTTTTCTCGCCCAGCTGATAAACGTACATAAGATTTTGGCATCATAATTCTGGCTATTGCAATAGTACGAACAAAATCAAATGGATCAACATCAGCCACATTCTCAAGAGGAGTTCCAGGAATTTTTATTAGCATATTAATTGGTACTGATTCTGGAGGCTCATCCAAGTTAGCAAGAAGAACTAACATTTTTATTCGATCTTCATTAGTTTCACCCATGCCAAGAATGCCGCCACAGCAGAACTTAATTCCAGATGCGCGCACGTACTCTAATGTCTTCAAGCGATCTTGAAAAGTACGTGTAGTTATGACCTTATTATAATATTCTTCAGATGTGTCAATATTATGATTATAAAAGTCTAAACCAGCTCCCTTTAGCATATTAGCTTGATAAGCTTTTAACAACCCAAGAGTCACACACGTTTCAAGACCCAATTTTTTCACTTCTCTAATCATTTCGCAAACAACTTTTAAATCATGATCACGTGGACCACGCCAAGCTCACTGCCATTAAGTTAAGGGAAAGAGAAGTTAAGATTGGACAAAAAATTTGAAGTGATTGATAATTATGGTAAATACTAGGGTGAATTTTTAAGAAAAGAGAGTCTGAAAAGTGCAAGTTATTTAAAAAAGTAATAATTGCAGGTTATTTTGCAAAGAATGTACTAATGCAATGATACTGAAAAGATATCTTGAATTTAAAACACATGTTTTCTAGCTCTTTTCTGGTAGTTGAGTGAACGAATATCAGATATCTTATGACGATCAACTCTTCTCCCTTTTCTTACCACTAAAGTGTTCATCAAAAATAACTGTGATAGTCGATCCATAATGCAGTCTATGTCTGACTCTGTAGAAAAAATATCAAAGGCTAAGTTTTTAATCGCATTAAATGAGACAGATTTATTGATGCTTTTTTTTAGTTTACTATTCTGTGCGCTCAACGTCTCTTCATCATCTTCTATCATGATACTTTCTAGATTACTGATGAAGATAGTTGACCAAAAATCCTACTTGATAGTTTCAATACTTTTTCCTGTGAAATTCTCTAAATTTAATCTTCCCTTCAGCCTAGAAAAAAATGTTTCTACTCCCCAGCGCAAGTAATATAATCTCTCAAACTCTTCGACTGTAAAACTTTGCTCATCTAACAGAGATGTTACTAACACTTCAACTTCTCCAGAAGAAAGTATTATTTTGACTAACCTGAATTTCATCTCATCAGGTAATCCTAGCTTTCGTAGCTGTCTTGCTACTTTAATAGGTGCGGTAGACACTACCACCATACTAGATGGGCTTTCCGGCTTAAACATAGCGTTTATTTCATTGAAAGACGAACTTGGACAGCGAATTATATAATTGATTTTCCTTCCTGTAAGCTCAGCAAGAAATCGATAAGATACGTATCCTCTATCACAGATTAACAAATCGTCTGATTTTATGGATTCAAGCATACCGATCGCTAAATCAACCTCATAGCTGTCACCTCTACTTAGCACAGATTTTATTGCAATATTATTTAGCACATCGTAGCAAACTTCAAAGGTTGCACTTGTATAGTCTTCAAATCTCTGGATTCCATTCCATACTGCTCTTGAGCCAAACTCGCCTATTATTTTGTCGCTCTTTGGCAGAATCAGTATTGAAGCATCAAATGCAAGTACTCTGAAGCCATGGTGGGTTTTAAATTCCTGATCTTGGTAGTATAGGGAAACTATATCATCATTTAACTCTGAAAACGCAGTATGCTTTAGCTTCTTTCTTGCTTGAGTAAATGCACTTGCCGTAATTGTGTAATCTTTTCTTGTATGCAGAACAAACTCATTAAGCATTACTTGTAATGACTTTACACTCTTTCTAAAAATCAGGAGAAATACATTAATGAAGGGCAGCTTTCTTTTTCGTGAGAAGTCTTTTGAGGATGCTCTGTGTGCGTTTATAAAGTTTAAACTCATCAATTTATTTTTTATAAACATGATTATTCTTTTTTTTACTCATGTCATTACTTCTTTTAATTTGTGGATCTTACCTGATTTTACAATACAGTCCATCACTTTCCCTTAACTTAATGTGTAATAGTTTAGACTTGATCTGACAGGCATGAATTATCTGACAGAAGAATTGAAAACCGATATCAGCATCCTGTTTAATGCTATCAATATTTTTCTGATAAGCAATATGCATACTATCAAAAAAGGTTTGCATAGCCATAGCAATATTTACCTGAATGTGGTCTAGATCTATTGTAAGAATGCACCCAATGGTCTACGTCTAACTGAAGTTCTGCCAAAGAGGTGTAAATTTTCTTTCTAAAGATAATATTGTAACATTCATCTTCTGTGGAACCTTTCACATATGCCATTAGTCTGTGGAGTTGGTTCGAGAATGATCAATATTTTCTACCCCTAAATATAGCTGTGATTTTCAGGTTTGCCACAATACTCTGTACCACGATCCGTCAAAACACGTAGCAATCTGTTCATCAAAGAACGGTACTACCCTATCATTAAGAAGATCTGCAGCTGTGATAGCAGTCCTTTCTGTGTAAAGCTTAGCAAAAGCAACTCTGGAATAGGTATCAACAAAGGTTTGCTGGTAAATTCGTCCAATACCTTTGATATTACCAACATAATAACTGTCTTGGCTACCTAAGTATCCTGGATGCTCTGTTTCAATTTCTCCATGGGCCTCTTTTTCTTCCTTAGCCTTTTCTAGAGCTGTTATCTGTTCTTCTGTTAAAATGATACCATCCTGAGCTACTTTTGCTTCTAATGCCTTTAACCTCTTTTTAAAGTTTTCAAGATCGTTTCTTTGCCACACTGATCTTATTCCACTTGCAGAGATCTCTCTTTTTCAGTTCGTTTGCTGCTCTTTCTTGTCCGTATACTGGAAACTCTATTGCTATTTCAACTACTGCTTTTTCTATATCCTCCGACACTCTATTTGCATACAATGGCTTGCTTTTGCTTATCTCGTGTAAAGCCTCTTCTCCTCCTGTTTCATACAGTTCTTTGAAGCGGTAAAATGTATCCCTTGAATATCCCATACGCCTGTGATACATTTCCTAATTGCTTTGCAAGTTCTAGCAATCCTAACTTTGGTTTTAGTATTTTTTCTTGTGTTGTACTCATATCTGACACTCCTTTAAAATTTGTTTGTATTTTTATCTTACTTTATTAACCTGTCAGATCAAATCTAAACTATTACAGCTAAGTAGAGGTGACAGCTATGAGGTTGATTTAGCGATCGGTATGCTTGAATCCATAAAATCAGACGATTTGTTAATCTGTGATAGAGGATACGTATCTTATCGATTTCTTGCTGAGCTTACAGGAAGGAAAATCAATTATATAATTCGCTGTCCAAGTTCGTCTTTCAATGAAATAAACGCTATGTTTAAGCCGGAAAGCCCATCTAGTATGGTGGTAGTGTCTACCGCACCTATTAAAGTAGCAAGACAGCTACGAAAGCTAGGATTACCTGATGAGATGAAATTCAGGTTAGTCAAAATAATACTTTCTTCTGGAGAAGTTGAAGTGTTAGTAACATCTCTGTTAGATGAGCAAAGTTTTACAGTCGAAGAGTTTGAGAGATTATATTACTTGCGCTGGGGAGTAGAAACATTTTTTTCTAGGCTGAAGGGAAGATTAAATTTAGAGAATTTCACAGGAAAAAGTATTGAAACTATCAAGCAGGATTTTTGGTCAACTATCTTCATCAGTAATCTAGAAAGTATCATGATAGAAGATGATGAAGAGACATTGAGCGCACAGAATAGTAAACTAAAAAAAAGCATCAATAAATCTGTCTCATTTAATGCGATTAAAAACTTAGCCTTTGATATTTTTTCTACAGAGTCAGACATAGACTGCATTATGGATCGACTATCACAGTTATTTTTGATGAACACTTTAGTGGTAAGAAAAGGGAGAAGAGTTGATCGTCATAAGATATCTGATATTCGTTCACTCAACTACCAGAAAAGAGCTAGAAAACATGTGTTTTAAATTCAAGATATCTTTTCAGTATCATTGCATTAGTACATTCTTTGCAAAATAACCTGCAATTATTACTTTTTTAAATATAGCTCTTTTCATAATAGTACAAACGAGGTAAAATAAGATTTTATAGTAGTGAAGGTAAGTATGCCAGCAGCATATAGTTATGATTTAAGAAAAAAAGCAATGGAATCACTAGAAGAAGGATAAAGCAGAGAAGCAGTGGCAGCAAGATTTAAAATTGGAAGAACTACGTTATGGGAGTGGCAGCAAAGAAAAAAAGAAACAGGAGATTTTCAGTCAAAAAAACTTGGAAATGGAGGTTATAATCACAAAATTACTGACTGGAATAAATTTACTGAATTTGCTAAAAAATATGGTGGAAAAACTCTATCGGAAATGGCTAAGCTTTGGAGCAATGTTAGTATCCCAACGATTCATCGAGCTCTTAAAAAAATTGGACTCACACGCAAAAAAAGACATATGGATACAAAGAAAGGGACGAAGAAAAACGCGCTGAATTTTTGAAAATTATAGCAACAAAAGAACCTCAAAACTTAGTTTATATAGATGAGTCTGGCATTGATAACACCGAGGACTACCCTTATGGATATTGCCAGAAGGGACAGAGGTTTTATGCTCTAAAATCTGGTAAAAAAATTCAACGAATCAGTATGATTGCAGCCTTAAACGGCAGAAAAATAGTTGTTCCGTTAACATTTGAAGGCCACTGTAATATGTTAATAAATGGTTTGAGCAGTTTTTGACACCGATCTGGACAAACTTTGATAATGCTACTTTTCATAAGTCTAATAAGATTACTGAATTTGCTAAAGGAGTTGGCGCAGAAATTTTATATCTACCGCCTTATTCTCCCGATTTTAACAAAATTGAGCATCATTGGTTTGCTATAAAAAACAGAGCTAGGAAAAACATCCCTCTATTCACATCTTTTCGTCATGCTGTTGATTCCGCTTTTCTATAAGCTTTTCGGACTATTATGAAAAGAGCTATAAGAGGTTGTCCACAAACCATTAAATTCAAGCATATTCCCTACTTAACATAACTTTACTCATAGCCAGATATATGAAACTTTCAGTAGATGTTGTAAGTAAATCGTACTCCTTTGATAGCCTTCTATTTCTATTGATCCAAGCAAAAGTCCTCTCTACCACCCACCTTCTCGGTTGTACTGCAAATCCAGGATCCCGTTGTGGCAATAGTTCTGGTGGTGTATCTTTATGCACCCAAAACCTACATGGAGGTCTTTTCACAATTTCAATATCTATCCCATGTTCTTCCTCTATATGGGTTTTTAAATCTTTTCCTTGGTACCCCATATCAGCCCACATTTTCTTAATATTGCTGTATTTTTCTTTCATATTGTCCAATACCATCTTCACCCCATCTCTGTCATTTTCGCTTGCAGCTCCTACATAGCAACCAAGCACAAATCCTTGAGTATCTGTGATTATATGTCTTTTTCTCCCATTTACTTTTTTTGCACCATCATAACCTTTGACCCCCCTTTTTCCGTGATTTTTACCGATTGACTATCCACTATGCATGCGCTTGGCTCCTCACTTCTTCCCATTTTTGACCTACTATATTTAGTGATATCATAGTTCACTTTCTCAAAAATCCTCTGCTTTTTCCATCTTCTAAACTGTTCATGCACAGCCTTCCACAACGGAAAATCGTGTGGTAAATTGCGCCATTGACATCCTGTGCGCAGTACATAAAGAATTGCATTCAGTATCTCACACTTACTGTATTTTGGCGGCCTTCCTCCTTTCTTATACGATACCCTGAAGTGTTTTTCTATTCGGGACCATTCCCTTTTACTTAAATCTGTTGGATATTTTTTCCTCATCTCTTACCTCAATATTCTGCCTTTATATACTACTTATTTCTTGATTTGTGGACAACCTCTAACTTGCACTTTTCAGACTCCCTTTTCTTAAAAATTCACCCTAGTATTTACCATAATTATCAATCGCTTCAAATTTTTTGTCCAATCTTAACTTCTCTTTCCCTTAACTTAATGGCAGTGAAGTTGGTATGAACCTGGGCTCAGTGATGCTGCCTACTTTAAAATCTATAGCTGAATTTTTACAAGAAAAAACTAGATATATAGCAGAGTTTGCAGAAAAATATCCAACTTTAACTACGGCAATCATGAGTACTTTAGCAGCTTTGATAAGTTTGAAAGTCTTAGTAGTGGGATTAGGCTATGGAATTACTTTATTAGGAAGTACAATTTTTGGTCTTAAAGCAACAATACTGACAACATTTTCATCTTTATCAAGTATAGTTTTTCCTGCAGTAATAACAGGGCTAAGAGCAATAACACTCGCTGTAATGACTAACCCAATTGGACTTTTAATAGCGAGTCTTGTTGCTGGTGCAGCTTATGTTCTAACTAACTGGCAAAAAGTGAAAGACTTTTTCTCTAGCTTTTGGAAATCACTCATTGAACCTATAGGAAAAGCTTTTTCATGGATGGGAAATACAGTTAGTAGCATATTTGCTGAGAATAGCCCGATTAGAAAATTTGAAAGCAATGGAAATGTTGTTAATGAGCTTTCTAAAAATAGCATTTTCAGTAACGGAAACCCATTGACAAGTAATAGTGCTATTAAACAATTTTCAGAAAATAGTAAAGGCAATTTTGAGAGTTTTAAAGTTAAAGGTGTTATAGAAGAAAAAAGAGCTATAGAACAAGAAGAAGTTGAGAAAGCATTCAAGAAAAGTAGATGTGAAAATAGCGAATCGAAAGTATATAACCAAGCATTCTATCAAACGTTTAATATCAACATTAAATCTGAAGATGTGCGCAGTGTTGCTGATGCAGTAATAGAACGATTTAGAGAACAAGCACGTGGGGCACTTTTTGATATAGTTGAAGAGTTACATTGATGTTGCTTGGAAAATGTAAGCAACCAATAAGCCTAAGATACAGTAAAGAAAAAAGGTGGTATACAATTGAATGTATTGAAAAAACGTTGCTACAAAACATTGGCTCAGGAATTGAATGTATTGATCTGACAGGAGTGATTTATCCACGTTATCAGAGTAATGGCTTAGAACAGCTAAAAAATATACGTGATACTCAAGTTCTAGTTGATAATTCAGGAAATGTGCTTGGAGATTTTGTCATTACTAATGTAGAAGAAAAACAGATATTATTTTTTCCTGATGGAAAACCAAGAAAAATTGAGTTTATTTTGAAGTTAAAAAGTTACAATAAATGATTTATTATTACACCAAAAAAAACGAAATGTTAGATCTGATTTGCTGGAAACATTATGGATACAGTAGTGGAGCAGTGGAGGAAGTATTGCTTGAAAATCCAGGCCTTGCAAAATACGGAAGCTTTTTGCCCGCTGGATTAAAAATTAAGCTTCCTAAAATTCAGAGAATATTGAAAGAATCTGTTATAAATATTTTAGATGAATGACACCAGATTTTGATATAGTAGCAAAAAATAACCCAGTAACAGAGGTTTTAAAAAAGAGTTTAATATTACTACGTGTCACTGATGGATCAGGTACTACAAGTGACGAAGCTGAGATATGTATTAATTATAGCTCTAGCGCTTTAGAACTTAAGGGCAATTTACAGGTTTTTCTAGGATATAAAGAAACAGGTTTATTACCTATGGGGGTATATAAGGCAAATCAAATTACAATACAAAGTCCACCACAAACTTTAAGAATAAAATGTGACGCTGCAAGTTTAAGAGGATCATTAAAGGAAAGAAAATCAAAGGAATGGAAAGACATTACCTTGGGAGATTTGATTAAAGAAATAGCACAAGAACATGGGTATGAAGGTAAAGTCGCTGAAAGATTTGAAAATATATTTATACCACATACCATTCAAGCAGATGAAAGCGACATGAGTTTTTTGGAAGGATTAGGCAAAAAATATGATGCACTAGTAAAACCAGCAGGAGGATATATAATTTTTATTCCGAAGGGAGAAGCAAGATCAGCGACTGGAAAGATGTTAGGTACAACAGTATTGACACCTAAAGATATTATAAATTGGGAGGTAAATTTTAATGTGCGTAACAAATATGGATCTGTTATTGCAAAATGGCACAGTTATGAGAAGGGAGAAACTATAGAAGAGAAAGTGGGAAATGAGAGTCCAAGTTATACCCTGCAAACGCTTTACTCTACCGCAGAATCAGCAATTAGTGCAGCAGCAGCTAAGTTAAAACAACTAAAACGTAGTACATCAAATTTAAATGTAACTGTTCCTGGTAATCCAGAATTATTTGCAGAAGCTAAGATCAGTCTTTCAGGATTTTGTCAGGAAATTGAAGGCGAATGGGTAATCAGCAGGGCAGAACATATTCTGAATAATAGAGGATATCAAACTATAGTAGAGGCAAAAGTGAGCAAAGCTATTTAAATGAAACTTAAGCAAATGATTATTTAATTCTAAAAAAATGTTAGACATGAACAAAATAAGTAAGAACATAAAGAATAAGATAAATTTTCTATGGCTTATGATAACAATTATATGTGTTGTTGTTACATGTTGCTATACAAAGAGTAAAGCTGTGAGTAATTATAAAACAGTACTACAAATTGCTTCTGAAAATTGTAACTTAGAGGTTGTAAAACTTTTGGTAGAAAATCTATTAGATGTTAATGTGCAGGTTCCTAAATTAACAGCATTACATTATGCTTCAGAGGCAGGTTGTTTAGAAGTTGTGGATTTTCTAGTACAAAAAGGAGCTGATATAGGCGCTTCTGGGGGGTGTGAGGGATGGACACCGCTGCATTATGCTGCAGATCAAGGACGTTTGGAAATTGTTAAATTTTTATTAGACAAAGGAGCAGATCCTAGTGCTGTAGCTAAAGATGGAAGAACACCTAGAAGCATGGCTGTAATATCAGAAGAACGTAATAAAGATAAAAACAAGCAATACAGAGAAGTAATAAAACTACTTTCCAATGCAGAAGGCTCGCTCAAAAATAGCAAATAAAATCAAAGATATATTGGAGTCATAAGGATCTGCAGAAGAGCAATACGAATTCAAATAGTGACTACCACAGCAAAATATAGAAACTGAACATATTTCTTCTTTTATCAGTAATTTGCAATTACTTTATAATCAGTAAAAAATATGCTAAAAAAAATCCCAATTACAGTAATTATTACCATATTAATCCAAACCGTAGCATTGATATGGTGGTTATCCAAGCTAGACTCAAGGGTACAATTTCACGATAAACTTATTGAATATGGTTTAATGGAAAAAGTATTAGTACTTGAGGAAAGGGTAAAAAATCTTTCTGAAGAATTAGATGAGTTTAAATTGCAGGTTTTAAGCGGAAAAATTAAATCTTAATACCTTTACCTAAACTTACAATGATTAAATACATTTTATCCGTTGATGGAGGTGGTATTAGAGGCATCATACCAGCCATTATTCTAGCAGAAATAGAGCAAAGGACAAGGAAACCGATAGCTGAAATCTTTGATCTTATGGCAGGGACCTCAACCGGTGGAATTGTTATAGCAGGATTATGTAAAAAAGATAAACAAGGAAACCCTCAATATTCAGCCAATGATTTAGTCGAGCTTTACCAAAAATACGGGTCATATATTTTTAAATCTTCATTTTTGAGAAGATCAATATTTTCTTGGCTTAATTGCGCACAATACCCACATAAAAATATTGAATTTGTACTGGATAAATATTTTGGCGATGATATCCTTAAAAACACTTTAAGTAATGTGTTGATTACGAGTTACGATATTCACAATAACTGCCCATTTTTCTTCAAAAGCTGGAAAGAGGATAGAAATTTTATTAAATTAAGGGATGTATTAAGAGCAGCAACTGCAGCACCTACTTACTTTGCACCTAAATATCTTAAAATTAACCACAAGGAAATGGTATTAGTGGATGGCGGGGTATTTGCCAATAATCCAGCTGCTTGTGCATATGCAAGTGGTAAGAAATTGTTTCCAAATGATGAGATTATACTGTTATCACTAGGTACTGGTAGAACAGATAGAAGCATAGAGTATGCCAATTCAAAGAGATTTGGAAAGATAGGTTGGATAAAACCACTACTACATGTGATGTTTGCTTCCAGTTTAGATGCAGTAAACTACCAACTCAATCAAGTTATAGCTGATAAATATATACGTATACAATCACAATTGAAAATAGCATCACCTGACATGGATAATATTACATCAAAAAATATCAAATCTCTTCAGCAAGAGGCAAAGGCAATGATAGAGGACAATCAGAAAGTGATAGAGAAATTTTGTGATGTTATATCTTGATAAGTAGAGATGCCAAATTCTGCAGAGCTAAACAAGTTTTTAGAATAGACATATTAAATATATAATTATTTTCACTTACATCTTAATATAATATTTCTCAGTACCCAACTATCTTTAACACAATTCAATTTTCACACTCATCAGCAGTTAGGCCACTTGCTCGCAAAATAACATCAGTAGAAACACCCGCCTTCACTAGATTTTTTGCAACCTTGATTTTTTCTGTTTTTTTAACTTTTTCCTTGCCATTTTTCATATCTTCAGATAAAAATTTGACTAATGCATCTAATGATTCTTGTTCTCTGTACTCATTTATTAAACTCAATAGCTTTTTGCTTTCTCTTGTTTTAGGTAGCAGAACTTTAATATTCACTGATAATTGTTCTGCTATTTGATATAATTTGTCAAATGATATGGCAGTATATCCTTTTTCATACTCGTGTATTTCCTTGAGTGTTACACCAACTTTGTTTGCTAAATCTTCCTGAGTATACCTTCTTATCAACCTCCATTCTCTTATTCTTTGCCCTACTCTGTAATATATAGAATCAGTGCAGATTTCTCTCTCTGTATTATCATACTCGTGAATAGATAAGCCGGTTGCTTGGGAAATTATGTCAATTGACACTCCTTCTTTAACTAGATTTTTTGCTACCTCTAATCTTGCCTCTTCTTGATTAATTTTTTCACTAATATGAACAAACCTGACTAATGAAGGTACTATTTTGCCTAACTTTTGATTCTCGTATATTTTTGTTAGATAGAGTATTTCCTCGTCTTCATCTTCATACTCTCTTACTGTTATTGGTTTGGGTAATAGATCTACAACATTAACTGACAACACTCTTGCTATTACATATAGTACTTCAATTGGAATAGCGCTATAGCCACTTTCATAGCTGTTTACTTCTTGGTATGTTAAACCTATTTTACTTGCTAATCCTATTTGAGTATGCCCTCGCATTAACCTACAATTTTCTATTCTTTGCCCTATTCTATAGCTAACATTGCTTGCAGAAACAAACACATATACCTCCATTTAAAACTTTATTGCTATAATTTTTTCATGAGCTACCCATCTAGAACTACATCAACAGGTAAACCTACCGCTTGTAAAATAATATCAATAGAAATTCCACCTTTTACTAGATCCTTTGCAACTTTAATCCTTTCTATCTCTCTCACTTTCTCCTCACAAATCCGTATCCCTTCAAACAAAGATTTTATTAATGCATTACGTAGTTCTTGGCTCTCAATTTCTTTGTATTCTTTAATCAAATCAGGTAGCTCATTTTCTATCTCATCTCCTGTTAGTTCAAGTAGGTCCATGATATTAATTGATAACACCTTTGCTATTCCATATAATTTATCAAGTGGAACAGAAGTCCTTCCTTGTTCATAGTTGCTTATTTCGTGACGTGTTGTATTCATTTTCTCTGCTAAATCTTTTTGAGCATACTCTCTCACTATCCTCCATTCTTTTATCTTCTTTCCTATTTGGCAGTGTATAGAACCAACTTTTTCTTCAATACATTCATCAGCAGAGAGGCCAATTGCTTGTGAAACAATATCAACAGAAATTCCTGCTTTAACCAGACCCTTTGCAATTTTTATTTTTTCCGATTTTCTACTACTTTTTTCACTGACTTGGACAAATTTGGTTAGCAAACAAAACATTCTACGTAACTCATGATCGTTAATCTTTTTATATTCTCTTACTAGATTTAATATTTCCTCTCCGTCATCTTCAAAACAGATTTTTGATACAGGAATGAGATCCGTAATACTGATTGATAGTGCCTCAGCTATAGCATATAACCTTTCAATTGAAATTCTACGGTTTCCTTTCTCATATTGCAGTATCACCCAATACTTTACACCAATTTTCTCAGCTAAATCTTTCTGAGTATACCCCCTCTCTAACCTCCAACTTTTCACTTTTTGCCCTACTTCATAGTCTAGACTTCTTTCCACGAAAAGAACCATACATATAATATTTTCTACTATAGCTCAAAGGCTCCAGATATAATAGCCAGACTCTGGAACCTTTAAATTAAAGTGCCCTACAAGTTTCTTTACTATTTTCACGTACTTTGTCTGCCCATGAAAACAATTTTTCACTTACTTCCTTCTGCTTTTCACTCCATATGCCACATCTAGTGAAACTACCTCTTTCTACCGCTTCTTTAAGTTTCACTCCCCCAAAAAGGCAGTTTTTTCCTATTTCTTCTCCTCTTTGTTGTAATTCAGCCCACATTTCCTTGTTTTCTACTCTCACTTGTACTTGATCATATTTTTTTACATCTTGGTACAATATAATATTTAGCTTACCAAGGCTTGTAGGAAATTCTAACATGACAGAGCTGCCATCTGACATATCGGTATAGTTTCTTATATCTCCTTTCTCGCTTTTAACCTCTACTGCATTATTACCCATTCTTAAAATTAAACCTCTGTTTAGACCTGTACCTTCTAATACTTTGGAAGCTTCTACCTTGCTATCCTTAGAAAATTCCATATACGATGTTGTATTATCTATTTCCACATCTATTAAAGTTCCTTTCTGAACAGCACTTTCGCCAGCTTTTCTCAGTTCTCCAAGTTTCTTGTCTATTTGTGGTTGTACCTCTGATTGCAATTCCTTGTAGATTTCATCTATCAGTTTATTCTGCAGTAGCGTATCATGAAACTCTGCACCACTTAGCATTAATTTACGTATTAGCTTTTTTCGATCACCTTTTTCTAATCTGTGAAAATGTGTACCCAATACTACATACTCTGCAATACTCCATTCTCCCTCATTACATGCATTTAGCCTTGCTCCAGCAGCTAGTGCTTCGTCTACAGCCTTGTGCAGTTCATTTGAACTTTTTGCTCTTACCACAGCACTCTTAAACCAGCTCAACTTTTCTGTATTTGGCTTTATTTTTTTAAAGCTGAAGTAAACGGATTTAAATCTTCTGCTTGATCGCTTACAGGTTTTGTGCCATATATGTAGTCAAATCCTTTCCCGTAGTTGATTTTGTTTTCGCGAATGTTTCTGCTAGGGGAAGTCTCCCGGTTTATCTCCTTCTGGTTATTAATTTTACTCACAAATTTAGACTGCTCTATATCAACGCTTTCAAGAGCACCAAATATTTTCTTGTGATTAACATTAGTCTTTTTATTCTGATCTTTACTAGTCATATAAACCTCATATTAAAAATACTTTTTAAGTATACAAACCTTAATTTATACACTCTATTACTCAGCATAAATTGTAGTGAGTAAACTTGCAAATACTTTCTGCTATAACAATCCGTTTTCTCTAAAGCTAAAATAGCCCGCACTTGTAATGATAATATGATCAAATAATCTAACGCTTACAGTACTACATGCTGCTGCTAAGCTCTTTGTTACTTCTTGATCTTCTTCTGACGGTTCTAAACTTCCTCCAGGATGGTTATGTGACATTATTATTGATGTTGTATTTTTTATTAATGCCTTTCTTGTAATCTCCTTTATGTACACCGGTGCTTTTTCCATTTCACCAATATAGGATTCTTCTCCGATTAATTGGCGCCTTTTATTCAAATACAATATTTTTACACATTCCCTCTCTGCGTGACCTATACTTACGTTTAAGTACTCTACTAGCCCTTGTAAGTCCATTATTGGCTCACTTTTGAGCTTTTCTCTCAGTACCCTTTCTAGTGTTTCCTTAACACACATAATCATTGCCACTGCAGAATCAGTTACTCCTTCTATGACTTTCAGGTCATCCATTTCTCGACCTAAAATCCTTCCTACTCCTGTATAGGTATTCACCAGATTTTTAGCAATTTCTTGAGCTTGTGGCCTTTCATGTACTGCACTTAGAAACGTTTCCATTATTTCACGATCAAGTAGTGCTTTTCCTTTGCTTTCTAATATTCTGAATTCGATTTCTTCTTTACTTTTATTCATATAATTTACCCTTCACTAACAACAAACTTTTTTAAATATTTACTGCTGTTTTTTTTATCAGCATTGGCATAAAGCCATAGCTTGCGAGTGAAGTCAAATCAATTTCTCAATCTTTTTTACTTATTTTTTCATGAATAGGTGAAGATATTAATATATACTGATTTTTTTATTTTAAACTTGTTGAATTTCGCTTAGAGAGATGACTACTGTTCGTAACACAATATCGATAGAAATTCCTTCTTTTACTAAGTCTTTTGCAATTTTCTGCTCTTTTCACTTTTTCTTCGCAAATCCGTATCTCTTCAAGCAGAGATTTTATTAGCGCATAGCGTAATTCTTGACTCTCAATTTTTTTGTATTCTTTTATCAAATTAGGTACTACTTTACTACCTTCATCTTCCTCTATTAGTAGATTTGTAATACTAATTGATAATGTTTCTGCTATCTCATATAATTTTTCCAGTGGAATAGCAGTCCTTCCTTGCTCATAATTGCTTATTTCGTCACGTGTTGTAGCCATTTTCTCTCCTAAATCTTTTTGAGTATACTCTCTCACTAGCCTCCATTCTTTTATCTTTTTCCCTATTTGGTAGTATATAGAACCAACTTTTTCTTCAACACATTCATCAGCAGAGAGACCTATTGTTTTTGCAACGACATCAACAGAAATTCCTTCTTTAACCAAACCCTTTGCAATTTTTACTTTCTCTGCTTTCCTACTACTTTTTTCACTGACTTGGACAAATTTGGTTAGCAAACAAAACATTCTACGTAACTCCTGATCATTAATCTTTTTATATTCTCTTACTAGATTTAATATCTCCTCTCCCTTATCTTCAAAACAGATTTTTTCATTTGATACAGGAATAAGATCCGTAATATTAATTGATAACACCTTTGCTATAGCGCACAACTTTTTAATCGAAATTTTTCGTGTTCCTTTTTCATATTGTAGTACTATTTGATACGTTACGCCGATTTTTTCCGCTAAATCCTTTTGAGTATAACCTCGCTTTAACCTCCAACTTCTTACTTTCTCTCCCACTTCGTGATCTAAAGAATTAGTATAGCTAACGGTCATTCTTTTTCATAACCTGCAATTTTAAAAGTTTTAGATAGAAATTTTCTAGCATATGTTACCTTTGTTGAGAACTAGTATATTAAATGCCTATGCTATGACAAGCGAAGAAGTTCACACTTTAAATAGGTATCTTTGAGGCTGCTAAATCATGTTGTTGGCATTTTAATATTACCTTATAGAAGAGTTGATAAAAAGATCTACAAAAGGGCGTCTAAGGTGCATACTAGGGTTATCTATGAAGGTAATTTTTCCCAACTCTTGAAATTTTGCTAACTTTAATAGACTTTAGCATAAAAACGTTGAATATTTCTTCACAATTGTGTATAATTATTAATGCTTTTTAAGTGGATTTCCTATGGCTCTTTCGAAGTTTCTCGATCCAAAAAATGATATATCGTTCAAGCGCATCTTTGGCACTGAAAAAAATAAGGACATTCTTATTCACTTCCTTAATGATATCCTTGGCTTCACTGGCAAAAGTACAATAAAGGATATAGAGTTCTTAAGTACTATTCAAGACCCTGATATTGCTTCTAAAAAACAAAGCATTGTTGATGTTCTTTGTAGAGATGAAAATGGGCTGCAAGTGATAGTCGAAATGCAGGTTGCTAAAACTAAAGGCTTTGAAAAACGTGCACAATACTATGCTGCTAAAGCTTACTCAAGACAAGCTGATAAAGGTGATCAATATCATGACCTTAAGGAAATTATCTTTATTGCTATAGCAGATTGTATTTTATTTCCTGATAAGTATGAGTACAAATCAAAGCACACTATTCGCGATGAAGATACTAATGAACATGATCTAAAAGATTTTTACTTTATATTTATTGAGTTGCCTAAATTTCCAAAAACCAAAGAAGATCAGCTTTCAAGTATAGTTGAAAAATGGGTCTACTTCTTTAGATATGCAGACGAAACTAGTGAAGAAGAGCTAGAGAGAATAATAGGAAGTGATCTAATAATTAAAAGAGCATATGAAGAACTAAATAGGTTCAATTGGTCAGAAAAAGAATTTATTGCCTATGAACAAGAGATAAAGCGTATTCGTGATGAACAGGCTGTCCTTGCTCAAAAACTCGATGATGCTAAACATGAAGGTAGACAAGAAGGTAGACAAGAAGGCATCCAAATCGGGCATGAAAAAGGTAAAATTGAAGGTAAAATTGAAGGTAAAATTGAAGTTGCAAAAAACTCACTCAAGGCCGGTGTCTCTATTGATGTTATCGCTGAAATCACTGGCCTTTCGGTAGATGAAATTAAACAACTTCAGGAAGAAATAGCATGATTTGTAGCTGTTTTTCCACTGTTATATTATTTAAATAGCTTCTAGGTTTATTATCAGCAATGTCGTTAGATTGATATCCACTATCAACTACCTGCTGCTCATCAAACATCTTTTCAATATTGCCTTTTAAAATACTCAGAAACTTCTCATTTTTTGGACAAACTTCTTTTGCAGCTAAATATAAAATATTTGGTATTTGAGAGTACCTCTCGTTTCTCACCTGGCCTGCTATATCTGAATATACTTTAAAAAAGTCAAAAGCTTTTACCAATACACCAGATTGTCTAGCCGTTTTTTCAAGTGCTTTTTCAAATTCTTCTACGATATTCAGTGTGTTAGCTAGAGCTTTTTCAGGAGTAATGGAACAAAACTTAGGAAGAGGATATTTTTTATCTAGGAAACTTTGCAACAAGAAAAATGCCAAGCCAACATTGTTACTCACACAAACTTCACGACTAAATTGGCTAGTACCAGCTGTATTAGAATAATTTGTTGAAGTTTCAGGCAGAGCAGAACTAGAACCTAATAACCTACCTATAGAGCTTTTTATCCAATTTAACAAATTATTTATTAGAGAAAATGTATTTTTTGCTCCACTTGTTAATTCTAAAGGTATGTCATCATAATAAGTATTAATCTCATCCTCTCTCCATAATCGTGATAAAGAGCCTATCAAATTTGTTTTGTTATTCTCAACAGCATAATGCATTAACGTATAGCCATGATCGCTTTTGAGATCTAAAAGAAAATTTACTACCTCCAACTTACTTTCGTTGTTTACTAATTCAAAAGGTATGAGATCATCATTGTTTTCAGCATACATATTAGCCCCTCTTTTTAAAAGCTCTCTTACTATATTTAAATGACCATGTCTTGCAGCAACATGCAGAGGAGTATCGCCTATACTGTTTTTCGCATTGATCTTAGCCCATTTGTTTAAAAGCTCTTTTATTACATCTAAATAATCATGCCTTGCAGCGACATGCAGAGGAGTATCGCTTTTTTTGTTTTCAGCATTAGTCTTAGCCCCTCTTTTTAAAAACTCTCTTACTATATTCAAATGACCATATCTTGCAGCAACATGCAGAGGAGTATTGCCTACAGTGTTTTTAGCATAAATCTTAGCCTTTTTGTCTAGAAGCTCTCTTACTATATTTAAATGACCATATCTTGCAGCAACATGCAGAGCAGTAGAATTATTATTATTCTTAGCATTAATATCAGCTACATACAGAGGAGTATTGCCTTTTTTGTTTTCATCATCAATATTAGCCCTTCTGGTTAAAAGCTCTTTTACTACATCTAACTGACCATACCTTGCAGCAACATGCAGAGGAGTACTGCCTATACCGTTTTCAGTATTGATCTTAACCTTTTTGTCTAAAAGCTCTTTTACTACATCTAACTGACCATACCTTGCAGCAACATGCAGAGGAGCATTGCCTGCTTTGTTTCCAGTATAAATCTTAGCCTTTTTGTCTAAAAGCTCTTTTACTACATCTAACTGACCATACCTTGCAGCAACATGCAGAGGAGCATTGCCTGCTTTGTTTCCAGTATAAATCTTAGCCTTTTTGTCTAAAAGCTCTCTTACTACATCTAACTGACCATACCTTGCAGCAATATGCAGAGGAGTATTGTTTACATTGTTTCTAGCATCAATATTAGCCCTTCTGCTTAAAAGCCCTTTTACTGCATCTAACCGACCATACCTCGCAGCAACATGCAGAGGAGTATTGCCTTCTTCGTTTATAATATTAATATTAAACTTTAATTCATTTAATAAAAATTTTATCAATTTTGGGTCATTACCAAAAGCAGCATGATGCAGTAACGTACTACCAGAATTGTCTTGGTAATTAAAAAAAAACATCTCCAAGTCACTTCCTCTTTTTACTAATCCTAAAGGTGTGAAACCACCTTTATTTCTAGTATAAATCTTAGCCCCTTTATCTAAAAGCTTTCTTACCATATCCAAAAAATCAGACATTTCATCAGTAAACAAATTACTAGTCATTACAGCAACATGCAGGGGAGTATCACTGCCATTAAGTTAAGGGAAAGTGATGGACTGTATTGTAAAATCAGGTAAGATCCACAAATTAAAAGAAGTAATGACATGAGTAAAAAAAAGAATAATCATGTTTATAAAAAATAAATTGATGAGTTTAAACTTTATAAACGCACACAGAGCATCCTCAAAAGACTTCTCACGAAAAAGAAAGCTGCCCTTCATTAATGTATTTCTCCTGATTTTTAGAAAGAGTGTAAAGTCATTACAAGTAATGCTTAATGAGTTTGTTCTGCATACAAGAAAAGATTACACAATTACGGCAAGTGCATTTACTCAAGCAAGAAAGAAGCTAAAGCATACTGCGTTTTCAGAGTTAAATGATGATATAGTTTCCCTATACTACCAAGATCAGGAATTTAAAACCCACCATGGCTTCAGAGTACTTGCATTTGATGCTTCAATACTGATTCTGCCAAAGAGCGACAAAATAATAGGCGAGTTTGGCTCAAGAGCAGTATGGAATGGAATCCAGAGATTTGAAGACTATACAAGTGCAACCTTTGAAGTTTGCTACGATGTGCTAAATAATATTGCAATAAAATCTGTGCTAAGTAGAGGTGACAGCTATGAGGTTGATTTAGCGATCGGTATGCTTGAATCCATAAAATCAGACGATTTGTTAATCTGTGATAGAGGATACGTATCTTATCGATTTCTTGCTGAGCTTACAGGAAGGAAAATCAATTATATAATTCGCTGTCCAAGTTCGTCTTTCAATGAAATAAACGCTATGTTTAAGCCGGAAAGCCCATCTAGTATGGTGGTAGTGTCTACCGCACCTATTAAAGTAGCAAGACAGCTACGAAAGCTAGGATTACCTGATGAGATGAAATTCAGGTTAGTCAAAATAATACTTTCTTCTGGAGAAGTTGAAGTGTTAGTAACATCTCTGTTAGATGAGCAAAGTTTTACAGTCGAAGAGTTTGAGAGATTATATTACTTGCGCTGGGGAGTAGAAACATTTTTTTCTAGGCTGAAGGGAAGATTAAATTTAGAGAATTTCACAGGAAAAAGTATTGAAACTATCAAGCAGGATTTTTGGTCAACTATCTTCATCAGTAATCTAGAAAGTATCATGATAGAAGATGATGAAGAGACGTTGAGCGCACAGAATAGTAAACTAAAAAAAAGCATCAATAAATCTGTCTCATTTAATGCGATTAAAAACTTAGCCTTTGATATTTTTTCTACAGAGTCAGACATAGACTGCATTATGGATCGACTATCACAGTTATTTTTGATGAACACTTTAGTGGTAAGAAAAGGGAGAAGAGTTGATCGTCATAAGATATCTGATATTCGTTCACTCAACTACCAGAAAAGAGCTAGAAAACATGTGTTTTAAATTCAAGATATCTTTTCAGTATCATTGCATTAGTACATTCTTTGCAAAATAACCTGCAATTATTACTTTTTTAAATAACTTGCACTTTTCAGACTCCCTTTTCTTAAAAATTCACCCTAGTATTTACCATAATTATCAATCGCTTCAAATTTTTTGTCCAATCTTAACTTCTCTTTCCCTTAACTTAATGGCAGTGATGCCAGTGTCTGGGCACTGGCATCCTACAGATAATGCTCGTACAGCCGTGCATTACACGCTGCTCTTTGAGTCACAAGTATTAAGAAATTCACTAAATAGAAAAAAGGCAAAAGAATCCCCGTATAGCGAGTTTTGACCCTATAATAATTTAAATTGGCGTTGTAATAATGTGCTAACGCTTATTTTAAGCGCGTTTTGGCTGAATGTAGAAAAAATAAAAAGACATGCAGCCGCTATAATTTTTTGTAATTTGCCAATAAATATCTGAGTTTTTTACTGAATTTTGTCGTTGAGCCCAAAAACAAGGATGAATACTCTTATTGGTATGATAAGGGAATTGGCGGAGTTTGTAAAGGAGTTTTATGGGTTTAAAGTCTACATAAAAATCGTTTACAATCGACGTTCAATATGATAAGTTGAAAAAGGTTTATTCCTCGGTAGCTCAGTGGTAGAGCAGTTGGCTGTTAACCAATTGGTCGCTGGTTCGAATCCGGCCCGGGGAGCGTTGATTTCTGTTGTAATATATATTTACAGCCCACTATTCTCTTCTGTCACTTGTTTTCTTACTATTAAAATGCAAAGATGTCTGTGTATCGCTTAGCCTACTCTCTGGCTCCCCTCCTATTTTTCTTTTATTACACTTCCTTTTTAATTCAGGTAGAATATTTTTAGGCAACGTGCTATCAATACTGCAATAATTGAAAATAAGTGAAGTAAGACGTACCAAATTTCCATTAGCTAGAGTTTTTGCACCTCTGTAATTAATGCTGTTATCATATACTTTAAGTGTAATAAGGTTTGTAAGATTTCCACTCGCTAAAGCCTTTGCACCTTTGTCACTAATTTCATTCCATCCTAAACTCAGTAAAGTAAGTTTTTTAAGATTTCCACTTGCTAAAGCTTTTGCACCTCTATCGCCAATTTTATTATCATATAATTTAAGCTCAGTAAGGCTTGTAAGATTTCCACTTGCTAAAGCCTCTACACCCTCATCATCGATTTCGTTTCCTCCTAAATCAAGTGAAGTAAGATTTGTAAGATTTCCGCTTGCTAAAACCTTTGCACCTTCTGTATCAATACAACAGCAACTCAGATCAAGTGAAGTAAGATGTGAAAGCTTAGCTAGTTCTTTTATAACTTCATAATTAATGCTTGAACATCGTAAAATAAGCTTTGTAATGTGTGTATTGTGTTTTAAAAAGTTTACGAATTTGTTTATATTAATTATAGTGCTTGATGTTGCTAAAATATTAGCTTTTACATATTGGGTAAAACTCATTTGACTTTCTTATTAAAAGTAGGAAGTGTTTTAGTAAAAACTTCAGCAACTGTCAATCACTTTAATGAAATATTTTATGAAAAACCTCATATACCATTGCCTATAAGCAGCTTTTTCTATCTCCTACTTTAACGCAAAAGTTGTGAGGAGAGTTTGTTTTTGGTATCATATTAAATCTATAAAATTCTAGTATTATATGAACTTTAAATCGGTTGTTTTATGCATACTAGATGGCTGGGGGAATGGAATAGAAAGCAGTAAATACAACGCTATCAGCAATGCAAATCCACCCTGTTGGCAATATATTAGCTCTAATTACCCAAAATGCAGTCTATCCACTTGTGGAACTGATGTTGGATTACCAGAAGGCCAAATAGGCAATTCAGAAGTTGGCCATATGAATATTGGCAGTGGTAGAGTGGTAATGCAAAGTCTGCAACGCATTAATCAAGAAATCGAAACGATAGAAAATAATGTAAATCTAAAGAATTTTATTGATGATCTAAAAAGTAAGAACGGTATATGCCATATAATGGGATTAGTTTCAGATGGCGGTGTCCATTCGCATCAAAAGCACATTTCAGCTTTAGCAAATAAAATATCACAGCGCGGAATTAAAGTAGTAATACATGCATTTTTAGATGGCAGAGACACATTACCAAATTCAGGAAAAAAATGCATTCAAGAATTTGCAGAGAGTATAAAGGACAATGACATAAGAATTGCCACTGTCTCTGGGCGTTATTATGCTATGGACCGTGATAATAGGTGGGAAAGAACAATTGAGGCTTATGAGGCTATCACATTTGCAAAGGCACCTCGCCACGATGATGTAGTATTGCTTATTGATGAAAATTATCAAAATAATATAACTGATGAGTTTATCAGGCCTGCAGTAATAGGTGATTATCAAGGTATACAACCAGAAGATGGATTGCTATTGGCTAACTTTCGTGCTGATCGAATGATACAATTGGCAAGTATTTTGCTTAACAAAACAGACTATATAAAATCCTCTGTCATCCCAGTGCTTGACACTGGGATCCAGAAAGAAGAAAATATATGGATTCCAGCGTCACGCGCTGGAATGACACCAACCAGCGCTGCTAATCTTTCATTAAAACAATGGTCATGCGAGAAATTCACTGAAGTTGCAAAATTCTCATCAATTTTAAGCATGATGCAATACAAAGCAGACTTAAAAATTCCTTATCTTTTTCCTCCTGAATCTTTCGCTAACACTTTGGGGCAGGTAATAGCAGACAATAAATTATGGCAACTGCGCATTGCTGAAACTGAGAAATATGCTCATGTGACTTTCTTTTTCAATTGCGGAAGAGAAGAACCTTTTTCCGGTGAAGAAAGAATACTAATTCCTTCACCAAAAGTTAAAACTTATGATCTGCAGCCTAAAATGTCAGCCTTCGAGCTCACAGAAGAGCTTGTGAAAAAAATTCATTCTCAAGAATTTTCACTGATAGTTGTAAACTACGCTAATCCTGATATGGTGGGACACACAGGTAACATAAAAGCAGCCGAGCAAGCTGTGCTAGCTGTAGACGATTGCCTTGCAAGAGTGCTGAGTGCTGCTGAAGAAGTTGGTAACACCGCACTCATTATTACGGCAGACCATGGTAATGTAGAATGTATGTTCGATGAAGAAAACAACACACTTCATACAGCACACACTCTAAATAAAGTTCCATTCGTTGTATCTTGCGAAAATCTAAAATTAAGAGATGGAAGACTATCTGATATTGCCCCTACTATTTTACAGCTACTTGGACTCAAAAAGCCAAATGAAATGGCGGGTAGTTCGTTGATTGTATAATTTTTCGCATTATTCTCTAACTGGATCTGCACAGCTGTTGTAATTTGAAATATCGTAAGGGTGTCATTCAAGTAGCTTCTTATGTGTTGTCATCCCAGTGCCCAAGCAACAAGGACAACATTGCAAATTTAGAGTTCAAAAGAGTTATTCCTCGAGAACTATTGAGTCAGAAAGCTGGCGCTGAATTTGTATATAATGTTGATCTTGGAGGTTTTTATGAATAATAGTGAGAATAAAAGAAAAGAAAAATTAGAAACTAGAATTTTATCAAGCAAAGACAGGTCTCTGCTTGATCATGAGCTATTGGAACTTATACTGTATTCTGTATGCGAAAAAGGAGAAAGCAGAAATGTTGCAGAGAAACTAATAGCGCTGTTCAATAGTGTGGGAAAAGTAATTAGTGCTGATCTTTATGAGCTAAAAAGCGTTGTAGGAATGAATGATGCATCTGTAGCAAGTATTCAATGTGTGAGAGAAATTATAAAAAGGATACTGAAAGGCAAATTAGAAGAGTTATCAATTATGGATAATAGAGAAAAGCTAATAGAGTACTTGAAGGCAACAATAGGGCAGTTCAGAAAAGAAGGCTTACGAGTGATATACTTGGATCCAGGTAACCGTTTGGTGCACGAGTATGTTCAAGACACCGGAACTGTAAACAAAACACCTTTTTACATAAGAGAAATAGTCAAAAGGGGATTATTGGTCGAAGCAATGTCTGCTATAGTAGCACATAATCATCCGAGCGGAGACCAAGAACCATCTGAGGAAGATGAAAAGAATACACGGAAATTAGAGTTGGCATGTGATAATGTAGGAATCAAATTAATGGATCATGTAATAATAACAGAAAAAAGTCACTTTAGTTTTTATGATAATGGCTTAATGTGATACTAGAATTGAAATGGGGTGGTTTCACTTCACCCTTTTTCAAACCTTTGTTTAACTCTCTGTGGAAAAGAAAATTGTTTCAGTTTTCATGAGAATGGGTTACTGTAACGGTAAAGTTAAGGTAAAGCAATGGAGTTTTTATCATATAGTTCTGAGCAGCTCAAGCAATATTTTTTAGCACTAAGCAATGAAGAAAAAATTACTAACTATAGAAGGTTGCTGAAAGAAGCAAAAATTTTACTTGAAAAAGAAAGTAGTGATATAAATCAGCTTAAAAAGCTAAGTAATGCAGCCGTTGCTATAGAAGAAACTACTGAGCAAGAATTACTGAAGGAATTTAATGATGACCATCCACTGCGAGAAGTGAATGTTATAGTCTATCCTAAAAAAGATGATAGTGAAGTAAATTACTTATTCAGCTTGAGCGATTCATCAGAATTGTATGATGTGAAGGAAGATAGAGAAAAAGCGTTGTACCAGGCAATAAAATCAAGTGATATTGAGATAATAAAGCATTTGCTAATAATTGTGTTACCTGATAACGCTAAAAAGGTACGCAAGCTAAACTCAAATTACTTAAAAGAGCTAGAAACATTTCTATCAAAAGGCTACAAAGAACTGGAAAAAAATCTTTCAAAAGATATGAAAAATTACCTTGAGAAGAAGATAAGGTTTGTCAGCTTTTTATGCGATTTTAAATATCAAGAAAATCCAATAGAGTCATTTGCATCCCAAGCAGATGTTGATTATCAAATAGATAAATTTTTACTTTCTTTGATTGCGGAAAATACCAAAGAGAAAGAGCTATTAAGTAAAATAAACGAAATGATGGAACTTTTAGAAAAGCATGAAAGATTTGATGAATTAGAATACAAAGTGAGGAGACTAAAATCAGAGCTTGAGGGAGGAAAAAGTAAGTACTTAGCAGAAATTATGGGAGCAAGCATCAAAGAACGAGAAAGGGAGATGAGGGAAATTGAGGAAAAATATATACGGCCGCGTAATTTAATAAATGAAAGGAATGATTTATTAAAGCAGACATTAGCTTTTAAAAGGTACATACATTAACTTTAAGTTTTATCTTATTGTTTTCCCTACCGAAGGTTATCTCACCTTGAGGCAAAGGAAAGGCTAGAATAGTCGCGTATGCTAGCACAACAAGTGCGATATGAAAGCCTACCAAAATACTGAAAAAGGGCCTTGGACCAAATGTAGATCAAACAATTGCCAAAGCATGTATAAATATATCTTGCACCACTTGTCCACATGACTATTATATAGCCAGGCTTGGCGTAGCAGGTTTTATGAATAATAGTGAGGATAAGAGAAGAAAAAAATTAGAAATTCGTATTCTATCAAGTAGAGGTAGGTTCTCTAATTGCATGAAAGTCAATAATAGGGAGTGTTAAATAAACTGTGTCAAACTGCATTTTTAATTCAACTCAATTTTCAATCTGTTGGGAAAGAAAATATCGAGCTGAGATATAGTCAATGCCCAATCATGTACAGGCATAGTCCATTTCTCCTCCACTTTCTTTATAGCACAATATACCTGTTTATACAAGGCATTTATGCTAGTAAATGAGCCCTTGGTTTTGGTGAATTTCCTAATTTGCCTATGTAGCCCCTCTATGGGATTAGTAGTATAGATTATCCTCCTAACTGGGTCGGAATACTTAAAATAACCAGATAGGTTTTCCCAATTATTCTGCCAAGATTATAGGGTACTTTGTGCCCCATTTTTCATCTAATTCCAACAGATAATTCTCGGCAATTTCCTTACTTGAAGCTTTTCTTTAAATCACTCAAAAAACTCTTTACTAGCTACATACTTCAGTGAGTTACGTATCTGATGCACTATACACATTCTGCATTAGGGAACACACCGTTTATTGCTGCAGGAAAGCTTTTTAGCCCATCTACACATGCAATTAGAATATCTTCCACTCCTCTCTCTTTGAGATCATTTAGTACTCCCAACCAGAACTTCACTTTCAGCTAAATAAAACTTCTTTTCTGCCATTTTGCTAATATATTATACATACATTTACTTACACAACTCCTTAAAAAACCATGAAAACTATCGGATATACAGACTGCAGCGGACGACTACGCCATTCGTTGATTACTGTTTGTCAGTAATACTTGATATCTCTGCCGCCGATATTTTGTGATCGTAAATTTCCTCAATATGTGACGCTATATCTCCATGCCACTGGCAAATGTGCTTAAGACCTTTGCTTCAAGTTCTGTTGTTTGTCTTTTTCTAACTATTTGGGGTTCAAAGCTTCCTTCCCTGTCTCTAGGTGTTAACAACTCAAATGAGTTGTACGTAAAGTTTTTCCCATTTCTTCGATTATTTTCTTCGCTTTCACCAGACAAGTGGTGTTCTATTTCACCTTCTAGACTCGCCTCCAGCAGCTTTTTTATAAATGGTGTTAATGCTCCCTCCTTTCCTGTCAACGGTCTTCCTTCTCGTATAGACGACAGGTTTCTAATTCTTTATAATCTACCAAACCGGTAGTTTTATTTACTTGACTCATGTCAAACCTCCGTTTTTTTATATCAATTATATTTTTATTTCTTGGTTTGACACAGTTTATTTAACACTCCCGGAAAGAATGTTGTCGATATTTTTGACATCACGTCTAAATGGCCAGAACCCCTTTCAAAAGCTACAGAATCTAGTAGCTGTCACTGCTTAGTTCTTTATTCATTCTCACAATCCGTGAACGGTTACTTTCCCACTCTGGTTTCGACAACCTTTTGGAATTCTTCTATTGTCAGACCTGTTAGATCTCGAAAATTCCTCGGATGTTCTTTTAGATTATTAAGCTCATTTTACCTCACTTTTTCTTGCTCTTTATATAACCATTTCTCCTCTTTTGCAGCAGGTCTTTTGCTGCAGTTTTCAATTGCCCAAAATTTATGAATGATGAACCGCCTCTTCCTTTTCTGTTTTTATTGATACCTCTTTTGCCATTTCATTGAAAAATTTGTTGAGGTCTTTTGATAGGCAAGTTATTTTATTCATCGTTACTTCTCTCACTAAAAACATATCTGTGAGAACTTGTTATTCTATCTCCTCATATCTTTTTCCTTAATTTGACTCCTATGCTTTTTTAAACATTCCCATTTTGAAAATAGTTTAAACGAACTTTATAGACTGCATACAAAAGACCTAACATCTTTAGCAATGCCTTCATAAATCGCTACTAAATCCTCACTTAGCATTGAAGGATCTCCACAATCAGAAGCACTACATATTTGTGGATCTAGAGGAATTCTGCCCAAGAGTTTTATTCTTAGCTCTTCAGACATTTTTTTTGCACCGTCTTTTCCAAATATGTGTATTTTTGAATTGTCTTGAACAAAATAGCTCATATTTTCCACAATGCCAATAATTGGCACGCTGAGCTTTGTGAACATATCATAAATTTTTCGTGCATCAACTAAAGCAAGCTCCTGTGGAGTTGAAACTATTATTGCCCCAGTTAAACTAAAATTCTCCATCAGACTTAAATGCACATCGCCGGTTCCAGGTGGTGTATCAATGATTAAATATTCTGTATCAGACCACTTTGTTCCCATTAGCAAGTTGTAAAGTGCTTTTGTGATCATAGGTCCACGCCATATTGCTGCGCAGTCTTTATCGATAAAATAGCCAATTGAAATAGTATAGAGTCCATACTTCTCTATAGGCATTGCTTTGCCACTCTGTATTTCTGGTTTTAATTTTTCAGTGTCCAGCATTTTAGGAATCGAAGGACCATATATATCTGCATCAACCAGTGCAACTTTATGTTTTAATTCTGCCAACGAGAGAGCCAGGTTTAGTGCAACCGTAGATTTACCCACACCTCCTTTACCAGAGGCAACAACAATTATATTTTCCACTCCTTCAATATGAAGTTTAGCTTTTTGCTGCCCAGCTTGCTTTTGACCAGCAGCAACCACGGTTACTTTCCCTACTCCTGGTATAGCTTTAACAGCTTTCTCACAATTTCTTCTTAATTCTTCATTTGCCTGTGTGTTACCAGAAATCTCAAGCGCAAAACCAACATCTCTACCTTTTATGATGATTGAGGGTATTATACCAAGAGCGATTACATTTTTACCACTTTTTTGCTCTATGACTTTTTTTAAGCTCTCTCTTACGATCTTCTCATTAATCATTGTAGATTTTTCCATAACATATGATAGAATTTCTTCTATCAGTGTATACTAACATAAACTGCACTTACTTTAAAATGGGGCTATAAGAAATATGTTGAATCACAAAAACTTAACACAAAAACAACGAATTTTGTATTTTCAATTAAGAAAGGCCATACGGAATAAAAGGAGCATCAGTAATATCCTGGAATCAGCTTCAAAGAATGATTTACTAAAAGTTCTTACAATCGGATACATCACACGATTTCCAAGAGGTGGTGGACGCACTTTAACACTACTTAGCTTAGCCATATTCAAATGTAATGATGAATGTATTAATTCTATTTTAACATATTCTCAAAATAACAGTATACTGCAAGAGATTATTAATATTGAAAATATGATAGAATATCAAGGTAGTCTGATTTATACCCTAACATCGCTTGGCTTTGCTATACATCAAAACAAGGAAAGATATATTAATACTATTTTAATAAAAGCTCAGGAAAGTGGTATACTACAAGACATTCTTGCTGCTAGAAATATTATAAAGCTAAATATTATAGCATATGCTTTAGCACCACTTAGTTTTGCTATTTATCAAGGTAATAACGAATGTATCAATTCTATTTTAGAACAAGCTCAAAATAATGGTATGCTGCAAGGCGTTTTTGCTACTGAAAATATTGTAACACGGTTTTTAGATCGTCTTACATACATTTTTACACCGCTTAGCTTTGCTATATATGAAAGTAATAAAGAATGTTTTAATGCAATTTTAACAATCGCCAAGAATAATGGTATATCGCAAGATATTCTTAACAATCGGACGTACATTTTAACATTGCTTGGTCTTGCTATATATAGAAACATCAATGAAAATGAACATGTTAATTCTATTTTAATGCAAGCTCAAAATAATGGTACACTGCAAGAAATTCTGGTTGCTAAAAATATTGTACATTCTCCAAGTGGTTGGATGTACAACTTAACATCACTTGGATTTGCTATACATGAAGGTAATCATGAACATGTTAATTCTATAGACCCCCTGCGAAAGTAGAGAAAAAGGAAGAGAGAGATAAAAAAGGATGTAAAATAATAAATTTAGCAGAGGTAAAATGACAATAAGTTACGAAAAAATAGCAAAAACACCTTATATCTTTTACCAACTAACAGGGTTAAAAGTAGAAGAATTTCAAAAAATAGTGAAAAAAGTTAGGCAAGAGTGGGAAAGGATAGAAAAAGAGAAGAAATGCCATGGAAGGAAATCACGCATTGGAACATTAGAAGATAAAATTTTATGTGTATTGATTTATTATAGAACTTATATAACTCATCCATTTTTAGGTTATTTGTTTAATTTGCACAACTCCAATATTTGCCGGCTATTGAAAAGAATGGAACCGTTACTAGCTAGAAAAATTACGATCAAGAAGGATAGAGCAATGACACCAGAGAAGATACTAAAGGTTTTAGCAGATGTTACAGAGCAGTCGATACAAAGACCTAAAGATGTTAAGAAACGAAAGAAATCCTATTCAGGGAAGAAAAGGTCTAACACAATAAAGACTGAAATTATTATAGAAGAAACTGGGAAAATTTTGTCTGTGTCAAAATCACATAGAGGTAGAGTGCACGATTTTCTCATAAGAAAACAGGAAAAGTTTCTTTCAACTAATAGCATAAAATATGCTGATTCTGGTTATCAAGGTTGGCAAAAGTTGCAGAGTAACGTTTTGATACCGTATAAAAAATATCGCAAAAAGCTACTAACAGCAGAGCAAAAGGAGCATAATCAGAAGCTTGCATCGTTTAGGATGAGAGTAGAAAATAAGATACGGGAGATCAAGATTTTCAAGATTATGTCGCACGTTTACCGCAATTTTCAGAAGAAACTTAATATGAGATTTAATATTATCTCTGCTATTATTAATCTAAAGCATGCTTTTTAATTAGTTTCTGTTCCTACACTTTCTTACCCTATTTTGTTACTTACCCGTTTCGCAGGGGGTCTTATTTTAATACAAGCTCAAAATAGTGGTATATTGCAAAATGTTCTTGCTGCTAAAAATACTGTACATTCTCCAGATGGTTGGACGTATAGCTTAACATCACTTGGCTTTGCTATACATGAAGGTAATCATGCACATATTAATTCGATTTTAATTCAGGCTCAAAATAGTGGTTTATTGCAAGATGTGATGTTCTTGATAATCACAATGCTGCAATATCTCCAACTGGTCAGAGGTACAGCTTAACACCACTTGGCCTTGCTATATGTAAAGGTAATATTAAATGTATTAATTCTATTCTAGTACGAATTAATGACATACCGCAATACATCTATGCTACTTTTCAACCAACTGCAGCGATTAATAAAAGAAATGTTAGGAGTGCATTAGATGATGTATCTATTTTCCCCAAACGTGTCAGACTGCAAGAAAATATCAGAACTTAATTAGTATCCGTTTATCAGGATGGCAAAAAAGAACAGTGTCCATAACGTCATGCCAGTGCCCAGACACTGGCATCCAGCTTTTTATCAGAAACGTTGATTACTCTTTATTCTTCGCCCTTCCTGCACGCTTACGTTCATTAGGGTCGAGGAACTTCTTGCGCAGACGTATAGATTTTGGAGTCACTTCCACCAACTCATCATCGTCTATATACGCTATCATATCCTCCAGTGTCATTATCTTTGGCGGAGTGAGTTTTATAGCTTCATCACTACCTGAAGCTCTCACGTTGGTTAATTGTTTACCTTTTAGCACGTTTATCTCTAAATCATTGTCACGGCTATGCTGACCGACAATCATGCCACAATATACCTTATCCTGTGGCTTAATAAACATAATTCCCCTATCTTGCAGATTGAAAATTGCATATGCTACTGCTTCCCCTTTATCCGTTGAAATTAAAACCCCATTGCGCCTTCCAGAGACAGAACCTTTATGTGGAGCATAACTGTGAAATAAACGGTTGATTATACCAGTGCCGCGAGAATCAGTTAAAAATTCTCCTTGATAACCAATCAGTCCCCTTGATGGTACTAAAAACGTTAACCTCGTTCTACCGTTGCCAGAAGGTCTCATGTCAGTTACTTCACCTTTTCGAAAGCTGAGTTTTTCCATGATGATTCCACTGTACTCATCATCTACGTCAATTACTACTTCCTCTATAGGCTCAAGTTTTTTGCCATCCTCCTCTTTGAATAGCACTCGAGGGCGTGAAACAGAAAGCTCAAAACCTTCTCTTCTCATATTTTCAATCAGCACTCCAAGCTGCAATTCACCGCGTCCACCTACTTCAAATGCCTCGCCACTTGGCGCCAAAGTTACAGTAATTGCAACATTTGTTTCTGCTTCTGCATATAAACGATCCTTTATAACAGTTGAGGTAAGTTTTGTTCCCTCTTGCCCAGCAAAAGGTGAGTCATTAACGCTTATAGTAATCGCCATCGTTGGCGGATCAACTGGAGTTGAGCTGACTGCAGTTATAACTTCTGGTGCTGCTATAGTGTCTGAAACCGAAGCTTTCTCAAGTCCTGCAATGGCAATTATGTCACCTGCTACAGCCCGCTCTACCGGAATGCGTTTTAAGCCAGAAAATGAGAGTAACTTAGTTAATCTTCCACGCTCAATTACTTTACCATCCAGATCAAGTACCTTAAGATCTGAGTTAACTTGCGCAATTCCTTGATAAACTTTTCCTGTTAATATTCTGCCAAGAAACTTATCGGACTCAAGTAAAGTAACTAGCATAGCAAAAGGTGCATTTTGGTCGTAAACGGAAGGTTTTATGTAATCTATCACCGTTGAAAATAATGGGCTTAAATCTTTTCTCTCATCAGATAGCTCCTTAGCACACCAACCATTTCTACCTGAAGCATACAATACTGGAAAATCAAGCTGCTCGTTGGTTGCATCAAGGTTAAAAAATAACTCATATATTTCATTTAGTACTTCATCAATTCTGCTGTCTGGTCGATCAACCTTATTGATTATTACAATCGGTTTTAAATTTGCTTTTAGTGCTTTTGACAACACAAACTTAGTCTGTGGCATTGGACCTTCTGCAGCATCAACCAGTAGTAACACGCCATCTGCCATGCAGAGCACCCTTTCCACTTCTCCACCGAAGTCCGCATGTCCTGGTGTATCAATAATATTTATTTTTTCATCACCCCACATTATTGATGTGCATTTTGCAAGTATTGTAATCCCACGTTCACGCTCTTGATCGCCACTATCCATCACTCGTTCTTGAACTTCTTGATTCTCACGAAACGTACCACTTTGTTTTAACATGTTATCAAGTAAAGTAGTTTTACCGTGGTCAACGTGTGCAATTATTGCAATATTACGTATAGATTTAAATTCATTCATTTTCTATTATTTTAAAATTAATTTAGTAACAAGTATACATACAATATATTTAGAGTAAATAACTGATTAGTTAAGCGTCAGGTAATATATAGTAAATAATTAATTTATATGATTAAGGTTTCTAATATAGAAATATCACTATAGAGTGTGGCTAAAATATGATCACTGAATTAATACATGATCTCCTTGACTATTCTCCTGAACAAGCGAACGCTTTTTTGCAGTTATTTAGTACAGAAAAGTAATGGGAGCTGCAGTATTATGCAGGAAAAGACTTTAAGAAGTCTCCTAAATAGGAGTTTCATGTTTAGCAGAAATTACACGGTATCTGTTCAGGGGAATGGCTAATGTGCAAATATTGAAACCTGTGCTCCCTTTCTTGTCATTCCAGTGCGTGACACTGGAATTGCATTGTTGTAAAGCAAGGTAAAGAATATGACTAGCAGAATGCTAACTTTCTAATCCGTAGGAACAAAAACTCCTTTACAAATTTCGTTAGTTCACTTATCATGACAATAAGGGTATTTATGACTCAAAACTTGTTTTTGACCTGCAGGCTCAATGACAAAAATTCAGTAAAAAACTTAGGGTACTTATTGGCGGATTACATAAAATTATAGCGGCTGCATGTCTTTTTTATTTTTTCTACATTCAGCCAAAACGCGCTTATTTTAAGCGTTAGCACATTATTACAGCGCCAGTTTAAATTATTATAGGGTCAAACTCACTACGTGGGGGTTCTTTTGCCTTTTTTGCAATTAGTAAATTTATTAATATTTATAGTTAGAGTAATTTAAGAGAGCCAGCGCATGAGGCACAGCTGCACGAACATTATCTGCAGGATGCCAGTGCCCAGACACTGGCATCCAGGAATTTTATTACGTTGGTAAGCACAAAAGTAGCTGCTTTATGTTAGAATACAGCGTTTCCAATGATTACGAAAAAGCTAGATTCCAGTACTGGAATGACATTAACTGATTTTCCTTTGAATTTCAGTTATGCAAGAAATATAATTAGCCTCTTTGGTTTCATTCCAGTGTCTGGTCACTGGCATGACATCTTCCTCCTAAGAAACTCACTCAACTAACTCTTCTTGTTGAACTAATATGTAGCCAAATTCGCTCGCTTTTTTGATCAAATTTTTTACAGTTCTATCTTTATAGCGTGTTTCATAGTATTCCATTCCTTTTTCTACATATTCCTGTCCGTATTTGAGCATACTATAAAATATGCATGCCATTTTTCTTGCAGTAGCTGTTATTGCTTTTGGTGCTCCTAGTCGTTTTTTCAATCTTCTGTAGTATGCACCCAACGTACTTTTACTATTTCCTACAGAATGAGCAGCTATTCGCAAAGCATTTGCAGCACGGTTAATGACTTTACGTGTTCTTGTATTAAACACTTTTTATTAGCAGGACTGAGTCCCAACCACGACGAAAAGTGCTTTTCTGTTGGCCATTTACTGTGGTTTATACCAACTTCTGAAATTATGGTTTGTATACTTAATACATCAAATCCAGGAATTTTAGTGAAATCCATACCAGTGATTCGTTGCAGTTCCTCATACAAAGCAAAGCTTGGCTTACTTTTGCTATTTTTATTCTTTTGCTTACTTAGCTGTTTGCTTTCACAAGACTTTGTTTCAAACGTTTTATAATAGGCTTCAATATTTCTATCACATTCTGCTATTTTTTCTTGATAAATATTATATAGTTCAAATTCTTGCTTTAGCGTGAATAAGTGTTCTTCTCTATAGTCACCAGCTAACGCTTTTGCAATAGTAGACTGATCATTTTTCATTCGCACGTCCCTGAATTCTGCTGATTTTTCAGAATCTCTTTCGCCTTCAATTATAGCTTCAATGATTTTCATACCAGTTATCCCAGTAATATGACTAATAACCTTGTGTAATTGTATATTCATTTGAATTAATGCCTTCTGCATACGTAGAATATGTGTAGATGCACTTTCAGTGAGATTTCTGCGCTGCCGCACGTAACTGCGCAATACACACATCTGGCCTAAATGATCCATGAAGCAGTCCTTAGCTATGCAGTTGTTGGAGCCATTGGCAATCTTGAACGTCAGACTTCCTACCAGTTTACATGCCGTGCATTTACCAATCTTACCTCGAATTTGTATGACTCAAGTATTTGAAATCTTACTATTACCCATAAGTATAAAGTTCAGTAGCAAGCCTCCATCCTTCTGATAAATCAAAGAGACGTCTCCATCCTTTCCAAAGGGTAATAGGTCCAGGTTCTGGGTCATTTTTTCTGGCTAAGTGGCCTCCAAGCTGAGCAATCCATGAAACAACCTCTTTTATAGTAGGAGTTACATTTGGGCATTTGTGTATTTTCGCGTATAAAACTTTCCACTCTTCTTCAGCTAATAAAGTAGTGTTGGATTGGTTCTTGCAATTGTTGTAATAAAAAAAATTCTCCAAGCAATAACACTCATAACCGTTAAATACCTCATTAATCTTTCTGCTGTTTCAAGTCTACATTCTTCAACTTTAAGGCCAGATTTTAAAATTTTATGAAGTATCTCTATCTTCCATCTAAGACAATACCAACTAACCTTTTCAACTGCCTCATCAAAAGTATTAACAGGAAGATTCGTTAAAAGCATCCACTCTAGCGGACTTGCTTCAGGAGGACAGAACACCATAAACTGCATAAAGTGGTAGGTTATATAACTCTTTATACCTTATGTGCCTTTTAGGCGGATCCATCATAAACTTCCCAAACTTAACCTCTAAACATGCTGTTCTTTTTGGCTTATTATCTCTAGCAGGGATTTCAATTTCTATTGTACCAATGCTAGAGAAGTCTTCAAAAAATTCCATAATTTTTGTTTATCGTTGGAAAATCTGGATTTTCTATTTATATCTCGATCTTTGGAAGCTCTTACTAAAACTGCTGAGTTAAGATTACGTGCAAGTTCAAAAAATTCATAAATATCTGCCTCTCTATCACATACAGTTATAGCTTCAGTTTTAGTTGAGTCTATATATGCTATCTGTTTTCCTTAGGCTTTCTAGCCACTTTATACTTTCTTTATCTTCAATATGTGCTCTTTTACGATTCCTCTCTTTTAGCTCTTTGGCTTCTTCAGAAACAGGTGGTCTCGAGTAAATTTTTTATTCCTAATGCCAAGCCTTCTGTACTAACAGCAAAAGCTGTATGCAGCATAACACCTTTACTACGTTTTCTTGAGATAATTCCCAACCCACTTGCCATTTTTATACCCTCAATATTTGCAAACTTTAATATTCTAATACTTTATTTATAAGTCCATTTATATTTGTGGGTAATAGTAAGTTCTAAAGTCACTAAAGAATTAGGTAAGATATCTGAGAACTTTTGACACAATTGTTGCCAACCAGAAGTATTATTGTCAAATTCGACAGCATTCTTCTGCTTGTGAACTGCAACAACATTTTTGAATTTTCCGATGTCAATGCCAATAAAATTTTGATAAGATGCAATCATGATAACCTCGATAGTTTTATTAATTTAAGATTGTAAACGGGTATGTCCCACACAACTATTCAAACGTATCGAGAGATGGGCTAGTGTACCTTGATAACGACGGTTGTAATACCAATTTTCCCTCGGTCGCACATGCCCGTGATAGCTCTATTCCTATAGTGAATAGAGCTATCTTTCCCTCTTGTTCGTTTTATAACATATTTTTAACTTACAATATTCTCTTTGGTTACTTACTCTCATTTTTTGTGGCATAAGTTATACTTGTTTGAAAAATGCTTATTTTACAACAAAATGCGTTACTAACCATATATTGAAAAGCTTTTCTCCTTACAATATAACACTAGCTATGCAACAAAGCCATCCCGATAAAGTGAATGATAACTTGCCTTATCGTTATCCTCCATGCTGTCTTCCATCCTATGAAAAATGTCGACCTCTATGATGCCAGAAATTTCGGGACTCAATACCTTCACTTGCGTTGTACCCTGTGTTGTCCATTCCATTAGCTTTACTACGCTCGTTACCTTACGCACCATAATGATCTATTCTAGGCTGTTGGCTAGACTTTGCCTAGGTTGACCAACTGTATTCTAAACGCTTTTCTTGGCGCACTCAATAGACTTCTTGTATAATTTTTGGCCTTACGGATTAGGAAGCAAGAAATAATAATTCTTGTTCTACTAAGACATGCTCTACTACAACAGCATCTTCATTTAAGTGTTGTAGCATTCCACTCTCTCCTCTTTTCATATCTCACAATGACATCTATTACTTTTATTATTGTACTTACCTCTACTTACATAAATAATTTATTATCACACTTAATATTACGCATTATTTAAAGTAAATTAACTCATTTCTTCCAAAGGCTCTATATTAAAAATAGAAAGTCCAGAAGCAATGACATGCGCTAAAGCTTGTACAAGAAACATTCTTGCGGCAGTAAGGTTTAAGTTGTTTTCCAATATGAACCGCATGTTTAAATCGCTTTTGCCATACCCCCATAAAACGTGAAATGCTTCTGCAACTTCAAGTAAATAGAAAGTAATTCTGTGTGGCTCACAAAGCCTTGCTGCAATTTCTACCACATCTGGCCATTTTGCTAAGGTTTTTATGAGAAATATCTCTCCATCTGTCTTTAAAAGTAAAGGATTTGCTTTTGGCAATTCTTTTGGAGCATTGCGCATCAGTGAATGAGCACGAGCATGCGCATATTGCACGTAAAAAATAGGATTATCTTTTGATTGCTCTTTAACTTTAGTAAAATCAAAGTCAAGAACCATATCATTCTTGCGTGTTAACATTATAAAACGAGTGATATCCCTGCCAACCTCTTCCACTACATCTCTTGCTGTGAGGAAGTTTCCTGATCTTTTGGACATCTTAACAGGTTTGCCGTTCTCAAAAAAATTCACAATATTATGCAGTTTTACCTCTATTTTTGCTTGATCATCACTGAGCGCAGAGACAACTGCTTTGAGCCTTTTGACATAACCGCCATGGTCACTACCAAGCTCTACGATCATATTGTTAAAACCACGTGATATCTTATCGAAATGGTAAGCGATATCCGAGGCAAAATAAGTCCAGCTGCTGTCCTCTTTTTTCAATGCTCGGTCAACGTCATCACCAAATTTTGTAGAGCGAAATAACATTTCTTTTCTGGAAGTCCAATTTTCACTTTCTTTGCCTTTTGGTTTCTCCAGGTACCCTTCATACACTAAGCCCTTGTCGGATAATATCTTTATACTCTCTTCGATTTTGCCACTTTTTTGCAGCTCATACTCTGAAGTAAAGACATCATGATTTACTCCAAGCAAGTTCATGTCTTCCTTTATGAGTTCTAAGATAGAGCTTAAAGTATATTCTCTAATTATCTGATTATCTTCCTCTTCTCTAAGCTCCTTACCATATTTTTTAGCCAGCCCCCCTCCTATTGATTTTAAATATTCACCTGGGTATAAACCTTTTTCGATGCTAATTTTTTTTCCCAGAGCTTCTTTATATCGAAGATATACTGACCGAATTAGCGTATCTATCTGCGCTCCAGCATCATTAATGTAGTATTCTCTAGTAACTTTATAACCAACTTTCTTTAGTAAATTTGCTAAAACATCACAAAACACTGCTCCCCTTGCATGACCAATATGCAGTGGACCAGTTGGATTTGCAGATACAAATTCAACATTGATGGCTTGATTGCCTCCTATATCTAGGGTACCAAATTCTGTTTTTAGCTCATTTATTTGTTTCAAAATTCCATGCCACACTTCTATTTTTAAGTGCATGTTGATGAAACCAGGGCCCGCTATTTCCACTCTTGCAATTTCATCAAAAAGTTCAAATTCTTTAGCTAAAACCTCTGCAATCTCAACAGGATTCTTTTTTTTATGCTTTGAAAGCACCATAGCAACGTTTGTGTAAATATCTCCATGCGCTCTATTGCTTGGAGGTTCTACGACAAAATTTGTTACACTTGTGCTTATAACACCCCTTTGTTTTAATTCATTTAATTTGCTGGAAATTAGAGAAAAAATCCACTTGAAAATGCTCATTAACTAAAAAGCTAAAAATCTATAGCAGTATAGTGGATAAATGGGGAAAGGTGAAGGGTTATCTTACCTGATTTACGTTGCAATTTTTGTAATTTCTGGACCAGAAATTAATTGCATACCATCTCTAAATATAAGCTCTACCAACTCCTATAGAGGTTAGTAGAGCAGAACTTATAATTAAGAATACCGAATCAGCATATATTGGGTTAGCTACACATTGCATACTTTCCAAAAGATCGTACATGTCAGGTTCACGAGAAGGGACCTCAATTACTAGATCTTTATTATCAGTGAACAGTTTTTCTAAGTTAATACCTTCATAAAGATAAATATTTGAAATAATCTTAACAAAATCAAGTACATAATCTTTTATCTTTAACTCGATGTTATTACTATAGCAGTGATTTTGACAAGGCCCATCATCTTTATATTTCGCTAAAAACAGAAAGACTCTCTGCGGGTTTTGACTCTTACCTTCATCTCTAGAGTAAGTAACATAATCTTTATCTGTTACTATTACATCTTTGCCTTTAGTTGTGCAATCACTAAATATAAATTCCCCCTTTTCACCATCGGCAGAATTGCGAAATATTCCGTATTCGTGATTTATAGTTCCTATTAACTTTCCAGGAACTGCAATATTATTTTTTAAGCTATACTTACGTATTTCAACTGCATTAGTCAATAAATTGTCTTCCGCGCCATTAAAATATTTGTATAGTTTTGGTCTTGCCATTAAATATACTGAACCTACTTTTTTTGAAAGGTCATCCAAGTCTTTTATGTGATCTTTATTGAAGTGAACTAAGTTTGTGAAGGGAATATGAATCTTGCATCTCTGGTTATGCTGCTACCGCCTTTATCACACCACATAGAGGTTGTCCTGAAACTAGAAAACTTAGGCATATTTCCTCGTTAACATAACCCTATTCATAGCAAGGCATATGAAATTTTCAGTAGATGTTGTAAGCAAATCATATTCCTTTGATAGCCTTCTATTCCTCAAGCAAAAGTCCTTTCTACAACCCACCTTCTTGGCTGTACTTAAAATCCCTGTTCTCTCGCTGGCAGCAGCTCAAGCGTTATGTACCCAAAATCTACATGGAGGTCTTTTAACAATTTTAATATCTATGTCATATTCTTTCTTTATATGCCTTTTTCTACCTTTTACTTTTTTATTTCCATCATAACCTTTGACCCCCCTTTTTCTGTAGTTTTCACAGATTGACTGTCAAGCGCTTGGCTTCTCATTTCTTCCTATTTTTCTCCTGCTATATTTGGCAATTCATTTTCTCAAAAATTTCCTGCTTTTTCCATTGCCTAAACTGCTCATACACAGTCTTCCATAGCATTCCCGCCATTGGCATCCTGTACGCAATACATAGAAAATTGCCTCTAATATTTCTCTTTTACTATACTTTGGCGGTCTTCCTCCTTTCTTGTATCATACTCTGAAATATTTTTCTATTCGGCCTTTCACTTAGATCTGTTGGATACTTTTTTCTCATTTCTTACCTCACTTTTACATTTCTTATACTATACCTTATCCTACTTTCAAGATAATCTCTAAGTTTCCGCTCGCCACAGTCTTCTACATTTTCCAACCAAGCAAAAAATAACCCATCTTTTGGTCCACTAACAACCACTTTTTAGAATGTATAGCACTCCGCAAAATATGCCATACAAATCAACTTTTCTTGGTCTTATTTTCTTCCTGCTGCTCTCCAGTATTGGCCTGATTTTTTCAAATTGCTCTCGATTTATATCACTTGTTTTGCATAGATATACCTCATTCTTAATCTATGCCTATTTTACCTCATCATCTAGAGATTCTTAACAGGTTCTAAGGAGCAATATAAGTGTTAGCTATAGAAGAAAATTCGTCTGCGTAAGAATTTTTCATAGCATTCAATGTATCATAATCTGTAAAATCTAATTTTACCGGTGTAATAGTAATAAATCCTTCTTTTATTTTATCTACACTACCGCTGCCTGAGTGTTCTCGAGACCAATTTAAGCTAAAAGAGCCATTTAAATTTTCAGTAAAAGTGAGATCTCCATCAATGTTATATTCACCTTGTTCAGCAAATTCTACTCCTTTCACTTTTTCTGTAGCAGGAAAATTTACACTCATCACTGTATTTTTAGGCCAATTAACTTTAACTAGCTTGCTGATAGTCTTTGGTGCAAAAATCTTTGTATTGTGCCAGTTTATTTCATTACAATAAGCTTGGCTTAGCGCGATAGAAGGTATAAACCTTGCAGCACCTTCCATTGCAGCACCAACTGTTCCTGAATAACAAATATCATCTCCGACATTTGATCCAATATTTATTCCAGACAATATTAGGTCTGGTTTTTTATTCATAATCTTATTTAGTGCAATGATGACACAGTCTGCAGGGGTACTAGATACACTAAACTCCCTTTCGCTATGTTGGTTTATTTTAATAGATTGTTTGACTGGATAATCAAGAGATCTTGCAGCTCCACTCCTATCAGCATCTGGTGCCACTATCCATATTTCTGATGCAAAATTTTGCGCAATCTCTTTGAGTAATTTTATTCCCTCACTTTCAAAACCATCATCGTTTGTTATCAATATTATCATATGCAATACTTAGCTATCAAAATACACCTGATCATTGATGAGACTTTAAATTTCTTTGCACAACTATAACAAAATAACCTGCGACAAATCAATAAGGAAAAATTAAGAGCTACTAAGCAGCAGAAAATCTTGCCACGTTTCCCAAAAATGCTTTCACTTTTTCAAGATAAGTAGATGGTTCTGCAGGGATTTCTATATTATCTATTACAGCATTTACCGATTCCTTGATATCCTCGTCTGTAATTAATTCTTTCAATTTCTGCTTTATAGGGCCCCTTCCAACTTCTTGACCATATCTATTATAGTAATCAATATACAATTTATTAAAGACAAATTGCTTTGCCTCTTCCATTAACTTACCCATACTATCTTTTACTTCAAGATCCATATCATTCTCAGAGTAGAAATTGTCAAAATTATCCTTTAAAATCTTCATCTTTTTACTTTCACAACGGTTGAGAAACTCTTCCGTAATGCTCGGCATTCTTTCGTATACTTGAGCATTTATCTCAACTGTAAAGTTATTTTTTGCTTCAAGACAACTAAGTGAATAAATAATACGATTAAACATTCCAAGATGACATGCACCGTTTCCTTCTTGTAAGCGCATTAGTAACATACACTTTAGTAAATCTACATCTAATTTTTGATTTTTCGCTGCAGCTAAAACTAAGTTTGCAGCTTGTGTTAGTGTTAATCCAGTTCTTGATTCTCTATAAGTTGCTCTATTGGAATCATTAAAATTAAGATAAAGTTTTAATTGCTCTTTTTGCTCAGTTGTCAGCTCATCTGAATTATTTATGTAGTCTTCAAATTCTTTGTTGAGCACATTTGGTTGATTCCCGAATTTCTGCTTTAAGTCTTGAGCGCATCGGAGAATGCTATACTCAAAACTACTCGTATGGACACTCTGGCTGCACTGCCATTAAGTTAAGGGAAAGAGAAGTTAAGATTGGACAAAAAATTTGAAGTGATTGATAATTATGGTAAATACTAGGGTGAATTTTTAAGAAAAGAGAGTCTGAAAAGTGCAAGTTATTTAAAAAAGTAATAATTGCAGGTTATTTTGCAAAGAATGTACTAATGCAATGATACTGAAAAGATATCTTGAATTTAAAACACATGTTTTCTAGCTCTTTTCTGGTAGTTGAGTGAACGAATATCAGATATCTTATGACGATCAACTCTTCTCCCTTTTCTTACCACTAAAGTGTTCATCAAAAATAACTGTGATAGTCGATCCATAATGCAGTCTATGTCTGACTCTGTAGAAAAAATATCAAAGGCTAAGTTTTTAATCGCATTAAATGAGACAGATTTATTGATGCTTTTTTTTAGTTTACTATTCTGTGCGCTCAATGTCTCTTCATCATCTTCTATCATGATACTTTCTAGATTACTGATGAAGATAGTTGACCAAAAATCCTACTTGATAGTTTCAATACTTTTTCCTGTGAAATTCTCTAAATTTAATCTTCCCTTCAGCCTAGAAAAAAATGTTTCTACTCCCCAGCGCAAGTAATATAATCTCTCAAACTCTTCGACTGTAAAACTTTGCTCATCTAACAGAGATGTTACTAACACTTCAACTTCTCCAGAAGAAAGTATTATTTTGACTAACCTGAATTTCATCTCATCAGGTAATCCTAGCTTTCGTAGCTGTCTTGCTACTTTAATAGGTGCGGTAGACACTACCACCATACTAGATGGGCTTTCCGGCTTAAACATAGCGTTTATTTCATTGAAAGACGAACTTGGACAGCGAATTATATAATTGATTTTCCTTCCTGTAAGCTCAGCAAGAAATCGATAAGATACGTATCCTCTATCACAGATTAACAAATCGTCTGATTTTATGGATTCAAGCATACCGATCGCTAAATCAACCTCATAGCTGTCACCTCTACTTAGCACAGATTTTATTGCAATATTATTTAGCACATCGTAGCAAACTTCAAAGGTTGCACTTGTATAGTCTTCAAATCTCTGGATTCCATTCCATACTGCTCTTGAGCCAAACTCGCCTATTATTTTGTCGCTCTTTGGCAGAATCAGTATTGAAGCATCAAATGCAAGTACTCTGAAGCCATGGTGGGTTTTAAATTCCTGATCTTGGTAGTATAGGGAAACTATATCATCATTTAACTCTGAAAACGCAGTATGCTTTAGCTTCTTTCTTGCTTGAGTAAATGCACTTGCCGTAATTGTGTAATCTTTTCTTGTATGCAGAACAAACTCATTAAGCATTACTTGTAATGACTTTACACTCTTTCTAAAAATCAGGAGAAATACATTAATGAAGGGCAGCTTTCTTTTTCGTGAGAAGTCTTTTGAGGATGCTCTGTGTGCGTTTATAAAGTTTAAACTCATCAATTTATTTTTTATAAACATGATTATTCTTTTTTTTACTCATGTCATTACTTCTTTTAATTTGTGGATCTTACCTGATTTTACAATACAGTCCATCACTTTCCCTTAACTTAATGTGTAATAGTTTAGACTTGATCTGACAGGCATGAATTATCTGACAGAAGAATTGAAAACCGATATCAGCATCCTGTTTAATGCTATCAATATTTTTCTGATAAGCAATATGCATACTATCAAAAAAGGTTTGCATAGCCATAGCAATATTTACCTGAATGTGGTCTAGATCTATTGTAAGAATGCACCCAATGGTCTACGTCTAACTGAAGTTCTGCCAAAGAGGTGTAAATTTTCTTTCTAAAGATAATATTGTAACATTCATCTTCTGTGGAACCTTTCACATATGCCATTAGTCTGTGGAGTTGGTTCGAGAATGATCAATATTTTCTACCCCTAAATATAGCTGTGATTTTCAGGTTTGCCACAATACTCTGTACCACGATCCGTCAAAACACGTAGCAATCTGTTCATCAAAGAACGGTACTACCCTATCATTAAGAAGATCTGCAGCTGTGATAGCAGTCCTTTCTGTGTAAAGCTTAGCAAAAGCAACTCTGGAATAGGTATCAACAAAGGTTTGCTGGTAAATTCGTCCAATACCTTTGATATTACCAACATAATAACTGTCTTGGCTACCTAAGTATCCTGGATGCTCTGTTTCAATTTCTCCATGGGCCTCTTTTTCTTCCTTAGCCTTTTCTAGAGCTGTTATCTGTTCTTCTGTTAAAATGATACCATCCTGAGCTACTTTTGCTTCTAATGCCTTTAACCTCTTTTTAAAGTTTTCAAGATCGTTTCTTTGCCACACTGATCTTATTCCACTTGCAGAGATCTCTCTTTTTCAGTTCGTTTGCTGCTCTTTCTTGTCCGTATACTGGAAACTCTATTGCTATTTCAACTACTGCTTTTTCTATATCCTCCGACACTCTATTTGCATACAATGGCTTGCTTTTGCTTATCTCGTGTAAAGCCTCTTCTCCTCCTGTTTCATACAGTTCTTTGAAGCGGTAAAATGTATCCCTTGAATATCCCATACGCCTGTGATACATTTCCTAATTGCTTTGCAAGTTCTAGCAATCCTAACTTTGGTTTTAGTATTTTTTCTTGTGTTGTACTCATATCTGACACTCCTTTAAAATTTGTTTGTATTTTTATCTTACTTTATTAACCTGTCAGATCAAATCTAAACTATTACAGCTAAGTAGAGGTGACAGCTATGAGGTTGATTTAGCGATCGGTATGCTTGAATCCATAAAATCAGACGATTTGTTAATCTGTGATAGAGGATACGTATCTTATCGATTTCTTGCTGAGCTTACAGGAAGGAAAATCAATTATATAATTCGCTGTCCAAGTTCGTCTTTCAATGAAATAAACGCTATGTTTAAGCCGGAAAGCCCATCTAGTATGGTGGTAGTGTCTACCGCACCTATTAAAGTAGCAAGACAGCTACGAAAGCTAGGATTACCTGATGAGATGAAATTCAGGTTAGTCAAAATAATACTTTCTTCTGGAGAAGTTGAAGTGTTAGTAACATCTCTGTTAGATGAGCAAAGTTTTACAGTCGAAGAGTTTGAGAGATTATATTACTTGCGCTGGGGAGTAGAAACATTTTTTTCTAGGCTGAAGGGAAGATTAAATTTAGAGAATTTCACAGGAAAAAGTATTGAAACTATCAAGCAGGATTTTTGGTCAACTATCTTCATCAGTAATCTAGAAAGTATCATGATAGAAGATGATGAAGAGACGTTGAGCGCACAGAATAGTAAACTAAAAAAAAGCATCAATAAATCTGTCTCATTTAATGCGATTAAAAACTTAGCCTTTGATATTTTTTCTACAGAGTCAGACATAGACTGCATTATGGATCGACTATCACAGTTATTTTTGATGAACACTTTAGTGGTAAGAAAAGGGAGAAGAGTTGATCGTCATAAGATATCTGATATTCGTTCACTCAACTACCAGAAAAGAGCTAGAAAACATGTGTTTTAAATTCAAGATATCTTTTCAGTATCATTGCATTAGTACATTCTTTGCAAAATAACCTGCAATTATTACTTTTTTAAATAACTTGCACTTTTCAGACTCTCTTTTCTTAAAAATTCACCCTAGTATTTACCATAATTATCAATCACTTCAAATTTTTTGTCCAATCTTAACTTCTCTTTCCCTTAACTTAATGGCAGTGATCAATAAGATAGCCTGACCATCCACACATGGGAAGATTTTCAATAACATGCAGCTTAACATTATATTCATTACAAATCATACTTCCCTCAATTTCAGGCCTGCCACATATAGGAATCTGCAACGTATTTCCATACTTTAAATCAGTTAACGATGAAAATACGTCTTTATTGTCTTTCTGCATTTTTTCTATATCTTCAATACTGTGTTCTATACCAATCAAGTAACTATTCCATAATTCATCATCATCAATACCAGGCTCTGGAAGTACTACTGTAGAATCTTCATGGTTTCTAGCATCTGCTATAACCTTTTCTTTCACTTCTTGATTACTTAAAGCTTGCTTCCTACACACTTCTCTCAAAGATTTCGCAGTAAAGTTTGTTCCAGGCTTTAATTGCTTAAGTCCTTGTGCAACTGCATCAAAGAAACAATCCCCCCTTCCAATTGCTTTCCCTATTGTAAAACCTTCTGGCAGCTGTAAGCCACTACTTATCAAACTAGATTGATCAGGTGTTTGCTTAAAAAGCCCTAGGCTTTTCTCTGCATGATTTACAGAGCATGATGCATCTAACATAATACCTCCAGCATTAATTGTCACTACATTATGGATAAAAAAAATAACACAAGAAGAACTTTTTAATATTTTATTTGAGATACATAGTTTATGTTTTTAAAACTATAGCCAGTGCTCACAAATACACTTCTGTTTTTTTACTGCAATGTACTAACTGCTCCTTTCTATTTCTAAATACTAATTCAACTTCACATATCACTAAAAACTTAATAACACATCCACTTTCAGCAACAAAAACCAGAAGCGTGAGAACATTTTTCTTTGGAATGGGTTGGCCTACCGCTAGATCCGTGCGAACTTTTTTATATGGTAATTTCATTGTACGCTAAAACCAACTATATTAGCCTACTTTAGCCATGTTTACATACGAACTGTTTTGTATAACTTTGTTACAACAATTTCACATTCTTATTTACACAACGCCGCTTTTGTTTAAATTGTTCTCACAAAGGTAGGTACTTTTTTGTGGTTTTGAAAAAGTAAATAATTTGATTTTTTGTTGCGCTGAAGAGTCCAGCATTCTCCACAAGTTTTAAATAACTTATTAATATACTTGAAAGTTGCTGAAAATATCCAATACTATAATATTGATATAATTAATATGGTGAAATAAAATGGATTTTAGTAAAATGGATTTTAGTAAACATGTTGACGGTCATTCTCTAATTATTCGAGATCCTTCAGTAAATGTACAGGAACTAGTGCGCTTTTTACGAGATCACACACACATTACAAAACTTAGTATACTAGCTTGCGAAATTGGTGATAAAGGTGCAGAAGCTTTAGCTAAGGGTAATTTTCCAAACTTGACCGAACTTCATTTGGAAGGTAACAATATTACTTCTGAAGGTCTGAAAGCTTTAATTAATGGTAATTTTCCAAAGCTTACTAATCTTAATTTGCATGATAACAATATTGACGCTACAGGCGTACAGGCATTAATTACGGCATCAAGTAAAGTATTTCCAAAGCTTACTAATCTTGATTTGCATAATAACAATATTGACAATAAAGATGCAGAAGATTTAGTTAAAGCATTAGATAGTGGTATATTTCCAAAGCTTAAGGAGTGTAACATAAACGGTAACCACATCTCTTGTGAACTTATTGAAAGATTAGATTGTGTGATAAAAAACAGACCTCAAAAAGGAACCGTGCAGATGGGAAATAAGTTACCCTTTGTAATCGCTTCTGCTGGCTTATTGTTAAGTTTAAGCATATCGTACTTTGCAGGAGCTGCTGCTTTAACCCCTGTTGCTACTGCCATTTCAGTGTTTCTTGCAGCTGCAGTAGTTGGCACATTAGTAGGTTACAGTATTGGTAAGTTTTATAAAAAGGTTAGTGAAGAGAAGCAAAAAGATCTTGATACGAGTACGTTGACTGCTGTTAAAAATGTACTATGTAGTGTATTTACTAAGTCACAATTGGGGGCTTAATTCAAGGTAGCCTTGTTGCGTAGTTATTTATTAGAAGTGTAATGGAATTAATAGTATGTGTTATGCTATCATGTTATCTATATGAACTTTAGCTAGCATGGCATCTGCACTAAAATATTTTTTGAAAAAGTTAGTTGACTTGTAAATAATTCTCTACTAATACTGGCATGTGTTTGTTTATTCTGCTGAAGTTGCTCCATGCAGGTTTGCTGTAAAAACTTCAGCAGTTTCCGTACTCCTTTAAAGCATCATGCTCTTATAGTAGTGATATCAAGTATAGGTCTTAACCATGTTGATTTATAGTAAAATTAGCTCAAATTTGGAGTCATAAGCAACTTTTAACCTCTCTATATACTCCATTGTTACTCACCATAAAAACTTAACAAAAGCTTAACTACATAAGTAGTAAAAAGATTATGGTTATTGATTTAATGTTACATATTGCATATAATGTATTATGTATCTTAGCATTAGAGAGGTAAGTATGGGTGAGTCTACTGGGATAGTAAAATCTATCATCAATCTACTAAAACCAAAATCCAAACCAGAACCATCTGATTTTGAATATGAATCAATTATAGAACATCTATCATCTAAAGAGCATTTATTAAATGAGCTGATGAATGATATGTGGTACTCAGGAGATTTACCATCAGTTAGAAATCATAATGAACCATCATCTTTGATAGATAGCAAACTTGGATTAAGTGAACAGATTTGTGTTTGGTTTGCTCTAGATCACGATCTTACGCCAAGTCAAAAAAATTTAAACAAAAAGTTACTTAGTGCTCTAAAATGTTTAGCTTCTAACTGTGGTTCATTTGATAATACTGAGCCCCTTGAAGAATTTTTATATGATAATAAAAACAATAAAGATTTAAAAGTAGTTCTTAACATCAAAAGAGGAGAATCTCAATCAACAGTATTGCATGCGATTGCAGGAGCAAATATTGGTGGATTTCGTCGCACAGGAAATCAGGCTATAGATTTACTCTTAGAAGCGGGCGCAGATCCTAACATACAAGATAATAAAGGAAAAACACCATTATACCTTGCTGCTGCCAAAGGTCACCACGATAATGCAAACTCTCTTCTCTTGAAAGGAGCTAACCCTAATATAACAAGTAGAAAGGGAAGAACTCCACAACAAATAGCAACTAATAACCTCTGCTATGATATTGAAGAATTATTTTTAACTGATAAACAGAAAAAGATGAATAAGGAGTTGTATGACTTACTTGTACTCGATTCAGACTGCACTAAAAATTTAAAGGAGTTTTTAAGTAAGCATAAAAGAGATTCAGACCTAAAAGTGGTGCTAAATATTCGGCAAGGAATGGGTGAATCAAAAGTGTTTTCGTATGTTGATCGTTTTTCTTGGGACAATGAAGGTCTTATTCAAGAGTTAAGAAAGATATTTTTAGAAGCAGGAGCATTAGATTATGGTATAAATATTTATCGTCAGCAAAAGGAAGGACAGGCCAGTAAATTACTCGTTAATTTAACTTCAAATCAAAAGGAGAAATTAAATAAGTTTTCTGATAAGGTATTGCGAGCTCAAAATATGGCTGAACTTGAAGAGATTGTAAATGATGCTATAAAGTCTGGCGTACGATTAAACTATTCTCTTTCACAAGATTTCTTTTCAGGCAATGAGTACACTTTTACCGATTATGTGATGAAAAAAATCAGTGATGAGTTGGAAAAAAATCCTAAAGTTTCTAGTAGTATAATATGTCAATTAGTATCAAAAGGGGCAGTGTTTGGTAATACAGTTGATGCTAACACACTGACATCAGAATTTAAAGAGCATAAAACTAACCTAAAAAAAGCTTATAGAGATTATGTTAGCAATTCTCATAAGTTTATTGAAATCGCAAAAAGTGCAACCAATAGCGAGCTAAAAGATGCAAGAGTGGACAACTCCGTTTTTTACTTAGAATATTCTAAAGATAGTAAAATAGACATTATAAAGATAACAGATGGGGTAAGGGGTTTAGGTCTAACCGATGGAGAGATAAAGTGTGGAAGAAATATAGTAAAGATCGGTAGAAGTGAAGTAGAAATTAAAACTGAAAATGGCATAAGGAATTATACAGATCTTACAGAAGGCAGCAGTATAGTATTAACTTTCTATACTAGTTTGGGAGAATTAGAAGTTAGATTATGCCCTCATGAAGAAAATAAAAATTGGATAAAAGTAGAGGTGAGTGAAGAAGGCCTACTTCTACTCGATAAAATAGACAGTTATAATGAAGCAATAGAAGATTGCAATGAAGGAATAGAAAATTATGAAAAGATAGGACAAAATTGCTTATTGGGAGGTTTATCGGTTATTGAAGCTATAGACCGAGGTGTTTTTGCTAGATCCGGTGGATTAATGCATCCTGAAGTCATAAGCGAGTCTAACAACAAATGGACAGAACGTGAAGAGTTAAGAAGGACTTCTGATCCTAGGAGAGAAGTTTCTAGATAGATTAAAAAAGTTAAAGATTATTATTTAAATATAAACTGCTATAGTTTATAGATTAAGAAGTTCGTACCAATGTCTTTTAAGAACACTCTTTTATATTGTTTTTAAGCTGGCTACAAAATGAAGATATGGAACATACAATTGGCTGAGCTGCCTTTTACACTCCAGGTCTACTATTAAAATATGCAGCTAAAATTGGATCATTTTCTACCATTGTTGAATCTAATCTACTAAAATCTTAATTATTTATATTAATATTTTCGCATAATTGATTTTGTAACATTTATTTGCTCTTCTACATCAATCTCAACATCTTTTGGCATGGCCCTTTGTAGCATCTCCTTCTGGCACATACTCTTTTGATCTCCTATTGCTTTTATAAATTAAAACCGTAAAACTTCTCTAATTGCTCGCTCCACAGCATCGGTATTTCTCTCAAATCAACTAACTTCAAACCTCTTGGTTGTTTTCCACTCACTATGTCTTCTTTAATCTTCGGAGCTAAATAATTTAACCTTAAAATTTGCTGTATTCGTCTTGTACCTATATTAATTTTGGCACTCAGCTCCTTCACACTTCCATATTTTCCCTCTTCTAGTTGCCGTTTCCACAGATGGGCTCTTACCACTGCTTTCAGTAGCGCATTGTTTGTTTTGCCTTCTGGTTCTATTACTACACATTTGTTTCCTTTCTTTTTTATTGCTATAAATTCCACCTTATTCTCTGAACTGACTTCTATTCCATCTTCTCTTATCATTACTCCCTTTATTAACTTTTTCACTACTTCTTTTTGCTTTCCAAAACTTAAATTTTTCCATTCTTCTGCTTTTTCTCCCCATTTTTCATATAGCTGCTCTGCTTTCTTCATTACTTCTTTTTCTACTTCTCCTGCTACTATTGTTCGATTTATTGATTCACAATTTTTTCCTCTTAAATGGTTATTACATATATAATATCGGTACCTTTTATTCTCTTTTTTTGAGTATGTCAGCGTCATATTTACATCACAGCTCTTGCACTTTATTATCCCCTTTAGTAGCGCTTCCTCATATTTTGCTTTTCTATATGGCTGATTCTTTATTAATTCTTGCGCTTTTTGCCATTTTTCTTGTTCTATTATTGCCTCATGCTTCCCTTCATATTGCTTCTCATAATGTCTGATTTTTCCCATATATATTGGATTTGTTATTATTCTTCTCACCGTCGCTTTTTTAAAGATATCTGCTTTCGTTCTGTAACCTTGACTATTTAGCTCCCTTGCCAATTCTGCCATTGATTTTAGCTCCACATATCTTTCAAATATGTGCCCTACTATTTTCGCTTCTTTTTCATTTATTATTAACTCTTTATCTTTCACATCATATCCCAGCGGTAAAGTTCCTCCCATCCACAATCCTTGCTCTTTTGATGTTGCTATTTTATTTTTTACTCTCTCTACTATCATCTCTCTTTCTAGTTGTGCTGCTCCTGATAATACCGTTTGTACGAACTTTCCCATTGGCGTATTATTGTCAAATATCTGCGTTACTGCTACAAAATTTACTCTATGCCTTCTAAAAAATGACGTTACTTCTATGCTGTCTTTTGTTTCTCTTGATAACCTATCTAGTGTATATACTACTACACAATCTACTTCTCCTTTTTTTACATCTTCAAACAACTCCTTTATCGCTGGTCTTTCTAAATTTTTTCCTGAATATCCTCCATCATCGTGCCTTTTTGCCAATATCACCCAGCCTTCTTTGCTCTTTATATATTTCTCACATGCTACTCGCTGTGCATCAAGACTGTTAAACTTTTGTTCTAGCCCATCCTCATTTGATTTTCTCGTATATATCGCACACCTTACTTCTTTTAGCATTTTATTCTCTTCAATTTTCACTTTTATCACGCATCCCAAATAATAAAGGTCCGTTGTAGCTCATTCCCATTATTCTCCCTGCTACTGCTGACAATGACGTATAAAACTCTTCTTTATAGATTAAACCCTTATCTGTTACCATTACTGCATGCGTCTCTTCACCTCTCTCTAATATTAATTCTGTCCCTTCTATTGGTAATTTATCGCTACTTATTCTTTTTCCCTTCTCTAGCCGATCTGCCAGATACTCTAGTCTTTTTGCTCCTTTTCTTGACATTTCTCCATACGCTTTTTCCTGCATTCTATAAGCTAATCTCGGTATCAGATATTTCTTTGAGTATCTAGGCGCTTCTTCCCCAAATACCTTCTTCCATATTTTTCTCAGTTCATCCAAAGGTTTTCTCTCTAAATTCATTACTTTCTTTTCTGTTTCTTTCTCCATATTTTTAGCCCTTCATAAATAACTTTTCAATTCTGTCTGTTTCTTTCTTTAATACCTCGGTTACTTCTTTACTATAATCCATCGCTGTCATTCCAAATTTATCCGCTTGCTCTATTTCTCCTCCAGCTTTCACTAGCTCCTCCACTATTTCTTTTTCACCTACCATACATGCAAGGTGCAGCGGTGTGCATTTATTTCCATATTCCTCAGCATTTACATTCCCTCCTGATTTTATCAATTCCCTCACGATTTCTAGACGTTTCTCCGTTACCGCTAGGTGCAGTGCTGTGTGTCCTTCTACATCTGCTGCATTCACATTCGCTCCTTTTTCAACTAATACCCTCACTGTTTTTGCGTCTACTGCATAATGCAGAGCTGTTCTGTCTCTTTCATAAATATTTTTAAACGAGTTCTCTAATAGTGACTCCTCTTTTTCTTTTTTACTCATAATCTACCTCACCTTTTCTTTAAACCTAAGCCTTCCTTCTCACCACCTCATCTATCATTTCATTCACTTGGCTGATTATCTTGCTTGCTAAATTTTGACATTCTTTCTTTATTAGCGATTTGTCTCTCTTCCTTATTTCTTCTATCTCTATTATTTTTAACTCTGGTAAATAACTCCCATTCAACATGTCTGCTATTTCTCCCACTAGCCTCTCTATTCCATAGCACGTCAGTTCTCTACTTTTTGTTACTCCACCTTTTTCTCTTAAAAATTTACTTGCCTTTTCACTTTCTTTGCTATCACATAGACGATACTTTTCACTTTCCCAGATGTAATACATTGGTGTTGCACCATATTTATTCAGTTGATTAACTTCAGCTCCGGCCTTCACTAGCTCTTTTATTATTTCAACTCCTCCTATTTTGCACGCAGAGTGGAGTGGCGTACATCCACTGACATATTGAGTGGCGTTTACTTCTGCTCCTTCTCTTAGCAGCACTTTTACATTTTCTAAACTTTTTGCGAATACTGCACAGTGCAGAGGTGTATAACCATTTTTGTCTCTTGCATTAACCTCTGCTCCTTTTTTTATTAATAATCTCACTGTTTTGTAATCAGAGATTTCTACTGCTTGATGCAAGATCGTCTCTCCTTCTTCATTTCTTTTATTAATATCGTTACTTGATACTTCTTTAAAAAACTTACTCTTGCTAAAACTCATTTCATACCTCACAAACCTAGCGCCAGACAAATTTCTTATATTTACCTGCTGCTATTCAAGTCATGTCCTTTTTAGCATGAAAAAGCAAGCCTTTTTCTTTTTATTTCATACACTTTTACCTATTATTAATATAATATATGAGTATCTAAATATAAGTACTTAACTTATTAGAGATATTATTCGACTATCTTTCCAACTTCTGTGCAAATGTCGATGTTCATGCCACTTCAGTACTCCCGGGTAAAATACTAAAATGTGCTTTTCTAATTCGTGTATTGAGTCTTTTTGCTCTAAATCATTTTTATAGTAAACGTTGTGTTCTGCTAAAACATATTTTCTGACCTTCTGATCTGTATAATTTTCTACTTTATAGTTGTGAGTAACGCTAAACCTTTCTAAAATTGGCTTGTGTTTTAAACTCCAATGTTGCCCTGAAAGTTTATCGTTTCCCAATACAAATTTATTTCCTTCTTCTTCTATGCTACCAACCGGAAAGCACGCATTTGTTTCTCCTAAGTTCCAACTGTCCGATAATATAACTTGCGCTTTCGCAAACTTTATTGCTGGTAATAAACTCTGTGGTAATGGATATAGTGCTTTTAAGTTGTACCACAAATGATCTCTTTCATAGATGCCTTTGTAATCCTTTATGTGAGGCTCGGTTTCTCCAAGGATTGCTACATCTAGGCGATATATATCATTGCTTAAAGCTCGTTCATAATGATCGCGTAGATAGTTTTCTATAATCCTAATAACTGGACCACTAGACCTGAAAAAATTTACTCTTCCAAATGATAACACTGGTCCATCTTTTTCTATTTTTACCCCTGAATAATCAGAAAGAAGATCTCCAAATAAACTCTCATCCAATATAAATCTCTGCGCATTATAATAATCGTTAAAAATCCTCATCAATCTGGATCTTACAGGCAGTGATAGTTTTGCCAGCTCTACTACTGCATCTACGAAGAAGTCATTTGGTACCTCTTTTATCCCTACTTGCAACTCAAAAAAGTGTTTACCGGGTGGTTCTTCGATGATTGTAATGTCTTCTATATTTGCCCACTTGAGTGCTATTTTAAGTGATTTAGGTGTTCCTCGCAGTCTTTGAAATTTTACTCCTTCTACTACGGCTTTTCTTCTATCTTTTACCCAACGCAGTATCTCTTCTAAACCATATTCTTCTATTATCCACGGCAATGTTTCTTCTTTAAGACTAAACTTAAATCCTCTGATACAGTTTGGATCTACTTTATAATCTATCACATCTACCAGCGCTCTTTCCTGCTTTGTTGCATTTGGTGGCAATAACATTACTCAACCTTTAACTTTCTTAATGCAGCGCACTCATTTCCTAGTACTACAACGTCCTCTTTTGGCTCGATTAATTCTACGTTTTCTACACCATCTACAAATAGATTCGCTATTATCCATGATCTTGTAACATTCCATCCCAGCCTTCTATTTGCTTCAAACTTCTTAATAAACTGCTTCTTGATTTCTTCCTCTGATATTACAGGACTTATGCTCATTCTGCTGTGGATATCTATTTCCATAATATTGCAGCCAATTATTGTTACTGTATCTGTTAAAACCCTTATATCATCTCTAGTAACCTGCTTTTTTACAATTTCCAGTAGCTCTTCTAATGCTATGCCAGTTTGTGTTGATAAGATTGAAATTTGTACTTTTCCTGGTATAGGTGATTCTACTAGTGCATCTTTTACTCTACTATCTGCTGACAGTGCATGATATTTATAATATTCCTTACTTCCTCCTGTTGACCAACCTGCTATTTTTGCTTTTACCCTCTTTCTAAATCTTTCATCCTCTTCTTCTTTTTGTCTTTCCACTCCATAAAACTCAGCCAAATTATCAAGATCTTCTCCTGTCGCAAATTTAAGTAAGTTACTCTTTACTGCTTCATTTATTCTTTCTCTAAGCAAAAGTTCTCGCCATGCTGCTACTTCTAATACCTTCATTGCTGGATCACTTTCTACCAATCCTGTAAAGCTTGCATCACGCTTCACTAACTCTTCCTTCATCCGAGCAAAAATCTCTTCAAAGTTCAGTGATTCAGGCTGCTGCATTTTTAAACAACTACTCCATTAATATTTATGAACTTACCTTCTGAAAGATAGACACCTTCTAAATTCAATGTTACTCTCCCTTCTTTTACTCCTTCAACTTTTACTTTTTCTAACTTAAATCTCTTTTCCCATTTTTCCAGTGCTTCTGCTGTTGCTGCATAGATTTCCAAAGTTAAATCTCTATTTATTGGCTTATCTACTAATTCAAATAGTCTTGACCCATAATCTCTCCTCATTATTCTACTGTTAATAGGAGTGGTCAGTATATCAATTATTGATTGTTTTAGATGTTCTATTCCTTCTAATTCTTTTCCTGTTTTAGCGTCCATTCCTCTCATTTTTCGACTACTTTAATTTTTTTTTATTTTGAAAACACACTTTGATTTTTACTTACTACTTGAAAACTACAGGACGCCACATCACCTGTTCTCGCTACACCAATACCATTTACAAATACGCTGTTTGATCCTTGTGCTAGTGTCTCTCCCATAGTTAAGGTATCACTTCTACGACAGACAGATCTACCATTAATACGCACATCTTTACTCCCGCTTACGCAAACATGAATAGGTACTCCAGTACAATTATCACCTGTACAAACTATAGCTCTTCTCATGTCAATTTAAATCTATTCTACTTCCTTTCAGTTTTATTCCACTTTTTGTCATTTCTATTCTCGATTCTCCAGCTTTCAGTGTTATTTTATCTACTACTTCAATCTCTAAATGATGTTTATCTTTATCGTATGACAACTTTGTTCCATCTTGAAATGTTAAGCTACTCACCTCTTTTTTATTCTCTGATGCAGGGTATTTTTCCTGGTATATCCCTCCTAACGCCACTCCTAACGATAATTCGCCAAGAGGAGAAAATATCATAACCTGTTCACCGATATCTGGTGGAGACCAATCTCTATCTTTTCCTGCTTTGCTCGTTATCCATGGTAAATAATCTGTTAAAAATTCTCCTATTTTAACTCTTACTTTTGCTTTTTCATAATCTATTTCTTTTACAACTCCTATACGAACAATGTTGGCCATTTTCCTCTGTAGTTCCGAAATTGCAAAATTATTTTCTAACATTTATTTCACCGATTTCTATTTTGTGTGGCATAAATTTTCCTTCTTTCAAAATAGATCGCCCTACGTGTATTGTATGCACCCATTCAACCATCCACACGAGATATGCATCTAATTCTGGCCTAAAATCATCTCCTCCTCCTGATATAAATTCTCCTGGTGAAACATTTTTCACGTTCCAAGTATTTTTATTTACTACTCTTGCTACTTCTGCTGCTAATGTTCTGACAATAATAGGTGCATTTTCTATAGTACTATCAACTACTATTCTTGCTTCAAATCTTACCCTCAGAGCTAGTTCACCTGTTCCTGGATCACTTCCTTTTTCAAGACTACTAAGTTCTACTAATACCGCTGGTGCTAACGGTTCTTTTCTTATCGTCGGATATACTTCGCATGTTTGTATAGTTAGGATTTCTTTCTTCAGTGTAGTACAAATTGCTTGATGTAAATCTGTCCAGAACTTTGTCATACCTTTAAAATATAGTTTAGCTCATGCTTAAAGTATTTCTCAAACACTCTCTCACTCTCATAATTAACAAGGTCTTTTATTATTCTTGAGCCTTCAGGTTCCAGTGGTAGCTTTACTTCTTGTATTGGCAATGCTGCCCTTCCTTCACGTTTAAACATACCGCTATTTCCTTTTGGTATAACTGCTGCAAATCCTCCTATAAACTCATGCTTTCCTACTTTCGATCCTCTTCTTGTTTTTTGTATTTTTCCAATTGCCGATGCTCTAATGTCATAGAGACTTGCTCTAATTAACACTTCTAATCTGCTTGTTTTTGCTTTAAAAATTCTTAATCTCTTTCTTATCAAACTTTTCTTTTCCTCACTAATTTCCTTAGCTGCTTGTGATTTTAGCCATAGTGCTGTTCTGTTTAACGCTCTCACTATTGCTAATTCTATTTTTTTTCTTTTAGCGTTTACACTTTCTATACTATTAACTTCTATATGCACAGACATTTTACACCCCATACGCTTCGATTCGCCAGACCATTCCAGATTTATCTCTAAGTGGTGGTGTGTGTATTTTGTATTTGCAATCACCTATAACAAAAATATCTCCTACAATTGGCCTCAGTATATCAAAAATGCTTACCTCAAGAAAAAGCATCTCTCCCACAAATTGTCCTTCACCAATCTCGTATAATTTATCTGGCTGTTGCTTTAATACCTGTACCATATATGACTTATCCTTTGATTTATATAAAGCCACTTCTCCTAAATGGGCAAAACAATCTTTAAATAATCTCTTAATATTCTCTTGCACGTTTCTCCGCTATATACTAACATTTATATGCTAAGAAGAGGTAAAGCATTCTTCTGCCTCACACCACTTTATATTTGCTCTACCTATGTTGCAACGATCTTGACTAGTATTGCTGGACGGTGGCACATTGGCAGAGGGTTTGACTGCGTATGCAAATCAGTCCCTCTATCAAATCTTCTTGGCTCTTGTTTTGCATATAGTGGCTGTCCTAGTGTATTTACTGTTTCATTAAAATCTGCTGGTGCAAAATATGTTGTAAATGTGCTCGCTGTTCCTACTGGAAAACAGTGTCCTGTATCTCTTTCTATAAACCTTCTTACGGTTCCTTCAGGATCTGTTGCTTGCCCTCTATATTCCTCAAACGTGATTCCACAAAATGTAAACCCTGACCTCATATCATTTCGAAGTGCTGCTCCTTCTTGCCATCTTTCATATGCTTCTTTTACTTTTGCATGAGAAGTTAGTGCATCAAAAAACTCAGGGCTTACCAAGGCATGAATTCCGGTCATATATTCGCCACTTAAGTTGTCTTCAATATGTCGCAATACCTCCATACACTTACGCTTTACATCTGTTGTTGCTGTTCCAGGGGCAAAATTTACTACTTTTGGTGTAATTTCAAATTCGTTGTACAGATTTAATAATTCTGACCCATCAGCATCTAAAATTATTCCCTTCAGCGCTCCCATTCGCAAATGCTCTAATGTTATTGCATGCTTGTTTCTCATTAGCTGCAAATGATCAGTTATTACATCTGCCAGCGCTTTAAGTTCACTCTCTGATCCAAATGCCCTTATTCCTTGTACTTCCCCTGGCAGCACTACATCATCATGCGGAATGTGCGGAATCGTAAATGTTCTTACCTTTCTTTTGCCGCGTTTTCCTACTGTTGCTGGTGCCCCTGGTACTTGCGTTGGTAATAAACTTAATACTCCGTTGTGTTCTTCTATGGTAATATGTCTAAATCTTACTTGGAAACAAATTTAAATTTTCAACTCGTCCATAATTTATCGGCAATATATTCATCGCATTTGTTAGTGCCGTCATGCTAAATGCTGCGTTTGTAAATGGATTTTGCATTTCTTTCTCTCCTTTTTTTCTTATTAATTTTAGTTAAACTCCTTTGCGGATGATGATCCCTCGTGCTTCAAGTTGCTTTACTGCTGCATTTTTCTGCTCTTCATTAATATTTGCTGGCCACACAACCGCATGATCTGCTAGTATTGCACCACGAGTAATAATTACTGCTTTGGTATTTTCTGTCGCATTTACATCACTTGTTATTACACCTATTGCTCCATCTGTTGAAGTTGGATCTATTATCTTAATCATGTTATCTTTATCGAGAGCCACTACTGTACCAAGTTTAAGATTTTGTCCCTTTGCTACTGTTATCTGATCTCTTGAATATAGACTTGACACCTCATACTTTAATAGGTCACCCAGATTATTTTGTTCGCTTATACAACTCATAAATTTCTCTCCTTAACTGCTTACCGCCGCTTTTATCAATGCTATATACGGCGGTTATAAAAATACTTTAACTCCTACGACTTCTTGCTACCTGTATCATTAAATCTTCTCCTGAATTCTGTGGTATTGCACTCAGTATCTCTGTCTTTTTCGTTCTCTCTGCAAGTAATTCCATTAAAACTTCCCTGGCTTGCTCAATACTTACGCCTTGCTCTATAAATTCTCCTATTTTCTCTGGCATCTTTGATACATTACATAATCTTATTATCTCTAAAATTTCTCTACGACAGTTCTCCTCAATAGTTGTCATACTAACACTCCTACTTTTATGATTGTTGATAAATTCAAAAAATGTTGTAACTCCATCTGCAAGACCTATTTCTACTGCTTTCTCGCCAAAATGTAGCCCTGCTTCCGTTGATTTGATTGCTTCTATAGAAAGGTTTCGATTGCGTGCTATTAGCTCAACCAGCATTCCATACAAACGATTCACTTCGCTTTTCAGGTTTTCTAAACTTTCAGACGTTATTGGCTCATGCGGATTTAAATCATTTTTTCTACTTCCTGCAAATACTGTGGTATATTTTATTCCTTGCTTTTCATCAAACCCACTTTGATCTATATGACTTGCTATTACTCCTATACTTCCTACTCCTGAAGTTCTACTCACAAATACCTTTTCAGCGCTAGAGGCTATAGCGTACGCAGCAGAATATGCATCATCATTTGCTATTGCAATAATTCTCTTTTTTGCTCTTGATTCATAAATAAAATCAGCTAGGTCAAAGACACCGTTTACTTCCCCTCCTGGACTGTCTATGTCAAGTAGAATCGTCTCTATGCTTTTATCTTCTAAAGCACTCTCTATCTCTTCATGAATATTTTCATACGAAGTCATGTCTAAAATATGATCAAAAGCTTCTGTTTTTTTGTCAAAACTCCATAAATACGTATTATTGCTATTCCTTTTGGGTTTATATGAAAATGCTTTAAATTCTTAAAGATAGGTTGTTTGCTGTTATATAATGATAGTAGTTCAAAGCTTCTTCTCTCTACCATTATTGGTTTATTTATCCACATCACCTTCCTCCCCTTATTGTATTTTATGGCACATTAACGTCACAATCGAAACAAAGTCCAAAAGAATTAGCACGCTTTTGATCTTCTGCTATTTCTTGGTCAATTTCTTCTACATCGTAACCCATTTCTGATACTACTTCTGAGCGGCTCTTGAAGCCATTTCTTACTGCCATTTGCTGTGCTTGTTGATCTTTTAAAGGATCCACCCAATCAAATCCCTGTGGTATCCATTTTACTTCTTCTTTCGCTGCTTTTACTACTTTTTCATCTATACAGAGTTCTCCAGAAAGTACTGCTAACTCTAGCCATCTATTCCAAATAGGTCTACAAAACTGGAACACTATCACGTTATGCTGTAACATTGCACACCTTCTGCGAAACTCTATCAGCCCTGCTCGAATGGATGAATAATTAACGCCGGTTAAATCTCCTGTTAGTTGCTCATATGTTATTCCTTTACCTATTGCTATTGCCCTCAGTTGCTGTCTCATATAACTTCCTCCAACATCAGATGGCTCTGAAAATTTTATGTCCTCTCCTGGGTCTAAAAGTTGCATTATTCCAGGCTCTAAACCAGATAGTGCTACTCCTTGCTCATTACTTTCACCTTCTCCTAAAATATTTGCCTCAGGATCGAGTCTTGTAATAAACCCTGCAAACATTGCTGCAGTTTTCTTTCTCACCAGCTCTGCATCATCATATTGATCAAGTTCATAGAGCTTTAGCAGTATACTCGAAAGCCATGGCTCTCCTCGAATCTGACCAGGTCTTAGTGGTTTATAGATATGTAAAACATCGTTTGCTGGTACTCTCACTGATTCTCCAAATGAGCCTTCGCCTGGATGTTCTCTAAATAAGTAATATGCCTTTCTTTGCCCAAGTTTGTTAAACTCAATCCCGTTTCTTATTACATTACCATTGGCTAGTGTTTGATTGCTCTTATTGTCCAAATGCTCTGATTCCAATACTTGAAGTTGCAATGGTACAGAAAATCCATCTTCGAGTTTACGATGTCGGAGGCGTACAAAACACTCCCCACCTTCTATCATGCTCCTACATACCAGAGCTTGTAATCCATAAAAATCACTTACTCCGTTACTATCTGCTTCATCTGTCCATCTTAGCCATAATTCTTGCACCTTCTTTCGAAATTCTCCATCTCTTGCTTTTGATTGTGGTTTTATTCCTGTTCCAATAGAGTTACTTACTATCGTATCAATTATATTTGCTGCATATGGATTTTTTCTCACCATGTCACGTGATCGACTACGTAAAGTTTCAAGGTTTTGAGACAGCAAATTGTTTATACTTCCTAACTCTGGTTGAAAGTGAAAAAATCTTCTTCCTGAGCCTGCTCCATCCCAAGCAGAACTTTTGATTTTTGGCTTACTAAATAGTTGTTTGAACGATTTTAATAACATTTTGCCTCTTTGATTATACAGCAGTTTGTTGCGCAATTTGACATTAAAAAATTACAGCAAGCTGCTGGAGAGTCTGGCTGTTAACACTTTATAAATTACGCATGAGGCTCTTGCACAAATACCAACGCTTATTCTGGGCTGCGTTCATAAATGTCCTTCCGATGTCCCATTGCAGTAATAGTTACTGTGTGTTTTGAGTAGTTTATCCTATAAATTACACGATAATCACTTACTCGTATCCTAAAATACCCTTTGAATTCATGCGATAATGCTTTACCTATTGCTTTAGGGTTGGTTGCAAGACGACTATCTACAGCTCTTCTCACTCTAGATCTTATCGTTGGTGGTAATGCAAGAAAGTCCTCCTCAAGAACTCTTTTTGAATAGATAATATCGTATCCCAGCTTGTATCTCCACCTTTAGACTGTTTTTGCAGATAATATTCTATTCCAATCTACATCCTCACTTCTAATTTCTTCATCACCTCTAGCATCACGCTCAAGAGAAAGCTTAGCCAACTTTATATCTACTTCATCTATTTCATCATCTTCTTCAGATAATTTACTTGCTTCAATTTCTTCTTCCACTAGGTCCTTTACAACTTCTTCTATAGTTCTATTTTGAACTTTTGCCATTTCTATAAGGTAGTGAGCAAATTCCCCCTCAAAATTTACATTAACATTAAGCCTTTCTTGACTTTGATCCATATTTTAACTAGAAAATACCAATTTTAAACTATAACATTTTTACACAATTTTGTCAATCCCCTTACTTGTCGCAATCACAATTCTTCTCTTCGGTCTCACACCTGCAACTTTCAGTTCAGCTTTAATTCGTTGTCTTAAGCTTAGTAGATCCTTTATCTGAACTTCAGCATATCTCACCACATGGTCACCATATGCAATTGATACTACTCGCTCTCCGCTTTGCAGTTTTTGAATTGCTTTCTCAACTTGAGTTAAATACTCTTCACTGTACATTTTGATTACCAAGCCATTTACTCTGTCTTAATTTTTTGGGCTTTTTGCTTTCCATTTTTCCACTCAAACTATTCCATTTACTCTCTGGCCAACGATCAATTCCAAGTGCAATAGATGCTGCTCTCGCATAAATTCGGCAATCCAGTACTTCATTTCTTTCTCTTACCTTTTGCCACTCTTGTTTAGTGTATCCTTTTACTACCTTGCTGACTAATTGCTCTGCTGTTAGCTGTTTAAAATATTCAGGTGCATACTCCGGAAAGTGACAATATCCTGCTGGAGCTTCTTCACCTTCTTTTAAAACATTAAGTAATTGAAAAAGCTCTGACTTTAATATCGATACTCCTACTGGCCAGAGCTTTATTCCTCTTTTCAGCTTTTGCCCTCCAACTTACTCTACTTGGGCTGCTAAGTGGCACTAGGGCTTTATTTACACCTTTCACTGCCATTACTCTTCCAGAGCCTTGATGACCTCTTACCCAATTGTAAACTTCCTGTGTTGCATACCCTGCATCTACTGCCATCATGCTTATCATGTATTCAAGCCCATTTTTACCGATAAAATGATGATTTAAGAGCTCAGAGAGTTTTCCCCATACTTCTCCACCTCCTGTATCTCCTTCAAATACTCGGTAGTCTATTGACCAACTTTCACGACTTTTTCCCCATGCTACAACTTCCACCTCTAGACGATCTTTTTGGACACCTACTCCTGCTGTGAGGATTACTTCGCCTTTTGGTACTGTGCCAATCTGAAAAAATTCTCTCCTGTTAAATAATTGCTTCCAGTCTGGTACTTCTCCTTTATCTACCCAGGTTTCTCCAAGTGTGGTATTTATCCAAACTTTTAGTAATTGTTCACTTTCTTTTGCATGCATTCTACTGCTTGAGTCCAACTATACCAGCCAACTGGACTTGAAAGATGAAATCCTTTTTTCTCACCTTTTACTCTATTAGTAGGCCTCCATTCTCCACGCTCAAGCATCTCTGTTTTTTGATGATTTTCTATCTTTTTACCACATTCTATACATATATAGTGTGCTGTATTTGGATTTTTATCTTCCCATTTTATTTGTGACCACTTTAGAACTTGATAGTAATTACAATGCGGACATGGTACAAAAAAATATCTCTTATCTGTTGCTTCAAATTCTTTCTCAATTCTGCTTATTCCATGAATCGTTGGTGTTGATACTAAAAAAATCTTTCGCCGTGCAAATGTATTAGTTCGTGCAATACTGAGTAGTACTGGATCTCCTTCTCCTCCTGAATCTCCTGGATATGCATCTATCTCATCAAGAAAGAGATACTTTACTGGCATAGAGCGAAGTCCCACACTGCTATTTGCTCCAGTTATTACTACTATTCCACCTGGAAATTCCTTACTTTGTACAGTATTGCCTGAGTCTCTTGACCTTGGGTCTTTTACTTTACTTTTTAAACATGGTGTACTTTCAATCAGTGGTGCAAATCTTCCCTTTGACCAACGTTTTCCCATTTCAACTGTTGGCTGCACAACTAACATTGGACCTGGTGTTTGATCTATGATATAGCCTATCCAATTATTTCCTGCTTCTGTTCCTCCAATCTGCGCTCCTTTCATGAATACTACTTTTTCTGCTGGCGAGGATGGAGATCATGATTTCTTTAAGATATGGCGTTCTCTCTGTTCTCCATTTACCTGGCTCTGATGCTGCAGTTGGCGCTAAAACTCGATATTCATTTGCCCACTCTGATACTTTAAGTTGCGGATCTGGTCTTAAACCTTCAGAAAAAGATGTTGCGTATATCATTGTCTGCATCTACTCATAATTGGTTCTATCTCAAAATCATTAACAGTAGAACTACACTCCTCCAGTTCCATAAACATCTTTTTCTGAAATTCGTTTTCTATATATCTTTTGCTCATCTCACTTATGATTATTGCTATAACAAGCGCAAATACCCCTGTTATTGTTGCAAAAATGATCGCATTGCTTATTGTTGTTGTTATTAACCCTATATATACTGCTACTGCTATTGCGCTGACTGTAATATAGATGCAGATAATATTATTATGCTTTTTCATCCTTTTATCTGCTATTTCTCTCTGTGCTATATATTTATTATGAATGGTTGGAAAATTAACAACGGTATCTCTGCAGAGCAATGACCCATTTTTTTTCAGTAAATAAAACTTTAAGTAACTCCAAATTATTTGATTTGATTGCTAAGTGCAAAACAGGTGTATAATTTGCTCCTTTTTTCAGTAGTAATTTTACTGCATGTAAATGTCCTTTTTCTGCAGCAAGGTAAATCGGTGATAGACCTTTATTATTTACAATATCAATATCGATTTCTTCTTTTAAAATTGTATCTACAACTCCTTTTTGTGCAGCTAAATGGAGTAGACTATTCTTTTTAGAACCGTATTTATTACTCATTAAAGCCTTCTTTATCTCAGGTTTAGCGTAATCAAATGGTGTCTTGCCGCTATCGTCTTTTACCAGAGGATCTATATCTTCTCGCGTTAGTAAGACCTCTATTGTTTTAAGTCTTTCAGCGTAATGTAGTGGTGTTCTATTTTCATAGTCTTGCAAATTGACTTGAGCATTAGGCTCCTTTATTAAGCATTTGAGGATATCAAGACATAAGTCTCTTTCATCGTAATTAGTATTACTTACAGCTATATGAACAGGTATTGAGTTTTGTCCCATGCGTGCACTATTCACATCTGCTCCAAGCTTCAGCAGTAACTTTACTATCTCCAACTTTTTATTATTAACTGCATAGTGCATTGGTTCGTGCATCAAAGACATCAATTTCAGCGTTTCCTTCTTTTACTAAAATTTTGACAACATTTCCATGTCCTATGCCTGCTGCTAGATGTAATGGCGTATGATGCAAAGCATTTCGTACATTAACGTCAATACCTTTTCTGATCAAATATCTCACTGCATTAATTTCACCTATCATTGCAGCTAAATGAAGTAAGCTATCTTGTTCTGACCCGTACTTGTTATTAATTAGTGCTTGTAATATTTCTGCTTTTTTCCCTTCTTTGGCGTAATCAAGAACCTTCATTATCTTCCACAAAAGGATTAATGTTCTTCTTCGTGAGTAACAAATTTACCATGCTTAAACTCTATAGCGCAATGCAGTGGAGTTTTTCCGTTTAACCCTCTGACATTAACATCTAATCCAGGTTGATTGATTAAACACTTTATTAACTCTAAACTTAAGTTATCAGCCATTTTGTATTCAAAATCTTTTTTATATTTGAAATTTAGTATTAGATAATTCTTGTAATGAGTTTGTAATCTCTTCAGTTAGCGTCTCGTGAATTTTTTCAGTGTCACTCAGTGATGCAAGCAGTGCTGAAACTCTATTTGGAACATTAAGCAAATTATTACGTACAACTCTTGCTACGTTAAATGCCTCACTTTTTACTTCCTCTACTGCTACAAGTTCTCCTATTTCAGCTTTTGCCTTTGCTTCTAGCAACCTTCCTCGCTCCATTTCATTTTTTATTCTAGTTTTTAGCAACATTGTAGAAAGGTTATTTGTATTTTCGTTTTCTGGATTTTTCCTCCTAAGTGGCTGACTTGGATCTCTTATTGCTGCCACCGCTTCATTTGCTTGTTCTCTATTGATCAAACCATCCTCCAACTCAACTATTCCTTTTTTTACTAAATAACAGACATATTGCTTTGATACTCCTATCTCTCTTGCCCATTCTGTTTGTGTGATTTTCACTTTTTTTTCTCCTCTCTCTTGTTTCTACGAATTTTCTTGAATCTCTGAAAAGGTTTTGCCAGTATCAGCAATTTCCTACCTGTTTATACTTGCCGGCGTCTTAGAGATATTTTACTAATATAGAGCGAAGTACTCCGGTTTATAGCTGCTTTCTTTTTACATAGTGAAATTTGGCCATTTTCAACTAATACTATAAATTGCATCTTTGTAGTTATGAGATTCAACCACTACTTGCTCTAGCGTTAAACTGCTGCATTTGGCATCTTTACTATGGTTTTCTTCAAGCACTTTTGTCCTTGCTTCCTTTATTTCCTCAATGAACTTTCCATTAACTTTTTCTGGTTCAATTCTTTCCTCACAATATACAAGATTTGTGCAATTTGTTTTTCTGTAGTAATGTACTCCAAGGAATATCACTGATAGTGCAAGTATACTCGAGCCTATAAGTAGTGATAACCCTACGTTATTAATCAAAGCGTTCTGGTAAAACTTCTGTACACTATTAATACCACCTTCTACATACAGTAATAAAGGCAATACTATATTTGCAGCAACCAAACTGCTTAATAATGCTGTAAATAATGGCCTATCTTTGATTACTGATTCTACTTTATTTCTTCTACTAATGACTTTGTCGTCAATATTAATGAAGTTGTTCTTACCCTCCCAAGCGTTAAGTGTAAAATGCGAATGAGTACCATTGCCGTATTCCAGTTTGACTGATTTTATTACTTTATCTTTTGATTGATACTCTCGCACCTGATTCAAAGTTTCATTCGCATTCTTTCTCCCTATTTGACACTCTTCAGTATCTCTAAATTGCTTTATTCCACAAAATATCGGACTAATTGCAACCAATAATGCAACAGCTAGAATTGGTATAGTTACATAGATGACACTGTTTGCAAAAAATGCAATAAATTGTGCTTTATCCTGTAAATATACCAAAGCTGCAGAAACGCTAAGTGCAACAGCAGCTATACCGAAAATTATAAATTCCTTCTGCTGCACTGCATATTTTACTCTTGGCAAAATTCTATTTGTTTTCTTTTCTTTTTTAATTAACGGGGTTTCTTCATTATCACTTTTTTCTGATGAGCTAGTTGAAAGTGTAACTGGACTATCATGATTTAATGACATATTCTCCCATCCTTGATTGCCACAAGACTCACTCATTTCTGTTACTTGAGAATTTGATCTTGTCATCTCTGCACTTCTATTGTCTATTCCACTATCACTTCCTTCCAAACTCTTTTTTAAAAATTTTGTATTCAGATCTACAGGTTCACCAATTATATCTTCTGATCCTTTCTTAATTGATGTTTCTTCAGAATTTGACTTTTCCATCTCCGGACTTTGATCGTTTATTTCACCATCTAAACCTCTTTTCGAGAATTTTTTATTTTTGTCTATAGTTGCATACATAGGTTCTCCTATAGCTTCTTGCTCATCACATTTTTCTCCATTTAATTGGAAAGAAGAATGTGGTAGCTTTGGTGGTGCAATATTCTGAATAATACTCAACCGATGATTTTCTGCTGTTCTAGGTGAAGGTGGAGCTACATTTCTAATATTGTCCTTCTCTAACATTCCATTCCTAGGTAACGGCTTTGGTTTATCTCCTAATTCTTTATCCTCTTCCTCTTTTTGCATTTCTTTTGTATTGTCTATTTTGGGGTTGGAAGATGTGTTGGATGCTGCCTCAAACTGATCAAGAGAATACGGACGGTTATATTCTATTCCATTTGCCTCACAAACTGCATTAAATTCATCCTCTGTATCTTCACTCTTATCCAACACTGAAAGTGCATCAAATTGATCAGCACCTGCCTCGTCCATTCCTAGTGTAATACTGCCATCACTACCATTACTAATCACATTTGAAAAAGCTGCTTTGTATTCAGTGTTGCACTGCTTCAGATCGTGACTACCGCAAGTTTGCTTCATATGTTTCTCCTTAATAATAGGTGTTTGCTTCGTACCTTTTTCAAACAATTCAATTCTCTCCTTAACAGATAGTGTAGAATTTGAAACATTATTTTCTACTTCTTCAGAAAACGATGCTTCATTATTTGTTTGCGACGTTACTACTCCAGCTAACGTCTTTTCTTGATTCATTGAGTACACCACATTTAATCCAAAGTTATTTGTTACGCTAAACTCATTAAAATACGGTATATACCAGTAAATTAATATTACAACTACCAAGGCTTACTAAATTTCTGTTTGCGTTATCTTTTCCACTTTTTTCTTACTGTTTTTCTTCTTGAATCTCTGAAAAAGTTTTACCAGCACCAGAAAGAATTGCTTCCCTACCTGTGTACACTTGCCAACGTTTTATGGTTACATCTACAAATTTAGCTCTATTGTTCTGCAAATTCTTCCTGTTCTCTCACATGCAATCAGTGTACTTCCAGAGCCGCTAATTAGCTCTATTGTTCTGCAAATTCTTTCTGTTCTCTCACATGCAATCAGTGTACTTCCAGAACCGCTAAATGGATCAAGTACTATGTCTCCTGGTCTGCTGCTGTTTACTATTGCTCTCTCCATTAGCTCTACTGGCTTCATCATTGGATGTAGTGTATTGTGTGTTGGCTTATCATAAAACCACAGATCGCTTTGATTTCTACCGCCATGCCACTCACGTTTATTACCGCTTTTCCAACCGTAGAGCATTGCTTCGTATTGTCTTTGATAATCTGATCTGCCTAGCGTAAAGTGATTCTTTGCCCAAATGATAAATGTTGACCATTTTCCTCCTGCCTCCTCAAATGCTTTTTGCAACGTTGAAAACTCTGATGATGATATGCAGATGTAAATTGCTCCCTTCGTATATGCTAAAATATTGGAACAGATGTCGTAGAGAAAAAGTTCGTACTTTTCACCTTGATTATCATTTAATATTTTTTTATCTTCTCTCTCCTGACTGCTACCATAATCAACATTATATGGAGGATCACACACAGTAATATCTGCCATTTTATCATCTAACAGCGCTTTATATGATTCAACTACAGAGCTATCACCACAATAGATTCGATGATCACCTAAAATCCAAAGATCACCTGGTTTTGTTACTTTTTTGTCATCAATAGCTAAGTCAGAAAGATCTTCTTTTTCACTATCTAAATCATCAAGGAAATGTTGAACTTTTTCTAATTCAAATCCTGTCATTTTAAGATCAAACTGTAAATCTTCTAACTCTTGAATTTCTACTTTCAAAAGCTCATCATCCCACTTTGCCCAATTAGCTGATTGATTTGCCAGTAATCGAAAAGCTTTAGTTTGTGGTTCGTTTAAATTATCACTTAAAACCACTGGAATACTCTCCATACCAAGTTTTCTTGCTGCTTTAAGTCTTAAATGACCATCAACCACAGTGCCATCGCTTTTTGCAACTATTGGAATACGAAAGCCAAATTCTCGAATAGAAGCACACATTCTGTTGACCACATCGTCATTTTTACGTGGGTTACGCTCATATTCAACTAGGTTTCGAGTAGGATAGTAGTGGATTGCTAAATTCATATCTTAATAATTAAAAAGTTAATATTCAAAATATATCTGACGCTAGAGAAGGCCTGGGGTCGAACCCACCAAACCCGCCAGCCTGGCCGAAAGGACCCACTTCCTATGTGCTATCTAGCATATTAAAATCTTTACTAAAATTATTAACGTAGAACATTAATGCCAAAGCATCTGCTTCGTTATCATCTCGAGGTGAAAAACCTTTTTCACGTATCGCTTCAATAACTTCATTTTTGCTTGCATTACCATTACCAGCTATAAAGCGTTTGATAGTTTTAACATTAACACCTTGGTAGGGAATATTGTTCTCCTCACACCAAGCAGAGAGAACGGCAAGGAAACCACCGTAGCAATGCGCTGCATCAGTTCCAAGATGTCTTCTTACTTCTTCAAAATAAACCGCAGTGAACTTATGCTCCAAGGAATTAAGCCAATTGCGAAAACTCAAAAAATGCATGCCACCTCCACTGAAACGGCTACCATGAAAGTTTTCACTGCCACTTTGAATTACTCCGTCTTTGAGAATAGCCCAGCCTGTTTGTTTGCCGAGGTCTAGTGTTAGCATTTGCTATTATTTAAAACTATAAGTAGCACTAAATATCGTTTGGTTCTGTCAAAATGTACTATCAAAAAGCGGTTTATAGTTTTTTTATTGGCCAACAACGGAAATCCAAGAATCATGTGCTACCCCTAAGAAGTATGTGGGTCGAGGTTGTCTACGTTATAGTAGCTCTTTCAACCACCTCTTAACAGATATATACTAGAAATGAGGTCAGAAATTTGATTTGCACTAAAATTTTTTGTTTTAGTTAAGTTATTTCTTCTCAATTACGCAACTTAGCAAACACTTTGTTTCTCTTGCTATCAGCTAATTTAAAGGTTTTCTGGGAACACTCAATAAAAAAAGATGAGAGATACAAGGAATTTATGAAAGCTGTTGCAAAGTGAGTTTTCTCCTTCATACAAATTTTTTCTTTACAATGAATAAAAACGATGTTAAACTTACCTGTAAGTTTACTTATATCAATCTAATCATTAGTAGTACTTTTTATTTGCTTTTTAAAGGGTGTTAAAGGAAGTGTATGAACAGGAATCATAATGAAATTTTATTCTATGAAACAGATGATGGAAAGGTATGTATTGAAGTTAGATTTGAAAATGAAAATCTATGGCTTACTCAGAAACATATGGCTGAGTTATTTGGCTGTTCAACTGATAATATTTCATTGCACCTAAAGAACATTTATCTATGTAAAGAACTAGATAAAAACTCAACTACCGAGGAATCCTCGATAGTTCAAAAAGAGGGAGAAAGAGAAGTAAAACGTGATGTGGTTTTCTACAATTTAGAGGCTGTGATATCAGTTGGTTATCGTGTCAATTCAGAGCGTGGTGCTGCTTTTCGTACATGGGCAACTGATAAGCTAAAGAAGTATATTTTCAAAGGTTTCGTGATTGATAGCAATAGATTTAAAAATGGCTCTAGATTTGACACTCGGTTTTTTGATGAGTTGCTTGAAGAAATTAGAGAAATTCGTGCAAGTGAGCGTATGGCTTATCAGAAAATCACAGACATTTATGCAACTTCAGTAGACTATGCAAGCTGTTCAACTGAAACAAAAAATTTCTTTGCTATAGTGCAGAATAAATTGCATTTTGCTATTACTGGAAATACAGCAGCAGAAATTATTGCTAACAGAGTGGATAGAAGTAAACCTAATATGGGATTAACAAATTGGCGTAAGGGGTCTAAGGGAAAAATCTTTCTTTCTGACACGCAAGTAGCAAAAAACTATTTAGATAAAAATGAAATTGCTCAGCTAAACAGAATAGTAAATATGTATATAGATTACGCAGAGTTTCAAGCTGCCAGGGGTAAAGTAATGTATATGAAGGATTGGAAAGAGAAACTCGATGCATTTTTAAGATTTAATGAGCAAGATATATTACAGAATTATGGCAAAACCTCTCATGAAGTAGCAATTGCCCTAGCTACAAAAGAATATGAGGTATTTAGAAAAACACAGGATAAGTCATATAAGTCAGACTTTGATAAATTGGTGGAAGAAAAGAAAAGTCTTGATCAAAAAAGTGTAAAAGCTTAGGGCTGAATCTTGTAAAGGTAAAGAAATCATAAAAAAATCCATTTGTTCTTTAGGTTTCAGAAATTTTCTTTGCAACTACAGTTTTTTAATAAATAAAAGTTTGGGGTAAAAGGCACTATTTTTTAAAGCCAGAGTATAAACGTTAAAAGGTACAGCTCTAGCTTTGCCCATCAACATGGAGACATAAAACCCAAAATTTAAATCTTCGTCTCCACTTTGCGTTAACAGTTTTTTTGAAAAATTTTCTTTCCTCTGCGGTGATTAAAGAATAGCTTTTATTTGAGCTTCAAGGTCTGTTATAAGCTTAGATAAAACCATCCTAAATTAACAACTAGCTTAAAAATGTGTTTTTACCTTCTCTAAAAAAATTCAAAGCATTAGACTCAAATTTCTAGTTTAACTACGAAAACTTAAAGTTATACACTTCAATTGTACATAGAGTTTTTGTTGATTAAGTTATTTGCACCTATTTTTCTGACTTCCTTTAATTTTAAGAAATTATATTTATTTTAGTTGCAAAGGTTAGGTACAAGTAGTATGTTTTAAAGTCATACTACTATATTATTATTATATAATAATAGGAGTTATTCTGAAAACTGAGAGTTGAACAAAACCCTCTATATTCCTGAACTTTTTCCCTATTACTCAGTCTGCAGCTATAAAATTCGATAATCCCTCTAAGTTGTTGAAAATCTCGCATTTCTTTCACCTTTACTAAATTCAGTCTACATAGACTAAGCAAATTCTGAAGACAAACTGAGCAAATCCGAAGACTGAAGTAACTCATAGTTTCTATGAAAACTTTATTAATTGCAGATGCTATGATAAACCCAAGTATTCGGATTTTCAACTGGTAAGACGCTACCATTCTCCAGTGATTTATAATCGGTCGGTAAAATCCTTTCATAAATTGTCACTTCTTTATTCAGCTGATGATCAAATACCTTACTTTTCTTTTCCATGCCTGCAACACAAGGCACCCCATATCTAGTTCTTGCTCCATTTTTACCTTCTCTATTAAATTTTATATAGCCTTTTGTAGCTGAAGTATCAATAAGTTCACGGATCGAATGTTGACTACCAAGACCTGCTTTATTCCCAAATGCCTGACAGAGCGAATTTATTGTATATAGACGTCCCTTCCGTATAAATCAATTGTAGAATACCTACGAGACCGTTCTGCATCTAACTTATGACCATATTTATAAGCCTCTGATATGCCAGCAGTTATTGATTTATATTTTGATGGAATAGCATACGTAATTCAAACATCAGTTGACGACTACTTTGCCTGTTTGAAAAAATATTTTACAACGAATAAAAGACGTGATAAACTAAAATGAAGTTTTTTTATAACAAGTAAAAATTTAAAGTAGAAAATAATTTAGAAGTCCCTTGTAATTGAGTTTTAAGCTATTCTACGTAAGCAACTTAGGTCTTGGTGGTATAATTGTACCCTAAAGTCATAGAATCGTTTTAAATCCGCATTAAAAGCTATTTCTTGTATTTATGAATATTTTAAGGCCTTTCCAGTTCCCCTAACTTCTTTTTTCTTCACTCCCTAAGCATTACTTTAATTCTAGTTAACCTCATTATATTTTCATATTGTTTATTATTATTTGTCATTAGTATATATATATGTATAGTGTTATTTACATATTATAATAATATATAAGATTTTCGGAAAGTGGAAAGCTAGCTACTGTAGCGGGTTTTATGGCGATCTGATTCATTAAGTCTTTTGGAACTGGAAAGATAAAGTCTTATAGATATTAAATGGATAAAAATAATGAATTTCAATGGTTTAGGTGTATTATATTTCTGTTTCCTTATTTTGAAATTTTGCCGGAAATCACGGAAACTATAAAACTCAGATCGGCCTAGCCAAAGTAATGAAATACATCAAGCTTGCCTATAGTTGCGAAATTTGTATTCCCAGTTTAGCTTAAATGCTTTTTGTATGACCCATTTTTTTAATAAAAGTTTTTTCAAGTTTGTAATTAACCTTTTATTATAGCAGATTTATGCTGATGGCTGTAAACTGTTTTTAAAGACTATTAGCAACTTTGAATTTCCCTGCACCCAGCTTAAATTTACCTTCACCTCTTGCAAAAGGACCAGTTGGAACATCAAGCCACTTATCTTCTTTTGAATCTGCAGCCATACCTTTTACTATCTTATTTTCATTTAGCAAACTCTGTACTAAACGTTCAAGTTTATGTCTGCTAGCATTATGAAACATGGGTGGTAATTTATGCCGTTGCTTGAAAACTCCAGGACCACCTGTATGCGTAAATGGATGGCCTTCGTGGGCTGAAAGTTTAATGTAGTGAATAAGTTCTTACACTTCTGTCTGCTGCCCCATTGGACTTAACCACTGCTCCCTGATAAATTTTACTATGAGTTCTTTCAAGCTTTAGTGTATTACACACTGAATTTTGATGCTCTACTGGTGCAGGCCATAATGCAAAAGAGCATCTAACTCCATCAACAAGTGCAGTTGTACCTCTTATTGCATCTCTTGCTTGTTCTACGGTTGTAATTGATCCACATTTAGGTTTTCTCATATGATGTGCAGCAATTACAGTCGCTCCTGTTTCAGTTGCCAAACTTGCAAGCAATCCTGTTGAATACCACCCAAGTTCTGGATCTGAATTTATATCAGCATGAACAAACGATACTAATGGATCAAAAATAATCAGTTTTAAATTTTCAATTGCATTTAATTGTTCGCTAATACCTTCAAATTTTTCTGAAGTTTCAGGACATTTACCACGCGTATTGGTTTTTATTATAGAAAATGGTCCTCCTGTGTTTGGCATAGGTACAATAAATACACGATCCTGGTACTTTGCTCTATTACCTTCAGGATCAAGACGTTCTAAGCGACGATGTATCTCATCTGCATCATCTTCTGCTGAAAAAATTACCACTGATCCGTGTTCTTTTACAAGCGAACCAAAACCACAGATCTGATCTGTATCACTTGCAACTTTGAGAGCTAAATCAAGTAGTAGCATTCCTTTGCCTGTATCTCCCATAGCAGCTACTATTGAAGTAACGCCTAAAGGAAATAACCCTTCAACTAGGAACTTTTGTGTTGGTACTTCACCTAAATAACGGCTGAGATTCCAATCTAAAATATTGAGTTTATCATTTTTTTAACCTCCTTTCAATAAACTCAGAAGCTCTTATTCCTTCTAACACACAATCAGCAGCATCCCAGCCTTTTGTTTTATTTTGTGGAATATTAAGAATAACAAGTGATGCAACTCCGATCTCTAAAAGCTTTTTTGCAGCATTTTCAGCATATCGTTTACCTGCTTCATCATTATCTGGCCATATAACAACGTGTTTACCTTTAAGTGGAGTCCAATCTGTCTTCTCAATAGGTGCATTTGCTCCTGACATTGTTGTTGTAGCTACAATTCCTTGTTCTATCAGCGCTTCTGCACATTTTTCTCCTTCAACCAGAATAACTTTATCAGACTTTAAGATTTCTGGAATGTTGTAGAGTGGCCTTATCTCTGGTGCTGCAAACTTAGATTGTTTGACATCAAAAGGCTTGTATACTTTTTTCTTTCCAGGAGGATCAGAACGGTAAACTTTTACAATGACCTGGCCATTTTCATCATAATAATTCCAACTGTGGGTAATAAATTTCTCGAAGTCTTCATCAACATATTGTTTCTCTCTGTATTTTTTATTATTTCCGAGCCATTCACTTATTGAAGCTATTACCTCAGGAAACTCTGTCCTTGCATTCTTTCTATGCACAGCTGCCCAAAGGTCGATAATGTCACCACCTTCTCCAGTTGCAAAATCATTCCATAACCCAGCTCTACTGCCACTTAATTCTACTACCAGACTTTTTCCTTTATTACCATGCACATCACCTACGTAAAACTTATCTCCACGGAAAGTTCCTCTTGGTAAAAGGTAAAAAAGGCAAGATCTTATGTTAAGCAATAGTTCTGCTTTATCATTTAAAGATTTAGAATCGATATTCATAATAAAACCATAAACAACCTTACATAAGAGTTATTCAAGTTTTGAAGGCTAATGTTTACATCAACATTATTTTAAATGCTACCGCAACTATTCTCAAAAAAAAGCAAGCGAATATCAATAGGTTAAAATCGTATCGCAATTATTTAAATTTCTCCGAACCTGCAATTAACCGTCTATAAAGGTCATCCTTGATAGTTAATTATTCAAGGAGCTTTAATGAAATCAAAGAATTCTTACTCAGGAATTGATCCCATAATTGTCAAGTACGTTAGACATTACGCAAAATGTATAAAGAACTTAAAGTGTTTTGCGCATGACAGTCTTGAAGATATTGAGCAAGAACTTTTCTGTATGATTTGGCCTGCTATTGAGAAATATGACGAAAGTAGAAGCTCTTTTTCTACCTTTGTATGTCAACTTGTTAAGTGTAGAGCTATTAATTTAATCAATAAGCAACTCTGTAAAAAACGTGGTGGCAGACAAGGTATATTCTATGTTGATCCTGATGATCTACATGAAGTAGTTGATGATAGATGTCGTTTTATCACTGAAATCACAACTCGTATTGATGTGAACGATGTTATCTCAACACTACCCCAAGAATGGCAAGTACTATGCAGACAACTGGAATTTTTCAGTGTTCCAGAAATAGCTGAAATAAATGGAATACCACGCACAACAGTTTATAACACTTTGCAACGAATAAGACGGCACATAAAAAATTTTTTTTAGCAAATCAAACAACAAGTAACAGTTCTAGTATAACTCTTATAGGAGGGCCGCGATATATGACTTTAAAAATAATAAACAGCAAAGAAAGGGTAAAAATAGTAACAGGTGTAAAGGTAGTAATCTTTGGACCTTATGGAATCGGCAAAACCAGTCTGCTTAAAACTTTGAATGAACCAACACTTTGTCTTGATTTTGAAGCAGGACTTTTAGCTGTACAAGACTGGAAAGGGGATTCTATCAATATGCGCACTTGGAATGAGGCCAGAGATATTGCTTGTCTTATTGGTGGGCCTAATCCTGCGCTGAGGTCTGATCAAGCATACAGCCAAAGACACCATGAACATGTATCTGGTAAGTATAAAAATCTTCTTTCTGAAGTTTCTAAATACCGATGCATCTTTGTGGACAGTATAACCGTTGCTTCACGTTTATGTCTATTATGGGCAAAAATGCAACCTGAAGCTTTTTCTGAGAGATCGGGAAAACAGGATATGAGAGCTGCCTATGGGTGCGCCAAGCAAAGTGCGTAAAATTCAGTTGGTCAACCTAGGCAAAGTCTAGCCAACAGCCTAGAACAAACCATTATGCTGCGTAAGGTAACGAACGTAGTAAAGCTAATGGAATGGACAATACAGGGTGCAACGAAAGTGAAGGTATTGAGTTCCGAAATTGCCAACATCATGGAGGTCGACACTTTCCATATAGTGGAAGACAGTATGAAGGATAACGACAAGGCAAGTTATCACTCACTCTATCGGGATCTGAGGCCGTGTCATGTATTGAGATGGAGTTTACGTAAACTTGGGAGATCCTTTGTATTCCTATTAAGGTACGTTGGAACAAGTCAACAAAGGCAAGAACTAACGGAAGATACAAAGGAAGTCGGACTGATTGATAGTACTCAGAGTGTGGGAAACAAGGGGAAGCGATCAGCGGTATAGTAACTGGTTTAGGGATTGTTACACCAACACAACAGAGGTTGGAATATGATGCAAGGAAAACTAAATCAGATAGCAGTAATCAAAGATGCTGTGAATGCTACACTGAAGAGCCGTATGCGGGAAATTCGCAAGTACGGTTCTGTTGGGGGGATCGTAGCAGTTAAACCTAATAGGAGGATTTAAAGTTATGATCTCTACCGGACATTACTTGCTCAAGAGATGATGGCTTGGCTCAATCAATTTCAACATATCAGAGACAAAGACACTATCATAGTTGGAACATTAGGTCAATATCTTGATGACTGCAATCGTCCAATTTGGCTACCTCAATGTGAAGGAGCTAAAACCGCTAGTGAGATTCCAGGCATTGTTGATGAGGTGATCAGCATGGTTGGAATTAAGAAAGATAATGGCACAGAAGTACGTTCATTTGTCTGTCATACCATTAATTCTTGGGGATACCCTGCTAAAGATCGAAGTGGTTGCCTTAATATGGTTGAAGAGCCGCATCTGGGTAAATTACTTGCGAAAATTAAAGCCAAAACTTTGCTGTTTAATTAAAAATTGAAGAAATTATTATGGAACAAAGCTTTTTCAATATCGGTCAAAAAATTCCTTTTTTCAGCGTAAAGGAGTATTTAAGTGATCAAACGCCAATACCAGAAGATATAATTTCCCCTAGAATTCTAACTAAAAGAGGTTTGTTAGTACTAGGTGGCCCACCTAAAATCGGAAAAAGTGACTTTTTGATCTCTTGGCTTGTTTACATGGCTGCTGGTAGATCATTTCTCGGTATGACACCAAGTAGACCTTTGAAAATCTTCTACATGCAAACTGAAATTGAGTATGAATATATGAAAGAACGGTTGCAACAACTTCAACTGGATAACGAACTTTTGAATGTAGCTGCCAATAACTTAATTATCACGCCAAGAGTGCAATTATCATTTAGTAGTGAAGAAATAGATGAAATTAAAAATGTTGTTAAAGAGCGTTTCAAACCTGATATTATTGCGATTGATCCTCTTCGTAACATTTTTAACTCAAGTGAATATGGTAATGAAAATGACAACAGCGCTATGCTATTCTTTTTGCAAAAAACGCTTGAAAGACTGAGGAACATTATTAATCCAGATGCAGGTATAATCCTCACCCACCACACAAAAAAACTGTCCAAAAAGATGCTGGAAGAAGATCCATTTCAAGGCCTAAGTGGTGCTGGATCTTTACGTGGATTTTATAGCACTGGCATGGTGATGTTTGCTTATGATGAAGAAAGCACTACCCGTCAAATAGTCTTTGAGCTGCGAAATGGTGAACGTGTGGCAAGCAAGCTTGTCGATAAGATAAATGGTCGTTGGAAACTTGTAGACCAATGGAGTTGATTCTTTTTTTTACTTAATTTATAGGGAACAATATGCTAACAGATTTTTTAACTGATTTTAATAACGCGAAACTGCAGAGCAGTTTAATACCGAAAGGTACAACAGTCAAGGTAAAAATGGCAATAAAGCCTGGAGGTTATGAAAATTGGTTCACGAAAAGCTACACTACTGGCAGCATCTATTTAAACGCTGAATTTACTGTCACTGAAGGTCTATATGCAAAACGTAAGATTTTTCAAGTAATTGGCATTAAAAGTGGCAAAGCAAGCGTTGAAGGAGAAGATACTTGGGGAGAATCTGGTCGTTCTATGCTTAGAAGTATTTTGGAGTCAGCACGGAACATTCATTCAAATGACACTTCAGAAAAAGCAGCTATTGCTAGAAAAGTCAACTCTATAGCTGATTTTAACGGGTTAGAGTTTACTGCAAAAGTTGGTATTGAAGCTGATCGATATGGAGAAAAAAACAAGATTGCTACGGTTATTATCCCAGAGCAACCTGAAGTTGATTGGGTGCCATTTTAAATTGTGTCTTTTAGAATTGGAGGACTTATGGAATTTTGTATTACTGGAGAAATGGAATTTTTACTACTGCATAACATCAAAGCATGTTTATTTTATTTACTGCCTGGCGGTAAATTTTTCAAGAAGAAATTCTATATTGGAAATATCGGTGGAGACCAAATTATAGTTGAAGTTGCAGGCGGTAAGATAGGAAGCTGGTATGGCCTAAATAGTGGAAACAATGGTAATATTGTCACACTTTGGAGTTTAGTTGCTGATAAAGCTGGACTTTCTGGAGTTATAAACAAATGGCTCAATAAACATATAACTGCAAGATATAGTTATCTTGACGAGAATAACAAAGTGATAGCATATGCATATCTCTACAGAAACAATTACAGACATGTTTGGTATCCGAAAACTTCTGGCAAGGGCTTAAAACCACTATATAACATACCTGGTATTATTAGGTCCAATGAGCTAGTAATAGTAAAAGGAGAGAAAAGAGCTGAAGCCTTAATAGAGCACGGAATTATGGCAACAACTGTGATGCTTGGTATATATGGATCTATCAGTGAAACGGATTGGTCTATATTAATAGGTAAGTAGGTAATAATTTTGCCAGATAAGGATGAAAAATATGCTGAAAAGATTGCTGCTGAACTAGCTAATTTAGGGATATTGCACAGTATACCTGAGGGGTATGAAGAAGGGATAGATGTGAAACAACTATTTGCATCAAACCAAAAGAATATACAGGCATTTCCAGCTAGACAATATTTAAAAGATAAATCTCCATTACCAAAAGACATAATTTCACCAAGGATTTTAACGCCTGGAGGAATGCTATTACTAGGAGGAGCACCAAAAGTAGGGAAAACTGACCTCTTACTCTCTTGGTTAGCATATATGTCTGCAGGATTACCATTTTTAGGCATGGTTCCAGCTAAACCATTGAAAATATTCTATCTTCAAACTGATATTGAGTATCACTACATTAAGGAGCGGTTGCAACAACTGGAATTTGATGAAAAATCTTTAGAATTAGTATCAGAAAATTTAATTATTACTCCAAAGACAAAGCTACTTTTAGATTCTGAAGGAGTAGAAAAAATCGGTAATATTATGGCAAAAACATTAAACGTAAAAGAAGTAGATATTATTGCTATAGATACGCTGCGCAGTATTTTTGATTTTAATAAATACAAAGAAGAGAATAGCAATAGCTCCATGTTCTGTTTTTTAAAAGATAGAGTTGAAAAGTTACGAGCGATGACAAACCCTAGATGTGGTATTATCTTAACGCACAATACCAAAAAGGTATCAAAGAGATCATTGTCAGAAGAGCCATTTCAAAGTTTCAGCGGTGCTTCTGCCTTAAGGAGTTTATATACTTCAGGCGTGATGATGATGAAAGATAATGAGCAACACAAATTGATATTTGAACTGAGGAATGGTGAATCTATTCCAGCTATGCAGATTAGCAAAGTAAATAGCCAGTGGCGCAGCACTTGTGCTACTTCTTAAGGCTGAGAGTGGAAGGATTAAGTCTATAGCCATATTCCTTGATACCTATTCCAGACCATGGTAGAGTTTGAATAATATCATCTCTTTTTACATTCATGCCTAAGGTTATAGCTAACTTATCTACCATGGTTCTTTGCATTCTATTTATCGGTTTACGAATTTGTTGTTCAGCATCGGAAATATTTCCCAGGTAATCTGCAATTTGTTCAATAGTTAATGCTTTATGTTGCCCTGGAGAAATGCCTTCTTTAAAATCGCACCAGAATTGTTCAAGAAGAACAAAAAAGATATTCATTCCTAACTTAGATTGCTTATTGACAATCTCTATGTCATTGATATAAATGCCACCGTTTTTGATTCGTAATTGCAGAATCTTTTCTTGAGTTGCTAGTTTGGTTTGTTGTAGTGGAATATAAGGATAGCAATTTAGCGCCTGAAAAGAAACGTTAGGTAATAACTTTGGTACTCCTTTTTCAACTGTTTCATTTAATATTTCATTTAAAGTTCGATATCCACAAATTAAATCGGCCATGGGAATAATGTACAGGTTTAACAATGGTTTAAGGTTTTTTTCATTGAAACTGATCAAAACAGTAGGATTAGTTTTGAGCTTATCTAAAGTTAGATATGATTTATCAGAACAATAATCCGGAATAATTAAGCTGACAAGGCTTGTGCCAACAATAACATAATAAACCCCTGTTGCTACTTTATTCGAAGTGATGTTCAAATTTGCCAATTGTTCTTCAAACCATTCAATAACTTTCAAATGATTAACATTTATCTCTAGAGAATGGTAACGTTGCTTCTCATAGGTATCAGGCAGGATATCACGATTACATAGGTCACACATTATTGGGTCATCATATTCCTCATCGTAATCACTTGCGATTTCTAGCCTATTGTTACAGAAAGAATCTATTACACGAAAATCAGAATCATCTGTATCATTAGCACAGACTATAAAATAATATTCTCTTAAACTTAAAAACCCAAGGCTTGATAAGTATTGTGCAACTTCTAAAAAATCCTGACTAGGTGAATCATGAGAAGTATTCCACTCAAGCAGGTTAGTAATTATTTGCCGATAGACAGTAGTATTGTGCTTTTGACAAGATGGTAAGTCCATACGTATTCCTAAACAACAACTTAAAATCTTCACGTTCTTTTTTATCAAGTACGTGCTCTGAGTAGTTAATTGCTATATAGCTTGAGTCCTGTACTCGAAAGGATAAAGTAACCTTTTTGTTTTTAAATATCACCTTCACATATTGAATAAGGGAAACCTCGTGTAACACACTACCAACTGAAGGTTCTAATATGTTCAACCACTTTTCAACTTCATTTGTATTTAATGTAATAAAGGTCTGTGGTTTAGCTAAAGTAAGTTTAAGTTCACATATGCTAATATCATCAAGTCCTGATTTTGGTATACATGAACATAGGAAGGTACGTACTTGTGCCACTGTGTTTTGGCTATGTAAACTGACAAAAGAGCATTCAAGAGCAAAATAAAGGCTGACAATACTATTTGCTATTTTTAAACCGTGTTTAATATTTTTAGTGGATAAATGTACTTGATTAGCATTAGAAGAAAAATCAAAAATGATCCAATCAGGCTTATAACCATGTATTACTTTATTTAAACTTATCACAAAATCTTTATCTTTACTAGCACGTCGTATAAATAAGTAAATACTATTTTGGTAGTAAAAGAGTTCTTGAAACTGACTTTCAAAACTATCATTTTCTGAGAGATCATGCTGTTTTAATATTTCCTGTATTGTACTTTCTGATAAAAAATTCTTAAATGAAGTGGACTTTTGTCTTGGAGGATTTTTTAATACGAAAGGTAAAAACCCTTTTTTCTGTACTTGATTAAAGCAGAAAATTTGTTTTAGTAAGTTACGATTAGTTATAAAGAGAGTGAACAACAAGGACTTTTTGTCATATTTGTTATTTTGTAGCAGAAATGACTTCAGAAGATCTTGGCCTAATACAGACTGTGCTACTTCAGCTATAGTTGTTTCTGATTTTGCACGACTAAAACGATTGACTAAATAATAATCAAACAGAGATTCAGAAATTTTAATAAGCATCTTGCGTTTTTGCTGAGTTGAAATATCATCGCATTTTTCGTGGTCTTTAAATAATTGCCTATTTTGCTTATTCTGAAAATAATGGTTAAAGATCACACTTAATTGTCTACCAGAAAGAGAATCAAGCCAACTTTCACGTAAACTTGGATTTTGAAAGTCCTTAAGCAAAAAGGATACTGGCATTTCTAAACTACTTTCCCAAAATTCTCTATTAGTTATCATATATCTAAAAGTAAGTATATTATGTCTAAAGTAGATTAAAGATTAGTCAATAAAAACTTATTATAAAAAAAAGAATTGCAAAAAAAAGTGAACACATTTCTGAAAAAAGTTGAACTTATATATATAAGGGGGCTTGAGTTAACAATTGGTATTTGAAGCAATTGCTTTGCTATGAAATAAGGTAATTAATGTCAATACTCACACAATCAGGTCGAGCAGCAATAGCCGCAAGTATAAAAGAGCAATCTCTACATCTTGCTTGGGGAAGTGGTGATGGAAGCTATGGAAGTAGCCATAAAGTAGAAAAAACTTTCGTTAAGGGTGAAATAAAACTTGATCATCAACCTATTAAAGATGTGAAGGTTGTTACAGGACAAACAATGCATCAGCCAAGTGTTGACTATACAGTTGATAGCAGTACTGGTGTAATTAAACGTACGGAAAATAGCTCCATTGCGGCAGGTAGTACAGTTACCATAGAGTATACTGAAAGCACACCACCAGAGCTGATAACTTCTGAAAAGCTGCTCAATGAACTTGGCAGACGTACTGCGGATGAAGTGCTTTTCTGCACAGGTGATGAAAACGGCGAACTTGTAACTCCTTCTGGAAGGTTTAGGCCCTCAAATGTACCAACTAATAATCTCTATCTTAAATTTACTTTCGATTTCACGGACGCAGCAAATCAAGTGATAAGGGAATTAGGGGTTATGGTTGGTACTAAAATAAAAGAAGGATTACCTGAAGGACAGAGATATTTTGAACCACAAGATATAGAAGATCCTGGAATTTTATTGGTCCTTGAGCATACAGTGCCGCTTATCAGAACTGCTGCCACCCGGGAAACTTTTTCATTTGTTGTAACCTTTTAGAATAAAATGACTTTAAACGCCTATTATAACCGCTTTAATCCTGACAAAGAGTACGAAAAGTTTGTTCCTTGCAGGAAGAGGTCTACAGTCTGCAGAATTAAATGAGACTCAGGAGTATGCTCTTTCTAAGCTTAAAGGCATAGGTGATGCAATATTTCGTGATGGTGATGTTATAACGGGAAGCAATTGTATTATAGATGCAAAAACTGGTAAAGCTACACTTGAGGGAGGAAAAATCTATCTGCGCGGTGCAGTTAGAAAAGTTGAAAAAGAAGAATTTGTTATTCCACTGAGTACCACAGTTCGCATAGGTGTTTATTATGTAGAATCTACGATTACAGAACTTGAGGATGAAAACCTTCGTGATCCTGCTGTTGGTACAAGAAACTATCAGGAAGTAGGAGCTGCAAGGCTTAAAGTTTCCACCATTTGGGGTTATCAAGCAGAAGGTCTTTCTCCACGTTTTTCTGAAGGAGAGTTTTATCCAATCTATAACATTGAAAATGGAGTATTAATAGAACATTCACCACCTCCACAAGCAAACATAGTAACTACTGCTCTTGCTAGTTATGACAAAGAAGCAAATGGTTCCTACGTCGTAAATGGTCTTGAAGTAATGTTCCTGCAAAAGGAAGAGGGAGAAGGAGGAAAAAAAATATTTGTGATTAATGAGGGCAAAGCTCATGTTGATGGCTATGAGATTGAACTTCCTCACAGTATTCGTGTTTCTTTTGATGAAGATCCGGATATAAAATCAGTTGAATCAGAACCACATACTTTTCAGCCAAATAGCCAAAGAGTAATGGAACTGAAGGTTAATGATTTTCCAATAAGTGAAATTAAAAAAGTAGATATAACTGTTCAAAAAACCATTACCATTACTCATGGTTCATATTCAGGAGCTGTTGATCCGATACCTGACTCTGCAGTACTTGAGATTATTCAAGTTAAACAAGGCAATGTTATTTATGAAAATAGTATAGATTACAAACTAAACGCAGGAAACGTTGATTGGTCATTACCTGGTAAAGAACCAGCTCCTGGAAGTAGTTACCTGATAACCTATCGCTGCCGCACTCATATAAGCCCTGAAGATATAAGCGAAGAGGGATGTAAAGTAAAAGGAGCAGTTGATAACAGCTTGGTTCTGATTGATTACACCTGGAAAATGCCACGCTATGATTTAATTACTATCGATAGCAAAGGAGCAGTAAGGAGAATAAAAGGTATAGCTCACCCTTGGCGACCATCAATGCCTAAAGCACCTAGCGGACAACTTTTGCTCTGCTACATTCATCAGACATGGAAAAACGGAGAAAAAGAAGGGGTAAAAATAGTGAATAATGCTATTCATGCTGTACCGATGAATGAGCTTGAAGCAATGAAAAAAGGAATAAATGATCTTTATGCGCTGGTTGCAGAGGAACGTCTACGCAGTGATGCAAATTCAAGAGAACCTACCACCAAAAAAGGAGTATTTGTTGATTCATTCTTTGATGATGATATGCGCGATCAAGGAATTTCGCAGTCTGCAGCGATAGTAAACAAGGAATTAATTTTACCGATAGAAGTAGAAATTATTGATGTTGAAAGAGGTAAAGAACCTTATTTATTGCCGTATGAACTTGAGCCAGTGCTTGAGCAGCTTTTACAGACTAAAGGAGAAAAGATTAATCCATATCAAGCTTTTGACCCAGTACCGGTTCAAATTACTCTAAATAAAAACATTGATCACTGGACGGAGGTTACCACGAATTGGAAAAGTCCAATAACCAGGGTATTTAATGTTAAAGAAACAACAGAATTGCTGTCAAGTACTTCATACGAAGCTGAATTTATGAGAGAAGCAGTACAGAATTTTGAAATTGAAGGTTTTGAGCCAAGTGAGAAGCTTAAGGAGGTGAAGTTCGATGGTATCGTCATTCAGCCTACTGCATAAAAACATGCTCACAGCTAACAATCAGGGAAAATTACAGGGAAAGGTGAAAGTACCAGCAAATATTCCAGCAGGTACCAAATTAGTACAGTTTTATGGGGATAAAGGAAGCTATGGAGAGGCAACTTATACTGGTAAAAAAACAATTACCATAGAGGAAAGAAGAAGAGTTATCGCAGCAAGACGAGTTAGCGCAAACATTTACGCTAAATGAAAGTAGGCACATAGTAGGCGTGGAGCTATGGTTTGTAAATAAAGGCAAAAAACGTGTTGTTGTACAGATTAGAGAAACAGCAGTGGGAATGCCCTCGCAGACTGTCATTGCTGAAAGTTATATTGAGCCAAAAAATATAAAGATAGATGGCACAGCAACACGTATAGAATGGTCGCCAGTGTTTTGCCATGGAGGGCAGGAATATGCGATAGTTTTACTTACCGATGACGGGGAAAATGCGGTCAAAGTAGCAGAACTTGGCAAATACGATGCAGTAAACAGCCGTTGGGTAACCAGTCAGCCTTATCAAGTAGGAGTACTACTTTCATCGAGCAATGCAAGTACTTGGACTCCACATCAAAATTTAGATTTAACGTTTCGACTACTAGCTGCAAAATTTAGCGAAAATTCTCACGTTGTTGATCTGGGCAAAGTTACAGCAAACAATACTTCAGATTTAATTGTTTTGACGAACGTCGAAAAAGTAGCATTTGATACCAATGTGGAATTTGTTTTAACAGATGAAGAGGGAAGAGAAAACTTTTTGTCTGATAATTTGCCGCTTGCACTGCGTGAAAGATTATCTGGAGAGCTAACGGTAAAAGCAAGCCTAAAAGGAGGGCAAGAAAAAAGTCCAGTGTTATATCCTGGGTTACAGCTAGTTCTGGGAAATATAAGGGAAGAAGGAGATTATGTCACCAGGAGCATTACCGCCGGCTCTAACACTAAGATAACAATTACCTACGATGCATTGATACCCGGTACTGCAGACGTTAAAACTTATGTAGAGAAAAACGTGGGAGAATGGCAATTAGTAAATTTAACAACGGGAAAACCAATAGGAGACAACTGGGTGGAAAGAACTCACGTGCTATCAAATTTTAATGGTAATGAGACAAGGGTAAAATTAGTGCTTAGCGGAACGGTTGTTTATCGTCCAAGAGTGAAAAATTTAAGAGTGATTGTAACATAGAAATGCCAAATGATGAAACTAAACGAGGATATCCTTTGCCGCATCCAGAGAACATTGCTGCTCAAGATGTAGTACGTATACGCAGAGCCATAGAAAAGATAGATGAAGATATGAGTGAAAGAGAAGAGGAACTTAAAAATAATTTTGAACGATTTAGATTTGAAACTTTTTTGAATTTTTGGGAATGAAAGAAGCAATATACCAAAGGATAAAGGATTTAGCAGCAAGTAGCACACCTTATCAATTGGCATATCTTGCAAAATCGCTGGAATTGATAGCAGATAAAAAAGCTATTTCCAACGTTGTACAAATGACCACAATAAAAGAAATAATTGATGCACTACAAGGAAGACTTAAGGATTTAGCAGCAAATAGTACACCAGATCAACTAGCATATCTTGCTAAAGCATTGGAATTGATAGTCGACAAAAGTGCAGTGTCTGAAATTGTGCAGATGACTGATGGTAAGCTAAAAGAACTTCTTGATAGTGCAAAAAAACACTTAACTGATCTGGATAATAAAAAAGCTAGTTCTTTAGCAGTGATCTCTGAATCAGAGAAGCAGTTATTAAAGAGAATTGATGAAAAAGGAACAACAAATTTATCACTACTTGATACGAGAAAGAATGTCAATATTGCAGCAATAAATAGTATTAGCAACAGTCATAAAGATGGTCTTAAAGGTTTAGTAGAAGATTTTCGTGCTGTTAATAATGTACCATCTGGCTCATCAATTATTAGGGAAATAGAAACTCGTGATAACCAATTAAAAACATCCCTTACAAACGAGATAAAAACTAGAGATGATGAGCTGAAAGTGTCGCTTACACAAGAAATAAGAAAGCGCAACATGGTTGAACCTGGAGCATTACCTTTCTTATTTGGTGTACTTGGCAGAAAAAATAATTATTTTGGCCGCGGAACTTTTATGACAGAGCTTGGAAAGTGGAGTAGTGATATAACAAAAACCGACTACATGTTGCAACTACTTGCAGGTAGCCATACATACGATACAGATTACGTTAGTTTTTATCGGCCAAGACAACTCAGTTTTATAGAGGGAAATAAAGGAACATTTATTTACGGAGAGTTATACACAAACAGTTTTTCGAGTAGTCATGATTCAATATATTACTATCCATATGCTGCACTGGGAGTAATGTTTGTAAAAAATACCACAAGTAGTGATATAACAAGAACATTAAACTTTGTTGGTACATCTTATTGGAGTTCAGGATACGAAGGAGCAGGAGCATTTGTGGGAACACCTGATAATACCAATAAATCGAGGATTTCAAAAATAACATGGAAAAATGTTTACCAATACACGAGTTCGAGTAGCAGATTTGCTGGATCTGGAAATGTAGAAATTCCAGCAGGAAAAACAGTTGCAGTGTTACTGTATACATCATCTTATCTAGATAGCAGAGGAAAAGTTAGTGAAGGTATGCTTTCAGGTAATGTGTATATCTATAGCCAATTTATCCAGTGGGGAATATGTAACATACGTAGTAATTTTCTGACCACAGAACTTGAGGTAGATGTAGAGAGAACACTAAGAGCTTGGCAATGTCCTGGGTTATCTAGCACACATGAGATTTGGTAGTAAATCAAATAGGGAGAAAAACTGTGAGCATTTACATACGTTTTGAAAATAACAAACAAGTAGAAACAACAACGCTTAAAAATAAACCAGAGGGTGAAAATTGGTATGAAGCGCCAAAGAATTTTAATTGGCAAAAGAGTTATTGTTTAACAGAAGGAGAGAAAATTGTTGAAAGGAATAAGGAAGATATTGAGCTGGAATTATTGCAAAATGCGAAGTTTTCTGCACTTTCTAATCTTCGTGCTTATTATGATAACTATACTAACCAATACACAGGACATTCTCATCAGAAGTCTAAGTCGTATCAAATACAAGCAAAAGCCGCAGAAAACATTTTAGCAGCGCCAGAATCTATAAATAAGAAAGATGCAGAAATTATAGAGCCTTTAGCAAAAGTACGAGGAATTTCAATAGTTGAAATGGCTAAACTAATCCAGGACAAAGTAGAAAGAGCGAAAAAAGCAATAATCAAATGTGAAGAATTGGTGGATATAGCTGAAAGGGAAATCGGTGAAGCTAAAAGTAAAGAAGAGCTGCAAACTTTGCTAGATGATTGTAAACAAAAAATGCAAAACCTAGAAAGTTAAATTCTTTTCAAAAATCAGCGTACAAGGAAAAAAATGCCAGAACAATTTTTACATGGTGTAAATGTTATTGAGGTAACCTCAGGGGCCAAGGTAGTACGCACAGCTAAATCATCAGTGATAGGTGTAATTGGTACTGCACCTGAAGCTGATGAGCAAAAATTTCCACTGAATAAACCAGTACTAATAGCAGGAAGCTTAAAAGAAGCAGCAAAACTTGGAAAGAGTGGCAGTTTACCTTCTGCAATAAACGGAATATTTTCCCAAATTGGTGCAACAATAGTAGTAATTAGAGTTGAAGAAAGTGAAAACAGCGATCCAAAGCTCAAAGAAAGTGAAACTATTCAAAATATAATTGGTGGAGTTGACGAAGAAACTGGAGAATATCAGGGAATTGAGGCATTTCTCAGTAGTGAAAGTATAGTTCATGTGCTACCTAGAATACTAATTGCACCTCAGTTTACTCATCAATTGCCTGAATCTAAAAACCCAGTAGTAGCAGCTTTGATGGGAGTAGCAGAAAAGCTGAGGAGCATAATAGTAGCAGATGGACCAAATACCAATGATGAAGAAGCAATCAAGTGGAGAAAAGGTGTAGGCAGCTCAAGAGTTTACATCGTTGATCCTTGGGTTAAGGTATTTACTGAAGGAAAAGAAGAAATTTTGCCTCCAAGTTCATTTGTAGCTGGTTTAATAGCGAAAGTAGATAGCGAACAAGGATTCTGGCACTCGCCTTCAAATAAAGAGATAAATGGTATTGTTGGAACAAGCAGGCCTATTGATTCTACGCTCGGTAATACAAATTGTAGAGCAAACCATTTAAATGAAAATGAAGTAACAACGATAATTCATCAAAATGGCTATAGGCTTTGGGGAAATAGAACATGTTCAAATGACTCAAAATGGGCTTTTTTGTCAGTGAGGCGTACTGCAGATTTAATTAACGATAGTTTACTTCGAGCTCATTTATGGGCAGTTGATCGCAATATCACAAAAACTTATATAGATGATGTGGTTGAGGGGGTGAATTCTTATCTAGCAAGTTTAAAGGCACAAGGGGCGATTATTAGCGGAAAATGTTATGCAACACCAGAACTCAATACACCAGCAAACATTGCAAGCGGGAAAGTGTATTTTGACTTCGAGTTTACACCACCATATCCAGCAGAACAGATTACTTTTAGGTCACACCTGGTGAGTGGTGGTACGATCCATGAGTCATGAAATCGTGATGATTAAATTCCATCCGCTATAACGTCTGACTGAAATCATAGTCCACATTCTGGAGAATTGGCAACTTTTTAGAATGCAAGTATGGACTAAAAGGAGGTAATATTGAACCTTACAATAAATCCCTTCGAGAAGAGTTAGATATGGTTACGAGAGGAACTTATGCTTGAACTGTCGTGAATGAGAATATGCGGAGTAAGGTTGATACGCATAGACCAAAAGGTATGGAGAAAATGGATGATTAGAATCGCTGTGTCTGATCAAGACGTTTCCAATCTCTCGGCAGAGAGTAAGAACCTAAGTCTAACATGAAACGGTTTTATGGAACGGAGTAACCACACAGAATCTTTTATTATTCTGAATAAGGGTAATAAACAGGTAGCCAGCCGTAAGTTTTTGTGTGGAGGGATTGTCTAAGAAGCTAATGCCTAAAGTAATATTTAGGATATGCAGACGTAGACACTGTAATTTGGAAGGTAAAGTTGTGAATAGTAGTGAATATGTTATGAGCCAACAAAATGTTAGGTATGAATGGAATGAAACTCCCTGGCGAAAGCTGGAGAAATCTTCATTTAAGCTACAAAAACGAATTTACCGAGCTTCTAAATGTAATGACATCAAAAAGATGCATAATCTTCAGAGATTATTACTTAAATCAACAAGTGCAAGAATGCTTGCTGTTAGGAGGGTAACACAGGATAATAGAGGAAAAAAGACAGCAGGTATTGACGGAAAGGCTAGTCTCAACCAAAAAGAAAGAATGCAATTAGCATACTCTATGGATTTAAGAGAAAAAGCAAAACCATCAAGACGAATCTGGATCCCAAAACCTGGTAAGCCATTGGAGCGTCGCCCACTTGGTATTCCCACTATATCGTGCAGAGCGAAACAAACACTTGTAAAAATGGCGTTGGAACCTGAATGGGAAGCAAAATTTGAGCCGAACACGTATGGTTTTAGACCTGGTAGATCATGCCATGATGCAATAGGAGCGATATTTAATGCCATTAAGCAGAAAACGGCATTTATCTTAGATGCTGATATTTCTGGTTGCTTTGATAATATTGAACATAATGCACTGCTGAAGAAACTCAATACCACTCCAAGTTTAACAAGAATAATAAGAGGATGGTTAAAAGCAGGAGTTATGGAAAATAACGAATTCCAACCCACTAAGCGTGGTACAATCCAAGGGGGTACAATTTCACCATTACTTGCATGTATAGCATTACACGGAGTGGAACAACATATTAGAAAGGAACTTAAGGGCGATCTTTTTCAATATGCGAAAAAGAAAGGTAGAGCAATGGCACATAGAGATGCACAAAAAATTATGAGTGTGGTTTTCTATGCCGACGACTTTGTCATCATACATGAAAGTGAAGAAATTATAATGAAGGCAAAAATCCTAGTTGAGGAATGGTTAAAAATCATTGGGCTAGAATTAAAACCTTCAAAAACAAGAGTTTCTCACACGATTAAACCTTTAAACGGATTAAAGCCAGGTTTTGATTTTCTTGGATTTACGATACGACAGTATCCAAAAAGAAATAAGAGAACATATAAATTACTAATTAAACCAAGTCGTAATTCTGTGAAACAGCATACATTACTTATTAAACATAAGATGAGAGAAATGCGTGGAGCACCTCAAGAAGCTGTAATAAGAGACCTAAACCCAATCATTAGGGGATGGTGTCAATATTACATTGCAGTAGTTTCAAGCAAAATATTTCATTCGGTGGATAATATAATGTTTAGAAAACTTTGGAAATGGGCAGTCTACAGACATCGTTACAAGGGAAGACGCTGGATAAAGAAAAAACACTTTAGAAAGTATAACAACGACAACTGGAGGTTTATGACAAATAATGGAATGCATCTTATCAAACATGGAGATCATGCTATTAAAAGGTATATCAAAGTGTTTGGAGCCAAATCTCCATATGATGGGGATTGGACATATTGGGGAAATCGTTTAAGTAAAATACCTGGTAAATCACCATTAGTAATAAAACTTTTGAAGTTGCAACAAAGAAAGTGTGAATATTGTCAGCTTCAGTTTAAAAATGATGATATTCTAGAGGTACATCATAAAGACAAAAATAGGTGCAATAATATGATCAAAAACTTATCCTTGCTGCGTGGGCATTGCCATGATTCCTTACATAAGAAGTGTGTATGACAGACACCAAATTAGAGAGAAGCCGGATGTGGTGAAAGCTGCAAGTCCGGTTTTGAAGTCGAGGAGAGAAGGGCGACTTTCTCTCCTTAGATAACCAATATTGTAAAAAGGAGAAAGAGAAATGCTACCAAAGATTTTAAAGAATTTTAACATATTTGTTGATGGTCGTGGTTATGTAGGAAAAATAGATGAAATTACCCTACCAAAACTTACCATAAAAACAGAAGAGTATCGTGCTGGTGGTATGGATATTCCAATAAATATTGATATGGGCATGGAGAAATTAGAAGCAGACTTTACTTTTTCTGAATACGATACAGAACTCTTTCGGCTATTTGGCTTGATAAATGGAAACTCGGTTTCTTTAACGCTTCGTGGAGGAATGCAAGGAAGTGGAAGTAATGATATTGAAGGAGTAATTATCAACCTTAGGGGCATATTCAAAGAATTTGATTTTGGTAGCTGGAAACCTGCTGAAAAAGCAACGCTGAAGTGTACTGTAGCTGCTCATTACTATAAACTTACTATAGGTGGTAATGAATTAATAGAAATCGATGCTGAAAATATGATTAGAAAGATAAATGGTGTTGATCAAATGGCCTTGCTGCAAACGGTTTTAGGGATTTAATGGAATAGATGGATGCATTTTCATACAGCCACTTTTTTATTGAAAAATTACTAATAATGCTGTATAATTATTAATATTTTTTAGGCATTTGTGCTATGGCTTTATCTAAATTTCTCGACCCTAAGAATGATGTAGCATTCCGCCGTATCTTTGGTACAGAAAAGAATAAAGATATCCTCATTCACTTTCTAAATGATATTTTGAGCTTTACTGGCAAAAATGCAATACAGGATATAGAGTTTTTAAGTACTATTCAAGATCCTGATATCGCATCTAAAAAGCAAAGCATTGTTGATGTGCTATGTAGAGATTCAACAGGAGTGCAATGGATAATTGAGATGCAGGTCGCTAAAACCAAAGGCTTTGAAAAACGTGCCCAATACTACGCAGCTAAAGCTTACTCAAGACAAGCTGACAAGGGCGATCAATACCATGACCTTAAGGAAATTATCTTTATTGCTATAGCAGATTGTATACTATTTCCTGATAAGTCTGAGTATAAATCAAAACACACCATTCGGGATGAAGATACTAATGAACATGATCTAAAAGATTTTTACTTTGTATTTATTGAACTGCCTAAATTTTCCAAAACTAAAGAAGATCAGCTTTTAAATATAGTTGAGAAGTGGGTGTATTTTTTTAAGTACGCTGATGAAACAAGTGAAGAAGAATTGGAAAGGATAACAGGAAGTGACGTAATAATCAAAAAAGCGTATGAAGAGCTAAACAGGTTTAACTGGTCAGAAAAAGAGTTTATAGCCTATGAACAGGAGACTAAGCGTATTCGTGATGAACAGGCCGTTCTTGCTCAAAAACTTGATGATGCCAAAAAAGAAGGAAAGATTGAAGGAAAGATTGAAGTTGCAAAAGCGATGTTGACTAATAATGTTGACATTAACACTATTGTCAAGTGTACAGGTCTTTCTGTCGATGAGGTTCAAGAATTAATTCAAGTTGAAGGGAAATAACCCCTACTATCATCTTTATATTGAGAAATTTAGTATGAAGGATCGTTAATCAAACACAAAAACTATAGTAACAAAAATTAGTTATGTAAAAGCCGATATGGACTTTTATTTAATTAACTTTTTCAGGAGAAGTATGCAAGCTATAACACTTAATAACCCAATAACAGTTGATGGAATTTCTGTCTCAGAACTTACCGTTAGACGTCCAAAAGTTAGAGACTATTTGGCAGTAGAGCGCATTAATGGTAGTGATTTGAGTAAGGAAGTAACTTTGACTGCCAATCTGACATCAGTTGCAAAAGAAGCGATTGAAGAGTTAGATATTGCTGATTATGTGAAAGTGCAGGAAGTATTAAAAGATTTTTTTTCACCAATTATTCAAAGGATTTAAGGTCAGAAGTAATCGAGCTCAGTTCTATTATTGGTAGTGGAATTGAGCCTTTGCTTGATATGGAAATTAATGAATTTATCCTATGGCATGAAGCAGCGAGGAAGGTACAATGTCAACGTTATCTATAAAAATAGGAGCAGCTTTAGATGGCAGTTTCAGTGCTGTAATAAAAGGCAGTAGTAGTCAACTTACTCGTCTTGGTGAGAATATAAGAAAGCTTGATTCATCTTTAAAATCAGTATCAAAGTTTAAGCAGTTGGGTAGTGATGTTTTAACTAGCAGAAGGTCATGGAAAGGTTTTGAGGATCAGGTAAAATCTTTAGCTAAACAAATGAAAGCAATAGAGAAACCAAGCAAAACTTTAAAAGCTGAGTTTGATAAAGCTAAGTTTTCTGCAACAAAAGCAAAAGAAGCATATTTGAAAAAGAGAGATGCTTTGCATTCATTTAATGAAGAAGTAAGGAAAAGTGGAAGAAATATTAAGTCATTAGTAAGTGATCAATATAAACTTGGTTCTTCTATTGAAGTGCTAAAAGGTAAGTATGGTAAGCTTGGGTCTGCAATACGTAGTCACCAAAGTTTTTTAGCAAGCAAAGCACATTTTAAGTCACAAATTATAGAGACTATTGGGCTAGGCCTTTCGCTTGCAGCTCCAGTTAAAGTTGCAATTGATTTTGAATCGGCTATGGCTGATGTTAAAAAAGTAGTTGATTTTGACGAAAAGACAAAGGAAGCTGATAAATTTGCCAAGAAGTTAAAAGAGATGTCACGTACTATACCATTATCTGCTGCAGAATTAGCACAAATAGCTGCAAGCGGTGGTCAACTTGGTATCAAGAAAGAAGATCTTTTTATGTTTACAGAAACAGTGGCAAAAATGTCTACAGCATTTGATATGTCTGCAGAACAAGCAGGAGATTCTATAGCTAAACTTTCTAACGTTTATGGAATTAATGTTAGTGAAATGGAACACGTTGGTAATGTGATCAACCACTTGTCAGATAACACTGCTGCTAAAGCAAAAGATATGGTTGAAGCTCTAGCAATAGTTGGTGGTACTGCAAAGCAGTTTGGATTAAAGTTTGAACAAACAAGTAGCTTAGTAAATGCTTTCATTAGTTTGGGCAAACAACCAGCAAAAGCTGCAACTGCTATAAATGCACTACTTTCAAAACTTCAAACTGCTGAAGGTCAAGGAAAAGAATTTAAGGAAGCACTAGAAGAAACGGGCATAGCCGCAGAAGAAATGGTACAAAGGATAAGTGAAAATGGGGAAAAAGCACTACTTTACTTTTTTCAAACTCTAAAGAAAATGGATAATCAGGAACGTTCTACAATCCTGATGAAACTTTTCGGTCAGGAATATCAAGATGATATTGCATTATTAGCTGGAAGTTTTAATAAGTATGAGGATGCAATAAAGTTATTGGCTAATACAGAAAAGTATGGAAGCTCTCTGCAAAAAGAATTCAAAAATCGTGCAGACACTACAGCCAATAAATTAAGACTCCTTCGCAATGCAATAGCTGAAGTTGGTATGAACCTGGGCTCGGTGATGCTGCCTACTTTAAAATTTATAGCTGAATTTTTACAAGAAAAAACTAGGAGCATAGCCTTATTTGCAGAAAAATATCCAACCTTAACTACAGCAATCATGGGAACTATAGCAGCTTTAATAAGTTTGAAAATCTTAGTAGTAGGCTTAGGTTATGGGTTTACTTTTTTAGCAAGTACAGTTCTCGGTTTAAGGGCAAAAATAATTGCAACATTTTCATTTTTATCAGCTACAGTTTTTCCTGCAGTAATAACAGGGCTAAGAGCAATAACGCTTGCTGTAATGAGTAATCCTATAGGGCTTTTAATTGCTGGACTTGTCACTGGTGCAGCACTTGTTATCACTCACTGGCAAAAAGTGAAGGAATTTTTTGCTAGTTTTTGGAAATCAATCATAAAACCGATAGGAGAGGCTTTTTCATGGATGGGAGATACAGTTAGTAGCGTATTTTGGAAAGTGTCAGAAAATAGTCCAATAAAAGAATTTGAGAAGAGAAAAACTGTTATTTCGTTAGTTGATGGAGAAGCTAGCAATTTACTTTCTAAAAATAGTATTTTTAATAATGGGAATCCTTTATCAAATAATAGTGTGATGAAAGGAATTTCTAAAAATAGCTGGAATAATGTTAAAATTAAACATGCTATCGCAGAAAAGAAATCTATAGTAGATGAGAAAAATCTAAAAGAGTACGTAAAAAGCAAATATGAAAATAAAACCTTTAACCAAACTCAACATAATTATTTCAACATAAGTGTACAAGCAGCACCAAATCAAGATGTTCGCAGCCTTGCTGATGAAGTAATAAAAAGGATAAGAGAAAAATCACGTGATGTTCTGTTTGATACCATAGACCCTGTTTATTAAAATGTTGTCTCTTGGCCCGTATAAATTTGCTCCAACAAGTTTAAAGTATAATAGGGAAAATCGTTGGAGCACAATTGAGTGTATTGAAAATATGCCACTATTACAAAATATCGGTCAAGGTATAGAAGATATAGATTTAGAAGGAACGATTTATCTACATAATCTCAATGGGCTAAATCAATTAAAGAATATGAAAGAAGCTGAAAAACCACATGTTTTAGTAGATAGTTTAGGTAATATTTTAGGACAGTTCGTAATTACCAGGTTAGAAGAAAAGCAGATGTATTTTTTACCTAGTGGACTACCAAGAAAAGTTGAATTTAGTTTGAGTTTGAAGAGCTATAGATGATTATATATTACTTAGCCAAAGAAGGAGAAATGCTAGATCTGATTTGCTGGAAACATTACGGATTTACGGATGGAGTAGTGGAATTAGTACTAGCAGAGAACTTAGGTTTGGCAGAATACGGAAGCTTTTTGCCTGCAGGATTAAAGATAAAGCTTCCTACTATTCAGAAACCAGTACAAAAGTCAAAATTAAAGGTCTGGGAATAAATGCAGCCAGATTTTATAATAGATAAATGTGAATCAATTAAAGATAGAGTCATATCATTGCGCCTTACAGATGAATCTGGGACAATAGACGATGTAGTTGAAGTACATGTTGATTACAGGGACGAAGACATAGATATTCCAAATGAATTAAATATTGCTCTAGGTTATAGAGAAACAGATGTGTTGCCAATGGGTGTATATACAGTTAATGAAATTACAGTGCAAAGTCCACCTAAAACCTTACTAATAAAGGCTCATGCAACAAATTTAAGACTCTCATTAAAAGAAAAAGTATCTAAAGAATGGCATCAAATTATTCTGATCTTTACTAGTCATATAAACCTCATATTAAAAATACTTTTTAAGTATACAAACCTTAATTTATACACTCTATTACTCAGCATAAATTGTAGTGAGTAAACTTGCAAATACTTTCTGCTATAACAATCCGTTTTCTCTAAAGCTAAAATAGCCCGCACTTGTAATGATAATATGATCAAATAATCTAACGCTTACAGTACTACATGCTGCTGCTAAGCTCTTTGTTACTTCTTGATCTTCTTCTGACGGTTCTAAACTTCCTCCAGGATGGTTATGTGACATTATTATTGATGTTGTATTTTTTATTAATGCCTTTCTTGTAATCTCCTTTATGTACACCGGTGCTTTTTCCATTTCACCAATATAGGATTCTTCTCCGATTAATTGGCGCCTTTTATTCAAATACAATATTTTTACACATTCCCTCTCTGCGTGACCTATACTTACGTTTAAGTACTCTACTAGCCCTTGTAAGTCCATTATTGGCTCACTTTTGAGCTTTTCTCTCAGTACCCTTTCTAGTGTTTCCTTAACACACATAATCATTGCCACTGCAGAATCAGTTACTCCTTCTATGACTTTCAGGTCATCCATTTCTCGACCTAAAATCCTTCCTACTCCTGTATAGGTATTCACCAGATTTTTAGCAATTTCTTGAGCTTGTGGCCTTTCATGTACTGCACTTAGAAACGTTTCCATTATTTCACGATCAAGTAGTGCTTTTCCTTTGCTTTCTAATATTCTGAATTCGATTTCTTCTTTACTTTTATTCATATAATTTACCCTTCACTAACAACAAACTTTTTAAATATTTACTGCTGTTTTTTTTATCAGCATTGGCATAAAGCCATAGCTTGCGAGTGAAGTCAAATCAATTTCTCAATCTTTTTTACTTATTTTTTCATGAATAGGTGAAGATATTAATATATACTGATTTTTTTATTTTAAACTTGTTGAATTTCGCTTAGAGAGATGACTACTGTTCGTAACACAATATCGATAGAAATTCCTTCTTTTACTAAGTCTTTTGCAATTTTCTGCTCTTTTCACTTTTTCTTCGCAAATCCGTATCTCTTCAAGCAGAGATTTTATTAGCGCATAGCGTAATTCTTGACTCTCAATTTTTTTGTATTCTTTTATCAAATTAGGTACTACTTTACTACCTTCATCTTCCTCTATTAGTAGATTTGTAATACTAATTGATAATGTTTCTGCTATCTCATATAATTTTTCCAGTGGAATAGCAGTCCTTCCTTGCTCATAATTGCTTATTTCGTCACGTGTTGTAGCCATTTTCTCTCCTAAATCTTTTTGAGTATACTCTCTCACTAGCCTCCATTCTTTTATCTTTTTCCCTATTTGGTAGTATATAGAACCAACTTTTTCTTCAACACATTCATCAGCAGAGAGACCTATTGTTTTTGCAACGACATCAACAGAAATTCCTTCTTTAACCAAACCCTTTGCAATTTTTACTTTCTCTGCTTTCCTACTACTTTTTTCACTGACTTGGACAAATTTGGTTAGCAAACAAAACATTCTACGTAACTCCTGATCATTAATCTTTTTATATTCTCTTACTAGATTTAATATCTCCTCTCCCTTATCTTCAAAACAGATTTTTTCATTTGATACAGGAATAAGATCCGTAATATTAATTGATAACACCTTTGCTATAGCGCACAACTTTTTAATCGAAATTTTTCGTGTTCCTTTTTCATATTGTAGTACTATTTGATACGTTACGCCGATTTTTTCCGCTAAATCCTTTTGAGTATAACCTCGCTTTAACCTCCAATTTCTTACTTCCTGTCCTATTACTTTGTAGTCTAAAAAGTTAGAGCAATTATTCTCTTTTTTCACATTTTATACTCTATAATTAAAAGAGCTATCACGTATACTTAATTGGTAACCTTTTTGACAAATTGAACTCATTTCCTTTCAAATAATTTTTCTATATCACTTAGTTTCATTTCTATGTAAGTTGGTCTTCCGTGATTGCATTGCCCAGCATACGGTGTTTCTTCCATTTGTCTCATCAACTCATTCATCTCCTCCAACTTCATTTCCCTTTCAGCTCTAATTGACCCATGGCACGCAATGGTAGCTAGTATCTTGTTTACTTTTTCTTCTATAGGTAGAGTATCTCCTATCTCCATCAATCTATCAATTATATTCATCACCATCTCTCTCACATTTATTGTTCCTAAAATTGCAGGTATTTCTTTCACCCTTACTTTATCTTCTGATTCTATTTTAATACCAAAACCCATTTCAAAAAGCTTATCTTTATACATTTCAACCATCTCCATTTCAGCTTGGTTTTTAACTTCAACTATTTCAGGAAGAAGAAGTTTTTGTCTTTTTATGCTTGATTTTTGCTTTAAGCACTCGTATATCAATCTCTCATGGGCTGCATGTTGGTCTACTATAATTAGCCTGTCTCCAGCCTCAGCAATAATGTAAGTATTGTAGACCTGACAGCGTGCATACCCTAAAGGATGATCCGCTATTAAATCAATTTGCTCTCTTTCTAGAACCATAACTCCTTTCTGTGGTGTAGATTTCTCTATACCTTCATACTTAAAACTTCCTGATAAGCTTTGCTTTCTTTCGTCTGGTGTGTTGAATTCTTTCATTAGACGATTTTCTAAAAGACTTGGTCTCTTCTCATAAAACTCTTTTTGATTTTTTTTCTCTTTACTATCAATCTGCTCTTGGCTTTTACTATCATTAAAAATCAGCTCCTCTTCAATACCTTGACCACTTGCTGCAAACCTCGTTGACAATGCTTTTATTATCCCTCTTCTCACTATTTCATATATTAACCTTTTATTCTGAAATCTTACTTCTGATTTATTTGGATGCACATTTACATCTACTTGGTCGTACGGTATTTCTAAGTGCAGTACTGCAAAAGGATACTTTCCACTTGGAATAAAATCTTGATACGCATATCGAATTGCACCAACAAGTAGGTTGTCTTTTATTGGCCTGCCATTAACAAACGTATAGACCTGAGTTGAATTGCCTAGATTGATAGTTGGTTTACAGATGTGTCCCGTAAGTTTGATGCCTTCCTCTTCCTCTTTTACTTCCAGCGAATTGCTCTGAAACTCTTCTTCTATTTCACATAATCTGTTAGATAATGAAGTTTGTTTAGCATATTTTAAGAGCTTTTTATTACCGGAAGTGAGATTAAACCCAATACTATAATTAATTATTGCTAAGTTATTTACAATATCAACTATAGCTTGTGTTTCTGCCCTCTCGGTTTTTAGAAATTTTAATCTATTTGGTGTGGCAAAAAATAAGTCACGAACTTCAATATATGTACCCTGCAATAAAGAACAAGGGATAACCTCTCCTACTTTTTCTCCTCCCTCATAACTTATAGACCATGCTTCCTTTGCTCCACTTGTCTTAGACGATAATTTCATTCTACTTACTGCTGCAATTGAAGGCAAAGCTTCTCCTCTAAACCCAAGGTGCTTGATTTCTATTAACTCACTATCGCTTAATTTTGAAGTAGCGTGGCGCATAAACGCAAGTTCCAAATCTTCCTTTTCTATTCCATTTCCATTATCTGTCACAGTTATAAGATTGCGCCCACCACTTTCTATTTTGATCTCTATTTCTGAACTTCCAGCATCTATTGCATTTTCTACTAATTCCTTTACTACACTCGCTGGCCTTTCTATTACTTCTCCTGCTGCTATACGATTTATAGTTTTTGTGTCTAAAAGAATTATTGCCATATCTCCAACTCTCAGTCTGATGAAGATATAGCTTTAATGTTAATAAAAATCAATCTCTATTAGGCATCTTCACTAATTTCAAAACAGAAATAATTGTAAAAAACCCAGGCCAAAATTTTATGGCAAGCTCTCCTGTAGTTTAATTTTAGTTGAATATTTCTTCACAATTGTGTATAATTATTAATGCTTTCTAGGTTAACTTGTCATGGCTCTTTCGAAGTTTCTTGATGCTCGCAATGATATAGCCTTTCGCCGTATCTTTGGTACCGAAAAAAATAAAGATATTCTTATTCACTTTCTTAATGATATACTAGGTCTTACCGATGACAATAAGATTAAAGATGTCTCCTTTCTCAGTCCCATTCAAGACCCTGTCATTGCCTCTCAAAAGCAAAGCATTGTTGATGTTCTCTGTGTTGATTCTACAGGGATAAAAACAATAATTGAGATGCAAGTCGCTAAAACTACTGGCTTTAAAAAACGTGCCCAATACTATGCCGCTAAGGCCTACTCAAGTCAAGCTGATGTAGGTGATCAGTATCATGATCTTAAAGGCGTTATCTTTATTGCCATTGCTGATTTTATCTTGTTTCCTAATAAGCTAGCTTATAAGTCTGATCATGTTACTTTTGATAAGATAACTTTTGAACATGATCTCAAAGACTTTAGTTTTACTTTTATAGAGTTACCTAAATTTAAAAAAAGAGAAGATCAATTAGAAAATATAATAGAGAAATGGTGTTATTTTTTTAAACATGCCGGTGAAACAAGTGAAGATGATCTAAAAAAAATAATAGGCAGTGATTTAATTATTGGCAGGGCTTATGATGAGCTGAACCAATATAATTGGAGTAAAGAAGAACGTCTTGCTTATGACCAAGCTAAGAAACGTACCGATGATTATTTATCTAGCCTTGAAGAAAAACTTCATGAAGGCATCCTCATCGGCCATGAAAAAGGTAGAGCAGAGGGTGAAAAGCAAGCTAAAATAGCAGTTGCAAAGAATCTACTTAAAGCAGGGGTTTCTATTGATGTTATAGCTCAAACTACTGGTCTTACGGCTGATGAAGTTAAAGGCCTAGGTTAATTCTATCTCTGGATGAATATCTTTGTATTAGACGAAAATCCTATAATTGCAGCACAAATGTTATGCGATAAGCATATAGTGAAAATGCCATTAGAAACTGCTCAATTACTTAGCAGTGTTTTTTCAATAGCATTAAAAGCGCCAAATCCTTTAGTCAGCATTACAGACCAAAATATAGAAGTTCCATATAAACTTACTCACAAAAACCATCCTTGCTCTTTATGGGCTAGACAGTCGAAAGGGAATTTTTATTGGTTGATAGGATATGGAAAAGAATTATGTAAAGAGTACACCTGGCGATACAAAAGAACGCATAAATCTGAAGAAGTTATAGATTGGTGTGATAATAATAAGGATTTGCTAATTTTTCAATCAGCTGATATATAAGCTTTTACACAAGCGTTACCTGATCGATATAAATGTAGTAATCCAATAGAAGCCTATAGAGAGTATTATCTAAAAGAAAAGATGAGGTTTGCCAAGTGGGAAAAAGGCAGAGAAGCACCAGATTGGTTGCTAAACAGAATACCACAGCTGATAAGCTACAAATAGAGAGCCTTTCTAATTTGCAAAGAGGAAGATACAACAAAAGCCAAAACCGGCTGTAGGGAAGTGTTAAGTAAACTGTTTCTAACGCGAATTCTCAATTAGATTTGAGGTAAATCATTAAAATCTCCACTCTTTTAACTAAGTCTGATCAAATTTTAAAATGGCAGTTTATTTAACACTCCCTTGAATACCTTACATTGTCAAACCATTGAAACTCTTCAATTTTACTGAATTGATGGTAATTTCAAGATATCTGCTGCTCAAATTTAGGTACATGCTAATTTCTCTATTGTAAACGCTTAAATTATAAACTATTTACTCTTTTTTTTATCCTAATCCATAATTCTGGTTATTAGTACTGCGACCCAGAGGTATCCTAACATCACTAACTTCAGAAGAGCAGAGTACTTTGATAATCTGGAATCTCAAAGGAAGGTCTCGATATTACCTCTTTTACAGCCTACCGAAAAGTTGAGTTCAGAACATAAAACTAATCCCTTAATACAACTACTTTGCTGTTCCCTCACTATCATGTACAGAGCTCAGAGAAATCCTGCTAATTTTTCTACTAAATTTGGTCTTTTCTTCATCTATATCTCCTTCTGCACCTAGAACTTTATTCGCCAATTCCCTATCCTCTAGATCACTAAGTAATGTTCTATATCACCGTCAGCAATTAATTTGCCGCACCGAGAGCTGATAGAACTTCTCATCTTTCCCTTTATCTCTTTTCACTAAATCTTTGGGGGAGTAAAACAATATATTTTTTTTCCAAACAGTTATAAACTAGGAGCCATAAAAACAGCTTCATGATCAACCATTTTTACAGTTTGATAAGGTTTAATATTACTAAGTATCGTACTTGCCTTATACGAACAATAACATCCCAATGTAAGGAAAGTTAATGCAGCCAAAGCAAGTCCAATAGATATTCCTAAATGAGACATCGTTAAACTTGTACCAATAGCAAATGCTCCAGATAATATAAGAGAAGCAGAGGCACAAATTATTTGCTTTCTACTCTGAGCGCTTGCTTCTGAGAATTGAGATTTTACTGCTGAACTTTGTTCAGGGACTTGAGATAGGTTACTAACCCTTTTACTATAACCTTGTGTTACATTAATATCCACAACCTCAGGGGCAACTTTTGACTCCATTTTAGCTTGGATTGATCTATCAATATTTTTCGGCTGTTCATTAGCTAGAATAAGCTCATTATGCAAATTTTCTCCAGAGCAAAAATGTGAGGCATCGATACTCAAGCTTTCTTCAATGCCTTCTAATCGTTTATTCTCTGCCTTTGATTGTTCTAAATTGCTTCGTAATATACTATTTTCTAATAGCAATTCCTCACATCGTCTCCCTTTTGCATCTATCTCTTGCTCCAGCTTTACTAATTTACTTTCATAGTCTTTACCTAATTCAGCTTTTCCTTCTGGTATATCTGCCTTCCCCACTTGTATACACGAATCTTTGGTTTCTCTTTTTGTCTCTTCTGCCCTTAGATACCTATAATCGTCTTCTAACCCACTTATTTTTTGCTGTAATTGTCTATTGTTCTCATTGAGGACATTTATAACCTCCTGTATCTTTTCTTTTTCATCAAATAGCAATTCCTTTTCTTCTTCTGCTGTAGCAAGCTTTTCCTTAAGTTTATCATTTTTGGCTAGAAAACCTTTATTCTCTTCTTCAAGTCTATCTACTTCTTTCTGTAACTCTTGAACCCTGTCGTCTAAAGATTTATTCATCTCTTTCAATACCTTCAATCCTGGTTCAATAGGCATGTTTTTAGAATCATTTTGCACTAATCTTTCACCAATATCTACGATAATTCCTTCTGTAACACCCATCAAACCTTTCACATATCTTTCAAGAACTATTACTTCTTCACTTAGTGCAGTATTACTCTGCTGTTCCGCGATTTCTTTGATTTTTATCAAACTATTCGCTACTAGCTCGACAGGCTCAACAATTCTATTTATGCCACTTACGCCCAACTCGTCACTCAGATTTGCATAATTGGTATAATCCTCACCGGTGGTAACCAGGTTAGATGGATTGGTAGGTTTAATCGGGGTACTCGTATTAACAGGAGCCTCAAATGGCACGAACAAATCACTTTGGCTACTCTCAATCGATTTACCTAGTGAAGGCATGTCATTACTACCGAGTGTTCTACTATCACTGGAGGCAACTTGCTTTTGTCTATAATTTGTAGAAGTTTCTGTTGGACTAGTACCACTTTTCTGATTTTCTCTACTGCTTTCATTCATAAAGCACTTCACCCCCATTACTGTTCTAACACTCTCTCTAAGTTCTTCTTTTTCGATTACGACATGAGATTCATTTTTTGCGCGGTTCATTTTGTCATACACTTGTTTACATTCTCCGTAAGATAATATTGGTTGTAACGTTTTCTTCTCTACTTCTTTATCGTAGAAGGTTCTCAGCTCATCATTTGATAATATTGTTATAGCGTCTCCTACTTCACAATGCAACTTAAAATGCTTACTTCTTGATGAATTAATATGATCTAGCAGAAAAATCTTAACACGGTGTTTCTTGTATTCTGCAAGCTCTTCGAGTGTAATTCCCATAGCTTTTTCTTGTAATTCTATATACCCCAAAGCTTGTTCAAAATCTTCTCTATTAGAGGTTAGAGTTCTATTTTCTCTGAGCCTTTTATTGGCACGCCTTTTTGTATGTATATCACTAACTTCAACTACGTGTTCAGTACTATCAGAATCGATTTTATTTAACACAATACCGCGATTATCTTGATCTTTCAGGAAAGCTTTGAGCTGTTTTTTAAATTCCAGTAAATCACTTAATTTACTTTCAATAGTTTTAGACTTTTTGATTTGATCATTAACTTTCTTAGCTGCCTGATTATTTTCTTCATCAATCCGTACTTTCTTCTTACATTTACCAAATAGCTTGGCCCGTAGTTTTTTAAGTTTTCTATTATCACTACCAAGCATCTTGTCCGTTTGGCCTTGAAAATCTTCTTGCCCCTTGAACCCCAAAATGGTATAGAGACTTTCCTCAGCCTCCTGCTGATTGGGTTTTGTATTTACGACCATAATTTTACCTCTGCCATCAAGTGTATACATAACTGAAATAGGAAATTACCCAAAAACTAACATAGTCAAATCTAATACCAATCTCCCGGCTAATTCTACCAAAGCTTTTCTGGAAAGCAACATATTTGCTGATCATATCTGGATAATATTGATAAGATTATGTTAAAAATTGCATATAACTGGAGTTACTAGTTTCCAGACAACCTAATGGCAGTTATAAATTCCGTTAAATCAAAATTTCCAGAAAACACTCAATAATTTCATAAATATTCCTCCAGATTTGGTCAATGAGTTGTATATTAAATTCGCCTATCTTGAGTAATATGAGTGTTGTAATCTAGTTATAAATTTAGTACCATAATGTTGTTTTCATGATATGGAGGGGTTAAATGCCAATAGAAACAAAACGTCAGGCTGAAGTACTTAAAAAGCTACAAGACGTGATAAAATATACAGATCATGACATTGCTGCTGGAAGGAAGTTAGCTGTTAAAAGATGGGTAGAAACCTATATAGAAAATATAAAGTTCTTTAAGGATGATAAGCTGCAATTTTTGTACAATATCTTCCAAGATGAAAATTGCTGGTCAGGTATAAGATTAAATAATGCTGTTTTAGGTCAAAGATTGACTGAAGAGAAAATAGGAGAAATCGATAATCCGCTTCGCAGATATGAGATAGCTTCTAGTTACTGTGTGGTAGAAAAAATTCCTTCTCTCTTTAAGGAGCAATTTGATTCTTATAAAAGAAGTTTTTCATCTAATGCAGTTGATGGTAATGGTCATTCTGTAAAAGATGATAATAAATACATATTAAACTCACTGCTGTATGGGATGAAAAGGAGAGACCCTGTATTAAGTTTCTGGATTGATAGAGAATCTGGGGAATTAAAGCAACCAAGTAATGCGTCAGAAGGTTTTGATAGTGCTGTAAAACTTAAGTGGAGTGAAGGAGTAGAATATTTTTATAAAGAAATTTTGAAAGAAAATCAAGATATGGCGGAGAAGAAGCTTACAGAAGCGATCATTGCTCTGTCTCACGTTCAAGCTATCGAGGAAGACGCTCCTATTTTAGATTTTTGTATAAGGAATATAGCTAATAAAGATACTCTGTTACAGAAATTATCGAAGAAAGATAAAGGAGTATATTCCCTTTTTGCTCAATTAATAGATTCGTGTTTTTTTGATACAGTTCATGATTTAGTACAGTGCTGGTGTTATGAAGAAGTTTCAGCACGTAGAGACCATTCAGAGAAAATATTATCACAGGATAAGTATGACCTCCTTCTTTACTCACTTTCAAATGTAATGTTGGAAAATCCTGAGTCAAGCGTTCAAGCTAGATCTCTTATTATGGAAATTTGGAAGTGTGACTGCTTTATTGAATACAGAAAGACTTCTGTTAATATTTCTAATTGTACAGTTCCTATAAAGAGTGTACTTGGAGGATTAATAATTAATTGGAAGCGAGAAGATAGTCATGAGTCTGATAGGGAAATAGAGAAGAAAGAAATATTGGATATGATGTTATTTGCCAAAGATTGCTTTCCTGAAAAATTTGAGTCCTTTAAAAAAATAATAACAAAAAATCTTAGATTATGCGATAGGGAAGGAATGGAAGAAAGTATAGATTACGGTAACTTGGCAGAAGAATTGTTCTCTGAATTAGAGAAAACAACTTTACCTCCTAGAAGTGATGGTCATCAGTATAGTTTACGGCCACGATCTCAAGCTTGTGGTAGTAAGAAAGCAACTTTGCCACTTGATGGCTCTGGTAGTCATTCGCAATCCACATTAAAATCCTCTGATACTAGTGGTTTTTTCTCGCAAGAATCACCTTCTGAGCTGGGGAAGGCATCTTCGCCACTCGATGGTTCTAATCCACAGTCCATGCTTGGATCACCTAGCGTGAGTGGTGTTTCTGGTCATAGTAAATAGAGAAGTATTTTATGAGTAATGGTGATGGACTTATTAGGAGTTTAGTGGATGGAGATCTTGAGGGTTTCAGACAAAGGTTTGAGTCTTTTTTAGATCAATGTCCGTCTTTTTTGTACTATGTAGGTGAAGGCCGTTTCCACTGCCATTAAGTTAAGGGAAAGAGAAGTTAAGATTGGACAAAAAATTTGAAGTGATTGATAATTATGGTAAATACTAGGGTGAATTTTTAAGAAAAGGGAGTCTGAAAAGTGCAAGTTATTTAAAAAAGTAATAATTGCAGGTTATTTTGCAAAGAATGTACTAATGCAATGATACTGAAAAGATATCTTGAATTTAAAACACATGTTTTCTAGCTCTTTTCTGGTAGTTGAGTGAACGAATATCAGATATCTTATGACGATCAACTCTTCTCCCTTTTCTTACCACTAAAGTGTTCATCAAAAATAACTGTGATAGTCGATCCATAATGCAGTCTATGTCTGACTCTGTAGAAAAAATATCAAAGGCTAAGTTTTTAATCGCATTAAATGAGACAGATTTATTGATGCTTTTTTTTAGTTTACTATTCTGTGCGCTCAATGTCTCTTCATCATCTTCTATCATGATACTTTCTAGATTACTGATGAAGATAGTTGACCAAAAATCCTGCTTGATAGTTTCAATACTTTTTCCTGTGAAATTCTCTAAATTTAATCTTCCCTTCAGCCTAGAAAAAAATGTTTCTACTCCCCAGCGCAAGTAATATAATCTCTCAAACTCTTCGACTGTAAAACTTTGCTCATCTAACAGAGATGTTACTAACACTTCAACTTCTCCAGAAGAAAGTATTATTTTGACTAACCTGAATTTCATCTCATCAGGTAATCCTAGCTTTCGTAGCTGTCTTGCTACTTTAATAGGTGCGGTAGACACTACCACCATACTAGATGGGCTTTCCGGCTTAAACATAGCGTTTATTTCATTGAAAGACGAACTTGGACAGCGAATTATATAATTGATTTTCCTTCCTGTAAGCTCAGCAAGAAATCGATAAGATACGTATCCTCTATCACAGATTAACAAATCGTCTGATTTTATGGATTCAAGCATACCGATCGCTAAATCAACCTCATAGCTGTCACCTCTACTTAGCACAGATTTTATTGCAATATTATTTAGCACATCGTAGCAAACTTCAAAGGTTGCACTTGTATAGTCTTCAAATCTCTGGATTCCATTCCATACTGCTCTTGAGCCAAACTCGCCTATTATTTTGTCGCTCTTTGGCAGAATCAGTATTGAAGCATCAAATGCAAGTACTCTGAAGCCATGGTGGGTTTTAAATTCCTGATCTTGGTAGTATAGGGAAACTATATCATCATTTAACTCTGAAAACGCAGTATGCTTTAGCTTCTTTCTTGCTTGAGTAAATGCACTTGCCGTAATTGTGTAATCTTTTCTTGTATGCAGAACAAACTCATTAAGCATTACTTGTAATGACTTTACACTCTTTCTAAAAATCAGGAGAAATACATTAATGAAGGGCAGCTTTCTTTTTCGTGAGAAGTCTTTTGAGGATGCTCTGTGTGCGTTTATAAAGTTTAAACTCATCAATTTATTTTTTATAAACATGATTATTCTTTTTTTTACTCATGTCATTACTTCTTTTAATTTGTGGATCTTACCTGATTTTACAATACAGTCCATCACTTTCCCTTAACTTAATGGCAGTGATTATTGGCTCTCCCTTGAGCTTTTCCCTCAAGTACCCTTTCTAGTGTTTCCTTAACACACATAATCATTGCTACTGCAGAATCAGTTACTCCTTCTATAACTTTCAGGTCATCCATTTCTCGACCTAAAATCCTTCCTACTCCTGTATAGGTATTCACCAGATTTTTAGCAATTTCTTGAGCTTGTGGCCTTTCATGTACTGCACTTAGAAACGTTTCCATTATTTCACGATCAAGTAGTGCTTTTCCTTTGCTTTCTAATATTCTGAATTCGATTTCTTCTTTACTTTTATTCATATAATTTACCCTTCACTAACAACAAACTTTTTTAAATATTTACTGCTGTTTTTTTTATCAGCATTGGCATAAAGCCATAGCTTGCGAGTGAAGTCAAATCAATTTCTCAATCTTTTTTACTTATTTTTTCATGAATAGGTGAAGATATTAATATATACTGATTTTTTTATTTTAAACTTGTTGAATTTCGCTTAGAGAGATGACTACTGTTCGTAACACAATATCGATAGAAATTCCTTCTTTTACTAAGTCTTTTGCAATTTTCTGCTCTTTTCACTTTTTCTTCGCAAATCCGTATCTCTTCAAGCAGAGATTTTATTAGCGCATAGCGTAATTCTTGACTCTCAATTTTTTTGTATTCTTTTATCAAATTAGGTACTACTTTACTACCTTCATCTTCCTCTATTAGTAGATTTGTAATACTAATTGATAATGTTTCTGCTATCTCATATAATTTTTCCAGTGGAATAGCAGTCCTTCCTTGCTCATAATTGCTTATTTCGTCACGTGTTGTAGCCATTTTCTCTCCTAAATCTTTTTGAGTATACTCTCTCACTAGCCTCCATTCTTTTATCTTTTTCCCTATTTGGTAGTATATAGAACCAACTTTTTCTTCAACACATTCATCAGCAGAGAGACCTATTGTTTTTGCAACGACATCAACAGAAATTCCTTCTTTAACCAAACCCTTTGCAATTTTTACTTTCTCTGCTTTCCTACTACTTTTTTCACTGACTTGGACAAATTTGGTTAGCAAACAAAACATTCTACGTAACTCCTGATCATTAATCTTTTTATATTCTCTTACTAGATTTAATATCTCCTCTCCCTTATCTTCAAAACAGATTTTTTCATTTGATACAGGAATAAGATCCGTAATATTAATTGATAACACCTTTGCTATAGCGCACAACTTTTTAATCGAAATTTTTCGTGTTCCTTTTTCATATTGTAGTACTATTTGATACGTTACGCCGATTTTTTCCGCTAAATCCTTTTGAGTATAACCTCGCTTTAACCTCCAACTTCTTACTTTCTCTCCCACTTCGTGATCTAAAGAATTAGTATAGCTAACGGTCATTCTTTTTCATAACCTGCAATTTTAAAAGTTTTAGATAGAAATTTTCTAGCATATGTTACCTTTGTTGAGAACTAGTATATTAAATGCCTATGCTATGACAAGCGAAGAAGTTCACACTTTAAATAGGTATCTTTGAGGCTGCTAAATCATGTTGTTGGCATTTTAATATTACCTTATAGAAGAGTTGATAAAAAGATCTACAAAAGGGCGTCTAAGGTGCATACTAGGGTTATCTATGAAGGTAATTTTTCCCAACTCTTGAAATTTTGCTAACTTTAATAGACTTTAGCATAAAAACGTTGAATATTTCTTCACAATTGTGTATAATTATTAATGCTTTTTAAGTGGATTTCCTATGGCTTTATCTAAATTTCTTGATGCACGCAATGATTATGCTTTTGTGTGACGTGAAAGTCGTCTATTGAACTGTTTAGCACTGACTAAACCGAGTGTTTTGCCACTCGTACCCTACTAAACTGTATAAGTACAGTAATGTCTTATGCAAAGCGTTTAGGACAATGAACCCGCCCGAAAAGGAGAAGTTCGGTCTGTGAAGAAGGAACGATGCTATAAGTGTCAAGTTGGCACGGGGGCTAGGGTAAACGGTATGGATAACAGAAGTGAATGATCGTAAGCATCGTTAAATCGAACAAGCCAAAGACACTGACAGGCTTGGACCAAAAGGTATGTGGTAGGTTATCAGCGTGAACGCATCTGATACGCAAACATAAACACCACCGGTGTATAGATCAATCCTAACCCGCTCGTTGTTTGATAGGTGGAACACGGAAACCCCATATATCTCTGGGTAATTTCTTTACTCAGTAAGGTTGATCATGAGAAAGACTGATGGATATGTGGGATTGGGAGTGTGGAAAAAGTGAATGCTCATCTGTAATGGATGAGATACAGGTTTAAACGTTATCTGGCTCGAAAGAGAACTGACGTCCACTACGGTCATCTTGAACAAGATTGTTTGTAAAACCTTTTAAGTGAGGAAAGCAGATGGTTACAGGTAAAATTGTAAGTGCACCTTTCGGTACGGCAGAACACTGGAATCAAATTAACTGGTTTCAGTGTAAAAAAAATACCAGAAGGCTACAAGCTCGTATTGTTCAGGCAACAAAAGCTAGGAGATGGAATAAAGTGAAAACTTTACAACGCCTCCTCACACGTAGTTTTAGTGCTAAAGCGTTGGCAGTAAAACGCGTAACTTCAAATAAAGGAAAATGTACAGCTGGTGTTGACAACCAGTTGTGGCAGAGCCCTTCAGCAAAATCTCAAGGAATTGCAAACCTGAGGCAACGAGGATATCGCTCTCAACCTTTGAGACGAGTCTATATCCCCAAACCTACAGGCAGCAAGCGACCTCTTAGTATTCCCACTATGAAAGATCGAGCGATGCAGGCCTTATATCTTATGGGACTTGATCCTGTTGCAGAAACAATAGGAGATAGACACTCATACGGATTTAGGAAACATCGCTCAGCTGCTGATGCGATAAGCCAGATCCACAAAACTTTGGCGGGACGCGACAGATCGCAATGGATCCTAGAGGCGGATATTAAGAAGTGTTTTGATGAAATAGACCATTGCTGGTTAGAAAGCTCAATTCCAATAGAAAAGAATATTCTCAGCAAATGGTTAAAATCTGGGTTCATAGAAAAACAAATGTTCCGCTTCACAATAGCAGGGACTCCACAAGGAGGAATTATCTCCCCTGTACTTGCTAACTTGACCCTTGATGGTTTCGAAAATGTTATCAGTAAACATTTCGGGAACAAGAAAACGCAAGAAATATGGTGTGCACGTGATTCGCTACGCGGATGACTTCATAGTAACTGGAAAATCAAAAGAAATTCTTGAGACTAAAGTTAAAAGGCTAGTAGAGGATTTCCTCAGCGACAGAGGGTTAACTCTATCCACAGGAAAAACCAAGATCACACACGTAGAACAGGGATTTGATTTTCTAGGTCAGACAGTACGAAAGGAAGATAATCATCAAACCTTCAGCAGAAAGTACAAACCGACTTCTGAAGCGCATCCGGTGCTTGATTCGTAAGAACTGCGCAGCAACCCAAGAAAAAGTAATAGAACTGCTCACACCTCAAATTCGAGGGTGGGTCTATTACCACAGGGGAATATGCGCAAGAAAAGCTTATGAGAAAGTGGATTCTGAGATTTTTAAAGCCTTATGGCAATGGTCAAAACGCAGACACCCTAATAAAGGCTTACGCTGGATTAAGGAGAAATACTTTAAAACAAAAGAAGCCAGAAGATGGTGCTTTGCAGCGCTGACTAAGAATAAAGGTACAGTTGAGTGGAAGGAACTCTTTCAAGCAACAAGCGTACCAATTCGTCGCCACAAGAAAATTCAAGCTGAGGCAAATCCCTACGATAAAGAATGGTATGCCTACTTTGAAAAACGTAGATCAAATAATCCTTCTCTTTATGAGGATGATAAGATATGATTAATGTTAATCCTAGTAAGGAATTTGAAATGCCAGAATATTTGAAGGAAGCTGTTGCCGGTTCTCGAGAAAAGGACTTAAGATGGCTCGAGCCGTATGAAGGGAAACTTTCAAGTACGGTTCCTAGAGGAGAGTTTAGTGGAAAATATCTCAGTCCACTAAACTCTTACTCGTTCAAAAGAATATTTGGCACTGAGAAGAATAAAGATATCCTCATTCATTTCTTGAAAGATATTTTAGGCTTTACTGGCTTAGCCGCTATTCACGATGTTGAATTCTTAGCTACCATTTTGGACCCAGAGATTGCCGCCAAAAAGCAGAGTATTGTCGATGTTCTTTGTAAGGACTCTCAAGGTTCCAGATACATCATAGAGATGCAGTTCACTAAGACCAAAGGCTTCGAAAAGCGTGCTCAGTATTATGCTGCTAAAGCCTACTCAAGTCAAGCTGATCAAGGTGATGAGTATCATAATCTCAAGGAAATTATCTTTATTGCTGTTGCTGATTGCATTATTTTTCCAGATAAGGCTGAGTACAAATCAAATCATGTCATCTTGGATAAAAATAGCTTTGAACATGACTTGAAGGATTTTTACTTTGTATTCATAGAACTACCAAAATTTACAAAGACAAAAGAAGACCAACTAGAAAATATAGTAGAAAAATGGTGTTATTTTTTTCGTTATGCAGGAGAAACAAGGGAAGAGGATCTAGATAAGATAGTTGGTAGTGACGTAATAATAAAACGAGCTTATGAAGAGATGAATAAGTTTAACTGGTCAGAAGAAGAATTACTAGCATATGAGCAAAGGAAAAAACGTATAATGGATGAGATTGCTGCTTTTGCTGAAAAATTTGATGAGGGTCTTAGACTAGGTCAAGAAAAAGGTAGACAGGAAGGCATCCAAATCGGCCGTCAAAAAGGTAAAATTGAAGGTATAGCAGAGGGCGAACAACAGGCTAAAATAGCTGTGGCCAAAAATCTACTTAAGGCTGGCGTCTCTACTGACATCATATCGCAAACTACAGGTCTTTCCTCTAATGAAATCAAGCAGTTACAGGCAGAAAGACCATATAGTTCCTTGATTTATCGCTCTAACACACTGCTTATTCCTTTAACTACTGATGTTCCATTTAAGAAAGTATTAGGCCTCTTAGGTAGCTCTACTTTCCTTGAAACTTGTTGATCTAAGACTTCAGAAGGTTTCTCTATTTTTTGTTGTAGCAGTACAGTTTCTTTTTCCCCTTCTAATTGGCTTCTTAAGTGGACTAGAAACTTATCAGTTTGTTTTAATTCTGGACATGCTTCTTTTGCAAATGAATATAGAGTTTTTGATATTTCAGAAAATTTTTCACTTACTATTTGCCTAACTATAGCTGATTGTACTACCACAGGATCAAAGCTTAGATTTTTTACTGATATACCTGATTTAGTGGCTGTTTCATTCAATAATCGCTCAAATCCCTTTGTAATATTCAATGCATAGCTCTGTGCCTCTAGTGGAGATATAGGCTGATCTGCTGTAGAAATGTACTTTTGACCTGTAACTTTTCTAATCAATAAATCAAGTAACATTATTGTACCATTTACATCTATTGGCGCATCAATTTGTGAGATGGAGCTTGTAGTATTTAATGTTTCCTCAGGTAAAGCAGCTCTAGAACTAAACAACCCTCCTATAGAATCTTTTACCCAACTAAACAAATCATTTATCCATGAAGATGGTCTTGCGCTACTACTTGCCACTACCTCATGTTGATTACTTAAATCTATAGCAAGAGGTTTACGTGATAAGTGACCATGATGACGATTATAATCTCCATGGTGATGACGACGTTTGCGTTGTGTAGTTTTTTTCTTTTCTTGTACACTTTCTTCAGCTCTTTTTGGTGAACCTCCTGCTTCTGTAGAATTCTGCTTGAATTCTTGATAAAATTCACTGATCTCTTGTTTTTTTTCAAGTCTAAGTGGAAGGATAAAAGTTTGCCATACCCATTTGAACATTTCCTCATTTTCACGATGTGCTACAGCTTCAAGACACTCCTTCCATTTTTGAATGAGAATACCACTAATATGGGGTGAATAAATTATTGATTCCTTATCAACACTAATGGCAGATCGAAATCTTTTTAAAAAATAAACACCCTCACGGCCTGTAATTATAAGAGCAAGAGCTTTATAATCACCAGTCTTTAGCATCTCACGTTGTACCTCTAATGATCCTGCCTTATCCCATAGAGAATCTGCTACTTCAGTATGATCATTTTTAGCAGCCAAATTGAATGCACGATAGCCACCAGCCTTTAGCATTTCGTGTTGTATCTCTGATAAGCTTGTCTTGTTCCACAGAAAATCTAATATCTTATCATGACCATTTTTTGCAACTAATACGAATGCTTCATAATTATTAGCCTTTAGCATCTCACGTTGCACCCCTACTGCCTTATCCCATAGAGAATTTACTACTTCAGTATGACCATTTTTAGCAGCAAATCTGAATGCTTCATAACTATCAGACTTTAACATTTCGCGTTGTACCTCTGATAAGCTTGTCTTATTCAATAGAAAATTTACTACTTCAGTATGACCATTTTCAGCAGCAAATATGAATGCTTCATAATTATTAGCCTTTAGCATCTCACGTTGCACCCCTAATGATTCTGCCTCATCCCATAGAGAATTTACTACTTCAGTATGACCATTTTCAGCAGCCAATTTGAACGCATAATAATCATTATCCCTTAGCATTGCAAGCTGTATACCTAACTGTTTTGCCTTTGTCCACAGAGAGTCTATTACTTCATCATAACCACCTTTAACAGCGAATCTGAATGGTTTATAACATCCAGTCATCAGCATTGAATATTGTACCCCCGATGAATTTGCCTTGCCCCACAGAAAATCTAATATCTTATCATGACCATTTTCAGCAGCCAATTTGAATGCCAGATGATGCCAAAATTCTAGCATTTCATGTTGTACTTTAAATGACTCTGCCTTTTTCCACAGGGAGTCTACTACTTTAATATGACCATTTTCAGCAGCCAATTTGAACACATGATAACCACTATCCCTTAGCATTTTATATCGTACCCCTGATTTTACCTTATCCCACAGAGAGTTTACTACTTCAGTATGACCATTTTCAGCAGCCAGTTTGAATGCTTCATACTTTATGATACCAGCTTCTAACATAAAATATTCCATCTTCAATGATACTGCTTCTTCCCACAGAAAGTTTACTGCTTTAGTATAACCATTTCCAGCAGCCAAATTGAATGCACGATAGCCACCAGCCTTTAGCATCTCACGTTGCACCCCTACTGCCTTATCCCATAGAGAATTTACTACTTCAGTATGACCATTTTTAGCAGCAAATCTGAATGCTTCATAACTATCAGCCTTTAACATTTCGCGTTGTACCTCTGATAAGCTTGTCTTATTCAATAGAAAATTTACTACTTCAGTATGACCATTTTCAGCAGCAAATGTGAATGCTTCATAATTATTAGCCTTTAGCATCTCACGTTGCACCCCTAATGATTCTGCCTCATCCCATAGAGAATTTACTACTTCAGTATGACCATTTTCAGCAGCTAATTTAAATGCTTCATAGCGATCAGCTCCTAGCATTTCACATTGCACCCCTACTGCCTTATCCCATAGAGAATTTACTACTTTAGTATGACCATTTCTAGCAGCTAATTTAAATGCTTCATAGCGATCAGCTCCTAGCATTTCACATTGCACCCCTACTGCCTTATCCCATAGAGAATTTACTACTTTAGTATGACCATTTCTAGCAGCTAATTTAAATGCTTCATAGTCATTGGCTTCTAGCATTTCACGTTGCACCCCTACTGCCTTATCCCATAGAGAATTTACTACTTCAGTATGACCATTTTTAGCAGCTAATTTAAATGCTTCATAGCGATCAGCTCCTAGCATTTCACGTTGCACCCCTACTGCCTTATCCCATAGAGAATTTACTACTTCAGTATGACCATTTTTAGCAGCTAATTTAAATGCTTCATAGTCATTGGCTTCTAGCATTTCACGTTGCACCCCTACTGCCTTATCCCATAGAGAATTTACTACTTCAGTATGACCATTTTTAGCAGCATAATAAAAAGGTATATTGCCATACTTATCTATATCCATAACACTAACAGCTTGATTAATAAAAAATTTAACCATACTCAATTTGCCTTCTTGAGCAGCTAAGTGCAAAAGACTACGACCGCGAATATCTTGATATTCAATGCTAGCACATCCTTTATCAAAAGATGTTAACCTCTCAATATCAATACTTTTAGCTAGATCCTCAACTTCATCCATATTATCTTGATCTATAGCATCAAACATCCGCTCTCTTAATGAAGAACCAACTTTATTCTCACCATCAGGATCCACCCCTGCCCTTGCGGGCTCAAATTTAAGATTTGCACTGTTAACTTTGTAAAACCTACCACCTTTGTTAAATTGAAAAGCAACTTGTTGATATTTTGGACCTCGTAAATAATTATCTAAAACAATTTGGAAAGATCCTTGATTAATATGACTACTAAGTACTATTTCATTAGCATTCTCACAATTTACTTTACATTTAATATTTTTTGGATCTATGTCACACCCAGTAAGGTCAATTACCTTATCAGATGTGCTAGCGTAAGGTGCTGTTATTATTCTCAGTGTAAAATCAACTGAATGACTACGCTTGTAAGTCTGAGGAAATTTAACAACGTAATCACTACTGTATGAGTTCATTTCTATCGTAATAACCTTCTTACAATGAATATTTTCACAACTAAAATCAGCTGCTATCTCATCAGTATAAATACCTCCAATTATCTCTTCATAAACAACATTGCCCACAATTTTCTTCGCTTGCACTAAAGATATTGGGACACCTAGATTATTGTTATTAATAATATCTTTTGCGACTTTATAAGCCGTTGGACCTTCTGAATCTATAATGTTTGCAATTATTACTGCTTTCGATATTTTTTTACTGTCTTCCATAATTTTGCTACCAACATCAATTCCTGAGTGATTCAGCTTCTGATACTTCATATCTTTTATTAAATCAGACAAAGATTTATTCTGTATCGTAACTACTTCTGTTATCCCTGCTTTTTTTGCTTGGATCATTAATTTTTCAAAATCACCTACCTTAATACTTGCAACTTTGCTCTTTTCATCATCAGCCAAAAGCTCTAGATTGTAATAAGCTTGGTGTTCATTTATTCTTAATAGTCTAATATCATTACCTTCAAAAAGTATCACATCCAAGTTTTTCTTTGATCCAAGATTACCAGAATTTATACCAGCACCATCACCACTGCTCTTATCAACAATGAATGATGTTTGTTTTGTACTTCTAAGGTGTGTATCCCTCTTGTTAACCTTTCTCACTTCATAATCATTGTCTTGGCAATCGACATCATGACTTTGTATAGAATTATACCCTCCGCCTTCTCCTGCATCAATATACCTTGTTTTGCAATCAGTAATAATGGATTGATTATCTGTAGAATGAGAAACATAATCATATACATTCAATAAATGTATTTTTGATTCTCCCATTTCAACAATCCCTTTATTTAATTCAACAGAAAGGCTAGGGGTATCATAATTCATTACTATGATATTATTTACTATTCCTCCACTAATATTACCACGAGTATCGTGATTGATAATAAAGGTATTATCATGATATTTTGAACCGATATAATCTATCTCACCCTTTGGAACATACATAATTGCTGGGTAATCTTTTGCTGCTATTAACTGATTAGGCCCTAATAGGTATAATATTGGAGAAGAGCGACTCTTTTTTATATCGGCTAAAACGAAAGGTTCATCTGAAAGGACAAATTCCTGTGTACATTCTCTACGAAGTTTGGCAATATTACAAGCGGAAGATTTTCTTCTTGGATAAATTAGATTGATTACAGCACCACATTGAGGTTCTTTTTTCGTGTATTTTAATGGTGCATCTACAACTCTTAAATCAAGGTTTTCGTACTCAAATCTGGTTAGATGAAAGACATGTCTTGCGTTTGTATCAATAATATAAACCTCTTCTTCATTAAATTTGTCAAAACATCCCATATTACTACGAAAAGCTCCCACATCTCCACTCATGCCCAAGATATAAGGTTTCATCTTTAGTGCTTTAGGTATATTAAGGAGAGATAAATTATGATACGCTACGTAAGAATTAGAAATAGTGCCAGCACCACTATTAAAAGAAACGTTTTTATATTCTTTTTCCGGCTCACATTCAACTGTATAATGTACTTTCATCGCTTGAGAATACATTCCTTCTCTATGAATAGTTATCTCATTATATCTTTCTTTAATAGAGGATATATACCATACAACTGCAGCTACATCACTACCAACCAACACTTCAACAGCCTTCTTTTTTACATCATTTAAATGACCTTTTATTCTAATTACCTCTTCATACTCCTTTCCTAAATCTCTTCCTGTAAAAAATTTTCTCCATTCTGCAAAAAATACATCTGCTTGCTCTTTGCCAGGTAATAGAGGCACTTGTTCCGCTATTGCTCTAGTATATTCCATTCTTTCATGGATGCTCGTACCAATTGATATCAACATATCAACAACCCCAATAACCTTTGACAACTTGCCTAAAGTTTTGCTTGCAATAGATAACCTTCTTAAAATCTTAGGAGTAATATTTATGCCCTTTATCGCAAAACTAAATCCCATTACAGGCCTTATACTCATACTCGCCAATTTTACACCGCTACTAGTTGTCCAATAGTAGTTTAATGGATGATGATTACCTTTCGCTATTTCACTTATGCTATATATAAATTGATAAGCAACGGTTACAAATGTAATGCTTTTCACTACAGGATTACTAATTATTTTAACAAAACCTTTACGTATAACATCTGGTATCTTGTTTGTAATCTTCCTCCCTAAAAGTCTTACTCCCTTACTACCATCAGGACGCATATGTTGAGTGCTTAGACTTTCCCTGACATCATCGAGAGCATCCAATACGCCATTTATGCCAAATATTTTCTTTAAAGCATCATTGTCATGCCGCCCAAGAGTTGATGTATCAAGTATACTGTCAAAAAGATCATAGATAGCCATAAAAAAGAAAAGCTTTCCTCCTTTAGCTCCCTTTACTCTTGCTGAATCAAACTTATTGCGATTAAATTCAATTCCATGACCTTCAAGTTTTTTTTCTACATCATTAATGTATTCTTCAAAAATCTTCTCACCTAAACTGTCAAAACGATTTCTAAATCGGTCAAAAGTATCTTCTCCTATGCCTTTTTGTAAAAAACTTTGTCTAATTTCATTCATAGCATTACTATAACCCTGATCAGTTATTTCAGCATTGCCTATCTCTTCAATCTCCTTCACACTTGCTGATAACCCTAGATTGTTCAATTCATTACGAATCACTTCCTTTTTATTTTTAGTAAGGCTGCTAATTACATCATCAACCTTTACTTTATATCCACCAGGAATATTCAAACAATGCTTAACGTCCTCTCCCTCTTGCGTTATTACATACTCTTTATCATTATCCGTTTTGAATTTGATCTCAGAAATTTCCTCATCTAATATATAATTTTCTGTGTTTTGTATGCTTGCAACATCACCTATCACTACTTTTTGGTAGTTGCCATTATTATCCTTTACGTTCACGTATACTTCATCAGCAGATACCTGAATGGAATGTATAGTCATTACTTCTTTATTATAGGCCTCAATTTCTGTATAAACCCCCTCGACGTTACTATCACTAAAGTAATCCTTTATGTCTGTATCACTGAGCTCACTATATATAGCATCTAATCTACTCCCGCTCTCTATATAACTATAGGAGCTAACCTTATTTTTTATTTGATCAGAATACAATTTATCTTGATCAACAATATTATCTTCATTTTTTGATAAGTAATATAAGTCATGTCCTACACTGAGCAACGGATTATCAAAAATCCTACTTTCTATTGCTTCCAAACGATCTCTATGAACATGATTTTTGTGATCATAAACGAGTGCGCCAATATCAATCAGTGTGTTGTAATATGTCTTTTTTTCTAATTTTGTAGACATTTTACTTTCTTGACTCATCAACAATGATACTTCATTTAGTTGTAAGGACTGTAATGCGTTACTTAACACATCACTCTTGTTTACATCATGAGTAGTAGTGCCTTTTATTTTTTCATGTCTAGTTAAAACTTCGTTACCTATTTTACTTTTGAATTCTTTGAGCTCCACCGCCATTTCATCATCAATATTCAATTCTGGCTCGTCTCTTCTCTTTTTAAGTTCAAAAATCAGAAGATTACAATGCTTTTCCAAGTCAGGATCTGATGATGAATCCAACTTTAATAGCACATTTAAGGTATTTGTAATATCCTGAGCATTAAACTGATCTGATATTTCCATTCCTCTTTCAACAAGCTTAAGAATTAGAGATTCATAATGACCTTTCCAATTAGGGTCCGATGATAGATCCCACTTTGATAGCGCATTTAAGATATTTGCAATATCTTGAGCATTAAACTGATCTGATATTTTTATTCCCATTTTTGCAAGACTAAAAATCAGAAAATTATAATGATATCTGTCCAAATGAGGATCCGATAACAGATCCCACTTTGATAGCGCATTTAAGGTATTTGCAACATCTTGAGCATTAAACTGACTAAGTATTTCCTCTCCCCTTTTTGTAAGCTTGAGAATCAGAGGCTTATAATGATCTTTCCAATTAAGGTCCGATAACAGATCCCACTTTGATAGCGCATTTAAGGTATTTGCAATATCTTGAGCATTAAACTGATCTGATATTTTTATTCCCATTTTTGCAAGCTTGAGAATCAGAGGCTTATAATGATCTTTCCAATTAAGGTCCGATGACAGACCCCACTTTGATAGCGCATTTAAGGTATTTGCAATATCTTGAGCATTAAACTGATCTGATATTTTTATTCCCATTTTTGCAAGCTCGAGAATCAGAGGCTTATAATGATCTTTCCAATTAAAGTCCGATAACAGATCCCACTTTGATAGCGCATTTAAGGCATTTGCAATATCTTGAGCACTAAACTGATCTGATATTTTTATTCCCATTTTTGCAAGCTCGAGAATCAGAGGCTTATAATGATCTTTCCAATTAAAGTCCGATAACAGATCCCACTTTGATAGCGCATTTAAGGCATTTGCAATATCTTGAGCACTAAACTGATCTAGATAATAAACCAAATCTGATTTTTTTCTCTTTTTTATAAGCCTAAGAATCCGAGATTTATAATGATCTTTCCGATCAAGGTCCGATAACAGATCCCACTTTAATAGCACATTTAAGGTATTTGTAATATCCTGAGTACTAAACTGATTCGATATTTCTACTTGCCTTTCAACAAGATCAATGATTATAAACCTATTATTTTTTTTGAATTTATGAGAAAATAACGGATCCAACTTTGATAGCGCATTTAAGGTATTTGTAATATCTTGAGCACTAAACTGATACGCTACTCTCATTTCCCTTTCAATAAGCTTAACAATCAGAGACTTATAATGTTTTTTCCAATAAAAATCCGATAACAGATTCCACTTTGATAGCGCATTTAAGGTATTTGCAACATCTTGAGCATTAAACTGATTTGATATTCTCTCTCCCTTTTCAGCAAGACTAACAATCAGAGGCCTATAACTTTTCCAATTAAGGCCCGATAACAGATCCCACTTTGATAGCGCATTTAAGGTATTTGCAATATCTTGAGCATTAAACTGATCTGATATTTTTATTCCCATTTTTGCAAGCTCGAGAATCAGAGGCTTATAATGATCTTTCCAATTAAGGTCCGATGACAGACCCCACTTTGATAGCGCATTTAAGGTATTTGCAATATCTTGAGCATTAAACTGATCTGATATTTTTATTCCCATTTTTGCAAGCTCGAGAATCAGAGGCTTATAATGATCTTTCCAATTAAGGTCCGATGACAGACCCCACTTTGATAGCGCATTTAAGGTATTTGCAATATCTTGAGCATTAAACTGATCTGATATTTTTATTCCCTCTTTAACAAGCTCAAGAATTAGAGGCTTATAACGTTCTTCCCAATCAGGATCCGATAACAGATCCCACTTTGATAGCGTATTTAAGGCATTTGCAATATCTTGAGCATTAAACTGATCTAGATAATAAACCAAATCTGATTTTTTTCTCTTTTTTATAATCCGAAGAATCAGAAGTTTATGATATGTGGAAAAATAAAGATCCGATAACAGATCCAGCTTTGATGTCGCACTTAAGATATTTACAACATCTTGAGCATTAAACTGATTTGATATTTCTATTCCCCTTTGAACAAGCTTAAGAATTAGAGGCCTATAATGATCTTTCCAATTAAGGTCCGATGACAGATCCCACTTTGATAGCGCATTTAAGGTATTTGCAACATCTTGAGCATTAAACTGATCTGATATTTCCATTCCTCTTTCAACAAGCTTAAGAATTAGAGGTTCATAATGATCTTTCCACTTAGGGTCCGATGATAGATCCCACTTTGATAGCGCACTTAAGGTATTTACAATATCCTGAGCATTAAACTGATTTGATATTCTCTCTCCCTTTTCAGCAAGACTAACAATCAGAGGCCTATAACTTTCCCAATTAAGGCACGATAACAGATCCAACTTTGATAGCGCATTTAAGGTATTTGCAATATCTTGAGCACTAAACTGACTAAGTACTTCCTTTTCCCTTTTTGCAAGCTCAAGAATCAGAGGCCTATAATGATTTTCCCAATTAAAGTCCGATAACAGATCCCACTTTGATAGCGCATTTAAGGTATTTGCAATATCTTGAGCATTAAACTGACTAAGTATTTCCTCTCTCTTTTTTGCAAGCTCGAGAATCAGAGGCTTATAATGATCTTTCCAATTAAGGTCCGATGACAGACCCCACTTTGATAGCGCATTTAAGGTATTTGCAATATCTTGAGCATTAAACTGATCTGATATTTTTATTCCCATTTTTGCAAGCTCGAGAATCAGAGGCTTATAATGATCTTTCCAATTAAGGTCCGATAACAGACCCCACTTTGATAGCGCATTTAAGGTATTTGCAATATCTTGAGCATTAAACTGATCTGATATTTTTATTCCCATTTTTGCAAGCTCGAGAATCAGAGGCTTATAATGATCTTTCCACTCAGGGTCCGATGATAGATCCCACTTTGATAGCGCATTTAAGGTATTTGCAATATCTTGAGCATTAAACTGATCTGATATTTTTATTCCCATTTTTGCAAGCTCGAGAATCAGAGGCTTATAATGATCTTTCCACTTAGGGTCCGATGATAGATCCCACTTTGATAGCGCATTTAAGGTATTTGCAATATCTTGAGAACCAAATTTCGTATATGTTTGTGCCTTATTTGCAAGCTCCAAGATTAGATTAGGGAGCTTCGGATCCTCTATCTTCCATCGATCATTAAAGTTTCTCAGCTTCAATAAGCTATCATAGACACTAGAAAGATCTATGTTCTTAAAGGGTATGCTTTCATCTTGCAAAGCCCTTATCCATATACTTGCTAATTCACCAAGGAAATTATACAATACCTCCTCCGTCTCTTCAAGAAATCTCAATCTTTGCCATTTATCCGCTAATATACGGTAGATGATTACAAGTGATGCATTAAGATTATGTTTACCTTCATTTAAATGCTGCAGAATCTCTTGAAATGTCTTTTTACCTTCTTCTGTATACACATCTCTTTCTGCTTCTTCTGACAAACGAAACATATCATTTAAGTCTATACATAACATCCTTCCACTAGCTGCTCTCTTGCTTCTTGTTTTACACGGCGTAAAATCCTGTACAGCTATTTTGTATTTACCATGACTAATAATCCACTGCTTTGCTCGTAATGGGTATGGTTTACTTTTCCTTACTAATTTAATAAGCTGTGCTTCAAAAAATCCTAAGCTTGTCAAATCTCCTCGAATGTAACTATCCATAAGGTTTTTGATTTTTTTTATATTCTTAAAGTTTTTCTCACCTATAATCGTGCGTGCATTCTCTTCAAAACCCGTCTCTGGATCATCTGATCTGTTTTTAGCATCAGGACCAATAAAAATGTTTCCAGGAAGCCATAATAAACAAGTAAGAAAGGGATCTTTAATATCAGTGCAAGAAGCTGCTTCATTATTATTACTATGTATAATAGATCCTTCCATTAAATTATCTATAAATTCTTGAGCTCTCGTAATATCTTCCCTACTATTACTATTGCCCTCTCTTGATTCTCTATAATACTCAGGGATGTTTTCCCTTAGAGCAGAGAAAAATCTTCTGAATTTTTTAACATCACCTTTTTCTATCAGCTTATTGTAAAAATCTCTGAGCATGACACGTGAAATAATGTGGTGTTGAGCTAAATCGACTGGGTAATCACTCCCCACACCTTCCTTAGTGAGTATTACATTGCGATTTTTTAAAGATGGAGGATAGGGGGATTGTACAGTGATGTCTTTCATTTTTAGATTATATTTAACCGGCGTACTTGACTGTCTGTTAGGGATCATAACTTTAAAATCCTCCTATTAGGTTTCACTGCTATGATCCCCCCCCAACAGAACCGTACTTGCGTGAATTTCCCGCATACGGCTCTTTAGTGTAGCATTCACAGCATCTTTGATTACTGCTATCTGATTTAGTTTTCCTTGCATCATATTCCAACCTCTGTTGTGTTGGTGTAACAATCCCCAAACCAGTTACTATACCGCTGATCGCTTCCCCTTGTATGTGGCTTTCCCACACTCTGAGTACTATCAATCAGTCCGACTTCCTTTCTATCTTCCGTCAGTCCTCGCCTTTGTTGACTTGTTCCAACGTACCTTAGTAGGAACTTACTATTACCCACAAATATAAAGTTCAGTAGCAAGTCTCCATCCTTTCCAAAGAGTAATGGGGCCTGTTCTGGATCATTTTTTCTGGCTAAATGACCCCCAAGTTGAGCAATCCATGAAATAGCTTCTTTTATAGTAGGGGCTACATTTGGGCATTTATGTATTTTTACGTATAAAACTTTCCATTCTTCTTCAGCTAATAAGGTAATACACGGTAATGTTGGATCAGTTCTTGCAATTGTTGTAATAAAGAAAATTCTCCAAGCAATAATATTCATGATTGTTAAATATCGCTTTAACCTTTCTGCTGTTCCAAGCCTACATTCTTCAACTTTGAGGCCAGACTTTAAAATTTTATGTAATATCTCTATTTTCCATCTAAGACAATACCAACTAACCTTTTCAACAGCTTCATCGAAACTATTTACTGGAAGATTTGTTAAAAGCATCCACTCTAGCGGGCTTTCTTTAGAGGAAGAGTCTTTCTCAACAACATAAACTGCGTAAAGTGGTAGGTTAGGTAACTCTTCGGTTTTATGTCTTATGCTGCTTTTGTCCGGATTCATCATAAATTTTCCAAATCTCACCTCCAAACACGCTGTCCTTTTTGGCTTATTATCTCTTGCAGGAATTTCAACTTTTATTATCCCTTGACAAGGAAAGCCTTTAACAACTTCCCATAATCTTTGCTTATCATTAGAAAATCTGGATTGTTTGTTTATGCTTCTATTTTGGTAAGCTCTTACTAAAACTGCTGAGTTAAGATTATGTGCACACTCAAAAAAATCATATATGTCTGCTTCTCTGTCACACACAGTGACAACTTCAGTTTGAGTACTATCTATAAGATTATTTGTTTTTTTAAAGGCTTCTAACCACCTCACACTCTTCTTATCTTCAATACGAATAGCAGTGTTATGCTTTCTTTTTTCTAAATTTTTGATTTCTTCAGAATTAGAAGGTCTCGAATGAATCTTTTGATCTAGTATTCCCAACACTAATCCTCCCGTACTAACAGCAAGAGCTGTATGCATTACCATGCCCTTAGCTTGACCATTACTCATCTTGCTAGAAATAGCCCCCAACCCGCTTGTTTTTTTTGTGGCCAGTATATGAAAGAAAACTTGTATCTTGAATTACAATAATTCTTTTATAATCTTTTGCTCTTTCAACAGTTTTTGTAATATGTGATGCTAAGATGTCAGCTTCTTTTATGCTCTCGTTTTGGAAAAAGCGATATGCTGCCTTTGCCTCTGACCAACTTTCACATGCTTGATTGATTGAACTTTCAGGCATATTTGCCAAGCTATCAGCAATATCTACTAATCGATCAGTTAATCTTTTATCCCCAAGTACAGCATTTCCAAATTCATTTTTAGCCCATTCATTACTCTTGCTTTCCATTTTACACCCTTAATATTTGCAAACTTTAATATTGTAATACTTTGTTTTTATGTCCATTTATATTTGTGGGTAATAGTAAGCAATAGGAATACAAAGAATCTCCCAAGTTTACGTAAACTCCATCTCAATACATGACACGGCCTCAGATCCCGATAGAGTGAGTGATAACTTGCCTTGTCGTTATCCTTCATGCTGTCTTCCACTATATGAAAAGTGTCGACCTCCATGATGTTGGCAATTTCGGGACTCAATACCTTCACTTTCGTTGCACCCTGTATTGTCCTTTCCATTAGCTTTACTACGTTCGTTACCTTACGCAGCATAATGGTTTGTTCTAGGCTGTTGGCTAGACTTTGCCTAGGTTGACCAGACGCACCCATAAAACACCTCCAATACTTGCTATTGCTTTACTTTAAATTAAGTTAACTGTTAAGTAAGGTTATCCAAACCTAAACAACTTGGACCCGCTATACTTACGTTTTCTATGCTAGTATGTGGTACCTCTTGTAAAGCCTGGTCCAATATTTTTATAATATTTTTATTATTTACTTTCACTGCTAAACTTAGTGCTGTATTACCTCCTTTTGTCATTTGATTAATGAAGTCATGTAATTGATCATCTTTTACACGTTTTAGCAAATTTTGAACTAATTCGACATTACCAAAGTGGACAGCATAGTGTAGTTGTGTACCTCCTATGCAATCAATAGGCTCCATTGGATCAAACTTTTCAAAGGCATAATCTAGAGGTGTCATAAGATTTTTATCGATAGCACTAACATTCGCACCTTTTTTGATAAGAGACCTTACTATATTCAAATCACCCATATAAGCAGCCCAATGTAAAGGAGTTTTACCACCTCTATCAGCACAGTTAACATCAGCTCCTTTTTTCACTAGAAACTTTACTACATCCAAATTACCCCCTTTAGCAGCATAATGTAAAGGAGTCTTAAGATCACTATCACGTGCCATAAAGTCAGCCCCTCCCTCTACAAAAAACTCTATTATGCTTGGATTACTCTGTTTAGCTGCATAATGAACAGAGGTCTGATAACTATTGTTCATAGAATTAAAATCAGCTCCTTTTTCTACCAGAAATTTTACTATATCTAAATTGCCTTGCTCAGATGCATGTTGAATAGGAGTGACGCCCCAAATATTAGCTAAATTAGAGTCCACTTCTTTCTCTTCTACAAGGAACCTCACTACTTCAAGATTATTGCCTCGAACAGCGCAGTGCATAAGGCTTTTACCATAATAAACATCGTCGTCAGCACCTTTGTTTTCTATAAGGAATTTTATTGCTTCAAGATTACCATCTTCAGCAGCATAGCGTAAAAAAACTTTAACATCCTTATGAACACGTGTTTTATTCTCATAAATTCTCAGAGCCTCTTCAAACTTTCTTTGCTTCAATAGTACATTACCTATTTTATACTGCAAATATAATAGAGTTTCATCATGCAACCTTAACACTTTCAACTGCTCCATTCCAAACGAACATGCCTCCTCATATCTACCGCAATCACCTAGCTTTTGTACAATACTACTTGGAAGCATATAAAATTCCTCAATCAATTCCTGACACCCATTAGCATAATGCCAAGTAGAAATCGCGTGATCTAAATTGTCTGATTCCAGTCCAATTTGAAATAACTTGAGTGCTTTTCTTAAAGTAACTTCTTCTTTATTTTCTTCCTTTAATATTGTTCTTATAACCTGCTGAGTTGGCTCGCTAATATCTAACATTATTGGATTTTGTTGTAATAGATTAATTACTGAATATTGTTTTAATAATTCAACTGCAGACTCAAGTTCCTCTGTTCCCCCTACTAAATCTACAAACATTTTAATAGGGATATTTTTAGATGAAAAATAGGACATTATATCCAAAATTTCCAACACTTTCTTTCCCTTTTCTGTTCTATATATGGCAACTACCTTTTCCTTCATATCATCAGCTTGAAACATATAAAACCCCCATAATAGACTGAACATAAATGCTTTTTTGAATAACCCATAAGACCTCAAGAGAGCAATACTATTTTAGGTATAGAGTGCTACTTTAAATTTGTCAAGCCATATTTAGAATTTTTTTTGAAATAACTTTTGATGAAGATTTTTTATTAATTTTATATAGATATCACTAAAAACTTAAATAATATAGCCATTTTTAGCAATAAAAACCAACGCTCGTGAGAAGTGTTCGTTTTGGGATGGCATGGTCTACCAAGTGATACATTCGAACTTTTTAATATAGCAGTTTTGCTATACCTTAAAACTATCTATATTGGCTTACTTTTACTAAATTTATGTATGAACTAATCTGCTTAGCTTTGTTACAATAATTTTGTGCTTTTATTTTTATAACGCCACTTTTATTCAAATTGTTCTCACGAATATATGTACTTTTTTGCGGTTTTGGAAAGAGTAAATAAATAAATTTTTTGTGGCACTACGAAATCAGTATTTTTTATAAATATTACTTGAAAAGTATTAAAATATTTGCTAAAATAATAATATTTAGTAAGGTAAAAATGAATTTCAACGAGCATGTTCAAGGCGACAGATTACATTTGTATTATTAAAAAGTAGATATCAAGGAATTGATAAGCTTTTTGCAAGAGAACAGAGGTATTACACAACTTTTTCTCGGGGGTTGTAGTATTGATGAAGAAGGAGCAAAAGCTTTAGCTAAGCTTACAAACCTTACTAAACTTGATTTGTGGAATAACAATATTGGTGATGAAGGAGTAAAAGCTTTAGCTAAGCTTACAAACCTTATTAAACTTAATTTGTGGAATAACAATATTGGTGCTGAAGGAGTAAAAGCTTTAGTTAATCTTACAAAATTTATTAAATTTGATTTGAATAGTAACAACATTGGTATAAAAGAAGTAAAAGCTTTGGCTGAATCTGAGGAATGCTGGGAATTCATAGATGAATTTGGTTATACATGTCTAGGCAGCTCTCTAGTTTTTTATAAATGTCTGAAAGCATCATGGTCTCAAGCAAGAGCAAAATCTAACGGTAATGTTGGCAAGCTAGATGAAAACAGTGTAAAGAAGTTGTTTTTTGATCTTGCGCAACGAAGTTATCGCAGAGAGGAAATAGAGCTTCTGCTGAATGATCCTGATAAATATCCTTTTCTAATTAATTCAAGAGATGAACAAGGACACACACTATCCCATTTCTATACTCACTCCCCTGAGATGCAAAAGTTTTTCTTTGAACGTGGAAAAATAATAAATTAATATAAAAAATGGAGATTTGACATGTGAGTTAAGCGAATAGTACTACCGATTTGGTAGATTACAAAAAGTTAGAAACCTATCGTCTATAAGGGAAGGCAGACCATTGACAGGAAGAGATGACACCATTCATAAAAAGGCTGCTGGAAGCAAGTCTGGAAGGTGAAATGGAAAGCCATCTATCAAATAATAGGAACGAAGAAAATAATCGCAGAAACAGGAAAGACTTTACGCACAAGTGCAGGGTCATTTGAACTGTTAACACTAAGAGATAGGGAGGGAAGCTTTGAACCGCAAATAGCCAAAAAAAGGCAAATAAGCCTACACCCGGAACTTGAAGCAAAGGTCTTAAGTACATATGCCAGACCAATTGATCCAAAAGAAACTTGTTCTCATGCTTGCTGGTTTTGGTTGCTGGAGACGAGTATTTTATCTTAAAATTTTAATAATATATATTAAAGGGCTAGCAATAATGAATTTGGGAATAATTAGGAAAACTCATAGTAATTTTATCCTTCAAACAGAATGGGGTCTAATTTATTAATTAAGCAATATAATTAATAATTACATTAATTTGACATGTCATTAAAATAGTATTAAACTGTATGTACAAAACGATGAATTAGGGAGTTTTAATGTTGAGCAATATTATAGAATCTGATACGAAAGCTTTAGCTAAGGTATTCAGTAACAAAGAATTTTATAGACCAGTTGATGGTAACAAAAAAGATTATAAAACTTACCTAGCAGATATAGTTTCAGGGGATCACGTGATAGAACTAAATAAAGTAGAAAGTAGTTTTACCAAAAGAAATAATACCTAATCAGGTTACCTCGCATGTCTTCGTTTTTGCTTATAGGAAAGACCCTTTAGTTTTACCAATTTTATTACAATACTTTACTCATAAAAATTTACTAAAAGAAGCAAAAGAGGATTTGAATAAGGTAAATCAAAAATTGCAAGATTTAATGGGCGAGGAGATAAAGAAGTTGAAGGAAGAGCAGAAGATGGCACGCAAAGAGATAGCTGAGTTATCTGCTAAAGAAGTAAATGTAAAACAAGATGAAGAAGTTGCTAAAAAGGGTGCAAAAATCACTGAAACTGCATCTAGAATTGAGGAAATTGAGCTATATAAAGAGCACGTAAGAAATCTTCTTAGTGGTGAAAAAGTGATATCCAGAACTTATCCAAAGGAATATTATTCTATACTGAAAGATGAGCTTACAACAATAATAGAAAAGAAACTAAAAGCTTATGTAGAGGATGATGAAGCTGGTGTTAAAAAAACATACCAAAGCCTTAATAGTAAAAAGGAAAGAATTAAAACGATAAAACGTGTATATACTATATCAGTGATTACCATTGTATTTTCATTTGCGTTCTTTTTCCTCTGTCCATTTTATTGTCATATTATATTTGGAGGTCCAACAGTAGATCAGTATTTCTGTTATTCCTTGTTAGCAGTTCCACCTGCTATAATAGCATGTGCAATAGCAGGTATAGCTTTCTTAATAAAGATATACTGTTGGAAAGGTTTTGCAAGGGAAATAGAAGACTTTATAGAAGGACCAAAACACGTAGATAAAGCAACCAACACTGAAAATGAAAAAGAGCTAGAACAAACAGAAAAAGAACAGGATGTGGAAGATTTAATAGATCTTAGCGATAGCGGACAATTATTAACGCCTTCAGCACCACCATTGGAGGAGGAAGTGAAAGAGCGAATGTACCCAATTTTTGATCTTCAAAAGGAGTTAGATTCAATAGAAGTTACCTCTTTTACTCTCCCTAACACTGACCTTACCCAGAAAAAGTAGAGAGGAAGTAAAGAAGTTTTTGCTATGAAAATAAAAAGTTCAGGAATGCAATGTAGAATGTCTACGCTGTTTATTATAAAAAATTTCTATATATTCAAATATTGCGGTGTTGTGCAGAGTATTGTGAAGTATCAATGAGTATGAGTGAACTAAAAAAGCTCTCTGAAACAGCATTATCATAACAACAACCTTTGTCTAGAAATAATACTTTTTGTACTCAGTAAAAATTGATAATTTTTAGAGGTGTATTGTGATCCTTGATCGCTATAAGCAGATTTGCGCAATAGCCATATCTATGCCTATCAACTAAATCTATTATTGCCAACCATCCTTGATTGGTTTTTATGTACGTAAACCCATATCTTGTTTAGTTGATCAGTGGTGAAATTCTGATTCAATATGTTATTTGTAGTTTTAAACCTTCATCTAAGCTTAGCTTGAATGCCATTTTTCTGCATAACATTGTTTTGATTTTACCTAAAGCCTTTAATTCAGTTTAGGAGCTCCGTACCTGCATTGTGATGCTTTTCTTTGTATGAGCTCTTCTCTTATTGTTTTTTTCTGAGTAATCCATCTATACAAGCAGATACGTTCAAAAACCTTCATAATTCCCGTGTTTTATAGCAGTTTTCATGTTCTTTTATAAAAACTCTTTTTGGTTTGCAAAATATCCCAGGGCTTTTTTTAAAATGTCTCTTTCTCTCGTTGCCAGCTCTTTCTTTAAATCAAACTTTTCTTTGTCACAAGTTCCTTTTCCTGGGTTCCAGACATTGTATGTTTTTACCCACCTGCTTAGCCGCTAATACCCAAATCTCTTCCTATTTTTGCTGATGATTGACCTGTTTCTTTTTCCAGTCTTCATTTTTGCATTCTGCTGTATGTTCTCTTCTTTTTGTCATATCACACCTCTTTGAAAAAACTTCTTAACTTCCTCTCTACTTTTTCTGGGTAAGGTCAATATGTTCTGTTATTGCTTTCAAACTTCCAGCTACATATACTCTTGCTATTTTTTGCACCAATTGTGCCTTAAATTTCTTTCTTTACAATACATCTTACCTGATACAAACAGGGCTACTATAAGGTAAATAAGATTCCATGTTGCTAAGGAAATTCCAAAAATATAATGAGGTCTGTCACAAGATGGAGAGTAATTAGGGTTCAACAGATTATTTCTTAGCTCTTCTACACTGACATTGCCACTTGCTTGCTCTGTACAGCCTAAAACATCATGAAATAAGTGAAGCTCAAGACCTACATGATAAAAAGATATTATCGCACCAATGAGATAGCTGCAAAACATCGCATAGATTAGAATTTTGTTGCCTTTTAGCATATACACTACTGCAAGTAATCCTGTAACATAGTAAACTACTCGCTCGTACATACATAACTCGCACGGTAGCATATTGAAAAAATACTCCAGCACATATGCAAAAATTAAAGCAACAGCACTTGATAAGAGAAAAATTGTAGAACTGTTATTTATATCTGACATAGTTAATGAGTTACCACAACAATCGAAAAAGTCAACTTTTGTTTAGTATTGCTCTATATGATTATAGAGCAATACATGTCACTTTTTTTATCTAACTTCTATACATATGCTCACAACTTGATACTGATTTGACTTGGATACTAGTTGCAACACTAGCATCACCATCTATTCTTGCAATCTCTTCCTTGGTATACAATTCATTCTTATTCTTCATCCAGCTGTTATCATATTGAATATCAACCTTCCCTCCATTGATTTTAAACCCAAACGCTCTTTGTATAATCGATCTTTTCACTTTGAAAAACCTGTCCCGATATTCGTCATAATTTTTACAATCAGACAAAGAAATAGAAGGCTTTTCATCAAGTGGGGTACGACTTATCATATTTTCCATCATTGTATAAATATGATGTAGTGATGATCGAAGCATAGGATAATGCTTTTGGAATCTATACTTCATTTCATTATAAACTTCCATAATCTTTACTCTACCAGTATCACTTACAGCAATTATAGCATTTTCAATATTTGGTATACCGTCATAATCGTGACCTGTTTCGTCATTTTCAGCAACTAGAAAACCCTGCTTAGCCTGAATCTCACCAAGTTTTTCGTTTTCTTTAGGTAAAATATCAAAATCGAAATAGATCATAGGAGACTTCAGTGCCAACAACATAAATATACGCATGCTGTCTATCTCAACACCAAAAGATAATCTTTTACTTTCTGGAATAGAGTATAGATCTCTAAAATATCGAGATACAGTGTATTTAGAACATTGAGACAGTTCAATTTCCTTATCCGGTTGTAAATGAAAGCTAAATTCATACTCTCTTAAATCCAGCTCATTAAAGTCTATAAGCTCTATGTTTTTGTTTGGGTTAAATTCTCTGTTTGATATTTTATTTTCCAACTCTTTACGTTGCTCAGGAGTAAAACCAGATCCATTTATTACTAATTTCACTACACGCGTATCTTCCCTTTTTGCCCATTCGCTCAATCTCTCCAAATATTTTTCTGGAATCGGGTATCCATATCGCCTTGGAAGCCACTGAAATACTAAAGGTGTATCAACCGTGAAAGTATGTGGAGATCCAGGCCTTAAATCTTGTCCCTTATAATTCATAGCAAAAGTACTAAATAAGTTAATACTTTACTATGTAATATTAATTTATCAACTATTTATTTAAGTAATATTATTCACTTATTAACAATACTAATAAGACAAAAAGCTATATTCTTAATAAAACAAGATTACCTACTTTACATAGGGATTTTTATTCTTTTTCAAAAGTAATCTGACTGGTACGCCTTCAACAAAGAAGTTTTTTCTAAGACCATTAGTTAAATAACGTTTATAATTTTCATCAGCACTCTCAGGGACATTGCATATCAAAGAAAAAGCCGGAGGTTTGGTGCCAATTTGAGCAATATACTTCATTTTAATCTCTCTACCTTTTACAAGTGGGTGAGAATGTTTTTCCACAGCATCTATTAGCCACTTATTCAGTTTTGCAGTGCTGATCTTCTTGTTCAAGGATTCACTCACTTCAAGACACTTATCTATTACATCACCGCAGCGCATACCTTTCAACGCAGAAATTGTTACAGTTGGCACTTCCAAAAATAACCGAGTCACTTCCTGTTGTTTGACAAATTTTATTAGCTTACTTCTGTCATCCTTACCTATTAAATCCCACTTATTTAAAACAATGATAATTCCCTTCCCCCCTTTAATTGCAGCTTCAGCAATTGATAAATCCTGCTGCTCAACGCCAAGCAGGGAGTCTAGCATTAAAACTACCACATGAGAGCGCTTTATTGACTCTATGCTTTTTTCAACAAATCTTGATTCTAAATTGTCAATAACATTTGCCTTTCTACGGATTCCCGCAGTATCGATGAGAGTGATAAGTTTTCCATTATGGTCGTATGAGATATCCACAGAGTCACGCGTGGTACCGGGTTTTGAGCTTACTATTAGTCTATTTTCTGCAAGTAAACTGTTTAAAAAAGTTGATTTTCCAACGTTTGGGCGACCGATGATCGCAATCCTCAGTCTAATGGACTCACTTTCAGGCAGCTCAGTGCCTTTACTAAAACCTTCAATAACACCAGCTAATGCATCGTAAAGATCAACCATACCAAGATTATGTTCGGCTGAGATGTATACCGGACCTATGAAATTGAAAAACTGCAAATAATCAACGTTTTCCGATTTATGACTTTCACATTTGTTTGCTATTAGTATTACAGGTTTATTCGTTTTTCTCTTCAGCCACTTTGCAAACTCTTTGTTCTGCTCATTTTGCACTTTTGCATCAACAAGAAAGAAAACTACATCTACGCTCAATAAAGAAAACTCTATTTGTTCAATAACTTGTAGTGAAAAACTGGTTTGATCGTTCCATCCTCCTGTATCTATGACTTTAAACTCCAAATCGCTAATTCTTCCAACTCCTTCTCGTCTATCTCTCGTTACTCCTGGAATGTCACTAACTACCGCTGCTTTTCTTCTTATTAGCCTATTAAAAAGAGTTGACTTACCTGCATTTGGAAGGCCTATTATAGCAATTTTCAGCATAGTTTAAGAGCATGTTTTGTACATAGTAGATTATAATCAAAATTTTTCATTTTAACTATTGACTTGATAGATTATATACTTATTCTGAAATTGGGATATTTTATCTTAAGTTTATTATATAAAGTTGGAGGGTAGTTATGTTAGCATTCGAGCAAGTACAAAGTTTAGAATCAGAACAACAAAAGTTACAGGGGAATGTATTAGAAAAAAATTCACAAAGATTTGGAGAAAAGTTTATACCAACCGCAGCAATACATGAGCATGTTGACGAAAAGATGGCAGACAACATCTTTGCTGGGTTGCGTGATATGTATACAGTAGAGTTTGAATATAACATAGCATCAGACAAACCTATAACTGTAGCTGTAGAAAATATGGCAGAGGGGTTTCAAAAATCTATAAAGCATTGGAAACAAGAAAAGATCATGTTTAGCGCGCCAGTGTATGTAAGTAGAGGAGATGGACCAATACTAGATTATATGATAAAGAAGCTTCACCATCTCAAAAATAATGACGTAAACATTAATGAGGACGGCAAACGCAAACTAGAGCCTGTTTTATCAGAAGTGTATGATCTAGTTTCAAAAGGTAATCATGTAAGTGAAAAAGTGTTAAAACTATTGCCAGAAGGTATAATCGAAAAACGTAAAGAATACTTACAAAACCTAAAGAAAATTGCAAGTGAAAGTATTGATCATGGTGAAAAAGACAGAGTTATAGTAGAAAGAGATAATGCGTTTTATTGTGTAAAATACTCAGAAAAAAGCATTGTAAGTCCTGCAAAATTTTTGAACAACTCAGAATTTCAAAATTTAGAGGGAATACTAAAAGTTGGAAAAGATAATACAATAAAAATAAGAGATGGACAATATCACGGTGTAAAAGGCAAAGTAAAAATGACCTTTGAAGTAGGCGATGAAAAAATTGAAATGGTTTTATTCTCTGAAAAAGCTGAGGATTTTGGCAATATAATGGTACATATGGATGATAAAAGCTGTGAAGTCTTCTTAAAGCATTGTGCAGAGCTAGAAAAAGAGACTCGTATAAGCAAGGTCATTGAAGCTGCCAAAAGCTTTGTGCAAACAAAAAGCAATGCGCCTTCTTCTAATCTAGACGATACTAATCTATCTCAGCATTCTAAGGAAGTTCTAACAGTGTAAGCTGATAGACAAAGCATGTACACTGTTTAACAGTGTACAATTGCTTGGCGTTAAAAATGCTAGACTATAAATCTGTTTCTGATAGTCGCAGTAACCACGTGCAGTTTCATCAATTTCGTTAGACCTTAAGAAGGTGTTTATGTCAAAATAGACACTGCAAAAAAGTAATGTATACTTAACTTATTGAAAAATAACTTCCCTTGATATGCAAGACTTTCAAATACTAGAAACTAAAACATTAGAAGCTGAAAAAGGAGGCGGTCCTGTTAGGGTTAACAAGCAACATGAAAAAGGAAAGCTAACCGCTAGAGAAAGGCTGAGTATACTGCTAGATGAAAATTCATTTCAAGAATATGATAAATTTGTAAAACATCACGCAACTGATTTTGGCATGCAAAATGCTAATTTTTTAGGTGATGGCGTTATAATTGGCCACGGTACTATTTATGGCAGAAAAGTTTTTGTTTACTCTCAGGATTTCACTGTCTTTGGCGGATCACTTGGTGCATCACATGCAAAAAAAATATGCAAAATTATGGATATGGCAATTAATGCCAGGGTTCCAATTATCGGACTAAACGATTCTGGTGGAGCTAGAATCCAAGAAGGAGTAAGTTCCCTTGCTGGTTACGGAGAAATTTTTCAAAGGAATGTAAATGCATCAGGCGTTGTACCACAAATCTCTCTAATCATGGGTCCATGTGCTGGTGGTGCAGTTTATTCTCCAGCACTGACTGACTTTACTTTCATGGTGAAAAACAGCTCATACATGTTTATAACCGGGCCAGATGTAGTAAAAAAAGTTACATACGAGGACGTAAGCCACGAAGATCTTGGTGGAGCAAAAATCCATACAAGCAAAACAGGAGTCGCAGACTTTGCATTTAATAATGATGTTGAAATGCTGCTAAAAATGCGTGAATTCTTCACCTTTTTGCCGGCAAATAATCAACAATCCCCGAAACCTGTACCAATCTGCAATGATGTCGATGATGTTGATGAATCTTTAAACACTTTAATTCCTCATAATCCTAATACTCCCTACGATATGTATGAACTGATTGAAAAGGTGTGTGATGAAAGGAAGTTCTTTGAACTAAAACCCGATTTTGCTCGTAACATCATAATCGGTTTTAGTAGAATTGGAGGTAACACTGTTGGTGTTGTTGCAAATCAACCTATGCATCTTGCGGGATGTTTGGATATTGACTCTTCAAGAAAAGCTGCAAGGTTTGTAAGGTTTTGTGACGCATTTAACATTCCCATCATCACACTTATTGATGTTCCAGGGTTTCTGCCAGGTACAAATCAAGAATACAATAATATAATACAGCACGGAGCAAAATTGCTTTATGCTTACGCTGAAGCGACCGTGCCGAAAATTAGTTTGATCACCAGAAAAGCGTATGGTGGTGCATATATTGTCATGAACTCTAAACATCTAAAAGGTGATATAAATTACGCTTGGCCAACTGCTGAAATAGCTGTGATGGGCCCTGAGGGTGCAGTTGAAATTATATTTCGACGTGAAAAAGATCAACAAACACTGGCTAAAGAGTACAAAGAAAAGTTCGCTAATCCATTTTTTGCCGCATCACATGGGTATATTGATGATATAATAGTGCCAAGTAAAACAAGGTATCACTTTCACAAAGCGCTAGAGCTACTCAAAAACAAGAAAGTAGAAAGGATATGGAAAAAGCATGATAACCTACCTCTGTAACTTTCTTTTAAGCCTTGCTTGCAAGTTATGCAATATTATAAGTGTAATCAGTGTGCCGTTACCAAGACTCGAACTTGGGACCTCGTCATTACCAATGACGTACTCTACCACCTGAGCTACAACGGCAAGTTCACGTATTATGATAATGAATAACATGAAAAAAAATAAGGAAAAAGAAGAAGAGAAAAAAAGATTGGCAAAAGCTTTAAAGCAAAATATTCTAAAAAGAAAAAAACAGCAACAGAGTAGACAAGATGCCAGAGCTCCCAGAAGTGGAAGTAATCTCTAACTTCTTGCTTGATAAAATTAAAAACAAGCAAATTAGTAATGTTATAGTTAATAATTGGAATTTACGTACCCCAATAACAAAAAATATTGATGATTTGCTAAAGGGCAAAATTATAAACGATATCAAGCGTAGAGGTAAATATATAATCTGGCACGCAGATAATAATTCGGCTATAATCATACATCTTGGCATGAGCGGAAAGCTTATATATGCTGACCACGATCAAGTGCGGAATAAGCACGATCACGTGGTATTTTTATTTTCTGACAACACTTCAATAATCTTTAATGACCCAAGAAGGTTTGGATTAGTGATTGTTTTAAACAGAGAACAAGAACTAAACTTTTTTAATAACCTCGGAATAGAACCTCTCACAGATGAATTCAGTGGAGGCTATCTGCGGGAGTTGCTGAAGAACAAAAAAGTAAATATCAAATCTGCATTAATGGATAATAAATTGATAGTTGGGGTGGGCAATATATATGCTTCTGAAAGTTTATTTAGAGCCTGCATATCACCACTTAGGCCAGCACAAGACTTGACATATACAGAGTGCAAAAAACTTGCTACTGAAATAAAAAATACTCTGAGTGATGCAATTGCTACTGGTGGTTCAACACTGAAAGATTATGCACAGCCATCTGGATTTGCTGGATACTTTCAAAATAACTTTTACGTATATGGTAAAGTGCAAAAGCCTTGCAAGATCTGCAACAATATCATAACACTTATACGACAAAATGGGCGTAGCACTTATTTTTGCAATTCATGTCAGAATTAAATTTTATTTTTGAATATGACATTCTTACCTAAAAAAGATCCTTTTGATTTGTTTTCAAAGTGGTATGAAGAAGTACTCAATTCGTCATATAGAGAACCACCTGCAATGACACTAGCAACTTGTAGCAAAGACTGTATTCCATCTGCAAGAGTAGTATTACTAAAGGAATACAGCAAAGAAGATTTTGTGTTTTTCACTAACGTAAACAGTAAAAAAGGGAAAGAATTGACTGAGAACCCCAAAGCTGCGTTAGTGTTTCACTGGACAGAATTTTCTAGACAAGTACGAATTGAAGGAGAGGTTAAGCTTCTAAGCGGTAAAAAGGCTGACGAATATTTCTCTTCTCGAGCACGCGATAGTCAAATTAGCGCATGGTGCTCAAAACAATCGAGCGTTCTAAAAAATTGGCAAGATTTTGAGCAAGCCATCAAATTGAAGGAGAAGGAATTTTACAACACACAAGTTCCCCGTCCTGACTTTTGGATGGGATTTTGTGTAATACCAAAAGTAATTGAATTTTGGCAAGAGGGTGAACACAGGAGACATACCAGGTTTAGATATACTCTTGTTGAAGAAAGCAATTGGAAAATAGAACAACTATATCCTTAATTTTAGATATGCGCTTGATGTTATTCAGCCTTTCTTGTCATCCAAGTAAGCTCCCTTATCCTAAAGTTGGGAAACTTGTCTTTTCATTATAAACTCTCTTTAATAGACTACTTCTTTTTTCTCATCAAGTTTTTCTTAACCTGATGCGCTCCACTGTACAGGTTTTCACATCACTTGCTGGGTGCAGAGATATTGATTTTCGATAAGTCAACTGTTATCTACTGATGAGCTAGGTCTGGTATCCTTCATATGTTGTACCAAAAGCTCCATAACCTTTTTTTGCCCAAGAAATTGCTGAAATGAACATAGTGCATTCGGATCAACTAACCCAAGAAATCTCTGGAATGCTTGTAGATTCGAGCTATCATTATGCCAGCTACTGTTTTTAAGCAAGAATACTTTATATTGCTCTTGGCAACTTATTTGAATTTTTTTCATGCTTGCTATATTCACCAACTTATTAGAATTTCTGAATCAAGTATTTACTGACTCTTTTAGCTATAAACATTAAGAAGTTTACCAGCAAAAAAAAAGACAAAGAATCCCCGTAATAGCTAGTTACTCTACTCTTTATTTTAAAATTTGACGTTGGGTGATGTCTTAAACAGCGTTTTTCAGCTTATGTGGGTAAAAACCCGAAAATTTTGTAAAGACATAGGATGCACATAGTGCAAAAATAGTACACCAAATACAAGTCTTCTTGTCGTTTTAATCTGCACAGATTGGGAAGTTAAATAATATAGCTTCATTCTCATGGTAATGAGGTTGACGAAATTTGTCAAGTTGTTTCTATCTGAAACCACAATATTTGTACAGTTGGAAGATGGTTGCGGGAGTAGGATTTGAACCTACGACCTTCAGGTTATGAGCCTGACGAGCTACCGAGCTGCTCCATCCCGCGTCGTTGCTTATTTATTATTATATATGCAATAATAAATAATATAAAGAATAAAATCACACTATTACGTATATTTATGTATCTATTAACCTTTTTTAACATAATAGTAAATTATATACGTAACAATCTACGCAATGAAAAATATAACCTGATACTGTGGGTTCCTGTTTTTCAGTGTGTAGGGGCCTTAACCTATTTTTCCCTAAATTGTGAACCAAGCTGTATATCTATTTTTCTTTTGCTTTCACCTATACTAATTTTGATTGCCATATTACATAAAAAGTACGCGATATTATGTATCGCTTTAATTGCAGTGCTTGTAGGATTTACAGCCAGCAAATTAAGAACGGCTTCAATAGACACTAAAATCCTCGACAAAGAAAAGTACGTAAAAGATATTGTTGCTACAGTGAAGGATATTAACGATAGGGGCTCATATAAACAATTTTTGCTTTCTGTCTCTACTATCTCAAAATCCTCTCCTGTCATCCCAGCACCCCCTTTTGTCATCCCAGTACTTGATACTGGGATCCAGAAAAAAAAGATATGGTCACGCGCTGGAATGACACCGGATAGAGCTCTAGATAACATCAGAATATCAGTTATAACTAAAGTGGAAGAAGGCATTAAAATAGGCGATCAAGTAAAATTATCAGCAAAACTCTTCCCTCTAAAGATTGCGCCTTCGGAGTATGCATATGATTTTGCACGAATAGCATATTACCAGAAAATAAGTGCAACAGGTTTTGCAACAAGCAAAATAGTCCTGCACAAGAAGGCTGAAGCAAGGAAATTTCAGGAGTATATAGAATCTTTCCGTCAGTATATCTATGAAAACCTGCAGCAAAATACCAAAAAACCACATGCGGACATAATTTCTGCATTATTAATTGGCAAAAAAGACGGGATAGATCAAAAAACTATGAATGCAATACGAGACTCAGGTATAGCACATTTATTCGCTATATCTGGTCTACATTTATCGTTCGTTGCTGGTCTATTTTTTATAGTATTTCGTAATTTATTCGCAATATCTGAAACTTTGACTCTTAAGTATAACACCAAGAAAATATCTGCATTCCTTACTATTTTACCAACCACGTTTTATTTATTGATCACTGGTATGCAAATTTCCGCTCAGCGTGCCTACATTATGGTGATTTTAGTACTCGTTGCAATAATGATAGAGAGAAAATATCGAGGATTAATAGCAATTGCGTTTGCTGCTTCGGTGATACTTATAATAGAACCAGAAGCAATCTTAAAACCAGGCTTTCAGATGTCATTTTCTGCTGTCTTGGCGTTGGTTGCCAGTTATCAGATTAATGCCAATAAATTTTTAAAAATAAAAATAATAAAATATTTTGTGTCGATAATGATCAGCTCAGTAATAGCAAGCTTAGCAACGGTTCCATATACAATATATAATTTTAATTATTTTTCAATCAGCGGCATTATTACAAATCTGATTGCCATACCAATAGTTACACTCATTATTATTCCACTTGGAATAATCTATGTTTTGTTGATTCCCTTAGGCATTGAGTGGATTATAACGCCGCTAATAGAACGACCAATTGAAAGCGTTTTGTACATAACAAATGCAATAGCTAATCTTCAGTATCTAATTATTCCCATTCGCACTTTTCCTGCCTCATCAATTATTATCATAACACTTGGTTTATTGTGGCTGTGCTTGTGGGAAAGAAATTGGCGTTTCTTGGGAATTTTCTTTATTGTGCTGGGTATTTGCTTTAGCACCGCATATAAAACCCCCGACATCCTAATAAATGCTGATAATGTTGCTGTAAAAGAAAGTGATAACTTACTATATTCTCTCACCAGGAAAAATAGGAACTTTGTTGTCAAAACATGGGCGAAGCAAAATGGGCAGAACCAAATTTTGAATCATACAAAATATAGCAATCCAGATAAAAGACTAAAGTGCAACGATTATGGCTGTATATATAATAAAGGAAATAGTAAGTCAGTGTTGCTAGCTTACAAAAAAGAAGATATTCTAGAAAATTGTGGTAAAGTTGATTTAATAATCCAACTAAGTGAATTCAACTATTCAGTTTGTAATACTAAAACTATCAAATATGCCGATTTAGGAACGTATGGCACACATTCTGCTTGGTTAACAAATCGTTACGTAAAGATTAATACAGTGCGCTCCAATAGGCCTTGGCATATGTTGAAAAATTAAGAAACTTGATTTTAAGGTTGGTTAATGTATACCTAAATAAATTCAAACTAGAAAAATGTTATGGTTACAGACACTAAAGATCCTTTCAAAGACTATTTTGATTTTTTAGGATTTAGAAAACTTTCTGACCAGCCCAGTAGAGTTTTGAGCTCTATAAGAAAGTATTCTGGTACTATATCGATAGCAAGTACCATTGCTACTCTTATAGCATTTACTGCCTTTTCTATTCAGTCTGTTACAGTAAGTATTGCTGGATTTGCGTTCACGCCAGCACCTCTTGCCTTTATTCCTCTTACAGTTTTCTTACTTACTGCTATTATAAACTTTATAAATACACAAAAAATAAAAGAGAATGAAATAGATAAAAAAATAGGAAACTATCAAGTTGACGAACAGTACAGCCAGATTGCTCAAGAAGCTAAAAAAATTGAAATTGTAACAAATTTAGATAAAAGGGGGGAAAAGCTTTCAATAGTTTTACCAATTTCTAAGACGCAGAGAGAAATACTAGAAGATATAGAAACAGAAAATAGAAATAGGATTCTCTTGTTTACTGGATCATATGTATTTGGTGCTATTATAGTAGTTTCAGCAACATCACAATCCATTAATGCTCCAATAATATTAATAGCTTTATTAGTCGCTATTCTTTTATGCATCATATCAACACTTAGCAATCTAATAAGTAATAGCGTGGATCATGAAAATCATACTATTAGAAAACACAGTTCTTTAGGTCTTCTATTTCCATACTGGTCTGGAAAGGGCATGGTTGTATCAGTGGTAGAAAATAAGCTTGGTAAAAGGGAAAATGAACTAATATCTCTAATGGAAAAACTACTTAGTCCGTTTTGCAACTCATTTGACAGTAACCTTAAAAAAGCTTGCGATTTACTTGATAATAGTCTTTTAAAGCCTGCAAATATTAACATTAAAGAAACGCTTGACAGTATAGGGAAGGATCTCAAAGCTTTACTTGATAAATTAGAAAAAGATATAAAGAAAAATGTAGATGAGGTGAAAACAACTGCTAGTAAAGAAATAACTGCCTGCCTGAAAGATATTAGTGAAAGTGTGGATGTTCTGTGTAAAGAAGTTAGCAAAGACGTAAAAGATAAACTGAGTGAAGTGGACGTAGAAAAGGTAATGAGTTTAGTAAACAACTTGAGTAATCTAGCAGAGACTTTAGAAGATAGAATATCTAGACTTAAACCTGGAGCCCGTATGGGATTATCTGGAGCGGTTTTTGTAGATGAAAGACTGCCTAACGCACCTAATAACCCCAACCCTCAACAAAATGGGCAAGGAAGCAGTAGTCGATCTAATGCTAACGGATCTGCAAATAAAGAGATGCAAACTAGTACTAATGAATCCGCAGATCAAGAGATACAGACACAGTTATTAGAAGAACACAACCAACCACATGAGCCTGATAATGAAGATAATACTGATCAACTAGTAGATGAAGAGAAGGAGCTACAAGAACAAATGGCAGTCTTAGAAAAACAAGACAGAATAAGGCAGCAGAAAAAAGATTTATTTGAACGAAAAAGAACAGATGAATGGAAAGAAAAAATCAACGGCAAACCAAGTGACTTTCTATATTATTTATTAGAATCTATTAAGCTGGAAGAAAAAGATAATAAGGTTGAGGCAACATTACGAAATTTTGATAATAAAATAATAATTCACTGGAAAAATGGCTCTCAAACGACTTGCCATATTAAAAAACGAGGTGATCTGCAAATTGAGTCTAGTGCAACAATGTTTATAGACCCAAATGTTCAAGCAGCATTTGAAGTAGCTTGTGCAAGGTAGTTGCCATAGACATAACTTTAAACATTAATAGTGATGAGAAAAAATTAAGGTTAGACACCTATATAGCTGAAAAATGCAACATATCGCGCAGTAAAGCGCAAAGATTGATACAAAATGAGCAGGTGAAATTACTTGGCATACCGATAATTAATAATGACCACATAGTAAAACCAGATGAAGAGTATGTGATGCATCTCGTTCAACCTGACATATCCACATCAATTGAGCCTAATTATGACATAAAACTTGATATTGTCTATGAAGATGAGGACATTATAGTTCTGAGTAAACAAAGTGGATTAACAGTGCACCCAGGTGCTGGGACAAACAATGATACGCTTTTGAATGCAGTTATCGCTTACCTTGATGCAAGACCAAGAATCGTTCACAGGCTTGATAAAGATACTAGTGGACTAATGGTAATTGCAAAAAATGAAGAAGCCCATGGTTTTTTGTCTGAATTGTTATCAAATCGTAAAATAAAGCGGGAATATTTAGCAGTAGTTTGGGGAGCATTACCTTCCCAGCAGGGAACTATAGAAACTAATATCGCTCCCAAACGCGGTAATAAAGAAATGATGTGTGTAACAAAAATCACAGGCAAATTAGCAATCACTCACTATTTAGTGCAGAAAATTATAGGACAAGCAAGCCTGGTTAAATGCACTTTAGAGACAGGCAGAACACACCAAATTCGAGTCCACATGAGCCACATAGGACATTCCATAGTTGGTGATCAAGTTTACGGCAAAAATAGTAGTAAAAGCACAAAATATGCTAAAAACTCTAGTTTCATTCGTAATTTCAATAGACAAGCACTACATGCTTACAAATTAGGATTACACCACCCAAAAAGCAAGGAATACATGGAATTTGTCTCTGATTTACCGCAAGATATAAAAACTTTAATTGGTGAGTTTGACAACATATCTTAATAACATTCGTATTAACCTGTCAATATTATCATCCATGTTATCAAGAAGTTAATTAATGAGAGAAAAACTGCTGCACTACCTAGATCTTTTACTTTTTTTGAAAGTATATGTTGTTCACTGGAAATACGCTCAATTGTCGTTTCAAAAGCAGTGTTAACAATTTCCACAATTAACACCAGGAATAGGCTGCTTATCATTACTGCACGTTCTAGTTGGATACTTCACTAGTACATAAGGAAATAATAAAACCCCAAAACCTATTAATATCCATTTTGAAATACTATATGCAATGTGTCTATCTATAGCGTACATCTCATGCAAGAATGTTGCAGACCATGCATCTGTAAAGCCTTCTAATGGCCCAATCATAAAACCACCGAATAAGCTTATCAATAAAATATCTTTATTGAATATAACCTTGCTTAAATTTCCAATATTTATTTTGTCTGAGGTACCAACTCTAGGTATAGACACAAAGGTAGTTAAAGCAAGCAATAATCCGGTTATTATAAATACAGTAAGTCCACCCGAATTCATCAAATAAGATATGTAATGGTTTAGTGGCAAATATACCACCTAAAATGCCAATAATAGCTGATATGCTAAACATCACAGCGAATTTTTCTCTATGGTAATAGATACTTATTATTTTAAAAAGTCCAAGTACTGAAGCAGATGATCCAATGCCAGTGATTATTCTTCCAACAATAGAATAACCCCAATTGCTAGAACTAACCAAAGGTAAAGCACCCAAGGATGTTAGTGCAATACAAATCGGTACAACAACTTTAGAACCAAATCTATCTAAGAGAATACCTACAGGAATATGTGCTAATACATAGCCTGCATAGTATAACCCACCAAATTGCCCTATTTCTATTGCTCCTATATTAAACTTTATTGTCAATTCAGAAACTACGACATTTGGAATCATGCGTAATATATATTGGTATGCATAAAACAATGATGCTAATAACCATATTAAAAAGTTTCTTTATAGCATCACCTTTGTCTGAAACCTGGGATTATAAGTGCTTTAGTTACGGAAAGCAATATTCTTATGAATATCTATTTTAATTTATTGAATTTATAACAGAGTTAAATTTATAGCTACTATGCATCAACTAAATCTGATGTACATCTCCAGAAAATAGGATACCGATTCTAAGAACCTATTTAAAATTTTAAAAGATGAGCTTGGTTGCTGGAGATGGTTATATTATCTAAGTTTTTAGTAATATTTTATATAAAATTAATGAAAAATCTTCATCGAAAATTATTTCAAAAAAAAATTCTAAATATGACTTAACAAATGTTAAAAGTAGTATTTACCTTTATTAAGTTGGGTTCTTGTGTGAAAGCAAAAGATGCTTAATTTGTAATGCACTGATGGATATGGCTGAGCTTCTTATAGGGTGATTGATACGAGTGGTGGAGCATAGTTAAGGTTTGCATGCAGCGCATATGAAATCAGTGGTATATTCATTGTTTATGTATAAGGGAGGGTGAAATGGGTGTAAATCAAATTTCTAATGCATACAGAATTAGTAACAGGGTTGTAAGTTGCGACGAAGTAGCTTTTAGTGTTGTGTGCTATGCTGCTGAGAGTGGTAACTTGGATCTAGTTAAGTACTTAGGAGATAAAGGGATAGACTTTAGTGCTGCAGATACAGGTAGTAATACATTTATGCTCTGTGCTGTTAAGGGTGGTAATTTGGATCTAGTTAAATACTTCGTAGGTAAAAGGGTAGGCTTTAGTAGTAAGGATGTAAATAGTGGGGCACTTATATACTATGCTACTAAGAATGGTAATTTGGAGTTGGTTAAGTACCTAGTAGAGGAAGTTAGAGTTAGTGTCAAAGGTGCTTTCTATTAGATGTCTCTGCAACATGCTGTTGTCAATGATAATTGGGACTTGGCTAAATACCTAGCAAGTGGAAAGAGAACTAGTGTTAAAGGTGCTTTCTATCAAATGTCTCTGTACCATGCTGCTAGGAGTGGTAACTTGGGTTCAGTTTTGTATCTCGTAGAGGAAAAGGGAGTAGATATTAATGCTAGAGATGTGGGTGGTGAAACGCTTTTGCACTATGCTGCTAAAAGTGGTAATTTGGATCTGGCTGAATATTTTGTAGAGAAAGGGCTAGCTTTTAATGCTAAAGATAAGAGTGGTAAAACACTTCTATACTATGCTGCTGAGAGTGGTAATCTAGATCTAGTTAAAGTACTTAGGAGATAAAGGGCTAGCCTTTGATGCTGTAGATAAGAGTGGTAAAACACTTCTACACTATGCTGCTGAAAGTGGTAACTTGTATCTAGTTAAGTACTTAGGAGATAAAGGGGAAGGCCTTTGTGTTAAAGATGAAAGTGGTAAAACACTTCTACACTATGCTGCTGAAAGTGGTAACTTGTATCTAGTTAAGTACTTAGGAGATAAAAGGGAAAGCCTTTGTACTAAAGATAAAAGTGATAAAACACCTCTACACTATGCTGCTAAGAGTGGTAACTTGGAGTTGGTTAAATACCTAGTAGAGGAAAAGGGGGCGGATGTTAATGCTAGAGATATGAGCAATAAAACACCTATACGCTATGCTGCTGAAAGTGGTAACTTGGATTTAGTTAAATACTTTGCGGGGAACGTTCAAAGAAGCATACGCGTCAAGTTAAGAGAATATGCCCAATATAGCAACCATTTAAGGTAGATATCTTATTTATTATATTTGGGAGTGTTAAATAAACTGTGTCAAACTGCATTTTTAATTCAACTCAATTTTCAATCTGTTGGGAAAGAAAATATCGAGCTGAGATATAGTCAATGCCCAATCATGTACAGGCATAGTCCATTTCTCCTCCACTTTCTTTATAGCACAATATACCTATTTATACAAGGCATTTATGCTAGTAAATGAGCCCTTGGTTTTGGTGAATTTCCTAATTTGCCTATGTAGCCCCTCTATGGGATTAGTAGTATAGATTATCCTCCTAACTGGGTCGGAATACTTAAAATAACCAGATAGGTTTTCCCAATTATTCTGCCAAGATTATAGGGTACTTTGTGCCCCATTTTTCATCTAATTCCAACAGATAATTCTCGGCAATTTCCTTACTTGAAGCTTTTCTTTAAATCACTCAAAAAACTCTTTACTAGCTACATACTTCAGTGAGTTACGTATCTGATGCACTATACACATTCTGCATTAGGGAACACACCGTTTATTGCTGCAGGAAAGCTTTTTAGCCCATCTACACATGCAATTAGAATATCTTCCACTCCTCTCTCTTTGAGATCATTTAGTACTCCCAACCAGAACTTCACTTTCAGCTAAATAAAACTTCTTTTCTGCCATTTTGCTAATATATTATACATACATTTACTTACACAACTCCTTAAAAAACCATGAAAACTATCGGATATACAGACTGCAGCGGACGACTACGCCATTCGTTGATTACTGTTTGTCAGTAATACTTGATATCTCTGCCGCCGATATTTTGTGATCGTAAATTTCCTCAATATGTGACGCTATATCTCCATGCCACTGGCAAATGTGCTTAAGACCTTTGCTTCAAGTTCTGTTGTTTGTCTTTTTCTAACTATTTGGGGTTCAAAGCTTCCTTCCCTGTCTCTAGGTGTTAACAACTCAAATGAGTTGTACGTAAAGTTTTTCCCATTTCTTCGATTATTTTCTTCGCTTTCACCAGACAAGTGGTGTTCTATTTCACCTTCTAGACTCGCCTCCAGCAGCTTTTTTATAAATGGTGTTAATGCTCCCTCCTTTCCTGTCAACGGTCTTCCTTCTCGTATAGACGACAGGTTTCTAATTCTTTATAATCTACCAAACCGGTAGTTTTATTTACTTGACTCATGTCAAACCTCCGTTTTTTTATATCAATTATATTTTTATTTCTTGGTTTGACACAGTTTATTTAACACTCCCACTGAAATACTTAAACTCCTACTATTTTCACTTCACTTGTTGCTGCACTGAGTGACTTGAGTTCATACTAGCACCCTGATTTTCTGCATAACTTTCTCTACAGGAATTTGACGAAGAGTTTACTATATCGCCATACTCTAAATCTTTTACTGCTTCCAATGCTGCTTCCTCAATTTTTTCAGATAAGCTAACTCTTTCAGAAGACTGACAAAGCTCTCTAGATCGTTCAAAATACCCTTGTTCTATAGCTTGATTAACTGATAAACCTCCTAATAAGCAATTTTGCCCTATTTCTTCTTTACAACTTTTCAATTTCTCTAACTTTTCTTGATCTCTTACTTCTACCCCTATGAGATTTTCATCCTCCTCATCAAGATATAATTCAACTTCTAACTTCCCCAAGCTGGTGTAGAAAGTTAACACTATACCGTCACTACCTGCAATGTCAGTGTAATTTCTTTCTTCTTTTTTAAATTCAACTATTACTTTACTTCCTCCTATCTCCAACTCGCAGACTTCTAATTCTAGATGTTCTACCTCCAATTCATTTGTAATTTTTACAATCTCAATAATACTACCTTGTGGATACTTTATATAAAAATATATATTATCTATGTTTATTTCTAACTCATCTTGAATTTGTTTGTTTTTGTTCACAATGCTTTCACGCGCAGCTCCTTCTAGCCGGCTTCTAATTTTTTCACATTCACCAGAAAGATAGTTATCAAACTGTTCATTACGAAGATTTATGAATCCCATAGTCGCATGTGACATCCTATCGTTATAGAAAAGACATCGCTGCACTTTCCCGCCTTTTAATAGTAAATCTTCAGCAATATCTAGTATAATGCTCACATTTTATATTGCTGGATCTGGATCTTTACTACAACGAATCTCTCTGCCAGGGTTTACTTTTTCAAGAACATCTTGCATTTTCCTAAATATTAAATTCACTACAGTTGTTCCATTGTCGTCACAATATGAGTTCAATTTTATTCCCTTTTTAAGATACTCATCTACTACATCTTTAATATCTTTTAGAGCACTCTTTGTCCAGGCTTTTTCTCCTTTAATTTTCTTATACTCTTGTTCATTTTTTTCCTCTATATCATTCATCTTCTGATGAAATTCGTCGTTTAACAAACTCTCTTCATCAGTCAATGGTATTTCTTTTTCTGCTAAAGGTGAATCTCCTTTTAAAAAAGGAAGAGAGTTACCTAAATCACAGCTTGAGTTCGAGCCTTTCTCTGAATTTAAATTGCTTAGATCGGTACCAGTATTACTCGCGTTTAAGCCGCCACTAACTGGAATAATATTTGGCTGTGAAGCCCAATAATCTGGAGAATAACTTTTTGAGCTAGTTTGTTCTGCGTATTCCACACATTGCTTGTTTTTTATCTCACTATTCATAGCATACACCTCACCTTCGATACTTATTGTAACATGCAAGCGAAAATTAACAAGAAAAACATCCTGCCTACCAGAATAGTTTCATCTGCCCATTCCTGGTCCGTATAAGTTCTCCATATTCACATTGTTCATGTTGCCATTGGGTTCTGCAGCTTGCAATAGAGCTTGTATTTCCACGTTGTTATTAAGGTTAGCAAAATGCAAAGCAGTATCTCCATCATTATCCTGTATATTAACACCTACTCCTTGATTTAATAAAGCTGAAACTAAATCTAAGCAACCTTCTCTAACAGCATCATGTAAAAGCATACCACCTCCAATTTAAATTCTTAATACTAACCCCCACTACACAAAACTAATGTTAGCATATATTCCAATGAAGCCAAAACAATAATTCAATGAAAATACACTATAAATTAGCATCACAAAGAGTTTAATTGTTTACTTTTTCAAAACTGCAAAGAAGTACCTACCTTTGTGAGAACACGTTGCATAAATATAGGGTTGTGAAAACAAAGGTGTGAAATTTTTGCAACGAAGCTCAACAAATTAGTTCATACAAAAATTTAGTCTAAATTAGCCAATTAATCACTTAAAATCCAATATGGAATGTTCTAAAAAGAAATCTTTCTCTGCCATTTCATTTAAGCCTCTAAATGTCTCTCATTAGTTACAATTGTGGCATCACTGTTTTTAAGTGAATTTGAAGGACTATTACAACAATATATGATCGCAGCAGCGACAAGACAACAAGCTCCAACTGCTATTCCCACTGCTAACATTTCTAAGTAAACTGCAATAGCTACACCTAAAGCAACTCCAGCTATTGCTAGCGTGGAAGCAGCAGCTACAATAGTTTTCTTTTCAATTCGTGGACTTGGCTGTCGATTATTATTTTGAATACCATTTGTTTGATCTGTTGCTATAACTGAATTTTCTGGTTGTAATCTTTCTGGAACTAACAGTGTTTTGCTTTCCTCTGGAAAAATTGACTCATTAGCATCATAAAATTCTTCATCTGTGTCGCTCTCACTAATAGTTGCATAACTGTTACTATTATCTTCTGCATCAAAATCACTATTTTCATCAATTTGAGCTTCCGTTTCTCTTGTGATATTCTCCTGAAGATTAGATGGCTCTTGTGCAAAGCGTTGCATTACTTCTATCTCTGACAATCCCTCGATAACAAGAGCGTATTCACCTCTACTTGGTATACTTCTATTGTAATTCGGTAAAACACCCTTAATATTTTCGCTAAAATATTTACTTATCTCTGCTAAAATCTTTTGTTGTTTAAACGTAACTTTCTCAGGATCATTAATATCTATACATTCTATGCGTAACAAGTGATGTTGCAAAACCTCTTGTAACTCTGGATTATCCTTGACATATTGAATTAATCTGTCGGCTAAATTTTCTATAAACGGTGTAATGTTCTCTTTTGTAATAACATCTTTTTGTACCTCCAATTTTTGTTCTTTTTCTAAATAGCAATCATATCGTTCCACGATTTCCGAGCTAATTTCTTCTATACTACTAATAATCTGGGTCCATGTCCCTTGGATGCAGGCACTGCTATTTTCACCATACGTTGTTGCTGCTATATATATTTGTTTTAGAAGAACGAACTCTTTTTGCTCTCTCCAGACCTTTTCTATATCTAGACCACTGATTTCTTTAAACAACTTATTTATTTTTTTATCATCATCTATACCATTTAATAATCCGTGTAGTTCTGTTTTCTTAAATTGTCCTTCATTGAGGATGTCACTATTTCCGAGTTCTTTTCTAATTATAGACAATTTTCCTCTTACTAACTCTGAGTTTTGTTCCATAAGAGTAACTAGCAACTCCTTTTTTCCTTTCAGTGGAACGGAAAAATTATCAATAAGTAATTTTATATAACCTATAGATTCAGGTATAGTAATTTTTGCATCATCTCCCGTATAATCATATTGCAATTTCTGTGTTGAGTATTCTTGGTCATACTCACCATGGTCGTTCTTTTTTAAGTACTGCTGCTCTAGTGCTCGCTTAGCTTCATCAATCACATCCTTAATAAATTTTTTATCATTTGGTATAGGATCATTGTCGGATAATGTTCGCTCCATTACACTTCTTTTTTCATTATCAGTTAAATTAAGAAGCCTTAGTCTTATCGGATCATTATGATATTGTTCAAGTAATTCAGGTATATTTTCCACGTAAGAAGCTGCAGCTTGCTTCAATTGTTCTTTGTCAACTTTTACGGATTCAACTAGCTTCTTAGTAAAAAAATTTATCCGTTTAACTATTGGACTTCTATGGACAGATTGACTATCTCGTGCAATGCGTTTATCTTCTCTTCTTTGATTCCTTTCTTCTTCAGGGACCATGCCACGTTCAAAGAAAAACTTTTGCATCTCAGGCTCAGGGGAGTAAGTATAGAAATGAGATAGTGTGTGTCCTTGCTCATCTCTTGAATTAATTAGAAAAGGATATTTATCAGGATCATTCAAAAGAAGCTCTATTCCCTCTCTGCGATAATTTTGTCGCGCAAGATCAAAAAACAACTTCTTTACGCTGTTTTCATCTAGCTTGCCAACATTACCGTTAGATCTTGCTCTTGCTTTAGACCATGATGCTTTCAGATATTGATAAAAAACTAGAGAGCTGCCTAGACATGTATAACCAAATTCATCTATGAATTCCCAGTATTCCTCAGATTCAGCCAAAGCTTTTACTTCTTTTATACCAATGTTGTTACTATTCAAATCAAATTTAATAAATTTTGTAAGATTAACTAAAGCTTTTACTCCTTCAGCACCAATATTGTTACTCCCCAAATTAAGTTCAGTAAGTTTTGTAAGCTTAGCTAAAGCTTTTACTCCTTCAGCACCAATATTGTTATTCCACAAATTAAGTTTAATAAGGTTTGTAAGCTTAGCTAAAGCTTTTGCTCCTTCTTCACCAATATTGTTACTCCACAAATTAAGTTCAGTAAGGTTTGTAAGTTTAGCTAAAGCTTTTACTCCTTCTTCACCAATTTTGTTCAAACTCAAATCAAGAACAGTAAGGTTTGTAAGTTTAGCTAAAGCTTTTACTCCTTCATCACCAATTTTGTTATCACACAAATCAAGTTTAGTAAGGTTTGTAAGCTTAGCTAAAGCTTTTACTCCTTCTTCATCAATACTACAATCCCTGAGAGAAAGTTGTGTAATACCTCTGTTCTCTTGCAAAAAGCTTATCAATTCCTTGATATCTACTCTTTGATAATCCAAACGTAATTTGCCGCCTTGAACATGCTTGTTGAAATTCATTTTTACCTTACTAAATATTATTATTTTAGCAAATATTTTAATACTTTTTAAGTAATATTTATAAAAAATACTGATTTCGTAGTGCCACAAAAAATTTATTTATTTACTTTTTTAAAAAAGCATAAAAATAGTACGTATATTTGTGAGAACAATTAAAATAAAAGCGGCGTTGTGAAAAGAGAAGCTTGAAATTTTTGCAATCAAATTAAGCAATTTGGTTCGTATGTAAATTTAGCAAAAGTAAGCCAATATAGCTAATTTTAGCGTATAGTAAAATTATTATAAATAAAAATCCGAACGTATTGAGTGGTAGACCAATGCATCCCAAAAGGAACAGTTCTCACGCTTGCTGGTTTTGGGTGCTGGAAATGGTTGTTTTATTTAAATCTTTCTTTGTTTATTATATTTTAGATAGGTTTATTATTAGAATCTTTACTATTTTATTCCAAAATAGATATTTTACTGGGAAAAAATTATGATCAATGAATCTCTTTCAGATCCACAATTAGAAACATTCAGTGCGCCTTCAGAAAATGAAGCCTACTCGCCAAAAGATGACATGATTGCCACGCAAGTGGTAAATGTAAGTATGCCAAGTAGCTGTGACTCTGCGGAAGGTAAGAATGATAAACTTGCCGAAATGTCAATAAATTTTTGTATGCCGAAAAAATGTCTATTGGGGAAAGATGAGAAGTTTGTTAATGACTTGAAGACGAGAGTAAAAGTAGGTGAAGAAGGTTATATATTAAGACCAGACGGCACAAATACTGATCTAAAGCTCAGAGAGTGTCTTAGCAAGCTTAAAATTCTTGTACCGAGTAAAGACATTACATTTTTAGGTGGTAGACTTATAGCTACGTGCAAAAACGAAAAATGCGAACAGTGTCTTAAAGCTGTAAATAACGCTCTTATACCTGAGAATAACGCAAATCCAGCAACATCAAAAATGTATGAAGATTTTAGTAGTGATATTTATGATAGCAACGTTATATAAATTCTGAATTTAAGCATTTAATCTTTAACGAGAGAAAATTTATGGCAATTAATGATTTTGATCAGCAAAGAAGCGCAGAAGTGATTATTAATAATATGCAAAACGTTTTTTGCAAGAAGGCAAATAAGGCTACTGCCGAAGAAATTAGGCCAGTTGAAGTTGTCATACCTACGCCTAACCAATTCTGTAACAAAGCTAAGGAATGTGAGACTGAAAAAGATCGGTGCGAACAAAACAAGCAAACGTGCGAGCAAGATAAGCAGAAGTGCGACCAGGATAAGCAAATATGCGAGCAAGATAAGCAGAAGTGCGATCAGGACAAGCAGAAGTGCGACCAGGATAAGCAAATATGCGAGCAAGATAAGCAGAAGTGTGATCAGGATAAGCTAACATGCGAGCAGGACAAGCAGAAGTGCGATCAGGATAAGCAAGTATGCGAGCAAGATAAGCAGAAGTGCGATCAGGATAAGCAAATATGCGAGCAAGACAAGCAGAAGTGTGATCAAGACAAGCAGAAGTGCGACCAGGATAAGCAAACGTGCGAGCAAGACAAGCAGAAGTGCGATCAGGATAAGCAAATATGCGAGCAAGATAAGCAGAAGTGCGATCAGGATAAGCAAATATGCGAGCAAGATAAGCAGAAGTGTGATCAGGATAAGCTAACATGCGAGCAAGATAAGCAGAAGTGTGATCAGGATAAGCTAACATGCGAGCAAGATAAGCAGAAGTGTGATCAGGATAAGCAGAAGTGCGATCAGGATAAGCAAACGTGCGAGCAAGATAAACAGAAGTGCGAAGATCGAGCTAAAAGCTGTCAAAACGAGAAGGATAAGTGTGATATAGAAAACAATCAGCTAATAAGGGATATAGAACGTTGTAGAACAATAAAAGAAAGACTTGATAAAGAAGCTCTGGAGCTCAAAAGCAAGATAGAGTGCTTTAAAGCTGTAAAGGAAGGGTGTGATAAAGAGAAGCAGCAACTCAACAGCAAAATATATGATCTTGAAGATGAAAAGCTAAAACTTGGTAGAGACTTAGAACGAAATAAAAAAGAAAAAGAGGAATGTGACAAAGAGACTCTTAAGCTTGAAGGCAAGATAAAATGCTATAGAGCTGAAAAAGAAGGATGTGATGAAGAAAAGCAGCAACTCAGAGACAAAATACGTGATCTTGAAGGTGAGAAGCATAAGCTTGATACAAAAATTATTGAACTCAAAAGAGATATAGAACGGTGTAAAGATGAAAAATGTGAAGTAAAAAAAGAATATTGCACTAAGACAGAAGAAATCGAAAGCAATCTTAAAATGACTTTTGAATCAGAAAAAAGTAAAGAAATAGATTGTGAATATCTTAATAAGCTAAGAGATGATCTGGTAGTAAAATCAATTAAAACTGGTGAAAAAGCTGGCAGTGCAAATATATCATACTGGTATTTTGAAGATGATAAATTATATTACGGTAAGCAAGGTACTATAACAAGTCCATATGAATTAGAAAAAGACAGCATTTACTTAAAGGTGCTGACTAGTAATGAGCAAAAACCGTACTATCAATTAGGTATCTGCGACAAAGGTGGTAGCTTAGTTACAAAGCTTGATTTGTCTACAGATGATATAGATATAAGCATATGTAACATGGTAGGTGGAGAGAGGATCACTGCCATTAAGTTAAGGGAAAGTGATGGACTGTATTGTAAAATCAGGTAAGATCCACAAATTAAAAGAAGTAATGACATGAGTAAAAAAAAGAATAATCATGTTTATAAAAAATAAATTGATGAGTTTAAACTTTATAAACGCACACAGAGCATCCTCAAAAGACTTCTCACGAAAAAGAAAGCTGCCCTTCATTAATGTATTTCTCCTGATTTTTAGAAAGAGTGTAAAGTCATTACAAGTAATGCTTAATGAGTTTGTTCTGCATACAAGAAAAGATTACACAATTACGGCAAGTGCATTTACTCAAGCAAGAAAGAAGCTAAAGCATACTGCGTTTTCAGAGTTAAATGATGATATAGTTTCCCTATACTACCAAGATCAGGAATTTAAAACCCACCATGGCTTCAGAGTACTTGCATTTGATGCTTCAATACTGATTCTGCCAAAGAGCGACAAAATAATAGGCGAGTTTGGCTCAAGAGCAGTATGGAATGGAATCCAGAGATTTGAAGACTATACAAGTGCAACCTTTGAAGTTTGCTACGATGTGCTAAATAATATTGCAATAAAATCTGTGCTAAGTAGAGGTGACAGCTATGAGGTTGATTTAGCGATCGGTATGCTTGAATCCATAAAATCAGACGATTTGTTAATCTGTGATAGAGGATACGTATCTTATCGATTTCTTGCTGAGCTTACAGGAAGGAAAATCAATTATATAATTCGCTGTCCAAGTTCGTCTTTCAATGAAATAAACGCTATGTTTAAGCCGGAAAGCCCATCTAGTATGGTGGTAGTGTCTACCGCACCTATTAAAGTAGCAAGACAGCTACGAAAGCTAGGATTACCTGATGAGATGAAATTCAGGTTAGTCAAAATAATACTTTCTTCTGGAGAAGTTGAAGTGTTAGTAACATCTCTGTTAGATGAGCAAAGTTTTACAGTCGAAGAGTTTGAGAGATTATATTACTTGCGCTGGGGAGTAGAAACATTTTTTTCTAGGCTGAAGGGAAGATTAAATTTAGAGAATTTCACAGGAAAAAGTATTGAAACTATCAAGTAGGATTTTTGGTCAACTATCTTCATCAGTAATCTAGAAAGTATCATGATAGAAGATGATGAAGAGACATTGAGCGCACAGAATAGTAAACTAAAAAAAAGCATCAATAAATCTGTCTCATTTAATGCGATTAAAAACTTAGCCTTTGATATTTTTTCTACAGAGTCAGACATAGACTGCATTATGGATCGACTATCACAGTTATTTTTGATGAACACTTTAGTGGTAAGAAAAGGGAGAAGAGTTGATCGTCATAAGATATCTGATATTCGTTCACTCAACTACCAGAAAAGAGCTAGAAAACATGTGTTTTAAATTCAAGATATCTTTTCAGTATCATTGCATTAGTACATTCTTTGCAAAATAACCTGCAATTATTACTTTTTTAAATAACTTGCACTTTTCAGACTCTCTTTTCTTAAAAATTCACCCTAGTATTTACCATAATTATCAATCACTTCAAATTTTTTGTCCAATCTTAACTTCTCTTTCCCTTAACTTAATGGCAGTGAAGAGAAGCTCCTCCTCGCTCGCTCAGCAGGCTTATCTGGTATAGATTATATCCCTGTACCGTCCTGAAAGTGTGGTATACTTCCTCCGCCGTTGCTCCTCCTCTAAGTAGTTCTTCCTCTCTCTCATCACTTGTGTTTTTTATTATCAAATCGATGTGGTGGTCGACTTTTTCTTTCATGCTCATCTTGCTGTAGAGATGTTCATCGAAGGTTATGAATAGATTTTTGATATATACCATTATTGGTCTAATTTCGTTGTGATTCTTGAACTTTTCGAGAACTTTTTCTATTACTTCTTCTCTAATTGCGAGCACATCCGGCGCTTTTGACGTTTTTAAATCGCGAAATTTTTCTTTTACTACTTTCACAAAGTATTTTTCCGCCGCTTTCTGCTCTCTACTTGCATAGATTTTCTTTGCTTTGTGCGGATTGAAAGGTTCTGAAAGATAACTTCTATGTTCCGGAGGAACAGAAGTGCCATTTTTAAATCATCTTACCTCCTCATTTTTTAAAACTTGTAGTAGTTCACTGCCAGTAAGACGCGTGTCGAAAGTTCTCGTCGGAAGTTTGCGCTCAATTGACTTTCCTCGCGCCTTAATTCTCCTTGCAGAATTGACCTGTGCTTGCACATGTTTACTGTTGAGATTAACTATGTGTATGCTTCCACGTATGCTGAAGTTGTGATGGACGCGATAATGAGAAGTTAAGCTTTTTTTTGCTTGACTCTTTTTTTCGTTTTGATATTCTTTACTTTGATTTCCTTTCATAGGATGTTAGTAGTTTTTTTTGTTTGCGCTTTGAATTCTACTAAAAATTCAAATAAGTGTAAAGGGCAGAAATGCCCTTTACATAAATTCCCCTTAAAATCTAATGTTTACCAAGGATAGTATAGCTTTATGCTATATAAAGCATATACCTTTTATTGTTTGATCTACAAATCCTTTATTGAAAAATTCAGAAAAATGTTGTATAATTACTGATAAACTTCGGTAAAACTTATGGCGGATTCAAGGATTAATGTAACTTTCAGTAACGAAACCTCAGGTTGTCTTGCTGATTTGGCTAAAGCTACTAAGAAGCCTGTTCAAGAATTAGCAGAAAAGTTAATCAGAAGGGCGATTGACGAAGTAGAAGATATTGCACTATCTCAAATTGTTGATGAGTGTGATACCCCAGATATGGAGATGATTAGAAGTAAGGATATAGACTGGAATACAGTTCTAAAAGATGGAGCATAAGCTCAAATACGATATTATCTATTCAAAAAATATTCTTAAGAAAGATCTTCCACGCATCTCAAAAGAAATAAGGTCAAGTATCATAAAAGCCATAGAAGAGCGACTGGCAGTTGATCCAATGAAATTTGGTAAACCGTTATATGGTAACTTCAAAGGACACAGAAGGGTAAGAGTTGATGATTACCGCATTGTCTATCGTGTGGACGTTATAGAATACAAAGTAATTATTGTTTCAATAAAGCACAGAAGTGTTGTTTATAAGCAAACAAAGTTATCAGATTTATTATAAGTCAAAGATCTCTTCTGAATTTTTAGAAGAGATCTTTATTGAAAATTTCAGGAAAATGTTGTATAATTACTCATAAACTTCGGTAAAATTTATGGCAGATTCAAGGATTAATGTAACCTTTGATACAGAAACCTCACAACACCTTATTGAGCTGGCTAAGGCTACTAAGCAGTCTGTTCAAAAGTTAGCAGGAAAGCTGGTCAAAGAAGCGATCGAGCTTGAAGCAGAAGATATTGCGTTTTCTAAAATTATTAGGGAATTGAGTGATGATGATGCAGAAGAAATAGAAGATAGTGAAGACATCTGGAAATAAACGTTATACTCTCAAATATCTCAAACATGTTATTAAGAGGAATATACCTTCCTTACCAGAAGACATTAAACCAAGTATTAAAGAAGCAATAAAAGAATATCTAGAGACTGATCCTATTGGTAATGGTGTATCATTACGCAATAGATTAAAGGGACATCGCAGAATACGAGTGGGTGATTATCGTATCATCTACCGTGTAGATACTGCAAAACGTATAGTAACTGTTGTTTCGATAGGACATAGAGATAACATTTACAATCAGGCAATATTAGACTTACTAAAACGTTAAATCAATATCCTGCCAGTATTAACTTGATAAGGTACCGTAACCTTTCCAGTTGAGCCGCTTCTATTCTTTGCAACGTTTATCTCCAGTTCGTTATTAGAGCCTATTTTATAGTAGCTGTCTCTGTAGAGTAGTAAAACTATGTCAGCATCCTGTTCGATGCTCCCTGACTCTCTTAGGTCTGCTAGTTGCGGTCTTTTGTTTTGCCTTTCTTCTACTCTGCGACTAATTTGTGATAATGCTACAACAGGAACTTCAAAGTCTTTGGCGATGTTCTTTAAAGTTCTGCTGATCTCTGTTACCTCAAGAGTTCTATTCTCCGTTCTTCCTGATCCTCTGAGTAGCTGCAGATAGTCAATGTAGATGCATTTTATGCTGTATCTTTTACAGATTGATGCGATTTTTTTTCTGAGGACATTTAAATCTATATTGCCTGAGTTATCGATGAGAATATTTAGAAAAGTTATTTGATTTATTCCGCGATATAAAAGATCCATATTTTCATTCTTGAGAATGTTATTTATTGTTTCATTCACTTCGATGCTGATTATTCTATTGATCAATTGATTGGCTGACATCTCAAGTGAGAAGAAGCAGATGTATTCATGGTCATTTAAGAGCTTTGCGGCCTGTAAGGCCATGTATAATGCTATTGAGGTCTTACCAATTGAAGTACGAGCGGCAAGCACAGTGAGCTCTCCTTCCTTGAAGCCACCTGTTATTCTATCAAGCTCCTCTATTCCTGTGGTCATTCCTTCGATGTCACTCGTATTGCTGAGTAGCTTATTGATATAGTTTTTATAGTCTTTGAGATAGTCAAAGATTAACTTGACGTCCTCATCGACCCTGAGCCCTCCTTCCTGATCCATTCTTCACCTTAAACCGGAGGCTCCTCAAACTCAAGATCTTGTTTCGTCGCCTCTCCCAATGAGTTATATTATATTATTTATAAATAATATAATATAACTTATAGTGGGGGGTACCCAAAAAAATGGTTATTTTTGAGCTGAGCAAAGCCACCTAAGGTGAAGAATGGATCAGGAAGGAGGGCTGTATAATAATATATTTCTACAGTAAATCTAATGGTATCTTATCATAAACATCTTTTCTATATCCTACTGAAGCAGGAATTATTTTATGTTCTGCAATGTTTATACGGTACACAATACGACAATCTTTAGTTCTGAAGCTTCTATATCCTTTCAAATTACCACTTAGCGGTTTACCAACCTTGAATGGATTAAATGCAATTTCGTCTTCTATGAGTTTTTTTATTTTTTTTCTTATTTCTGGTGACAAGGGACGAAAATCTCTCTTAAAGATTTTTTCTGGGTAATCAACCTCATACTTCACAATTTATTTATGCAGATAATAGTGTATCCCAATCTACATCACCGCCTTTAATCATCTTTGCATCAGGAGAATCAGTTTCCTTGATGATTTTCGAGAGTGCGATATTTTCAATTTCACATTCGATTCCATCTATGACTAACCTTTTTGCTAACTTTTCAACTGACTCTTTGTTGAATGTAGCTAGTTGGGTGAGATTGTGGAGAGCTTTTGAGTTGAGTGTTATAACAACTTTTGAATCATCCATAAATTTTACCAAGATATACTGCTACATAAGTATACAACATTTTCCTAAAATTTTCAATAAAGAATGGATCAGCAAGGAGGGCTGTATAATGAAATATACTATGCTTATAGGAAGGTTCTAACTTTTATAGATGTATTCTCTATGCTCTATTGCAGTAATTATTACTGTACGTTCTAATTTACTTATCCTATAAACCAAACGATAATCACCAGATCGTATTCTACGATGTCCTTTGAACTCACCGAGTAATGGATCTCCTGCTTTTTCAGGAGAAAGTGTAAGACGCTCTTTTACAATTTCTTTTATCCTTGACCATATTGTCTTTGGAAGGTTTGAAATGTCTTTGTGAACTACATTTTCCTCATAGCAGATTAAATACTTATCACCAGTTGATGTCTTCATGCCTGATGAATTTTGCATTTCGAGTGTCACGTTGAATAGCAAGTTTGGCTATTGCCATATCTTCTTCATTTTCAATTGCTTCTTTTATAAACTGCTCTGCTAGCTCTTGAGCTGATTGATTCTTTACTTTAGCCAGACGAGCAAGGTCTTTTAAAACTTTTTCACTAATATTAATGCCTGAATCAGCCATAAGTTTTACCGAAATCTACCATTAATTATACAATATTTTCCTAAAATTTTCAATAAAGAATTATATTGACAGATTATGGTAGGTTGAGTATACACGGGTATTAGCTTTTGCTGATGTTAAGGAGAAATGACACAGAAGTTAATACTAAGTATAGTATTGCAAGACATTATTAGGAATAGAGAGGGTATGCCAGCCGCACTGCCATTAAGTTAAGGGAAAGAGAAGTTAAGATTGGACAAAAAATTTGAAGCGATTGATAATTATGGTAAATACTAGGGTGAATTTTTAAGAAAAGGGAGTCTGAAAAGTGCAAGTTATTTAAAAAAGTAATAATTGCAGGTTATTTTGCAAAGAATGTACTAATGCAATGATACTGAAAAGATATCTTGAATTTAAAACACATGTTTTCTAGCTCTTTTCTGGTAGTTGAGTGAACGAATATCAGATATCTTATGACGATCAACTCTTCTCCCTTTTCTTACCACTAAAGTGTTCATCAAAAATAACTGTGATAGTCGATCCATAATGCAGTCTATGTCTGACTCTGTAGAAAAAATATCAAAGGCTAAGTTTTTAATCGCATTAAATGAGACAGATTTATTGATGCTTTTTTTTAGTTTACTATTCTGTGCGCTCAATGTCTCTTCATCATCTTCTATCATGATACTTTCTAGATTACTGATGAAGATAGTTGACCAAAAATCCTGCTTGATAGTTTCAATACTTTTTCCTGTGAAATTCTCTAAATTTAATCTTCCCTTCAGCCTAGAAAAAAATGTTTCTACTCCCCAGCGCAAGTAATATAATCTCTCAAACTCTTCGACTGTAAAACTTTGCTCATCTAACAGAGATGTTACTAACACTTCAACTTCTCCAGAAGAAAGTATTATTTTGACTAACCTGAATTTCATCTCATCAGGTAATCCTAGCTTTCGTAGCTGTCTTGCTACTTTAATAGGTGCGGTAGACACTACCACCATACTAGATGGGCTTTCCGGCTTAAACATAGCGTTTATTTCATTGAAAGACGAACTTGGACAGCGAATTATATAATTGATTTTCCTTCCTGTAAGCTCAGCAAGAAATCGATAAGATACGTATCCTCTATCACAGATTAACAAATCGTCTGATTTTATGGATTCAAGCATACCGATCGCTAAATCAACCTCATAGCTGTCACCTCTACTTAGCACAGATTTTATTGCAATATTATTTAGCACATCGTAGCAAACTTCAAAGGTTGCACTTGTATAGTCTTCAAATCTCTGGATTCCATTCCATACTGCTCTTGAGCCAAACTCGCCTATTATTTTGTCGCTCTTTGGCAGAATCAGTATTGAAGCATCAAATGCAAGTACTCTGAAGCCATGGTGGGTTTTAAATTCCTGATCTTGGTAGTATAGGGAAACTATATCATCATTTAACTCTGAAAACGCAGTATGCTTTAGCTTCTTTCTTGCTTGAGTAAATGCACTTGCCGTAATTGTGTAATCTTTTCTTGTATGCAGAACAAACTCATTAAGCATTACTTGTAATGACTTTACACTCTTTCTAAAAATCAGGAGAAATACATTAATGAAGGGCAGCTTTCTTTTTCGTGAGAAGTCTTTTGAGGATGCTCTGTGTGCGTTTATAAAGTTTAAACTCATCAATTTATTTTTTATAAACATGATTATTCTTTTTTTTACTCATGTCATTACTTCTTTTAATTTGTGGATCTTACCTGATTTTACAATACAGTCCATCACTTTCCCTTAACTTAATGGCAGTGACACTGGCATCCAGGAATTTTATTAAGTTGGTAAGCGTAAAAGTAGCCGTTTTATGTTAAAATACAACGTTTTGATGATTATGAAAAAGCTGGATCCCAGTGTCAAGCACTGGGATGACACCATCATAAAGGAACTAGTGTCAGCTACTTGAATGACAAGAAAGAGGGCATTGGGATGACATCGAAGAAGATACTCAAATAACACCTTCATGGTGACTTAAATCACAAGTTCATGATGCTCCTTTAAAAAGCACCATTTACTTAAGATTTTTCTAAGCCTGTAATACCTATACACATTTACTTTGATTAGAATCCCATGCTTTACCAGAAGGGCAATTGTTACTAGTACATGCAGCTTGTCCTGTTATTGCCTTCACAATTGCAGGGGCACCAAAAAATACAGCAGTAAATGCACCTAGTGCAAAAAGTGCTGGCCACGGCATTCTCCCAAATATCGCAAGCAAGGCTGCACCTATTATCACTATTGTGATCATCGGCCCACCTAAGCTGTGAGTATAGTTTACTATTTTGCATATTACTGCTGATGTTTCATCAGCATTTGCATCAAATACGAAGGAAAGAATTAAAGCTACAAGTAGAAGAAAGTTTTTCATTATGTCTCCGTATTTAACGCTGGATTATCTATCATTTTAATTAAATTTGAGTAAATGATACAAGTTGTATCATTTACTCAATACTTTTTACTGACACGTGTATCCTCCACTTGCATCAGGACTTACACGTGTATACTCCATCTGCATCAGGCTTCAATGTTTGTCCAGCAGGACATGTCTCGCACTTACTTGCTGCATCTGGCGCTATTTTTGAAACAACGACAGGGGCACCAAAAAACACAGCAGTAAATGCACCAAGTGCAAAAAGTGCTGGCCATGGCATTCTGCCAAATATTGCAAGCAAGGCTGCACCTATTATCACTATTGTAATCATCGGCCCACCTAAGCCATGAGTATAACCCATTATTTTGCAGATTACTGCTGATGTTGCGTCTAGACCAGCAGCACTTGCATCAAACGCAAAGGAGAGAATTAAAGCTACAAGTAGAAGAAAATTTTTCATTATGCCTCCGATAATTTCTGTTTCATATTTAACTATCTATCACATTGATTAAGTTTAAGTAAATGGTGAGGATTTTTTGCTTAAAAATATCCTTTATTTCATTTAGAATACTTTTCTTAGTTTATTTATATTACAGTGCTACAGAAATTTTATAGCATCGTTTATTGCCTTTATCGTGCTTTGATTGACACAATTTACAATGATGGAGTGGAGCACGCAGGGTATCTGTCATTTTTAATCCTGTTATCAATATTTCCTTTTCTTATTGTTTTAATGGCTGTGGCGTCAACATTCGCAAGTTTCTTAGACCAATACAACGTCGGCTGGGCATTCATTATTGATAACATGCCACAGGATATTTTATCATCTTTGATGCCGCGTATTAGAGAGATAATATCAGGCCCGCCGCAAAGCTTACTAACTTTAGCAATTGTAGGCGCTGTTTGGACCGCCTCGTCAACAATTGAAGGGCTAAGAACAGTATTGAACAAAGCTTATAAAATTCCGGTTTCGCCGCCTTATATATGGAGAAGGGTACTCAGTATATTACAATTTTTAGTGATCACACTTATTATAACTCTAACTATAGTGTTCTCTACATTAGTGCCGATGCTAATTGATTTTTCCTATCAGGGGATTAGTTATACTAAATATCTCCTCATTGAATTTGTACTTTTCACAGTAGTCTCTTGGCTATATTTTATGTTGCCAAACATAAAACAAAACTTATCAGACGTATTTCCCGGATCTTGTGTGGCTGTTATTCTTTGGACAATTTCCGCTTCGGCTTTCAAGCAATACTTAAAAGCTTCCTTTGACCAACTGAATTTGATATATGGAAGTTTAGGTGGTGTGGTGGTGTCGTTACTATTTTTTTATGTGCTAAGTTTGATTTTTATATATGGAGCAAAATTTAATTTTCAGCTAAAATACTTCAATGAATCTCGCTAAGGAGAAAGAAATGGGTAAGTTAGAAGGTAAAGTAGCTTTAATTACCGGGGCTTCAGGTGGAGTAGGCTCTTCTGTTGCAAAAAAACTTGTAAAAGAAGGTGCATCTGTGATTCTGATTTCCAGATCTCTTGATAATCTCAGACCACTACATAATGAAATTGAAAAGTTTAGAGAAGGCTCTGTGAAACTAATTCAGCTTGATCTTTTGGATTTTGAGAGCGTAAAAGTACTGCCAAATATGATAGAAAGCCTAAAATTATCAGAATCTGGAGCACTTGATATACTAGTTGCGTGTACTGGAATTTTAGGAAAACTGAACCCCATTCACGACTATGAGATTGAAGAGCTACAGCACGTAATGAATACAAATTTTACTGCCAATTGGTACTTGCTAAAAAACTTAGATCCAATGCTAAAAAAGTCTAATGCTGGAAGAGTGATATTCATGACCTCAGAGGTGACACTTTCTCCTTCCTCTTATCCATATTGGATGCCGTATGCTGCAAGTAAAGTTGCACTAGAAATAATGGTGCAGATATATGCATCTGAGACAAAACATACGAATTTGTGCGTAAATGCTGTGTATTTAGAAGGGCCTGTCGATAGTGAAATGTATAAGCAAGCGTTTCCCGGAAAAGACACATCTGAATTGGTGCCACCTGATGAACTAACAGACAAATTTGTGGAGCTTGCTTCTAACGATTGCAGCGTATCAGGAAAAATCTTACCACTTAGCAAATCTCCTGAATAAATTACCATAGTATCTGCAAAGATACCGTTAAGCCCACAACTGTATGAACATTGTGATTTGAGTCCACTAAGAAGGATGTCATCCCAGTGCCTCTATGGTGTCATTCCAGTGCTTGACACTGGAATCTAGAAAAAAAGAAGCTGGATCCCAGTGTCTGGGCACTGGGATGACATCCTTCTTAGTGGACTCAAATTGCAATGTTTGTAAAGTTATACGTTAAGCCTAAAAGTAGTTAGGTTTAATAAAAATTCACATATACAGGAAAGATTGGTAACATTACTTGAATAGAGACCGTTATTGTAATTATGCCAAAACGTACAGATATAGAATCTATATTAGTAATAGGGGCAGGCCCAATAGTTATAGGTCAGGCGTGTGAGTTTGATTATTCCGGAACGCAAAGCTGTAAAGTATTAAAAAGTGAAGGTTATAAAGTCATTTTGGTTAACTCCAACCCCGCAACTATAATGACAGATCCTGAATTCTCTGATGCAACTTATATTGAGCCGGTACTGCCTGAAATCATAGAGAAAATTATAATTAAGGAGAGGCCAGACGCAATATTGCCAACAATGGGCGGGCAAACAGCACTCAATTGCGCAATAAAACTTGCAGGTGATGGAGTGTTAGACAAATACAACGTAGAATTAATAGGAGTAAATAGAGAAGCAATAAAAAAAGCAGAAGATAGGGAATTATTTCGCCAATCCATGGATAAAATAGGGCTAAAATACCCCAAAAGTGTCATTATAAAAAATCAAGAACAAATAAAAAAGGCTTTGGATTACGTTGGATTACCAGCAATCATCCGCTCATCATTCACCCTTGGTGGTGCAGGTAGCGGCATAGCATATAATAAAGAGGAGTTTTTCAATATCGCAGAAAGTGCTCTCAAAATTTCGCCAATAAATGAAGTTCAGATAGATGAATCAATTATTGGCTGGAAAGAATATGAAATGGAAGTTATCCGTGACTGCAAGGATAACTGTATAATAGTGTGTTCAATAGAAAATGTTGATCCAATGGGAGTGCACACCGGAGATAGTATCACAGTTGCTCCTGCTTTAACTCTGCGTGATGCTGAATATCAACAAATGAGAAATGCATCTATAGCAGTGTTGAGAGAAATTGATGTTAGCGCCGGTGGTGCAAATGTTCAGTTTGCAGTGAATCCTAAAGAAGATGGAAGCCTCGTTGTGATTGAAATGAATCCAAGGGTTTCTCGCTCTTCTGCACTTGCCTCAAAAGCAACAGGCTATCCTATTGCAAAAGTTGTAACTAAACTTGCTATTGGCTATTCGCTCGATGAAATACGTAACGACTGCGCTCCAATAATACCAGCAGCATTCGAACCAGTGATTGATTATATCGTCACTAAAATTCCTCGATTTGAGTTTGAGAAATTTAAGGGGACAAATTGTGAATTATCAACCTCCATGAAATCAGTGGGAGAAGTGATGTCAATTGGCCGCACTTTTAATGAGTCACTGCAGAAAGCTTTTTGTTCACTTGAAACAGGGCTAACAGGACTTGATGAAGTGTTTTCTGAAGACACAGATGTTAAATCTCAGTTAGCAAAATTGCTACCAAATAGATTACTGATTGCTGCTGATGCAATGCGCCACGGAATTAGCATAGAAGAAATAAATTCGATTACAGGATATGACTTATGGTTTCTGCAAAATATACAGCAAATCATCGTGGCTGAACAAAAAATCAAGGAAAATGGCCTTCCTGGAACTGCACATGAAATATTAGAGCTGAAAAAAATGGGATTTTCAGACGCAAGATTAGCAAAATTAAGTAATAGACCTACCTCTGTCATCCCAGTACTTGATACTGGGATCCAAGAAAAAAATAGGTGGATTCCAGTGTCACGCACTGGAATGACATCAGAGCAAATTGAAGCAATAAGGAAAAAATTTGGCATTAAACAAATTTATAAGCGTGTAGACACCTGTGCAGCTGAATTTGAATCAAGCACTGCTTATATGTATGGCTGTTATGAGGGTGATGTTAAAAATCAAACGGAATGTGAGGCGAATATTTCGGATCGAAAAAAAGTTGTCATTTTAGGTAGTGGACCAAACCGCATTGGTCAGGGTATTGAATTTGACTACGCGTGCGTTCATGCAGTTTCTGCAGCCAAAGAAATGGGATATGAAACAATAATGATTAACTGTAATCCAGAAACCGTTTCAACTGATTATGATACTGCTGATCGTTTATATTTTGCACCACTCATTGCAGAGGATGTGCTTGAAATACTAAGTAAAGAGCAAGAAGATGGCACACTGGTTGGTGTAATAGTTCAAATAGGTGGTCAAACACCTTTAAAGTTAGCCAAAGTGCTTAACGAGAGAGGTTTTAATATCTTGGGTACATCTTTTGATTCTATTGACCTTGCAGAAGATCGCATGAGGTTTAAAAATCTTGCTTTGCAGCTTAATTTAAAACAACCTGAAAACTCTATCTGCTATTCAGTGGAAGAAGCGTTAACCAACGCAGAAAAGGTGGGGTTTCCACTAGTAGTCAGGCCATCATATGTCCTCGGTGGTCAGTCTATGTCAATTCTGCATGATATTGATAGTTTCAAAAGGTACGTCCTGAATCACACTAAAATCTTTGAGTATGGTTCGCTGCTTCTTGATAAATTTTTAGTCAATGCAGTTGAGATTGATGTTGATGCTGTGTGTGATGGGAAAAAAGTTTTCATTGCAGCGGTCATGGAGCATATTGAAGAAGCTGGTATCCACTCTGGCGATTCAACATGCTCAATACCGACAAATACATTGAGTGACGAAGTAATAAAAGAGATCGAGCTCCAAACTGAGAGAATAGCATTAGCATTAAAAGTGAAAGGCCTGATAAACATTCAGTTTGCTGTTCAAGGGAGTGACGTATACATACTTGAAGTTAATCCTAGAGCTAGTCGTACAGTTCCTTTTGTTTCTAAAGTAATCAATGTTCCTATTGCAAAGCTCGCTACTGAAGTTATTTTAGGCAAAAAATTAGATCAAGAGAAAAAATCTCTCGATCACTTTGCTATTAAAGCTGCAGTTTTTCCATTCATGCGCTTTTCGGAAACTGATATCCTACTTGGTCCTGAGATGAAGTCAACAGGAGAAGTGATGGGAATCGACTTATCCTTCGAGGCAGCACTTGCAAAAGTGCACATAGCTGCAGGATACAAATTACCAACAGAAGGAACAGCTTTAGTTTCAGTAAAAGATGATGATAAAGAGTATATATTACCTGTTGCACGAATGTTGAAAGAACTGAGCTTTGAAATATATGCAACCAAAGGCACAGCTTTGTATCTGAATAATAACGGCATTGTTGCAAAAGCTGTAAATAAAGTGAGAGAAGGCAGACCCCACATAGTTGATATGCTCAAAGATGGAAAAATAAATCTAGTGATCAATACTTCAAAAGGTGTAAAATCAGTTTCAGATAGCAAAGATATCAGAAGAACTGCTATTTTGCAAAATATAGCTTACAGCACCACAGCTTCTGGAAGTAAAGCATTAGTGCTTGCAATTCAATATGTAAAGAATAGCAATTTGGAAGTGAAGTCATTACAGCAAGTACAAAATGTTTAAATATTAAAACTAAATAAATTATTACTCTACTTTAATAAGAATTTTGTAACGTAGCAAATTCAAGTGAGTGAGAAATTTAATTAAAGGGATTTTTTATTATGGTTGTCGATATATAATTACTTGAGTATTTGGTTGCTCGTTGAAAGGCTTTGTATTAATTTTCCTAATTCAAATAATGTGCAGACTTTAACTGTAAAAATCTGCGTATTTATAGCATGATTCCTACTTTGTAAGTGATCATTACTGAAAGGTGTTTTCATGCATTTTTTACCTGAGTGCAATAAGTGTAATTCATTGAGTTTTTAAATTGATAATGAAGAAAAGCATTATTCGTCTAATAAAAGCAATCCAATATTCTTGTGAAGGAATAAAATCAGCTTTTGTATCAGAAGTTGCGTTCAGACAGGAGTTACTGCTTTTTATAGTATGTATTTCAATTTTGTTTGTTTTAGATGTAAGTAATCTAGACAGTGTAGACATTCAAGATAATAGAATTATAATAGTACTTTTGCGAAAAGTAAAAGATGCTATATGAGTGTGCCAAGAAAAGCGTTTAGAAGACAGTTGGTCAACCTAGGCAAAGTCTAGCCAGCAGCCTAGACCATTATGCTGCGTAAGGTAACGAGCGTAGTAAAGCTAATGGAATGGACAATGCAGGGTACAACGAAAGTGAAGGTATTGAGTTCCGAAATCTTCAATATCATAGAGGTCGACATTTTTCATATGATGGAAGACAGCATGAAGGGTAACGATAAGGCAAGTTATCACTGGGATCGGAGGCCGCGTCATGTGTTGAGATGGATTCTAAATGAACTTGGGAGATCCTTTGTATTCCTACTAAGGTACGTTGGAACAAGTCAACAAAGGCGAGAATTAACGGAAGATACAAAGGAAGTCGGACTGATTGATAGTACTCAGAGTGTGGGAAACAAGGGGAAGCGATCAGCGGTATAGTTAGGGATTGTTACACCAACACAACAGAGGTTGGGATATGATGCAAGGAAAACTAAATCAGATAGCAGTAATAAAAGATGCTGTGAATGCTACACTGAAGAGCCGTATGCGGGAAATTCGCAAGTACGGTTCTGTTGGGGGGATCATAGCAACTAAACCTAATAGGAGGATTTAAAGTTATGATCTCTACCGGACCTTGAAGGACGAGCAGTGGGAGAGGATAAAAGATAGCTTACCAGGAAAGGAGGGAGATAGCGGGAGAAGTGCAAAAGATAACAGGAAGTTCATAGCAGCAGTAATGCGGATAGGCAGAACAGGAGCACCATGAAGAGCTTTGCCTGTAGAATATGGAAAATGGTCGAGTGTACATAAAAGGTTTATAAGATGGGCAAGATCGGGTGTATGGCAAATGATTTTCAACACCCTAGCAGTGGATGAAGACACAGAGTGGCTTATGATTAGATTCGACAATAATTAGAGCGCATCAGCATGCAGTTGGTGCAAGGAAAAAATATGGTGTGCAAGAACAGGAATTGGGGCGATCTAAAGGTGGATTTTCAAGCAAATTACAACGCTGTTTGTGATGCTCTAGGCTAAGGTTTTTTGTTACTGCTGGCCAAAGATCAGATTATGTAAAAGCTTTAGACCTAATAGAAGGCAAGAAAATGGAAGCACTTATTGCTGATAAAGGATATGATGCAAATTATATGATTAAAGCAGCAGAACTGTGAATGCTGAATCAGTTATTCCACCACGTTCTAATAGGAAAACACCGAGAGAGTACGATAAAGAATTATATAAAAAAAGAAATCTAATAGAAAGAATGTTTCACAAAAGGGAGTGTTAAATAAGCTGTGTCAAACCGAGAAATAAAGTAATAAATTGATAAAAAAATGGAGGTTTGACATGAGTCAAAAAATAGCAAATAGAATTGCCGGGTTGGTAGATTATAAAGAATTAGAAACCTGTCGTCTATAACGAGAAGGAAGACCACTAACAGGAAGAGATAACACCATTGATAAAAAAGCTGCTGGAGGCAAGCCTGGAAGGTGAAATAGAAAGCCACATGTCAGCTAAAAGTGAAGAAAATAACCGAAGAAATGGGAAAAACTTTACGCACGAGTGCAGGTTCATTTGAACTGTTAACACCAAGGGACAGAGAAGGAAGCTTTGAACCCCAAATAGTTAGAAAAAGACAAACAACCGAACTTGAAGCAAAGGTCTTAAGCACATTTGCAAGCGGCATGGAGATATAGTATCACATATAGAAGAAATCTATGATCATAAAATATCGCTAGTAGAAATATCAAACATTACTACTGCCAGTAATCAATGAATGGCGCAGTCGTCTGCTGCAATCTGTATATCCAATAGTGTTTATGGTTTTTTAAGGAGTTGTGTAAGTAAATGTATGTATAACATATTAGCAAAATGGCAGAAAAGAAGTTTTATTTGGCTGAAAGCGAAGTTTTAGTTGGGAGTGCTAAATGACCTTAAAGAGAGAGGAGTAGAGGATTGCATGTATTAAAAAGCTTTCCTACAGCGATAAATAGCTAATACGGAAATGTATAGTACACCAGATAAGAAATTCTCTAAAATATGTATCGAGCAAAGATGTAAAAGTTTTCATGAATGATCTGAAAAAAGTATACCGTGCTGCAAGCAGAGAAATTGCCGAGAATTATTTGCTTGAGTTGGAAGAAAAATGGGGAGAAAAGTATCCTCTAGTTTTGGCAGAACAACTGGGAAAATTTGTCCAGTTATTTCAAATATTCTGGGCCAGTTAGGAAGCTAATTTATACTGCTAATCCTATTGAGGGGCTGCATAGGCAGATCAGAAAATTTACCAACACAAATGCCTTGTATAAGCAGGTATATTGTGCTATAAAAAAAAGTAGAGCAAAAGTGAACTACAGCTTTGCCTTTTAACTATGTCTCAACTTGACATCTTCTTTCCTGGTAGATTGAAAATCGAGTTGAATTAAAAATTCGGTTTGACACAGTTTATTTAACACTCCCAACTCAAACAAGGGGGATAGGACTATGACTTCTACCAACCAATAATAGCGCTTATCCACTAATGGCTCAATAGCTGCTGTTGTTGTTACTACTATTGTCATTAACGCTATAGTAACTCCTAAGCCAAACTTAGATACTGTATTAATTACTTTTTTTATCTTGGGTTTTAACTATACCTAATAAACATTTAAATATTCTATGTCATATATACTTAACCATCCAATTCTGCAATATATATTTTATATCATGTCTTTAAAGATCTTCGATTGACTTTTAATGCACTTCATTCTATATAATTAAAATATTTCAAGTTACCAGACATGCCGAATCTAAAGATAATGGTGTAAATTTTGGGCCCAGCATCTTTATTTCTTATTATAAACAATGAAAGATTACAAAAAAGGGCATAGAAAGCGCTTAAGAGAGAGAATCATTTCAGATAATGGACAATCGTTGCTTGATTATGAGGTTTTAGAACACATTTTATACTCAGCATACAGTAGAATTGATGTAAAGCCAGTGGCAAAGAGTTTGATAGAAAATTTTGGCAGTTTGAATAAAGTTTTTAATGCCGATTTAGAAACACTGCAGAATATTGAAGGAGTTAATAATGCAGCCATATCGGCTATCTTTTGTGTAAAACAGGCTTTTGTTCGCTCTGCACGAGAAGAAATAAAGGACCTACCTATAATCAATAATTGGAAAAAACTCCTTGATTATTTAAAAGTAAGTATAGGAAGCCTCAATAAAGAAAATTTTCGCGTTATCTACATGAATAAAAAATATCGTCTAATAGCGGAAGATCTGCAAAACTTTGGTACAGTAGATCAAACTCCTCTTTATGTTAGAGAGATCATAAAACGTGCACTTTTAATTGGCTCAACGTCCATTGTAATATCCCACAATCACCCAAGCGGAGATGCACAGCCTTCAAGCAACGATATTTCTCTCACCAAACAATTAGCAGAAGCTTGCAAAAATGTAGGGATAGAATTAATAGATCACATTATTATTACATTCAGTAGCTATTTTAGTTTCAAGGAAAATAGGCTGTTGTTACAGCAGGGGAAACAGATCTAAATGTAGCTATACTTCCTTATTATGAAGGTTAAGCTAAAATGCGCTTGTTAAAGCATTTAAGACAATAAAAAACGCCAATTTAAAAAATAGATAGTGAATAACTGGCTAACAGGGTTTCTTTTATGTTATTACACACATATATCATAGAATAGATCTGAGAATATCTACAAGATGTACTACCGATGCGAATAAAAAAATGTGACTAATTACTTAATCTTTCACTCAAAACCAAGTTCACGACATTAGGGCTGGCTTTTCCTTTGGTGAATTTCATGACTTCGCCGACAAAGAATCCGTATAATCTTGTTTTACCGCTTTTGTATTCTTGAACTTTATCCTGATTGCTATTGATGATTTTGTCGATAATTTCTGATATTTGACCTCTATCGGTTATTTGTTTTAGGTCCTGCTCTTCTATAATAACGGATGCAGACTTTCCAGTTTTAAACATAATATCAAAAACTTGTTTACCAAGTTTAGCAGAGATCGTTCCATCGACGATAAAGTCGAGGAGCTCGGATAAAGCATCTGCTTTGATTGGGGAGCTAACAATATCAATATTTGCTTTGTTTAAACGACCGAAAAGCTCGACGGTTAACCAGGTAACTGCAATCTTTGAATCGTGCTTTTTTACCAATTTTTCAAAATAATCAGCAATTTCTTTATCAGAAGTGATAACGTCTGCATCGTATTCATTGATACCTAATTCCTCAATGTATCGCAGTTTTTTTTGATCTGGCAACTCGGGTAAAGATGATTTAATAGAATCAATTTTGTCTTGGCTTATTTCAACAGGTAACAAATCAGGCTCAGGGAAATATCTATAGTCACTTGAATCTTCTTTGCTTCTCATCACTTTTGTTTTTCCTAAAGTGACATCAAACAGTAAGGTATCTCGACTTATTTCTCCTCCGCTTTCCAAAATTTTGATCTGCCTTTGTGTTTCATAATCTATAGCTTGTACGATATAACGTATTGAATTTAAGTTTTTTATTTCACAGCGGGTACCAAATGCACTACTACCCTTTGGACGAACAGAAACATTTGCATCGCAGCGAAGTGAGCCCTTTTCCATATCACCATCGCATGAACCGATGTAACGCAAAATCTGCCTCAATTTTTTCATGAATTCTGCAACTTCTGCAGATGAACGAAGATCTGGCTCTGAAACAATTTCCATTAAAGCAACACCTGCACGATTTAAATCTATGTAAGTTTTGCTTTCTTCATGAATACTCTTTCCTGCATCTTGCTCTAAGTGAATTCTTGCGATTCTTATTTCTTTTTCATTATTATTGATAAACACTTTGCCATTTTTAACTATTGGCTCAAAGAACTGGGTTATTTGATAACCTTGTGGTAAATCAGGATAAAAATAATTTTTCCGGTCAAAGTAAGAGCATTTATTAATTTCTGCAGAAAGTGCAAGTCCAGTGCATATTGCTTGCTCTATGCAGCGATAATTTAATATTGGTAGTGTACCTGGCATTGCTGCATCAATTAGAGAAACTTGAGTATTATGTTCAGCACCAAACTCCATCGGTGAACTAGAAAATAGCTTAGTCTTAGAAGAAACTTGAGCGTGCACCTCAAGTCCAATTACTGTTTCCCAATCCTCTTTTGTCATGTATTTGATTCAAGTAATAACCTCTATATTCTGCAAACTAGCACAAAAAGTCAAATAAAACTCATTCAGCCTATGATTTAAGAGCAGTGTATATCAAGAATACAAAAATTACTTTACAGGTTCTATTGGCTAGGATAAAGTTACACGCTGTCAAAAACTATCTATAGTAGGCCAAAACATAATTTTGAGGGCAACTGATTAGCTAATAAATTTATAAACATCAGTATACAATTCATCAATGCTTGGCTCTTTGCTGTTTTTAGCAAAATCTTCTGACTTTTTCACTAAATCTCGTATTTCCTTATCAATAGCTTTGCATTCTTCTTCTGAAGCAAATTTATTATTTATCATGTACTTTTTTAAAGTGCTTATAGGGTCATGATTTTGCTTTATATCTTCAACTTCTTCTTTTAAGCGATAAGTAGCAGGGTCTGACATTGAATGGCCACGATATCGATATGTCTTCATTTCAAGCAGGATAGGCCCTTTTCCGCTGCGTGTGTATTCAACTGCTTTGCTTGTAGCCGCATAAACAGAGAAAAAATCCATTCCATCAACTTGTTTTCCAGGAATATCAAAACTTTCTCCTCTTTTATACAGCTCTGTTACTAAAGTTGATCTTTGCACAGAAGTTCCCATTGCATATTCATTATTTTCTATGATGTAAATTACAGGTAATTTCCATAAAGCTGCCATATTAAATGATTCATATACTTGTCCTTGATTTGCAGCACCGTCACCAAAATACGTGAATACCACGTTATCTTTTTTCTTATATTTATTAGCAAATGCTATTCCTGTGCCAATTGGAACTTGCGCTCCTACTATTCCATGCCCACCGAAGAATTTTTTTTCAACGTCAAATACGTGCATAGAACCACCTTTGCCTTTTGAGCATCCCGTTTCTTTGCCAGTTAGCTCCGTCATCACGACATTCGGATCAGAATTACATGCGAGCATTAAGCCATGGTCTCTATAGCTTGTGATAAAAGCATCACCAGGTTTTGATGCAGCTTGAGTCCCAACTGCAACTGCTTCTTGCCCTATTGATAGGTGACAGAACCCGCCTATTAATCCCATTCCATATAATTGTCCTGCTTTTTCTTCAAATCTGCGTATGAGTAGCATTTTCCTGTAGAATCCAATTATCTGTTCTTTAGTGAAATTTTCTGCTTTCATATTGGTTTCTTTTTCATTAAACTAAAATAATATCAGAAGTTTTTAACATTTTGTAATAAATTTCAATGGGTTATTACCACTGGCTTGAAGCTTTTCACATTATCTCCGTCATTATGTGGATGGCAGGTATGCTTTATTTGCCAAGACTTTATGTTTATCATGCATCTGTAAAACCAGGGTCAGAAAATGATAGCTTGCTTCAAACAATGGAAAAGAGACTACTTAGATATATCATAAACCCTGCAATGCTTTTCTCACTTGGTCTTGGAATTACACTAATGGTTATCAGGGAAGCATACCGCGAAGGGTGGTTCCATGTAAAAGCACTAGCATTACTCTTTATGTTTGCTATTCATGGGCTACTTGCAATGCATAGGAAAAGTTTTGTAATGGGTTCAAATGAAAAAACCCACGTTTACTTTCGCGTTTTAAATGAGGCAGTTACAGTGTTAATAATAGTTATAGTTATTATGGTTGTTGTAAAACCGTTTTGATTTTTACTCTTTACGTTTACTAGCCTAGCTTGTGCTAGCTTAATAAGAGCTCGAACGCTAACATAATAATTGTTACTAAATAGTTTATTCTGATGTTTCACAGTCTAAGTAAAGTGCTTAAATTATAGATTCTTTGTTTTTGTGTGTTATCCTAGTTAACACGAATTCACAGTAGTATTATAATGAGTAAGTTAAAAAAGCTTGGTGCTGGATTTTCTTTGACAGGCCTGATTGGCAGTGATGATATAGATATGCAAGGAGCAGGAAATAGAAAGAAAAAATATCCAAAATTTTTGGATAAGACGTTTGCATGGATCGATGCAATAGTAAATTTTATTTTTAAACGCGAAAGTAATAACGTAAATGAAGTACTGAAAGTCACATGGGGACCACTGTTTTTTGGTTTAGTGGTGATACTCATCTTTTTTGGAATAGGCGGTATTTGGTCGGCTATAGCTCCAATTGACGGGGCAGTGCATGCAAGTGGAGAAGTTATTGTATCTTCAAATAGGAAAATAGTTCAACACTTGGGTGGAGGAATAATAAGCAAAATTTTAGTAAAAGAGGGCCAAGCAGTTAAAAAAGATGAGCCTTTAGTTTTATTAAGCGATGTTAACGAGAAGGCGAATTTAAGTATTATCAAAGAAAAGCTTTTATCATTTTTGGCAACCGAGGCAAGGCTTCTTGCAATCAGAGTAGATTTGGACACACTCGAATTTTCTGATGAGGTTAAAGGATTATCTGACGATGAGCTTGTAAATAAAGTGATAAGAAATCAAGTGAAGTTATTCAACTCTCAGAGAAAGAGCATATTAGGAAAAACAGATATATTACAACAGCGTATAAAGCAGTTAAATGACGAATTGGCAGGGCTAAACTTTCAACTAAATGCAGCTCATAAGCAATATGACTTGATAACTGAGGAGTTGGAAACAAAAAGACAATTACTTGATAGTGGCCATATAAGCAAACCGCACATTTTAGCTTTAGAAAAGCAGTTTGCTGAAATTGAGGGCAGAGTCGGGCATTACCGTACTCTAATATCTCAAGCGCAGCAAAAAATTGGAGAGAAAGAATTAGAAATTATAAACGTGACAAACGATTCTCAAGAAAGAGCAAACGCTGAACTTAAGGAAGTTAGCACATCTATTGCAGACTTGAAAGAGAGGCTGATGGTTGCTGAAGATTCGTTAGCACGTACGATAATTAAATCTCCTCAAGATGGGATAGTTACAGATATAAGATACCATACTGAAGGTGGTGTTATACAATCTGGAGTTCCGATCATGAGCGTAGTGCCATCGAATGATGACCTAATAATAGATGCTAAAATTCAGACCAGAAACATAGAAGAGATACTGTCAGCACAAAAGAAAGATAGCAACATAGTCTCTATTGATGGGCTAGAAGGACTAAAGGTTAAAGTCCGGCTGAGTGCTTACAGTGCACGTCGTTTAAGTTTAATTAGTGGTATAGTAAGTCATATTTCTCCTGATGCTCTTGATGACCCAAGACTAGGGCGTTATTATTCAGTGCGCGTAGTGATACCGAAGTCAGAGCTTGCTCAATTTAAAAATGTATACCTATACCCTGGTATGCCAGCAGAAGTGTACATAGTTACTCAATCTCGTACTCTTTTATCATTCTTGTTTACGCCTATACTTGCAACAGTCGACAAGTCTTTCATAGAGAGGTAGTTTATTTGGCTTTTCTAAAAAGTTTGCTTACATAGTTTAATATGCAAAAAAAAATTATATACAAGTAGTGTGTCCTTTTATAATTATTTTCTATAATATGTAAAACTTTGGTTCAAGATATAGATGCTAACGTGAGTATTAAAGGTTAGTTAGTAAGCTCAAGTATATAATATAACTAAGGAATAATGTTATTAAAAGGGGTTATTAAGGTTTTTATCTCAATAAATTATAGATAAGTAAATTTGCAATAAAGTTTAATAGTGTCTGTTACTGCTTTTAGGTGTGAGGCTAGAGGGTTATTAGCAGTAACAGACACTATTAAACTTATTATAGAATTTTCTTAAAGTAAATACTTAATCAAAAATATTATAATATTTTAACTTAAAATAGATTCATGTAAATGCTTTTTTCCTCAAGTTAGTATTGTATTATTATACTTATTAAATGCTAAAAAAACATTAATCATCATTAATCTCTATTTGCATAGTAAGTTTATATATACTATTATATAGTTAGTTTTACAGCAAAGAATATGGTGAAGTTATTTGCATTATTGATAATGTTTTACTCAAACATATCAGCTGCTTCTGCTCCTACTTCTTGGCAATTTGGATTTCCTGCACCTGCAACTGAGATAATGGAGGTTGTAGTTAAGTCACATTCGTTTGTGATGAGTGTAATGATTGCAATCATGCTTTTTGTATGGACACTGCTTGCTTATGTAGTATTTCGTTTTCGTAAGAGTAAAGTGAAAAATGTAAGTAAAACGAGTCATAATATCTTTTTAGAAATTGTCTGGTTTGTTATACCAACGATTATTGTTGGAGTACTGGCTTTTAAAAATGCTGAATTAATTAAACTACAGGAGAAAGTGCCAAAAGCTGACATTACACTGAAAGTTATTGGCCATCAATGGTATTGGAGTTATCAGTACCCAGAATATCAAGGTGTTTCATTTGACAGCTATATTAAAGGAAAAGACGACTTTATCGAAGGGGATTTGAAACTATTCTCTGTTGATAATAACGTTGTTTTACCTGTCAATACTAACGTTCGTTTGCAAGTGACAGCAGGAGATGTAATACATAGCTGGGGAGTACCGGCTTTTGGTGTAAAAATTGATGCAATACCAGGTAGGCTAAATGAGGCGTGGTTTAATGTTACAAAGCACGGTATTTATTATGGGCAATGTTATGAATTGTGTGGTCCAGGCCATGGGTTTATGCCAATTGTTGTTGAGGCAGTGAGTAAAGAGGATTTTAATAAGTGGATCGAAAATAAAAAATTAGTGAGTTAAATTTGGAGTATAAATATGAGTGATGTACCAGAAGGTATAAGACGTTGGCTATTTTCTACTAACCATAAAGACATAGGAACACTGTACATTGTTTTCTCCATATTAGCTGGAATTATTGGTGGATTATTATCAGTGATTATTCGTACTCAACTAATGCACATTAATATACTTAACAGTAACTATCAATTATATAACGTGATGGTTACAGGACATGCAGTAATAATGGTGTTTTTTATGATAATGCCAGCTCTAATGGGAGGATTTGGTAATTGGTTTGTGCCTCTCATGATTGGTGCGCCAGACATGGCATTTCCTCGTATGAATAATTTAAGTTTTTGGTTATTAGTGTCATCTTTTATTTTGCTCATCCTCTCGGTGTTTGCAGGTGAAGGTCCTGGAACAGGATGGACTTTATATCCACCTTTGTCGCAAATTATGTCTCACCCAAGTGCAGGAGTTGATCTTGCTATACTTGCACTTCATGTTGCTGGTATGTCATCAATTGTTGGGGCGATCAACTTTATAGTCACTATATTCAATATGCGTGCAAAAGGCATGTCACTCACTAAGATGCCACTATTTGTTTGGTCTGTTTTACTAACGTCATTTATGTTAATTGTTGCCTTACCGGTACTTGCTGGTGCTATAACTATGCTGCTCACTGATCGTAATATAGGTACTTCCTTTTTTGATCCTGCTGGTGGCGGTGATCCTGTGTTATTTCAACATCTGTTTTGGTTTTTTGGTCATCCAGAAGTTTACATAATTATTTTTCCTGCATTTGGCATCATAAGCCAAGTCGTATCAACTTTTTCCCATAGGCCAGTATTTGGCTATAAAGGAATGGTTTATGCAATGATAGGCATAGCAGCGTTTGGCTTCATGGTTTGGGCTCACCATATGTTTACTGTTGGGCTTAGCGAAGATGCTGCTATATTTTTTAGCACCAGCACAATTTTCATTGGTGTTATAACTGGTGTAAAAGTCTTTAGTTGGATTGCAACTATGTGGGGTGGGGCGATTGAATTTAAGACACCAATGCTATTTGCACTAGGTTTTATTTTTATGTTTGTTGGTGGTGGCATAACCGGAATAATTCTTGCTCATGGTGGAATAGATAAGCTTTTGCACGATACCTATTATGTTGTTGCTCACTTCCATTATGTTATGTCACTGGCTGCCTTATTCGGAACCTTCGCTGGCTTTTATTATTGGATAGGCAAAATGTCAGGTAAACAATATGATGAGCGCTTAGGTCAAATCCACTTTTGGCTCACTTTCATTAGCACTAACATTACCTTTTTACCTCAGCATTTTCTTGGTTTAGCTGGTATGCCAAGGCGTATACCAGATTATCCTGATGCGTTTATTCCTTGGAATTATATATCCTCAATTGGCTCATATATGTCCTTTGTTTCAGTTATGTTTTTTATATTTATAGTTATACATCTCTTTAAATGGGGTAAAAAAACTGGAAATAATCCTTGGGGAGGTGATACCTTGGAATGGACGGTATCTTCACCACCACCTTTTCATACTTTTGAAAAGCCACCAGTGGTAAAATAAAGTGTACATAAGTGCTTTGTTAAGCGTTGAATCGACAATATTGGACTTTTGGCATTTGCTGAAGCCAAGGATAATGTACCTTGTAGTATTTACTGCAGTTGCTGGAATCATTGCTGCGCCAGGTAGCATTCATCCTTTTCTTGCACTAATATCTCTGATATGCATTGCTCTTGGCTCAGGGTCTGCAGGTGCGATAAATATGTGGTATGACAGAGACATAGACTTACTTATGGAGAGAACAAAAAATCGCCCTATACCTTCAGGTAGAGTTTCTGCAGAAAGCGCGCTTGAGTTTGGTATAACTCTTGGGATATTGTCAGTATTTATCATGGCAATAGCAGTGAACTATGTTTCTGCTACTCTGCTTGCAATTAGCATATTATTTTATGTTTTCGTGTATACAGTTTGGCTCAAAAGGCGCACTTCACAAAATATTGTTATCGGTGGTGCAGCAGGTGCTTTTCCTCCAATGATAGGTTGGGCAGTTGTGACTAACTCTGTAAGTTGGGAAAGTTTCGTTTTATTTTTAATAATTTTTATGTGGACTCCACCACATTTTTGGGCTCTATCTTTAAATAGATCTGAGGATTATGCAAAAGCATCGATTCCAATGTTTAATGTTATCCATGGCCAGGAAAAAACAAGAAAGTATATATTAATCTACAGCGTGTTGCTGGTATTAATTAGCTTATTTCCAGCATTATTTTTGAAAAAGACCCTGATTTACCTAAGTATGGCAATTATTGAAGGTTGTGTTTTTATTTGGTTTGCTGCATCCGTTATAAGGCTTAAGAGTCATAGCTCGCAGAAAAAAATGTTTTCTTACTCAATTTCTTATCTATTTTTTCTGTTTGCTAGTATTATTTTTTGTTCTATTGACTTATTTTGATTATGAAAGAACACAAAAACTATCTTTTACTTTCTCTTCTAATAATGCTCGTTGTAGCACTTTTTTTTGTTTCTACAATAAAATTTAAAGGTTAGGCTTAAATTGCCTCTATATCTATAAAAATTGTGATTTTATAGAAGCAACGTTATACTTTATTAATTCATTACAGTTAAAGATGAATAAAAAGGAAGTGACAATATACACAGATGGAGCATGTTCTGGTAACCCAGGGACAGGAGGGTGGGCAGCGATCATATTGTTTCAAAATCATAGAAAGGATATTTATGGTAGAGAAGAAAATACCACAAATAATAAAATGGAGTTAACAGCGGTGATCAATGGACTGAAGGTATTAAAATTTCCTTGTAATATCAGTTTGTATACGGATAGCCTTTATGTTAAATATGGTATAACAGGGTGGATAAATAAGTGGAAAATGAACGGTTGGAAGACAAGTAATAAGAAGTCAGTAAAAAATATTGAATTATGGAAAAAATTGGACAATGTTGCTTTGCAACACGAGATTAACTGGAAGTGGGTGAAAGCGCATAATGGTGATAAATATAACGAGGAGGCCGACAGTTTAGCAAGAAAAGCAATAATCGATGCTTAAAAAAATCACTATATCATTTTCTATAATTTTATTATTCATATTTTGCTTCTTTATCTTTTTTAAAGGTGAGGATTCTTTAGAAATTAATATTAGTTATATTAATTTTTACACAAAGAAAAAAATATCGAAAATATTTGCCAATTCGGATGTCAACATGGAGAGTACCTCGGTTATTTGGCAGAAAGATGGCAAACTAGTCATTACAGATTTAAAAATAACAAATCCTGATTTTACTATAAAAATACCTGAGCTTTCCGCACATTTTAAGTTAAGTTCTCTATTTAAAACTAGCATAAATTTCTCTCAAGTTTCAGCTGATAATGTGCATGTATGTATCAATCAGAAAAAAGCTGACTTTAAAGCAGTAAACTTCAATCTGCAAAACTCAGTAAAAACAATAAGGAAATTCTTTTTTGACTTAAATGCAGACTCAAGAATTGAAATCACTAACATTGCTATCAACGAAAACACAGAAGATGAATTTTTTATTGATAAATTATATATCGGAAAAAGAGAAGATTTTAATATTTTAGACATTCGTGTTTATACAAAAGGTGAAAAGGGATTTCTAGATGATTTATCTATTACGATAAAAAATCGCAATAATTTACTGAATGTGTATGGGAGATTTTATAACCTAAAACTGAAACTATTTAGCAAGTTTTCCACATTAGTTCAAAACTTAGACAAAGATGTAGGCTTCAAAGGAAGCTTTTCAATGAAAATTAATGGAAAGGATGAAGTTGTAGATGGGAACATATACATATTAAACACAGATAATCATCAGAATAAAAACTTAGCTATAACTAATGTAAATGTAAATTTGACATATAGTAATGGAGTAATTAGTGTAAAAAACTTTCATTTTAACTTAAACGGCACGTATCTCTCTTTAATGGGCAAAATGAACTTTAGTACAAATCATGCTTTGTTTAGAGTTAACATTAGTAGACTTGTTGCAAAAGATTTATGTACTTATGTACCAGATGGTATAGTGAACAATAGATTTAAAAAATGGTATTGTGATAATATTGATGGGGATATTGTAAATACAATCATAAGTTTCAACGGCAAAATTAACAGCTTAGTTAATGATGATCTATCAGACGTCGTAATTGTTGCCGATATAGAAAACGGCAGCGTCAGATTTGATGAAGATTTTGAGCAAGTGAGAGAATTAAATGGTGATCTAATTCTCAAAAATAACAACCTCACAATTGCTGTAAATAGCGCTAAGTTTCAGAATTTCACTATTGATGGTGGTAGTGTTGAAATGAACTTTCTCGATAAGGAAGAGTCAGTTCTAGTTATCAATGGTAAGGTCACAAGTGATGCTTACGGGTTGTATGAGCCTATAAGATTTAAGCTGGACAACATGATTAAGGTTACAAGGGACAAGATAGATGGAATAGCAAAATCTGTATTTAATTTTCGCATCTTTAATCTAAACTCTAGTGACAAAAAGGTAGATTTTTTGGCCAAATTTCATTCTGAAATTGACAATTTGGTTGCTTATAATGAAAGTCTTGGTCAATATGATATTAAGCTCGATTTTGGTAGTGACTTTATAGATTTAAATGGTAGCGGCATGGTGAATAACACACAGCTATTATTTGACCTGAAAAGTAGCAACAAAAATGAAAGTTTCGCCTGGAATTTAATCGGAGATTTACCTGCTCAAGTACTTAATTTCGATAATGGCTACATCAATGTAAATATAGAATCAGTGGTAAATCAAGATAAAACGGGATATATTAATGGTAGTATAGATTTATCAGAGCTTAAATCACGTTCAAGTTATTTAGGGTGGAAAAATCGCTTTGAAGATCACAATAAAGTTTTGTTCTCTGTAAAGTTAAAAGGAGCAAGTGAGTTGTTAATAGACAAACTAGACGTTGTAGGAAATGACTTAGACATGAAGTTCAGCGGAAAAGTAGAGGATGGAAATTTGTATTTAAGTTCTAGCAAATTTGAATTGCCAGGCAACGATCTTAATGTAGAAATTGAGCTGGGTAAAGAGAAAAACGCCGTAACTATTTATGGCAAGGAAATCAACTTAAGTGATATTTTAGGTTTGCTTGGCAAAAACAATCATGGATTAAACAAAGATGTAGAAATTAATATGAATGTTGACAATGTCATCATGAAAGAAGGCATTGTGATCAAAAATGCTAAGCTGAATGTAACCTGCACTAAAGGTAATTGCAATGGAAGTCAATTTATAGGACAGTTTTTGGAAGATAACAGTAATATACTAGCAGAATATAGTGAAATAGGGCTTGAAATATATTCGGATAATTCGGGTATGCTTTTGCGTTCTTTAGGTATTGGTAAATCAATTAAAGACGGCAAATTATCTTTTTATCTATCTTCTCAGAGAGAAAAAGGGGAACATTACGGCATGCTATCTATCAGCAATTTCTATATCAAAGATGCTTCACTGCTTACTACTTTACTATCGATGTCTTCGCTGCCTGGTATTGTAAATGCTATAAAAAACGAAGGTGTGCATTTTTATAAGTGTAATGCACCTTTTTCATATAAAGATGGCACTATTGAAATTGAAGAGTCTTGGCTTGAAGGAGCGGAATTGGGCATTAGCACTAGTGGCAGGCTCGATATTAAGGATTATAAATTCCAGGTTGAAGGACAAGTAATACCAGCATACTCAATTAACAAATCTTTGTTAAAAATCCCTATAATCGGAAAACTTCTTACTGGTGGGAAAAGTAGGGGGATTATTTCAATAGACTACAAAGCAAATGGTGATGATAAGAACAATAACGTATCTGTTAATCCTATCTCTTCGCTAACTCCAAGCTTACTTAAGAGATTATTAGGAGTATTTGATCGTATTATGACAAAAACTAATGAAAGCATTTTAAAAGGTAGTGTGAAAAAGAAACTTAGCTCGATATGACCGGAAGGAAATTTGTTTGTTGTAGATTTGATATGCACTAAATAATAAAAGGTAGGAGAAAACGGTTCCTCTTTTTCTATACGTTTTTATATTACTACTTTGTAAGACTTAATTTAACATATAAAGTAGGAGGATGCTGAGTTGTGCTATTGATTATGTTTTCGATTGTTCAATAATTCTTAAATGTTTATTAGGAAGCTATATGTTTACAAGCGAGTTGATCACTACGCTAAATGGTAAATATTAGATACAATAAACAGAGGAAGTTAGATAAAATAATTAAGGGAACAAGAATATAAAGGTTTAACTTGAAGTAACCGGATAAAATCTCAATCACACTTCCAAGCGCTGGTGTCCACGAAAATAATGCAACTGTACAGATCAGTAGATTCCTTACGATTTTTGGTGTTTTATCTTCGTTCTCTAATTTGTGGTATGATCTCCTGATAAAAATTGTTATTCTACCTAAATACCAGTTAGCTATTCCACCAAGACTGGATCCCAATACTCCAAAAAGTAATATAAGTAGTGGATTGTAATGTGACCTAAAGCATAACATAGTGTAAAGTACAAAACCTTGATGTATGGGTAAGATAAGCGATGATACTAGTCTATCTGTGAACAACAGCAGATAATTTTCCATATGAATTTACCAAGTCGTTGTACCGTCTTCATTGTCAGAAATTGTAACCCCCATTTGTTTCAACTGCTCCCTTATTTTATCTGCAGTATCATAATCTTTGTTTTGTTTTGCTACTTTTCTTAAGTCTATCAATCTTTCTATTTCTTGATGACTCACACCAGCAGTGAACCACTCTTGATAACTTGATTCGAGAAGACCAATAAATCGTGCAGTCTTGATAAAACTTTCAGTTAATTTTAGCCTCTCATTTTCATTACTCGTTTTATTGATCTCTGTGGCCATTTCATGCAATGTAGCCAAAGCTTCAGGAATATTTAAATCATTTTTTAAAGCCTCTATAAAATCTTTAGAGATTTCCGCATTACTTTCCTCAACACATGTACCACGTAATAATCGATAAAACTTGTTTAAAGTTTCTTGCGACTCAGAGATGACATTTTCTGTCCAATCAAGTGGTTTTCTGTAGTGAGTTTTAAGCAGCGCATAACGTATTACTTCACCCTTTATTCCACTATCTAGCAAATCCCTTACTTTAACTATATTAAGTAAGGATTTACTCATTTTCTCTTCATTTACCGTAAGAAAACCGTTATGTATCCAATATTTCGCAAAAATTGATCCAGCAAATGCAGACTTACTCTGAGCGATTTCATTTTCATGATGAGGAAATTGCAAGTCTATACCGCCGCCATGAATGTCAAAATCTTTGCCAAGGTAAGCATATGACATTGCTGAACATTCTATATGCCATCCCGGTCTTCCCTCTCCCCATGGGCTACTCCAGTAACTTGAAAGTTTATAGTCAGTATCATTTGCAGGTTTCCACAGTACGAAATCTCCTGGATGTCTTTTACTTTCATCAACTTCAACTCTACTGCCATGATCCAATTCATCAATTTTTTTTCCTGATAATGCACCGTATTCAGGATAAGACTCTATACTAAAATATACATGTTTATTGAATTCATAGGCATGACCAGATTGCAGCAAAGACTTAATTAACTTGATAATATTATTTATGTTTTCTGTTGCTTTTGGCTCATATGTTGGTTCTGCACAATTTATGCTTCTCATGTCTTCATGAAAAGCTTTGGTATAATATGCGCTGATACTTTCTATATTACTACTTTTCTCATTTGCTGTATTGACTATTTTGTCATCGATATCGGTTATATTGCGCACATAAGTAACTTTACCATAACAAAATTTAAGCAGTCGAAATAACACATCGTAAACAACAATAGAACGTGCATTGCCTATATGTGCCGTATCGTATACCGTTGGTCCGCAGACGTACATTTTTATATGATCTTGATTGATTGGTATAAAGAACTCTTTTTTTTTTGTTAAAGTGTTGTAAAGCCTAACCATATATAAAACTTTTTAGAAAAGAAAATGCTCCGATTATAAGTTGTGGTCCTTTGACTATGACAACAAGAGTAAGTAATAGCCCACATAAAGATAATAAAACTCCCAGTATAGAGAGAAGTCCATCTTTGCTCATAATACCCAGTGAAATGAGAGTTGTGCCAATTGCGGGAATAAAGTTAGTAAGAGGTAATGGAAGAGCTATTGATAATGCACAAAGCAGCATTATAAAAGCTAAAATTTTTTCGCCAGGCCCGTAAAAAATGAAAGACATTCTTGGTTTCATGAACTTTTCTATTTTTTTTAATGCAGGTGAAGTTTTTTCTACCACAAGAGCTAGTGTTGAACGTTGAAAAGATTTTCTTTCTAGCCAATTAGGCATCCAAGGAGAATCAAACCCAAATAGAAGCTGCAGCGCAAATAAGATTAAAGGTATAGAAAGAATAGTTGTGTAGCCAGGTGGAACAGGTATAGGTACCGATAGTGGTAAGGAGAAGATGATTATTAAAATACCAAAACCGCGCTCATGCAAAGCTGTCTTAATATCGAACAATGTTACTTTATCACTAGCATTGTTATTAGTATCTGCAACCTCTTTTAGAATATCGGAAGCCAATTTTTTACTTTTAATTAATTTCTCACTTTTTTGCACAGCTGCCTTTTAGTAAAAATAATTCATAACACAATTATTGCTTTGTTTCAATACACATCTTTATTTTATCATTATACTTGCAGTTGGTGGAGATGAAGTTCAAACAGGTTTCCCTTGCGTGTATATAACGCAAGGGTTAAACTACCTAAAAAAGTTATAGTATATTATTAGTATCTGATTGAGAATAATGACTTTCGTCCAAGTCATTACTTAATTGATCAGAATACAATGAATTCTGCGACAATTCGATAGATTCACTTTCTTCTCCTGTACCAAACACCCATGATATAAAACTTCTAAAAAGAGATGAAAATATACCAGGTTCACTTGTTTGTGTAGATTGACTCTCTTCTGTATTCTCATCTAGCTTAGCAGCTTCTTTTTGCACTTCTCTTTTTTCTCTATAGAGTTCTTTGTTATTATATAGTTTATCTCCTTCTATTTCCTCTTCCTCCACTATATTTTTATCACCTTCATCGCTTTTTCTAACCTCGTTATGAGCTGGATTTTCATACTCTTCAGTTTGATATTCTTTTATCTCTCCACTATCTATATCTTTTTTGTTTTCTTTTTCTACTTGACTCCCAATCAAATTTCCAACTAATTCAGAGTCTAATGAATTCTTCATACTTGTTAATAGCTCATTTTGGAACACATGGCCCAGCTCATGACCTAAAACAAAGTCCATACCGGCAAATTTGTATACTACTATCGCTTTACCATCAGTTGCACCATAAGCATTATCTGCGTCAATGCCAGCTAATTCATTATATTTCTGGTAATCATTCTTGTTGTTAAAAACATTAACTTCTAAATTTAAAGTTGTTTCAGGTTTGTTTACATCAAACAATTTTTTAAAATTTTCATAAGCAGTATGAATGTCCTTTTGAATTTGGAATTTCTCTTGTGATGACATGTCGTCATACCTTATGTTATATTTTATATCTTCATCTTGAAATGAAAATACTTTTTGTAATACTTCCTCTATAGCTTCTGGTGCTTTATCAAAAATCTTTGACTCTGCAGGCTTATATATCTTATTAAAGAATTTTGGTATACATTGTTCTCTAATGTTATATATATGATTCCCATCCATATCACGAACTTCATAATTGTATACAGGATTTGAGTTGTTTTTGATTAATTGAAACTTTTGTCCATTAGTGTCAATACCTATTTTACCATTATAATCTTCAGAATAGTTTTTGTATTGTTGATTGTTATTTTTACTCATTTTCATACCTCACATTTAAATAACTTTATTTCTACATTATCAACGTAATACACATAAAAATTTATTAATAACAGTGATTGCATTTTTTTCACTACAGAACTTGTTTGTATGTCATATAAAGTGATTGCGAAAATTTCTATAAAGCATTTTAACGGTATTAGAAAAACCAGAGGAAAGAATTAAGTAGAAAATAGCGATACTTTGAACAAATAACACGCACCTTAGTGCGTGTTATGGAGTATGGAGACGCTAACGATCTGGCTCGTTAGATGATAGTTTCTCTGAATCCTTAAGTTCTTGTTTAAGGTTTTTAATGCCTTTTCCTAAATCACCCATAACTTGCGGTAGTCTGCCTGCACCAAACAGAACTAAGATTATTATTAAGACTAAAAACAATTGCCATGGTCCTAAACTCATTTTCACCTCCATTGAAAATATTAACTTTTAGATATTAAAACCTGACTGAAGCCAAGTAACACATGAATTATATCACCTTTATTTAATTATAGGTCAAAATTTTTCGATCTATTTTATAACAGCTTCAGATTAGCTTGAAGAGATTAGGTTTCGTTTAGCTGTAGAGTAAGAGGAAGCTCACTAAAAAACTTTGCTAACGTATCATCTTTAGGCCTATTATATATATAGCTGGGGACTCCTGATTGAATAATTTTACCGTTTTTCATTACATAAATAAAATCTGCAACTTTCAACGCTTCTTGTGGGTCATGAGTTACCATGAGTACAGGAATATTTTTACTTCTAAAAAATGACAATATATGTTGTCTTATTCGGTATTTGAGCAGTATATCTAAATTAGAAAATGGTTCATCGAGCAAAACAACATCAGGATTTTGTGCCATTACTCTTGCTATTGCAACTAATTGCTGCTGTCCTCCTGATAAAGCATGAGGGTACATGTTTTCATATTTTTCTATATTAAATAGCTTCAAGATTTCCAATGCAGTAAAGTATTTTTCTTTCTTAGAAGGACTGCAAATAGCAAAAGTTATATTCTCTATTACTGTTTTATGAGGAAATAATGCAGAATGCTGAAAGATCAATCCGATATTTCTACGCTCTATCGCAATTGATACTTTGTTACTTGCAACTAATTTATCATTTATAATAATGGTTCCATATTTTGGATTTTCTATTCCTGCGATTAATTTTAAAATTGTTGACTTGCCACAGCCAGAATGTCCTAGTAAACAGGCAATACTTCCTTTCTTTACCTTAATGTTTATATCGTTTAAAGCAAAGCCATCTTGATTATTATAAAAATAACTAATATTGTTAACTAGCATTAATCTTTCAATTGGAACCGTGTTATTAAATATAACAGTATTACACTCAAAAAATACAGAAATATTTTTTACTATTATGAATTAATTGTACAGAAGAACTAGGAAGATTAGAGACTTTTTGCTATAATTTTGCATAAATAGTAGAAGACACGGGGCTATAGCTCAGTAGGATAGAGCGTTGGATTCCTAATCCGAAGGCCGTGCGTTCGAATCGCACTAGTCCCACTTAATCTTAATAAAGTGGTTTAAAATCAAGAAACTAAGCTCTCCTAAGAAACTCCTTGAACTAACTCGTCTTTTTTTACCAGGATATAGCCAAATTCAGAAGCTTTTTTACTCAGATTTTTCATAACCCTGTTTTGATAAAGTTTTTCGTAAGAATCAATTCCTTTTTCGACATACTCTTGTCCATACTTTAGCATATTATAAAAGATACATGCTAATTTCCTTGCCATAGCAGTGATCGCTTTTGGAGCTCCCAGTCGTTTTTTCCACTTTCTGCATTGTGAACCAAGAGCAGTATTACTTTTTGATACACATTGTGCAGCAAGCCGTAAGGCATTTGCAGCACGATTTACGACTTTACAAGTTTTCGTGCTAAACACTTTCTCTCCAGTGATTTTATTACCAGGACTCAGCCCCAACCAAGACGAAAATGTTGGCCATTTGTTATGGTTGATACCAGTCTCTGAGATTATGGTCTGTATACTTAGTACACTGAATCCTGGATCTAGTAAAATCTATCCCGATAACCCGGTATAATTCTTCATGCAAATTAAAGTTTGGATCATTTTTTTGCTTGCCTTGTGCTTTACTTGTTGATTTGCTCTCATCAGATTTTGTTTCAAATGTTTTATAGTAGCTTTCAACGCTTCTATCACATTCCTTTATTTGTTCCTGGAAAAAAGTATATGCTTCATATTCTTGCTTAAGTGTAAACAAGTGTTCCTCTCTGTAGTCATCGGTTAATGCCTTTACAATAGTAGATTTATCATTTCTTATTCGTCCATCCCTTAATTCAGCTAATTTTTCAGGATCTCTTTCACCTTCAATTATCGCTTCAATAATCCTAATACCTGTTACACCGTTAATATCACTAATTGCCTTATGTAACTGAATGTTCATCTGAATTAATGCCTTTTGCATGCGTTGAGTGTGTGTACTTGCGCTTCTGATTAGATTATTACGTTGTCTGACGTAGCCACGCAGTACGCAAATTTGATCATCTGGTCTAAATGATCCTTGGAGCAGTCCATAGCTATGTAACTGTTGCAACCACTGGCAATCTTGAACATCAGATTTTCTACCAGGTACATTTTTAATATGCCGCGCGTTTACTAATTTTACTTCAAATCCATATGATTCAAGTATTTGAAATAAAGGAATCCAATATACTCCCGTTGATTCCATAGCTACCGTTTTAATTTCACACTTCTTCAACCATTTTGCTAAGTTATGCAGATCCACTGTAAAACAACCAAACTTTTGGATATGTTGCTCATCTCTTCCTTCTGGAACACATACATAATGTACAGATGAGCCAATGTCTATTCCTGCCGCATTAGGGTTCATTACTTCCAACTTATTTTTTACTTTTGCCATTTTATACCTTTAGTATATAATTTATCATTGAAGAAGCGCTTCAGCTTGAGACGGTAAAATTAAGGCACTCTCCTAAACGAGGTAGTCTGAATAGACTCCATCAATGGTTTAACCGTCACCTTCAAAACCATGCTAACCAACGGGCACTGTGACACCATTGGGATATCGGTCATAACTGCAGAAGTGCTTCCTACGCAATTATACCAACAAATTACTAAAAACTTAAATTAGGGAGTTTCTTTTTGGTTTGACAGGTTTTGCCTGTTCGATGCTTACCATGAAGTAAAGTGCTTTTCTGATCGCCACTTATTATGGTTAATGCCAATTTCTGAAATAATAGTTTGCACAGTCAGTATATCAAGTCCAGGAATTTTAGTAAAATCTATGCCAGTTACCCGATATAATTCCTCACGCAAGGTGAAGTTTGGTCTGCCTCTTCTAGATTTGTTTTTTTCCTTACCTAACTCTTTACTCTCATCAGACTTTGTTTCAAATATTTTATAGCAATTTTCTATGCTTTTATCACATTCGGTTTGAAAAAAAGTATATGCTGCATATTCTTATTTCAATACAAACAAGTGTTCTTCTCTATAATCGCCTGTTAATGCTTTTGCTATAGTATGTTTATCGTTCTTCATATTCGAACTTCTAAATTCAGCTAGTTTTTCAGGGTTCCTCTCTCCTTCAATTATTTCTTCTGATTGTGCTTAGCATAAATATCCACTGGAATAATATTACACCTCAATTGTATCAGTTAAAATCCTCACATCATCCTTATTTAGCTGTTCTCTTATGATCTCAAGTAGCTCTTCTGAATGAATGAGTTTCTCTTTGGTGTAACCAGCAATTTGTTGCTTGGCTGCTGTGTAGTAGATAAATTTATATAGAAATACAATCGAGTTCACAAGTTAATAGTTTACAATTGAACATTCATAAAAACTCCATATACTTAAAAAATACGAGCTTAAAACATAAGAATGAACGATGATTTAGATAATACCGCAAAACAAGAAGCACTTAAGTATCATAATAGGAGTGATAAGCCTGGTAAAGTGTCGATTATACCAACAAAAACCTTATGTACACAGTATGATCTATCACTTGCTTATTCTCCTGGTGTTGCAGCTCCATGCCTTGAAATAGCTAAAAATCCTGAAGCTGTTTATGATTACACGGCAAAAAGCAATTATGTAGCTGTTATTTCAAATGGCACTGCAGTGCTTGGGCTTGGTAATATCGGTCCTCTTGCTTCAAAACCCGTCATGGAAGGCAAAGCTGTTTTATTTAAGCGTTTTGCTGACATTGATGCAGTCGATATAGAAGTTGACACAGAAAATATAGAAGATTTCATCAATGCAGTAAGGTATCTTGGACCAAGTTGGGGGGGGGTAAATCTAGAAGATATAAGATCTCCTGATTGTTTCATAATAGAGAAACGTCTAAATGAATTGATGGATATTCCAGTGTTCCACGATGATCAACACGGAACTGCAGTGGTTGTTGCAGCTGGTATAGAAAATGCCCTCGATATTGCTGGAAAGAAATTAGAGAATGTCAAGATCATCATGAATGGAGCTGGAGCAGCTGGTATTGCGTGTTTGGAAATACTAAAGTCCATGGGTGCTAAGAACATAGTATTATGTGACAAACAAGGAGTAATACACAAAGACAGAAGAGAGGACATGAATGAGTGGAAGGAAAAATATGCAACTGACACTAAAGAACGTTCTCTACTCGATGCCATAAAAGACGCTGATATATTCATCGGACTATCTGCAAAAAATGTGCTTAGCGAAGAGATGTTAAAAAGCATGGGTAAAGACCCGATCATTTTTGCTCTTGCTAATCCTGATCCAGAAGTAAGGCCTGAGTTTGCAAAATCTGTAAGGCCAGATGCAATAATTGCAACTGGTAGGTCAGACTATAACAACCAAGTCAATAACGTAATGGGATTTCCTTACATATTCAGAGGGGCACTTGATATATATGCAACGACAATAAATGATGAAATGAAAATTGCTGCTGCAGATGCAATAGCAAAGCTTGCTCGCGAGCCAGTGCCGAATGAGATATCTGCAGCCTATGGTGGTCGTAAAATGAGCTATGGACGTGAATATATAATACCTACTCCTTTTGACCCAAGATTAATTTCTATAGTATCTCCTGCTGTTGCAAAAGCCGCGATTGACTCAGGTGTTGCAAGAAAGAAAATTCAAGATTGGAGTGAATATGAAGATCAATTAAAATCTCGTCTTGCTAGTGTTCTTAATACGCTGGATCTATTGTCTTCACAATAATCAATTGCATATTTTAGACTTATAATTAAAATAAACTTATGACTATTGTAATTCATAAATTAGAGAAAATTATCAAACAGTCATTTCCTGATGCTGATATAAAGATTAAGGACCTTGCTGGAGATGATGATCATTACCATTTAAAAATAACTTCCAAGTGTTTTTCCGGCAAGACAAAAATAGAACAACATAGAATGGTATATAAAGCTCTTGAAGGTCAGTCTATACATGCATTGCAATTAGAAACTAGCGCTTAAAATTAAGGTGAATTTATGAGCAATTTTGAACAAATAAAAAAAGATATAGCAGAAAATGATGTAGTGTTGTATATGAAAGGCACCTTTGATTTTCCTCAATGCGGATTCTCTGGACTCGTGGTGTCAATTCTCAAAAAGTTGAATGTAAAGTTTAAATGCATCAACGTGCTCGAGAATGATGAAATACGTCAGTCTATAAAAAGTTTTTCTGATTGGCCAACAATTCCACAATTATATATAAAGGGAGAGTTTGTTGGTGGCTGTGACATAACCCGCGAGATGTATGGAAAAGGTGAATTACAAAATTTATTAAAGGAAAAAAAGATTATTTCGGAATAAGTTCCCAAACTTAAACCTTATCACCAGGCTTAACAAATAGATGGCCCAATGTTATTAACTTTATAGGCTTATTTTCGTTATTTACTACTATCCAAACCCCATCGTTTTCATGATCAACAATTTCTATTGGTGTAAATACTACATAATTATTGTCATCAACAATCTTTATTCCAAGAACACCATCATCACTTAAGCTCAAGGCTGAAGAAGGAATTTTATATGCAAACCTTTTGCCTGAAGGTAGACTTACACTAGCAGTAAGTCCTTGCAAGGATATAATCTCATTATCAGTTACCTTTACCTCTACTCTATAGGATCCAGTTCTAGGCTCAATAATTTTAGTAATAAAACTTACTTCACCTGCCAATTCTTTTCCGTCCAGTAAATTAATTTGAGCTGTGCTGCCTAGCTCTATTTTATTTACTTCATTCTCCGAAACGTATAACACTACAAGAATTTGATCGAAATTAACCACTTCAGCTATTTTTTGCCCAGCATTAACAAAATCCCCTTCGTTTGCATTGATTTTATCAATATAACCATCAATAGGAGATTTAACTGCAGTATTTTCTAAATCCAATTCTAGCCTTTTTAGGTCAGCTTTTGCACTCTGCAATCTGGTAAAAGCTGCTTCCACTCGTATTTGTGCTCCATAGCCTTTTTTATTCAATGTTTGAGAGGAATGATACTCAATTTCACATTGCTTTAATAAGGCTTTGGCTTTTTCAACTTGCTCAACTCTGTCATAATCTTCTATCTTTAAAATTACATTACCTCTCTTTACCTTTTCACCATCAGAGAAATAAACAGCAATAACTTGACCACTTGTTCTTGAGATAAGATTGGTCCTATGCAAGGGATTTACTGTACCAGAAGAATTTAAATATATAGTGCGGTTTTGTGGCGTATATTCCTGAGTTTTTACTGAAAAGCTATTAGTTGTATTATCACTATGAACTGTTTGATTCTTCCTCAAAAACACATTATTGACAACAAATAGTAAAATAAGAATGGCACTAGTAATAATAATAACTTTGTTTCTCATCTTTAAACAATAAAACTTGTTGACTAATCTTGTTAGAAACAACTGCATAAAATTCCGAACCAGAAATGTAAGTATAATACATCCATTATCACTCCATAAATAGCTTTATGTGAGAACAAACACAAGTTTTCCTACAATAAATAAGTTTTTTATTGCTAAAATGCAATTTTTAATCAAATAAAAATGTAAATAAAGTCGTGCATAAGACTGAAAATTTCCATCAAATGATATGATGGAAATAAGAATATTGTAACAAAAATAAATATATATTTAAATAGTGGTTCCCAAATTTCCAACGTTCATATCGTTATAGGCAGTACTAAATCATCCATGATTGATATGCTTGAATTATTCTTAGTAAATAAATCAAGCATAATGTTAGGTATTCTACCATTAACTATGTGAACAACTCCAGCACATTCTTCCACCATTTTAGTATATGCCATAAGCCTTTCAACAAGTTTTTCTCCTTTAATTTTGCCACGATCAATTGATGCATTTAAACTTTTAATCAAGACTCTTCCATTGCCAATTGCGTTTATTTCTTCATCCGTATCACTCAAGATTATCATTTTAGACGCGGAAACTGCAATTGCAATTGCACTTGCAGTTCTATCGGCATCAATATGATATGTTTCTCCATTTTTTCCATAACCGATAGGTGCAATAACTGGTATAGAATCTGATTCTTCAATAAAAAATAATATATCAGGATTGATCTCAGTTGGTCTACCGATAAATCCCATGTCTAGTATTTTTTCAATATTATTTAATCTGTTTTCCCTAAGCGTAGTGCTTGTCTTTTCAGCTTTTATGAGGTTGCCATCTTTTCCACATAATCCAATAGCTGAACCACCGGCAGAATTTATATGCTGAACAATTTTTTTATTAACTGAACCACATAGTGCCATTTCAATGATTTTCATAGTGCTTTTGTCTGTAAGTCTGACACCATTTACAAGCTTATTGTTCATACCTAGCATTTTTAACGCTGAGTTAATTTCATATTCTCCGTCATGAACTATCACCGGATTTATACCAAGCTGTTTCAACAGGACAATATTATGCACAAAAGCATTAAGCAGCGTTTTATCTGAGATTGTTACACTGCTGCATTTGATGATAAAAGTTTCGCCTACAAAGCTAGGTATGCTAGACAGCACTTCAAGTAATATTTCTGCTTTTTGCTTAAATGGTATCTCACTATTTGAAAATTCATCGCTCTTCATTTTTTTATCTTGTAAACTTGAAAAACTCATCTCTTACCTTGGTTATTTTATGCTTAACACAGATGCTTATTTGATGAATTGACACATGCTCATTATTAATCCACTTTTGAGTGCTTTCTAGAGTAGCATCTAGGCTTTCCTGACTCACTTTATCTATTTTTGTTAACACAATGTTAAAGTTAATGTTATTACATATTAACCAATAAACAAAGTCTTTGTCTATTTCTTTTAATCCTACCTTGCTATCTATAAGCACAAACACTCTTCTTAGATTTCTCCTTTGAATTAGATAATACTCAATTAGATTTAAGTATCGTATTGCTTCTTCCCTGCTTGCACGAGAATAGCCATATCCCGGTAGGTCGACAATCCTGAACTTATCATTGTACATAGAGTAAAAATTTATTTGTCTAGTGCATCCAGGCTTAGAGGAAACTCTTGCAGCTTTTTTGCTATTTATCAGTAAGTTGATCAAACTCGATTTTCCTACATTTGATCTACCAGCAAACGCAATCTCTGGAGCTGATTCATCTGGTAATGATTTTTTGTCTGAAGCTCCAAATATGAAGCTGCAGCTTGATGTTATCTGTCTTGCCATTATGTTCAGGTAGAAATATCCTAGGTAATTATAGTGTTATTGCTTGATATAAGAAATTTTTTATTTCAGTATATATTACTTACTTAAACAGTTGAAACTGTGTTATATGGATATAGAGAATAATTTACAAGACTTAAAAAAAAAATTTAATGAGATAGAGAGGAGTTTGGAAAGTCCTACCAATTTGAGTCAAAAAGAATTCATTAGTCTTTCAAAGGAATACTCTGAACTCAGACCAATCATCAAGATAATCGATGAATATAATACACTGAAAGAGGAAATTTCAGATTTAGAAGAAATAATGAAAGATGAAAATAGCGAAAATGATATAAAAGAGTTAGCAAAAGAAGAACTTTTTGAGAAGCAAAAGATACTATTACCAAAAGTAAAAGCCAAGCTAAAGTTAGCGCTATTGCCAAAAGATGAAGATGACTCAAGAAACGCAATATTAGAAATCAGAGCAGGTACAGGAGGAGAAGAAGCAGCGCTATTTGCAGCAATATTGTTTCGTATGTACCAAAAATATGCAGAAAGAAGAAATTGGAAATTCGAGCCAATAAGTATTTCTAACACAGGTATAGGTGGTTATAAGGAAGCTTCTGCACTTATTAACGGAACAGAAGTTTTTGCAAGGCTAAAATTTGAGTCAGGAGTACACAGAGTACAGCGAGTACCAGAAACTGAATCCTCAGGAAGGCTACATACCTCAGCAGCCACCGTTGCAATACTACCTGAAGTTGAAGAGGTTGACTTTAAAATAGAAGAGAAAGATTTACGAATAGATGTTTACAGATCTAGTGGCCCTGGAGGGCAATCAGTGAATACTACTGATAGTGCAGTAAGGGTAACCCACTTGCCAACAGGAATAGTTGTAATACAGCAAGACGAAAAATCGCAGCACAAAAATAAAGCTAAAGCACTGAAAGTCTTGAGAGCAAGGCTATATGAAATTGAAAGACAAAAAAAAGAAATGGAAAGGTCAACAATGAGAAAAAGTCAAATTGGCTCTGGAGATCGCTCTGAACGTATAAGAACTTATAACTTTCCACAATCAAGAATTACAGATCATAGAATTAATCTAACTTCACATCGATTAGAGCAGATTATAAAAGAAGGTGAACTAGATGAATTTATTGAGGCATTGATTTCACGTAATGAAGCAGAAAGGTTGGCCGGAGGGGGTTAGCATTAAAGAATATTAATCTTCCAAATATTACTGAGTGTAAATTAACTTCTAGCATTATTGGTGAAGAAGGTTCAATAGCAATCACTAAATTGTTAAAGAATGGTAACTTTCCAAATCTTGTTAAACTTGATTTAATTTCTAATGATATTGATATTGAAAGTGGAGTAATATTAATGAATGCGCTAAAGGATGGTAGTTTTTCAAATATCAAAGAATTTAATTTACTTTATGACGATATCTGTAACGAAGGTATAGCAGCATTACGTGAATCATGGAACAACAATATGCTTCCAAATCTTATTAAGTTTAGTTTTTCCTTGAGTATTACTAATGATAATGAAGGCATAGAAACGTCAAGCGAATATCTATTCGGCTAACAGTGTTATATAGAAAAAAATAAGTTATATTTATTTGTTGCTACTTATAGAACGCTCAAATTCAACTATAGACCTGCTAAAAGGTGTAGCTGCTATTGACGTTATTGCGAAAATCCATTAGTTGATAATTTTGATCATGCTAGTCTATGTGAACAAAAAATAAGATAAGAAAGGAGAGGAAAAAAGGATTAGTCTCTAGGCAGTGTAGACATTCAAGATAATAGAATTATAATAGTACTTTTGCGGAAAGTAAAAGATGCTATATGACTTGAAGGACGAGCAGTGGGAGAGGATAAAAGATAGCTTACCAGGAAAGGAGGGAGATAGCAGCTGTCAAAATCTGTCAAGTAATTTTTATTGCAATTGTACAGCGCAAACTTAAACGCTGTAAGATGGGCCGTTTTTTATTGGGTTTTCCTAATGAAAACAATGTCCGTGTTTTTTTTTAAATTTAATTATTACTTCTAAAAGGTCACACTCCGCAGCTTTGTGATGGAATAAGTTTTTCAATGCTGTCCACACAAAACTCAGTTGTGTTGTTAGCTATTTCATCGAATTTATCATTTATAGTCTTACCTGTTTCTTCATCTTTAATATATTCGTATAGAGCTAAAGCGGTTATAGCTGCACATGTTGCAATTAAGCCAGTTTGTGCTATAATGAATAGTGATAATCCTCCTACAAGTATAGATGTTAATCCAATAGCTAGGTTTATAATTTTACTTTGTGTTGTTTGTTGTGCTGCCTGATTTTGACCTACTTCCTTCTCTTCAAGAACGTTTGATATTGTTTTTGAGGCAATTTTTACCGCGATTGTTGCAATTGCGATCATAGCTAATCCTATGGCTATTTTTGCTAAGAGAAAAAATGATGGGAACACCATCGCAAAGAATAGTAAGCCAGCTCCTACAATTAGTAACTTATTTTTAGGTTGGATTTCATTTGACATAATAAACCTCCATTTCATAACTGCCGGAGTATATCTAATATAAAATACGGAGATAGTCAACATATTTTATGAAAGGGCACGTTAAAAGTTTTTTTCATGTTGTTCTTCGCTGCCTCGTGGTTAAATTTGGAATTTTAGAAAGAGTTACGTATTATTTGAAATTCTTGTATACTGTTTTGAATCAGTTAAATAGATAATGAAGTGCAGGACGCAGTTTTAATTCTACAAGATGGTAAATGCTTTTGGGGAAAATCAGTAGGTAAAAAAGGCAAGTGCATAGGTGAGGTCTGTTTTACCACTGGTATGACCGGTTATCAGCATACTATAACTGATCCTTCTTTTGCTGATCAAATAATAGCGTTCACTTTTCCTCATATTGGTAACGTTGGAATAAACCATAAGGATAATGAAGGAAAGAAAATTTTTACAAGTGGTGTGGTTATGCGTGAACTTTCTTCTATGTCCCACCCTTCTTCATATATCAGTTTAAATGATTGGTTAGAGAAAAATAACGTAATTGGGATATCAGGAGTTGATACTAGAGCTTTAACGAGACATTTGAGAGAACATGGATCTCAAAATGGAATGATATGTCCGTCAAGTGAGGTACATATATTAAATGAATTAAAGGAATACAAATCTGTAGATGGAATAGAAATAACCAATAAAGTCAGCTTGCATAGTAAATTTAAAAAAAGTGACCTTAATGCAAAATATAGGGTTGTAATTGTTGATTTTGGCGTAAAAATTAGTATAGTTTCGCGCTTAATAGAACTTGGTTGTACAGTTGAATTAATTAGACCAGGTACAGGTTTTGCTCAAAAAGTATTAAACATGGATCCAGATGGTATAGTGCTTTCAAATGGTCCTGGTGATCCGCAAGAGATAGGAGGGAGTGTAATTTCAGAAATAGACATTATTATAAAGTCTAAAATACCAATTTTTGGTATATGCCTGGGCCATCAATTATTGTCGATTACTTTGGGGACAAAGACCGTCAAGATGGATGTTGGTCACCGAGGGAGTAACCATCCAGTTTGTGATCTAGAGAGTGAAAAAATTGAGATAACTAGCCAAAATCATGGTTTTGTTGTTGATTCAGCTTCTCTTCCAAGTAATGTTGAGATTACTCACATTTCTCTATTTGATAATACTGTAGAGGGAATAATGATTAAGGATTACCCAGTCTTTTCTGTGCAATATCATCCAGAAGAAGCTCCAGGTACGCATGATTCGCACTATTTGTTTAGACGTTTTATTGATAATATTGTGTTGTATAAAATGAAATCTGCGTGATTTTAATCAGAGTAGGTTTTATTGCTTGATTTTTTAATTTTAGGCGTTTAGTATTAAATACAATAAAAGCTTGAGTTAAGGTAGTGTTCTCTTAACAAATTTTTGTGGAGGGGTGACCGAGTGGTTAAAGGTAACAGACTGTAAATCTGTCCGCGTGAGCGTACGTAGGTTCGAATCCTACCTCCTCCATTGTGCGGGTATAGCTCAATGGTAGAGCTCTAGCCTTCCAAGCTAGTGACGTGGGTTCGATTCCCACTATCCGCTCTTTTTTTTGTTGTATTTATATAAAATCAACATATTATTTATTGATGTATTTGTATTTTAGATAGAAGAGTTAAAATTATGACAGCAGTAGTAGAAGCATTTGACAAGCCGCATGTAAATGTGGGAACGATAGGACATGTGGATCATGGAAAGACAACGTTAACAGCGGCAATAACAAAACATTACGGGAACTTTATAGCATATGATCAAATAGATAAAGCGCCAGAAGAAAGAAAGAGGGGAATAACAATAGCAACAGCGCATGTTGAATATCAGACGGAAAAAAGGCATTATGCACACGTTGATTGTCCTGGGCACGCTGATTATGTAAAGAATATGATAGTAGGTGCAGCACAGATGGATGCAGCAATATTGGTGGTGTCGGGGGTTGATGGGCCAATGCCACAAACGAGAGAGCATATATTGCTGGCAAAGCAGGTGGGTGTTGGATATATTGTGGTATACATAAATAAAGCTGATGTTGCTGATGCTGATATGATAGATTTAGTGGAAATGGAAGTGAGAGAGTTGCTGAGCAAGTACGGATTTCCGGGGGATGAAGTACCTGTGATAGTTGGTTCAGCACTCAAGGCGCTGGAGGATGATAGCAGTGAATATGGAAAGAAATCAATAGACAAATTGATGGGAAAATTAGATGAATATGTGGAGATTCCACCAAGGCCTGTAGATTTACCATTTTTATTGCCAATCGAAGATGTATTTTCGATATCGGGGCGTGGGACGGTAGTAACGGGAAGGATAGAAAAGGGAGAGATAAAAACAGGTGATGAGATAGAGATAATAGGTCTAAAAGCGACGCAAAAGACGATATGTACTGGTGTAGAAATGTTTAAGAAGTTGCTGAATAAGGGGAGTGCGGGGCTGAATGTAGGGATATTACTAAGGGGGACAAAGAGAGAGGAGGTGGAAAGAGGGCAAGTATTAGCAAAATCGGGGACAATAACGCCGCATAAGAAATTTAATGCGGAGGTATATATATTGAAGAAAGAAGAAGGAGGAAGGCATACACCATTTTTTGCGAATTACCAGCCACAGTTTTATTTAAGGACAACGGATGTAACTGGGAGCATAAAATTGCTAGATGGGAAGGAGATGGTAATGCCAGGAGATAATGTGAGTGTAGAAGTAGAATTGCAAGCACCAATAGCAATGGATAAGGGGTTGCGTTTTGCGATAAGAGAGGGTGGTAGAACTGTTGGTTCTGGTGTGGTTTCGGAAATTTTGGAGTAAGTGTAATAATTGAGATGAAGCAAGATATATACATTAAGATTAAGGCTTTCGATTGTTCTTTATTAGAGGAGTGTGTTCGAAAATTTGTTGATGAATTAAAGCGGTCTAGTGCAAAATTATCTGGTCCGATTGCGTTGCCAAGAAAAGATTCTAAATTTATTGTTAATAGATCTCCTCACGTTGATAAAAAATCTCGTGAACAATTTGAAATGAGAATTTCCAAGCGTTTAATTGTCTTGCATGATCTTACTCCTACTATGATGCAGATGCTTACAGGTTTATCTTTTTCTGCTGGCGTGGAAGTGGATCTAAAAGTTAAGGAAGTTAAGGTTTAGGAGAAGGAAATGAAGAGAATAAATTCGCTGAGGAGAATTGGTTTATTAATGGCGAATATTGGTCATACTGCTATATACTCTGATAATAGTCGCATGGCTGTAACTTTATTGCATCTCAGCGAAACTTATATTATTGGTATAAAAAGACAAGATAAATGTGGCTACAATTCAGTCATTTTAGGTGCAGGAGATTTTAAAAATATAGCAAAACCTCAGTTGGAATATTTAAAGAAAAATGGTATAAATAATAAATGCAAGTTATACGAAAGTAGATTAAATGACCTATTGGGAATAGAATGTGGTAAAAAGGTGGGAATTAATCATTTTGTAGTTGGTCAATATCTTGATATTACGGGTTGTTCTGTAGGTAAAGGGTTTGCTGGTGTGATGAAACGGCATAATTTTAGTGGGCTTAGGGCATCTCATGGTGTTTCTATTGCTCATAGATCGCAAGGTTCTACTGGTCAATGTCAGGATCCTGGTAGAGTATTCAGAGGAAAGAAAATGGCTGGTCATTTAGGTAATAGCAGAGTAACTGCACAAAATATGAAGATATTATCTATTGATTATGAAAATAGTATAATTGCTGTAAAGGGTAACAATGTTCCTGGGTTTAAAAATTCTTATGTTTTTGTGAGAGATGCAGTTAAAAAATCTTTACATAAAGATGCTCCTTTTCCGGTGGGTTTGCTGTTAGATGCAAATGATGATACTAGTAATTTGGTGAGTTAGTTATGGAATGTAATTTAGTTAATCTATCTAATAATAATGTAGGTATTGCTCAGCTTAACCCTTTGATATTTTCTGCCAAGCAAAATTTGAGTATTTTGCATGATGTAGCGAGATGGCAATTAGCAAAGAGAAGAGTTGGTACTCATAAAACAAAAGGTATCAGTGATGTTTCTGGCACAACAGCTAAACCTTATGGTCAAAAACGTACTGGTAGAGCAAGACAAGGGAGTTTGCGATCTCCTCAATTTAGAGGTGGTGGGGTTATTTTCGGCCCTGTTGTGAGGGGTCATGCTTATTCTCTTAATAGAAAGGTACGCAAATTTGGTTTAAAAATTGCTTTATCTCTAAAATATTTAAATAATCAAGTGATTATTCTGGATAATTTAAATGTTGATGTGAAGAAAACATCTGAAATGTGTGAATATATTAAAAATTTTAAATTTTCTTCCTTTTTGATAGTTGGGAATTATGGAGATAATTTGTTGCGTGCTGTTAGAAATTTGCATTATGTGGACTTAATCAAACCTATTGGGTTAAATGTCTTTGATATATTGAATCATGAATGTGTGATGTTAACAAAAGATACTTTAAAGCATCTTGAAGGTAGATTATTATGATCAAATATAATAATATAATAAAATCTCCTATAATTACAGAAAAGGCCTCTTTTTTGAGGGAGAAGTTTAATAAATATTCTTTGTATGTTTTTGTGAATGTAAATAAGTGTCAAATAAAGTCGGCAATAGAGTCTCTATTTAATGTTAAGGTTTCTTCTATAAATGTTATTAAAGTAAAACCGAAATATAGGCGTTTCAGGGGTGTGATTGGTTGTGAAAAACAGAAAAAAAAGGTTTATTTTTCTTTGATAGATGGTCAGAAATTAGATATAATGAGTGTTTAATATAGGTATGAAATTTTTTAATCCTGTTACTCCGTCTTCTCGTGGGACTGTATTAATAAGTAAAGCTGGTTTATCAAAAGATAAGCCAGAAAAGTCTCTTGTATCTGGTAAGAAATCCAGTGGTGGAAGGAATAATCAAGGTAGAATTACAACTCGTCACAGGGGTGGTGGTCACAAGAAGAAGTATAGGATGATAGATTTTAAACGTAATAGAAGTGGTCGGGGTGTAGTTGAAAAAATAGAGTATGACCCAAATAGAAGTGGGTTTTTAGCATTGATATCATATGAAGAAGATGATACTAAGTCTTATATATTAGCTCCTCAAGGTATGAAGCTTGGTGATATTGTTACAGTTGGAAATGATGCTGATATTCTACCAGGTAATTGTTTGTTATTGAAATATATACCTGTTGGTTCCTTTGTTCATAATATTGAGCTAAAACCAGGTAATGGTGCTGCGATTGCTAGAGCTGCCGGTTGTTATGCGCAAATTGTTGGGCGTGATGGTCAGTATACTTTATTGCGACTTAGGTCTGATCAAGTTAGGCTGGTTTTATCTTCTTGTAAAGCTACTATTGGTGTAGTTTCTAACTCTGATCATAAGAATAGAAAGCTAGGTAAAGCTGGGAGAAGTAGGTGGCTTGGAATTAGACCTACTGTGCGTGGGGTTGCGATGAATCCGGTTGATCATCCTCATGGGGGTGGAGAAGGAAAAACTTCTGGTGGTCGTCATCCTGTTACTCCTTGGGGTGTTTCAACTAATGGTAGGAAAACTAGAAAGAAAAACAAACCTAGTAATAAATATATAAAGCAATTAAAAGGGTAATTTATGAGTAGATCTGTGTGGAAGCCGCCTTTTTGTCATCCTTCTGTAATAAGAGCAGTAAAAGCTGCTTTAAAGAAAGGGCTTGTTAATATGGTCATAAAAATTCGCTCTAGAGCTTCTGTAATCCCTCCTAGTTGTTTGGGTTTAAAGTTTGCTGTTTATAATGGTAAGGATTACATTCCTGTTAATGTTAATGATCAGAATATGATAGGTCATAAATTTGGTGAATTTTCACCCACTCGTAAATTTACTGGGCATAGTGGTGATAAGAAGGCAACAAGAAGGTGATTGATATGAAAAACAGAGATGTAATAGTTAAGGCTGGTTCTAGGGTTTTAAAATCAACTCCTCGTAAATTGAATTTGGCTGCTGATTTAGTACGTAATAAAAAAGTTTCTTTTGCTAATATACAATTAAGATTTTGCGAAAAAAAAGCTGCTGATTTTATAATGAAGGTATTGAATTCTGCAATTGCTAATGCTCAAAATAACTATGGATTGGACATTGATAATTTATATATAAAAGAAATTTTAATAGGTAAGTCTCTTACTTTGCGTAGAGTATATCCAAAAGCTATGGGTAGGGCTAATAGAGTTAGTAAACGTTATAGTAATATAACTGTAAAATTGGGGGTAATTATATGATTCATAAAAATGGAAAATTAATAAGGAAAGTGTAAAAATATGGGACAAAAGGTTAATCCTATAGGGTTTAGGTTGCAAGTAAATACTAATACCTGGAATTCAATTTGGTATGCTGAAAAGGGTTATAAACAGGGATTACATCAAGATCTATTTATTCGCAGTTATATAAATAAATCTTTTAAGCATGCTGGTGTTTCTAAGGTAGTTATAGAGCGTACGGTCAATTTAGTGTCTGTAATAATACATTCTTCTAGGCCTGGAGTGATAATAGGTAAGAAAGGGTCAGATATTAAGAAGATAAAGCAAAAAATAGCTGAAAAAGTAAAAAGTAATGTTGAAGTGAATGTAGTAGGAGTTAAAAGATCTGAAGTAGATGCAGCTTTAATAGCAAACAGCATTGCACAACAGTTAGAAAAAAGGGGTTCATTTAGAAGAGCGATGAAAAAAGCTATTCTAAGTTGTTTGAGGATGGGTGCTAAAGGTATTAAGGTGAGTTGTTCTGGGCGTCTTAACTGTGCTGAGATAGCTCGTACTGAATGGTATAAAGAAGGTCGTTTGCCTTTGCACACTTTACGTGCTAATATAGATTATGCTTTTTGTGAAGCGAAAACTATATGTGGTATTATAGGAGTTAAAGTTTGGGTTTATATTGGTAGTTAAGGTATATTGAAATGTTTGTTCCCAAAAAGAGTAAATATAAAAAGGTGTTTAAAGGGCGAATCAAGGGTAATGCGAAGGGTGGTAGTACATTATCTTTTGGAGATTATGGCTTAAAAGCTGTGGAAGTAGGTAAGGTTCAGTCTAAGCATATTGAAACTGCAAGACGTGTAATATCTAAAATGTTAAAACGCTCTGGTAAAGTGTGGATAAGAATTTTTCCTGATACCCCGGTTAGTAAAAAGCCAGCAGATGTACGTATGGGCAAAGGGAAAGGTAGTGTTGAGTTTTGGATATTTAAGGCTAAGCCCGGTAGGGTTTTATTTGAAATTAGCAGTGATGTTCCAATGCATTTAGCAAAATTGGCGCTTGAAAAGGCGACTGCTAAGCTTCCTATGAAGTGTAAATTTGTATCTAATCATGATTGAATGGAGTTGTAATGGATATACTTGAAGTTGAATCAAAATCTTCACAAGAGTTACATGAAATTCTTGTGAATTTGAGAAAAGAATTTGCTAATTTGGTTTTTCAAAAGAAGTTGGGGCAATGTAACAATGTTTCACGTTTTAGCTTAATAAGAAAGAGCATAGCTCGTATTCTAACTGTATTAAATATAAGAAGGAGAGAGGAAAAAAATGCCTAAGAAGATTTTTTCTGGTACTGTAACTAAGGCTGAGTGTGATAAGACTGTAAAGGTTTCAGTATTGCAAGTGTATAAGGATAAGCTGTATAAGAAGATTATCAAAAAATATAAGAAGTATACAGCACATGACGAAAATAATAGTTGCAAAAAAGGGGGTAGGGTTTTAATACAGGAACATAAGCCTCTTTCTGCTACTAAAAGATGGGTTGTGATCAATAGCTAAGATGGAATAGGTGTTTATATGATTCAAAAAAATACATTATTAGAAGTAGCTGATAATTCTGGTGCGCGTGAAGTGCTTTGTATTGGCTTGTTAGGTGGTAGGAAATCTGCATCTGTAGGTGATGTGATTATTATATCTACTAAATCTATTAATCCAAAAGGTAAAGTTGAAAAAGGAAGGGTGTATAAAGCAGTTGTTGTTAGAGTGAAAAATAGTGTTAAGAAATCTGATGGCTCTGTAATTCGTTTTTCCAGCAATGCTGTGGTTTTAATTAATGATCAAGGTGAACCGCTTGGTACTCGGGTGTTTGGTCCAGTAAAAAAGTTATCATCTGGTTCTTTTATGAAGATAATGTCATTAGCTGTTGAGGTTTTATAATGAGTGCTAAAATAAAAAGTGGTGACGATGTTATAGTTTTAACTGGTAAGGATAAGAGAAAAATTGGTAAGGTAATCAAAGTTATAACACGTGATGCTAAAAAGAAAGTAATTGTTTCTGGCGTAAATGTGCATAAAAGACATACTAAACCAAAAGCTGGTAGTAGTGGTGGTGTATTAAATAAAGAGTTAGCTGTTGATATATCCAACGTTGCAACATTGGATCCTAAGTATAAAACTCCAACTAGAGTAGGGTTTAAGGTTATAGATGATAGAAAAGTTCGTTTTGCAAAAGTTTCTGGAGAAGTAATAGATTAGGTTGATATGTTTAAAGAGTTATATAAAAGTAGTATAGTAAAGTCTCTAAAGGATAAATTCAATTACGACAATATAATGCAAGTACCTAAACTTGTTAAAGTATGTATTAATATGGGTGTTGGAGATGCTGCTGCAGATAGTAAAGCGATAAATGAGCCATTTGATAATCTATATTTGATTGCTGGGCAAAAGCCTGTGTCAACTTTTGCAAAAAAATCTATTTCTGGTTTCAAGATTAGAAAAGGTGCTACAGTAGGTTGCAAAGTAACATTGCGTAGAAATAAAATGTATGAGTTCTTAGAAAGATTGATATATATTACTTTACCAAGGGAAAAAGATTTTAGAGGATTTAGTGTGAAGCAATTCGACGGTAATGGTAATTTTTCCTTTGGTATCAAGGAGCATATCTCATTTTTAGAAATAGACTATGATAAAATAAGTAAAATTAGAGGTATGGATATTAATGTTATAACAAGTGCGGTTAGTGATAGAGAAGCAAAGGAGTTATTACTGGCTTTTAGGTTTCCTTTTTTTGATTAATTGAGAGAAAAAATATATGGCAAAAAAATCTATGGTACAGAGGAATCTTCGTAGAATGAAGCTATGCGATCAGTATAAGGAGAGAAGGGAAGAGTTGAAATCTATAATGAATAATAAGAAGATATCTCTTGACGAGAGGTTTGCTGCTCAAAACAATCTGATTAAAAAATTGCCTAGAGATTCTTCTAAAACCAAAATTAGAAATAGGTGTGCTTTAACTGGGAGACCAAGAGGGGTATATAGAAAATTTGGTTTATGTAGAATTGTTTTGCGTGATTTATGTTCTTTTGGGCAAGTTCCAGGAGTTACAAAGTCTAGTTGGTGAATATAATATAAGGAGTATATTGTGGCGTTATCTGATAGTATTGGTGATTTTTTAACAAGGATACGTAATGCTCAATTAGCAGTGCATAGAACAACAATAGTGTTGTTTTCCAAACTAAATTCTTCTATATTGAAGATTTTAAAAGATGAAGGATATATCCTTGATTATCAAAAAGAAGTTATAGGTAATATACCTTCTTTCATTGTAAAGTTGAAGTACTATGAAAAGTCATCTGTAATTAGCGACATAATTAGGGTGTCAAAGCCTGGTTGTCGTTTTTATTCTAAGTATAAGGACATTTCTAAAGCATATAATGGTCTTGGTATTTTTATTATATCTACATCGAAAGGAGTGATGACTGATTATAACGCGCGTAAATTAAAGGTTGGTGGAGAAGTTTTGTGTCGTGTGTTTTGAATGATAGGAGAAATATATGTCTCGTATAGGTGCAGCACCTATTAATATTCCTGCTGATTTTTCAGTTGAATATAATGATGGTAGGATATTAATAAAAAATGCTAAGGCAGAAAAGGAGCTGAGCCTGTGTGGTAACATTCTGTGTCAGGTAGTTGATAATCAATTATTACTTTCTGTTGATCAAAATAGCGATGATTATGATCAAATAAAATCTATGTGGGGTACTTGTAGAAGTAATATTAATAATGTTATTAACGGTATGGTTAATGATTTTTCTGTTGATTTTGAAATTAATGGTGTTGGGTATAAAGCAGAGTGTGATGATAAGTATTTGACTTTGTATCTTGGTTATAGCCATAATGTTAAGTATAAAGTGCCTAAAGATGTTGAGATTAAGTGTATAAAGCCAACTCATTTAGTGATTCGTGGTATGGATAAGCAAAAAGTCTATATGGTGGCTTCTGATATATGCAAAATTAGAAAATATGATCCTTATAAAGGTAAGGGTATTAGAATAAAAGGCAAATTTATGCCGCGTAAGGTTGTAAGTAAAAAGAAGTAATTAAAATGAAAAGATTGTATAATTTTTTAAGTAATGCTAAGAAAAGGAAGTTACGTAATAGAAAGAAGCTCAATAATGGTGTTGAGCGTTTACGTATATCCATATTTAAGTCTAATAAACATTTTTACGTTCAGTTGATTAACGATGCAAAAGGAATCACCATCGCTTCTACTTCTACTTTGGATGCTAAAATTAGGGGCGTATGTAAAGGTAGGGTCAATCCTGAAACTATAAAGCAAGTTTCTTCTTTAATGATTGAGCGTCTGTCTGGTATGAAATTGGAGCAGCGGTTTGCGTTTGATCGTGGTGCATATAAATATACAGGATTAATTTCTCAATTTGCTGAAGCTTTAAGAAGCTCTGGATTTGAATTTTAGAAGGTTTTGAGTATGGCTATAAAGAATTTACAAAATAATAATGATTTATTAGAGCTTTTAGTTTCAGTGCGAAGAGTAACAACGGTTACCAAAGGTGGTAGAAGATTTTCATTTTCAATTTTGGTTGTTGTTGGTGATGAGAAGGGTAGGGTAGGATGTGGAATAGGTAAGCATGCAGAGGTTGCTGAAGCAAGAGTGAAAGCTGTAAATGCTGCAAAGAAGTCGATGATTAGAGTGTACTTACGTGAAGGTAGAACTTTACATCATGATATTAAAGCTAAATTTTGTTCTGGTGAGATAGTTTTAAGAGCTGCAAGGGCTGGAACAGGTATTATTGCTGGTGGAGCAATGAGGTTGGTTTTTGAGGTATTAGGTATAAAGGATGTGGTAGCTAAATCTACTAGATCAAATGATCCTCATAATATTATATGTGCAGTGTTTAAGGCTTTTGGTGTTATGTTATCTCCTCGCCAAGTGGCAGGCAAGAGGGGTAAAAAGATTAGTGAGATAGTTGAAAATAGGTAAAGTATGAATGATGCTGTAAAATTAAATTCTATATTTACCAAATTATCTAAGAAAAAAAAGCCTAAATTGTTAGGTAGAGGTATTGGTTGTGGTAAAGGTAAAACATCCGGTAGAGGACATAAGGGGCAGAAAGCTAGAAGTGGGGTTTCCATAAATGGTTTTGAAGGTGGGCAACAGTCTATATATACTCGTTTACCTAAAAGAGGTTTTAAGCCTATACGCAAAAATGTATACTCTATATTTAATGTTGGTGATGTACAGCGTTTAATAGAAGCTAAAAAAATAGTAAAGGACTCTATCATAGATAAGCAGTTGCTACATAAGTTAGGTTTTATCAGATCTGTTAAGAGCGAAATAAAACTTCTTAATAAAGGTAAATTGAGCGAAAAATTTGTGTTTCATGTTGATTTTGCATCGGAAGCTGCAAAAAGATCTGTAACTTCAGTTGGTGGTAGTGTGGAAATACTATCGTAAATCATGAACAGTAAATTTGCATTTAATAGTTTGGATTCTACGTTATTATATAAAGGTGATTTATTAAAGCGTATATTTTTTACGCTAGTGGCTTTAGTTTGTTATCGTTTGGGTACTTATGTACCTATTCCTGGAATTAACCTTGATATAATCAATGATATATTTCCAAAAGAGAGTTTTGGTGTTTTTGGAGTATTTAATTTATTTTCTGGTGGCGCTTTAGCTAGAATGACAATTTTAGCATTAAACGTTATGCCATACATAGTTGCATCCATAGTTATGCAATTATTATCTTCTGCCGTTAAAGGAATCAATGAAATTAAAAATGATGGAGAGTTGGGACGTCGAAAAATGAACTCTTATATACGCTATATGACTATAGTGTTTTGTATCTTTCAATCAATTACGATCCTAATAGGGTTAGAAAGAATGAATAGGGAAGGAGTATTAGTTGTAGTCGAACCTGGTATTATGTTTCATACTATAGGTGTCTTTAGCCTTTTAGGTGGAACTGTATTTTTAATATGGCTTGGTGAGCAGATCAGTGTTAGCGGTATAGGTAATGGTATCTCATTAATCATTTTTACTGGCATAATATCCGAATTACATAATGCTTTGTCATCTCTGTTAATATTAAATAAAAATGGTAGCATGTCGTTATTCATTATCCTTTTTGTTGTAGTATTGTTTTTTTTACTGCTCCTTTTAGTTATTTTTACAGAATCTTCTTATAGAAAAGTAATTGTTCAATATCCCAAAAAACAGTTTAAAAAATTACATAATGACGATTTTACTTATATTCCATTAAAGATCAATTTATCTGGTGTCATACCAACTATTTTTGCTAATGCAATTCTATTAACGCCTATTTCAATCGCAAGTTTCTATAAGGATCATGCCATTGCTGATTTTATTTTAAATTACTTTATGGCAAATAAAGTAGTGTACATCATAACTTACTTAATACTTATAGTATTTTTTAACTTTTTCTATACCAATTTTATATTTAATCCAGAGGAAAATGCTGATTTTCTTAAGAAAAATGGTGGTTTTATTCCTGGTAGAAGGCCTGGAAAACATACTTCTGATTATCTTCAAGATATAGTTTTCAAATTAACATTTATTGGGTCTGCGTATTTGGTGGTAATATGTACTATACCTGAAATTATGAGGTATCATTATGATATACCATTTATTTTTGGTGGAACGAGCTTGCTGATTATAGTTAACGTTATTACTGATACTATTATGCAAGTACAATCTTATATTTTTTCGAATAGGTACGACAGTTGGATAAAGAAATATGAGTCTAAAACAAGGAGACTGAAGTGATTATTACAATTTTTGGTCCTCCTGGCTCTGGTAAGGGTACTCAGTCCAGTTTATTAATAGCAAAATATAATTTGAAATTAATTTCAGTAGGAGATTTATTAAGGAATATTATATCTAGCGGAAGTAAATTAGGTAAAGAAATAAAGGATACTGTCGAATCTGGTAATTTAATTCAAGATGAAGTTATATGTAGATTATTGTGTGACCAGCTTGCATCAATAGATGGTAGTTTTTTGTTGGATGGTTTTCCAAGAAATTTAAACCAGGCTCGTTTTTTAACTCAAGTTTTGCAAGAAAGATGTAATAGGGATGTTGATGTTGTAATTGAGTTGCAGCTTGATGATAATATTGCAATTGATAGATTAAAAGATCGTCTTACGTGTTTGGATTGTAAAAGTATATATAGTATATCTTCTTTTAAAAATACTACTTGTGCTAAATGTAAAAGTACGAGGTTAGAGAAGAGAATTGATGATGCTAATATGTCTGCAATTAATAAGAGAATAAGAGAATATTACTTTCAGATGAAGGATTTACGCGAGTATTATAAGGGCAAATTGTTAACAATTAACGCTAATTTGAGTATTGATAGAGTAATGCAAGAGATTGAAAGTAAAATTTCTTGTAATTTGGTTTGACTATAAGTTGTTTTGTGATATAAATTAAGAGTTATTATTAATAAGGTATCGAGGTATTAGTGGCACGTATTGCAGGTATAAATGTTCCGGTAAAGAAGTGTGTTCCTTTTGCATTAACTTATATATATGGTATAGGTATTACTACTGCGAATATGGTTTGTCATGCTTGTGAAGTTGATAAGCGCAAGCGTGTTTCAGAATTACGAGATGAAGATATAGAGAAAATCAGTAATTTTATTAGGCAAAATTATGTCATAGAGGGTGATCTCAGAAAAGAAGTGGCTATAAACATAAAATCTTTAGTGGAAATGGGGTGTTATAGGGGAGTAAGGCACAGAAAGGGTTTGCCTGTGAGAGGACAAAGAACTCATACTAATGCTAAAACTCGTAAAGGCAGATCTAGGTTGCCTGTTGCTGGGAAAAAATAAAATTTGTTATTATCGTGGGTTTTTATGAAAAAAGTTAAAACGTTTAGTAAGAATATAAAAGCGTTTATTAATGGTGTTGTTCATATTCGTGCAACTTTTAATAATACTTTTGTAAATGTAACCGATGTTTATGGTAATACGCTGTACCAAACTTCTGTTGGTGCATGTGGTTTTTCTGGTTCGAGAAAATCCACACCTTATGCTGCAGGTAAGGTTGCTGATTTTGCTGCGAAGAAAGTAATAGACGGATTTGGTATGAAAGTTGTTTCTGTAATAATTCGCGGTCCTGGTTTTGGTGCAGAAGCTGCAGTTAAAGCACTTCGGAGCTGTGGGTTGACTGTAACTTCAATTGCAGATGAAACGCCAATACCTCATAATGGGTGCAGGTTAAGGAAAAAAAGAAGAGTATAAGATATTTGAAAGGTTTATTTTATGTATTATAGTGATAATGTTTCTTTCTGTGGAAATTTAGATAAGTTAACTAAGCCTAATTCAATTAAGATAATATCAGGTGATTCAAGTAAAAAAAGTGATGTGGTCCTAGAACCTTTGGAAAGTGGTTTTGCTTTAACATTAGGTTATGCATTAAGGCGTACAATGTTATCTTCTCTTTGCGGTAGTGCTGTTTGTGGAATAAAAATTGAAGGTGTGAATCATGAATTTACTTCGATTCAAGGAGTTAGGGAAGACATAACTAATATAGTATTAAATATGGGCATGTTGAGATGTAAGTTAAATAACACGTCTAATAAGTGCTTAAATTTGAGCGCTAAAGGGCCTTGTCAAGTATTAGCTGGAATGATAGAAACTGATGACCAATGCTCTATTGTTAATAAAGATTTGGTGATATGTACACTAGGGCAAGATGTAGAGCTTAACATCACTATATATGTTGCTAACGGAAAAGGTTATCTTCCTGTAACTAAATATAAAGAAAATGAATTTTTAAAGCTTATGAGTGAACAAGATTTAATTGGTTTTATTCCAGTTAATGCTTTATATAGCCCTGTCGAGAGGGTTTCGTATAGAGTAGAGAATAGTCGTGTTGGTCAAGTTACTGATAAAGATAAGCTGATATTATCAATTGAAACTGATGGTACAATCTCTCCAAGTCAAGCTATTGACTATGCTGCAAGGATATTACAGGAACAATTTCAGCCTTTTATTAGTTCTGATGTAAGTTATAAAAAATCGCAGGTTTCTTCGTCTAATGGTGCTAAAGATTTGGGCTATGATCCTGTCTTATTGCGTAGAGTAGATGAATTGGAATTATCTGTTAGGTCTCATAACTGTCTGAAAAGCGCAAACATCATTTATATAGGTGATCTTGTTCAAAAGACGGAAGCTGAACTGTTAGGAACTTCTAATTTTGGCAGAAAGTCTTTGAATGAAATCAAGCTAGTTTTAAATAGTTTAGGTTTGTCTTTGGGTATGAATGTGCCAAATTGGCCACCTAAAGATATAGATGAACTAGCTAAACAACATACTGATGAGGATTAGGTAGTATATGAAACATGGAATAAAAAAAAGTAAATTGTCTCGTTGTACCGAGCATAGATTATCAATGTTAAAGAATCTATCTATCTCATTAATTAATCATGAGCAGATTGTAACTACTTTACCAAAGGCTAAAGCACTTCGTCCATATGTGGAAAAGTTTATTACAATTGCTAAGAATAAGAATTCTTTACACGGTAGAAGGCTTTTGCTTTCACGTCTTCATAATAGTAAGTTAGTAGTTGATAAATTATTAAACGTTTTAGCTAACCGTTATCAAGACCGTAAAGGTGGGTATTCTAGAATAATAAAATTTGGTACTCGAAAGGGTGATTGCGCTCCAATGGCAGTAATAGAGTTAATTGATAGGGATATTTCAGCAAAAGGTGAGATTTACAGTAAAAATAGAAAAGGAGGTAAAGTAGTTACATAAAGTTAATTATTATCGTAATTGTTCTTTTTATGGCAAGTAGATTGCGCTACTTTGTAGGTTGCTGTGGTGAGTTGTTAGTTTTAGTATACTTAAAACTCAAGTTCTATAATGTTATAAAACGTCGTTACCGTTGTAAGTTGGGTGAAATTGACTTAATTGTATCTAAAAAAAAGGAGCTGATTTTTATAGAAGTTAAAACAAGTTTACTTGGAAAAGAAATACCGATATCTCATCTTCAATGTCAGTCTATTATAAATTCTTCTAAGTATTTCTTAAGTAAAAATCTTGATTTTTTAGATTATTCAGTCAGATATGATTTATGTTTTCTTTCCTTAAAGAGAAGACCTATTTATATAAAAAGTGCTTGGATTGAAGAGTGGTAGCTGAAATAATTTAGATTTACTAGAATAGGTAATTTTATATGAAAAGCAATAATTTAGTTTCATCTTATGCTAGAGCGCTGTTTTATGTCTCAGAAAATAAGCTAGGTACTATAAGAAAAGAAGTAGAATTTTTATTGGCTTTTTTTAAAGATCAACATGATGTTTTGATATACCTATCCCATCCTATGACTTCTCTTGCAAAGAAAAAAGAGGCAATACTTTCTATAAATGAGAAATTGAGTGAAAACTTAGTGAAGTTTATTATGGTTACACTTGCAAATAAGCGCTCCCGTTTATTAATCCTTATATTAGAGAAATTCTTAAGTCTTGTAAGGGAAAGTGAAAATGAATTGGAAATCACTATAAAATCAGCAGAGGTTTTAAAGAAACCTGATATAAAAATAATTACTGAATCTTTGAGCTTTCTTGGTAAAATAATAAAAGTCAGTAATGTGGTTGACCCTTCTATATTAGGTGGTTTCGTAGTTAGGTATGGTTTTAATTTAATCGATGCTTCGCTAAAAAGTTACTTAGATAGATTAGTTGATTTAAGTAAAATGGAAATATTAAAAGTAAGGAATTGTGTATGAAGAACGGTATGAATTTTTCCGAAATAGAAAGTATAATAAGAGAAAAAGTTGAGACATTTGATAATCCTATAAAGCGGGAAAGTATAGGTAAAATAATTTCAGTAATAGATGGTATCGCATTGGTTTATGGGCTGGAAAAAGCAAAGTTTGGTGAGAAGGTATTTTTTGCAAGCGGTGTAGAAGGAATAGTTCTTGATTTAGATCGTGATACAGCTGGAATAGTTGTGCTTGGCAATGACCGTGATGTAAAAGAAGGGGAGGTTGTAAAATGTAGTGGCGATGTTGTACAAGTGCCTGTAGGTCATGAATTATTAGGGAGAGTTGTAAATGCGCTGGGCCATCCTATAGATGATGGCGGAGAAATTAGAGCCAAAAACAAAATGAATATAGAATCTAAAGCGCCAGGCATTATTGATCGCAAATCTGTGCATGAACCTCTGCAAACGGGAACTAAGATTATAGATTTGCTAATTCCAATAGGTAGAGGGCAACGTGAGTTAATTATTGGCGACAGACAAATCGGGAAAACTACTATTGCGCTTGATACTATCATTAATCAGAAGAAGATAAATGACGAAGTAGAAAAAAATCAAAAAGTTTATTGTGTTTATGTTGCTATCGGACAAAAAATTTCAACAGTGGTAAAAGTGGTAAACAAGCTAAAAGAAAGTGGAGCATTAGAGTATACAACTGTAGTTGTCGCTAGTGCATCTGACTGCGCGCCTATGCAATTTTTAGCACCTTATACCGGTTGCACTATTGGAGAATTTTTCCGTGATAATGGAATGCATTGCTTGGTGGTATATGATGATTTATCTAAGCATGCTGTGGCATATAGGCAGATGTCTTTATTGCTCAGACGTCCTCCTGGTCGTGAAGCCTATCCTGGAGATATATTCTATGTACATTCTCGCTTGCTTGAAAGAGCTGCTAAAATGTCTGATGAAAAAGGACATGGGTCTTTGACTGCTTTGCCGATTATTGAAACTCAGGCCGGTGATGTATCTGCATATGTTCCAACTAATGTGATTTCAATTACCGATGGGCAAATTTTTCTTGAGTCTGAGTTGTTTCACAAAGGATTTCGCCCTGCGGTGAATATAGGTTTATCAGTTTCTCGGGTTGGCTCTGCTGCACAATTAAAATCTGTGAAAAAAGTTGCTGGCTCTGTAAAGCTAAGTTTGGCTCAATATAGAGAATTGGAAGACTTTGCTAAATTTGGTTCTGATCTTGATGCTAGTGTTCAATTGTCGTTAGACAGGGGTAAATATCTTATTGAACTATTAAAGCAAAAACAGCATTCACCTATGTCAATAGAAGAGCAAGTAGTGCTCATGTATATCTTTTCTAATCTATATGATCAATTAAGTAAGATACAGATAAGCAGTATCAATAAATTCGAGTACAATCTTATCAATTATTTTCAAACTGTGCATCCTGGAGTTTTAAAAAAGTTGTCAAGTGACATTAATGATGATATAAAAAATGATGTTCTTGGTATTGTGAGTGCTTTTGTTACTCAATTTAATTGCGTTTAGGTAGTGATTATGACTTCATCTATTGTTAATAAATTTCCTATTACAAGGGAAGGTTTTGAGAATATGCAAGTTGAACTTGAAAAGTTAAAGGAAGAAAAACCTTCTATCATACAGGCTATTTCTGATGCTCGTGATCAAGGTGATTTATCCGAAAATGCAGAATATCATGCAGCACGAGAAAGATTAAGTTTTATTGAAGGTCGTATAATTGAGGTAGAGAGTAAACTCTCACATGCAGAAGTTATAGAAGTAAAAAATTTGTCTGGTGATTCAGTAATGTTTGGCGCAACTGTGACGTTAAGCATGTTAAATGATGATAACAGTGAAGTTGAATATGTTTATAAGATTGTAAGTGGGTATGAAGCTGATGCTTCAAAGCAGTTGATCTCTACCGATTCACCACTCGGGAGTGCTTTAATTGGCAAAAAAGTCGGTGAGTATGTGGAAGTGATAGTGCCAAATGGAGAAAAATTGTATAAAGTAGTTAAGATTGAATTTAAGTAAATTATGGTACAGGCCACTTATGCTTTAATGAGTCTACCTGGTATTTCTTCTGTGGAAGATGTATTAGAGGACGCTCGTTCTGGTAAATTGTTCATTTTAGTTGATGATGAAAGTAGAGAGAATGAAGGCGATTTGATTGTCTTAGCTGAGAAAATAAAGCCGGAACATATGGCCTTTATGGTTAAATACGGTACTGGTATTGTATTTTTAGCCATGACAGAGCTTCATATGAGTAAACTAGATCTTGAGTTTATGAAGAGAAGTAATGTAGACGAAAAGATTGCTCCTCATACTGCATTTACTACATCAATTGATGCACGGTATGGTATCACAACAGGTGTTTCTGCTTATGATAGAACACATACGATACTTACCGCCATTGATGAAAAGAGTACTAAGGACGATATTATCACTCCAGGGCATGTTTTCCCTATTATTGCAAGTGAAGGCGGGGTTTTAGCACGCAATGGTCATACTGAGGCAAGTGTTGAAATAGCAAAATTGGTTGGATCTAATCATGCGGCTGTAGGATGTGAATTAGTAAATGATGATGGCTCTATGATGCGCTTACCTCAGCTGCTTGAATTTGCTGAACAACATAAGATTAAGTTAATTACCATCGATAAACTTATCAGTTACATTAAAAAGTTAAACTAGCATTTATAGATTCGTATAGTTTAAGTGTTGAAATGTAAAATTCCTGAAAGTTATACAAACAAGGAATTTCCATGTCTAAGCTTTTTGTTTTACTGTTCTTTTTTGCATATTGTAATAGTGCTTACTCTGTTAGTATTATTAGAGATAGTGAAGTGGAAGCGGTAGTGAAGGATCTAGCGCAACCTTTATTTTCTGCTGCGGATATTGATAATGATCAAATAAAAGTTTTTATAGTTAATGATAGATCGATTAATGCTTTTGTAATTAACAATAACAGTATCTTCATTCATTTAGGGCTTTTGCAATATTCGACTGAACCTTATGTCTTGCTTGGTATATTAGCACATGAAATTGCTCATATATCTGCTGGTCATGTATTACAAATGAGTAGTGCTATAGGTTATTTTCAATCAATAGCAATGATTAGTTATATGGTAGGATTAGTTTCTAGTGTTGTCATTAACCCTCAGGTTGCTAGTGCAATCTTGCTTAGTGGTGTAACGCTTAGTTCAAGGTTATTTTTTAACTATTCTCAAGAGCAAGAGAGTGTAGCAGATGGCTATGCTTTAAGATACCTTGATGAATCTGGCTATGATAATTCGGGTATGAAAGAGATTTTTGACTATTTTAAAAGTATTGAGTATGAGAATGCTGAAGAGTATTTCCGTACTCACCCACTTAGTGATAAACGCATATTTGCTGTACAGAATTATAAGGTTAAAAACAATATAAAACCAATTCTTGCAGATAAATTGCTGAAGTTTGAGCGTATGGTTGCAAAGCTAGACTCTTTTTTTACCCCTATTCATGTGTTATTTAATAAATATGAAGATAATTCTAAGTATGTAAATGCTGTAATTGACTATAGGCAAGGAAAGATAGAAGAGGCTATTACTAAAGTTAATTCATTGATTCAAGAGTCACGCAATGATCCATACTTATATGAATTAAAAGCAGAGATGCTATACAAAGCTGGAAATTTAAGTGAAGCAATAAAAATGTATGAAGAATCACTTAGGTATTTATCTGAGAAGAATAACTATTTAGTGAAACTTGCGTTATCTCACACTTTATTATTACACGGTGACATAGAGAAGGCAATTTTTTACCTGGAGCGGATTGCAAGCGTAGAAGCAAATAACGCTTTTGTCTGGAAGTATTTAAGTATTGCATATAAACGTAGTGCTGATATGGCAATGTATTATTTTGCTTTGACAAAAAAGGCTTGTATTGAAGGTAATTTAAAGAAATTTATGAAGTACGTTGAGTTAGCTGTTAAAACTTTACCGAAAGATAGCTCTTACTTGCTGCAAATTGAAGATATGAAGCAACAATACACACAAAAACATCCTGATTTTTAAGTTATTTTTCCCCACACTTGCTCAACATACTATCTTGTTTAATGCTATCGGGTATAATTTTCATTATAATCGCTTTGGCACCAAAAAATACACCACAAAACATACCTAAGGCAAAGAGAGCTGGCCATGGCATTCTGCCAAATATTGCAAGCAAAGCTGCACCTATTATTACTACAGTCATAAGCGGTCCACCTATTCCCCAAATATAACCAATAATATTGCATATTACTTGGGCAGTTGTATCATCTATACCGTTAGCGGCACTTGCGTAACCTGAGAAAGAGAGAAATAACACTATACATAAAGCATCAAAAAACTTTTTTATTATATAGCTCATTCTTCTGCCTCCAAGTAATAAACTAACGCGAATCTAAACCTATATATATTTATTTTAGGGTAAAACTTATAATTTGTCCACAAATAAGTGTTGCTACATGAATAGTCCACCATTGATGTTAAGCACATGCCCCGTTATATATTTTGCCTCATCGCTTGCTAAAAACAGGGCTCCTGCTGCTATTTCTTTCCCTGTTCCCATTCTTTTCATTGGGATATTATCTAATATTTTTTCCTTTTGTCCTTCATTTAAAACTTCGGTCATTTTAGTATCTATAAATCCAGGAGCAATACAATTTACTGTTATATCACGACTTGCAACTTCTTTTGCTATAGATTTACTCATGGCTATTACCCCAGCTTTAGAAGCTGCATAATTTACTTGCCCGGCATTGCCTGTTAAACCTACTATTGAGGAAATATTTATAATTCTTCCCCAATTATTTTTAATTAATTTCTTGCATGCTTCTCTATTTAGCTTAAATGTGGAGGTCAAATTAATGTCAATCACCTTTTGCCATACTTCATCTGTCATCCTCAGCAATAAACTGTCTTGTGTAATGCCTGCATTGCATATGAGCCCATCAAAGCCTTTCATCAATTCACTTGCTTTATTTATTAATTGATTTACCTCCTCAGCATTTGATAAGTCACAAGGAAGTACATGAATGTTTTTTTCATATTTTTTAGCAACTTCTTCGAGTACTTCTTTTTTTGTGCCAGAAATACATAAAGTTGCTCCGGCTTTATGCATAACTTCTACAATTGCCTGACCTATTCCGCCTGACGCACCAGTAATCAGAAATTTCTTGTTCTCTAATCTAAACATAATAATTTTTATATTACCTCAGCTCTTAACAGAATATTGACAGGCTTGCAATAGATTTTTTTCATAAATCATAACTTTCATTTAATAGAAACGACAAAACTTACTTGGCAAACTTCCTTATTATTGAGAGTGAAGCTATATTTCAGTCTGTGCAGATAAAACGACAAAAAACTCAATATACTTGATGTTTAATTTTTTGCACTATGTGCACTCTATGTCTTTATAAAACTTTCACCTACATAAGCTAAAATGCGCTTATTAAAGCATTTAAGACAATAAAAAACGCCAATTAAAAAAAATAGATAGTAGCTGACAGGGTTTCTTTTGCCTTTTTCCTGTTTAGTAAATTTCTTAATGTTTATATGGAGGGTGTCATTCCAGTGCTCGACACTGGCATCCAGTCTTTTTGCGCAGTTCCATCAAAAAAGCGCTTTCGTTTTTACCAATTTAGTGCCTAATCTGGATTATATATAAAATCAAAGCCGTAAAGTTATAATGAGCAAACTGGATTGATAAAAATGGTAGGAATACTCCTAGCTTAAAAAATGTAGTACGAACGGTAGAAGGATCTAAAAACAATCCTGTACAGCATTATTTGATTATATTTGTAGGTACAAAATGGGTATTTTTGATGTTTCAAAAGAAACGCTTGATATCTCAATCAGTAATAAACATCAGCGTATAGAAAATGTCGAGACAGCTATATCTGAGTTTATAAAGTCAAAAATGGCTAACGTATTTGTTAAGTTATGTGTAAACAGGGGGTTACGAAAAGCTTGTAATAAAATTATTACAAGAATATAACATAGTTGTTCATAGAGCTCACCCAAATCGGGTTTGCAAAAGCATGCAATCACTTTGCAAAGAGTGATAAATTAGATGCAAAATTATTAGAAAAATATGCTGAATTTATCACGAAGAATGATGAGATAAAAGAATGTATAGCTTCATAAAAGCATGAGGAATTGAAAGAGCAATTGAGCGCAATCTAAGCGATATGGAAACAAGTGCCGTTTGCAACAGGAAAAGCCAGAAAATATATAGAAAGACAGATAGAATTTGCAAAAGAGCAAGTTAGGAAAGATATAGAAGAACTCTGATCCTGATTTGAAGGAAAAAAGCGATACAATAGACTTCTTGCATAACCCAAGGAAGCAGCTCAAAATTATAGAAAGAGGCAATAATATTTAACACTCCCTAAAGGAGTTTTATTGCTTAGTTACACAACGCTAACACTCAAGTCAATTTTCATCAATGACGCAATTTGCTATGTCTATACCTTACATAACTTACCACTTGCTTCACTCCTTTTACTTTTCTTGCAATTGCTACTACAGACTTTAATTCCGCCTTGTTTTGAGCTATGCCCATCAAATAAACGACTCTATCAACTGTATTAACGCTATAATTAATTGATTTAATATTTCTTTTTCCCAAAAGTCTTGTTCTTATCTCTGCTGTTATCATACCATCTACAGTAACGTCTAGCATAGAAGTCATTTGAATTGGTGTGACTCTTATTTCATTTATCACTTCTTTAATCTCTTTCTGCTGCCAAGCTATTTTTTCTGCTGTAAGTTGCTTTTCAGGACTATCAACATTTCCAATGAGTAATACTCTTCCTTCACTCACTTTAACTTTTATGGATGAGAATAGTCCATGTTTTAAGAGCCCCCTATTGATTCTTATTACTATAGTTGTATCATCAACAATGTTTCCCAAGGATTTATCTTGCATTGTTATTGCTGTAGCCGTTGCTGTTACCACTATACTACCCACAAGAGTCGTGCAGCCATTCTGTGTAATCAGAAAAATTGCGAGTAAGAAGCTTGCTATTAATCTCATTATTAATTTCCAGAATTAGAGCTTTAATTAAGAAATATTAATAAGCTTTTTTTATTGTGTAAATACTATAAATTGAATAAATTTTAAATATTTTAAAGTGATTAAGACTTAGATTGAGTGAAGCCAGTGTTATTAGTTCAGTTTGTGACACTGTAATCTATCTTTAAATTGCATAAGATGACAGAAATGGTTATCTATAAGTTACTGAAGGGCTCTTGCGGATATGGCGAAATTGGTAGACGTGCCAGGTTTAGGTCCTGGTGAGCTTGCTCGTGGGGGTTCAAGTCCCTCTATCCGCACTTAAAGTCATGTGACTTGGGTTTTAAGGGAAAATTTATAATCACTTAATACACTTTTGTTTGTATAAAAACCTGTTCTTAAGGATTGCATTTAACTTAGATTGTGGTAAAATAACCTTATTAAGATATAAATTAAAATATCAATTAATGAATCATAATGTCTAATAACGCACCCCAAAATATAGTTGAACCAGATGCATCAAATGATATGTATACTTACAAAGAGTTAAGCGTAGGTAAACTAAGGCACGAATATGAAATCACAGTTAGTGGTGATTATATAAAACAAAAGGTAAATTCCAGGTTGCAAGAGATAGCAGAAAATGCGAAGTCACCTGGATTTAGGGCTGGAAAGATGCCTTATGACCTTGTTGTTGCAAATTATAAAAACGAAGCTTTGGAATATGTGATGAATAATGCAATAGATCATTGCTCAAGTGATTTGATAAAAAAAATCGAAGTCAAGTTCCACATCTATCCTAGGGTTGATGTTATATCATTACCAAGTTTGAGCAAAGAGAATGAGGAAGGCAATTTTGTATACAAGCTATCTTTTGAATCGATGCCGGAAGTACCAGTAATAGATCTTGATAAAATAAACTTAAGAAAAATTGAAGTAAAGATTGAAGAGGGAGATATAAAAGGATTCATTGATTCCACCAAAATAAAGTTTTCCTCCTTTATCTCTGTTGAAGATGCTTCTTATCAAGCGAAAGATGGGGATAAATTGATAATTGATTTTGAAGGACGGATTAGGAATAAGCTCTTTCAGGGTGGAAGTAGCAAAAATTTTGCTGTTAATTTAGGGTCTGGCACATTTATTAATGGTTTTGAGGATCAATTAACTGGTATGAAAAAGGGAGAAACAAAAAATTTTAAGTTGAAATTTCCTGAAGATTATCAAGTCATTTCCCTTGCAGGACAGGAAGCCGATTTTTTTGTGCGAGTTAATAAAATCCAAGTTGTCAAAGATTTTGAAAGTGATGATGAAATAGCTAAGAGTATTGGTTTTCAAGATTACTCTGCACTGATAAGTCATGCAAAAAAAGTGATTAGTGGTCAATGCACTGAAATGAGGAATCTCTTAATCAAAAAGGAGTTACTTGATTATTTGGATGCTAATTATAATTTTGATTTACCTATAGAAATAGTAAAACAGGAGCAACAAAGAGTGCAAAAAGAAATGGGTATTCAAGATGATCCTTGTAAAGAAGCTGGGAAACGCGTAAAGCTTGCTATGTTATTTATGAAATTTAGTGCAGAATATAAAATATCATTAACTCAAAATGATATTTTGAATGTTATTGTAAATCAATATGTCAGTAAAGATGTGCAATTCGACAGGGTACTTAAGCATTTTGAGTCAGATAAGCAATTTCAAGAATTAGTTAGAGGGCAAGCGCTTGAGTATAAAGTGACAGATTATATAATAGAAAAAGTTAATAAAGAAGAGCAGATTGTTTCTGTGAAAGAATTAAAGGAATTATTTGATAATATTTAATAGGAAAAGGTATGACTCTTATACCAATTGTAGTTGAGCAAACTAGTCGTGGTGAGCGTGCTTATGACATATATTCAAGACTAGTGAAAGAAAGAATAATTTTCGTAACTGGTCCTGTTGAAGACAACATGGCCAGTGTAGTAGTGGCACAGCTTTTATTTTTAGAATCGGAAAACCCCGATAAAGACATTCATATGTATATTAACTCGCCAGGTGGTGTTGTAACTGCTGGTTTATCAATCTACGATACAATGCAGTACATAAGGCCAGACGTTTCAACTTTATGTATAGGTCAAGCCGCATCTATGGGTTCTTTGTTGCTTGCAGCTGGTGCGAAAGGTAAGCGCCACTCTCTACCTCATTCAAGAATTATGATACATCAACCATCTGGTGGTTATCAAGGTCAAGCAACTGATATAGAAATACATGCTAAGGAAATTTTGCGAATTAAGAAAAAGCTAAATCAAATTTATGAAAAACATACTGGGCATTCACTAAAGAAGATTGAAGTAATGATGGAAAGAGATAAATTTTTGGATCCTATAGAAGCAATGAAACTTGGCTTAATTGACAGAGTAATAGCTGAGCGTAAAGATATTAAGATTGAAAACATTAAAGTTAAACAAAAGGTAGTTTAATGGATAACAATAATGATTTACACTACTGTTCTTTTTGCAATAAAGCACAAAACGAGGTAGATAAACTGATTACTAACTCTTCAGAAGGTTTAAAGGTGTTTATTTGTAATGAATGCATAGAGTTATCCCATAAAGCAATAAGTCAAAAGAAAGAGGGAGCTTTTAATTTAGATCGTATACCTGATATGAAGCTGTTACTAAAGAAACCTAAAGATATAAAAAATTTTCTTAGCAAGCATGTTGTAGGTCAGGAACATGCGCAACACGTTTTATCTGTAGCTATGTATAACCATTGTCAATCTATGGTACAACTTCATACTATAAGTGATATTGAAATCGAGAAGTCAAATATAATGCTTATCGGCCCCACTGGTTCTGGTAAGACTTTGCTAGTCAAAACACTTGCTAAAGTTTCAGACGTGCCATTTGCTATGGCTGATGCGACAACTTTGACTGAGGCAGGTTATGTAGGTGATGATGTAGAAAGTGTGTTGTCACGTTTATTGCAGGCTGCAAATTACGACGTTGCAAAAGCACAGTGCGGTATAGTGTTTATCGATGAAATAGACAAGATCACAAGGAAATCTGAAAGCTCTTCAATAACCCGTGATGTTTCAGGTGAAGGGGTACAGCAAGCTCTACTTAAAATTATGGAAGATACAGTTGCTTATGTTCCGCCACAAGGAGGGCGAAAACATCCACAACAAGAGTTTATACAAGTAGACACTAGTAACATACTGTTTATTTGTGGAGGAGCTTTTGAGGGCCTCGATAAAATTATTGAGGCAAGAAAAAAGGGAACGTCAGTTGGCTTTGGAGCGGACATAAGTCAGTCTAAAGAAAAAAAGAAAAAAAATGCTTTACATGATGTTCAACCTGAGGACTTAATCAAGTTCGGTTTAATACCCGAATTTGTAGGGCGGGTTCCAATAATTGCTGTTTTAGATGAGCTGGATCATGAGGATTTAATACATGTGTTGACGGAGCCAAGAAATGCGCTAGTAAAACAATATAAAGCATTACTTGCATTTAGTAAAGTAAACCTTGAGTTTTCAGATGAAGCAATATCAGCTATTGCTAAAAAAGCTATAAGTTATAAAACAGGTGCAAGGATGTTACGTGCTATCTTAGAGTCACTTTTGCTTGATGTTATGTATACAGCTGGCAATGGAGGTTTTGAAGGTAGCGCTATAACGATCACTAAGAAAATGGTAGAATTAGGAAAAGTGATGCTTGATCATAGTAATAGGAGTGGTGTTATAACGGTTAATGATTAGTTTGAGACATATATTATGAGTATTGAACGTGCTGTAAACTTTAATTCTGCTGTATTACCAGTATTACCTCTAAGAGATGTAGTAATTTTTCCAAATATAATGGTACCTTTATTCATAGGTAGAGAAAAATCTGTTCATGCATTAGAGTATGCAATAAGTAGCAGTAGTCACCAAAATGAGATTTTTCTTATAGCACAAAAAGATGGCTCTGTTGATAATCCAGAATCAGAGGATCTTTATAAAGTAGGTGTGTTAGCAAACATTATACAACCATTAATAAAACTGCCTGACAACGCGGTAAAAGTCATGATTCAGGGAGTGAGAAGGGGAGAAGTTATAGAATATATTAGCTCTCATACTTTATTACAGGCTAAAGTAGCATTGGATGGTTATTATGAATATGGAGAAAATGAAGATAATATTGATTTAGAAGCTTTAAGGCGGTCTGTTATAGATGCATTCGACAGTTGGTGTAAATTAAACAAGAAAAGTCAGCCCGAGATTATCATTAACCCTATTGATCAAGTCAAAGAGGTTGATCAACTTGTAGACATGGTAGCTTCACACTTAAATATAAAGGTATCAGATAAGCAAAACATACTTGAAGTTTATAACCCAAAAGAGCGTTTAAAAAAAGTTTTTGCTCTTGTTGAGAGAGAAATAAGTATTTTGAGCGCACAAAACCACTTGTATAAAACAATTAAATCACAGGTTGAAAGTACTCAGAAAGTTTACTACCTTAACGAGCAATTAAAAGCTATACAGAAAGAATTAGGTGAATTTGAAAATGGGGATGAAGGGAATATACTCAATGAATTTGAAAAAAAGATAAATGAAACAAAGCTTTCTCAAGAAGCGAGAGAAAAAGCCATAACTGACTTGAAGAGATATAAGAAAATGAATCCCATTTCTCCTGAAGCAACAGTTATATCTAGTTACTTGCATTGGTTGCTTGATTTGCCGTGGGGAAAGTACAAAGATGCAAAAATTAACTTAAATGCAGCTAAAAAAATCTTAGATGAAAATCATTATGGCATAGAGAAAGTAAAAGATAGAATAATAGAATTTTTAGCAGTATTAAAGAGAGTAAAAGAGATAAAAGGTCCTATACTTTGCTTAGTTGGACCACCTGGTGTTGGTAAAACTTCTTTAGCTAAGTCTATGGCAAAAGCAGTAGGAAGAGATTTTGTTCGCATATCTCTTGGTGGTGTACGTGATGAGTCTGAAATACGAGGACATAGAAAAACTTATATTGGCTCAATGCCTGGTAGAATTATTCAACATATGAAAAAAGCTAAGTCATGCAATCCACTTTTTCTGCTTGATGAAATAGATAAGATGGGTTCTGATTCGCGTGGCGATCCTGCATCTGCATTACTTGAGGTTTTAGATACTGAGCATAATAAACACTTTACGGATCATTACTTGGAAGTTGAGTTTGATCTTTCAAGTGTAATGTTTGTAGCTACAGCAAATAGCTTAAATTTGCCACATCCTTTGCGTGATAGGATGGAAGTTATACAATTATCCGGGTATACCGAAGATGAGAAGATCAGTATTGCTACACATCACCTTATTCCAAAATTAAAGAAAGAGCATGGTTTGCATCAGAAGGAGTGGGAAATAACTAATGAAGCATTATACGAGTTGATACGTTTATATACACGTGAGAGCGGCGTGCGAAGCATGGAAAGGGAACTTGCAAAGCTCATGAGGAAAGCAGTTAAAGTAATATTAACTGATAAAAATAAGAAAATATCGGTGGAGGTTGGTAATTTACAAGATTATCTAGGGGTACGTAAGTATATCTTTGGCATTGCAGAAAATGAGAGTTTGGTAGGGGTAGTAACTGGTCTCGCCTATACTGAAACAGGTGGTGATATTTTGATGATAGAGTCAGTCCTAATTCCGGGTAAGGGGGAAATAAAATACACAGGAAAGCTTGGAGAGGTTATGCAAGAGTCTATAAAAGCTGCATATAGTTATGTACGGTCAAATTGTTTATTTTTCGGTATAAAACCCGAAAAATTTCAAAATAATGATATACATTTGCATGTACCTGAGGGTGCTGTGCCAAAAGATGGTCCCTCTGCTGGCAGTGCAGTATGTACATCTATTGTTTCTCTTATGACAAATATACCAGCTAACAAAAGTGTTGCTATGACAGGCGAAGTAACATTGCGTGGTAGAGTTTTAGCTATTGGGGGCTTGAGAGAGAAGTTGCTTGCTGCGCTAAGAGGATCGATCAAAACTGTGATTATACCAAGTGAAAATGAGAAAGATATGCAAGAGATTCCTGCAAATATTAAAAAAGGGATCAACGTAATTTTTGCTAAGAATATTGATAAAGTTATAAAAGTTGCTTTGATGCACCCTATTACTTCAATTGATGATAACAATGAAAGTAGTGTGTCTCTCTCTATAGAAAATAAAGATAATGCCTTTCCTTTGTCAGAAACATTAAAGCACTAAATTGAAAGGTTTATACAATTTTCGTTTCTTTTTTCAGTCTAAACAGTTATGATTTGGATAGATGAATTACAAGTAACATATATGACCATTTCATAAGGTCATTTTTCAAGCATATATCGCAATATCTCACTAGCAATTGCAACATCTTGGCGTGGAGCTTTGCCGTGTTCTATAAACACTGAGATTGCATAGCGCGGATCATGGTAGGGGCCATAAGCGATAAACAATTTATGACTTTCACCCTTAGAGTTTATCTCTGGTGTACCAGTTTTTCCAGCAATTTGTACACTGCCTAGCCCTTTTCTATAGTTAGAATTCACCACGTCAAACATAGCTTTTCGAACCACACTAAGATGCTCATGATTCACATCAATATCAAGAAAGTCTTGCCCTGATTTACTCATCTCAATGTGGGGAATTACCTCCTTTCCTGTTGCAACCCTCGCTGCAAGAACCGCAAGCTGTAATGGCGTTGTAAGTAAATACCCTTGTCCTATAACTAAGTTAATGGTATCACCTAAATACCACTCTGAATATAGCTTGCGTGCACGCCAATCCACATCAGGCAACAATCCCGGAGCTTCTTCCTTAAACATTCCAATTAATGGTCCACTTCCTATACCAAATTTGCTAGCCATTTCTAGTAGAGAATCTACATTTATTTTTTTTCCTATATTATAAAAGTAAGTGTTGCATGAGAAGGCCATTGCCTCGTTTAAAGATACATATCCATGGACTTTGCTTTTTAGGCAACGAAATTTCCGCTCACCTATCTTCATATAGCCCCTACACGAGAATTTTTCTTCTGGTGTTATTATTCCATCTTTTAAACCCGCAAGCGCATCTATTATTTTAAATATTGAACCAGGTGGAATTTGATATGATAATGCACGGTTTACAAGCGGTAATGAAGGATTGTTTAAATTTTCCCAAGTTTCATTTGATAATCTGCTAGTGAAAAGATTATTATCGTAAGAAGGTGAATTATACAATGCTAAAATTTCTCCGTTATTTACATCAATTACCACTGTGGAACCTTGGTGGTCTTTAAATACCTCTGCAATTTTCCTCTGCAAATCAACGTCAATTGTCAGCTGTACATCTTGTCCGTCTTGCTGCGGTATGCTAGATAACTCTCTCATGATACGCTTCTTAGAATTTATTTCCTGCTCAGACTTTCCTGGCTTGCCTTTTAATATATGATCATATGTATATTCAATGCCGCTGACCCCTGCTTCGTTTATGCCTTGCTGTCTTTTTGTATATCCGACTATATGAGAACATATCGAACCAAACGGGTAGTAACGTTTATAAAGAGCAGTTATTTTCGTTTCTGATGATTTTGTCGCATCAGGTTTAATTTCTGATAACATTTGCAAATCAACTTCCCTAGTAAAGGTTCTTTGCCCATCAAACAAAACAATATACGAAATTTTGTTTACTGCGAGTTCAGCGCTATTCCTATCCAAAATCCTGCCTCGTTTAGGCACAATAGTAACAACTTTTATCCTATTATTATTGGATAGCACTTCATATTTTTGTCTATCTCGTACTTGTAAAGTATACAACCTATAACTAAAAATAGCAAAAATAGTAAGCTGAATACCACCTAATATAAATGCTCTGCGGTTGAAGACCTTGTTTTTTGTCCACATAGGATTCCTTTAAAATGCACTCCTCCTCCTTTTATTGGCACATTTCTAGCTTTTACTACATTACAAACCCTTTCCTCCCACTCACTTAAGGTAACAAACTCGTAACCTGATTTTTTTAGTATTTCAATAATCTGAGGTAAAGCTTCAACTGTATTTGACTTGTTATCGTGATCATGGAATAATATAATTGCTCCATTATGTGCGTTGCTTACAATTCTTTCAATTAAAATCTCTGATTTATCGCCTTGCCAGTCCAGAGAGTCAACTGTCCATAATATGGAATACATATTTAATCTATTAGTATTTTCGATCAAATTATCATTGTGACATCCATATGGTGGACGAAACCATTTTACACTCTGTTCTGTTACATTTTTAATTGCTATATTTGTCTTTTCCAACTCTTGCAATTGTTCCTCACTTGAAAGTGATGTCAACTTCCTATGCGACCAAGAGTGATTGCCTAACTCATGACCTGCTTCATGGATTTTCTTTACTATCTCATATGTTTTTTTATTTATACGTTCACCAAGCACAAAAAATGTCGCTTTTGTTTTATTGCTCTCCAGAATATTAATAATATCTCCTGCTCTATTATAAGACGGTCCATCATCAAACGTAAGTGCAACAAACTTATCTTTGTTATTCAATAATTTCTTTATATTACTTAAATTTCTATATGATAGATCCAAATCACAACTGAGCCCACGATACGGTAAGTTAAAGTTACAATCACTACAGAAAACTGCGCTTGAATATAGCAAAAGAAAAGCGATTATTCTTATAAACATATATAATCAGCAAAGTGATAGAATACTGCACTTTTTTGCTAAATTAAACCACTTTTAACAGCTACTGTTTACTTCGTTACTTTGTCAATATATTATATTAATAACTTTATATAATATAGTATGATTGCAAATATAAATACCGTTGCACTTCAGGGAACCAGCACAGTAAATGTTAATGCACAAATTCACATGGCAAATGGTATTCCAGCTTTTAATATTGTTGGACTGCCGGATAAAACTGTTGCAGAATCTAAAGAGCGCATCAGAGCGGCATTAAACTCAATTAATTTACTACTACCTCCAAAAAGAATCACAGTTAATCTTTCCCCTGCGGATTTGCTTAAAGAAGGTAGTCATTATGACTTAGCTATTGCTGTTGGACTACTTGTTGTCATGAATGTGATACCAGTTGAAAAAGTTCAGTCTTATATAATTATGGGCGAGCTTGCACTAGACAGCAGAGTCATACCAATCTCAGGAGTACTTCCAACAGCGATCAATGCAAAACAGGTAAATAAAGGAGTAATTTGCCCGAGAGGAAATGGTGTAGAAACTGTATGGGTGAAGAATGTTTCAATTCTGGCTATAGAGAAATTAACTGATATTATCAGACACTTTAAGGGTGAGCAATTAATTCAGCCGGTAACTTTTAATTATAGCGCTGCACCCAAAGAAAAAAGATTGGTTCCCGATATGAAGGATATCAAAGGCCAAGTTGTTGCAAAAAGAGCAGCCGAAATTGCGGCGGCAGGTGGGCATAATATGCTTCTTGTTGGCCCTCCTGGTACTGGAAAATCAATGCTTGCTAAGCGCTTTATAGGATTGCTGCCTGATTTGACCGAACAGGAGATGATTGACGTTAATATTATTTCCAGTATAATAAAGACTGGTAATGAAATATTCAAAGTAGCGCGTCCCTTTCGTGAACCTCATCATTCATGCTCTATGCCAGCAATGATAGGGGGAGGAAAGAATGCAAAACCCGGAGAAATTACCATGGCTCATAATGGCGTGTTATTCCTTGATGAGCTACCTGAATTTCCAAGACTTGTGCTTGATTCTCTACGCCAACCACTTGAAGATAGAAAAGTTACCGTTGCAAGGGCAAATGCTCACATAACCTACCCTGCAAATTTTCAACTGATTGCTGCAATGAACCCTTGCAGGTGCGGTTATTTAGGTGATGCAAGCAGATCGTGCAACAAAGCTCCAAAGTGTGGCACAGATTACAAAAACAAAATATCAGGCCCATTGCTTGATAGAATAGACATATGCATTGAAATGCCAAACGTTAGCATACTCTCTCCTGAAATCTCTATGGAGGGAGAAAGTAGTAAAATCATAAGAGAAGGAGTGGTAGCAGCAAGAAAAGTTCAAACTGAGCGCTATAGTGAATTAAATATTCGTTGCAATTCAGAAGTAAGCGGTGAAGCATTTAATAAATTTACTGAACCAGATCAGGCAGGGTTAGAATTGCTAAAATATGTACTGAAAGAAAATTACATTTCCAATCGAGGCTACACACGCGTATTAAAAGTTGCAAGAACAATTGCAGATCTTGCAAAAAGTGAAGAAGTAAAAAGAGCACACATTGCTGAAGCGCTGAATTACAGAATAAGATTATACTAATAAATTAAATTACTTGACAGGCAGCTTTTTTTACTATATATTATTCTTAATAAAATTTTAATATTCTATTTAAGGAGTAGAGTTATGACAGTAAATGTTTTAGAAGATGATTCCCTCTGGGAAGCTAATGGAAAAGGGTGGGATCAGTCTGAGGAAGGGTTTTTGAATACAACTAAGGGTGTTGCTAGCGCAAATTGGCAATACGTATGTCACCATCCATACAAGACGGCCGCGACTTTTGTAGCAATTGCAGCAGTAGCTTCGCTTACAGCAGCTTATTTTTTGAGTCCAGCTTATGCGGCTTTCGTCGGTACGGTTGGAACAAAGGCTGCAACACTCGTTAGTCCTGCTATTACTGCAGTATCTGCATTTTTAGTTGCTCATCCACTAGTTGCTAGTTTTATAGTTGTTGCTGCGGTGGCAGCTTTAATAGCTGCACCTGTATATGCATATATGAACAGTAGTAAGGCGGGTCAAATTGGTGGAGTGAAGGAGTTATTAAACAAAGTGAATGATACTACCAGGCTCGATGTAGGGAATCCGAAAACAGTTTTAGACAAGATTGCTGCAGAAGTCGGTTGGGAACAAAAAGCAGCCTCAACAAAAGGGTAGTTTCTATCCCTTTTTTCATAGATATTTCTATTTTTTGCACCAGTGGAGTTACACTCTCTATAGGTGCAAAATTTTTGCCTGTTGTTTTATGGTACTTGAGTATTATTAAGAATAAGTAAACCATATTTACTATTTATAGCCTATAGAAGTGAAAAGTATTTGCATATTATTAAAAAAGCGGTAACTTACTATCAAGTGAATTCGCTAAATTTGAGTAATTTAAATGTCTATTGATCTTAGTCTGCCGGAGTTACCTATATTACACCCAAGGATTACCGTTGTGGGAGTGGGTGGTGCTGGTGGAAATGCTGTGAACAACATGATTCAATCCAATTTACAAGGAGTAAATTTTGTTGTAGCAAATACCGATGCTCAAGCGTTAGAGAAGTCATTATGTGATAAAAAAATTCAACTTGGTATTAACTTAACTAAGGGCCTTGGTGCTGGTGCTTTGCCTGATGTTGGTAAAGGTGCAGCAGAAGAATCAATTGATGAAATTATGGAGCATATAAAAGATAGCCATATGCTCTTTATCACAGCAGGGATGGGTGGTGGTACTGGAACAGGTGCTGCACCGGTAATTGCAAAAGCAGCCAGAGAAGCAAGAGCGGTAGTTAAAGATAAAGGAGCAAAAGAAAAAAAGATACTGACTGTTGGAGTTGTAACTAAGCCGTTCGGTTTTGAAGGTGTGCGACGTATGCGCATTGCAGAGCTTGGACTTGAAGAGTTGCAAAAATACGTAGATACACTTATTGTCATTCCCAATCAAAATTTATTTAGAATTGCTAACGAGAAAACTACATTTGCTGACGCATTTCAACTCGCCGATAATGTTCTGCATATTGGCATAAGAGGAGTAACTGATTTGATGATCATGCCAGGACTGATTAATCTTGATTTTGCTGATATAGAAACAGTAATGAGTGAGATGGGTAAGGCAATGATTGGTACTGGAGAAGCAGAAGGAGAAGATAGGGCAATTAGTGCTGCAGAGGCTGCGATATCTAATCCATTGCTTGACAATGTATCAATGAAAGGTGCGCAAGGAATATTGATTAATATTACTGGTGGTGGAGACATGACTCTATTTGAAGTTGATTCTGCAGCCAATAGAGTGCGTGAAGAAGTGGATGAAAATGCAAATATAATATTTGGTGCCACTTTTGATCAGGCGATGGAGGGAAGAGTTAGAGTTTCTGTTCTTGCAACTGGCATTGATAGCTGTAACGACAATTCATCTGTTAATCAAAACAAGATCCCAGCAGAGGAAAAAAATTTTAAATGGCCTTATAATCAAATTCCAACATTAGAAACAAAAGAATATGCTTCAACTGAGCAAACAAACGAAAGAGTTAAGTGGGGTAGCAATGTTTATGATATACCAGCTTATTTAAGAAGAAAAAAATAATGCAATTTTGGCTACTAAAGTCAGAACCAAGTGAATACTCGTGGCAAAAAATGGGAAAGGAGCAGGTGACGCGGTGGAATGGTGTATGCAATTATCAAGCTCAAAATTACATGAGAGCTATGAAATTAGGCGACCTTGCATTTTTTTATCATACAGGTAAAGAGAGAGTTATACTTGGAATAGTTGAAGTATTAAAGGAGTATTATCATGTTTATAATTCCAAATTTGGACTAGTGAATGTAAAACTTTTGAAACCTTTAAGTAACCAAGTGACGTTAAAAAGTATAAAACAAAACCCACTTTTGAAAAATATGGTTATATTAAAACAATCACGTTTATCAGTTTCTCCAGTTTTAGAGACTGAGTGGAATGAAATAATAAGGATGAGTGATGTGTAATACCTGTTGCCAAACAATATTACCTCAGCACACAACATACAGCTGTATGAGTGTTTGTTTCGAAGTAGCCGATTTTTCATCAAACACAAAGCAGTGCTTGACACTGGAATCTGCCTGTAATGCAACCACATTAAAAATGTTGTGTTTTAATATAGCTTTTATATTCACTCACCTAATATCTAATCAGAATTCCTGGATCCCAATGTCGGGGCACTGGGATGGCATCCTTCTAGTGTACAATATTCGTATAGTTGTATGTATGATACGATGGTCTATAACTCTTCTTTTTTGGGTTTCAATGTCAAGTTATGGGATAATGTCCTTTCTGGTGCGTTATTCATGTTAGAAGTAAACATTCTTGATAAGAGGTGGCATAGTATTACGGAGGACCCAGAGAGTTTTGTATTAAATATTATTAATGCTTCTCTAAAAGAATTAATAATAGACCACTATAAACCAAATATATCAATAGCTCTCGCTGATGATAACTTGCTACATCAACTTAATCTTAAGTTTAGAAAAATAGACAAGCCAACTAATGTACTATCATTTCCATGCGAACAATTATCTAGTAAATGTGATCTAGGAGACATAGCAATTGCAATAGATACAATAGAAAGAGAGTCTCATGAGTACTGTATATCCATCCTTACTCACACTGCACACATGTTAGTTCATGGATTATTGCATTTACTTGGCTATGATCATCAAAAAGAAGATGAGGAAATTATAATGAAGAATTTAGAAAATAAGATTTTAGCTTTGCTTGAATTTGAAAAGGAAAAGTATGGTAGATAATACCAAAATATGTTATTTACAAATAAAGGGGTTTTAGCTGTAAAAGGTAAGCAATATGGTTCAGTTTTCTTTGCCAAAGAATTCTAAAGTTAATAAAAAGGGCAAAATTTATCCTACTCCTACTGGAGCAAAAAATATTAGAAGATTTCAAATTTACCGTTGGTCTGCTGATGATGATAAAAATCCAAGAATAGACACATTTTTTATCGATATGGATAATTGTGGTCCTATGGTACTTGATGCATTAATAAAAATAAAGGACGAAATAGATTCGACCTTAACTTTTAGACGTTCTTGCAGAGAAGGGATATGTGGATCTTGTGCAATGAATATAGATGGTACCAACACTCTTGCATGCACTAAATCTATATGTGATATAAAAGGTGAAATAAAAATATATCCACTACCTCATATGTTTATAGTAAAGGATCTAGTTTCAGATCTAAGCCAATTTTATGAGCAGTATAAATCAATTAAGCCTTGGTTACAGACAGACAAACCTACCCTGCCGAATAAAGAATATCCTCAATCTCCTGAAGATAGAAAAAAATTAGATGGTCTGTCTGATTGTATACTATGTGCTTGCTGTTCGACTGGTTGCCCAAGCTATTGGTGGAATAGTGATAAATTTTTAGGGCCAGCAATATTACTGCAAGCTTACAGATGGATTGCCGACAGTCGTGATAATAAGACAGGAGAAAGACTTGATTCTTTAAACGACCCATTTAAGTTGTATCGTTGTCATACAATAATGAACTGTACAAAAACCTGTCCGAAAGGGCTTAATCCAGCAAGAGCGATAGCAAAAGTAAAACAGCTCATGGTAGAGAGAGAAGGAGTTTGAGCATTATTTCTTACACTCTTCGTAAGAAAATAGTAAACCCTCTGAAGCGTAGGGTATTGTTAATACTCTAAACGTTCTTCCATTCATGAAATGCATTGTTTCATCATATGATTCAAATAATCCTTTGAACAACTCATGTCTTTGTTTACTAATAGTTTGAAAATCCTCTTTTCCTAAAAGCTTTTTAGATTCGAATAGGTAAAGCATAATTTCGTGATAAGTTGGGTCAGATGCCAAAAATTTTGGGTCAAACTGAAAAGTTTTTATAAAAGCATTATTATAAAATTTTAACTCTTGATTCTTACTATATATCGCTACAGCAATCGATAACTTCTCAAGCAAACTTTTTTGTGCAGCCAAACAATTGTTTAGCTCAGTATGTAATTTTTCTTCATCACTAACATCTTTTCCATACATTACCATGCTACTAGAATTTTGTATTGGAACTTTAACAAAATTAAAAACCTTAGGTTCGTTCTTGTAAGTTATTACACACTTTCCTGGTTTTACGTTATAGGAGCCACTCGCAACAGTAAATTTTTTAGAGCTGCCTATATATTTATCATAAAATAAGTTATAAAACCTTACTTTTTCATTCTTGTTGCACTTCAGTATTGGAAATGGTAAAGAGTCAAAAACTTTTTTATAGCTTTCCACTTCTCGCATAAGCTTACTATTTTCTAACTCAAGTTCGTTAGCTTTTATCTTATAATCTGAGATATTCCTTATCCATAACAACACACCAATCACGTTATTAGAGTAATCTATTATGCTTCTACCATAACATGTACAATAAACCTCACTGTCTTTTGACTTTAAATCTAGAGTAAAAGATTTATTTATTTCCTTTGCCTCAGCAAAGCTTGTAATTAAGCTTTCTGATTGCTCAAAAAAATTTACAAACTCATTAAACGAATAAAAAACAGTATTAAGCAAAATTAGTAAATTGGGAGAGAACTTTTCTATACGTTTTTTTGCATCCCAAATATAAAATCCATCATTTACAGTATCTATTAAATTATTTATGATAACATTTTGATGTTGTAAGTCTTTAATTTTATTACTAATTTTTAATTTAGAATATGAGAAAAAGAAGAATATTAGAATTAATATTAAAATTACTTCATACAAAAAAAACATAGCGTTGTTAAAACGAACGTAAAAACTTGCAACTGCTCAGCAAAGAAATTATACTGAAGAGGTATATAGATAAAGGTTGCCCAACATCTGAAAACCTAACCTCTTGTAAAGGTTTACAGAAGGTTTCATACAATGTGCTACTACATATTTGCATTCAAGTTGCTTAGCTATCTTTATTCTTTCTAAAACAATTTGAGTACCTAACCCATGATCCCTATAAATTGGCAAAACCCCATCACTATAAAAACCAGCTACGCTGTCTTGAATATAAAGACCGCATGTCCCAATAATTTCATTATTTAATTTTACAAGAAAAAATCTTAATCCTGAGCTCTTATCATCATAATTTGATAACCGGCGAAAAAATGTGCTGACAATTCCAACATTATGATAAAAAATTTTAGAAGTGTGCAAATCTAACTGTTCTAAGAGTTCACTACTATTTACAATATTCAATCTCAAATTCGGAACAGCATCAGCAGGTAAAAAATAATTTTTCATATTAAGTAAAGCTTTTTTGGGTGTGCTAACGTGTTTTATTTCATACTTTTCTAAAATATCTCTTGTTTTTAGATGTGAGTCCATTACCCATGTTGCTTCTATATTTCTTGCTCTGAGATAATCTAGAGTTCTCCATATAGAAAGCTCAGTACATTGATCTTCACAAAACACAAAATTAAATAATGACTCCCTAGTACCATTTATTGTAAATATAATGTTATCAAATCTATCATGTATTTCCCACTTGGATAAATTCGTTGCATAAAGTATATAATCCTTCAGGTTTTGAACAATTAAGTTTGAATAATAAATTTTTTTATCCTGCATAAACCAACAATAAACAATAAAAGGCTCCTATAAAAACGCAGGCTAAAATTGCAGCTACAACATCATCTAGCATAATACCCAAAGGACCTTTGGTATTCCTATCAATCAAATTTATAGGCCACACTTTTATTATATCAAAAAACCTAAAGGAGAAAAAGCACGCCAACAATACAGAGCTATTCATTTCTTGGTCTAATAATATTGAAACTAGAAGTACTGTCAGCAATTGACCAACTACTTCATCAATTACTACCTCTTTTGGATCACATGGAGCTTTGTAATGTTGTATATAATTGCCTGTAGACCATAATCCAATCAAAAATAAAAAAAAAATAATTGCTACACCTAAAATTCTGTCACTCAGTATTACGGGAACAATTGGGTAAGCAGCCAAGCTGCCTATAGTACCTGGCATGTTTTTTACCGTGCCAGATAGCCACCATGTTGATATCAGTTTATATAAAAATTTCATAATATACCGAAATACAAAACTAAGTTACAAGAACAGAAATAGTATCTTTTATGGAGGTATTTTCATATAATAATCTATAGATCGCTTCACATACAGGCATTTTTATCTTTAGCTTTCCTGCTAAATCAAACGCGGACTTAGCAGTGTTAAAGCCTTCAATCACTGATTTGCCTTCTGATAAAATTTGCTGAACATCAAAGCTATTGTTATTACTACCTACTTTAAATCCAAAAGATAGATTTCTTGAATTCAAGGATGTGCATGTCATAACTAGATCACCTAAACATGCTGGCCCAAGTAGTGTATTCATATCTATATTATGGTCACCAACTTTTGCCGAGTATAAATTCTTAATTTCGCTCATACTCTTCGTAATCAATGCTGCATGAGCATTAAACCCAAGCTTGCTACCTAGAACAATCCCACATGCTATAGCAAAAACATTCTTTAACGCTGCACAAACTTGTATACCTATAACATCGCTACTGAGATATAACTTAACGTTTTCTTGCTGTAGCTCTGATACTAGTTTTGGACATAATACATCATTTTGACATGCAAGAACCATCGAATATGGTAATTCTCTTGCAACTTCTATAGCAAAACTAGGGCCAGAAAAAACAGCAATAGGATTATTAGGTAAAACTTCATTGACTATTTCACTAGGTAATTTTAATGTAGATTTTTCTATTCCTTTACAAGCCAAAATTACTGCTGCATTTTTTTTTAGGTTACAATCATGCAATTGATGACATATTTCCCTTAGAGACTGAGTGGGAACAGCTAGGATTATTACTGAAGCATTAACTGTATCTTCAATAGCTAATTTTACTGATACATTATCAGAAATTGGATAACCAGGTAGCTTGTCACTTTCTCTTTTTTCCTTAATTGATTCAAATGTGGCCTCATTGCGAGTCCACAAAATTACATTTTTCTTACTACTTAGTGAAATTGCAATTGCTGTACCCCATGCACCAGCACCTAAAATTGATATTGCCACTCAATATTCCTGAAAGTATTACTTATAATTTAAAATAGTAAAACAAGTAAATTAAAAATATAACATAGATATAAAAAATAGTTAAATATCTATTAACTTAAGTATTCTTTTAATAAGAATAGCTTTTTTTCAATATTTACTAAAAATACTATTATTATTATAGTATATAATATATCTATTATATTTTAGATCTACTTGTATAATTTTGGAACGACATGTTAACTATTAATTAATAAGTGTAATTTCTATTATTCGTTAATAAAAATTTGATTTGTTACTTTCCTTGGTTATATATATTACTAAAATTATAAATTATTTATGGGGTGTAAAATATGCGTATATTATTAATTGAAGATGATCAAGTAAGTGCAAAGACTGTAGTTAATGCTTTAGCTTCCGATGGACATTTTTGCGACGTTGTTACTTCTGCACAAGATTATAACAATAATATGGTTTCCTCGGGTGGAGATTGTTACGATCTAGTTATTCTAGATATACACCTGCCTGGTGATATTGATGGATATGATATACTGTTAAGATTAAGAAGTGCAAAAATCAAAGTTCCTGTTTTAATACTTTCATGTATCTCCGCCGTCAACCATAAAGCTAAAGGACTTGGGTATGGTGCCGATGATTACTTAACCAAGCCATTTCATAAGAGCGAATTATTAGCTCGAATGAAGGCCATAGTGCGTCGTACTAAAGGTCATCCCGAATCAGTGATAAAGATTGGTAATATAAATATCAATTTTGACCACAGGGTTGTTGAAGTGAAAGGCAAAACGGTTCACCTTACTAACAAAGAGTATTCCATGATAGAATTGTTGGCATTACGTAAAGGAACGGTTTTGACAAAAGAAATGTTTTTAAACCATCTTTACAATGGCTTGGACGAACCTTCAGATAACAAGATAGTTGATGTTTTTATGTGCAAATTACGTAAGAAACTTGAAAATGCAAATGATGGAATAAGCCACATAGAAACCGTTTGGGGCAGAGGATATGTTCTAAAAGAATACATTGACGATGAAGAATATTCTAATGCTATAGGCGAAAGTAGTAGTGGATATCAAACAGAACAAGTTAAGGACAGTGCGTGAAATTATTTATTTATCCATTCATTAAAGCAGCAAAATAGGTAGACTAAGTAAGATAAAAATCAATCGTAAAAGTGAGGTAACATGGTTAATCTTTTAGAACTTTAGAAAGATTTACAACAAAAAATAAAAAAGTTGGAAGCGGAGCTAAAAAGTTAGAGGAAAAAAATAAGGCTTTAGAGATAAAGAATGCTGAGTTAAAGGAAATAAAAAAGAGACAAGCCAAGAAGCAAAAGAAACATAAGTGGTCAAATTGAGCGTAAAGGGGAGTGTAAAATAAACCATAGGCGTCAAGTTAAGGAAATAAAGGTATGAAAGAGATAGAATAATAAGTTCTCCCAGGTATACTTTTAGTGAGAGAACCAATGAATAAAATAACTTGCATCTCAAAAAAGCTCAAAGAATTTTTTAATGAAAAAGCAGACAAAATCTCAATTACAACAAGGTTTATAATTGGATTTCAGATTTACTGAAGAAGCAGTGGAATTTATGAAAAGAATGAATCTGTGGTTCTCTTTAAAAATATCTTGCAAGTTGATTGCAAAATTTTACAGCAATTAGGAAGCGTTAAATTATTGGATAGCAGTTACATTAGCATACCCGGTAGCATGGAAGATATGTACAAAGGATAGCTATAGAGATTGTGAGAGTAATACTAAATCAAGAATAAAGCTACAGTTAGTCTTTGATTACCTGAATCAAGCGCTAGATAAATTAAATTTAATGGAGGTCAGATCGAGGTTATAGGGATTATCTTGAACAGCCAATGATTTTTTGATTTTGGCTACTTTGTGCCTAGTTCTTTTAAACAGATTGACGAAGCAGGTGCATATTTTGTAAGTCGTTGATACCAATATATATGATAAATCAAAAAATAGAGCTATTGGAGTATTTGGAAGGTCAATTATCTTCAGAAAAAGATTAGGAAAGGAAGTAAAAATTAGAGTAAGAATTATATGTCAAAAACTAACTGAGTATGGCCAGAAGAAGGAAAGCTAATAGATTAGCGAGATCACAAGGATATACATCCTCTACAAAAATTGTTAAACTGGTCAATACTAATTTCCAGAAAATAAAATTAGTGCTGAGCAACAGAGTAAGGTGGCAAATTATTTAAATTGTATAAAAGCCATATCAGACTTGATAAGCTACCGTGCAGAGTATTATGTGAACTATATGCTAAATTGTGCGCAATTCTTATATTTCACGGCATAGTTGGTTGCACAGAAATGAAAAAGAATACAGTTTAACAAAGGCATTCATTGAGCTAAAAAGGCGGGTTAGAGAGTTATTTTTAGCACTAAAGAATAAAGTTAATAGTTTGAAAACTTTTCTTAAAAAGCTTACTGTAATCTGGTCAAAGTTTTCTTTGAAAGACAGATATAGGAAGACCAGGGTATCTACTTTAAGCTCTCTACATTCCTTAACTTGACGCGTATGGTTGGCTAGACTTTGCCTAGGTTGACCAACTGTATTCTAAGCGCTTTTCTTGGCGCACACATAAAAACCCTGCTCAATGATAAGGGCAACTATTTACTGCACTCGTTTGTATTGTTCATCTATGGAGGCGTGCTTGGAGTTCTAACTATTGAAGGAAACGTCACCATTCCTGCGCATTATCACGGTTCTGTAGTTGGTATTACTATAGCTTTCATGAATTTTATCTACTGGCTGTTACCAAAATTGGGCTGTAAAGAAATAAAAAGCTCCATAGCAAGATTACACATTTATGCATACAGTTTGGGACATTTTCTCCATATTACTGGCCTTGTTTGGCTTGGTGGATATGGTGCCTTAAGAAAAGTTGCAGATCTGCCAAACATTTCATCAATGTTGGCACGTGCTTGTTTTATTACGGGTGGAGCTATATCAGTTATTGGTGGAATGTTATTCGTAATAATTGTGCTTTTACATCTGCTTGAAGGCAAAGCTCGTACTAACTGACCCGTAGAAACAAAACTAAAAATTGGTATCCGTTCAGCAGAGTGGCAAAAAAGGACTGGATCCCAGACTGGGATGACATTATGGAAGTTGGAATGACAAGGAAAGAAGCACAGGTTTCAATTATTTACCGTACACCTGAACAGATATAAAAGTTGCTTTACAAACTCCGCCAATCTACTTACCATAATAATCGATTGGCCAAGTAAGTTTTTCGTTTTTAATGACGGCTGGTCAAATCACAAATTTGTGCAATTATTGTACATGGATTTAAAACTTATGAGAATTATTTTAACATTACAAGATTTGTAAGGCTCAGCGTTTAAATTTATTTCACCTATTTAGCTAATTTTTATTACAATTATAATTTTGACTTTTATGAAGACTGTATACGTATGTCAGTTCTGCGGTCATAGTACTGGAAGATGGGTAGGAAGGTGCGTTGCATGTGATAATTGGGATACGGTTGTCGAAGAAATAGTGCTAAAAACAGAAACGAGAAGTACATCTACCCCAAATCCAATAAAGGCATTATCAGATAGTGAAATTATTACTCCGGATCGTTTTTTAACAGGAATAGAAGAATTAGATAGAGTTTTTGGTGGGGGTATCGTTCAGGGAGCTAGTATTTTAATTGGTGGTGAACCTGGAATTGGAAAATCTACTCTTTTGCTTAGGATTGCAGCTAATGTTGTACAACTTTCCTCTTTTGAATGTCTTTATGTGTCTGGCGAGGAATCTTTAGAGCAAGTGAGCCTTAGAGCAAAGCGTCTTAAGATAAACGAACCTAAAATTAAGCTTTTATCTACAGTGTCTTTAACTGATGTAGTAACAACAATAAGAAAAAATAAAAGTATTAGGTTCTTAATAATTGATTCTATACAAACTATGTACGATAGCAAAGTCACATCAGCACCAGGAACTGTGACTCAAGTTCGCACCTGTGCTCATGAATTGACCGTTCTTGCAAAACAAGATGGTGTTTCTCTCTTGATAGTTGGCCATATAACGAAAGATGGACAAATAGCAGGACCTAAAACCCTGGAGCATATGGTAGATACAGTACTATATTTTGAGGGTGAAAATAGTAATCAATATCGCATTTTACGCACTATTAAAAATAGATTTGGCCCTGCAAATGAAATTGGTGTTTTTGAGATGTCTGAAGCAGGACTTGTGCCTGTTGATAATCCATCATCATTGTTTCTGATGGCCCATGACAGAGAAGTAGTTGGCAGCGCCGTATTTGCAGGAATTGAAGGTTCAAGACCAATTTTAATGGAAGTGCAAGCATTAATAGCAGGGACTAATATGGCAACTCCAAGAAGGGCAGTAGTTGGATGGGATATTAATAGATTGGCTATGATCATTGCAGTGCTAAATGCTCGTTGCAAGATGTTTTTGCATGATAAAGAAGTGTATCTAAATATCGCAGGAGGATTGAAAATACAGGAACCATCGGCTGACCTTGCTGTTGCTGCTTCCCTTATTTCAAGTGTAGTAAATTTACCGCTGCCAGCTTCTTCAATAATCTGTGGCGAAGTTGCACTTTCAGGAGAAATTAGGAATGTCTTGCATGCTGATCTCAGACTAAAAGAAGCACAAAAGTTAGGATTCAAAAAAGCAATTATGCCTAAAAATGGTAATTACTCTTCTCGTGATATTGAGATAATCAAGCTTAGTCACGTAAGGGAATTAAGAGAAGTCTTTAATTACAATTAAATAACGCTTCAGCAAACTCTTTACTAGTAAACTCCTTTAAGTCCTCTATACTTTCACCAATTCCTATAGCATGTAACTTTACCTTATAAGCTTCTGCAAGTCCAATTACTACTCCACCCTTAGCAGTGCCATCTAACTTTGTTACGATTAGCCCGGTAACATTGACCATCTTACTAAATGCCTCTAATTGGCCATAAGCATTTTGGCCGGTAGTTGCGTCAAGAACTAAAATAACATCGTGAGGGGCAGTGTCATCCAATTTCTTTATCGTTCTATATATTTTTGATAACTCCTCCATAAGGTTTACATTATTTTGCAGTCTTCCTGCTGTGTCAATTAGAACAACATCAACGTTATCTTTCATAGCTTGACTTACAGCTCTATATGCCACACTCGCAGAATCGCTACCGTACTCTCCAGTAACGATAGAACAACCAGAGCGTTCTGCCCAAATGTTTAATTGTTCACTAGCAGCAGCTCTAAATGTATCGCATGCAACAAGCATAACGGACTTTCCCATCTCCTTATATTTATATGCGAGCTTACCTATAGTTGTGGTTTTACCATTACCATTTACTCCACATACCATTATTATGTGTGGTTTTCTGTTTAAAATTAACGGTTGCACGACAGGGTTTAATATAGCTTCTATTTCGTTCATTAACTGCTGTGTGATGATATTATGCTCAACTTCCTTGTCAAATTTGATGCTTGCGAGCCTATCGATAATCAACTTAGAAGTTTTATGACCAATATCCATGCTAATTAGCAATTCTTCTAGCTCATCCAAAAGCGACTGATCTAATTTTTTTTTGCCAGAAAAAATACTTTTCACCCCGTCGCTAAAGCGAGAAGAAGTTTTTAACAAGCCTTTATAAAGATTACCAAATAAACTCAAGGGAATACTCCTTTTAAAATTATAAACTTAATTACAATATAAAGAATGACATGCACTACGTGTATTTGTAAAGTTAAATACACTCACTTTTGTGTTATTCTGTGAGTAAAATATACCGTTTGCTAGTGTATTTCACTTTAGTTTTTAACCTAAATATGTTATAATATAAGGTAGTGGTTTATAGGTAATTTTATGAGTTATAATGAAAAAATTTTAGATCATTACGAAAATCCAAGGAATGTTGGTTCTCTGGATAAAAATGATCCAAATGTTGGTACTGGCCTAGTTGGTGCACCATCGTGCGGTGATGTAATGAAATTGCAGATAAAGGTCAATGACAAAGGTGTTATTGAAGATGCAAAATTTAAAACTTTTGGTTGTGGTTCTGCCATTGCTTCAAGTTCCTTGTTAACAGAGATGATAAAAGGAAAAGCTATTGAAGATGTAACACAGATAAAGAATACTCAAATAGTGGAAGAGTTGTCTTTACCTCCAGTGAAGATACACTGTTCGGTGCTTGCTGAAGATGCTATAAAGGCTGCTATTCATGACTATCAAAGCAAACAAAGTAAAGGTGGACATTGAGAACTAAAGCATGAGTGAATATCAAGGAGTAAATGCTATAAAGAAAGATAAAAAACTTATCACTATAACTGCAAATGCAGTGGAGAGGATAAGGTATTTATTGGACCAAAAGAAGCATACTAACCTTGAGAAATCAGAAGAAGCAATAGGAATAAGAGTGCTAATTAAACAAAAAGGATGTTCTGGTTTAAAATATGATATTGAATATGCGTATGATACTCGTCCTTTAGAGTCGATAATTGAGGAAAACTGCAGTGATGACCAAAAAGTTAAAGTTTTGATCGATCCAAAATCCGTCATGTTTATTCTTGGCTCTGAAATGGATTATGTAGAAGAAAAATTTTCATCGGGTTTTGTTTTCAAAAATCCCAATGAAAAAGGAAAGTGTGGTTGTGGAGAGAGTTTTCATGTCTAGCAGCTATTTTACATTGTTTGAAATTGAACCAACTTTCAATATCAGCTTTGATGAGTTAGAGAAAAAATATATTGAGCTAAGCAAAACTGATATAAATGAAAGGCAGTCCCAAAACATGGAAAATATTAACAGAGCTTATCAGATACTAAAGTCACCGCTAAAACGTGCCGAGCATTTGCTGGATTTTTTTGATGTGAAAAGCCAAAAGGACCACTTAAATTCTGAAATATTAAGTGAATCAGTGGAAATAAGAGAGTATTTGCTGGACTGCGATGATCTACAATTTGCAAGCAGGATGATTGATGAAAAAATAAAAGGTTGCATTAAAAACCTAATTAACACTTTTGCTGTAAAGAATTTTGATGGAGCTGCTACACAAGTCTTAAGATTGAAATATTTATATAAGTCATTTGAGGAGGTGAAAAAGAATGCAACCAATTCAAATTTCTGAACCAAATTCAAGTGAAGTAGTTTTTGGTATAGATCTTGGTACTACCAATTCTTTGATTGCTATGGTAAATAAAGCTGGCAATGTGGAGATATTTAAAGATGAGCAGGGAAGAGAGCTACTGCCTTCTGTTATTTCGTATGAAAATAATACATTGAAAACTGGCTGTGACGTCGGTCAAAATGCAATCTACTCAATAAAGCGTTTAATGGGTGAAAGTGTTGAAGAATTAAATAAAGAAGGCCTCAATTTTGAAATAGATAACGAAAGTGAAAAAGTTATTAGAGTAAAATGCTCAGAGGAGAAGTATCTTACTCCTATTGAGATTTCTGCTGAAATATTAAAAGCTTTATGCAAGAGAGTAGAAAAATCTACAGGAATAAAAGTAAAAAAAGCAGTTATTACTGTACCGGCTTACTTTGACGATTCAGCACGCAACGCAACTAAATATGCAGCAAAATTAGCTGGTATAGAAATTCTTCGTCTTGTCAATGAACCAACCGCTGCAGCGCTTTCTTATTCCATTGAAAAGAACAATAACAGTGGAATATATGCAGTTTATGACCTTGGTGGAGGAACATTTGATATTTCAATATTGAAATTACATCAAGGAGTGTTTCAAGTCCTTGCGGTTGGTGGTGATACCAAACTCGGCGGTGATGATTTTGATCACCTATTAAGTTCAATTGTACTTGATAAGTATAGAGAAAAAGTAGGTTTAAACAAAGAATGCTCTAGTGTCATCCCAGTGCTCCGACACTGGGATCCAGAAAGTTTGATTACAAATGAACACACTAGAAAGTTATATAATAAGAACTGGATTCCAGTGTCAAGCACTGGAATGACAACACTTATTGAATCACGTATTGTAAAAGAATACCTGAGCGAAAACACCGTAGGCACTTTTGAATTCAATATTAACGGTGAATTATTTGAATGTGAAATTACCAGAGAAGAATTTGAACAGGCAATAAGTCCTTTAGTTAATAAGACCATCAATATAGTCACTCGTACTGTAAACGATATAGATCTTAAAATTGATGATATAAAAGGAGTAATTTTGGTTGGTGGTGCAACTAGAACACCATTGGTTCAAAATTCACTAGTCAAGCTCTTTGGAAATAAAGTACTGAATGACGTGGATCCAGATAAAGCAGTTGCCATTGGGGCAGCTCTGCAAGCTCATGATTTGACTTCGAGCTCAAAAGATAGGAATATTCTCCTTGATGTTCTACCCTTATCACTTGGTATAGAAACTATGGGAGGCATAGTTGAAAAAATCATACCAAGAAATACACCACTACCAGTTTCAGAGATAAAAGAGTTTACAACTTATGTTGATGGGCAACCAGCAATGAAAATTCACGTTTGTCAGGGAGAACGTGAAATGATAGAGGATAACAAATCTCTAGCGCAGTTTGAACTAAAAGGTATACCGCCACTGCCTGCAGGTTTAGCAAGAGTTGAAATAGAATTTACAGTCAACATTGACGGCATATTGACTGTTACTGCGAGAGAAAAAACTACTCAAATTGAGCAAACAGTTGAAATAAAGTCAAGCTCTGGCTTAAGTGAAGAAGATATTCAGGATATGGTCAGCCAGTCAGTAAACAACTTTGATGAAGACATGAAGGCTCGTTCCCTTGCAGAGGCTAAAATTAACGGTAACAAGCTCATACATCTAGTTGAAAATGTTTCCACTGACCAAAAGTTGAAAATTTTATTACAGAACGCAAAAGACGCTTTACAGGGAAATGACTTAGACAACATTAATAATGCTATCGCTGAGTTAGAAAATTTTGCTTTAGAATTTGCGAATTAGTAGACAGATAGAGTTTACACAATTTTGTGCAGTACCCTGTCAAATCTCAGAGCAATAGGTAACCTAAAATTAAATGGCAACCAATCAACTTTGCCTAATTTAAACGATAAACCAACCATGTTCACGCATCCAATTATATTTTCCGCTGGTATGAACCCAATTTCAGGAAACCTACTATCAAAAGAATTATTTCTATTGTCTCCCATAACAAAAAATTGATCATCAGGTACATAATAAACTGGAGTGTTATGTGATAGCTTATTGGATGCATTGTCTATTAAAATCTCATGTTCCTTGCCACTCGGAAGCGTTTCTATGTATCTTGGTATGCTACGCTTTGACTCATAATCAAAAAAACTTTCAATTTGCTTCCACTCTACTTTTTGATCATTTAGGTACAATTCTCCCTCTATCATTTGCACTTTATCGCCCGGTATTCCTATTACCCGCTTAACAAATCTAATGCTGTTGTTTCTTGTAGGTTTGAAAACTATTATGTCACCACGCTCTGGAGGGGTATAAAAGATTCTGCTGCTAAAGATATTGGGAGAAAATGGAAAAGAGTGTTTACTGTAACCGTATGAATATTTACTAGTAAAAATGTAATCTCCTTCAAGTAGTGTGCTTTTCATTGAACCAGAAGGGATATGGAATGGCTCAAATAAAAAACTGCGTATTGATAGCGCAATTAGTAGCAAAAAAGATAGTGAAGATAAAAACTTTCTCGTTCTTACTATCCGGTTCTCTCTCAACTTTTTCAATTTTATTTTCTTTATAAATTAGGCTTATTATAACACATAAAAGTGGTAATGTGAAGTTTTACTCATAGGTGTTATTGCTCTTTTGCGAAAGTCGAAATAAGCTTGTATCTTCAAGGAGTAAGGCATTGTCTCAAGTAATTGACAATGATTCCCAGCCAATAGATGTCATTTGCTATGCAATATTGTATAAATCACAATGTTTGTGCATCAACTACTTTTGGCTGCATCGTTTGTTATTCAATCTTTATGCTAGTTTTACTGAAAATTATACTATTTTAGATATAATTACAATATTTACACTTAAGGTATAGGGATGAACCCTACAATCAAGAGAATTTTCAATATTTTTCTTATAGTATTATTTATTTCTTTTTCTCATGTTGGGAGTGCTGCTGACACCAATGCTGATACAACTGCTCAAGTAATATGTAATATTATTGGTTACGTTTGGGGAATAGGTGGGCCACTTATGACCGTAGTGATAATAGGCGCAGCTTTACTTGCAATATTTGGTAGAATGCCATGGCCTGCTCTTTTTGCGCTCGGTGTATTTTGCGCTGTGTTTTTTGGTGCTAAAACTATTGTCATAAAAGTAATGGGTGGTATAAACTCTACAAATGCCTCTTTTATGGAAGAGTGTGGAACAGGAGATAAAAAAAGAGTTAATAGGGCTATTTCTTTCTAAAGCAGACTTGGTGCACAGCTTCAATTATATCTTCCACTTGTGGTAACGCTTTCTTTTCTAAATTTGCAGCATAAGGTAAGGGAACATCCTTGCCGGTTACGCGTACAACTGGAGCATCAAGGTAGTCAAATCCTTGTTCCATAACAACGGCTGACAGCTCTGCTCCTACTCCTGCAAATGGCCAACCCTCTTCCACGCTAACTAATCTATTAGTTTTCTTAATAGAGTTAATAACGGCTTCAGTGTCAAGTGGTCTTAAGGTTCTGAGGTCAATAACTTCCGCTTCTATGCCTTTATCAGAGAGTAAATCTGCTGCATCTAACGCATCCATTAACTTCAATGAGAAAGCAGTGATAGTTACATCCTTTCCTTCCCGTATAATAGCAGCTTTGCCTATCTCAAGTAGATAATCTTTATTTGATAGCTCAGAATCAGAAACCTCATGCTCATGCCCATAAGCTATTTCGTTTTCTAGAAATATTACTGGATTTGGATCACGAATTGCAGCTTTAAGCAGACCTCTGCAATCAGAGGCAAAATAAGGTGCTATTACCTTTAACCCTGGAACATGCGAATACCAAGATGCAAAGCACTGAGAATGTTGTGCTGCAACTCTTGCTGCAGCACCATTTGGTCCACGAAACACTATAGGGCATCCAAGTTGTCCGCCTGACATATAATTTGTTTTTGCTGCGGAATTTATGATTTGATCAATTGCCTGCATGGAAAAATTAAAAGTCATAAACTCAACAATTGGCCTAAGCCCAGCAAATGCTGCTCCAACAGCAAGGCCAGCAAATCCATGTTCGGTAATAGGTGTATCAACTACCCTATTTTCTCCGAACTCTTTCAGTAACCCTCTTGTTACTTTATAAGCACCATCATACTCTGCAACTTCTTCACCCATGATAAATACATCAGGGTCATTTTGCATTTCTTCTCTGATTGCTATGCATAACGCTTCTCTTACACTTAAGCTTGCCATTTGTAAACCTGTAGATTTCAACTGAAATAACTATATCAAAATTACCAGGAAGCGCACAAGTTAAGTTTTACAAACTATGTTGTTGAATGGCTACTTCTTTTTTCAATTCAGTTAATTCAGTAGCAGGTTTTGTTGTTGCATATGTAACGCCACCAGCTACCAACGCAGATGTCACAGAAATTGCAATCATCAATAGAACTGGTAATTGGAAAGCTATACTAAAGATGACACCTACTGCCAACATGGTTACAAGGTTTACAGAAGCAACTTTTAAGAAACACAGTTGTCCTTTTTCTGTTTTTTCTAGTGGAATTTCATCTGTTTTAGTTTTTATTTTTTCTAATTCACTATTAAGTGTTGTATTTTTACTTTTTAGATCTTGTATTTGTTGTTTTAGTGATTGATTCTCTTCACTGAGCTTATCAAGTACTTCTGACCGAGTCTCATGTTCATCTAAATCATTAGAGTGCTGACCTTTTATTTTTTCTAACTCATCCTTAAGTGTTGCGTTTTCACTTTTGAGCTCTTGTGTTTTTTGTTTTAGTGATTGATTTTCTTCACTGAGTTTACCAAGTGCTTCCAACCTAGTCTCATGTCCAGCTGCGTAACTCTTTAATTCTGCCGGCTCTTTTTCTGCCTTACCCAGTTCAATCTGTTTTAATTCCTTATCTAACCTTTCTAATTCCCGGGTTCGACTATCTCGCAACTGAATTTGAGATAGTAAACTTTCTAAAGTTTGGTTATCAACTTCATTACCTACCCCGTCATGATTTATTTCGAAGCAGGAAGAAGTATCAAATGTAGTCTCAAGTTCTAGACCGCTGTCGTCACTACTAACACCTTCACCAGTAGGAGTCTGTTTACCACTACATGTAACACTTCTTCTTTGCGGTGATTCAATTTTTTCTACCATACTCTTAACGCTAACAGGTAAGTATTGCTTATTTACTATAATGTTATTACTTTCACCAGTAATCGAATTAGAAGCAATTTGTTCACTCTGAACATTGTCATTATTCTCTTTCTTACTTTCATTCCGCATTTGTACTTCTATCGGTACTGATTTTCCTTTACCATTTCCTAATGCAGTAGTTGCATTATTACCATTCACAGCTGAGCTCGACTGAGTCATATGATCATTCTGAGATAAATGGTGGCAACTTCCCTCTTCAACCTTTATGTGAAAACCCTTTATTTTCTTCCGCGAATGATCTTTTTCTGCTTTCTCTAACATTTTTACTATAGCTTCCTTATTTTCTGTATTACCAACCACCTCCCTTGGAGTCTTATTTTTGCTTTTTAATGAAGGATTCACTCGATCATCACTTAGTAGTTGCTTTACTATGTTTTCACGCCCATAAGAAGCAGCTACATGCAAAGCAGTTGGCCCATCATTTTTAGAACTATTTTTTACTCGAGTGCTAACACTTACTTTCTTTTTCAGTAGAAGTTCCACTATCAACAGACAGTCACATGCTGTAGCAAGATGTAATAATGTCCAATCTTCTACAGTTTCTTCTGAAATTTTTATACTGAATTGATATTCTTTACTAAAATTTCTACTAAACTTGTTGTACTCTCCTACATCTTTTCCTTTTAACTCATTCTTTATTCTTTCAAGCAAATTATCCTGATCCAAACCTTCACTCTTACCTACCTTATTTATTATTTCAAAAAACTTCTCCTTCTCTATTGCCATAACCTTTCCTTCTCAAATTTATCGCTGCATAATCTCATAAAAAAGTTAAATTTATCGAAATTCTATATTTTGTATAAAATAAAATTTCTGTTTCCCAACATTGGTTTGTTGCACGAGTTACCTTAGCAGAAACAGATGTTTATATAGTTGTAGATCAGATGGTAAAATGGTTTGCACTAGTTGTGCTACCTCGTTTTCTGTAATAGTTAAAAAAATTAGTAGAAAGTTGTTGTAAGTTTATGTATTTTGAGGCTGTAATGGTCAAAGGTACATGACGTATGGATGATTTTATCAGAGTTAAAGGTGCAAGAGAACATAATCTCCAGAGTATAGATATCAATATACCGAAAAATAAGTTAGTTGTTATAACTGGACTAAGTGGTTCTGGTAAATCCAGCCTTGCATTCGACACGATTTATGCAGAAGGCCAACGCCGATACGTTGAAAGTCTATCGTCTTATGCGCGTCAATTTCTCAACATTCAAGATAAACCTGATGTTGAATTAATCACAGGCCTCTCTCCTGCAATATCAATCAACCAAAAATCAATCTCAAAAAATCCAAGATCAACTGTCGGAACCGTTACTGAAATTTACGACTATCTACGCTTGATATATGCACGAGTGGGAATGCCTTATTCACCTGTAACTGGGTTGCCAATAACGAAACAGACTGTATCTCAAATTGTAGATACTATTACAGCATTACCTTTAGAAACTAAAATATATATACTTGCTCCTATTGTACGTGGCAGAAAGGGAGAGCACTTCAAAGAAATATTGGAAATTAAAAAGCAGGGTTACGTGAGACTAAAAATAGATGGTGAAATATACAATATAGATGATTTGCCTAAACTAGATAAAAACAAGAAGCACGATATTTTCGTAGTTGCAGATAGAGTATCCATATCAGGTGATATAGGAAATCGACTACCAAGCAGTATAGAATCAGCATTGAGACTTGGCCATGGCTTAATATATGCAGAAATAGTGAACTTACCTGATAACCATAATTCCGAGTATAAAAATGGTCAAACTTTAACTTTCTCAGAGAATTTTGCATGTCCTGAGTCTGGCTTCACTCTTGAGGAAGTAGAGCCAAGATTATTTTCTTTTAACAGCCCCTACGGTGCATGCGGTTCATGTAACGGACTGGGTAAGAAATTAAGTGTTGATGCAAAACTGATAGTGCCAGATGAAACGCTCTCGATATCTGAGGGTGCTTTAAAGCCAATTGGATCAATGTCCCGTCAAGTGCATGCAAATTATGGATTGCTAAAAAATGCAATTCTATCACTGGCTGAAAATTGCAAATTTAGCCTTGATATTCCGTGGAAGAATATAGACCAAAAAGTGAAGGATTTGATACTCTTTGGCTCTAGAGAAATGAAATTTCAAGGCTTGGTCAGTATCCTAGAACGCCAGATGGATTATGATGCAGCACTTATTGAGCGGTATTGCTCTATCGCTCACTGCAAGGAATGTGCTGGCTATAGATTAAGGAAAGAAGCACTTACAGTGAAAATTGACGAAAAACATATAGGTGAAATATCAGGGCTCAGCATCGATGAGTCCCTTAAGTGGTTTGGAAATTTGTCAGACAAGCTTACAGAACAACAGAAGCAAATCTCAGATAAAATATCAAATGAAATAATCAAGAGATTGACATTTTTAAAGAATGTAGGGCTAGATTACCTTACGCTTGATCGTGAATCTAGCACTCTCTCTGGCGGTGAAAGCCAGAGGATCAGGCTTGCTTCGCAAATTGGCTCTGGTTTAACAGGGGTGCTATACATACTTGATGAGCCCTCAATTGGCCTTCATCAATGTGATAATGATCGATTAATTGCCACGCTTAAAAATTTGAGAGACATGGGTAATACTGTGATTGTTGTTGAGCATGATGAAGACACAATAATGGCTGCTGATTATGTGATTGATATTGGCCCTGGAGCTGGTGTAAACGGAGGAAAAATCATTGCAGAAGGAACACCAGATCAGGTACAAGAAAGCTTAGAAAGCATAACAGGGCAATATTTGAGCGGAAAGAAAGAAATCTTAATTCCAGAAAGAAGAAAACAAGCAACTCAGTTCATAAAGGTAGTTAACGCGTGTGAGAACAACTTAAAAAGTATAAATGTTGAATTTCCTATAAGGAATTTTATTTGTGTTACTGGAATATCAGGAGGAGGAAAATCAAGTTTAGTGATAGAAACACTATATAAATACTCAGCACACAAGATAAATCATTCATCTGTAAAGCATGGTCAATGCGACAAAATAGAAGGCCTTGAGTACATAGATAAAATTATAGAAGTTGATCAATCGCCAATTGGTAGGACCCCAGCATCAAATCCAGCAACATATGTTGGTATGTTTACTCACATCAGAAATTGGTTTGCAGGTCTTCCAGAATCGAAAGCTAGGGGATATAATGTAGGCCGATTTTCATTTAATACCAAGGGAGGAAGATGTGAAGCTTGTAAAGGTGATGGGCATTTAAGGATCGAGATGCATTTCCTACCGGATGTTTATGTGAAATGTGAACAGTGTAAAGGACAGAGATATAACCGGGAAACATTGGAAGTTACTTACAAGGGAAAATCAATCTCTGATGTGCTTGATATGACAATAGATCAAGCATGTGACTTTTTTGAAAATCTTCCAATGATAAAGGAAAAGTTGATTTCTTTACAGGAAGTGGGGCTTGGCTATATAACGCTTGGACAGTCGTCAACAACTTTATCTGGGGGTGAAGCACAACGAATAAAGCTGTCTAAGGAACTATCAAAGCGATTTACCGGAAGAACATTGTATATTCTTGATGAGCCAACAACTGGATTACATTTTGAAGATGTAAATAACTTACTGAAAATACTCCATAGGTTAGTTGATTTAGGAAACACTGTTATAGTTATTGAGCACAATTTACATGTTATAAAAACTGCTGATTACATAATAGATATTGGTCCAGAGGGTGGAGTGAAGGGTGGAAAGGTGGTTGCTGTAGGAACTCCAGAAAAAGTTGCACAGACTCCAGAAAGCGTTACAGGCAAGTATCTTAAAACGTATTTATTAGATCAAGTATCAACTATTTCTTAATCACTGGTTACAATTTGTAGAGGAGTATTTTAAAAGGTATAAATTACACCTAACATATTTAATTCATGAATCTTCTATTACTAAAAAAAGCTACAGATCTCATATTTCCAAACGTATGCGTAAGTTGTGAATGTATAATTGATAAAAGTTATGATTTATGCAGTGAATGCAATAAAAAAATCAATTTTTTAACTAAGCATTACTGTAATGTTTGTGGTGCAGTAATCTCAGATAATCTTTATACATGTGGCAAATGCATCAGCAATCCTCCACCGTTTAAAGTGTTAAGATCAGTTTTCACCTACGATGAACATAGCAAAAATATGATTATAAATTTTAAATTTTTTGATAACTTAAATTATGTGAAAGTCTACGCAAAGTGGATGTATCAAACTAACAAAGACATGTTTCAAAATGCAGAGGTCATAATCCCCATACCGCTACACAAAATACGCTTATTTAAACGTAAATATAATCAAGCAGCATTGCTCGCGAAGGAATTAAGTAAACTATCCAATTTATCCTATATACCATTTGCAATAAAACGTATTCGTCACACCGTACCTCAAGCTGGTCTTTCACTTAAGCAGCGTGAAAAAAATTTGAAAAAGGCTTTTAAAATAAGCAACAGCGAAATTATCAAAAACAAAATAGTGATATTGGTTGATGATGTAGTAACAACTGGAGCAACCGTAAGGTCTTGCTCTCAGGAAATTTTAAACTTTGGTGCAAGAGAAGTGAGAGTGCTATCGCTTGCAAGAACTGTATGAAAATCAGCTTTTTATAGTGTATACTAGGTCTATAATTATTTTTCAATACGGTTTTTTATTGAAAATTTCAGAAGAATGGAGTACAAAAGAGCCTCACATTTTTTTATTAAATAGACATTGGATTAGCTACAGTTGAAGCAAAATCATCATTTTGAAGGAGTAGATTTTTCTGAAGCTTCAGCAGGAACTATGTTTGGATCTGATAGTTCTGTATTTACCTTGATTGGCTCTAATGGAGTTTTCTGCTCTTCCGGTTTATCGTCTGGAATTGGAACAGGCCAATCCATAATGTTTTGCGGTATGTTTGTTCGAGCTTCCTCTTCCTTAGCCTCTCTTTGATCTGCTAAAGATGACGCATTAACTACTGTACCTTTAGTAGCTTTTTGTCTTAGTTGTGTATTTTCTTCTTGTAATTGCTTTAAATTTTTCTTTAACTCATCAATCTCTTTTATTTTTTGTTTTAATTGCTCAGATATAGTTAGTTTGTCTCTAGTCAATTTTTTGTTTTCTTGTCTTAACCCACTAGCTATTCTGCTTGAGTTGTTGTTTACAGCTTGTATATCTTGGTCTTGCTGCTGCATGCTTGTTCTTCTACTTTCATATTCAACTTCAGTTTGAGTTGAGATAGCTGCCTGATATTTTTCCTGCTGTAATATGTCCTGCAATTGCTCTAGAGCGTCTTTAACAGACTTCAGCTCTTCTTGTGTGTGTGTTAACATACCCTCCTTTGCCTTAAGTTGTTGTTTAAGCTTATCTATTTCCTCATTCGTATTTACCTCACTCATCTCATCTGCGGGTGATCTTCCAGGTTCAAGTTGTCGAATTTTCCTCTCTAAATCTTCGTTTTTTCTCTGTAATGCATTGAATTCTTGAGACAATAGTTTCATCTCTTTAGCCAATGTATTATTTTTCTCTTTTTCTTCCGTCAATTCTTCTACCAACTGCTTTTCGTGATTATCCTTTAAACCTTCTGCCAATGTTTTCTTTAGATCATTTTCCAAATTTGCATTCTTTTTTTCTAGTGCACTTAACTTAGCTTCACTTTGCTCTAATTTTTTCTGCTGCTCTTCATTTATCCTATTTATTTCATTTTCTTTATCTTTCAACTGATCACTTAACTTACCAATTGCATTATTTTTACCCTGTAGTTCTTTTTCTAACGCCTTTATTTCTTGTGTTAGTTGTTCAATACCTTGATCTTTTTCTTGCGTTATTCTTTTCAATTCAGCTTTAAGTCTTTTAACTTCTCCTTCCAAAATTTGCTTTTCTTCACTTAATGTTCTTATCTCTGTATCACCTTCCTTTTCTATATTTTGATTAAGTTCTTCTGATTTTTTGAGTTTCTCTGTAAGTGACTTAATAGAAGCATCTTGTTCCTTGATTTTTTGATCTCTTTCAAATATTGCTTGCTGTTGTTCATTAACTTCCTTTTTCAAGGAGTTACGTTCTGACTTTAGATCCTCAAGCTGCTTTGCCTGCTTTGCAAAATATTGAGCAAACGTTTCTTTTTCTTCTTTTAACTCCTCAATTCCATCTATAATTTCATCCACTCCATTTTCTGATCCTTCTTGTTCATACTCTTTCTCGTCATCAGACATGCTATTCTCAAGCATTTCATCTTCTTCGTCACTAAATTCACTAACGCCAGAGAAAGAACTTCTACGCGAACCAGGAGAGGAATATCCACTACTACTTAGTATAGGTGACTGTGGTGAATTTTTTGTAAATGTTTCCTCTGCTGGTGTTTGCTGCTCGTTCACACTTTTGCCCATGTCAGTAAAAGCTTGATACAGAATTTTTCCGTTGATAAAAACTTCTTTATTCTGCTCAACTAATTCTAATATTTTCTTTTTTGTTTCTTCTGATTCTAAATCTTTGAAAATTAAATCACCAAATTTTGGCTCACCAATCACTTTTTCTATGCCATTAGAATTTACTTCTACAGTCATGCTACAATCTACGCTATTGCCTTTAGAATCCTTAGCTTGCCAGTTAATGGTCATCTCACATGAGCTTGAACCAGTAAAACCATAGTGCCTTTCGCTGCCTTTTTTGGTTGCAGTTATTTGACTATCTTTCCCTAAAGATAGGTTATAAACCTTACCTTCGTCGCTGGCTCTCAAAAGGGTACTAATCTCTATTGGTTTTTCTTTATTTTCAAACCTAATTTGAAAGTCATTATCTTTTGTTGTATATACTAAGAAATTTTCACCTGGTAGGGATGCTTCAAAATTTTTATGTGTTTCATTTATTGATTGCTCAAATTTTTGAAACTCATTTTCCCACTTTAAATTTATCTGTTCTTTAATGTCCTTATCTTTGCGTAAAGGGCCAATAAAATACCAAATTAAGTTTTCTTCCTCTAGTTTTTTTATAAAATCCTGAAAATTGTTGCAAGATTCAATGAAACTTAAAATATCATTTTTCTTTTGCTCATCTACATCTAAATCTTGATTTTCAGCTATAAATAAGTTTTCTTTTGGCATAATTTCTATTTTTAGAGAACTATGTTATAATATTAGTATATTTTCTTAAAAAATCAACTAATCTTATAGTTAAATAAACTTGAGTATTTGGCGGGAATGTTATATATTAACCACTCCAAGAAGTGCACTATGGACAATACTATTATAAGAAAATACGATATTAGAGGTGTGGTAGGCAGAGACCTGCAAATCAGTGATGGATACGAGATAGGCAGAAAATTTGGTCAAACTGCAGCTAACGTTTGTGTAGGCTATGACAGCAGGATAGATTCACCAAGCATAGAAAAAGAATTAATCAGAGGCTTAATTTTATCCGGTGCGAATGTTATACGCGTTGGGCTCTGTTCTTCACCTATGCTCTACGCTGCAACGATGCAGGCAGACCTTGGAATTATGATCACTGCTTCTCATAACCCCAGCGAATATAATGGCTTTAAATTTTTCAGTAGTAAAAAAGTTTACTCAGATCAAGAAATGAAGGAAATTATAGGCAGTACAATTAAAAACAGCACGAAAATTGGAAGCTTAATTAACACGAACACATATAGTGAGTATATTCACATATTAAAAAATGCGCTCAAGAATAACACTACACAAAAACTAAAAATAGCCTGGGATTTTGGCAATAGTCCAACAATTGTAAGATATATTGAAAAGGTTTTACCAGATCATATACACATCGTAACCAATAACTCTATAGATGGAACATTTCCACTGCATGATCCAGATCCCATAGAAGAAAAAAATCTTGCTCAGTTAATCAATATTGTCAAGAAAGATAAATGTGATCTTGGTATTGCACTTGATGGTGATGGTGATAGGGTACGCTTGATTGATAATAAAGGTAATGTTGTTTCCAATGATCACTTATTTATGATTTTTGCACGTGAAGTATTGGCGGAACACCCAAAAAGCAAAGTTATTGCCAACGTAAAAATGAGTATGAAAGTGCATGATCTCGTTAGTAAATTAGGAGGACAAATAATTACCTGTGCCACTGGACACTCACTAGTTAAGAAAAAGATGGTAGAAGAAGGAGCAAAGTTTGCCGGTGAACTCAGTGGCCATTTTTTCTTTTCTGAGCTGGGTTTTGATGATGGACTATATTCTGCTATTAAAGCCATTGACATTTTACTTAAGAAAAACCAAAGCCTATCTGAGATGATTGAAGACTTACCAAAGTTATATATCACTCATGAAGTGAAAATTGTAGTAAAGGATGAGAAAAAATTTCAAATAATTGAGTCAATAAAGGAGACACTAAAGCAGAAAAATATTGTATTTTCAGAGCTTGATGGTATTAAGGTAACTGATAATAAAGGTTGGTGGCTTCTTAGAGTATCAAATACGCAAAACTGCATTACAGCAAGATGTGAAGGAAATACCTTAGAAGATTTTGAACTCACTAAAAAAGTTTTGTTTTATTACATCGATGAACTAAAATCATACATTTAAATTTTTTTGATGGTTTGTTTATTCAAAAATGTCTGCAGTTTTGTTTGATTAATAATAGGGATTGGTATGACCTATGGCGCACTGCTGTGAATAACAGCTGTCTAATCTAGTTTAGCTATAGAAAGTGAATACTCACTTTTCTTTATTATTTTTAGATTTTTCTTGATCAACCATTTCCTCACCAATCTCTTTTATTTTTAGTATCAACGACTCTGGTACATACATGTCAATTACTTCTTCTGTTGTCACAAATAGAGCCTGGTAAGAGTGTGAATTGATTATCCAGTTAGGCAATATGTCTTCTGCTTCTATTTTAGACTCCCCCTCTTTTTTATCGTATACTGCGTGGCAATATAAGTGCACAGCAAAAAATAGTACATAAGAAAGCAATATTCCTCTAAGTGCTCCGACAAACATTCCAGTAACTCTATCCATTAATCCCAACCTTATGGGTGATAATATGTACATTAGCCAATTATTCATTGTCATGAATGTAAGATTAAGTACGATAAATACAGAGATTGTAGAAAGTATGTTCTGTGTGACTTTAGAGTCAAAATACTTACTATAATTTATAACAAAAAAATCATAGTAACTGGCTGTCAAAAAGACTGATAAGAACAAGAACATTAATGCGCATAGCTCTTTTATAAAACCTCTAGTTATCGATATTATTACACACAAGACAATAATAAAGATAATTAGGCTATCGAAAAACATATTTTGTATCTATATGATTTTCAAGATATAATAGTTATAAATAACAAAGTTGTAAAATTAATTGTGTTGATATTTTATCAGCTGGTCTAAGTACCGAGCAATCATATCAACTTCTAAATTTAGGCAATTACCTGTTTTATTATGCTGAAAAGTTGTGTTTTTCCATGTATAGGGAATGATATTCACAGTGAACTCTTGATTGACAACTGAATTTACTGTGAGAGAAACCCCATCTAGCGTTATAGAACCTTTTTTCGCAACAAATTTAATTAATTCTTGTGGGCACGATAACTTGACTTCATGAGAATCTAAATTTCGTTCAATTGTTAAGATTCTTACTATCCCATCAACATGGCCCTGAACCAAGTGGCCATCAATCCTATCACTCAGTTTCATTGCTTGTTCTAGGTTTATTTTTTTTCCTATTTTCCACATATTTAAGTTAGAAACCTTCATAGTTTCTTGAGATAATTGAACTATGAATACATCGTTCATTATGTCGACAACAGTTAAACACACTCCGGAGCAGGCTATTGAATCTCCTTTATTTACAGAGGATAAATTTTGTGTTTTGATGTGGAAGGAGTTAGAGTGAGTGGTGATATCAATTACAGTTCCAATATCTGTAATAATTCCTTTAAACATGCAATAAAATAAATAATTATATCACAAAAGATCTTATTTGTTAGGTGCGCAAAAGAAGATCTTTTTTACTTATCTGCTCAATAGATTCTACAGAATATTTAGAATATATAAGGTAAGCCAGGCTCAAAACGCACAGTGTAATTAATATTGGTAACCCTATGTTTAATGTTAGACCGATACTTTCCCTTTTTTCTGTTGGCACCAATTCCTTTAAAATTGACACTTTTCCCAGCGGCAAGTGCCATAGGCAGAGTGCTGATATAGAAGCTGCTACTAAAAATAGACAAAAATAAGTCTCTTTCGAAGAAAACATAGCTTTTAATGGTGATTTGAGACTAATATTAGTAGGCAATCGAGTTTTAGCTTCATTTATTTTTGGTAAATGGTCTACAGCTTTGCTTGGTAAAATTTCATGAGAAATCTTCCTAAGCTGTGGAGAAGATTGTATAGGAATGCCCGAAACTAATTTGAGCAATTGCACTTTTTTTCTATCTACTTGCTTTTTTAAATATTCTTTACCTAGAAGTGAGTTATTAGGAGGTTGTGGGCTTTTGAGTACCTTTACTTCTGATATCTCATTCGGCTCTAATATTTCATGTAGTTGTTTATCTTGGAAATAAATAATATTAAACACTGAGTTGAAAATATTGTAAAATGTATCTGGATCTTGATTTTTATATTTACTTACTACTTCTACGAATATTTCATCGAGTTTTTTTCCCTTGTGCTCAGCCAAATTATCTACTATAGCTAATCTAGCATCAAATTGAACTTGTTTTATGATTGATTGTTTTTCCTCTTCCGATAGTTCTTTGGCCTGCTTTTTCGACTTCTTTTTTCTGTTAGCTTTAAAGTAGTCTGTGTGCGACCTAGTTTGACCTATATCCCGCTCTGTTTCTTGAGACACTAAATTTCTTGTGCTATCCTCTGTTGTCTGAGTAGCTGACACTGGTTCTTTTTCTTTTTGGTCAAGTGCTGGAATAACACCAGGTGGCATATTGTTACTCTGTATAGAAAATTTGGGCAGTTGTGGGAAAAAGAATTGTGCCGTATTAAAAAAATTGAATGGCTGAAAAAGAGACCTAAACCAGGAAAAATTTTCATGCATTGCAGCAACAATTACTGGTGGACGTGTAATTTGCTTTCTGTTACTTGCTATATTGTAGCCAAACGAACTTTGCACAATTTGTTTATCTTGCGTGTTCCCTTTTTCAACCACATTTTCGTTTTTATTTTCAGTTTCTTCTACTTGTAATGTATCTTGATTTTGCTCCTCATTTTTGGCTTTTTCTATATGTTTTAGCCGCTCATTCAAGGATGCCTCAATTTGTTGCAAGCTATTGAGGTTGATGTTTTTAACGTCTGTTTGTAGCGTTATTGTTATGCCCTGTAGAAGGATTTGAATTGGAGCATTACTTATGAATTTTTCTACAGTTTTGTTAGTTTTATAGTAGTTATTGTATAATTCTTCACTTTCTTTTAGCACTTTTATATTGGCTGTGAAGTTTTTCTCCCGAGAAAGGCAGATAAAAAAATCAATTAAATATTTTGTTTGAGATAATACTGCATTAGGGTTTACCTCTGTTAGCAGCTTGAGCTTAAATGAAAACTCTTGTGTATCACTTGCAACATTTTTTGAGCGAATGGTGCTAATCTCCAGCACTTCATTAGAAAATGCTTTACTTATGTCTTTGGATCTATCCTTAAAAAACTTAGGTAAATCCTCCATTTCGTATTTTCTCTGAGTTTTTATGTTACTGTTATGCATGAGTAAATTTTTTAATGTAGAGTGAAATAAAAAACACAATTAGTCAATAAATTAATAATTAGAGTACCCTTGCATAACAGTAGCGTGTTAGATTCAATAAAAGCAGAAAAAGTTACTTTACAAACCTCATCAGTCTTCTTATCATGACAATGAGAGTATTTATCCTTGTTTTTAATCTCTGCAGATTTAACAACAAAATTCAGTAAAAAACTCAGGTATATATTGGCAGATTACATAAAATTATAGCGGCTGCATGTCTTTTTTATTTTTTCTACATTCAGCCAAAACGCTCTTTAAATAAGCGTTAGCACATTATTACAATGCCAATTTACATTATTATAGGGTCAAAACTCACTACTGAGGGATTCTTTTGCCTTTTTTTGCTTGGTAAATTTCTTAATATTTTTGATTAGTTAGGAGTCCTATAGAGATGTTATTCCAGCACTTCTTACTACCTGTTATGGATCCCAGTGTCAAGCACTGGGATGACAAGAAAGAAAGCGCTGATTTCATATGCATCTGATAAAAAAGATGATGTCATGCCAGTGCCCAGACACTGGCATTCAGTTTTTTCATGATCATCAAAACGTTGTATTTTAACATAAAACGGCTACTTTTATGCTTACCAACCTAATAAAATTCCTGGATTCCAGACTGGAATGACAAGAAGGAGAGTACTGGGATGACACCTTTTTATCCAAATAGTTTTATTGATGATATTAAAGATTTCACTATAATGAAAGTTTAAGCTAGCGTTTTTAAGGTGAACAGGGAGCTAATAAGTGAAATACCTTTACTTGAAGATAAGGCAGTTTCTGAGATTGAAAGTGCTGCTTCTTTGCAAGATTTAGAAAAAGTTAGGTTGTCATACTTGGGGAGAAAGGGTCTAATAAAGGCTTATTTTGATGATTTAAAGAATATAGATGATGCAAGAGAAAAACGCGATCTAGGTGCAGTTATTAACGTTTTACGCAATAAGATAGACCAGCTTATAACAAGCAAAGAAAATGAACTAAAAGCTGAAGAAGTTAAATTAAAACTGCAAAATGAAGCAGTTGATATCACACTGCCTGTCAGACCAGAAAGAATTGGCAAGATTCATCCACTGAGCAAAGTTATAAGTGAAGTAAAGCTCATTTTTGCACATATGGGCTTCAAAGCAGTTGATGGTCCTGATATTGAAGATGAATTTCATGTGTTTGATGCGCTAAACACTCCGAGTCACCACCCTGCGCGCGAAGAGCAGGATACCTTCTATTTAAGAAACAAAATAAATGATAAAAGAGTGGTGCTGCGCACTCATACCTCATCTGTGCAGATTAGAACCATGGAAAAGACAAAAACTTTTCCAATTAAAATAGTGACTGCAGGTAGGGTATACAGAAATGACTTTGATGCAACTCACACTCCTATGTTTCACCAGATAGAAGGGCTTTATGTTAATGAAAATGTCAATATGGGCCAATTAAAGTTTACTATTCATCGCTTCCTTAGTAAATTTTTCGGAGATAAAGGTCTAAAAATACGCTTTCGTAATAGTTTTTTCCCTTTCACTGAGCCTTCTGCAGAAGTGGATATAAGCTATAAAGATAGTAAATGGATTGAAGTACTTGGATGCGGTATGGTGCACCCAAATGTCTTTCAAAATGTTGGCATAGACCATACTAAATACAGTGGCTTTGCATTTGGGATTGGTATAGAAAGGCTAGCAATGCTGAAATATCAAATTAGTGATCTAAGGAGCTTTTATGACAACAGAATCAGTTGGCTCAACCATTATGGTTTTCATTTTTCGTCTTTAAGATAAGTGACAAACAAAGCTTATACATTTGTTATACTTGCTGCTGGGCATGGTAAACGAATGAATTCAAGCTTACCTAAGGTTCTGCACAAAGTAGGTAATTTCTCTATGCTTGAGCACGTCATTTATAATGCAAAACAGCTAAATCCTAAAAAAATAGCTGTTGTAATTGATTTGCCTTTAACTCAAAGGCTGGAATGCTTTGAGGGTATAAAATTAATTACACAAGAGTCAACGCTTGGCACAGGGGATGCAGTCAAAATTGCAATGAGAAATCTGAAAGAATTGTCAGATATAGTTGTTGTGCAGTATGGGGATACTCCACTAATAAAAAGCAGCACAATAACTAAAATGATAAGCTGCTTGGGAGAGAGCAATGCTTTAGTTTGTCTTGGATTTAAAACTAATAATAAAGGATACGGTAGACTAATTATTGAGAACGGTTCCCTAAGAGAAATCGTAGAAGCACAAAATGGTAGAAATAATGATGAGGAATTTCTTGCTAATGCCGGAATAATGGTTGCACGTGAAAAGAATCTACGTGAATTGGTGGAGAAAATAGAGTGTAATAACCAAGCTCATGAATATTACTTGACCGATATCGTTGCCATTGCAGTAAAGAGTAATTTAAATGTTGGCTACGTTATTGCTGATGAGGAGGAGGCAACTGGCATAAATAATAGGAATGACCTTGCAAAGGCTGAGTTTTACCTTCAAGAAGACAAAAGAAAGTTTTTCACTAACTCTGGAGTAACGCTTGTTTCTCCAGAGACTGTTTTTTTCTCTCTTGATACGCAAATTGGTATGGATTCGATTGTTTATCCATACGTTTTTTTTGGTCCTGGAGTAAAAATAGGATCTGGTGTTAGGGTTGGTCCATTTGCCAAATGTGAAAATACAACAATAGGTGATGGTGCAATCATAGGTAATTTTGTTGAAACAAAAGCAAGTGATATAGGTATAAATACTAAGATAAAGCATTTAAGTTATATAGGAAATACTCAGGTAGGGCAGGGGAGTAACATAGGTGCAGGTACCGTTATTTGTAATTATGATGGGAAAAAGAAACATAAAACAAATATTGGAAGCAATTGTTTTATTGGTGCCAATAGTTCATTAATTGCACCGCTTAATGTGCATGATGACTCTCTAGTTGCAGCAGGTAGCGTTATAGTGGAAGATGTGCCAAAGAGAAGTCTTGCAATTGCAAGAGAAAGGCAAATAACAAAAAAAATAAAATAATTCCAATTTTTTACTTGCAATTTATACTATTTTTAATATTTACATGCTTGTATACGCATGTATTAATCTTTAGAGGATAAAAATGAAAAAATTACTTACTTTGTTGGCCTGCTGTTCTTTGTCAGTACCATCTTTTGGAGTTGATTGGATTAAAGATAGAACATACACCTCTTCGTCGTATGGCATGCTCGGTGTTAACTATGATCTTGGCTATCATTGTACAGATAGCGTTAAAATTTCATTTGGCCCTGCAGTTAAACTTGTTATTAATGAAGGGATTTTAGATGCGGGAATTATGGCAAAACTTCATTATCATTATAAATTTGAAAGTACAGATATTACTCCTTATATTACTTTTGGTGTGGGAGGAGTTGCTAAAATTCCTCTGTCAGAAGAGCAAGGGACAGACGTAGAAGGATTTTTTTCCTACCAGATAGGTTCTGGTATTAATCTTCCACTTTCTGAGAGAACAAATGTTTTTGCTGGCTATAAGCTGCAAAAGTTCCATGAACTTTCGCATGGAGTTGAACTTGGAATGAGTTTTAATTTGTAAGCTCTAATTGAATGTTTTTTAGTGAAAGCTTGAGTTTTTATTAGCATCTTAAAGTTTTAATTAGTATCTGTTCAGATGTATGGCTAATGTGCAAATAATTGAAATGGAAGTGTTTCTTTTCTTGTCATCCCAGTGCGTGACACTGGGATCCAGGGGCACTCAGTTGGTAAACACGAAAGCGCTCTACAACGTTTCTTGTGAAAAAGGACTGGATGCCAGTGTCACGCACTGACCATTTGTTTCTATGTTTTTTTGTCTATCTTATTTTGCCACTTTGTTGAACGGATATTTTCATTAGAAAGAAGTAAAGTAGGGGAAATTAAGAATAGTCAAGCCTTAAAACTCTTGTTTTTAAAACTTAACTACTCTCTAGGGAAAAGTAGATAAAGATAGAAGTATTTCGTGTTTTTATTTATATTGACAGTATGTATAACATCATTTACGATTAGTGTTAATAACGATAATTGATATTTGTCATGTTTGCAGTGATTGAAACTGGTGGGAAGCAGTATTTAGTAAAAAAAGGTAGCATAATCAAAGTAGAAAGATTACAAGCTGAAGAAAAAGAGGAAGTGGAAATCAATAAAGTGATTTGTATTTCAAATAATGGCTTATCTTGTTCATCTAGTGCTATTGTTAAAGCCGAAGTGCTGGAGCAGTGTAGAGATAAAAAAATTATAATCTTTAAGAAAAAGAGAAGAAAGAATTACCGTAGGAAAATTGGTCATAGGCAGTATATCACTGTTCTTCGTATCAATGAAATTAGTCTTCAAAAGTAAGAGGTAAGATATGGCAACTAAAAAATCAGGTGGTAGTTCCTGTAATGGTAGAGATTCTGCAGGGCGTAGGCTCGGAGTAAAGAAGAATGGGGAGGTTATTCCTGGTAACATAATTGTACGCCAAAGAGGTACAAAATTCCATCCTGGAAAAAATGTTGGTATGGGTAAAGATCATACAATCTTTGCTAAAATAGAAGGCTGGGTCAGTTTTAGAAAATCAGCAAATAAAAAGACTTTTATTGATGTTGTACCTACAGATGATATGCAAGCTTTGGCTTGAATAAATATGGGTCTGTAGCTCAGGTGGTTAGAGCGCACGCCTGATAAGCGTGAGGTCGGAGGTTCAACTCTTCCCAGACCCACCATTTAGACTTACAGTAGTTTTGATATTGTGTAACTAGATGATAATTTTACATAAGAATTTAGTAACTAGTGAGTCAGTAGCAGCCGGTCATCCAGACAAAGTAGCAGACCAGATTTCAGATGCAATACTTGACGAATACCTTTTTAATGACTCTTCTTCACGTACTGCAATAGAGACTTTGGTTACCAAAGATAATGTTATTATAGCTGGGGAAGTGTTTGGGCCTAACATTGAAAATAACAAGATTGAAAGTATTGTACGAAATACAATAAAAGATATTGGTTATGAGCATGATGGTTTCCACTGGAAAACAGTGAAGATAAATATATTGCTACATGAACAATCAAATGACATTGCAATAGGTGTGGATCAAGGCGCTGGAGATCAGGGCATAATGTATGGCTATGCAACAACAGAGACGGAAAGCCTCATGCCGGCACCCATTTTTTATGCACACTTGATTCTAAAAAATATCATTAGTATGGTTAAAGAGGTAAAGCTTGGCCCAGATGCAAAGTCACAAATTACTTTGGCGTATGAGAATAACCTTCCAGTGTGTGCTGAAAATGTTGTTGTTTCGATACAGCACTCTGAAGGTCTGAGTCAATCGAAAGTGAAGGAAATAATTTATCCTTACATAATTTCATCTTTACCTGAAGGGTGGATGTGTCCTGAGGAAAATCTCTTAGTTAATCCAACAGGTAGATTTGTTATCGGTGGACCGGTTGGTGATTGTGGGTTAACTGGACGGAAAATTATGGTTGATAGTTATGGAGGCTATATTCCACACGGTGGGGGAGCATTTTCTGGAAAAGATGCAACCAAGGTTGATAGATCAGCAGCTTATATGGCGAGATACCTTGCTAAAAATATTGTTTTTGCCGGCTTGGCTAAACGTTGCCTTGTGCAGCTTTCTTATGCAATTGGTGTCTCAAAACCTACTTCATTCTATATTGATACATTTGGTACGAATATAGTAGATGAAAAGAGGATTAAAAGGTTTATTGAAGGTAACATAGATTTATCAACTAAAGGTATCATCAGGCATTTATCGCTTAATCGTCCTATATATAAACGTACAGCCTATTATGGACATTTCGGTAAAAAGTCAGAAAGTGATGGTGGATTTTCTTGGGAAAGTATGGACTTATCTGCTGATCTTTGTAGAGAATTCAATATAGGAGACAAAAGTAGAACTGCTTTAAAGTTTTGATTCCTAGCTCGATACTGATATAATAACTTATTATTAAAGTGTAATTAGTTTTTTATACTAATTCTAGTGGCTTTTATATTTGTGAGGTTCATATATGTCTAACAAACCGAAAGAAGAATTTTACGATATTGCTGTAAGAGAATCATCTGATCTTATTGAAAAAATAAAAAAACATCCTTTCAATGTTGAATTGATTAATAATACGCTAGATTATGAAAAGTTCAAATTTTATCTTCAGCAGGATTTTTTATATTTAGTGGATTGTACTCGTGCTTTATTGATTATTGCAGCTAAAGCTAATGACGTTGAGATAATGAGCAGCTTAATAAATGTGGCAAGAGGAACGTTTGATGTTCGTAAGCAATATAAAGAATATTTTGCAGATTGTGATTTATCCGATAATCACAAGAAATCAAGAGCCTGTTCTGCCTTTACTGATTTTTTCATATGCGCTGCATATCATAATTTTGTTGCTGGGGCTTTGGCAGCATCTTACCCTTGCTTCAATATATACCAAATTATTGTGGATTATATGATGAATCAGGTAACACCCAAGGAGGTTAGAAATAACAAATACAAAGAGTGGATCAACATTTACGATAGCAAAGAAATGAATGCTGCGATTGATGAGGTTACTAATATTACAAATAAATTATATAAGGAAACTAACGATTGTGAAAAGAGAAAGATGCGTGGGTTTTTTAGGAAAGGGCTGGAACTAGAATTGGTGTTTTGGGATGAGATCTATTATAACGCAGGTCGCAACTTATAATCTAATATAGGGCAACTCGTGTCAGAATCTTGATTTTTAGTATTTTATATGTTTAGTAATATAATTAGGAATTGTTATGGATCGAATCTTTTGAGGGATGTAGCTAATCACCCTTTTAATGTTGAGTTAATGGACGGTACTTTAAATATAGAGAGTTTTAAATTCTATATCCAGCAGGATGCACTATTTTTAGATGGTTACATTCGTACCATATTGATCATTGCATCCAAAGTAGAAGATCTTAGCAATATTACCTCACTCATTGAAGTAGCTCAGGGCACAATAGCCATTGTGAGAGTTTTATATAAGCACTACTTTACTGTGTATTCCATAAGTTTTGGAGAGAAGTCTCTCAAGTGCTTTAATTTCACTAACTTTCTTTTATCTACCTCATATAGCGACACTTATGAAGCTATAACAGTTTTATACTCTTGCCATTTTATATATAAGGTTGTTGTTGACAGTATGAGAAATAAAATTAAGAAAAACAATAGATATAGAGATTGGTTTGATTTTTATAGCAGTAATTTAATAGGGTCTGGATGCATCGCTTTGGAAAGTATTGTTGATGAGTATTGCCAAAAAGTAGGAGAAAAAGAAAGAAGAAGAATGCTTGAATTGTTTAGAATAAGCGTGCAATTTGAGTTAGATTTTTGGAATAGCGCATATAATTTTTCAGAATTTGATCAAGATTTTAAGAAATATTGACAATTTTAAGCTAATTTGTATGCTTGATACGTATTTTTGGAGATGATATGAAAAGTAAAGAACATGATTTTCATTTAGTGGACCCAAGCCCCTGGCCAATTGCTATATCATTAGCAATTCTTGTTCTTGCACTTGGGTTAATTGGTGCACTCCATAAACAAATTTCTGGAATATTTGGTTTAGTTCTGGGGATCTCTGCAGTATCATGGATACTGTTTTTTTGGTGGAGAGATGTAATAAGAGAGGCAATTTATGATAAATGCCATACTGCCATTGTAAAACATGGACTCAAGCTTGCAATGTACTTATTTATCCTCTCGGAAGTTGTGTTTTTTATAGCGTTCTTTTGTTCATTCTTTAAAGCCTGGCTTGATCCGGTTTTTTTATTTGAAGCGTTTTCTCCTACAAAAAAAGTTGAATGGCCCCCTGAAGGGATTTTACCACCTGATCCATGGTCGTTACCATTTATGAATACGTTGATATTATTACTTTCTGGTACAACAATTACTTCAGCACATCATTTTTTACTTGAAAATGATAAAAAGAGCATGATTAAAATGCTGTCTATGACTATATTGCTTGGAGTTTTTTTTATAATAGTCCAAGCACTTGAGTATCATGAAGCAAGTTTTTCTTTACAAGAAGCAGGAGAAAAACTTATTTATACATCTAACTTTTACATGATTACTGGTTTTCATTGCGTTCATGTTATAATGGGTATAATATTTTTGTCAGTATGTTTATTTAGAGCTCGAAAAGATCAATTTACACCTCAAGATCACTTATGCTTTGAATTTGCTTCTTGGTATTGGCACTTTGTCGATCTAGTCTGGATATTTTTATTTTTGTTTATTTATTGGTTAAGCCTTTATTAAGTGATTAAAATAATAGGTCTAGATCCAGGGATGAGTAAGACTGGTTGGGCCATTATCAGCCTGAAAGAAAAGAATAATATTAAATTTTTGGGTGGTGGGACCATATCAACTGATGGTAAATTGGGTACAGGTGAACGTCTAAATATAATTTTTGAACAATTAAAGAAAGTAATTTTTCTATACTCTCCTAATGAAGCTGCTGTAGAAAAAATTTTTGTTAATAAGAATCCAAAATCTTCACTAACTTTAGGATATGCAAGAGCAATTGCAATTTTAGTATTACAAATGACGGATTTGACCATGAATGAATATGATGCGAACTATATAAAAAAGAGCATTACCGGAAATGGCCATGCTGATAAGAATCAGATTATATTTATGGTGAAGCAAATAGTTAAAAACTTAAACATAAAATGTCACCATACTGCTGATGCTCTTGCTACAGCAATTTGTCATGCTTATACGAAAAGCTCTTGTTTTATTAAGTAATTTTACATGAATTCAGTTTAAAAAAAACTATTTGATGGTGTTTATCTTATCTAATGTTCGTTGCAGAATAATACATGCAGCAATTTTATCATCTATTTTTTTCGATTTTGTGATTGATATTCCCGTAATTTTTAGTGCGTGAGTTGCAAGAGATGTTGATAAACTTTCGTCTTGTAGGTATATGTTTACTTTACATTTTTTTATTATTTTATTTGCGAATTGGATTATTGCTTTACACCATTCAGTCTCTTGGTCATCTATTGTGAATGGTAGTCCTATTACCATTGATCCAGCTTCATTTTCTTTAAGTATTCTATGTAAACAACCTAAATCTTTGCTTATATTTCTTCTGTAATATATACTATGAGCTGTGGCTATAAGCTGTGTTTTATCACTAAATGCTACGCCTATTTGTTTTCCTCCCATATCAAGGCACATTATGCGTTTATCTCTTGGAATAGACTTTAGAAACTCGTCTGGATTTCTATGTAGCATCTATTAGATTTCCTTTAAAGCCAAGAATAAACAAATAAGTTGTAGCGTGATATAGAGCTGTAAGAACGTTCTGTAAGGCAAGGTGTCATTCCAGTGCTTGACCACTGGAATGGCTTTGTTGCATAGCTCAGATGAAAAGAAGTGGCAGTTACTGACAAAATTCATTATAAAATAGCCATTTAACCCTTGAAGAAAAAATATGACACAAAAAATGAGAGTCAGTAACCAAAACAAATATAGCAAATTTCTTGAGAAAAGGGGAAACATTTTTCATTACGTCAGTGAAGCTATTGAAAATAGGTACGAAAATAGTCTAAAAATACAAGGTGGCAACTATATTTATAGTGATAAAGTTGTGATTTTATACCAATTCTCATTGTTGGCCAGTCAAATAGGAGACATTGCAGAGTTATTTAATTGTAGAGTGGGCAAGGGAAGCGACAAATTTACACAAAGTAAACTCAAGGAGAGTAATTGTATCGTATATTTTATTACGCAAAATGTTCGGGAGTGTTAAATAAACCATAGGCGTCAAGTTAAGAGAATATACCCAATATAGCAACCATTTAAGATAGGTATCTTATTTGTTATATTTATTTTTTTGAGAAGTTTTGATCTAAAATAAGATAATTTTTTTTAAAGAATCTATAAATTACTAATTTTGTCGTTTAATGTCTAAAATAATTTTTACCGCTTCTCTTCTTTCTTATGCTACTTTTCCTTAACTTGACGCCTATGGTTAAATATTATTGCCTCTTTCTATAATTTTGAGCTGCTTCCTTAGGTTAGTAGTGATATCAACGGTGTAACAGGTATGAAAATTATTAAAGCAATAATTGAAGGAGAGAGGAACCCTGAAAAACTAGCTGAATTTAGAAGTTCGAATATGAAGAACGATAAACATACTATAGCAAAAGTACTAACAGGCGACTATAGAGAAGAATACTTGTTTGTATTGAAACAAGAATATGCAGCATATACTTTTTTTCAAACCGAATATGATAAAAGTATAGAAAATTACTATAAAACATTTGAAACAAAGTTGAATGAGAACGGAACATTGAATAAAATAAAAAAGTGGAAGCAGAAGAATAGTCCAGATTTTGCCGTAGACGAAGATTTATATCGAATAACGGGAGTGGATTTTACTAAAGTTCCAAGACTTGATGTATTAAGTATACAGACTATCATTTCAGAAACAGGTATAAATCACAATAAATGGCAGACAGAAAAGCATTTTTCTTTATGGCTCGGGTTGAGTCCTGCTAATAAAATTACAGGAGGGAAAATTATTGGAACAAGAACGCGTAAGGTTGTAAATCGTGCTGCGAATGCCTTGCTGTGTATCAAGACTGCACTTGGTGCATACTGCAGGAGGTTTTAAAGAAGCGACTAGAGATACCGAAAGCAATTACTGCTACAGCAAGAAAATTGGCATGTATTTTTTACAATATGCTAAAATATGGAAAAGAATATGTAGAAAAAGGAATTGATTATTATGAGAAACTTTATCAAGACAGGGTTATGAAGAATCTAAGTAGAAAAGCCCTTGAATTTGGTTATGTCTTGATTAGAAAGGGTGAGTTAATTGAAGGAGTTTATTAGGAGGGTTATAACAATGGATTTTTAAGATCATTTACAGCTTTTTTCATATCTTCAGCTTTAAATATTGATGATCCAGCAATTAATATATCTGCACCTGCTTTTATTATATCAGCTGCATTAGAAAAGTTAACTCCACCATCTACTGAAACTTGCGTTTTAAGGTTGCGGTCCTGTATCATTTTCTTTATAATAGATATCTTGTGCAGCTGCGAATGAATAAACTCCTGTCCTCCAAATCCAGGGTTGACTGTCATGATTAGCACAATATCTAGCTCATGTATTATATATTCAAGCATACTTGGAGAAGTTGAAGGGACAATTGAAACTCCAACTTGTATTGTTTTTTTCGTATTATTTATGTTTTTGTATGATTTTATCCTTCTTACTAGCCTCTCAAGGTGTATCTCTGCTTCTGCATGTATAGTGATAATATCAGCACCAGCTTCTATAAAGCTTTCAATATGGTCACCAGGAGATTTAATCATTAAGTGTACATCAAAAGGAAGATTGCTATATTTACGTATTGCAGAGATAACATTCGGACCTATTGTAATATTTGGAACGAAATTTCCATCCATAACGTCTATGTGTATATAATCTACATCCAAGTCGCTAATTCTTTTTACTTCCTCCCCTAATTTTGCAAAATCTGCTGAAAGTATAGAAGGTGCAATTTTAATACCCATGGACTACTTTTTACCAAAAATAAAAAAAGTAACTTATTTTTTGAACTCTGTCATCCCAATACTACATGAGTCTCATTTAGAAATTTTTTTATATCCTATGTGTAATTGCAACCTTTGAATTATCTTGTTCAGGTTGAACCATAAATAGTTTTCACCACAAAAAATTGTTAGCATAAGTAAAAAAAACGCAGTGCTTGTAATTTATCTGATGTTTTCTTCTGCTCAACTGATAAACGCTCAAGTATCTGTGGCTATTGCAATAATCATTAGACTCTTTTCTTCGCTCCTTCTAAATATTCCAACACAGTTTTATGCAGCGCAGTCCAAGACATTTGCTTTTCCATATCTGGTATAAATTTTTGTTTCCAAGTGTCCTTAAATTCTTGAAACCATTGCTTCTCAAAATTTTGGAAATCAGATAAAATTTTTGACCTAAACTCATTAATTAAACTCGAAACTTCTATAGCCTTTTCAGAGCTTATAGACTTAAAAGACAATATTTCATTCTTTAAAATATCCAACTTTGTAAATATATTAAGCTTAAATGGCATATAAAGCGAAGATCTTATATTATACCTTAGATAAGAGTCGTAATATAGCTTAATCTTGTACATGAGCGTAGCAAATGCACTAGAAGAAATATTATTTTTATATTCTGCAAAAGAAGATAATAAACGCTTGTAATCCTCTTCATTCAAAAATGGTGGTTGTAAACTTGATTCAATTTTATTACTAAAAGATGTGAATTTGTTGAAAATACAATTGCCATATTCACTTAAAAATTTAGGCAAAATATCTTCCTGTTCTAATTTTAGAGGCAAGTCTTTTCTAATTTCTTTCGGCAAGTGGTGCATTGAAAACTGATTGATAACCCACGCAAAATTCTCATCAAACTCATTTGAGTAATCAGCGCTATTGTCAGTGTTACCTTCTTTGTCGTTCCAAGGCAGTATTTTATAAAAAAAATTGTTCAACCTTTTTTTTAATTTCAAAATATTTTCACTCTTATCACCTACCTTATACAAAACCTCATTTACTTTTTGTCTTGCATCTTGAGGACTGATTCTATCACCTATATGCAGTCCGATGCCATTTTTCTCTAATAATTCCCAATCAAACCACTTATGTGGATCGGGCTTACGCATTGCGTAGCTTTCAATGGCTGAGTTATATACTATAGTACCTATTTCAGCGTGACTAAATATCATATCTTTTCTAATTTTAAAGCGTTTCATGAGGTATAAAATCAGATCTTTGACAGATTTCATTTGCTCTTCTGGAAAAGGCTCAAGCCCTGTGTTTACAATCTCTATACCTATAGAATAATCATTCAGCTTTTGTAGCTCTTTAACCACATTATCTATTTGAACTTTTGCATAACTTATACCAGCATGCCACGCTCTTTTTTCCAGTGGGACCATCAGAGTAATGCTGCCATCCCTATCGACAATAAGTTGTACTGATATCCCTGCAGAATTTAATGCGCATTTTGTGCTTTTTAATGTTGGTGATTCGGTATGATGCACTATCACCATCAACACTTTTTTTGCCATCTCTATCATCATAATTTGAATCTGGTACAGGATCTAAAAATAGCATGTTTCTTAAGGATGGCAGATTTCTTTTCAAATCTTGAAAGTCGGCCTCAATCTCATCCGAATAAGATTGCTGCTCAGATGTAACAGGTGCTACAAGCAGCAAGAGAAATAAAACTGACAAACATTTTTTTACTATAAGTCTCATGCAGCTCTAGCATCCTACAAATTGCCCGCAATATAACTAAATTAACATAATACGCATAAAATGTTTACTTTTTTTCAGCCAATCAAGACTTGCTACAGCTACAATTAGTACTTTTATCATTACATTTTGGCGTTCTTACTATTACCCACAAATATAAATGGACATAAAAATAAAGGATTAGAATATTAAAGTGTGCAAATATTGAGGATATAAAAATGGCAAGTGAATGGGCTAAAAATGAATTTGGAGATGCAGTGCTTGGAGATAAAAGATTAACTGATCGATTAGTAAATATTGTTGGTAAGTATGCCTGAAAGTTCAATCAATCAGGCATGTGGAAATTGGTCTGAAGCAAGTAGCACCCACAACTATCCACTGCATTAAGGTTTGCACCTTGCTCAGCTAGGTACTTTATAATGTCATTAACATCACTTCTATTAAGAGCTATATACTCTAATATGCTAACATCTCTCTGTAACTCACGTTTAACTATAGATTTATTTACCTCACAGATTGATTTTATTGCTTCCAAATCTGGGATCGCCTTTCTGATTGCAGCTGTAAAACTTACACCTTGCTCTATTAAATACTTAGCCATTTTGTTATCAACAGCATACCTTAACAAATTTCTACCGCTTGCGAAATTAACCTCAGCAACAACATCTTTAATAATAGAACTATTTTTCTCAAAAATTGATTTTACTTTTTCTAAATCATCCTTGATAATAGTGCTAGAAAGTTTCTTTAATACAGAATCTTTCTTCAGCTAGAATTTTTTGTAATGCTTCAGGAGTCATAAATATACTTCAACACACATAAAAAAGTATATCCAAATCAGAATCGTTTGTAAAGGATTTTTAGATATTAGCTTGCCCAAAGGTTAATTTATTTTATAATCTTTCTGTATTCTAGAAATTTGAATTAAATGAACTGCTATAAGACTCACACGTGTAACGAATTAAGGAAGAGTGATGTAGAAAAGGAAGTTACCCTCTCTGGATGGCTGTATCGCAAACGTGACCATGGTAACCTAATCTTTGTTGATTTAAGAGACTTCTATGGAAGAATTCAGCTAGTGTTCAATAATGATAAAGACTTTTTTGATGAGATATCAAATTTAAAATCAGAGAGTGTGATTACTGTCACAGGAACAGTCAAAGCTAGAACTGAAGATACGGTAAATAGCTCTATTTCCACAGGGGAAATTGAAGTTATAGTTAATAATTTGTGCATTGAGTCGGAAGTTGAGTTCCACCGTGATGAAGAGATAGCAAAAGAAGAAAGGAGTATATTAGCAAGTATCGCCGGTGAGCAAGAATACCCAGAAAACATGAGATTTAAATATCGTTTTCTTGACTTAAGGCGTGAAAAAGCCCGTAACAACATTATTCTGCGCTCACAAATCATCGCAGAACTCAGGAAGATCATGATAGAGCAAGGGTTTTTAGAAATTCAAACTCCAATACTTACTGCTTCATCTCCTGAAGGAGCACGTGACTACTTAGTGCCAAGTAGGCTGAATCCTGGTAAATTCTATGCATTACCACAAGCTCCGCAGATTTTTAAACAGCTACTCATGGTTTCAGGGTTTGATAAGTATTTTCAAATTGCCCCATGTTTCCGTGACGAAGACGCAAGGGCTGACCGTTCTCCTGGGGAGTTTTATCAGCTAGACCTTGAAATGTCTTTCGTAACTCAGGAGGATATATTTCAAGTTATTGAATCTACTTTATATAAAGTGTTTGCTAAATTCTCTCGCAAATCAGTTGATAAAGATTTTCCGCGCGTTACATACAAAGACGCAATGCTCAAATATGGCTCTGATAAGCCAGATCTACGTAATCCATTATTAATCAGCGATGTTACAGAAATTTTCCGTGATTCAGAGTTCAATATTTTCAAAAACAATATTGAACGCAGTATGGTAGTCAGAGCCATCCCCGCCCCCAAAACAGCAGAGGAACCTCGTAGCTTCTTTGATAAAAAAATAGAACATGCACAAAAAGAGTTTGGCGCTAAAGGTCTTGGGTATATAACATTTGATAAGGACGGCATTGCAAAAGGACCAATTGCTAAATTCCTCAATGACAATCGGCTAAATTCTATAAAAGAAATAACAAATATAGAGCCTGGGGATAGTGTGTTTTTTGCTTCTGATAAGAAAAATGAAGCAGCAATAATTGCAGGGAAAGTGCGTACTCTTTTGGGATCAGAACTAGGTCTTATAGATGACAATATCTTCAAGTTCTGCTGGGTCATCGATTTTCCATACTTTGTGTATAATGATAAAAGCAAAAAAATAGATTTCTTTCATAACCCATTCTCCATGCCGCGTGATGGCTTGAAGGATTTAGAAGAAAAAGATCCACTGGACATCCTTGCTTACCAATATGATCTTGTTTGCAATGGAATAGAGCTGTCAAGTGGGGCAATTCGTAATAACAAACTGGATATTATGTACAAAGCTTTTGCCATTGCAGGCTACAGTAAAGAAGAAGTTGATACAAAATTTGGTGCGCTTGTGCGTGCATTCAGGTTTGGAGTGCCACCTCATGGCGGTATAGCACCAGGGGTTGATAGAATGGTTATGCTACTTGCCGATGAGCCAAACATTCGTGAAGTAATCTGTTTTCCTATGAATCAGCAGGGTGAAGATGTTCTAATGGGTGCTCCTTCTAAAGTGGACAATAAACATTTATGCGAGTTATCTCTAAAGGTTATTGAGTAAAAATTTTATAGTAAAGTGTGGTAAATCGGAAGTCATGAATGATATTCAAAAAGCAGTACTATCAAGCATAATATGCAATATGATTATATGGTATGAAGTAACTCTATTTGGAGTTTTAACACATATAATAAGCAACGTTTTTTTTCCTTCAGAAAGTGATTATTTAAGCACAATTAAATTTCTTGGCAGTTTTGCGATTGGGTTTGGATTCAGACCACTTGGTGGATTTATTTTTGGTTACATTGGAGATAAGTATGGCAGGAGGAAAATTTTGCTGACTTCCGTAATATTAACTTCGATATCGTCTACTGCAATTGCAATTATACCAAGTTTTAGAGAAATAGGAATATTTTCTCCTATATTACTTCTGCTTTGTAGAATAATACAAGGAATGGCAACAGGAGGGGAAACGAGTATCAACTCAGCCTTTTTGATAGAGCATTCAAGCGATAAAAAAAATCTAGGCTTTTTAGGTAGCATGAAAGCTTTCAGTGGTGCTCTTGGTTCTATTACATGTTTTGTAATGATAGCTATTTGCAAAAAATTTACAGGTGAAAATTATGAAATTTGGGGCTGGAGGTTGCTCTTCTATTTCTGCTTTATTATGGGCATAATAGGCTTCTTAATAAGATACATAATGGAAGAGAGCCTAGCATATAAAATTCATGGTCAAAATAAAAGCTTATCTGATTCTCCATTTTTAGAATTAATCAGGGACTATAAAAAGGCATTTGTGCTAGCAATTGGGCTTGGCGTTGCCCAAAATGCAATTGTTTATTCAGCAATCATGTTTTACAACATATCTGTCAAAGAACTTACTTTCTCAGGCATTGATATTAAAAATGTAGTAAGGATTGTGGTTGAAATCACATTCGGAACGTCTGCAGTGCTGTTTGCAATACTGTCTGATAAAGTTGGAAGAAAAAACGTGATAATTCCTACATTAGTAGCTTTAGCTTGCATCAGTTTGCCGGCACTTTCGCTATTATCACATAATAATCACTATATTATAACGCTCACTTTCCTATTAATAAGTGTGCCGATAGGTGCATCTTTTGGAATATATAATTCTCTCGCCTGTGAGTTATTTCCAACGAAAGTTAGGTGTACCGGCTTCAGTTTAGCTCATAACATATCAGCAGGTATTTTTGGTGGCCTTTCTCCATCGATATGCATGTGGCTTATAGAAAGAACTGAAACAAAACTTGCAGCAGGGATTTACCTTACTATCTGTGCATTAATTAGCCTAATATCTGTACTTCAAATTAAAGCCAAAGACAGAAAAGTTGATTGGTGAAATCGTTCAGTCGAAAGATAGCACTTCAATAGACTTTTCGATGTGTTTAGGGGCAGGAGCAGTGATAGTAATTTCTTTATTATTTGGTAATTTTAAAGATAAAGAATGCGAATGAAGGTGAATCTGATTTACTGCTCCATTAATAAAAGCTTTTTTACCACCATATTTACCATCACCAAGAATAGGGCAATTTATATGAGCTAAATGTGCACGTAACTGATGGGTTCTACCGGTAATTGGTTGTAATTTTAAATAAGCAACATTATGTTTTAACCTTGATATAATTGAAAAATACGTAGTGGCATTTTGAGGTGAGTCTTCATCAATAACCACTTTTTCTTGCCCTGAAACATATTTTTTTGCTAATGGATAGTCTATTGTTCCATTATCCTTGCTCGGTATACCAGAAGTTAATGCTAGGTAAGTTTTTTTTATCCTCCGTCCTTTAAATTCTTCCATAAGGTATCTGGCAACACTAGCATTGCGCGCGAATATGATCACTCCGCTTGTATCTTTATCGAGTCTATGGACAATTTTAAATACTTCCCCTTCTCTTATTTGGTCAAGCAAATCACTAATGCTAATTTTTACCTTTATACCGCCTTGAACAATTACTCCTGCGGGTTTGTTTATAGCTAATATATATTCGTCTTCATATAATATGTTCTCTCTTAGTAGATTTGCTAGCTTTTCATTATATTTACGATCAGAATTAGTGTTTTCAATATAATCTAAGTATCTTATCGTTATAGTTTGCCCAGAATTCACTCTATCGCTGGGTTTTGCCTTACAATTATCAACTTTGATTAATCCTTTCCTTAAAGACTTCTCAATTACAGATTGCTTCAGGTCTGGAAAAATTTTTCTGATATACCTATCGAGTCTAACGTTATTGTCTTCTACTAATATGGCTTTGTGGCATTCCATTATTTATAATAAACATCAAAAAATATCAATTATCGGTTAAATGAACTACATTTCTGAACAATAGTTACTCTACCTTCCGTATGACCACCTATCGTTACACTCATCTGTTTCTGTACTAGAATCTGAATTCATTTCAGTACTGAGCTTTCTTTTGCGATATGTCCATCTGCAAGGACTATGTGCTCTTCGTTCTTTTATTCCATCTATTTTAGCTGGACACACTTCAGTACTAGGCTTTGACTGCACATTTGCAATATCATTAACTAAAGGTGTTACTCTTTCTCTCAGAGCTCGTACTCTTTTTTCTGCTTTGTCTGAAAAATTACTTGCACCTTTACGTTCATCTAAATCTTTTACAGTTTCACCACAATTATCCTGCAACAAAAGATTTGTACAGGGTATTAAGGTCTTTATTGTTTTCAAATGTTTACCGTCAATAGCATAACCTAAAGGAATTATCCCTAGATTATCCTGTAGATTAACTGCTGCTTCATGGGAAATTAAGATCTCTGCTACTTTTTCATGGCCATTATTGGCAGCATAATGCAAAGGAGTTAATCCTGAATCACTAATTGCATTAACATCTACTCCAGATTCTAATAGATAACGTATGCTTTGTATATCACCATGTGCGGCAGCATAATGTAAACTGTAGGCTTGAATTAATTTCGAAAAATCATCACATACCTCCAATTGCTCTAGGAGAGGGCGTGCTACAAAAATATTACTTGGAGAAACAGCGAATAGTATTTTAAGTGGATCCTTTATATTCATATCTGCTCCATGGCCTATTAGAATATCTATTAATCCTCTATCGTTACGTATGAAAGCATAATCAAAAGCAGTCCATCCCCATCTATCTTTCCGATTAATATATGCTTTGTTGTGTTCTAATAAGAGCTCTACTTCTTCTAAAATTTTATTTATAGCAGTAACCCATGAAGGAGTACGTACATACAATCTATCCTTTAGATTGTCATATGCACCATTTTGTAATAGGACCTTGAATTCTTCTAGGAACTTTAATTTTGCTTTATTGTGTTTTAATAAGAGCTCTACTGCTTGCAAACTGCCACTTATAACAGCAATGTGTAAAGGAGTAAATCCACTTAATCTATCCTCTATATTATCATCTGCACCATTTTGTAATAGAATCTCTAATAGTGATGTATTATTATTTGTAGCAGCCAAATATAAAGGAGTCCGTCCAAATGCATCCGTCATATTAATATCTCCCCTAATATTTTTATCATTTTCTATTATGCACTCCACCATTTCTTTATCATTCTTCATAATAGCCAAATGTAAAACATTAACCTCACATGCTCCATTCTCCTTAACATCGGCTCCATTAAGCAGTAAGAACTTTGTTACTTCTTTATGCCTGTTTCTAACAGCTTCATACAAAGCAGTCAATTTTGCTACATTTTTCTGATTAACATTTGCCCTATTTTTTACTAAGATCTTTATTATTTCTATATTACCATTTGCAGCAGCAAGATGTAAAGCAGTCCATCCACACGAACCAAACTGATTAACACTTGCCCCTTTTTCTATTAGTTTGAGTACTATTTCTACATTGCCTTTTTCAGCAGCCCAATGTAAAGCAGTCCATTCAAAAAATGGACTTTTTGCGTTAATACTGATTCTTTTTACTTTAAGCAGAGCATCTACTACATTTTTTAGGCGAAGACTAATAGCTAAACTCAGTAATGTGTGTTGATCATGCGCACTACGTAGTATATTGTAATTTACTGTAAACCAATAATTTACATTAAACTCATTTTCTTCCCACTTTTTATACATATTTCTACTTTCTCTCTTCAGTACCTCTAGTGCCTTTAGTGTCTCTCGTGCGTCTAGCATCACTGGTACCTTTTCTGAGATCTTTAGTGCATCTAGCATATCCTCTAGCACCACTGCTTTTGATTCTCCTGATGTCTCTTTTACACCTAATCTTTTTAGCATTCTTTTTACCATCTTTTGTGCATTTGATATCCCTGTCTCCTTTAGTATCTTTTTTGCTTCTTCTGGTGTCTGTGGTACATTTACCACCTTTAGTCTCTTTTTTAATGGTTCTTGTGTCTCTTGTACTCTTGGAATCTTGCTTGATACTTCTAATCCATGCGATATCTCTTCTAACATTCTTGATGTTTCTGCTTGCCCTAGTATCTTTACTTCCTTTAATAGCTCTTTTATTCTTTCAATTACATTGTCTTTACTTAAATTTACCTCTTGATCAATTACACCTAATATTATGTTCCACTGTTCATATGTCATTACCATAGCTTTACCTCATACTATATTTTGATGCTATATATTATGGTACAATGGTCAACACATTTTTCCATAGCGTAACTTGAGAGTCTCAAAGACTGTTATCAACTTGCAGAAAACCAAGCTTGCCTGAAACCACTTAATTGATTATAATTATAAGTTTTAAGGCAGCAAAATGACAGCTTTTTTTCCTTTGTTTATTTTTTTGGTCTTATACCTTGGAAGTGGTATCTATTTTTCCTTCATCGGAATTGATAATCCGCTTCACCAAGTTTCACCGGTAATCTGCCTACTACCAGCGCTATTTTTTGCTATTGCACGCAATGCAAGTAAAATTCAACGTAACATCGATACTGTCATCGAGGGTATGGGTGATAAAAATACCCTTACTATGTGTTTAATTTTCCTATTTTCTGGAGCATTTTCTGTGGTGACTCAATCAATTGGTAGTGCAGATACCGTTGCTGATTTAATTCTCAACTTTCTTCCAGCAAGATTACTACTGCCTGGAGTATTTTTGGCTTCCGCTTTTATATCAACTGCAATTGGTACATCTATGGGAGTTGTTGTATTAATGGTACCAATAGCTGTTAACTTAGCAAAAAGTGGGGCTTTTGGTCTTGAAATCGGAGCTGCAACTGTAGTTGGGGGTGCCGTATTTGGTGATAACCTTTCAATGATATCTGACACTACTATTGCATCTGTTTCTTCACAGGGGGCTACGATAAAGGATAAACTTAAAGTAAATTCTAAAGTAGCATTTGTTGCCAGCATCATAACATTTGTCTATCTGGCAGTTACTGCAGATAGTACAGAGATTATTCCTACATCAAATTTAGATTATTTATCAGTAATAAAGATTATTCCTTATATTTCTTTAATAATCATGGGGTTATTTGAAGTTACTACTTTAGTAACAATAACTATAAATATAATTGTCGCTAGTGTATTAGGGATGACTTTTTTTGACTATACTATCATTCAACTCTCTCATGACATATATGACGGTTTCAAAAAAGTAAACGAGATAGTGATATTTGCTCTATTTATTGGCGGATTGAGTCATATAATGTACAAGCAGGGTCAAAAGGCATTACACAAACTTATCGATGAAAGCAATATCACAAAAACTAAAGCTGAATTTGTAATAGCGGGCATAGCATCTATGTTTACTGTTTTAGTTGCTAATAATACCATTGCTATTTTATTAAGTGGCGATATTGCAAGAAGGCTCGCGCAAAAGCATAATATTCCGTCATACCGTAGTGCATACTTGTTAGACATTTTTGCTTGCGTTACAAAAGGCATTTTGCCTTATGGTTCCCAGCTGCTGCTAGCAGGTAGCATTGCTTCTGTCTCACCTATTTCTTTGTTAACACAAGTGTATTACTGCTTTATTTTAGCAGCAGTTACAGTAGGTGAAATAATCATCAATGGCAGACGTTGCGCGGCTACAACTTAATGTACGAAGATTTCTCTTCATATTACATTTTTGTGCCCATAAGAAACGAGTTGCCATTTTCATCAGCTACTTGGATAATAGATATATCCACAAAATTGTTCCATTTTTCTCAATAGGTTTTGGTTTTCTTTTTACCTTATTAGCGGAGCATAAAACTTAACTTTCAGCAAACCTTATTTTAACTCTAACACGCTAACTATGAAACAGTCTATATTACCATCAAAAACAGAGTTTATATTACCTACTTCATGTCCAATCCTTAAATCCTTTACCATTTGATATGGGTGCATAACGTATGATCTGATTTGATTGCCCCAACCTATATCACATTTTTTACCATATTCCTCAGCCATCTTTTGTTCTTTTTTTTCCAGTTCAATTTGGTATAAACGTCCTTTAAGTAGCTTAAGTGCCTCATCTTTATTTCTATGTTGAGAACGACCATTTTGACATTGAACTACAACGCCTGTTGGAATATGGGTAATACGTACCGCACTTTCAGTCTTATTTACATGTTGACCACCTGCTCCAGAAGCACGGTAAGTGTCGATCTTTAAATCCTTTTCATCCACAATAATATCTATTGAATCTTCGATCACTGGAGTGACTCCAACACTTGCAAAACTGGTATGACGTTTACCATTTGCATCAAATGGTGATATTCTCACCAATCTATGAACTCCACTTTCGCTTTTTGCCCACCCGTAAGCTTTTTCTCCGATGATCTTTATTGTTGTAGATTTTATACCAATCGCATCACCATCTAATTTTTCTACAACTTCAACTTTAAAGTTGTGATAAATTTCTGCCCATCTTGTATACATGCGCATGAGCATCTCAGCCCAATCATTGCTCTCTGTTCCGCCAGCTCCTGAGTGGATTTCCAAAAAGCAGTTATTATTATCTGCTTCACCAGTAAATAAGGATTCTGTCTCTTTAAGTTTGATTAACTTCTCTAGCTTGGCTAATTCATTTTCAACTTCAGAAAAAAATTCTTCATCATTCTCATCAATAGCAGATTTCATCAAGCTGATGGCATCGTTGTAATCGCTTTCTAGCTTTGAAAACGATTCTATGTCATGCTTAATTTTAGAACGTTCTTTTAAAATTTCTTGTGCCTTTTGATTGTCTTGCCATAGATTATCATTCGACGCTTGAGAATCCAGTTCCTCAAGACGCAACTTTAATTTTTCTATGTCAAAGACACCTCCTGATAAGAGAAATACTTTTATTTAAGCCTTGAAAGTATTCAAGGATTTCTGGATGGGTTTTCATTATACTTTAGATTTTAATATATTTATTATCACTAACAATAACAGCAAACAAAATAGAAATTTAACCATATAATAGTTAATTCAAAATAATTTTATTATACTTGAATGTTCAACAAAATCAAGTGTGTATATTTATTAAAAAATAAGGTAAAGTAATGAATATTAAAACAAATTCTCATTATGGTTTAGACAAAAAGGCTATTGATGACTTAATAGAGTCACTCGATAATCAAGAATTAGAAAATGTTTGTAATATTGTAAAAACGATAGATAGCGTTCAGTTAGCTTATTTTTTATCTACTTCGATCAGTGATCACAGGGAGAAATTAGTTAGTATCCTCGATCAACATTTGTTAAGTGATGCCCTAGTGCATGTGGTACCAGATTTACAAATAGAGATCATAGAAATATTGGGAATAGAAAATACAGCAAAGTTGCTAATGCTTCTTAATGTAGAAGACATAGTAGCCATAGTGAAAGACTTGGATAGAAAGTCTATAGAAAATATACTTAACTACTTACCCAATGCAACTCAAAAATTAGTAGAGGAATTGTTATCATACCCAGAAGAAAGTGCAGGAAGGTTGATACATAAAAATATGGTTATAGCTCCATATTATTGGACGATAAATCAGCTAATGGAATTCTTGCGCAACTATAAAAAAATACCAGAAACATTTTATCAAATTTTCATCATTAACTCGAAATTAGAGCCCATAGGTAGTTTCAACTTAAATAAGGTAATATCCTACTCAGGAGAAACAATAATAAAAGAGATAATGAGTCAAGATATAAAAATAATTAAAACTGGAATGGATCAAGAAGAAGTAGCAAGAATATTTAAAGATTACTCTCTATTATCAGCTCCAGTAGTAAATAGGAATGGTAAAATTATAGGTGTAATCCTTATTGAAGATGTAATCAAAATCGTTCAACAAGAAGCAGAAGAGGATGTACTTAAAATAAGCGGTGTATCTTCTAAATCTGATATAAATGCCCCTATACATAAAACTATAATTAAAAGGTTACCTTGGTTATTGTTTAACCTCTTAGCTGCAACAATATGTTCTATAGTAGTTGGCTTTTTCGATAACGTAATACAAAGTTTTATAGTACTACCAATAATTATGCCAATCATTGCATCAATGAGCGGAAATGCAGGGTCCCAAACGGTAACACTAACTATCCGTGCAATCGCAACAAAATATCTAACTGAGCAAAATGCAAAAAGAATACTTATAAAAGAATTTATGATAGGTCTTATAAATGGGGTAATTTTATCTGCAATTTCACTCGTAGTATTAGCAATGAGGTTCCATAGTTTAAAAGTGGAGATCATTTTCGTGATTTCCATGATTGTAATGTCAATCACTGCAACATTTATCGGCACTTTCATTCCTATAATGCTCCATCGTTTAAGATCCGATCCTGCTATTTCCTCTTCAATTCTAACATCAGCAACAACTGATATTCTCTCAGCTCTTATATTTCTCGGTCTAGCCACAATCTTTTTATTAAATAGCTAAATCGTGCTATATAAAAAAATTGCTTTACAAGCTTTGCCGTCCCCTTTACCATAACGTTCAGTACAATAGACTTCTTTAAAAACTAGGATAAGAGGAAAAAACATGGCAAGATAAGTATTTTTAGTGAGGGAAAAGGTGAAAATAGTAGAAGAGTTGGATGATGAAAAATTTCGCAGGTTAAAGGAGTAAAAAAGGTAACATTTAATAAAATGGTAGAGATTTTACGGGAAGCAAATAAGGAAAAAAGGCTAAAGGAGGTAGGAAAAACAAGCTGAGCGAGGAAAATATGCTGCTTATGGTGTTGCGGGAATATGGAACATATTTTCATAAAGCTATGGGATAAGTGAAAGCACAGCGTATAAAATAGCAAAATGGGTTCTCTAATAAAACATCCAGCTGAAGTCCAAAATATACTGGTTGATGCGGGTTGGCTATGTTGCATAGCACTGATAGGCATGTAAATCACAATGAATTTACGCAGCTAATTTAAATTTAGCCATACCTATATCAGTAAATTTGTTCAGTAAGTAGCACTTAATTAACACACGATTTACCTCTGATTTATTTTTCAAGCCAAACCCAAATAACCTATAGAAAAAGACTTCAATATAAGACCGTGCTCCATACTTAACTTTTTTCTTCCATTCATTAATACCATCTTCATAATTCTCATATTCTACTTGTTTCTTTCTGATAGCTAAACAAATTTTAGCTAGGGCGAATAATAGGCACAATATTCTGCATTCTTTATACACACTTTTTATATCATAAGCCGCATCTGCTCGAATAGAACAAATGTTATATTTATCACTGACTTCCTCTAACATATCGCAGACCGGCACAGCAACACCACTATTCTTATCATTTACGTTTAAAACAACATGTAGTTTTCTTACTTGACCATAGCCACTGTATTTTCTTTTTCGAGTATTATGCCCACCGTTATTATTGTAGATACTAACTCTAGTGCTATCTACGGCAATTTTAATATTTTCCAAATCATCTTTATTGGTTCTATGGTCATCAATCTTCAAATTAAGCTTTTTAAATCTTCTGGAAGCTTGTGTATAGCTGATAACCTTAAGTTTTTTGCCTATTTGTACCATATAACCTTTTACAAAACCTACAGCTTGTCTCAAGCCAATTCTAAAAAGATATGTGTATTAAAATTACAACTTTACCACTATAAGTGTACCTGCAACTTTTGGACTATTTTCATACCAATTTTCTATTAACAAAATGAAAAACATTTCCTCTTTTTTTTAAAAACATAGTTGATTAGCGTTTATACTACTTTAGAGCCATCTTAACCATATAAGTAGACTTAACAACAAAATCTTGTTTTTATAATGGATTTGGTAATACCAATTCTCATTACTAGCGAACCACCATAAGCGGCATTACAGAATTTTTTAATTGCGGAGTGAGAAAGCGAGGCAATAAATTTGCATAAAGTGCTCTCAAGAAAAACAATTGTAACGTAGATTTTGTTATGAAAATGGGAAGTGTTCAATAAACCATACGCGTCAAGTTAAGAAAGAGCTGCTGCAAAACAAGTAAAAAAAGGCTCAAAGTATGATAAAAAGGAAGCAAGCGAAATAAAAGTGAGGTAAAATGAGTTTAAGGTATAATAATCTAAAGAAACATCCAAGGAATTTTCGGAGTGTGACAGGTTAAAAGATAGAAGAATTGGAGAAAATTGTAGAAAAAGTGAGGCCAGAGAGGGAAAAAGTCGAAAAACAGAAGAAGTACCATGGAAGAACGTCGAATTTGCCAAAACTGGAAGGTAAGATATTTTGCATAATTTTTGTACTAGACACAACTTAACCTGACAGGCGTGAATTAACTGACAGAAGAATCGACGAAGTCAAAACTGATATCAGAATCTGGGAGTGTTAAATAAACTGTGTCAAACCGAATTTTTAATTCAACTCAATTTTCAATCTGTTGGGAAAGAAAATGTCGAGCTGAGATATAGTCAATGCCCAATCATGTACAGGCATAGTCCATTTCTCCTCCGCTTTCTTTATAGCACAATATACCTGTTTATACAAGGCATTTATGCTAGTAAATGAGCCCTTGGTTTTGGTGAATTTCCTAATTTGCCTATGTAGCCCCTCTATGGGATTAGTAGTATAGATCATCCTCCTAACTGGGTCGGAATACTTAAAATAACCAGATAGGTTTTCCCAATTATTCTGCCAAGATTATAGGGTACTTTGTGCCCCATTTTTCATCTAATTCCAACAGATAATTCTCGGCAATTTCCTTACTTGAAGCTTTTCTTTAAATCACTCAAAAAACTCTTTACTAGCTACATACTTCAGTGAGTTACGTATCTGATGCACTATACACATTCTGCATTAGGGAACACACCGTTTATTTCTGCAGGAAAGCTTTTTAGCCCATCTACACATGCAATTAGAATATCTTCCACTCCTCTCTCTTTGAGATCATTTAGTACTCCCAACCAGAACTTCACTTTCAGCTAAATAAAACTTCTTTTCTGCCATTTTGCTAATATATTATACATACATTTACTTACACAACTCCTTAAAAAACCATGAAAACTATCGGATATACAGACTGCAGCGGACGACTACGCCATTCGTTGATTACTGTTTGTCAGTAATACTTGATATCTCTGCCGCCGATATTTTGTGATCGTAAATTTCCTCAATATGTGACGCTATATCTCCATGCCACTGGCAAATGTGCTTAAGACCTTTGCTTCAAGTTCTGTTGTTTGTCTTTTTCTAACTATTTGGGGTTCAAAGCTTCCTTCCCTGTCTCTAGGTGTTAACAACTCAAATGAGTTGTACGTAAAGTTTTTCCCATTTCTTCGATTATTTTCTTCACTTTCAGCTAATAAATGGTTTTCTATTTCACCTTCTAGACTCGCCTCCAGCAGCTTTTTTATAAATGGTGTTAATGCTCCCTCCTTTCCTGTCAACGGTCTTCCTTCTCGTATAGACGACAGGTTTCTAATTCTTTATAATCTACCAAACCGGTAGTTTTATTTACTTGACTCATGTCAAACCTCCGTTTTTTTATATCAATTATATTTTTATTTCTTGGTTTGACACAGTTTATTTAACACTTCCCAGAATCTGTTTTAATGTTATCAATATTCTTTTGGTAAGTAATATGCATACTGTCAAAAAAGGTCTTACCGTAGCAATACTTACCAGAAGGGAGTGTTAAATAAAGTCAGATCTAATTAGAGAGATGATCTTCTTACCTTTTCCTTGCCTTCGTTTTCATTTCTAACAATTTTTTCCCCACTTAATATGTCACTTATTTCATCGCCTGTTAAAGTTTCAAACTCCAGTAGATTTTCAGCAATGAGCTCCAAGTCTTTCCTACGCTTGGTCAAAATGTCTTTTGCTTTTTCATAGCAAGAAAATACAATTTTCTTTACTTCTTCATCTATAAGTTTTAATGTATCTTCAGAAATTGTCTCAGAATCATGCATGATTTGTTCACGATTGTGATATATTGGCCCTATTTTGTCACTCATTCCCCATTTCGTCACCATAGCACGTGATAAATCAGATGCTTGCTTTATATCCGAAGATGCACCGCTTGTAATTTTATCATAACCAAAAATTAGTTCTTCTGCCACTCTTCCACCCATAGCAACAGTTATATCTGCTATCATCTTTTCTCTTGTGTGAGACACTCTATCTGTTTCCGGTAGTCTCATAACTAAGCCTAAAGCTCTACCTCTTGGAATAATAGTTGCTTTGTGTATTGGATCAGAGGCAGGCATATTAACTGCAACTACTGCATGACCAGCTTCATGGTAAGCAGTAAGCTTTTTTTCTTCTTCCGTAATAACTAAGGACCGTCTTTCCATGCCCATCATCACTTTGTCACGCGCATATTCAAAATCATCCATGGTAACAATTTTCTTGTTTCTCCTCGCAGCAATAAGTGCAGATTCATTTACTAAATTTGCTAGATCAGCACCTGAAAAACCTGGTGTTCCTCTTGCAACTGTTTTTACATTCACATCTGGCGCTATCGATATTTTCTTTATATGCGTATTTAATATTCTTTCACGCCCATTGATATCAGGTAAAGAAATAGTAATCTGTCGGTCAAAACGACCAGGTCTAAGTAGTGCTGGATCTAGCACATCTGGACGGTTAGTTGCAGCAACTATTATCACACCTTCATTAGACTCGAAGCCATCCATTTCAACTAGTAACTGATTTAATGTTTGTTCCCTTTCGTCGTTACCGCCACCAAGACCAATGCCGCGATGCCTACCCACTGCATCTATTTCGTCTATGAAAATTATGCAAGGAGCATTTTTCTTGCCTTGATAAAACATATCACGTACACGGCTTGCACCAATACCGACAAACATTTCAACAAAATCAGACCCGGAAATACTAAAAAATGGTACATTAGCTTCACCTGCAATTGCACGAGCAAGTAGGGTTTTACCGGTTCCAGGGGAACCAATTAAAAGACATCCTTTTGGTATCTTTCCGCCCAATATTTGAAATTTTTGCCTTTGTTTAAGAAAATCAACGATCTCAACCAACTCTTCTTTTGCTTCATCAATTCCGGCAACATCATCAAATGTCACTTTTTTTCCACTAGTTATAAGCCTAGCTTTTGATTTGCCAAAGCTTATAGTTCTATTGCCTCCTGCTTGCGTTTGTTTAAAAAGGAAAAGTAATAAACCGAAAAAGATAAGCGTCGGAATCCATTGAATAAGTAGTCCACCAATTATACCTATTGCAGAATCTCCAATTGAAAAGGAGAACTTCACTTTTTTATCATGCAAACTTTTTATTAAGTCGCTATATATAACACCACTTGAGTTAAAGGCTGACCCATCTCTAAACTTGCCTTCAATGCTTTGGTTTCTTATAGTAACATTTTCTATATCATTATCTTCCAGTCTAGTTAAAAATTCTGAAAAAGGTATGGTTGCTTTACTCTTGCCTATACTTCCGCTGAACTGAATGTAAGCAACTGAAATAAGAACAATAATCACTAACCAGATCAATAAACCTTCTAAAAATTTTTTCATTGTTACCTTTAACTAGATATCAATAAAGTTTATCAAATTTTGTTTTATCATGCTATTAATAATGCATTGAACCTTATTGTTATCGGTATTTTTTTCGTTATAATTTACATCATGATGAGCAATCACCTTTCCATCTTTTTGCACTGTTGGCAAAGAGTAGTAAATTTCAGAGTAATAATTACAAACTTAAAAAGTTGTTTTCCACTGCAATAATCATCCTTATTATGTGTTTGTACTGGCAAAACTCTGGCGTGTGTAACATTCTACAGTAGCTTGCAGTAGTGCACTTATTACATTATCATCTATATTGCTCACTTTTTTATCCTTGAGCTTTTTGGATTTATTGTTAAGCTCTTCAAGTGCTTTTGTAAAATCACCCATGCTAACAACAGGTTCGTCTATTTTTTGCTCTTGAGTACGCTTTACGGCGTTATGCTTGGCCTCGTTTACTAAATTAGATAACTCAGCTCCTGAATAGCCTTCAGTTTTTCTTGCAATTTCTTTAAGAGTTAGACCTGATGCAATTGGCACATTCTTTATGTCAAGATCTAATATCTTTTTTCGTGAACCCAATTCCGGTAGAGGAATATAGATATGCTTAGAAAAACGACCAGGCCTAAGCAGTGCTTCATCTAAAACGTCTTGATGGTTAGTTGCAGCAATTACTATTACACCTTTGTTAAAATTAAAACCATCCATTTCAATCAGTAGTTGGTTTAAAGTTTTGTTATGGTCCTCGTTTATAGCTCTATTAGATTCGTTCTTGGAGTCACTACGTTCTGAACCGATAGAATCTATCTCATCTATAAAAATTACACAAGGAGCCTTTTTTCTTGCTGTTCGAAAAAGTTCTTGTATATTGTGTACACCTTGATTAGCAAATCGACCAGCAATGTCAGCTCCGGAAATGGGAAAAAATGGAAGCTTAGCTTCACCCGCAATTGCGCGAGCAATAAGTGTTTTACCATTTTCTGGTGGGCCATATAAAAGATGGCCTTGTGGTGGCTTAAAACCAACCTTTTCAAATAGAGCTTTCTTTTCCTGTGATATATCATTACAAATCATTCGTAGTGCTTCTTTCATTTTATCTGATACTATAACGTCGTCAAACGTTACTTTTTGCTCATCCTGCTCAACCTTTGTTACTCCAGGTAATTTCATTAGCAAAGAATAGATAGCAAAACATAATACAACTGCAGTGCATATTACTGAACATGTTACTACAACAGATTTTATAATGATAGGCGTGAAAGATATAGTGTCCGCAGCAGCTTTAATTTTAAAAAAAAGAATATACATAAGACAAATAAAAGCAGCGATTGTTAGACATAATAAAACAAATTTGAAAAATCTTGATCCACTCATTGTAATTCCTAATTAAATATCAATTAATTTTAGCAAATTTTCCTTTATTATACCATTGATGGAATATTTAATCTCATCATCACTAATATTCTTGCTATCATGTTTTATACATGGATAAGCAATCACCTTTCCATTTTTTTGTACCGTAGGTAAAGAATAAAAAACTTCAGGGCAGCAGTTATAATCCTTCAGAAATTCAGGAACTCTTTGTGTTTTTTTTAGTGGAGCAATGATAACTGAACATTCTCGATTTCCGAGCACTATGCAGCTAAATCTGTTATCCCATTCAATAGGACCATTTAATGGTAAGTACACAGTAATTTGCCGTATCTTTGATGGTTCTCTTATTATCAGGACGCTTTCTCCATATTTTCTTATTTTGCATCCATAGAGTGTACAGTTAACATTACTATCTTGTTGCAATATTTTATTAAATATTGCAACAAGGCTGTTGTATCTTGGTTTATAGTGTTTGCTGGTAATTGCCATTATAGAGTAAAGAAGAAGCCTTAAGGCTATTTCCTCTGGTAGTTTATACAGTTTACTTAATTTAATTTCAATGTAACCAAGATCATACACATTAACACAGTCATTAAATGCAAGGCGTGTGTAGTGCATCAACGCTTTTGCAGCTCTTTTCATATGAAGGGCTGCAAGGCATATTCGGTCTGTTAAAACATCTTGATTATCACTTGCTTCAAGCAAGTTACGGTATAAAGTTCGCTTGTATTTTAAGTCATAATTGCTTCTATCTTCGGTCCATCTTAACTGGTGAAGCTTAGCATACCTTTCTATTTCACTACGACTGAAATTTAACAACGGCCTAAATACATAAATACCATTTAAGAAAGATTTGTAGTCCATTGATGATAATCCATCTACGCCACTACCTCGTTCTAATCTCAACAAAAATGTTTCTGCTTGATCATTTTTATGGTGAGCAACAAATAAATATTTAACATTATTGTTTTTACACCATTCTATTAATAACTTATACCGTGCTTTTCGTGCCTGCAACTGAATATTGCCTTTAATATTTTTCTTCTCCCAATTTAATACAAACGACTCCTTTGCTCCGAGTTCTTTTGCATAACTCATAGCAAAATGAGCTTCTTTTTGAGATTCTAAACGTAACCCATGATTTACTGTTAATGCTATAGGGGCTAAAAGCTTGCTTTTTTTTGCCCAATTAATCGTTAAGTGCAATAAAACTACACTGTCTATACCACCTGATACTGCAACCGCAACTTGATTATCATGAAAAGCAAAGTTATTAACTATATTTTGAAATAACAACTCCAATTGCATTATATTTCTTGATGATTAGGCAATTCAAACCTCTCTAAATTATACCGGCATAGCACTTCAATGCAAATTGAGCTAACAATCAGTAGAAGCACAAGTTTGACTGTTTATCATCCCAGTGCTGAACACTGGGATTCAAAGGAGACTATCTTTTTATTCCAGAGAATGAAAATTCTACTCTACGATTTTTAGCATGGTCTTTTTCGTACTTAGAATTTTTAGAATCATCTTTTACGTCAACCAAAGGCTCAGTTTCACCTTTAGAAGCAGTTTTTATTCTATTTTCTAGATAAGATGCACAGCTGACCATAAACTTTTTAGCTGCATCTGCTCTTCTAGCACCTAATGCAAGATTATATTCATGAGAACCACGATTGTCAGTATGACCAGTTAAAGTAACCTTCGCATCAGGGTTATCTTGTAACACTTCCATTGCATCAAGCAATGCATCTGCACTCATTTCAGTAATACTAGATTCGTCGTAACCAAAGAAAACTCTTTTATCACCTATTTGCTTAATAACGGCATTCATTTTATTTGCCACACTTACTTCTTTTTTAGGACAAGAACTTACACCGGTAATCAGCAAACAAAAACAACACATTATAACCACTCTACTCCACATTACTAAACCTCCATAATTTTAAATATAGTGCGTAATTTTAATTTTGTGACTAATAATCACTCTATACTATAATGTAGTCAAGAAAAATAAAATACTAAATATTTCCTTTACAATACAACCTGACAATTAATTTTCTGATAAGATGCTCGATTTTTGTGCGTCCAGCAAAGGCTGGCATGTTCATAGTGCAAGCGTTCAAGATCGTGATGGTATCTTTTTGTTCAAGCTAAATGCAAATTTACGTAAGTTTTTTGCTGATCAGGGATATATAGGCAAATTGCAAAATCACTGTTTATTGAAAACAGGATGTTTATTAACGATTGCCAAGAAGGCTGCTGATGTTACAGGATTTCATGTTATTCCCAAACGTTGGATTGTTGAAAGAACCTTTGCTTGAATTTTAGACGTATGAGCAAGAGCATTCTCCCCTTACTTCAAAAAGTGGTATCTTCTTTAATATGATTACTATTATGCTTGCTAAATTAACTACTTGAGTCCTTTTAAGACATGTTCTTAGAGTGTAAATCATTTGAATTAATACGAAAAATATGCTACAATTAAAGCATAGATTAATGTAAATAGATCAGTTATGAAAGCTCCAAAAGTAAAAGCTAAGCCTTTAGAGTCATCTACTCAGGTGATGGGAAAAAATGAGATACTCCTCAAGAAGGAACATAAGGCAATCTATGATTACTTTGTAAAAGTATTAGAAGGTAAAGCCAAATTAAAAGAGAACAAAGGAATAACTGATCATTTTATATCAGCTTATAACAACATACCACTTGATAATGTCAATCTAAAAGATATAAACTCACTCAGTGAAGAGAATTTTTGTCAGTTTTTACTTTCTGCATTTAAAGAAGTTAGAGAGAAAAAATTAGCGAACAAAGAGAATTTAGAGAATGATGAAAGAAAGAAATTAGTAGATGATTGTGTAGCTGATATACGTGTTACAGAAGCTAAGGATTCACTCATAAAGCTTATTGGTTTGCCACTTGGAATAAAAATAGACCCAAAAAATATTTCCAGCTCTTTTATGAATGGGGTGAAAGAAAAAATACCATTCTTAAGTAAAGACAAAAAAGAGGAAGATGAACCACCGCTCAGTGATGAAGAGATGGTAACAGCTTTCGTACGCAAGGTTTTTATTCCTGTCCTTTTTTCCGTTGCTTCAATATTGATTTTTGGTCCTACTACACTTGCGGTATTTGCTGCTGTTATTGGTACAATATTTGCCGTAAAGGGAGGAGTTGAGGTTCTTTTTTCAAATAACAAAAAAGGTACTTTATATGACCCTAGTTCACAAGATAAAGATGATACAGAAAAAAGAGCAAGATTGAATGAAAAAATTCGCAATGGCATTGATGATATTTTAAAAACCCCAATTGAAAGACCTCTTGAAACAATTGCTGACGGGAGTAAAAAACAACCTACTCCGGAACAAGCTTCTCAGGTGGGAAATAAAGGGGGTGAGCAGCTTACTGTGCTTGATGAGCAAGTTACTGTAGATCAGCTAGTTGAGGAACAAGGGCAAGCAGTCAAGTAAGACATAGACTTACCAAAAGTGAATTGTGTAAGAGGTCTTTTATTGTTTTATAACACATACAACAGGAGTATGATCAGATGGATTTTCTAGCTTACGCAACCTATCGTCTATGTAACATGTTTCCAATTTATCTGCAGCTTGTGGCGATAGCAGCATATGATCTATTCGCATTCCTTGATTATTTCTTAGTGAATTACCTTGATAATGCCACCAAGTGAATTGTTGCAAGTTTGGGTGAGATATTCTAAATGCATCTTTAAAACCAAGATTCAAGATCGCTCTTAATTTCTCACGCTCTTTTATATGAAAGCACACTTGGCCATTTAATAAATTTGAATCAAAAATATCAATTTCATTCAGTGCAACATTATAATCGCCAGCTATGATGGTTAACTCTTCATTTTTTAATAGATTGTTCATTCTTTTATATAAATTATCAAAAAACTTGAGTTTATATTCAAATGCTTGAGAGTCTAGGCTTTGGCCGTTTGGCACGTATACACTTCCTACCCTTACCTTCTGATTATTGTACTTTATTATGCACTCTACATAACGCGCTTCTTGATAATCTTCTACAATGTCAATCTTAAACTGCTCCAATATTGGATATTTAGATAAAGCACAAACACCATTTCTTGCAACTTGTCCATAGATAGCATATTCATATCCTAACTTTTCTATCTCTGCATAAGGAAATTGCTCTTCTGTACATTTTATCTCTTGCAGCAAAATTATATCTATCTGACTATCAACTATAAAACTACAAAGTTGGTTAATTCTTTTACGTATGGAGTTTACGTTCCAAGTTGCAATCTTTAGCATCAACAATCCTTATTAATTATATCAATTAAACTCTCCCCAGTAGGCAATCTCGATGTTATAATTTTTTTCCATTTGATTAACTTTAAACTATCAGCAATGTTCTTACTCATGGTATATGCAACTGTATTATTTATCACATGAGATAGTCCACTTTTTAGAACTAATGAACAAAATACCCTTGCTGTCTGTGAGGAAAAAAAGGCAACACTATCAATTTTACCATCCAATAATAAATTTTTACACCTATTAGTTAGACTCCTTTTAGTAATTGTTTTATAGAGTACAACTTCTCTTACGTTAAAATCTTCTTCAGATAATCTTTTTTTTAGGTCACATGATACTTCTTGTCCCCTTATATATAAGAACTTTATTGCGTTTGAATAATGAGTTTTTATAAATGATATCAGACCATCAACGTTGCTGTCTGCTGAGATTATATCGGAAAATCCCAAATTTTTTGCAGCCTGCATGGTTGAATTACTAACCGTAATAATTGGAAAGTCATCCTCTTTACATATTTGACTGAAAGCCTTTACACTGTTTTTACTTGTGGATATCACAACGTCAAATTCATAGGTAGATATATCAGGATTTAAGAGCTTTATTGTAAATACTGGTTCTATAAAAACTTTGTATCCATATTTTTTCAGTGTGCTTCTTGTACTCAACGAATCTAATAAAGGCCTTGTCAATAAAATGGACTTCATTCTGGTTTATTTCACTAGCAGTAAAATAATATCCCTTATAGACAAATTATTGAATAAAAACTTTTATTTTTTAAGTTTCTTGCATAAATTAGAAAAAAAAGGTAAAAGAGACTCCATGATTGGCCCGGTAATGAAAAATTGATCGTAAATAAGCGAACATTTTTGATCAAATGGGAAAAAGGACGTTACTCGTTGAGTAACATCCTTTTAGAATGATAAGCGGTTTTGTTTATCCTTTACTAGGCTCAGCTTTTTGTTGAACAGATTCTACGTTTGGTTGATCTACAATCGCACGTCGTTTTGCCAACTTCTCAGTGAGCTCTTCCGTAACTCCTAGACCAAATCTTGTTTCTTGAGAAGGACTATGTCTTTGTGGAGTAGAAGAACTTGGTGAATTGAACCCACTATCAGAATTACGACGGTAACTGGTAAAGCTAGGAGTTGTAACAGTACTGTCAGTGCTTATAGAACCCATTGAATTGCTTCTTGGCGGTTTCTCCGGAGCAACATAAAAACGGCTATTTCCTATGTCTGCAGATTGCTCATCCAACTGAGAATCTTTATAGCTTATATAAGTAGCCTCCTCTGGCACTGCCTTACCTCCAAGCCATGACGGAAGTTTATTCCTTAGCGAGGAAGTTGCATTTACTTTCTTATGCTCACTAGAACTTAACAATTCCGCTTTGCTGCTAACAGTACTGTCAGTGCTTAAAGAATCCATTGAACTGCTTCCTGATAAGCTCTGTTCCAGTGGATTAATAGAACCTGCTTTATGCCTTTTTGCTCCCTTATTAAGACGTTCCAAAGTGTTAAAACGAGCATGCTCTTCCTTGCATTCTCTAATCACTTCTTGAATCTCATCATGATGTTCAGAGAAAGTACTGTCTTTAAAGTATTTAGATTTATCTACTAGCCTTTCTGTAACTAATTTACGTAAACCATCTGCGTCCAAGTTATCAATAAACTTTTTCTGCTTTTTCCATCTTGTAATTAAACCAAAATTTTCCGTAAAATCATCTGCAGAGGAAGTGAATTCCACCTCTTCTTTCGCTTTTATTTTTCCTTCTATTTTCTCTGATATTCCAGAACGTATGCTCTCTATTAATTCAGAATTATTTCCCTTATCAACAAAAATTGCCTTAAGATCCTTTTTCACTTCTTGAACTCTCCTCTTTTGTGGTGAATCAGGAGTAAGCTCATCATCTATTCTGTCTGAATAATTTTCATTACCAGCCGCACGATATAACTTATTTGCTGCTGCAGTGAGCATATCACTTGCTTTTTCTTTCGTTTTTTCATTGATAAGATGAGTACCTCTCTTCAGTGAACCTACTGAATACTCATAACCATCTTTAACTTTCCCGCCAATATGCTTCGCCCCTTCAACTGTTTTTTCTGCTGACCATTTGAGCCCTTTATATCCAGATTGAACTGCTTTTACCGAGAAAAATAAAGCAAGACCAATCATTGCACCTGTTGCAGCAAGTGGTGCGGCAGCCAATAAAAGTGGTAATGCTGCTGCAAATAACCCACCTGCTGCACTTACTGCAAGAATCTGCTTTTCTGCAGACCAAATAGAGAAATCTTTTATTGATCGTTTTAACAATCCAGAAAGTTTATTTTGTTGGGCTTGTGGATTATCAATAATCTCTGCATTTGATGAATCTCTCATCATTTCACTCAAATTCATATCATGTTGCTGAGCTTGGGTGTGATTTAAATTAGAATTTTTTTCATTAGATAACATTTTGATCCTCACATTAACAATATATTACAATTGTATTCTTCAGTCCTTAAGTTAGTGTTAATTCGGCTACCAATGTTCACTTAATGTGTTTTTTGGAAGCACAGAAAATTAAATGGTACAATGTAAGTAGCTGAACACATTTTTGTGAATGCTGCTGTCGATAGGTGTTATCCTAGTCTTGGAATGATAGGAGAAGGGGCTATAGATGGCGAGAGGCCACTACTCGTTAGTGATTGTTGCGATATGACGTCTCGTTTAGATTGGGAGTGTTAAATAAACCATAGGCGTCAAGTTAAGAGATTGTGAGCGAATTCAGGGAAGTTAGGTAGATACTCTAGTTTTTCTGTACTTATCTTTTAATGAAAATCGTGACCAAGTTATGTTTAAGAAAAATTTCCAAACTATTAACTTTATTCTTTAGTGCTAAAAATAACTCTCTAACCCGCCTTTTTAACTCAATAAATGCCTTTGTTAAACTGTATTCTTTTTCACTTCTGTGCAACCAACTATGCCGTGAAATATAAGAATTGCGCACAATTTAGCATATAGTTCACATAATACTCTGCACGGTAGCTTATCAAGTCTGATATGGCTTTTATACAATTTAAATAATTTGCCACCTTACTCTATTGCTCAGCACTAATTTTATTTTCTGGAACATTAGTATTGACCAGTTTAACAATTCTTGTAGAGGATGTATATCCTTGCGATCTCGCTAATCTATTAGCTTTCCTTCTTCTGGCCATATTCAGTTAGTTTCTGACATATAATTCTTACTCTAATTTTTGCTTCTTTTCCTAACAATACCTCGTTTTCTAAAAATCTCTAAATATTCCAATAATTCCATTTTTTGATTTATCATATATGTTGGTATCAACGACTTATGAAATAAGCTCCTATTTCATTGATTTGTTTATTGGCACAAAATAACCGAGATTAGCAAATCATTGCTTACTTACTATATCCTTGGTCTGACCTCCGTTAAATTAAGTTGGTTTATTTCATGTAGTCGAAAACTCCAGACTTAGTATTACTCTCATAACCTTTGTAACTACCCTTTATACATCTCTTCCATACTGTTAGGCAGAGCTACTACTTGACGCTTTTAAATTGCTGCAAGATTTTGCAATCAACTTGCAAGATATTTTTAAAGAGAACCACAGATTCATTCTTTTCATAAATTCCACTGCTTCTTCAGTAAATCTAAACCTTGTTTTGTTATATCTCTCGTTTAGTAATTGACACATTGTTTCTACGCTACAATTATCAACCCCTATAAGACCATGGCTTTTACGAACGATGAACCTTTTAGCTTTCTCTTTCTTTTTATAAACCTTGTTGTAATTGAGATTTTGTCTACTTTTTCATTAAAAAATTCTTTGAGCTTTTTTTATAAGCAAGTTATTTTATTCATTGGTTCTCTCACTAAAAGTACATCTGGGAGAACTTATTATTCTATCTCTTTCATACCTTTATTTCCTTAACTTGACTCCTATGGTTTATTTTACACTCCCTAATTTTAAGCTGCTTCCTTAGGTTATCCAAGAAGTCTATTCTTTGTGGCATAAGCTGTATTTATTTGATAGATATTTACTCTATAACAGAATCACTGCTAAATCTTTTTCTCCTATGCAATAAAGCCTGCCGGGTAAGAGAATACTGAGCGACAACTGAGTTGCCTTGAAAACATAACTTTTGTACAGTTGTATTTTGGTGACAGTAAGGTATGCACAGTCTACTGGCATGATAGACATTCATCATAATTAATATCTGTTTTTTGTTGCAATATTTCGCTTTTTTTGAATATGTCATGTGAGACCTTGTCAGCTCTTTGTATTGATTGTGATCTGCAGTAATATAAGCTTTTTAATCCTTTTTTCCAAGCAAGCATGTGTATTTTGTGTAAGTAACGTTTATACACATTGGCAGATAAGAACAGATTTACTGATTGAGATTGACAAATATAAGGAGTTCTATTACTTGCATGTTCTATAATCCATTGTTGATCAAGTTCGTATGCTGTTTTAAATGTCAGTTTTTCATGCTCACTAAGAAAATCTAAATGCTGAACAGAACCCTCATTTGTCGAGATTGAGGACCATATTTTATCGTTGTCTTGATTCTTTTCTGCTAATAATTTTTGCAAGAATTTATTTCGCACTACAAATGAACCTGTTAGTGTCTTCTGTATGAATACGTTTGCTGCATATGGCTCTATTCCAGGGGAAGTGTTGCCTGCAATAATCGAAATTGAGGCAGTTGGAGCGATAGCGAGCTTATGTGTAAACCTTTCCATTAGATCGATTTCTTTAGCGTCAAGACATGGCCCTTTTTCTTCTGCTAATTTTTTAGAAACTATATCTGCTTGTTGTCGTAAATGCTTAAATATTTTTTTATTCCATTGTTGTGCCATTACCGATTCAAAAGGAATCATTTTGCTTTGTAAAAGTGAATGAAAACCCATCACACCAAGACCGATACTACGCTCTCTTATTGCGGAATATTTTGCTCGCTGTATTTCATTTGGTGCTTTATTTATGAAGTCCTCTAGTACATTATCAAGAAAACGCATTATATCTTCTGTGAAGAGCTCATTATCTTTCCATTCTTCGTAGTATTCAAGATTCACAGATGATAGACAACATACAGCAGTGCGTGACTTGTTCAGGTGATCGTAACCTGTAGTTAAAGTTATTTCACTGCATAGGTTTGACATTTTGATGTCTAAATTGAGCTTTTTGTAAGATTCTGGTTTATTGTTACTTATTGCATCAAGAAAAATAATGTAAGGTTCTCCAGTCTCAATTCTTGCTGTTAACATTTTGATCCATATATCACGTGCTTTGACAGTTGAGATAACTTTTTTATTGTGAGGACTGATTAACTCCCACTCTTTGTCACCTTCAACGGCTTGCATAAATTTATCTGTCACTATTACAGCATGGTGTATATTTAGTGCTTTGCGATTTGGATCACCTCCTGTTGGCTTGCGTATGTCAAGAAACTCTTCTATCTCTGGATGGGATACAGGAAGATAAACTGCTGAGCTTCCTCTTCTTAAAGATCCTTGACTGATTGCAAGTGTTAGAGCATTTTGTACCACAATAAATGGCACAATTCCTGATGTTTTACCGCTACCTTTGACACTTTCACCAATTGAGCGTAGATTTCCCCAATAACTACCTATGCCTCCTCCACGTGCAGCGAGCCAAACATTTTCATTCCATAAATCAACTATTCCCTGCAAGCTATCTTCAGTTTCATTAAGAAAGCAGGAAATAGGTAATCCTCTCTTGGTACCACCATTGCTAAGTATTGGCGTTGAAGGCATGAACCACAAATTGCTCATGTAATCATAAAGACGCTGTGCATGCTCTTTGTTATCAGAGTAGTAATTGGCAATGCGTATAAAGAGACCTTGATAACTTTCATTTTCTATTAAATACCTGTCCAATAGAACTGCTTTTCCAAAGTCGGTTAATTTACTGTCCTTTGCGTAGTTAATAGCAATGTAATTCATAAGGCTCCTTTTATGATTCATAGACATTTATTTGAGCGATTCCTAGATTAAGTTGTTGAATTTTTTTTTTATGGATGCTGTAATGCAAACAAGATACCGTCAACCTGACTGCCATATATTTTACAATAACTCATATGACTTATTTGCATGTTTATTTCTCTTGCAACATGGTGAATGTAGTCTTCCGAATGACGAAAATAATCTCCTTTGTTTATAAAGTCAATACCTTTACCTTCTTTTCTTCTTACCAAACATACAATAACCCCTTTTTTGTTTGTCAATCCTTTTGCTAATTCCAATTCTGCTCGAAAATCATATAGATAATGTAGTACTTCAGCAAAGATAATTACATCGTACTGCTGGCTCTTCTCCTGTTTAAGAAACTCTTTCATTTCCATATGTATTAACTCATTGTAAACAGGTTTACCTTTTATAAGGCATCCTCTTGCAATATTTAGCATTCTATTTGAGATGTCAACTCCCGTTGTACAACTTCTGACATTATTTATTTTTAGGAAATGACCACATATTCCAGTACCGCAACCAAGATCAAGTATATTTAGTTCAGAAGTGGAGTTGTTAAAGACTTTTGTAATTATCATGTGTACGAGTTCATGCCCTCTGTATTGTTTGGCAATCAGCCAATGCTCAACAAAATATTCACCTGTGTAATCGAAATATTGCTTTATGAGATTTTCAGGCAATTCTATAATATCTGATGTGTTTGTTATTTTTTTTATGTAGTAAGAAGCTTCTTCATAACTACTATCTAATTTTAGCGTTTTTGTTAAATAATTATAAGCTTTGTTAGTATTTCCTACTGCAAAATGACATCTTCCAATATTATACCAGATTATAGGTGAATTGGGGTGGAATATGCTAATTAACCAAAATCTTAACTTTGCATCTGATATATTACCTTTATAAAAGTGATATAAACCGATTTCAATGTTGGTATTTAACAGGTTTTTAGATTTTTCAAGAAGCACTACGATTTCTTTATAGAGAGTATTATATTTATCCATAATCAAATCTCTTACTTTCTTAATATTTAATACACTAGTAAGCTTAGATATACAATTTAAAACAACGTTTTTTATAAAAGAGAGATTACTTTTCATACATTAGAAATACTCCGAATGTTCATTATCGTTTTTAGGTAACTAATTTTAACACATTTTATCTTACAAAATATCTTTTTCATTAATTTTTCTGTATATATAAATTTACCGTATATTTCTCAGATTATACTGTTTAGGATTGCTGGTATATTGTTGTTGATAATAATAGGAAATGTTTTGTGTAAAAAGGCGTTGACATATTATTTATCAGGTTGTAGTATGTAAAAGATTAGTTTTTAGATGTTTGACAAGTTTTATGGTAGAGATTAATTTAATCTCAATTCAATTGTAAGTTAATGTTTAACTCTGCATATTCTACATATAGTCAGATAAATAAATTATTAAGAGCACTTGATGGATGCCTTGGCGTTAAGAGGCGATGAAGGACGTGGCAGGCTGCGATAAGCTGCGGGTAATTGTCAACAAATTCTAATCCGCAGATTTCCGAATGGGGAAACCCAACTAGCTTAGCTAGTTATTACATACTAAGTATGTAAAGCAAACTTGGTGAACTGAAATATCTAAGTAGCCAAAGGAAAAGAAATCAATCGAGATTCTGTTAGTAGTGACGAGCGAAAGCGGAAAAGGCTAGTGATTTAAGAATAAGAATTAGAATACTCTGGAAATAGTAACCATAGAAGGTGATAGTCCTGTATAAGTAGAAAGTTTTTAAATCCTTGAGTAGAGCGGGGCACGTGAAATCCTGTTTGAATATGGGGGGACCATCCTCCAAGCCTAAATACTCCTTAGCGACCGATAGTGAACAAGTACCGTGAGGGAAAGGTGAAAAGAACCCCGGGAGGGGAGTGAAATAGAATCTGAAATCGAGTGCTTACAAACAGTTGGAGCTCTATGCTTTTCCTACAAGAGCAATCTTGTAGTTAGTTTGTATTAGAGTGACAGCGTACCTTTTGCATAATGGGTCAGCGAGTTAATCTATGAAGCAAGCTTAAGCCGTTAGGTGTAGGCGTAGCGAAAGCAAGTCTGAATAGGGCGTTTTAGTTTTATGGATTAGACCCGAAACCAAGTGATCTAGTCATGACCAGATTGAAGGTGTGGTAAAACACACTGGAGGATCGAACCAGTTAATGTTGCAACATTATTGGATGAGTTGTGATTAGGGGTGAAAGGCCAATCAAACTTGGAAATAGCTGGTTCTCCGCGAAATCTATTTAGGTAGAGCGTTGTATGTATGTTGTTGGGGGTAGAGCACTGGATAGACTAGGGGGATTCATCATCTTACCAAATCTAACCAAACTCCGAATACCAATAATTAATTGTACAACAGGCACACTACGGGTGCTAAGTCCGTGGTGAAGAGGGAAACAACCCAGATCACTATCTAAGGTCCCAAAATTGCAGCTAAGTGGGGAAGGAAGTAGAAAAACCATTACAGCTAGGAGGTTGGCTTGGAAGCAGCCATCCTTTAAAGAAAGCGTAACAGCTCACTTGTCTAAATAAGTTTTTCTGCGCCGAAAATGTACCGGGGCTAAAGCTGTATACCGAAGATGTGAGTACTTGTTGATTTCGATCAATGGGTGCGGTAGCGGAGCGTTCCGTAAGTCTGTGAAGGTAGTTTGAGAGGACTGCTGGAGATATCGGAAGTGAGAATGCTGACATAAGTAGCGTAAAAGAGTGTGAAAAACACTCTCACCAAAAATCTAAGGGTTCCTACGTTAAGTTAATCTGCGTAGGGTTAGTCGGTTCCTAAGGCGAGTCCATAAAGGAGTAGTCGATGGCAATTAGGTTAATATTCCTAAACCTTTTAAGTGTGACGGGTTTTGTATTTGTATAGGTCTTATTGGATTGATCTATGCTTAGAAAAAGCTCCAGGAAATAGCACTTATATTTATAAGGCCGTACCGTAAACCGACACTGGTAGATGAGTAGAGTATACTAAGGTGTTGAAATAATGATGTTGAAGGAACTCGGCAAATTATACCTGTAACTTCGGAAGAAGGGTAACCTGCTTTTAGGCAACTATGAGTAGGTGGCACAAAATAGGGAGTAGCGACTGTTTACTAAAAACACAGGACTCTGCAAACATGTAAGTGGAAGTATAGGGTCTGACGCCTGCCCGGTGCTGGAAGGTTAATAGGAAGGGTGCAAGCTCTGAATTGAAGCCCCAGTAAACGGCGGCCGTAACACTGACGGTCCTAAGGTAGCGAAATTCCTTGTCGGGTAAGTTCCGACCCGCACGAATGGCGTAACGATTTCTCCACTGTCTCCAACATCATTTCAGCGAAATTGAATTCCCCGTGCAGATGCGGGGTACCCGCGGTTAGACGAAGAGACCCCGTGCACCTTTACTATAGCTTTACATTGCTATTAAAAATGTGATGTGCAGGATAGGTGGGAGACTTTGAAGTTATGGCGCTAGCTGTAATGGAGTCAACCTTGAGATACCACCCTTTGCATTTTTGATATCTAACTATGTTTCATTATCTGGAACTAGGACATTGTATGGTGGGTAGTTTGACTGGGGCGGTCGCCTCCTAAAAAGTAACGGAGGCGTGCGAAGGTAAGCTAGGGCTGGTCGGAAATCAGCTTGATAGTACAATGGCATAAGCTTGCCTGACTGCGAGGCTGACAAGCCAAGCAGGGACGAAAGTCGGTCATAGTGATCCGGTGATTCTGTATGGAAGGGTCATCGCTCAACGGATAAAAGGTACGCCGGGGATAACAGGCTGATGGTGTTCGAGAGTTCATATCGACGACACCGTTTGGCACCTCGATGTCGACTCATCACATCCTGGGGCTGAAGAGGGTCCCAAGGGTTCGGCTGTTCGCCGATTAAAGTGATACGTGAGTTGGGTTTAGAACGTCGTGAGACAGTTCGGTTTCTATCTGCCGTGGGTTAAGGAAATTTGAGAAGATCTGACTCTAGTACGAGAGGACCGAGATGGATATACCTCTGGTGTACCAGCTGTTATGCCAATAGCATCGCTGGGTAGCTATGTATAGATGGGATAATTGCTGAAAGCATATAAGCAAGAAACCCTCTTCAAAAAGATTTCCCAATTAAGGCCGTGGGAGACTACCACGTTGATAGGCTAGGTGTGGAAACATGGTAACATGTGAAGCTAACTAGTACTAATAGCCTGATTGATTTATTTGCTTTCTATATGTATATATGCAGTGTTAAATATTAAATTAAATTGGAAATTTTTATTAACTTGGTGGCTATAGCAAGAATGAACCACCCGATCTCATTTCGAACTCGGAAGTGAAGCTTTTTAGCGCCGATGATACTTAAAAAGGGAAAGTAGGTCGCTGCCAAGTTTATAAAATTTTTTTTTTACTTTTATCAAATGATTCTCTTATTGCAAGAGGTTGTTTCTATGTTTAAGTTTAGCAGCTGTGCTCTAGGTTTATTCTTATTTTGTTCTAAGTATTGGCTTTGTTCAAATGCTATTTTCCATTGTGTACGATAGCTAGATTCTTTATATTCATAAAAACCTTCCTTAATATTATTTGTATCAAGCTTTTTATCTTGCTTTCTTATACTCTCTACCACTAACTACCCACATCTATTAATTTATTTTAAAAACTTTACTTACCTTATCATAAAAAATATAGTTGTAAATACTTTAGTGAAAATTTTTTCTTATTTTATCTTTTTTAAGCAAATAGTTAGATCTTTTTGTAAATTTTTATAACCTGCTTGCATAATGTTTTTATGAGTTAGTATTATGTAGTAGTATCCTACATTACTTATATTTAAAATGCTAATTTTAGCGAGCATTCGTAATTGCCTTTTTATTTTATTTCTTTTTGCTGCTTTTTCGACTTTTTTACTAATAGCTAGACCTATTCTAATAGTGTTAACATACTTTTCAGGTTCTTCTTCTTTTTTGGCATATAGCGATATGTAAAATCCGCGATAAAAAGAACTGTTAAATGCTAACTTATTTTTAAAAACAGAAGAAAAATCTTTTTTTTTATGCTCGATAGTTTTATTATGCGCATAATTTTTTACATCCTAATGAACGACGCCTATTAAGGATTGCTTTTCCAGCTCTTGTTGCCATGCGTGAACGAAACCCATGCCTACGCTTTCTTATCAATTTGCTTGGTTGGAATGTTCTTTTTGTGCTCATTGTTTTTGTATTAATATAATGATTTATTTTAAATAGTTTTACTTTATTGTCAAATAATAGTGAACTTATATGACATTCTTGTAGAATAAAATTTGATGTATGGAAAAATGAATTTAATTATAGGTGTACCTGTTTTACTAATCCTTTTATTTTGTTTGAGTAGATTTCAAACAGTAAGTAAAGTTAAGTCTTATATATATTTGAGTTGTATGTGGATGCTACCTTGGTTGTTAGCACTCTATGATGGTTATTTTATAACTTCTATTTCTATAGCGTTACTTTTTTTTATGCTGATTTTTATCTTTAAGGATAAAAGAAATAAGATGGTAAAATTTTTGTTATTTATGGCTTTAGCCATATCACTTTTTATCACTTTATTTATAATGCTATCTATTTTTATTCAGTCCATTAATTTTTTTAATAAAGTAGCTATTTCAAAATTCTTATTTTGTTTAAAATGGAACCACAATGTAGCTATTATCGGCAAAGGAGAGGTGGGGTATTTTGGTATAGCACCACTTTTAGTAGGGACATTACTTATAACTGTTGTAGCAATGTTAGTTGTGGTCCCGCTTGGTTTACTTTCTGCAATATATATTAGCGAATATGCAAGCAAGAAAGCGCGTTACGTTGTTAATACTATTTTACAAGTTTTATCTGCTATTCCTACGATTGTGTATGGATATTTCTCAGTTGTATTTTTATCCTTATTTGTGAGGAAGGTAGCTAATTTTTTTGAGTTAAGTATACACTCAGAAAGTGCCTTAGTTGCTGGTTTATCAATTGGGGTAATGATTCTTCCTTTTATTATTTCTTTACTCGAAGATGCTATAAGATCTGTTCCAAAAAGTTTACGTTATGGTTTTATGGCGCTTGGTGCAACTCCAGCGGAAACTATATGGCATATAACAATACCTTATGCAATGCCTACAATTTTAAGTGCAATTTTATTATCGATTTCAAGAGTGATAGGTGAAACAATGATTGTGCTAATGGCTGTGGGAATTAATGCAAATTTGACTTTTAATCCTCTTAATTCAATTACTACGATTACTGTGCAAATTGCTACATTGCTTACCGGAGATCAGGATTTCAATAGTGTGCAAACTCTTGCTGCTTATGCGCTTAGTTTGGTGCTGTTTATTATTACTTGGCTATTGAATGCATTTGCATTGTTTATAATGAAGCGTAACTAGTAAGTGTTTTAATATTGCAAAATTTCTGTTAATAATGTAAGATTTATTTTCTTTAGAAGTTCTTTTAGAATTGTAGTGTTAGGTGATGAAAGAGATGGATACAGGTAAAGTAGTTAAAATAACTCAAGCAGTTGTTGATTTAAGATTTGAAGGCGGATTACCTAAGATATTTGATGCTTTAAAAAGCAAATTAAAATATAAGGGCAAGGAGCTAGTTTTAGAGGTTTCACAGCATATAGGTGACAATATAGTCCGTTGTATTGCTATGGATAGCACAGATGGTATGTCAAGAGGTGACGAATTTGTTGATACAGGTGCACCAATATCAGTTCCGGTTGGACGTTCAACTTTAGGAAGGATCTTTAATGTTGTGGGAGAGCTTATAGATGAGTGTGGTCCGCTGAAAGGAAAGTATGATTTAGAACCTATACATAGATCACCTCCAAGTTTTACTGAGCAGAAGATACAGGAAGAAGTTTTAGTTACAGGAATAAAGGTTATAGATTTTCTTGCACCTTATCTTAAAGGAGGAAAAATCGGCTTATTTGGTGGAGCTGGTGTTGGTAAAACAGTTCTGATAATGGAATTAATTAATAATATAGCAAAAGCTCATAAAGGATTTTCCGTATTTGCCGGAGTAGGGGAGAGAACGCGTGAAGGTAATGATCTTTATAATGAGATGATCACTTCGAATGTAATAGATATAAATGAGCACGAAAAATCTCAAGCCGTTTTGGTTTATGGTCAAATGAATGAGCCTCCTGGAGCAAGGGCTAGAGTTGCTTTAACGGCGCTAACTATGGCGGAGTATTTTCGTGATCGTGAAAACCAAGATGTTCTATTTTTTGTAGATAATATCTTCCGTTTCACTCAAGCTGGCTCTGAACTTTCTGCTTTACTTGGAAGAATACCATCAGCTGTTGGTTATCAGCCAACTCTTGCAACTGATATGGGCGCTATGCAAGAGAGAATAGCCTCAACTACTGCTGGTTCTATTACTTCTATACAGGCTATATATGTTCCTGCGGATGATTTGACTGATCCAGCTCCAGCAACTACATTTTCTCATCTTGATGCCACCACAGTATTGTCAAGACAAATAGCTGAAATGGGCATATATCCTGCTGTTGATCCACTTGATTCAACTTCTCAGTCTTTATCTGCTGAAATCATTGGTGAGGAACATTATAATGTGGCTTCTGAGGTGAAACGTATATTGCAAACTTATAAGTCGCTGCAAGATATTATCGCAATACTTGGTATGGATGAACTATCTGATGAAGATAAAATTGTTGTTGATAGAGCTCGTAAAATTCAGAAGTTTCTTTCTCAACCTTTTCATGTTGCGGAGGTATTTACTGGCATGTCTGGCAAATTTGTTTCACTTTCTGATACTATTTCCAGTTTTAAAGGAATTATTGAAGGTAAATATGACCATCTGCCAGAAGCTGCGTTTTATATGGTAGGAAGTATAGGTGAAGCAATAGAAAAGGCTGAGTCGATAAAAGCTGAAGTTGGAGCTAAGCATTAAAGATGATGAACACTTTTAAGGTGCAATTTTTTTCTCCTGATAATAAAATTTCATTTGATGAAGTAGTTTCTCTTTCAGTGAGTGGGCTTGAGGGGGAGTTGATGATTTTAGCTTACTATTCTCCTTACTTAATTTATTTATTGCCTGGTATAATTACTGCTCAAATGAATAACCAGACAAAGAAAAAAGTTGTAATTGACAGTGGTATATTAGAGGTTGCGAATAATAATTGTAGCATTGTAACAAATCAAATTCAGGTTTTTGATCACTTGACTCATGATGAGGAATCATTAAAAAATAAGAGAGTTGGTATATATTTAAATTATCTTGATGAGAAGTTTCTTTCTTAGTTATTTTAGGCAAAAAGTCGATTATCACTTTCTTGTCATCCCAGTAGCCCAATTTTTGTCATCTAAGTGCTTTTTTTTCTGTCATCTAGTATTCCTTTCCCTGTCATTCCAGTGCTCACCTTTATCATCTCAGTGCGTGACACTGGGATCTAGATGTAAAAATATTTGTAAATTATGCAATGGGTAATAGATTCTAGGAACATATGTCAAAAACAATTTCTATGATGAAATAGGTTGGATTCCAGTGTCAAGCACTGGGATGACATGATAAAAAAAAAGTACTGGGATGACAAAGCAGGGTATTTGGATGACAAGATTTTACAAAAATGATTTTTTAATAGGAGGTTAATATGGAAATTTTTCTTGATAGCGTTGATTTGAATGAAATTAAGGAGCTAAAAGAGTTCGTTGATGGCATAACAACTAATCCTTCTTTGATAGCGAAATCTGGGCATAAAGATAAATACGAAGATTTAGTAAGTGAAATATGCTCTATTATAAAAGGGCCTGTTAGTGTTGAAGTTGTTGCAAGTAGCCATGAAGATATGATTAAGGAAGGCCTTAAATTAGCGGAAATCGCTAGTAATATCGTAGTAAAGTTACCCCTTACACATGAAGGATTAATTTCTTGTAAAAAGTTGTGGACAGAGCATAAAATACCTGCTAATATCACATTATGTTTTTCTCCTGGACAAGCACTGTTTGCCGCTAAGGCCAGTGCTTGTTTTGTTTCTCCCTTTGTTGGCCGTCTTGATGATATAAGCTATGATGGCTTATCGCTAATAAAAGATATATGCACTATATATTCTAATTATAGTTTCAAAACAAAAGTTCTTGTTGCATCAGTAAGAAGCCCAGCACATGTGATAGAAGCTGCAAAACTTGGTGCTAATTCAATTACTGCACCAGCAAAAGTACTTAGACAGTTAATTAATCATCCACTTACTGATCAAGGGGTCGCAATATTTGAAAAAGATTGGGGCATAAAACAATAAATGACATTACTAAATGTGAAAAAAACATAAAACACAATAATTGTATCTGTTCAGGGGAGTAGCAAGGTAGACAAGGCGGTCTAATCATAGAATAGCTATGAGGTAATATGGTAAAACTTTTAGAACTTTGCGAAAACTTAAAAATAGAGGTAGAAAATTTAAAAGCCGAAAAAGAAGCTCTGAGAATGCTCAAAGAAAGGAAAGGCTTGGTTTAAACTCGAAAAATTCATCAATGCCAAGTTCAAAAGAATTGTATAAAATAAAAAAGGATAAGCAAGAGGAACATTGGCGGTCAGGTTGGGCATCTAAAATGGAAGGTAGTAAAGGTAGAATTCTTGCGAATGTGGTGGGGGATTCACCAAACCAAGTCTTATGTAGTAGAATATCAGTTGAAGGTGTGGAAAAAGAAGAAGTAGCTCCTTAGCAAAATGCAGATACATTTGGAGCAAGGTGTAATCGCAGCACTCAAGAGATTTTACAAAAATTCAAAGCATAATGAAATTTTTAATTTGAGCATAAGTATTGGTAGCATATCAAACAGTGAACATAGAGTTGCATCAAAATGCAGGGAACTGAAAGTTGTTGCATATTGATGAAACGAGTCATTACAATATTGGTTGGTGTTTGCTAAGCAAGTTTTGTAAAACTTACAGAGTCAAGAGGAATGAAAGTTTTAAAAAACAATGTATGCTGCAATCATAATAGTTTGGTAGTAACCGAGAGGTACTTTAGACCCACTGCGAAACGGTATGCAACTAATTTTAGCATGAGTTAGGCGAGCAGCAGGATCAATAAAACTCATGTCTGAGGTTTACCAGACCAGCAATTATTCATGTTGTATTTCTTCTGAAAATTGCGATAGGTATGCGACATAAAATCTTAATTTCACGAATTTTATGCTCCACCGGCTTTGTTGCATAGCCACTTATGTTAACATTTTATATGAAAAATTCACGCAGCCATTTCGAACTTAGGGGGAGTGTTAAATAAACTGTGTCAAACCAAGAAATAAAAATATAATTGATATAAAAAAACGGAGGTTTGACATGAGTCAAGTAAATAAAACTACCGGTTTGGTAGATTATAAAGAATTAGAAACCTGTCGTCTATACGAGAAGGAAGATCGCTAACAGGAAGAGATGACACCGTTTATAAAAAAGCTGCTTGAGGCAAGTCTGGAAGGTGAAATAGAACACCACTTGTCTGGTGAAAGCGAAGAAAATAATCGAAGAAATGGGAAAAACTTTACGTACAACTCATTTGAGTTGTTAACACCTAGAGACAGGGAAGGAAGCTTTGAACCCCAAATAGTTAGAAAAAGACAAACAACAGAACTTGAAGCAAAGGTCTTAAGCACATTTGCCAGTGGCATGGAGATATAGCGTCACATATTGAGGAAATTTACGATCACAAAATATCGGCGGCAGAGATATCAAGTATTACTGACAAACAGTAATCAACGAATGGCGTAGTCGTCCGCTGCAGTCTGTATATCCGATAGTTTTCATGGTTTTTTAAGGAGTTGTGTAAGTAAATGTATGTATAATATATTAGCAAAATGGCAGAAAAGAAGTTTTATTTAGCTGAAAGTGAAGTTCTGGTTGGGAGTACTAAATGATCTCAAAGAGAGAGGAGTGGAAGATATTCTAATTGCATGTGTAGATGGGCTAAAAAGCTTTCCTGCAGCAATAAACGGTGTGTTCCCTAATGCAGAATGTGTATAGTGCATCAGATACGTAACTCACTGAAGTATGTAGCTAGTAAAGAGTTTTTTGAGTGATTTAAAGAAAAGCTTCAAGTAAGGAAATTGCCGAGAATTATCTGTTGGAATTAGATGAAAAATGGGGCACAAAGTACCCTATAATCTTGGCAGAATAATTGGGAAAACCTATCTGGTTATTTTAAGTATTCCGACCCAGTTAGGAGGATGATCTATACTACTAATCCCATAGAGGGGCTACATAGGCAAATTAGGAAATTCACCAAAACCAAGGGCTCATTTACTAGCATAAATGCCTTGTATAAACAGGTATATTGTGCTATAAAGAAAGCGGAGGAGAAATGGACTATGCCTGTACATGATTGGGCATTGACTATATCTCAGCTCGACATTTTCTTTCCCAACAGATTGAAAATTGAGTTGAATTAAAAATTCGGTTTGACACAGTTTATTTAACACTCCCAACTTAGGCATGCCGATTGCAGTAAATTTATTAATCAAGTAACACTATTAGCAACTCTTTCTCACGATTTATTTCAGATTTATTTTTGAAACTAAATCCAATTAAACCTAAAAAAGAAATGTGATCTCAAATCGTATTTCATCATCATTTTCCACTCTTTCTCATAGTTTTCACAAGATTGTATAACTTTAATGTTGTTATTCCTTTCCGATAAATAATCTCTCTTTTTATAGACTATTGCTTTCTTTATGGGTCGTATTATAGGTTTAATATTAAGCTCCTTACATATCTTGTACACATTGGTTGCATCATATCCGCACGAAGAGACAAAATATTGCTCTTATTATCCATCTCATGCTACACGCTAATACACTGTCACGTAAAGTAGCGCTTGTAGCCATTACTTCTTTATTCATTATATTTAAGGTAATATGTAACTTTCTCACTTGAGCGAGATAATTATACTTCCTTTTCTCAACATTAGTTTTGTGGTGTTGAAAACTATTGCTGTAAATACTAATCATGCTGCTATCCATAGCAATTTCAATATTTTCTATATCATCTTTATTTATTCTACAATCATTAATCTTCATATTGAGTTTGTTTAGCCTCCTAGAAGCTTGAGAGTAGCTTCAGAACCTTTCCTATCTTTTCTAGGTACCCTTTACAAAACCTACTGCTTGCCTTAAACCTATCCTAAATAGATATGTGTACTAAAACTACAACCTTATCACTATAAACATTGTTGCCGCCAGCTGATTTCGGACTGCTTTCATACCAATTCTCTATTAATAAAGTGAAAAATATTTCCTCTTTTTTTGAGAAATTCGTTATATTCTCTTTGGTTACTTACTCTCATTTTTTGTGGCATAAGTTATACTTGTTTGAAAGATGCCTATTTTACAACAAAATGTGTTAGTACCATACATTTTAAAGCTTTTTTCCTTCATTAAACCAACACTAGCTATGCAACAAAGCCTGCGTCCACACAAACTATAAGCACATATTCCTTAACTTGTTAAATCTAAAGCTTCATATCTTCCTTACTTATTAAAAGAATTTAAGCTAAGAATTACAACTTAAATTACGTAAAAATGTGTCAAAACATCTTTGGCTTTATAGCCTACCAAGTGAAAATTATTTTCAGTATTTTTCATTTTTCTATTAACTTTTAACACAACTGCTTATATCGCTGCCTTTTACATTAATTATGTTTTTGGAAGGAAGAATTGTACGTACTTTACTCTCAATTTTATCTCTTATTTCATAATCTGGCGAATTAAGGATAGCATAGATATCAGGATGAAAGTTAATATGTAATGAATGAAACTACAGTTATCTTACCTGTCAATCTCACCAAAGACTATATCGAGTGAACCGATAATTGCTGCAACGTCGGCAAGCATATGTCCTTTTGCCATGAAGTCTAAGGCCTGTAAATGTGCAAAGCCAGGTGCTCTTATTCGGCACCTGTAAGGCCTATTGGTACCATCTGAAACTATATATACTCCAAACTCGCCTTTTGGTGCCTCAACAGCTGTGTAAGCTTCACCTGCTGGTACATGATATCCTTCTGAATAAAGTTTAAAATGATGGATCATAGCCTCCATGGATGTTTTCATTTCTGCTCTTGGCGGTGGAGAGATCTTTCTATCTTCAGTTTTTATTGGCCCTTCAGGCATCTTCTCTATACATTGCTTCACCAAGCTTATAGATTGCCTAATCTCCGCCATTCTAACTAAATAACGATCATAACAGTCACCATTTTGGCCAATTGGTATATCAAAATCTAGCCAATCATATATCTCATATGATTGGCTTTTTCGCAAATCCCAAGCGAGACCAGCAGCACGCAACATTGGTCCACTAAAGCCCCAATCAAGCGCCTGTTTTATTGATATTTCACTGATTCCTACAGTGCGTTGCTTCCATATCCTATTTTCTGTTAAAAGTTCATCAACATCATCTATATACTTTGGAAATTGTTCTATAAACTTTGCAATATCCTCAATCAAACCTTCTGGAATATCTGCTGCAACTCCACCTGGTCTTATGTAAGCTGCGTGAAATCTTGCACCTGAGGCTCTTTCATAGAACTCCAGTATTTTTTCTCTTTCTTCAAAGAGCCATAAAAGAGGAGTCATTGCTCCAACATCAAGTGCTTGAGAAGAGACATTCAGTAAGTGATTTAGTATCCTTGTCAGTTCACAAAATAAAACACGCAAATATTTTGCTCTGATTGGAATTTCACATTGCAACAATTTTTCAACGCATAACGAATACGCATGCTCTTGTGACATTGGTGACACATAATCAAGGCGGTCAAAATAAGGCAGAGCTTGAAGATACGTTTTATGTTCTATTAACTTCTCAGTGCCGCGATGCAAAAGCCCAATGTGGGGATCTGCTCTTTCGATCACCTCGCCATCCATCTCTAAAACAAGACGTAGCACCCCATGTGCAGCTGGGTGCTGTGGTCCAAAGTTTAACATCATTGTCTTTAGATCGGGCATGCTTGGTAGTTTAAGATATTGAAATTGTATAGGCTAAAATGTGCTTAAAGTCAATAGGCTTCTTGCACGGGCACAACTATCGTTACAACAGAAAAGCCCTTACAAACTTCACCACCTTCTTATGATCTGATAGACAATGTTTATGTTGCACGTACAATTATTATACTTGTGTTGATTAAGGCAGCAAAATTATGTATAGATAATTTTGACTAAAAAATAGTTTTTTAAGTCCTATTTTAGAGTAATCAAAATTAATGAAAGACAATAAATACAGTTTAGGTTTAAGGATTATTCATTGGTTAATGTCTGCTCTTATTATTGGCATGCTTTGTTCTGGCTTGTACATGAAAAGTTTGCCGATTAGTAGTGAAATTAAATTCAGCATATACGCTATTCATAAGGCTTGCGGTATCACTGCTCTTGGATTAATTATAGTACGCGTATTTTTTCGCGTCTTTACTTATGTTCCGCCATTACCAGCCAATTTTTCTCGATTTGTAATCAATGCGAGCAAAACGATACACTTTGGTTTATATGCTTTGATGGTGCTAATGCCACTATCTGGTTATGTCATGTCTTCTGCTTCTAGCAAAGAGATCAAATATTTTTTTCATATCCCTTTGTTAATCAATGAAAACAAAGAGCTAGCTAGTGCAGCTAATCAGCTACATTCGATGCTTGCATATTTTATGGTAGTCTTTATAACTTTGCATATACTTGGTGCTTTAAAACACACATTTATAGATAAACAAAACATTTTTAAACGTATAATATAGGTTATATGTTAAATAGCCTCTGGAAAAAAGGAACAGATTTTCTTAGTAGTGAATTTGCCATAATGGGTGGTGCTATGAGCTGGGTTTCGGAGAGAAATTTGGTTTCAGCAATCTCAAATGCCGGTGGATTCGGCGTAATTGCATGCGGTGCAATGTTTCCAGACTTACTGAAAAAAGAAATCATAGAGACGCAAAAATTAACTCATAAGCCATTTGGTGTAAATCTAATTACTATGCACCCAAAGTTAAGTGAGTTGATAAATGTGTGCATTGAAACGAAAGTGAGCCATATAGTGCTTGCCGGTGGACTACCAACGAAGCCTAATATAGAAAAAATCAAGAGTGCGGGCATTGAAGTTATGTGTTTTGCACCAGCATTAAGCCTCGCGAAAAGGTTAGTAAAAATGGGAGTAGATGCGTTAATAATAGAGGGAATGGAAGCAGGTGGTCACATAGGTCCAGTCAGCACTTCTGTTCTTGCACAAGAGATACTGCCTTATTTTAAAAATGAGAAAACACCGGTGTTTGTTGCAGGTGGAATAGGAAGAGGCGAAATGATAATGAACTACCTAAAGATGGGAGCAAGTGGCTGTCAAATAGGCACATTATTTGTCTGCACTAATGAGTCAATCGCTCACAAAAATTTTAAAGAAGTATTCATCAAATCAGCTGCGCGTAATGCAGTATCTTCTATACAGATCAGTGCTGATTTCCCTGTAATTCCAGTAAGAGCTATAGCTAACAAAGCAAGTGACGATTTTATGAAGCATCAAAGAGACATTATCGATAAATATCAAAATGGACAGACCTCAAAAGAAGAAGGGCAACTTGAAATAGAAAAGTTCTGGGCTGGTGCTTTAAGAAGAGCAGTAATTGATGGAGATGTTGAAACAGGATCTTTAATGGCCGGTCAAAGTGTTGGTATGGTTGATAGGGAAAAATCTGTAAAAGAAGTGATAGGTATGTTAGTTCAACAAGCAGACAATTATACCAAAAGCAAATTTGTAGAAGTAGAAAATTCGGAAAGCAAGTAGCTTCGTAATAAGCTAAATAAGGTATAATTGCCCAAGTTTAACGTAAAATTAACGCTAAAGAGGTATCTATACATTTTGTTATGTACGGAGAAATGTTATGCTAGGTACTTTAAAAAAGCATAAGAGTAGTGAAGTAATTATTAATCGACAATTGCACAACACTATATACAAAAAGGTAACAAAAAAAGAGCACAAACATCCAAGCCCACAATCTGAAAAAGACAGAACTCTGAAAGAATGCATAGAGTTGTTCAACAAAGGAGCTGATCCTAACGTATTAATTGAATTAGAAAAGTCACTGAGAGAACAAAAAGAATATTATAAATATTATATTGACAACTTCCTTCCAGCATTGAAAACAAAAGTGATAGAGTCAGAGAAATTAACAAAACCTTCAGTACTTAGCAATGAAGGAAAATCATCACAAAGATCACCAACAATAAAAGGGAAAATATTAAGAATAATTGCAAAAATTACTATCGAGAGCAGCGATAAGGATCTTTCTATTAGTACTATTCAAAATCAAAAAAATCATCAAACAGATAGACGAGTTAATGACATGAGATTATTTAAGAATAAAAGTTTTTCTAATGAAGTTGCATGTGCTGAAAGTTCGGGTAGTAGTGCTTTGGAAAGGGGTTCTTTAGCTAAGGGTGTAAGTGGAAAAGGAACCCCTGGAACGTACAATACATTGAGAAATTCAGGTTGTTATGGTGCTTCAACAGTTCCTACATCAGAACAATCACAAGCAAGAAAGGAGATTGCACAATCACAATTGAATGGCTCCTTTAGCCAATCTTGTGAGGATTTAAAAAATAAAGACCCTAGTACAACTGCAGATGCTGTAGAAGTGCTAAGCGTTGCAAATACTTCTAAACTCAGTAGTAGCAATGACTCAGATAGTGAAATAAATTCACCTGGCTTGGTATCAAGTAGCAGGAGGAGCAGCTTAACTTCAGTAACAAGCAATTCATCTGAGGAAAGTGTAAGCACAACATTAAGCTCTACTGAAGAAAGTAACGGTTTGCAACCAAAGGATGAGGGAGAGACAAAATTAGCACACCTAACCAAAACAAGGCCCAAAGGGCCAAGCGGAAGAAGACCCTCTTCTAAATATCGTGAGAAGAGTGAAGTTAAACAACCCAATAACAGAAATCTTCACGTTGCATTTGTAGCAGGTTGTGCTCTCTCCACAATAGGGTGCATTGTTGCAGGAGCAATGACATCAGGACTAGTAGGAGCAGCAGTACTATTTGCTACGGCTGCAGTGTTTGCTATAGCAGCAGCAGTTGAATTGTATTCAAATGTTCTGTCAAGTAAATTGACATCCATTAGTGTGAGTCCTCTTATTGACAATAAAGAGCTTATGGCATAGTAAAAATTAAATATGAGTTACTTATGGTGAGCAAGTGAATTCGGTTCTTGCCTATTGATGTAAAAATTGTTATAGTTGAGAAGTATCTTAAAGGTATTTAGCTGATGCATATTCAATTGGGTAGGGTTTTTGCTATTGTAGCCCTGTTAAGTTTTATCTTCATGTCATGTCCTAGCAAAGCAAGTGATGAGTTAAAAAACATACCAGAAACATTAAAGACTTTTTTTTCTTCATTTTCAGTTAAAGATACTATGGAAAATATGAGTCCTTCGACAATTATAGGGTTATGTATAGCTACAGTGATACTTGCAGTAGTGTTCAGAGGTTTGATTTTTTTCATGATAATGTTTGGCGTACTGATCATGATGTTTGGGAGTACAGAAAAAGCAACAGATTACTTGAAAGAAAAATTCAACTTTGCAAAAGATATACAGTTACAATCCGATAGCAAAAAAGAAGATAAGAATTAAGTTTTATGTTTTTTAGTTATCTTTTTATTGAATACGCATAATATTGTATGCAGCTAAAAGTACCGGCCACTAGCTCTCAGTCTAAAAAAAAGAACAATTTAGCATTACTAGAGAGTATTAATTTAGATTTTATCCCTTATGCTTGCCACTACGATGAAGAAACTATACTAACAAAACAGGGGGAATTGTTAAAAATAATCAAATTAAAAGATTATTCTTCAGTTGATAACCACAGCGATCTTAGAACTGAAATTAGAAAAAGCATATCAAAAAATATCAAAAGCTTATATTTTACCGTTTGGATTCATACTGTCCGAAAGCACAACAAACCGAGCTTACAGTGGAATAAAACTGTAGACTTCTCCGATCAGTTACATTCAATATGGTTTAATAAACTAACTGATAGTAAATTACAGTATATAAATGAGCTGTATATTGTGGTGTTATTTAGTGATTTTGGCAAGCATATTAGTAATACATTTTTTTGGGGGGTTATAAAGAGTAAACATAGATTATTCTTACAAGAAAATCATCAAGAATTGCAAAGGGTGACTGGTCTGATTCAAAAAGATTTAGAACCTTTTGGAGCTAAAAAGCTGGGCCTTAGGTTTAGTGAAGGCAAAGTATATTCTAAGATGATGGAATTTCTCCATTATATTATTACATTAACCCACAAAGAATATCCAATATATGAAAAGGATCTATCGCAACATGTTAAAAATCTAAAAGTAGCTTTTGGATTCAACACATTTCAAACAATATTTGGAAATCAACAGAAGTTTGGTTCTATTTTTTGCATAAAGGAATATCGAGAAATCTCTTTGGAAAATATAGATAGATGTTTGCAACTTGACTCTGAGCTTATTATTACAGAGGTAATAATATTCACTAGTAATAGCAAAGCAGTCAAAGAATTCAAAAAACAAATTAATATATTGCAGATCAGTGAGGATAACACCTTACTTCAAAACTCAGAAATAAAGGAAATAATAGAACTTGAAAAAACTTCTGTTATGGATTTTTGTCAACAGAAAATTATTTTTACAATCTTTGCAGATGATAAGAACAGATTAGCTAAAAATATCAGCGATCTATCCTCTGTAATGTCGTTAATCGGTTTGATGATGTTTAGAACTGATCTACACATGGAAAATCATTTTTGGGCGCAGCTTCCTGGAAACTTTGCTTTTGTTACACAACCGAAAAATATATTAGAAAAATATGCTTGCAGCTTTGCTATGTTGCACGATTTTACATCGGGTACATTAAAAGGGGGAAGGTGGAAAGAAGCAGTAACAGTCTTTTTTTCAAAAAAAGGAAGCCCTTATTTTTTTAACTTTCATGGAAAGAAAAATAATGGTCATACCACGATACTTGGAACTCCAAATTCAGGCAGAACCTCACTGATCAATTTTCTACTATTGGAGTCAAGAAAATTTAATCCCATGATTGTAATATTAGATAATACTGGAAAATCAATAATCTTTACTAAAGCAGTAAGCGGCCAATATTACATAATTGATCCAAAATATAAAGATGCAAGTCTAAAATTTAACCCACTGAACATTGAAGATAATGTTTCTAATCGCAATATGCTGATCGAGCTGATAAAAAGAATGGTGGCAGATGCAAGTTTGGTGGACGTAGAAGAAAAGATAAAAGAAATTGTAGATTCTATATTTGCTATACCAAGAGAATCGCGCTCTATTTCTCAAATTTCTGAGGTGCTTTTACTTCTTGGGGGTAAAATAAGTAAGTGGTGCGGTGATGGTGAATTTGCTTACTTATTCCAAGATGGTGATGAGTCAGACATTGACTGGGAAACAAAAACCATATCTCTCAATACTGCAAATCTCACTAAGCAAAAAGAATGTATGTCCGTGATACTTTACTATTTTTTATACTCTTTTGAAGCAAAATGTGATGGCTCGCCTGCAATACTTGTTTTGGATGAAGCATGGGAGATAAGTAATATTTTTCCTACAGAGGAAGAGTTTGACGACTGGATGCATAGGATGACAAAGTTGAATGTTGTAGTAATTCTAAGTACTGAAAACTTAACTCTAGCACTTGCTAGCAAGTTTACTCAACATTTAGATAAACATGTTGATACAAGAATCTTTATGCCGAACGTTAATGCAGACATGTCATACATGAAGGCATTTTCTCTATCGAAAGAGGAAATGGGTATTATTTTGCGAACACCAACGCAGGAAGGTTTATTTTTGATAAAGCAATACAAAGGTTTAGTAACTTTAAGTCTAGATTTGAAAAATATGAAAAAAATACATGTGCTTTCGGCTAATAAAGAGACTATAAAGTATATGTATGAAGCAATAAAGGAAAAGGGCGAAAAAGTGAGTAAGTGGTTACCGGTGTTCTATGAAAAATGTAAAGTTTAAAGTCAAATTTTTTTTCCTAGTGCTAATTTTGCTTGGTGCAAATAGTGGGTACCCTGCTCCGTCGTGTCCAAACTTAGTAAAAACTAATACTCATGCTGAAGAAATTGTAAATAAGACAGGTAAAGGCTTGTGGAAGATTATTAGCTTTGATTGGGGCAATGTAAATTATGATGATCATCTATTAAAAAATATTAAAGTGAGTCCAGTGAGAAATCAAGGTGTTGATGGTTACTTTAATCCGAGAATTAGAGTGTGTGATTATGAAGGAGATAATTGTTATGAATTGTATAATAAACAGTCTTGTCAAAAAATATACGGAACTCAAGGGAGTGGTGCTGGAGTTTCTGCAGCAGTTTTCATCGATTGGCAAGGAACAAAAGAGGGAGATAAGTTGGAAAATGGCATGAACTGGGAGTGGGCAAAAGATGTAACTGAAAAAGAGCGAGAAAAATTTGCCAATTCTCCTAAGGTGTGTGCTTGTAGTCAAAAAATTGCTTGTGCAGACTATTCAACAAAACTTTTCGCACGTGCGACTTCTGTAGGTAAAGATGAATGCGATGTTTGCTATCAAACAAAAGTACAATGTGTCCCTGTGCCACTTGCGCCCGGTCCTCCTCCGTTTTGTGAGCAACTTGCGATGTCACCTCCGCAAGTTAGAATTTTTCCTATAAGCAATCAAGACAACGATTACTTTCATCCAAGAGTTGGAGTCATTGTTGGTGAGCTGAAGGAAAGAAGGGAGCTACCTTTTCCACGCGTTGTTTCAAGTAATGAGAATATTCAAAGTGCTCCATACTCTATTCCAGATAAAGATACCCACCATCACTTTAAAACTTATAGAAAAAAAGGTCGGCTCTGCACTGAATATTATGGTACTGAGAGAGAAGAGTCCGAAAGAAAATTACAATTTCCTGCTCGCTGTTTCCCAGCACCGCCTGCTCCAGAGCTTGAAGAAGTGAGCATACCAAAGCCTGATGAGGGTAAAGGTGAAAATACATTAAAAGTAAAAATGAAGATGAGTGAGAATGTTTGCACTCATGATGCACGTGGAACTCACAATAATGGAGTCTGTACTTTTTATGTTAATGCGAATTCTCCTACATACGTTGGCCATCTACCTTTAAAAGTAGTAAAGCCGGTAATAGTAGCAAAAACAACTGATAGTAGTAACAGTAAAAGCGATATCGATAACATAATAGAAGGTATATTAAAAAATAACTCTCAGTTTGAGGTTTTAAAAAAGTATGGTTATGTTCCTAATATCGAAACAGAATGTAAAGAGCTTCAGGGTAATAAGTACAAGCTAGATAACTCAGGATATCCAAAAGTAGAAATAAAATATAAAGAAAATTCTAAAAGTAAAATGCTCTGCCTTTCTGGTTGGCAGCCAGAACCGGAGGAGTTTGCTCTTGAAAAAGAAAGTGAGCTAATACCGCTAAAATCAGTGGGGGCAAGCTATGCTAAATACAGTACTGTTTATTCAAAGGAGTCGAATCAACTTTATTATTTTCCTTGTAACGAAACAATTGAGGTTTTAGCAAAGCCGCAAAATGAGCTGGATGAGATAATATTCAATAAGAAGGAATATATTTTCATTCCTGAAGAAAATAAGCCTAGAGATAATTGCATGACGAAAGAGGATAAAGAGATAGATACAAAACAAAATTGTAACAAATGCAAGATAGTATATGAATTAACAGATGGAAAGCATGAAGAAAAAAATTGCAATCAAGGTGATGATGGTTGCCTTTGCTTTGATGGAGTGTGTAGTCGCTCAACACAGTATGTAGATAAGGATGATAAGCCGTTTTACTTAAGAGTTTCACAAGATGAAAATGGCGTTGTAACGAAGTTAGATAATCCAATTAAAGCAAATAGAACAGAAGTCTTTTTCGCTGATAAATTATGTAGGTTCGATTTAGAAGGTTTAAAAAAGAAGTTAAGAGAAATAATTAAGAAGCAATTGGAAAGTAAAAAGCAGAATATTGAAGAAAAGAATCGAAAACTTTATGAGCTTGGAGATGGCTATACAGATAACTTATCGGTGTATGATTATGTTGAAATAGAGGCATGGGGAGGTGGTGAAGCTGGTCATGTAATTGGCAAAGCTCATTCTACTGTAAATAAGCCAGGAAGGCCAGGTGATTATATTAAAGCTAAACTAAAAGTCAACCCTAGTTATCCATATATTAAAGTAAAAGTGACAGAAGGAGGTGGTGGGCAAGAAGATAATGAATCTAACAAAGATGGGGGACCTACTTTAATAAAAATGTGCAGAAACTCTTCAGGAGTAAATTGTAAAGATTTAATTACTGTTGCAGGCGGGGGTACATACAGAACCTATGGGGGGAGAGATTACAAAGATACAATAATTCATGAGCAAAATTTAAAGCTAGAAGAAGAAGTTGTAAAAGGAGATGAGTTAAACTCTAGAAAGGATAATAAAATAGCATACATAAGGAATGGTGAGATTGGATATAAAGATGTAACAAAATGTAGTCAAAGCTACACTAATAAAATATATGGTGCTGGCGGTTGTATCAACAAAAGCACCAAAAGTTACAGTAAAGGTGCTCCTGGTTATGTGAAGATTAAACCTATGTTTGACAAAATTAATAAAGAAAGAGTAAAAAAAATAGATGATGCTATTGAAAAAATGATACAAAATCCAAATGATATCATAGCCATTGATGATTCTTTAATAAATAAACTTGATAAAGAGATTATTGATACCATTAAAGAAGAAATTAAAAAAGAATTATTAGGACTATAGTCAAAGAACTCTGGGGAATGTTCAAAAAAGTGTGTCAAACCGAATTTTTAGTTCAACTCGGGAACGTTCAAAAAAGCATACGAGTCAAGTTAAGAGAATACGTCCAATATAGCAACCATTTAGTATCTGTTCAGATACATGGTTAATGCTGAAACCAGTGCTCCCTTTCTTGTCATCCGAGCAGCTGACACTGGGATGGCTAAGTTTGAAATAGCTTCATGAATTTATTGTACGTTACCTACTATCCGAAGTGCTATGCAACAAAGCCATTACAGCGTCACGCACTGACCATTTGTTTCTATGTTTTTTTGTCTATCTTATTTTGCCACTTTGCTGAACGGATACACCATTTAAGGTTTATTTGTTATATTTATTTTTTAAGAAATCTTGATCTAAAATAAGATAATTTTTTTTAAGAGTCTATAAATTACTAATTTTATCGTTTAATGTCTAAAATAATTTTTACCGCTTCCCTTCTTGTATCTTGTAAAAAGCATCTAATGTTTTAAGCTTAAGCATTAGGTGGAGGAGGGAAGAACTCTGTTTCTCCTCTTAGATATAAAATCTGTAAGAAAGATAAGAGTTCCCTCCTCAAAAGTATAGGCTGGACGGTATCGTAGAAAGACCTAAATGGCTCTAATTCTGTATCCACAAGGTTAGCATCGGACAGATATAAAACCTGTCAAACCAGAAAGAAACTCCTATTTTCTACTTTTTTGAATATAATTTTACGGAGAAGCGCTTCTGCAGTTATAGCCGAGTAGGCAATGGTGCCTTAGTGCCCGTAGGTTAGCATGGTTTTGGAAGGAAAATCACTGATGGAGTCTTTGAGACTACCTCGATTAGAAGAGCGTATAATTCAACCGTTCCAAGCTGAAGTGCTTTTCAATTATTATATGATGGAGGTTAGAAATGGCAAAAACAAAAAGTAAATTAGAGGTCTGATGCGGCAGGAATAGATATCTGTGCATTATGTATGTGTACCAGAAGGAAGAGATAAACAGAATATACAAAAATTCTGCTGCTTCACAGAAGATCTTTATAACTTAGCAAAGTGGTTAAAGAGGTGCAAAGTTACTACAATAGCCATGGAATCAACAGGAGTGTATTGGATCCCCTTGTTTCAAGTACTTGAATCATATGGATTTGAAGTAAAATTAGTAAACGCAAAATATGTTAAGAATGTGCCTGGAAGAAAATCTGATGATTGCCAGTGGTTACAACAACTGCATAGCTATGGACTGCATTTAGACCAGATAATCAAATTTGTGTATTACGCAGCTACGCTAGACAACGAGATAACCTAATAAAAAGTGCAGCAGCACACATTCAACGTATGCAAAAAGCGTTAATTCAAATGAGCATTCAATTGCATAAGGTGATAAGCGATATAACAGGAGTTACTGGCATGCAAATTATTAAAGCAATACTTGAGGGTGAAAGAAATCCAGAAAAATTAGCTGAATTAAGAGATGGACGAATAAAAAATGATAAATCTACCATTGCAAAAGCATTAACTATAGAGAGGAACACCTGTTTACACTAAAACAAGAGTTTGAGCTATACAATATTTATCAGGAAAAAATAGCAGAATGTGATAGAAGTATTGAAGGATATTATAAAACATTTGAGACAAAGTCAGGTGGGAACAAGCTATGTAATAAAATAAAGCGTAAGTCTACAAAACATAGGCCAAATTTTGCTATACACGAAGAACTGCATAGAATTACAGGTAGGGAAAAGTTCCAGGACTTGATGTAGTAACCATACAAACAATAATTTCAGAAACTGGCATAAACCCTAATAGATGGCGGACAGAAAAACACTTTTCATCGTGGTTAGCCCTGCCAATAAAATTACAGGAGAAAAAGTGTTTAGCACAAGAACGCGTAAAGTCATTAATCGTGCTGCAAATGCATTTCGAATAGCTGCTCACTGTGTATCAAGAAGCAACAGCGGAATAGGTGCGTACTGTAGAAGAATAAAGAGACGACTAGGTGCACCAAAAGCAATCACGGCTACCGCAAGAAAACTAGCATGCATTTTTTATAGTATGCTAAAGTATGGGCAAGAATATGTTGAAAAAGGAATGAACTATTATGAAACACGTTACAAAGAGAGAGTTAAAAAAAACTTGATCAAAAAAGCACAGGAATTTGGCTACATCTTAGTTCAAAAAGATGAACTGGTTGAGGGAGTTTCTTAGCACTGCCATTAAGTTAAGGGAAAGTGATGGACTGTATTGTAAAATCAGGTAAGATCCACAAATTAAAAGAAGTAATGACATGAGTAAAAAAAAGAATAATCATGTTTATAAAAAATAAATTGATGAGTTTAAACTTTATAAACGCACACAGAGCATCCTCAAAAGACTTCTCACGAAAAAGAAAGCTGCCCTTCATTAATGTATTTCTCCTGATTTTTAGAAAGAGTGTAAAGTCATTACAAGTAATGCTTAATGAGTTTGTTCTGCATACAAGAAAAGATTACACAATTACGGCAAGTGCATTTACTCAAGCAAGAAAGAAGCTAAAGCATACTGCGTTTTCAGAGTTAAATGATGATATAGTTTCCCTATACTACCAAGATCAGGAATTTAAAACCCACCATGGCTTCAGAGTACTTGCATTTGATGCTTCAATACTGATTCTGCCAAAGAGCGACAAAATAATAGGCGAGTTTGGCTCAAGAGCAGTATGGAATGGAATCCAGAGATTTGAAGACTATACAAGTGCAACCTTTGAAGTTTGCTACGATGTGCTAAATAATATTGCAATAAAATCTGTGCTAAGTAGAGGTGACAGCTATGAGGTTGATTTAGCGATCGGTATGCTTGAATCCATAAAATCAGACGATTTGTTAATCTGTGATAGAGGATACGTATCTTATCGATTTCTTGCTGAGCTTACAGGAAGGAAAATCAATTATATAATTCGCTGTCCAAGTTCGTCTTTCAATGAAATAAACGCTATGTTTAAGCCGGAAAGCCCATCTAGTATGGTGGTAGTGTCTACCGCACCTATTAAAGTAGCAAGACAGCTACGAAAGCTAGGATTACCTGATGAGATGAAATTCAGGTTAGTCAAAATAATACTTTCTTCTGGAGAAGTTGAAGTGTTAGTAACATCTCTGTTAGATGAGCAAAGTTTTACAGTCGAAGAGTTTGAGAGATTATATTACTTGCGCTGGGGAGTAGAAACATTTTTTTCTAGGCTGAAGGGAAGATTAAATTTAGAGAATTTCACAGGAAAAAGTATTGAAACTATCAAGTAGGATTTTTGGTCAACTATCTTCATCAGTAATCTAGAAAGTATCATGATAGAAGATGATGAAGAGACATTGAGCGCACAGAATAGTAAACTAAAAAAAAGCATCAATAAATCTGTCTCATTTAATGCGATTAAAAACTTAGCCTTTGATATTTTTTCTACAGAGTCAGACATAGACTGCATTATGGATCGACTATCACAGTTATTTTTGATGAACACTTTAGTGGTAAGAAAAGGGAGAAGAGTTGATCGTCATAAGATATCTGATATTCGTTCACTCAACTACCAGAAAAGAGCTAGAAAACATGTGTTTTAAATTCAAGATATCTTTTCAGTATCATTGCATTAGTACATTCTTTGCAAAATAACCTGCAATTATTACTTTTTTAAATAACTTGCACTTTTCAGACTCTCTTTTCTTAAAAATTCACCCTAGTATTTACCATAATTATCAATCACTTCAAATTTTTTGTCCAATCTTAACTTCTCTTTCCCTTAACTTAATGGCAGTGGTACCAAGAGGACCAATATCAACATTAAAGTCAATTTTTATACCTTTCCTGTCAAGAACTACTTTAAAACATTCAACCCACTTGAAATCTTCACAGGCATTTGAAACAAAACAGTATAACAAGCGTACTTTTCCAACTTGAGGAATATTTACAAATTGCATTAGAAACTTTTCAAAATCCTCCACTTTTAGTATTAGATTTTTTACCTTTTCTAAATTTTTATCTAGAAAAGCTTTACGCAGCTCAGACTGAATATCACCTGTTTCTCTTTTATCAGTATCGTACTTCTTTCTTTTTTCTGGATCTCCTAATACTTTGTATGCATCACAAATTTCTGTGCTACGTTTGAGTTTCTGTTGAAAATAATCCCACTGCTCTTTTTCTGACCTTAAAAGTGATTTTCCATATCTTAGTTCTTTTGATAGCCTATAGTACTCCTTCCTTTCCTCACCTGGCAGATTTTGCAAAATTTTGTCCTGATGATTCTCTAGTAATAATTTCCTATATGCTGCTTTTATCTCCTCGAAGGTAGCATTCTCTGACACTTCTAATACCTTATAGTGGTCAAACTCAGAGGAACCATTGACGTGATAAAAACTAGGCATAAATTCCTTTAGCAGTGCTGTAACATTTTCTTCGTCATTGATGGTATCACTAACTCAAGTTTTTGTCAATATTAGAAACGCAATTTACATCAAAATTCTCCAACAAAGGGAATAACTAAAAACTGCTGTTAACCTATATTAAAAGCCCGTTCTAATTTAACAAAACACTACGCTTTCTAGCATCAACGAAAATTTATTTATTTACTTTTTTTAAAAAGCATAAAAATAGTACATATATTTGTGAGAACAATTGAAATAAAAGCAGCATTATGAAAATAAAAACGTAAAGTTGTTGCAACAAAGCTCAACAAATTAGTTCATACAAAAATTTAGCCGAAATTGGCCAATTAATCACTTAAAATCCGTATCCGTTCAGGCAATGGCGTCAACTTAAGGAAAAATATCAGCGATCGTGTATAAAATTTCTCTCTAAAACTTTTACCATTAAATTACCTAAAAACTGCAAGAAATAGCACTTTTGTTTCTATTTTATTTCAACAAAGAAGTTGCTAAGGTAGGCTCTTAAGTTGACACCATTGCCTGCCCTGACAGTCCTTCTTTTACTGTCAGTATACTCCAAAAATCATAAGCATCGGAATAACCTTTTAACAAAAAAATACAAAAGGAAGGTAAAAGATCTTCTGCTTGGGCTTTTGTTATCAAACTTTTTCAGGTACTTGTTGGTTAAATACTTTTAAGTCAGGTTTATCTAGCTTATCACTAGGCTTTGATACTGAATATGTAATACCACCAGCAATAACTCCTATTACTAACGCAGCTGCTACAGCTATGCCAGCTATAGCCAATATTGATAACTCAACGCCGGCAATACTGCATCCAATACCTATTGTCAGTGCAGTTATAATACCCAAACACCAGTTTTTATTGCTTTGCTAGTTATAGTTTCTGCCTCTTTTAAAGGCTGTATTATATTTTCATCTTTAGCTAGACATCTCGAAGTTTCACCACACTCATTCTTTATTGTAGAAGAGGGATTATTTGGCTCTTGAACTTGAATTGTTGCTTTTCTTAAGTTTTCTATATCTTCATTACTTAAATATCCAGCGATCTTACGACTAAACGGACCTTCTTTCCCTACACGTTTAGCAAATATCTTACCTATAATTCTCTCAGCTATCTGCAAATCATCCAATCTCTGATTTCCTATTTTGAGTTGATGCTTTAGATCATTACTATATATAGGAAATTTACTTTTATAGTCACCTTCTGATGTTTTTAATAAAACTCCCTTCCATGCACTATATGCTAATTCATTACTATCACCTGTCAAAACATTGTAAAACGTAACATTATTATGAATCTTTTCTTCCTTCATTCTTTTTACTTCATCTAGACATCTATTCCAATATTCCGACTGTTTTGTAATACAAAAGTAATCAACTAAAAAAAAGGACAGTTCTACTATTCCAGATAGTTTGGGCTCAAATTCATATACTGCTAGAAATTTTACTATCTGCTCATAATCCTCTCTTTCTGGACACGCGAGAGAAAGTGGATTAGCGAAAGTAGCTCCTCTATCTGATAGAGCTCGCAATATTTTTAGACTCCTATTTGTAACCGCTCCTGTCAACAAATTGGTACCTAAAGTTATATAACCATCGACATTGAAAGAATAATTTATATCAAAATTATATCTCTTCCACCTTTTATATACATCTCCACTTTTTTCTTTTAATTTTTCCTTTATTTTATCGATTACATTATGCTCATCTAAGCTACTGTCACCTTCTACCGTATTAAATATATATCTCTAATCATCAATGCCAATACAAGTAATACGACCACCCATAATCTCCTCCCACTAAAAAGACAATATAATTTAACTATTACATATTTTAATAAAAGAATCAAGAAAGAAGTAATAAATTAACATAAAAAATGGAGGTTTGACATGAGTCAAAAAATAGCAAATAGAACTACCGGTTTGGTAGACTATAAAGAACTAGAACTATCATCGATAAGAGAAGCTGACAGAAAGATAATTTCTTTGGAAGAGTCTATAAATTATTAAATCTTCTGTAATTCTTTAATCTCACTTATGAAAAGTTAGTAAATTCAACACTCCCACTAAAATTGGATAAATTGATTACAAAAAAATAAGATTTTCAGTAAGTTGCTTGCATAGTTGGCCTTTCATAGGTAGCCATGTAATAAAGCCAACCCTCCTGCTTCTCCTTACCTTAAGTTATAATTCTGCCACTGTTATTTGATTCACTACAACTTCAGCATTGCTATCTTTAAGTAAATTTGCAGGACTATTACAATAGCATATGATTGCAGCAGCAACAAGACAACAAGCTCCAACTGCTATTCCCACTGCTAACATTTCTAAGTAAACTGCAATAGCTACACCTAAAGCAACTCAAGCTATTGTTAGCGTGGAAGCAGCTACAATAGTTTTCTTTTCAATTCGTGGAGCAGCATTATTATCATCTCCATCAATTTGAGCTTCCGTTTCTCTTGCGATATTCTCCTGCTGATTAAATAGCTCTTGTGCAAAGCGTTGCATTACTTCTATCTCTGACAATCCCTCGATAACAAGAGCGTATTCACCTCTACTTGGTATGTCTTTATTGTAATTCTGTAAAACACCCTTAATATTTTCGCTAAAGTATTTATTTATCTCTGCTAGAATTTTTTGCTGTTCAAAGGTAATTTCTTCAGGTTTAGTAGTATCTACTATAGCTATAGCTAATACAAAATCTCCAAGAGCTTTTTTTAATTCTGGATGAAGTTCCACATATTGAATTAGCTTATTAGCTAAACCTTCCATAAATGGCTTAATATTTTCTTCTGTAATAACATCTTTTCGTGCTTCTAGCTCTTGTTCTTCTTTTAAATGTTGATCATATTGTGCCACGATTTTGGAGCTAATTTCGTTTATACTACCAATAATTTGGCTCCATGTACCTTGTAGACAAGCACTGCTATTTTCACCATACGTTGTTGCTGCTATATATATTTGTTTTAGAAGAACGAACTCTTTTTGCTCTCTCCAGACCTTTTCTATATCTAGACCACTGATTTCTTTAAACAACTCATCTACTTTTCTATCTTCGTCTATATCATTTAATAATCCATGTAATTCTATTTTATTAAACTATTCTTTATTGAGAATTACGCTATTTCCAAGTTTTTCTTTTACCTTAGATAATTTGCTCATTACCAAACTTGGGTTTTGCTCCATAAGAGTAACTAGCAATTCTTTTTTTTCTTTGTAATGGAACAGAAAAATTATCAATAAGTAGTTTTATATAACCTATAGATTCAGGTATAGTAATTTTTGCGTCATCCCTTGCGTAATCATACTGCATCCTCTCTGTAGGGTATCCCTGGTCATATTCCCCGTGGCAGTTCTTTCTTAAGTACTTCTGCTCTAGTGCTTGCTCGGCTTTATCAATAACAGCCTTAATAAATTCTTCATCACCTGGTATAGGATCAGTCTTACGTAATGTTTCCTCCATTACACTTCTTTTTTCATTATCAGTTAAACTAAGAAGTCCTAGCCTTATTTCATCATTCTGATATTGTTTTAATAGCTCTATACTTTCTACGTAAGAAACCGCTGCTTTTTTTAACTCTTCTTTATTGGCTTTCGTGGATTCAACCAGTTTTTTAGCAAAAAAATTTGTCCTTTTAACTATTGGACTTCTATGGACAGATTGATCATCTTGTACAATATGTTTATCATCTCTTCTTTGATTCCTTTCTTCTTCAGGGACTTTTCTTCTCGGCTTGACACAGTTTATTTAATCATAGGCGTCAAGTTAAGGAAAAGTGGCATAAGAAAGATATCAACTATGTTTAAAAATTTTTTATTTGTGTAATTTTGCAACTTCATATGGGCAATAAAACCCCATTTTGTCGTATAAGAATAGAATTTTATATCAAACAGCTACTACCTTGCTTAAGCCAATGAATATGTGCGTTTAGTGTGTGTGTGGACGCACATATTCATTAACTAATTTTAATTATTGCCATGTAAATTTCTAAACATGCAAATTAATTGCTTCTTTAAGTCTGGCATTGGCGATGACTATAATTTTACGCATAAGTGCAGTGAGTGCTACCATCTTTCTTTTACCACTATCAATAAGCTTACAATAAAAAGCAGCAAGTTCTGACTTGGAGTTTCTAGCAGCCATAGCAGCTGTGAAAAGCTTTGAACGAACGTTACTTCTTCCACCTATAATCCTTCGGTAACCAATAGCTTTACCACTTTCCTTAGGATGAGGTGCAACACCTGCAAGGCTTGCAACTTGCCTTTTGTTTAAGGAACCAAGTTCCGGTATAAGGCACAATAAACATTGAGAGGTTTTTCTACCTATTCCAGGAACTGTTTCAAGAATCTTCTGGTATCGGTTCAGTTCAGGGTTTTCATTGACTATTTTTTGTATAGCTTGATCAAGCTTTTCTACCTGATTATTGAGGAATTCAATAGTTTGTTGACAACTTTCCTTAATGTAATCATTTCCAGGAGTTTTAAGCCTATTTTTTTCTTGAACAAGCATTTTTGTAATATCATCACGACGCTGACAAAGTGTAAATAAGGTGGTTTGTTCTTTTGAGATAGGTGTAAATAGCTGCAGACGTCCACAACGCTCAACACCATATTGGGCAAGCGCTTTTGCATCCAGATTGTCAGTCTTTGCCAAAGTTCCATGAGATAGAATGAAGTTTTTAACTTGACGAGTATTAGCACGATGCACAGCAATGTTTCTGTCAATAAGAAAATACAATAAGCCAAGCTCATAGCCTCCTGTAGCTTCTAAAATTATCATGGAATTGGGTAAGATATTTGAAAATTTTTGGTAAAATTGTTTCCAGCCAGAACAACTATTGTCAAACTTGATAACACTTTTTTGTTCATTCACTGCAATGACAAATTCAAGTTTTCCGATATCAATGCCAATAAAATTTTGATAAGATATAACCATAAAGAACCTCGAGAGTTTAAGTTAAAATTTAAGATTGTAAACAGGTGCATATGTATGTCCCAAACAACTATTCAAACGTCTCGAAGGATAGGCTTGAGTACCTTGATATCTACGTATGTGTAATACTACCGTCTTACGGTCGCTCAAGCCTTTGATAACTATATTTTTTTATAGAGCTACCTTCCTTCTTGCTTCTTTTATATCATATTTCCAACTTACAACCGTCTTGCTAGTCAACAAAAAAATTACTCAAGCTGTATCATAAAATCAAAAAATGCTTCCAATCCATTCAACATATTCACTAACTGTAATCTGTGTACTGTTACACAATCAGAAGTATTTTTTGATTTTATGATACAGCTTGAGTAATTTTTTTGTTGACTAGCAAGATGGTATCTTTCTTATGCCACTTTTCCTTAACTTGACGCGTATGGTTAAATAAACTGTGTCAAACCGAATTTTTAGTTCAACTCAATTCTTAACCTACCAGGAAAAAAGATATCAAGTTGAGACATAGTTAAAGCCCAATTAGACAGAGCCATTTTTGCTCTACTTTCTTTATAGCGCAATATACCTGTTTGTACAAGGCGTTTGTACTGGTCTTTAGTTTTAATTGATTTGTCTATATAACCCCTCAATTGGATTGGTAGTATAAATCAGCTTTCTAGAGTATAGCCCTTCTCATAATAGTCCAGAAAGGTCATAAGAAGGAAGAATCGACAGCATGACGAAAAGATGTGAATAGAGTTCCTGATTCTGTTTTTTATAGCAAACCAATTATGCTCAATTTTGTTAAAATTTGGAGAATACGGAGGCAGATATAAAATTTCTGCACCAACCCCTTTAGCAAATCTTATTAGACTTATGAAAAGTAGCATTATCAAGTTTGTCCAGATCGGTGTCAGAAACTGCTCAAACCATTTATTAACATATTGCAGTAAAGGTTAACGGAGCAACTACCTTTCTTCCACTTAAGGCTGCAATCATACTGATTCGTTGAGTTTTCTTACCAGATTTTAGAGCATAAAACCGCTTTCCCTTCTGACAATATCCATAAGTTCACTGCTATCAATGCCAGACTCATCTATATACACCAATTCTTTAAGTTCTTTTGTCGCTATAACCTTTGCAAATTGAGATCGCTTTTCCTCATTTCTTTCTTTGTATCCATAGGTCTTTTTTTTCTTGTGAATCCTATATTTTTAAGTGCTCGATTGTCTACTAATATTGCCCCAACATCTCTGACTGAGTTTTGCCACCTTGCTCATTTGCAAATTCGGCAAATGCATTCCAGTTGGTAATTTTATGCCATGCTTCCAGGCTTTTTTGACTGAAAATCTCCCGTTTTCTCACGTCTTTTCTTCCACTCATATAAAGTTGTTTTTCCGATCTTAAATCTCTTGGGCTCCACTCTCTCCTTCATCCAACGCTTCCATTACCCTTTTCCTTAAGTCATAACTATATGCTACTTATCTTCACTACTATAAATCCATATCTTACTCTTTTTGGACTATTATGAGAAGGGCTATAGAACCACAATATTTGAATATATAGAAATTTTTTATAATAAACAACGTAGACATTCTACATTGCATTCCTGAACTTTTTGATTCATCATTTTCATAGCAAAAACGTCTTAACTTTCTCTCTACTTTTTTTGGGTAAGGTCAGAGAGGGGTTGTTGGAAAAGTGCTTAACTGTAACTCTCTGGCTACCTACTCTACGCATGCTGCGTTTGATGAGGCGGGAGTTGGAAACGTAAATATGGGAATTTGGATTGAGGACCATCATGAAAGTGATGGATAAGCCATCAAACCCTAAAGTAGGCGCGCCAGCTCTCGACCCTACTGCTAACGCTTAATTTAAGCGCGATTTGGCTGAATGTAGAAAAAATTTAAAAGACATACAGGCGCTATAATTTTATGTAATCTACCAATAAATACCCTAAATTTTGTTATTGAATCTGCAGGTCAAAAATAAGTTTTGAGTCATAAATACCCTTAATGTCATAATAAGGAGACTGATGAAATTTGTAAAGCAACTTTTTCTGCTTTCATTGAATCCAACACACTGCTGTTATGCAAGCAGTTTTTTAGCTTTCGTATATCTGAAGTAATTCTTGTGCATTGGCCTTGATTAGAGTAGGGCATTCTCTATCATTTAATAGTGAATGCAGTATTTCAATTGCACCTTTAATATCATTATTATGTATCTTTACTATAGCGGTTACTTCTTGGCTTGAATAAGGATACACTGTACTTGATTGTAAACTATCAATTGTTTCTTGATTTATTTTTTTACCATTAGAGTGAAGTGAGCTCATTACTTCTAAGTATCGTGCTAATTCACAAAAAACATCAGGAATATCTTTATTATCTGCTAAATCACTATAAATAGATGCTGTATCTGTTGGCGTTGAATCTGAGATATGATTAAATGCGCGTTCAAAATTTGCTAAATACTTCCAGTTTGAGTCTATTTCTTCTAGCAGTGGATTATTATCTTTTTTTAAGAATAATCCTTCATAAAACTTGTCACCTGAAGTTATAGATTGTTTTGTATTACCAATGTTATGCAATAAGTATAATATGATGCCAACTAACATTGGCGCAAGTGCAAGCAGAAAGATGTATTTTTTCATGTTAATATTCTAAATGATTATATATTTATACATTAATGCCTTTTGATTTGCAAAAACATATTGACATATTGATTATATCACATAATAATGTTTTCAAAGTTGTTTGAATAGTTGGAGATTAAAATATTTCTAAAGTAGAAATAAAGACAGCAGTATTAAGCTAAATTATTTTTTATCGGATTTATCCGATGTATCCTCAACCTTTTATAGGTTGAAGTCTAAATTTGAGAGTTTGATCCTGGCTCAGAATGAACGCTGGCGGCAGGCCTAACACATGCAAGTCGAACGGAATTATATTGTAGCTTGCTACGGTATAATTTAGTGGCAGACGGGTGAGTAATGTATAGGAATCTACCTAGTAGTACGGAATAATTGTTGGAAACGGCAACTAATACCGTATACGCCCCACGGGGGAAAAATTTATTGCTATTAGATGAGCCTATATTAGATTAGCTTGTTGGTAGGGTAATAGCTTACCAAGGCAATGATCTATAGCTGATCTGAGAGGATGATCAGCCACACTGGAACTGAGATACGGTCCAGACTCCTACGGGAGGCAGCAGTGGGGAATATTGGACAATGGGCGAAAGCCTGATCCAGCTATGCCGCATGAGTGAAGAAGGCCTTTGGGTTGTAAAGCTCTTTTAGTGAGGAAGATAATGACGGTACTCACAGAAGAAGTCCTGGCTAACTCCGTGCCAGCAGCCGCGGTAATACGGAGAGGGCTAGCGTTATTCGGAATTATTGGGCGTAAAGGGCGCGTAGGCTGACTAATAAGTTAAAAGTGAAATCCCGAGGCTTAACCTTGGAATTGCTTTTAAAACTGTTAATCTAGAGATTGAAAGAGGATAGAGGAATTCCTAGTGTAGAGGTAAAATTCGTAAATATTAGGAGGAACACCAGTGGCGAAGGCGTCTATCTGGTTCAAATCTGACGCTGAGGCGCGAAGGCGTGGGGAGCAAACAGGATTAGATACCCTGGTAGTCCACGCTGTAAACGATGAATGTTAAATATGGGAAATTTATTTTCTGTATTACAGCTAACGCGTTAAACATTCCGCCTGGGGACTACGGTCGCAAGATTAAAACTCAAAGGAATTGACGGGGACCCGCACAAGCGGTGGAGCATGTGGTTTAATTCGATGCAACGCGAAAAACCTTACCACTCCTTGACATGGAAATCATACCTATTCGAAGGGATAGGGTCGGTTCGGCCGGATTTCACACAGGTGTTGCATGGCTGTCGTCAGCTCGTGTCGTGAGATGTTGGGTTAAGTCCCGCAACGAGCGCAACCCTCATCCTTAGTTACCATCAGATAATGCTGGGGACTTTAAGGAAACTGCTAGTGATAAACTGGAGGAAGGTGGGGATGATGTCAAGTCATCATGGCCCTTATGGAGTGGGCTACACACGTGCTACAATGGTGGCTACAATGGGCTGCAAAGTCGCGAGGCTAAGCTAATCCCTTAAAAGCCATCTCAGTTCGGATTGCACTCTGCAACTCGAGTGCATGAAGTTGGAATCGCTAGTAATCGTGGATCAGCATGCCACGGTGAATACGTTCTCGGGTCTTGTACACACTGCCCGTCACGCCATGGGAATTGGTTTCACTCGAAGCTAATGACCTAACCGTAAGGAGGGAGTTATTTAAAGTGGGATCAGTGACTGGGGTGAAGTCGTAACAAGGTAGCAGTAGGGGAATCTGCAGCTGGATTACCTCCTTAGGCTTTGTACATAGCTTATCATTTTAAATGGTGGTATTGTTATGTGCTATGCTGCTGTCTTTACTTCTACTTTATTTTTTTTAATTTCCCGGTAACGGAATTTTATGAGTGATAGGCCTCTTTCTCCACATTTACAAATATATAAAGTACAGGTTACTAGTTTTTTCTCTATTATGCATAGATTGACTGGTATCTTGCTATTCCTTTTATTAATGATACTTTCTTGGTGTTTCATATTATATGTTTATTTTCCCAAGTTATTTATAGTAAAGTACTTAAATGTATTATTATTTACTCCTATTGCTAAATTAGCTTATGTTTTATATTTTATAAGCTTCTTATATCATTTTCTTAATGGTATTCGTCATTTATTGTGGGATGCTGGACTTAATTTAGAAATTGCTAGTGTTTCAAAAAGTGCTATGTTACTAACAGTAACGCTACTTCTTTCTACTATGGCCTTTTTATTTATGCTTATATGAGTCAATCTGGAAATTCAGTACATCATTGGTGGATCCAGCGTGTTTCTGCGGTGATTTTATTATTTTTATTTCCTTGGTTTATTTATTCACTTTCTTGCACATTTTATATTGATAGCTCTTTATCTTTTAGTGAAAAATTATTTCAGGCTGTTAATCACCCGCTAGAGCTTTTATTTTTTGTTATATTGGTATTCTGTGTTTTTTGGCATGCAGTTCTTGGGATGCAGGTAGTGTGTGAGGATTATATATACAATATACCTCTACGGATTTTTACAGTTATGTGTATAAAGTGCTTATCAAGCATTACTTATATAACCCTTGCATTTACAATCTTTTTCTTTTACAGGCATATTTTCTTGTAAAATTGTCAGTTCTGTGTTAATATATTGTTAGTGTACTAATTTTATTATTGAACTATAGCGGTTTTGGTTTAGCAATATGTTTGGGGTATTAAAAACAAGGGTAACAGATCTTATACTAAAAGTGAAGGGTATATTTACCTCATCCGAATCTCAAGTTTATGTCAAAGACCTTAGAAAGATAATGATATATGAGAATGGACGAAAGTGTCAATATCCAAAAAATTATGATCAGATTGTAGATTCTGGGAGAGTTGTAAAAAAAAATGACAAGCTTGTAAAAGATAAAGACGGAAATCCAGAGTACCAGCTTATATATAATAAATACAAATTTGATCTAGCCTTGGTTAAAGAAATTGATAAAAAATCTTACTTTACTATTGACTTTTTAGTTAGTAAAGGTAGGCGTGAGGTTAATGATTATAGTAAATTTTATAAGCCATTTAAGTTTTCAAAAATAGATCTTGAAAAACACTTGCCGGTCTTTGAGTTTGATACTGAGTTACTTAGATTAACTAATTCCTCTTTTCTTGCTAAAAAAGATTGTTCTATCAATGATAAAACAGGAAAGGTTAATGAAGAGCATAGAGATGAGAAAGGGAGAAACGGTAAGCTATTATACACTAGTGATTATAAGAAGCTAAGCAGCCATTTTTCAGAAATTAGAGATCAAAATGGCAATCTAGAGCTAGATAAGAGTCTTATATCTGTTCCTATTGTTTTTGCTACAAGCTTGGCTAAAGTTTGTACTAGGTTGTTAACTTTGATTCCTATAAAATTTGGGGAATATTTAATAAGCAAACAAAACCCAATTGCGAAGTTTTTAGGTTATGTTTTATTTACTCCTGCAATAGCAGTAAAAAATTTAGTAAATGTAGGAGCTACCATACTTAAAGCTCCAATTTTATTATTTGTAGCAAATGAAAAAAAGTATGGTGATGCTTACTACACTATGTGGAAATATCAATTGGAAGGATGTTGGGAAGAAGCAAAAAGTGACTTTCATGTTATTAAAGGTGGAGAAAGGCTAAAGCCAGGGCAAAAGCATCATAAGCCACTTAGTATAGTGGGCACATGGGATGAGCTTAACGCTAGGAGGCCAGATATTGAAAAAGGCTTAGAAAAGGTGCTGAATAAAAGTAGTGAAAGTATAGATAAATCTAGAAAATCAGGTATTGGAGAAAGCTTAAAGGAAAAGTTGCAAAACAAAATTAATGAAGAAATAGCTGGATTTGGAAATCAAAAGAGCGGCAATACTTATGTTGAGAAATTACAAAATGAGAGGAGTTTACAGAAAGACAAAGGTGCTCCATCATGTACCCACAATAATCAATCATTACTTTAAATCAACGTTTACTTTCTTTATTAACTATTCCACAACAAAAACTTGCATGCATTTTACTCTTAGTATAAGATGTTAATTATTTAATTAAATTTCTTAACTATATGCGCCCTGTAATACTATGTGGTGGTAGTGGCAGCAGACTTTGGCCTTTATCGAAGCCAAAGCAATTTCAAAAAATATTTAGCCATAACACTATGTTTCAGAACACTTTATTGAGGCTAAAAAGTGGTTATATGCCACCCATAATTGCCACAAATATACAGTACGAGTCGTTAGTGAAGAAGGAGTTGCATGCGCTGCGAGAGTATAAAGTGATTTTCGAACCAGTGAAAATTGGAACAGCGGCGGCAATACTAATTGCTGCACTTCTCTGCGATAAAAACGAGACAATCTTAATTCTGCCTTCAGACCATTTTATAGGTGATTTGAATAGTTTTTATGTTTCTATTGAGAAAGCGTTTAAGCTAGCCTCTGAAACTGACTCTATAGTTACTTTTGGGATCAAGCCTCATGAATTCAATTCTGAGTATGGCTATATAAATGCAGTTTATGATCAGAAAAGGAAATATCACATAGTAAAGAGCTTTATAGAAAAGCCTGAATATGAGTTGGACAACGATCATTATTGGAACTCTGGAATGTTTGTATTGAAAGCAAGACGCTATATAGATGAGATAAAAAAAATTGCTCTGCATCTCTATAATTTATGTTGTGCAAGTATAAAACATTTTGTACCACGAGAGAGATTTCTGTATTTGGAACAGCAAGATTGTGCAGGAATTGAGGGTATATCTATTGATCACCTAATGATAGAAAAAGCAGAAAATGTTGTAATGATAGAAGCCAATTTCGATTGGATGGATGTTGGTACTTGGGGTTCAGTTTTAGAATTAAGTAAGAGATTTAGTAAAAATTTGGAGTCATTTCAGCCTATAACCAAAGGAAGAGAGCCAGTTTTGATGACAGAAAATGATGCAAAAAATTTACTAAGTAGAGTTTATAAACGGCCAAATAAGAGCCTAATGTTGTTTATTAATAAAGTTAAGGAAGCAAAGCCAATAAGGAAAGAGATTAAGCCATGGGGATTTTATAGTATAGTTTTAATGGGCAAGGATTTTCTTATAAAATATCTTTTTATAAATCCACTAAGCTGTACTTCTAAGCAATTTCACCACTATAGAGATGAGTACCATATAATACTATCAGGAGTTGGATGTGTTAGTTTAGATGACAAAACATATGCTATAGCGAAAAATCATGTAATAGAGATTCCAAGGAAGGTGTTTCATAGAATTGAGAATAAAAGCACAAGCTTTCCTCTTGAGATAGTTGAGTTTCAGGTGGGGAAGTTTTTATCTGATAGTGATATAGTAAGATTGGACGATGTATATGGAAGGTTTTAATATAGGGTATTGAATATACTCTGCAAGCTTGCTAAATTTAGACAACCTAATTTTAGGTAAAGGAAAGTCTACAATTATATGAAGTCTAAAAAATATGATGTTTAAATCTTAGTATAATGTCCATTGCATTTGAAATTACTATAGCTGCTCGCTATTTGCGAGCAAAGAACTCCAGATTTTGTTCTATAATGACTTTATTCTCTATTATTGGTATTGCTCTTGGAGTTGCAATGCTAATAGTAGTAATGTCTGTAATGAATGGGTTCAGAGCAAGATTGCTTGACTCTGTACTTGGTATTAGTGGTCATATTAATGTTTACTTTGATAGAAACATTAGTTCAGATTACCATGCAGTGTCAAAATCTATTGAGAAAATCCCAGGTGTATTAAAAGCCATTTCTATGACCAATGATCAAGTGATCGTTGCAGCAAATGGTGGAATTGTAGGTAGCGTGGTCCGAGGTGTATCAGCTAAAGACTTATTTAATAATACTACTGTTACAAATAATGTGATTGTGGGTAATATGGAAAAATTTGATGAAGGGATAATAATAGGGGCAAGGTTAGCAGAAGCTTTGAAGATTGATTATGGTAATAATATTATGCTTGTATCGCCTGAAGGATTTGATGCATTGTTTAATGAAATGCCAAGAATGAAAGAATATAAAGTTGTAGCCATATTTGATATGGGTATGTTTGAGTATGATAATACCTTGATGTACATGCCCATGAAATCAGCTCAGGCTTTTTTTAATTATAAAGATAGTATAAGAAATATAGAAGTATTTGTAGACGATATCGCTGCGGCTAATAAGCTGGCAGATGCTATAGCAAAAGAAACAGGGATGAAAGCTGAAAGTTGGCAATCTCAGCAAAGCCATTATGTTAATGCTTTAAAAACTGAAAGAAATGTGATGTTTTTAATTCTTACTTTGATTATAGTTGTAGCAGCATTTAATATTGTTTCAAGTTTGATGATGATAGTGCGAGAAAAGAAATCTGCAATTGCAATCATGCGTACGTTTGGTGCAACAAGTGGAAGCATTATGCGCATATTTTGCGCTTGTGGACTACTAATTGGTTTTGCAGGAACTTGTCTTGGCTCTATTATAGGGGTTATTTTTTCTCTCAACATTGAGAATATTAGAGTGTTTTTAGAAAGCATTACTAATGTCAAATTGCTTGATCCTATGATACATTTTTTTTCAAGCTTGCCAGTAATACTATCCACTCAAGATGTGGTGAACATTTCCGTACTTGCATTGTTCTTATCATTTTTAGCGACAATTCCCCCTGCGTTGCAAGCAGCTGCACAAGATCCTGTGGAGATATTACGTTATGAATGATACTCAACAAAAATATATAGGTTGGTTCTTAATTGTATTATTGTTTGTCAGCTGTATTGCAATAAATAACATAATATTTTTTAAAATAAATCAGCAAGAAAGTGAAGACAGTATAAATGCTCTAACGGAAAAGATAGACGAGCTTAGAACGTTACTTGAAGTTAATCAATTTAAGGTAGAGAAAAAGATATTTGATTTAAAGAGAAATCTGCACACTCAATGTGAGCAAGGTGACGGTAGTTCAAGGCATAAGAACCTCGCAAAGTTACTTCTACTTGTAGTTAAAATGAGGAATTCATTATTGCAAGAAACAAAGTTTGATAATCATATAAATTCAATAAAGCCTTTGGTATCAGAGCTTGACGATCCAGAAATAGAAAATGCAGTAAATGAGCTAGAAAATTTGAAAGAGGTAGATACTTTACACGGTTTAAAATTGTCTTTTGAGAAGAATATTGCTGTTATTGACTATAATAAAAGTACATTGTTTAAAAAAATTATTTCAAATTGGATGAAAATAAAAGATAAAAATGATCCATTAAGAGCAAAGTTTATCGAAATTGAGGAGTCAATAAGCGATAATGATTGGCAGAGCATAGAAACCATAATAAGCGATTTAACATACCCGGAATTTAAGCCATGGCTTAATAAATTGAATGGTTTTATTGTGGCTTTCAAGAATACTTCAACAATATATCATCACTTATTACAATACATCTCATGAGTTATTTTATAATTTTTGCTCTCTCTTTTTTATTTGGGATATGGGTTAAGGTTAGTGGTGAAGTAGTCAAGTTAGAGCTAGGCAGCTATATTATAAGTATTGATCTGTATTTCGTTATTCTTGCTTGTGTAGTTCTATTATTTTTATTGATTGGAGTTGCACGTTTTTGTTCTTCTATTTCATCAACATTTGCTAACATAAAAAATAGAAGAAGAAGTAGGGAAGAATTGCTTCTCTTTGAAGCTTTCTTTAGCTTAGACTTAGGTGATATAGAGAACACTAATAAGCTAATTAAAAATCTAAATGAAGAAAGCGATAAATTATCTTTAGTAAAGCTCTTTAATTCAGGTAAAACGGGAAATTACAGCTTTTTTAGCCATAATTTGACGAGTATTGCAAGTAAAAATCGCAACTTAGCTCTACTTCTGGTCAATAAATTGATTGTTCACCTAAAGCAAGAAAGATCAGTCTTTCAAAAATTTATAGAATATTGCTCTAGTTCAATTAATGATAAAATTCTGTCTATTCCCTTTCAAATAGAGCATTGTATATTGCAAGAAGATTGGATAAATGCAATTTCAAAGTTAAAGGAAGCTATCAAATTCAATATTTTTCTTTCCTTTGATCGTAAAAAGATGTTAGCGGTTTTTTATTGCGCTTTAGCAAAGCAATACGAAGGTAAAGGAAGTTTTTACAAAGCTATAGATTATTTAGCTAAAGCACAAAGTTATTATGCAACTTTTCAGCCCATCAATTATTTAAAGGCAGAATTATATATCAAACTTGAAAAAATCAGAAAAGCTTCCGCAGTATTAGAGGAAGAGCATAGGGTAAATCCTACTCCTCAATCAGCTAGAATGTATATCAAGTTAAATAATAAAGGTGCTGAAGGATTATACAACTTACGTCCTGATTATTATTTTAGTTACTGTTTACTTGCTTCGTCTTCAATTAGTTTGGGTAAATATGATCTTGCAAGTCAGTATTTAGATACTGCTATGAAAAAAGCTAACTATATATCAATTTATCTTGTTATGATACGGCTCAAGATTATGTTGCAAGAGTATGATCAAGCAATTTATTGGTTAAACAAAATGGACTCAGAAGCTGTTCCTGATCCAAGTTGGAAATGTACTGGTTGTAATAGAGAGCTAAAGCAATGGGATTATAAGTGTTCGAGCTGCAATAGTTTTGATTGTATATACAATAAAGCTTTATAGTAAAATGCTCTTGTTAATTATTAAGAAAGGCCAATTCCATATTAAAAAAACTTGTTTTTAGACATTACCAGTTATATATTTTAATAAATTGGGGTTGTATACAAAATGAAGAGCTTGAAGGAACTGTCCTTAAGAATTAAGAATATTAAGTCTGTGCAGAAAACCACGAAAATAATGCAAATGGTTTCTGCAGCAAAATTATTACAAAGCCAAAAAAAATTATCAAATTCAAAATTGCATATATCTAAGCTGCATAGAATTATTTCTTCATCAATGCTGTCAATTGATCAAGATTTACTGGCAAGAGTTCTAAATGTCAATGGAGACGATTCTTACCTAATATTTGTTATTGCGTCTGATCGTGGCTTGTGTGGTAACTTTAACTCTTCTGTTATCAGATTTAGCCAGAAGCATATAAATAAATTAATTGTAAGTGGCAAGAAAGTAAATATTGTATTTTTTGGTAAAAAAGCTTTTGAGATAGGTAAGGGTAGATTTGACTCTAAAAGTATTTTGAAGGTTGAAAGTAATAAGGAAATCACGCTAAAGCATATAGAAGCTTTGGTTAGTGATATAGACTTAAGTAAATATGATAAGGTTAAAGTTTTGTATAGCAAATTTTATAATACCTTCACGCAAAAACCAATGTTGGAAACAATAAAACCATGGAGTAAAAGCTCATCCTTGATTGATAACTCTCTAGCTAATTCAACGACAGATTATAGCTATGAATATGAACCACAAAATGTTGAATTTATTTTAAAATCTTTGATTCAAGATTACATTGCAGTTGCTCTTTACTCCGCCTCACTTGAAAGTGCAACAAGTGAAAATAGTGCTAGAATGGTTGCTATGGAATCAGCAAACAGAAACACTAAAGAAATGCTGAATAAACTAGCACTGCTTTATAATCGTTCTCGTCAAGCAGCAATTACAACTGATTTGATTGAAGTTATAGGTGGTGCAGAATCTTTATAGAGACCTAAGGAATAAAAAATGAATATATTAAATATTGTAGCAGATATCACTAAACTAATAAAAAAGCAGAATCAAGATGCGGAAGTTGTAATATATGAAACTAATAAGACTTCGGTTTCTCAGCGTTTATCAAAAATTGAGCAAATATCACAATCTAAAAATTGTACTATAGGAATTAGAGCTATAGCAGGTAAGAACAAAGCTGCGTATATTTCTACAAACGATTTGAATAATCTCAGTGATACGATAAGCCGAGTGGTAGAAATGGCAAAGAATGCCCAGGAAGATCCTTATATTAGCTTTGCTATAGATGGCAGTAATTATATCTCTTCTGCAGATTTAAATATCTCAGATAATAATGTTGTAACCATTGATAAATTAAAAGAAATTACTGAAGCTGCAGAAAACTCAGCTCTTGCACATAAAAATATTATTAATTCTAAAGAAGCTTCATCTTCACATACTTCAGTAAATACGGTATTATCAACAGTTTCTGGTTTTATTGGTTCATTTAGTAAGTCAACTTTTATTAATCAGATTTCTGTCGTTGCTGGAGAAAAGGGTGAAATGAAGATTGGCTACGATTACGATGTAACATGTAACTTTAGTGATTTAAAATCGCCAGAGTTAATTGGGAAAGAAGCAGCAAAAAGAGCAATAGACCAGTTAAATTCATGTACAATTAAAACTGGTAAATTTCCAGTTCTTTTTGAAAGAAGAGCAGCAAAAGAATTAGTGAAAAGTTTTGCTTCTGCCATTTATGGCAGCAATGTTGTGAATAATAGCTCTTTTTTGAAAAATAGTTTAAACACTCAGATTTTCAATGATAGAATTAACATTATCGATGACCCGTTGTTACCAAGGGGTATAGCATCAAGACCATTTGATGGGGAAGGCGTAATGAGCAGAGAAAATGAATTTGTAAAAAATGGAGTACTACAAAATTGGATTTTAGATCTATATTCGGCTAGGAAATTAAACTTGGAAACAACTGCAAATGCAACTCGTGCAAGCAATGCTGCAATTATTCCTTCAGCTAGTAACTTCTATTTCAAAAATGGTAATAGATCATTTAAGGAATTAATTGAGGAAGTAAGAGAGGGAATATATGTAACTGATTTATTTGGTTTTGGTGTTAATTTAATTAATGGCGATTATAGTCAGGGTGCATCCGGATTTTTTATAGAGAATGGCAAAATAACCTATCCAATACACGAGATTACTGTTGCCGGCAATTTGAAAGATATGTTTAGCAATTTAGTTGTTGCAAATGACCTAACTTTCTGTGGGCAATTTAATTCACCAACGATTAAAGTTAGTGAAATGACAGTTGCAGGTTCATTTCGTGATTAAAAAATTTAGTTGCATCAAGTACAATAATTGTGTATTATAACCATGTAATGTTAAGAATAGACTATGGAGTATAGAAGTTTAGTTGCAATAACTAAGCTTAAAGCATTCTAAATCGTAATTTCAAAGTTTTTCATCACATTAATAATATTAGTTAATAGTTTAAGAGTTATTTATATGGAATTTGGTAATATAAAATGGTTTAATGTTGAAAAAGGCTATGGTTTCATCAAGCCAGAAGGTAAAGGTGAGGACGTTTTTGTACATGTTAGTACATTAGAACGTTCAGGAATAAGTCCTGATACACTTCGAGGAGAGGATAAAAAGAGAGGAATGAAAGGGGAAAGAGTAAGTTATGAGCTTAAAGAGGAGCGTGGTAGGAACGGAGAAGATAAAAAATCTGCAATAAATTTAAGATTAGAAGATTAGTTTGTCATGAAGCTTTGTAATAGGGTAATGTATTGTGAGTAATTTTCATGAAATGGGCCTCCCGATTTTGCTTAGACAAGCTCTAAGTAAAAATAATCTTTGTGTTCCAACTCCGATTCAAATGCAAGCGATTCCTTTAGCTCTCCAGGGTAAAGATATTCTTGGGTCTGCTCAAACAGGAACTGGAAAAACTTTAGCATTTGCTATTCCATTAGTTGCTAAATTGCTGAATGAGCCAAGCATTGGTTCAGCTTTAGTCATCGTGCCAACCAGAGAGCTTGCCCATCAGGTAACAAATGAGATAAGAAAACTCTTATTTCAAAATTCTGCACTAAAGGTCGCTTTGTTGATTGGAGGTGAGCCTATTTTTAGGCAGCTAAATCAGCTTCAGAAAAAAACACAAATTGTAATAGGTACTCCTGGTCGTATTATGGACCATATTGAGCGTAAAACTTTGATTACTAGCAATGTTAGCATTCTTGTGCTTGATGAAACGGATCGCATGTTTGATATGGGCTTTGGAGTTCAAGTTGAAAGAATCATGAAATATCTGCCAAAAATACGGCAGACCCTTATGTTTTCTGCAACTCTTCCTAGTGATATAGTTAAACTTACTGAGAAGTACCTTAATCGACCGGAACGTATTTCTGCTGATTGTGAGGCTAAAACTTCTGTAAAAATTAAGCAAGAAATTGTTTATGCATCAGAATCAGAAAAATATGAAAAGCTTGTTACACAACTATGTCAGCGCGAAGGGTCAATCATTATCTTTGTCAAAACAAAGCAAGGGGCAGATCAGCTAGCTAACAAGTTGTACAAAGATGACTATAGCGCTTTAGCAATTCATGGCGATTTAAGGCAGCACAAGCGCGAAAGGGTCATTAATTCTTTTCGTCGTGGCCGTAATCAAATCATGGTTGCAACAGATGTTGCTTCTCGTGGCCTTGATATTCCTCATATTCAACATGTTATCAATTATGATGCACCACAATCGCAAGCTGACTATATTCATCGTATAGGTAGAACTGCACGTGCTGGAGCTGAAGGGTATGCGCTATCTTTTGTTACACCTCAAGATAAGGGAAGACGGCCTGCATTAGCAGATAAAGAAGGAGAGCCAAATTTTGATTGTAGTGTGCAATTTAAAAAACGTAACAGCAAAAAGGTCTTTAAAAGACCAAGTACGTTAAAGACTAAATACGGTAGAAAAAAGATCAATGCATTTAAGAAGACAAGTAGAGTACTAGAAAAAGCATATTAATGTACTTAACTATTCTTCTATTCTTTGAAAACTCCAATAAGCTTGCTGCAAAGTGAAGTGGCTGAAGGATGGCAGAAAGAATATATAGCTAACCCAAATTAGGGTTAGCTACAACTTGATAATCGTAATTCCACTGCTTACAAATAAGATCCATTTTGAAGATATATTATAACAGTATAACGTGAGGCTGTAATTGGGTTTAATTTGGCTACAACGAGCTACTAGATTTCAGTTTTTTTAATAATTGTGTGCTACTAATTATATATAAATTTACACTTTTAAAGAGAATAGATGATTTCTAAAAATTTAGAGGCAAGTTTAAATAGAGCGTTGCTGATTGCTTCTAATTGTAAGCTTAAATATGCAAAAGTGGAACATTTGTTGCTAGCATTAACTAAAGATGTGGATGTAAATTATGTTTTGTCAAGATGTAACATCAGAGCTGATGAAATCATAAATATAGATAATATTATATTAAGGAATGATCATGGTAATAATATAAAAGGTTTTTTACAAGACAACTCCGAATTGACTGTCAATAAAGTTAAGCCTGATGAGCTATTTCAATGCATAATACATAAAGCCATGATGCGGGCTCATCGCTTGGGAAAAGAAGAAATAAATGGAGCAAGTGTTCTGTTAGAGATTCTGTCTGAACAAGATTTATATATTGAAGAGCTATTGCGCAAACAGAATGCGAAGGATTCTAATTTGATTTATAATATATCTAATATAAAATATTCAGGTGATATAGAAGAATGCATCACTAATCGCAAGATAAAACTTGATAAGAATAACGATATCTCTACTGTAGCAAATAAAAGTGAATTACTAAAAGATGAAGAAGTTCTACAAAATTATTGTAAAAATTTAAATGATTATGCAAAAAGCAAAAAAATAGATTATATCATTGGTCGTGATTACGAATTAAATCGCACTATAGAAATCTTACTAAGACGCAGAAAAAATAACCCTTTATATGTCGGAGAACCAGGTGTTGGTAAAACAACAATAGTTGAAGGTCTGGTGTTGAAAATTATCGAAGGTAGTGTTCCGAGTGCACTGAGATCCAGCACAATTTATGCTTTGGATCTAGGATCACTCCTTGCGGGAACACGTTATAGAGGTGACTTTGAAGAAAGAATAAAATCTATAATAAAAGTAATTGAGACAAAACCTGGTGCTATTCTTTTTATTGACGAAATACACACTATTATTGGAGCAGGCTCAACAAGTGGCAGCTTTCTTGATGCCGGCAATCTGCTCAAACCTGCACTTGCAAGAGGTACATTGCGTTGTATAGGTGCAACTACATACAGAGAATATAGCAATAGCTTTGAAAAGGATAAAGCATTAGCAAGGAGGTTTCAAAAAATTAATGTAAAAGAGTCTTCCGTTAATGATACAGTAAAGATACTAGATGGTATAAAGCATTATTATGAAGGGTACCATGGAGTATATTACACGAAACATGCCATTAAATCTGCAGCTGAACTTTCACATAAGTATATTACTGGGCGAATATTACCTGATAAAGCAGTTGATGTTATAGATGAAGCAGGCGCATATTGTAAGTTACAAAAAAACAGGCGAAAAATTATAAACAGTAGAGATATTAAGAATACTATCACTAGGATTACAAACGTACCTTGCGGGCTTGATGATATGCAAAGAGTAAAATCTCTGAAAGAAAATCTCGAGAAGGTCATTTTTGGTCAAGATCAAGCGATAGAGTCTCTTGTTAATTCTATTAAAATTGCAAAATCTGGTCTGAGAGATTACAATAAACCCTTGGCAAATTATCTTTTTGCAGGACCAACTGGTGTAGGTAAGACTGAACTTGCGAAGCAACTATCACAAAGTATGGGTATGAACCTTATACGATTTGATATGTCTGAATATATGGAATCTCACACAATATCTAGAATGATCGGTTCTCCTCCTGGATATGTGGGTTACGACCAAGGTGGATTGCTTACAGAAGCTGTATCTAACAATCAATATAGTGTCATACTTCTTGATGAAATTGAGAAAGCTCATAGTGATATTTACAATATATTACTACAAATCATGGATTATGGGTGCGTTACAGACACTTACGGACGGAAAGTTAGTTTTTCCAATACAATTTTAATTATGACAACCAATGCAGGGGCATTTGAACGTAGTAAAAGTTCTATTGGCTTTGGGCATAAGGACTTTAATATTGGTGATGGCGAAAAAGCAGTAGAACGGATTTTTAGCCCTGAATTTCGTAATCGCCTGGATGCAGTCATTTCTTTTTCTGACTTGAATGCGGATGTCATTTTGCACATTGTGGATAAATTTATTCAAGAATTGAAAAAACAACTTATGCAAAAGGGCATAAACTGTTCAGTGGAAGAAGAAGTAAAGACTTACCTTGCACAAACAGGTTATAGCAAAGAAATGGGAGCGCGCCCAATAGAGAGGCTGATTGAAAAAGAGATAAAAAGTCATTTGGCTGAAGAAATACTGAATCGTCGATTAATCAAAGGAAAGAAATTAAGGAGTTATATGAATAAGCAAGAAATTGCTTTTGATATAACTTAAAATTCTTGTTTTAGCATTCTAAATATAATACACTTACCTCTTTTAATAAGGCTACAGTGGCAAGTTTAACTAGAAATCAGTATTACAGTAATCAAGATTTACAGAATTTATTTTCAAGATTGGGAATAAAGGCGGAAGAAGTAATAAGTCAGGAGTTTGACGATATACTCAGGTTGGTTGACCGGCGCTTTAGAAAGCTTTCATTAAAGTGCCACCCTGACAAAGAAAAAGATGAGGAGAAGAAAAAGATAGCTACAGAAAAGTTTCAAAAACTTAGTGCAGATAAAAAAGAGCTAGAGAAGCATCTCAACGCTTTAAAAGAAGGGAAAACTCCTAGTCAATATGAAAGGCTATCAAGTGAAGAAGAACGGAGGAGGCAAACAAAAATTCATGGAATATTATCACGTAGAAGCAAAGCTATAAATAGAGCATTTTTATTTTTTATATTAGCAAATGTGGTACTTGATTCGTCACGTAAAGTCAAATATTGCTTATCACAGCTTGCCACTACTAGCAAGCTGCAAAGCGTTGCTTATAAATTTTATGCATTCAGCATAGGGATTTGGCCATGGTTGTTCATTATAGCCTTGTGTGGCATTTTTTATGCAGCAAGTAAACAAAGGGGTCTACAAGAAGAAAATCTGGACAGGTTCAATCGAAGATGCAATCTGCTTATTACTGTTAATAATTGTGTTATATGTACTGCAGCAGTGTTTGCTGTATGTAGTTTAGTATCGGAAATTGCACAAAATGGCTGGCCTGTTCAATATGGAACGATGCTGATAGTTAATTTGGTATTGGATTTATTACTTATTGCTTCACTTAGAACTTTTACGAAAGCTTCTGAATTATATAGTGAACACTGCATTCAGCGTTTATATGAAGAAGACGTAGAATTTAGCTACAAGGAAAAATTTGCATGGTATGACTACAAATTAGTGCTTATGCCGCTCGTTCTTCCTGTTGTTAAAATATGTTTTGAAGATTTAATTCAAGAAAGACCACAACAGCACACCACCGATCCTAAAGTTACACCTTTAAATATAGGTGTAGGAACAAGAGCGTAAAAAGGTCTTTGCTTCAACTATAGTTTTTGCTACACTTTGAGTAAATTTGAAGATATTAATGAGTGAAGAAGTAAAACAAATCTTAAGTTATTACGAAAGTGAAAATCCTGGGGTAAAAGCAAATCTTACTCGCGTTCTTATGCACGGAAAACTTGGTGGCACTGGCAAGTTAGTAATTCTTCCTGTAGACCAAGGATTTGAACATGGACCAATAAAAAGCTTTGAAGTTAACCCCGATGCTTACGATCCACATTATCATTTTCAGCTTGCAGTTGATTCGGGAGTAAGCGCATACGCTGCTCCACTTGGTATGATCGAAGCTGGTGCTTCAACTTATGCTGGAATGCTTCCGCTTATTTTGAAGCTTAATAGCGCTAACTCCTTGCACTCAAAAGGCTTAACTTCTGATCAAGCAATAACTGCTTCTGTAAAAGATGCACTACGTTTGGGCTGCGTGGCTGTTGGGTTTACTATATATCCTGGTTCTGCTAAATGCTTTGATATGATGGAAGAAGCTCGCGAAATTATAGCTGAGGCTAAGTCCTGCGGCCTTGCTGTAGTGCTATGGTCTTATCCACGCGGTGAAGGAATTTCCAAAGAAGGTGAAACGGCGGTTGATGTCATTGCCTATGCTGCGCACATAGCAGCTTTACTTGGCGCTAATATAATCAAAGTAAAACTTCCAACTAACTATTTGGAAAGGGAGAAAATAGAAACAGAAAATATTGAGTCATTATCTAAAAGAATTGAATATGTTAAAAGGTCTTGTTTTGCAGGGAAAAGAATAGTAGTTTTTTCTGGTGGTGAATCGAAGGAAGTAGATGACATATGCGATGAAGCGAAAGAGATTAAGCAAGGCGGTGGTAATGGTTCAATTATCGGGCGTAACACTTTTCAGAGAAAAAGAGAGGATGCTTTATCTATGCTAAAAGATATAATGGATATCTACACATAAAAAACGGCTGGGTGGCAGAATGGCTTATGCGGAGGACTGCAAATCCTTTTATACCGGTTCAATTCCGGTCCCGGCCTCTTATTTCAATTAGATCGTTTTTTCTTCTGAAATTTTAGCAAGAGGTGTGGCTTTTAATGAAATATTTAAAAAAATAAGATACTATATTCAAAATATAAGCAGTAAAATGCCAAAGAGACTAACGAAAGTTTTATTATTAATTGGTTTGCCCTTCTTGCTTGCCAGTTGTACTTTTCACTATTTATTAAAGAGCTCGTATACTCATCTTGCACCAAAAAAGTACCCTGCATCTAACAAACAACCGGTTTACGTTGGTACAGCTTACGGTGCACAGACTATGTATAATGCATTATTTAATCTTTCTGTTAATAGGTAAGTCATCATTCACAGCCAAACATGGACGTGTTAGTCAATATATTAACTATGGAAGAGAAGTTGGAGCAGATGTGATAATCGTATCATTTCAAAATATGCAAAAGGATAAAGAACATTTTAGCATCACAGAACAACTATTATGGGACACAAGCTTAACAACATTTCATACAAGGACCATTATAAACTTTGATCAGGATGTACTCTTTCTAAAAAAAATAGGTAATGCAAAAGCTCCATGGGAATATGTTAAAGGGGAGTTCGAGCTTCACGAAAAAAACGATACTGATCCATATCTAGGGAATTGGGTAGGGTATAGAATATGCAAGATTGCAATATATTCTTCAGAAGATGAATATTTAGGATTGGTAAATGAAGATAATTGTAAAGAAAAATCTGGAATAAATAAGATGCTTGCTTGGAAAAATGAGGATGTAAGGTTGCGCATTAATAAACAATCAAAACAGGGATTTTATTTAAATCGAAATAAGATCCCTATACTAATAAAATCTCAAATTAACAAATTTGGCTACCTTGAATTAGTAGATAAAAATACTGATCAGGTTGTAATTTCCCTTCAGAAAAATTAGTTTTTACTACTCATAGAAACTATATACTTACTATTTCGATAAACCTCAAGCTTTCTAAGTTATTCTTGTTGCATGGTAAAAAATAAGCAAAGTGTTTTACAAAATGATATTACGTAATTTACTGTTTTTACTGCCGCCTGAAGTTGCTCACTCCTTGGTAATAGCGGCATTAAAAAAGATGCCCTGTAGAAAACCTATAGAACTACCGAAGTCTTTAAATGTAAACTTCTTTGGTAATAAACTTAAAAGTCCTTTGGGTCTTGCTGCAGGTTTTGACAAAAATGCAGAAGTTATAAGGCCTATGCTCTCATTTGGTTTTGGATTTATTGAGGCTGGTACTGTAACTAAACATCCTCAATATGGAAACAAAAAACCGAGAATTTTTCGGTTAATTAAAGATGGAGGAATAATTAATAGATTGGGGTTCAATAATAAAGGAGTAGACTATTTTCTTAAACAGATAAGTGAAACTAAGCTTGGTGATTGCATTTTTGGCATCAATATAGGAAAAAACAGTACATCAAAGGACCAAATCAGCGATTATGTTGACTTAATAAAGATAGTATATGGAAAGAGCAATTATATAGTACTGAACATCTCATCTCCCAACACACCTAACTTGCGCAATTTGCACAATAAACAAGAATTATCCAAATTGTTGAAATCTATCACTCTAACCCGGAAATCAATCGATAGCTCTGAATCCATACCGATAATATTAAAAATATCTCCAGATATAGATCAACAAACAAAAGAAAATATCGCTGAGCTTACACTAGAATATAAAATTGACGGCTTAATAGTAAGCAACACTACGATAAGTAGAGATTCTTACTATAATGAGAGTGGTGGGTTGAGCGGCAGGCCACTATTTCAACTTTCAACCGAGTTATTGAGTGACATGTACAAGCTTACTAAGAGCAAAATCCTATTGATAGGATGCGGGGGAGTTTCAAGTGGTGTTGACGCATATGAAAAAATAAAGGTAGGAGCCTCTTTAGTACAACTGTACACTGCTCTCGTATACCAGGGGCATCAAGTTGTGAACAAAATCAACCTGGAGCTTGCGGAATTGGTAAGAAGAGATGGATTTAGTAACGTTACTGAAGCAGTGGGTTGTATACATTAGGCTGTACATTTTGGAAGTTATTGATATTGTTTTAGTAAAGTAGAGCTAATTTTTTAGTGTAAAGGTATGATAGGGAGTGCTTTTCTTTTGAACGATGAATATAAAAATTTTGAACGATACAATATCTAAAGTTATTAATTATAAATTTACAGATCATGCAATATTAGAAGAGGCATTAACTCACCCAAGCGTAAATAAAAGGAATAGCGAAAACCAGATCGTAAGCTACGAAAGGCTAGAGTTTTTGGGCGATAGTGTTTTGAATATGGTTGTATCTGCTATGTTGTTTAAAATGTTTCCTAAAGAAAAAGAAGGAGCATTGGCAAAAAGAAAAACGGATTTAGTTTGTGGCAGTACCATTGCTAATGTTGCTAAAGAAGTAGAATTAGGTAACTTTATCATCATGAATAATAGTGAACGATACAATGGGGGAAGATGTACCTTAAAAAATTTAGAAAATTCGCTTGAAGCACTAATAGGTGCAATTTATATTGACGGTGGATTTGAGAGTGTTGAAAAATTTATTATCCGACATTGGGAAAAGCTAGCTAAGGATATCATCGATCCTCCTCAAGATCCTAAAACTTCGCTGCAGGAATGGACTCAAAAAAATAAACTACCTTTACCAGAGTATGAGCTTGTAAAACAGACTGGACCAGCACACAATCCTGAGTTTACTATATCAATTTGCATAGAGAATTATGGCAAAGTTTCTGCATCTGCTTATAGTAAGAAAATTGCTGAACAAAAAGCTGCTGAGTTGATGCTAGAAAAAATTAGAAAAAACGACTTAATTTAAGTAAAATAGTCATTAACATAAATTTTAAGTAAGCTAATAGTTCTTAGTTCAGCTTACATATTTTCTTATCTCAGCCAAAATCTTATCAGATTGACTTTCATCTGAATTTAAATCAGCTACGAAATGTGTGACATATTTTCCTCCAGGGCCAATAAGGTATATTATTGAAGAATGGTTGATTTCCTCTTCTCCACCAACTTTGCTAGCGTATACTTTATACTTTACAATTACTTCGTCTATTTTTTCTCTTTCGCCAGTTAACATTTGTATTCTGTGGTCAAATTGCTGCTGAAATTCTTTAAGTTTTTCCGTGCTATCGCGTTCAGGATCAACTGTGATAAAAAATGTTTGTAGCTTGCCGTTGGTTTTTTCATCTAATTTTGCAAGTGTTTCTGAAATTATTCCAAGGTTCATAGGGCAAATTCTTTTACATGAGGAAAATCCGAAGAAAATCATCATATATTTATCTTTAAAATCACTACTGCGCACGATCTGTCCATCTTGGTTAATCAAGGAAAAATCCCCACCTATCTCAACTTCTGCGTTGTGAATCGCTGTTGCGGCAAATATGCCTTTTTTAGTGAAATAACAATAACCTAAAAAAACAACCGCTAATGCTATCAATAAACTAGATAATAACCTTATAAACTTTATCATTAAAGCGTCTCCAGTAAAATTAAATCATATCTTGATTAGCTGATTTATTCAATATATTCCTTCCAAAGTGAATTGTTAATTTTGTCTAACAGTTTCTTATGCTCATCAATTTCTTCACTATTTGGTGAGTGTTCTCTGCGAGCTAAATTGCGCACTTTATGCTGGATAAACGTGTAGTTATTGTCCTGGTCACATTCGCTATTAAACAAAAAGGTTTGCAATCCTCCTGTAAGCTCAACATAGACTTTTGCAAGCAATTGAGCATCAACTAATGCTCCGTGCAACTCTCTACCTTCTAGCGATATATCAAAACGCTTACATAATGCATTTAAAGAAGCTGGCGACCCTATGAATTTTTTTCTTGCAAGTGGTAATGTATCTAGCACTCTGTCTGAAGAAATTAACCCAGCATTCAACTTGCCTAACTCCATATTAAGGAACTTAACATCGAACTCAGCATTATGAATTACCAAAATGTTATTAGATATGAAGTCAAGAAATTCAAGTGCAACATCTGAAAATAGTGGCTTATCTTCTAAAAACTCCTCACTAATACCGTGAATCTTAAATGAATGGTAGGGTATATCTCTTTCTGGATTAAGATATCGATGAAATGTTTTACCTGTTGGAATACGATTAATTAGTTCTACACATCCTATCTCAATAATTCGATGGCCAGATCCAGTGTCAAGACCTGTAGTCTCAGTATCAAGTACTATTTCGCGTAACTTACTTCCCATCAATGCAACAACCTTACTTATCGTTTGTTGTTAAATTTTTATCAATACTTGCCTTCTTGTAGTTAATAGAAACAAGCACCCAAGCTGGATCTGATGAATTAATATTTTTTTTGAATTGCCATACATCCTCAACTTTGTTAATAGTGAACATACTGCCTGATATGACATCTCCTTCATTATTCTTAACGAAGTTAATTTGCTCTGAAAGGAAATATGCTGCAATAAATATTACGTTTTTTACTAGTTTTATTTCTAAGATCTTTTGTGAAGCGATAGAAACAATTATAGACTCATGTATCTCTTGACGATGTTTAATCTTGTCTACAAAGTTGTTATATAAATCTTTGTCCAGAAGAGATTTTAACTGGGACAAATTTCCTTGGTTAAAACATTTGATTATTAATTCAAAAGCTATACTTGAACCTTCTATGAAATGGGAAATGGAGAAATCCTTATTTTTTTGTAATATTTGTTCATAAGTAGCTTTTATTGAACTTTTGTTGTTGCTGTAAATGTAATTCTCAATATTTTCTACTACGTTTTCTCCACTTTGACTTACATCCAATACACCAGGTAGCTTTTCTAGATTGAGGTTAGCTGACCTTCCTAAAGAATTATACAAACGTGAAAAAATAAACGCCGCTAGTAAAGCATATATTGCAAGCTCTATCATAATAGCTTAACCCCTTGGTATATAAAATATCTGAATATTATTAATTATTGATAAAAATATGTTTTTCATATTCACCTATAGTCAAGTTTGCTATTCGTTTATAAATCAATATATTATATAAGGAAGTATTAAACATCTCAACTTAATTAAAGGAGACGTAAGAAATGTTACAACATAAAATGAAAATTCATGGTCAGTATGTCAAAGATTTTTCGTTTGAGAATCCAAATTCGCCATTCCTTCCTTCTAGTAAAGCTCCCGATATTAATGTAATGGTTAATATTAATTCAGCAAAATTAGAAGGCACAGAAAACAAAAAAGAAATAAATGAAGAAAAGCCTTTTCATGAAATTACTTTGCATATAGAAGCCAAAGCAACGATAAAAGATGAAGATGTGAAAGATGGTATAGCTTTCATTTGTGAGGTAAAGTATTGCGGTATTTTTTCAATAGAAAATTTGAAAGAGCTGGGTAAGGAAGAAGTTAGACAAGCTTTGTTTATTGGCGGACCTACTTTTCTTTTCCCTTTTGCAAGAGAAATAATCGCAAGAGCTACAAGTAGTGGTGGATTTCCTCCACTTATGCTAGATCCTATAGATTTTGAAACTATGTATCGGCAGCAAAGTCAACAACAAAAAAGTAATGCTAGCAATTCCAATTTTAATTAATACAGGATGAACAATTCTTTAAATGCAAAAACGACTTTAAATGTTGATAGAAAGTCATATAGCTACTTTAGCCTAAGTAGTGCTGGTAAATTCTTAGGAATAGATTTAACCAAATTGCCTTGCTCACTCAAGGTATTGCTTGAAAATTTATTGCGCAATGAAGATGGAGTAAACGTAAAGCTGGATGACATAAGAGTACTAGCAGACTGCGTCAATAAACACACTAATCACGAAATTAGCTATAAACCAGCAAGGGTGTTGATGCAAGATTTTACAGGGGTTCCTGCTGTTGTTGATCTAGCTTCAATGCGGAGCTATGTAAAGCAAAATGGAGGAAGCCCGAGTAACATAAACCCATCTGTACCGGTTGATCTTGTGATTGACCATTCTGTTCAAGTAGATAGTTATGGAAGCACTTCCGCATTCAGTAAAAATGTTGAGCTAGAAGTAAAAAGAAATTTGGAGAGATATCAATTTTTAAAGTGGGGAGAGTCGTCCTTCACAAATTTTAGAGTAGTACCGCCAGGTACTGGAATTTGCCACCAAGTGAATCTTGAATATTTAGCGCAAGTTGTGTATAATAATGATGGAGTCATATATCCTGACACTTTGGTTGGTACTGACAGCCATACTACAATGGTTAACGGGTTATCAGTCCTTGGTTGGGGTGTTGGAGGCATAGAAGCTGAATCTGTGATGCTTGGTCAACCAATTAGTATGGTGATTCCAGAAGTAGTTGGATTTAAATTAATTGGCAGACTTCCAGAAGGAGTAACTGCGACTGATTTAGTGCTGACGGTTACCAATATCCTAAGAACAAAAGGTGTTGTTGGTAAGTTTGTAGAATTTTATGGTGATGGTTTAGATTATTTATCTTTGGCAGATAGGGCCACTATAGCTAACATGGCCCCAGAGTATGGCGCAACTTGTGGATTCTTTCCAATTGACCAGAAAACACTAGATTATTTAAACTTGACCGGAAGGCCAGAAGAGCTGGTTAAATTAGTTGAGGCTTATGCGAAAGAGCAAGGATTGTGGCGTGGCAATAATGAGTTAGCATTTTTTGACACACTAGAGCTTGATTTATCAAGCGTGAAGCCAGTAATGGCTGGTCCCAAAAGACCACAGGATAAGATTTTCCTTTCAGAAGTAGCGGAATCTTTTTCTACATCTTTTCCTATTAATGAGACAAACAGACCTCCGTTGGAACCTATCTATGGCGATCAGCTCCAGAGTGGCAGCGTAGTGATTGCAGCAATAACAAGCTGCACTAACACCTCAAATCCAAGTGTGATGATTGCTGCAGGTCTTGTAGCTCGTAATGCAATTAAACTTGGATTAAAATCAAAGCCTTGGGTTAAAACTTCTCTTGCTCCAGGGTCACAAGTTGTAACAGAATATTTAGAAAAGTCTGGATTGCAGGTAGATCTAAATGCTTTGGGCTTTAATTTAGTTGGATATGGCTGCACAACTTGCATTGGGAATTCTGGTCCACTTAATAGTGATATAGAAGATGATATTAAAAATAAAAACCTAACTGTTGCTGCAGTTTTATCTGGCAATCGTAACTTTGAAGGAAGAATTCATCCATTAGTTAAAGCTAATTACTTGGCATCTCCGCCACTTGTTGTTGTATATGCGCTTGCTGGTACTGTGCAAATTGATCTGACAAAAGATTCAATATGCACAGATAAGAATGGAAATAATGTCTATCTCAAAGATATATGGCCAACAAACAATGAAATCGAAGATTGTGTTAAAAATGTGGTAACACGTGAGATGTTCATACAAAAGTATAAGGATGTTTTTTCTGGTGATGAACATTGGCAAAAAATAAAGTGTGAAAAAAGTGAAATCTATAATTGGGATGCAAACAGCACTTACATACAAAATCTGCCTTATTTTGATAATTTATCACCTAAAAATAATAAAATCGATATAAAGGGTGCACAAGTATTGGCGATGTTTGGCGATAGCGTAACTACTGATCACATTTCCCCTGCAGGAAATATTGCCTCAAATAGTCCTGCTGGCCTATATTTAAAGGGGCTTGGAATTGAACCACAGGACTTTAATTCATATGGATCTCGCCGTGGTAACCACAATGTAATGATGCGTGGCACTTTTGCTAACATTAGAATAAAAAATGAAATGGTAAGCATCGAAGGCGGCTATACAAAATATATTCCTTCTCAAGAAATTATGTCGATTTTTGATGCAGCGATGTGCTACAAGGAAGCTCTCATCATTGTGGCAGGAAAGGAATATGGTACAGGTTCAAGTAGGGATTGGGCAGCAAAGGGTACTTTACTGTTGGGGATTAAGGTTGTAATTGCAGAAAGCTTTGAGCGTATACATAGGTCCAACTTAGTTGGCATGGGTGTTCTTCCACTTACATTCCAAAATGGAATAACTAGAAAGATATTTGATGGTAGCGAGGTAATAAGCATAAAAGGTGAAATAGTGCCAGGTGGAAATCTAGAATGTATCATCAAAAGAAAGGATAATTCAAAGCAATCAATTCAACTCAAATGCTGTGTACAAACCGCAACTGAGATTAAATACTTAATGCATGGCGGAGTGTTAAGCTACATACTTGCACAATCCTTTTGATTTAGTGAAGTTATTACATGGACTTCTTTTAGCCAGCCCTGGTCCCTTCATAAATAATGATTTGCTCTATGCAAAGTTATGATATAATTTTACCTTACTACGGTAACAGAGTGTTTTGCAGATAGTTATATATGATTACCTCTATACAAGAACCTAACGAATTGAGAAAACGTTTACAAGGATTTTATCGTACTGATGAGAAAAGTTATGTACGTCGCCTTGTAGAAAACACAGAGCTTTCGGCTGATTCAAAAAATAGAATTTATAATATAGCAAAACAAGTTATTGAAAAGATTAAAGGCAACAAATTAGATGTCATAGATTCTTTCATGCAGCAATACTCGCTTTCCAACGACGAAGGAATAGCACTTATGTGTCTTGCTGAGTCACTACTTAGAATACCAGATGATTATACAATAGACGAGCTAATCAAAGATAAAATTGCCAATCAAGAATGGAGTAAATATTTAGGACATTCTTCTTCATTGTTCGTCAATGCTTCCACGTGGAGTTTAATGATAGGAAGTAGTATATTAAGGAGTAATGAAAGAGATCCAAAATTCTATTACGCAATTTCTAGATTGCTGAAAAATTTAGGAGAGCCAATTATTCGCAAAGCAGTGAAACAAGCAATGTTAATGCTTGGTAACCATTTTGTTATTGGAGAGACTATAGAGAAAGCACTGGAAAATGTAAAACCAAATGATAATAGCAAATTCTTATGCTCTTTTGATATGCTTGGCGAAGCTGCTCACACAGCTGAGGATGCGGAAGAGTATTTTAATTCATATATGCATTCAATAAAAGCTATAGGTGAATCCACTGATATAAGTGATTGTTTTAAATCGCATGGAATTTCAATCAAATTATCTGCGTTACATCCACGTTATGAATTCAGCCAATTCGATAATATAGCTGAAGAGTTGAGAGCTAAACTGCTGGAACTTTGTCATGAAGCAAAAAAATACAACATTTCATTATGCATAGATGCAGAAGAATCAGAAAGACTTGAGATGTCACTAGTTTTATTCGAGCAATTGCGTCTTGATGAGTCACTTTTCCAGTGGGAAGGGCTTGGCTTGGCTGTGCAAGCGTATCAAAAACGTGCTTTATCTGTGCTTGATTTTGTTGAGGATGTTGCTATCCGATCAAAGCACAAAATTATGGTGAGGCTTGTGAAGGGTATATATTGGGACTCAGAAATCAAGCGTGCACAAGAGCTAGGGTTAAGTGGTTATTCAATATTTACAAGAAAAAGCTATACTGATGTATGCTACCTTGCGTGTGCACAGAAGCTTTTAAGCAAAGTAAATCACTTTTACCCATGCTTTGGAACTCATAATGCCTATACTTTTGCTACTATAATAGAGCTTGCTGACAAAGATCATCCTGGATTTGAGTTTCAGCGCTTACATGGAATGGGTAAGGATTTATATGATTATGCAACGTCAGAACTTGCAACAAGCATCAGTTGTCGTATATATGCACCAATTGGTAAACACAGTGACCTACTACCATACCTTATTAGACGTCTTCTTGAAAGTGGAGCTAATAGTTCATTTGTTAATCAAATAAATGATCCTAATGTTGAAACTGAAGAGTTAGTTTCAGATCCATCAGAAAAAGCTAAAAGGTTGGAGTATGAACCTCATCCAAACATTCCATTGCCACAAGATATTTTTGGAGAGGAAAGAAAAAATTCCTTGGGAATGGATATTAGTGACTCGGTGATAGTTTCACAATTTGCAGATGATATAAAGAGCTTTAGTGAAAAAAAATGGCAAGTTGGACCAATAATTGACGGACAGTCACTTTTTGATGATGCCAAATTTACTGAAGTAGTAAATCCTGCACATTTAGAAAATGTAATTGGGGAAGTGTCAAGTGCAACAAGCGATCAGGCTTTAAACGCTCTTGAAATAGCACATAGTGCTTTTACTAAGTGGCAGAATGTTTTAGCAGAAGAGCGCGCTAAATGCCTTGAAAAAGCTGCAGATTTGCTTGAAGAAAGGATGAAAGAGTTGGTTTACATTCTAATCGTAGAAGCAGGAAAAATTTTATCCGATGCAATAGCAGAAGTAAGAGAGGCAATCGACTTTTTGCGCTATTATGCAACGATAGCAAAAAATGAACTGAATGACTGGAAAAAATTGCCAGGTCCAACTTGTGAAGATAACTTCATCTTTTTTGAAGGCAGAGGAGTTTTCTTATGCATATCACCGTGGAATTTTCCGCTTGCTATCTTTATTGGGCAGGTTTCAGCTGCACTTGCAGCAGGTAATGCAGTGCTGGCAAAGCCAGCAGAACAAACGCCGATTATTGCCTATGAAGCTGTTAAGATACTACACGAAGCTGGGATACCAAAAAATGTACTGCACCTTATTCCAGGGGATGGTTGGTATTTAGGCAAAACATTAGTGCCAGATAACAGAATCTCTGGTGTAGCTTTTACTGGTTCAACACAAATTGCTCAAATAATTAATAGAATGCTTGCTGGCAGGGACGGTCCTATTGTGCCGCTTATCGCTGAAACTGGCGGATTAAATACTATGATTGTTGATAGTTCTGCTCTCTTAGAGCAAGTGACTATGGATGCTTTGCTTTCTGCGTTTCGCAGTAGCGGTCAGCGCTGTTCTGCACTTAGAGTACTGTTTATTCAAGAGGACATAGCAGAGAAGCAGATAAAAATGATATGCGGTGCAGCGCAAGAACTAAAGATTGGTGATCCAATACAACTTAGCACTGATATTGGTCCAATAATTGACAAAGCATCTATCGATATGCTCACTCAACATACGCAAAAAATGTCAGAGGATAAAGACTCAAATCTGTTATTTAAAGTACCCATGGATACAAATTCTCATAATGGTTATTTCTTTCCTCCATATGTTTATGAGATACAAAAAATTTCGCAATTAAAGCAAGAAGTATTTGGTCCTATTTTACATATCATACGTTTTAACAAGTCACAATTAAATGAAGTTATAAGTGATATAAACAATACAGGATATGGGCTCACATTTTCTTTGCAGAGTCGTATACAAAGTCAAATTGACACTATAAGTAAAAAAATATCAGTTGGAAATGTCTACATCAACCGTAACCAAATAGGTGCAGCAGTTGGGATACAACCATTTGGTGGTAGAGGACTATCTGGCACTGGGCCAAAAGCTGGTGGTCCTCATTATTTACAGCGTTTTTCTACAGAAAAAGTTGTAAGTGTTAACACTACAGCATTCGGTGGTAACACTACACTTCTGTGTTTGGATTAATTTGCGGGCCCTAATTTTTCTTACCCCTAAGCTAGACGTTCGTGCAGACAGCGCTAAGATCTGAAAAGGACCAGCTCATGCACTAGACTTCTTGCATAACCTAAACTAAGCAGAAAAAAGGTGTCATCCGAGTAGCTGACACTGGTTCCTTTATGACATAGCTGTACGAACATTCATTTTTGAAGGTAAATTGCACAGCAAATGGTGTCATTCCAGTCTGGAATCCAGAAATTTTGCATAACTAGCTGATGAGCTAAAGGTAGTTGTCTTACGCTAAAACAAACGTTTTTAATTAAGTTGCATAGAAGCTGGATCCCAGCATCACTGCCATTAAGTTAAGGGAAAGAGAAGTTAAGATTGGACAAAAAATTTGAAGCGATTGATAATTATGGTAAATACTAGGGTGAATTTTTAAGAAAAGGGAGTCTGAAAAGTGCAAGTTATTTAAAAAAGTAATAATTGCAGGTTATTTTGCAAAGAATGTACTAATGCAATGATACTGAAAAGATATCTTGAATTTAAAACACATGTTTTCTAGCTCTTTTCTGGTAGTTGAGTGAACGAATATCAGATATCTTATGACGATCAACTCTTCTCCCTTTTCTTACCACTAAAGTGTTCATCAAAAATAACTGTGATAGTCGATCCATAATGCAGTCTATGTCTGACTCTGTAGAAAAAATATCAAAGGCTAAGTTTTTAATCGCATTAAATGAGACAGATTTATTGATGCTTTTTTTTAGTTTACTATTCTGTGCGCTCAATGTCTCTTCATCATCTTCTATCATGATACTTTCTAGATTACTGATGAAGATAGTTGACCAAAAATCCTACTTGATAGTTTCAATACTTTTTCCTGTGAAATTCTCTAAATTTAATCTTCCCTTCAGCCTAGAAAAAAATGTTTCTACTCCCCAGCGCAAGTAATATAATCTCTCAAACTCTTCGACTGTAAAACTTTGCTCATCTAACAGAGATGTTACTAACACTTCAACTTCTCCAGAAGAAAGTATTATTTTGACTAACCTGAATTTCATCTCATCAGGTAATCCTAGCTTTCGTAGCTGTCTTGCTACTTTAATAGGTGCGGTAGACACTACCACCATACTAGATGGGCTTTCCGGCTTAAACATAGCGTTTATTTCATTGAAAGACGAACTTGGACAGCGAATTATATAATTGATTTTCCTTCCTGTAAGCTCAGCAAGAAATCGATAAGATACGTATCCTCTATCACAGATTAACAAATCGTCTGATTTTATGGATTCAAGCATACCGATCGCTAAATCAACCTCATAGCTGTCACCTCTACTTAGCACAGATTTTATTGCAATATTATTTAGCACATCGTAGCAAACTTCAAAGGTTGCACTTGTATAGTCTTCAAATCTCTGGATTCCATTCCATACTGCTCTTGAGCCAAACTCGCCTATTATTTTGTCGCTCTTTGGCAGAATCAGTATTGAAGCATCAAATGCAAGTACTCTGAAGCCATGGTGGGTTTTAAATTCCTGATCTTGGTAGTATAGGGAAACTATATCATCATTTAACTCTGAAAACGCAGTATGCTTTAGCTTCTTTCTTGCTTGAGTAAATGCACTTGCCGTAATTGTGTAATCTTTTCTTGTATGCAGAACAAACTCATTAAGCATTACTTGTAATGACTTTACACTCTTTCTAAAAATCAGGAGAAATACATTAATGAAGGGCAGCTTTCTTTTTCGTGAGAAGTCTTTTGAGGATGCTCTGTGTGCGTTTATAAAGTTTAAACTCATCAATTTATTTTTTATAAACATGATTATTCTTTTTTTTACTCATGTCATTACTTCTTTTAATTTGTGGATCTTACCTGATTTTACAATACAGTCCATCACTTTCCCTTAACTTAATGTGTAATAGTTTAGACTTGATCTGACAGGCATGAATTATCTGACAGAAGAATTGAAAACCGATATCAGCATCCTGTTTAATGCTATCAATATTTTTCTGATAAGCAATATGCATACTATCAAAAAAGGTTTGCATAGCCATAGCAATATTTACCTGAATGTGGTCTAGATCTATTGTAAGAATGCACCCAATGGTCTACGTCTAACTGAAGTTCTGCCAAAGAGGTGTAAATTTTCTTTCTAAAGATAATATTGTAACATTCATCTTCTGTGGAACCTTTCACATATGCCATTAGTCTGTGGAGTTGGTTCGAGAATGATCAATATTTTCTACCCCTAAATATAGCTGTGATTTTCAGGTTTGCCACAATACTCTGTACCACGATCCGTCAAAACACGTAGCAATCTGTTCATCAAAGAACGGTACTACCCTATCATTAAGAAGATCTGCAGCTGTGATAGCAGTCCTTTCTGTGTAAAGCTTAGCAAAAGCAACTCTGGAATAGGTATCAACAAAGGTTTGCTGGTAAATTCGTCCAATACCTTTGATATTACCAACATAATAACTGTCTTGGCTACCTAAGTATCCTGGATGCTCTGTTTCAATTTCTCCATGGGCCTCTTTTTCTTCCTTAGCCTTTTCTAGAGCTGTTATCTGTTCTTCTGTTAAAATGATACCATCCTGAGCTACTTTTGCTTCTAATGCCTTTAACCTCTTTTTAAAGTTTTCAAGATCGTTTCTTTGCCACACTGATCTTATTCCACTTGCAGAGATCTCTCTTTTTCAGTTCGTTTGCTGCTCTTTCTTGTCCGTATACTGGAAACTCTATTGCTATTTCAACTACTGCTTTTTCTATATCCTCCGACACTCTATTTGCATACAATGGCTTGCTTTTGCTTATCTCGTGTAAAGCCTCTTCTCCTCCTGTTTCATACAGTTCTTTGAAGCGGTAAAATGTATCCCTTGAATATCCCATACGCCTGTGATACATTTCCTAATTGCTTTGCAAGTTCTAGCAATCCTAACTTTGGTTTTAGTATTTTTTCTTGTGTTGTACTCATATCTGACACTCCTTTAAAATTTGTTTGTATTTTTATCTTACTTTATTAACCTGTCAGATCAAATCTAAACTATTACAGCTAAGTAGAGGTGACAGCTATGAGGTTGATTTAGCGATCGGTATGCTTGAATCCATAAAATCAGACGATTTGTTAATCTGTGATAGAGGATACGTATCTTATCGATTTCTTGCTGAGCTTACAGGAAGGAAAATCAATTATATAATTCGCTGTCCAAGTTCGTCTTTCAATGAAATAAACGCTATGTTTAAGCCGGAAAGCCCATCTAGTATGGTGGTAGTGTCTACCGCACCTATTAAAGTAGCAAGACAGCTACGAAAGCTAGGATTACCTGATGAGATGAAATTCAGGTTAGTCAAAATAATACTTTCTTCTGGAGAAGTTGAAGTGTTAGTAACATCTCTGTTAGATGAGCAAAGTTTTACAGTCGAAGAGTTTGAGAGATTATATTACTTGCGCTGGGGAGTAGAAACATTTTTTTTTAGGCTGAAGGGAAGATTAAATTTAGAGAATTTCACAGGAAAAAGTATTGAAACTATCAAGCAGGATTTTTGGTCAACTATCTTCATCAGTAATCTAGAAAGTATCATGATAGAAGATGATGAAGAGACATTGAGCGCACAGAATAGTAAACTAAAAAAAAGCATCAATAAATCTGTCTCATTTAATGCGATTAAAAACTTAGCCTTTGATATTTTTTCTACAGAGTCAGACATAGACTGCATTATGGATCGACTATCACAGTTATTTTTGATGAACACTTTAGTGGTAAGAAAAGGGAGAAGAGTTGATCGTCATAAGATATCTGATATTCGTTCACTCAACTACCAGAAAAGAGCTAGAAAACATGTGTTTTAAATTCAAGATATCTTTTCAGTATCATTGCATTAGTACATTCTTTGCAAAATAACCTGCAATTATTACTTTTTTAAATAACTTGCACTTTTCAGACTCCCTTTTCTTAAAAATTCACCCTAGTATTTACCATAATTATCAATCGCTTCAAATTTTTTGTCCAATCTTAACTTCTCTTTCCCTTAACTTAATGGCAGTGATCCAATACACTCCTGTTGATTCCATGGCTATTGTAGTAACTTTGCACCTCTTTAACCACTTTGCTAAGTTATAAAGATCTTCTGTGAAGCAGCAGAATTTTTGTATATTCTGTTTATCTCTTCCTTCTGGTACACATACATAATGCACAGATATCTATTCCTGCCGCATCAGACCTCTAATTTACTTTTTGTTTTTGCCATTTCTAACCTCCATCATATAATAATTGAAAAGCACTTCAGCTTGGAACGGTTGAATTATACGCTCTTCTAATCGAGGTAGTCTCAAAGACTCCATCAGTGATTTTCCTTCCAAAACCATGCTAACCTACGGGCACTTAAGGCACCACTGGAAAAATCGGTTATAACTGCAGAGACGCTCCCTGCACAACTATACCCGAAAATTGCTAAACTTAAATTTTGGTATTTCTTCTTGATTTGACAGATTTTGTTTGTCTGATGCTTATATAGATAAAAACCTAGAAATATTGTGAAGACATAAGGTGCGCATAGTGCAAAAAATTAAAGATAAGACGCCAACTGTGTTATGCTTTTGTCGTTTAATCTGCACAGATTGAAGGTAATAAAATACCTTCAGTGTTATGGTAAGGGGAATGGTGGAGTTTGTAAAGGAGTTTTTACATAAATGGCGCCCAGGTAAAAATTATACGGTTATGCAAAAAGTCTATTTTCAAAACTGTTAGTATAATATAGAAAAAACCTCACCTTCATTAATAATAGATTACTTACCAATTGGGTAGTCACCAGTGAAACAAGCATCACAATATTGTGGTGTAGCATTGTTACGCCTTTCTGCTTTAACAGCCCTATATAGTCCATCAATACTCAAGAAGGCTAAGCTATCTACTCCTATACTTTTCTTTATTTCTTCTATAGATTGAGTTGCGGCAATTAAATCTTTGCAATCTGGTGTATCTATTCCATAAAAACAAGAATGCTTAATTGGTGGACTTGAAATCTTTAAGTGAATTTCTTTTACTCCCGCATCTTTTAACATAACTATTATACTTCTGAGCGTACTACCACGCACTATACTATCGTCTATTAAAATTATGTTTTTACCTTTTAAAGTATGCTTATTAGCATTGAATTTTAATTTTATTCTAACCTTACGTATTTCAGCGGTTGGCTGTATAAACGTTCTTCCTATGTAGTGATTACGAATTATTCCCAGTTCCATGGGTAACCTTGAATGCTTTGCATATCCAATAGCTGCAGGTATTCCAGAATCAGGTATAGGTACAATCATATCCACATTGTTTTTTGGTGGACTCTCTTCTGCAAGTGTTTTTCCTATCCCTTTTCTTGCATCGTATATAGACCTGCTTTCCATTATGCTATCAGGTCTTGAAAAATAAACATATTCAAAAATACAAAAACTTGATTTTTGCTGTGAAAAAGGAAACGCTGAAGCTAAATTACCATTTCGATCAATGGTGACTAACTCACCTGGCTCTACTTCTCTAACAAACTTCGCATTTACTATATCAAAAGCACAAGTTTCAGATGCAAGAACATAAGAACCATCTAACTTTCCTAAAACAAGAGGTCTGATTCCTGCTGAATCTCGTACTCCAATAATTACTTCTTGATTGATTGCTACAAAAGAATAAGCACCTTGTATTTGCTTTAATGCATATATAAAACCCTTCAAGAAGCTATCTTTCTCACTTTTTGCTATCAGATGCACTAGTACTTCTGTGTCAATATCTGACTGAAAAATGCACTTTTGTTTAATTAATTGTTCGCGTATAGGAGAAATATTAATTAAATTACCATTATGTGCTATAGCAAAACTGCCAAATCTGTCACTTTTACCAAGCATGGGCTGTATTCCAGACTTACTACCACTTGTTGAATATCGAACGTGACCTATTGCGCAATCTCCAGGTAAGGATTTCTTTATTTCATCTATATCATCAAGTACGCTGCTCACCTGACCTTGAAAATGATAAGAGAGTAGCTTACCGTTGTTACTAGTTGCTATGCCAAAAGACTCTTGACCCCTATGCTGTAAAGCGTGTAGAGCGAGTATAGAATTAAAAGCAGCACTTTGGCTGCAACTTATGCCAAATACCCCACACTCCTCATGTACTTCATTGAGCATAAAAAATATTAAATAAAGCCTGATTGTACTTTAGCAGAGGCAAAATACAAGAATTTTATTTGTTAATCCCTTTCAAAGCTGAAGCTTTCTATGATAACTTTGATATATATCAGAAAGTAGGTTATACGCAATTAATCAAACAAAGTATGGGTAACTGGTATTACTTAACATAACAAATCTATTTGTGATAGTTGCTAGTACTTGGTGTATAGGACTTCACTGGCTGATATTTTTAGCTCCGATATAAAAACAGAGTGAATGTGAGGTTGATCTTGTAGAATGCTACAGAAATTTACAGCAAAAAAATTGAGAGCAGAACCCCTTCACCAATTGATTTTTTTAGATCAATTCTAGTAAACTATTCTCCTTTTGAGATTTTTGACAATTTTTAAGTACCGAAGAAAAAAAGATATTTTTTATTGACTTACCTATGTATTGAGATAATTACTAAAAAGCTTTAGTGAGTAGTGGTATACAATATGGTTAATCAGGTAAACAAACGAGATGAAAGTAATCATCTTTTAAAGCTTGAACAGCTCTCTTATAACTTCTTCAAGAATCGACTGAATAGCTCACCAAATCCAGAATTACCGATCATAAGTCGTAAGAATAGGCACATGTATTTAACCAAGAAAAGGTACGAAAAAAATAAAGATGTTATAGAATATCTCAAAAGTCTTGACTCTATTGAAATAGCAGAGAGATGGTCAATAAATCATCTTTTTGAGCGAGACTCATCTTTTACGAAATTGCAAATACCATTAACTATAGATGAACAAAATCTAATTAAAAAATTTTGTGATGAGATGATAAGAGGTGTAACAGAACACAATGAGCAAGAAAGCGTTTTAAGGTACATTAAACGCATAACAGAGGATTATTTAAACCAAGGAATAAGATTAAACTCGTATTACGGTAAGGATGATAAAACTGTAACAAATTTAATATTTGAAAAAATGGAAGAATTGATTAATCGCTTTCACACAAATCCACATAATTCAACTACGAAAAATATCATACAAAATATCACTCATAATTTAGTGTTAAAAGGCGGAGTAGAAAAAGGGTTGTCTTTTTATAGCGATATTGAGGGCGGATATTATGACTCTGATTATTTAAATAATTTGAACGAGCAATGTAAGAGTAGGAGAAAAATTCTAGAGAGTATAGCATATGAAGGTATTGTAAAAAAAGATAATAAGCAAATTGATGAATATGACCTAGAAGTAGATAATAAATATTTTTACATTCGATATCCACAAGGTAGTATTATTGAAACTGCAAGAATTTTTAATAATGAAAAAGCTAAAGATTTAGAAATTGGCATATTTCAAATTGAGGAAAGTATAGTAAGAGTTGAAATCACAAAAGACGGAAAAAGAAATTACACAGATATCTTGAAAGGTGGTATTGAAATATTTTTTACTACTAAACTAGGAGAGATTAGTATTTATCTACGGAAGGATGGCAACAAAATGGTAGTAGAAATTGATGAGGAAAGCAAAATAAGGTTTAGCAAGTTAGAAAATAAATCAAGCATTGTAGGGAATTGTCTTATAGAAGGGAAAAGTGTTTCAGAAGTTATAGGCAAGAGTTTTGAGAATACTCCTATAGGGTTACCCCAGACTATTAAGGATGTTCCATCTACTAGTCTTATGCAAACATGTTCGCAGCAACAAGAACACTCAGGTAAGGGATTAAATTAATATATTTTTCAGGACAAGAAATTAATTATAAATATTCATACGCGTGAAATTAGAGCAGAGGATATGAGACAGTAATTAACAGAAGAACTAAAGGCAAATGTGATTGTCAAAATAGTGATTGATTAAATCAACTTAGAGAAGTAAATAGCAGCTTTGCAGCTTGTTTTTATGAATGAAGATAAAACGTTGTAGCCAAGTGCGCTTTCAGCATTGTGCTGAATTGCAATATCTCTATGTTCTAACTCTTCATCGCGAAATTTACTTATAGTTTCTCTTAGTTCCCCATCTTCTAAATGTAAGACTTGCTCCTTATAGTGCTCTCCGATCACTTCTTCAACTGCAGCAGTGCAAGCCATAGCAGCTTTTTTACCCATCATGGCAGTTACAACACCAAGTGACACCCCTAAAACACGCCAAACTGGCAACAAAACAGTAGGACGAACTCTTTGCTCCTTGATTTTCTCATTAAAATAGTGGAAATGTTTTTTTTCCTGCTCCTCCATTTCAATTATTTTGTCAATTATGGAAGATTTTTTAAGAATAAATTTTTGACCAGAATAAATGCAAATGGCTCCATATTCGCCAGCATGATTTACTCTAATTGCTTGTTCTAAAAAATTTCCTTTCAATTTTTTTATATTGTTTTTCAATGTTTCCTCCATTTATTTCTGTATTAGTACTGCTATAAACCAACATATTGTAGAGTAAATAAAATTCCATGCATACATTGCAAAAACATTATGATTACAGAAACTCAAGTAGCTATAGCAACGACAAAAGTTACTTGACAAAACCTCCCACTTTCCCTTATCATACCAATGAGAGTATTTATCCTTGTTTTTGGGCTCAACGACAAAATTCAGTAAAAAAACTCAGATATTTATTGGCAAATTACATAAAATTATAGCGGCTGCATGTCTTTTTTATTTTTTCTACATTCAGCCAAAACGCGCTTAAAATAAGCGTTAGCACATTATTACAATGCCAATTTAAATTATTATAGGGTCAAAACTCGCTACTCGGGGATTCTTTTGTCTTTTTTTATTTAGTAAATTTCTTAATATTTGGATTAGTTGGGAGTCCTATAGAGATGTCATTTCAGCGCGTGACCAGTTCTTATTGCCTGGTCAGTCTTCTGGATGCCAGTGGGCTTTGTTGCATAGCTCAATAAAAAGAAATGGCAGTTACTGACAAAATTCACTATAAAACAAGCATTTAACCTACGAAAGAAAAATATGCCAACTAAAATGAAGATCAGTAACTGCCATGAATATAACAGATTTCTGCAAGAAAGAGGAAATATTTTTCATTTTATTAATGGAAAATTGGTACGAAAATAGCCCCAAAATGCGAGGTGGCAATTATATTTATAGTGATAAAGTTGTGATTTTAGTGCATATAGTCGCTAGTCTCTTTAGAATTGGCAAACGGTGGGGTTTATAAAAGGATATTTGCAGCAAGTAGGAAATAGCTATTCGCAGGCTTCAAGAAGGTTTAAAAAACTCAATATTAAGATCGATGATTGCAGAGTTGATAAAAACAATATGGAAGATATTGCAATTGCCATAGACAGCACAAATTTATAATAACACCCCTGGCTACAGTAAGGAAAATAGGAAAGTATCGCAGTTATAAACAGGTAAGATGTAATGTTGAATATAAATAGTAAAAAAGCTATTGCTGCAAAATATAGCAATGGTCAACCATTACGGTACTTGCTGACTTGATTTCAGCACGCTATAAAAGCATTATAGAGCATACGATAGGCACAAGCTTTATAAATTGTATATGATATAAAGACAAAAGTTCTACCGAAAAATTGTGCAGCAGAACATACAAAATTGGATTATATGGCTGAGAGAAATGCCGCCATTAGATTATGTGGTAAAGAAGGTGTGAAAGAGTGGAAGCAATTTATGGGAAAAGGTCATATATTGAAGGATTTTTCTCAAGCAAATATTTGGGTTTAGTTTTAGAATGAGATAAATCGAGAAAAAGAATTGCTAATAAAATGCTACTTGCTCAATAAATTTACTGATATTGGCACGGCTAAGTTTGAGGTAGTTTCATGAATTTATTATGCTTTACCCACTATCCGATAAGCGATGCAACAAAGCCATCCCAGTGTCAAGCACTGGGGTGACAAGAAAGGGAGCATTGATTTCAATATTTGCCACGCATCTGAACAGATATCAACTATGTTTAAAAATTTTTTATTTGTGTAATTTTGCAACTTCATATGGGCAATAAAACCCCATTTTGTCGTATAAGAATAGAATTTTATATCAAACAGCTACTACCTTGCTTAAGCCAATGAATATGTGCGTTTAGTGTGTGTGTGGACGCACATATTCATTAACTAATTTTAATTATTGCCATGTAAATTTCTAAACATGCAAATTAATTGCTTCTTTAAGTCTGGCATTGGCGATGACTATAATTTTACGCATAAGTGCAGTGAGTGCTACCATCTTTCTTTTACCACTATCAATAAGCTTACAATAAAAAGCAGCAAGTTCTGACTTGGAGTTTCTAGCAGCCATAGCAGCTGTGAAAAGCTTTGAACGAACGTTACTTCTTCCACCTATAATCCTTCGGTAACCAATAGCTTTACCACTTTCCTTAGGATGAGGTGCAACACCTGCAAGGCTTGCAACTTGCCTTTTGTTTAAGGAACCAAGTTCCGGTATAAGGCACAATAAACATTGAGAGGTTTTTCTACCTATTCCAGGAACTGTTTCAAGAATCTTCTGGTATCGGTTCAGTTCAGGGTTTTCATTGACTATTTTTTGTATAGCTTGATCAAGCTTTTCTACCTGATTATTGAGGAATTCAATAGTTTGTTGACAACTTTCCTTAATGTAATCATTTCCAGGAGTTTTAAGCCTATTTTTTTCTTGAACAAGCATTTTCGTAATATCATCACGACGCTGACAAAGTGTAAATAAGGTGGTTTGTTCTTTTGAGATAGGTGTAAATAGCTGCAGACGTCCACAACGCTCAACACCATATTGGGCAAGCGCTTTTGCATCCAGATTGTCAGTCTTTGCCAAAGTTCCATGAGATAGAATGAAGTTTTTAACTTGACGAGTATTAGCACGATGCACAGCAATGTTTCTGTCAATAAGAAAATACAATAAGCCAAGCTCATAGCCTCCTGTAGCTTCTAAAATTATCATGGAATTGGGTAAGATATTTGAAAATTTTTGGTAAAATTGTTTCCAGCCAGAACAACTATTGTCAAACTTGATAACACTTTTTTGTTCATTCACTGCAATGACAAATTCAAGTTTTCCGATATCAATGCCAATAAAATTTTGATAAGATATAACCATAAAGAACCTCGAGAGTTTAAGTTAAAATTTAAGATTGTAAACGGGTGCATATGTATGTCCCAAACAACTATTCAAACGTCTCGAAGGATAGGCTTGAGTACCTTGATATCTACGTATGTGTAATACTACCGTCTTACGGTCGCTCAAGCCTTTGATAACTATATTTTTTTATAGAGCTACCTTCCTTCTTGCTTCTTTTATATCATATTTCCAACTTACAACCGCCTAGGTCATAAACCCTACATCGCCATTCATCAATACATTTCCTGACCACTCAATCAGTAACTGACCTCCTGGTAAATTTACTGAAGTTTGTTTGGTAGCCAAACACTTACGAAGTACAGATGCAACAAATGCTGCACAAGCTGCGCTACCACATGAAGCAGTAATACCTGTTCCTCTTTCCCAAATTCTTAAGTTTATTTCTCCAGATTTTTCTATTTGTGCAATACTAACATTTGTTTTCTGAGGAAATAATTCGTGATTTTCTAGCTTTGGTCCTAAATTTCGCAATGGTATTTCGCTTATGTTATCAACAAAAAAAACTATATGAGGGTTACCAATATTTACTGCAACTGGCTCTTTCAGCATTTCAAGCTCTATAGGTAGATAAAGGGGATCGCATTCACAAGAAAGAGGAATTTCATGCCATTTAAGCAGTGGTTTACCCATATTGACCTTTATTGATTTATCACTCATTTTAAAACATTCTAAGATACGATTGTTTACCAGCTCAATAGTGATATATTCAGTACCTTTTTCTGACATTATCAAATATCCAACACAACGTGCTGCGTTTCCGCACATTTCAGCTCGACTGCCATCAGCATTATAGATATGCATAAAGCAGTCTGCAGCATTAGACATTGTTATAATTATTACTTGATCACAACTGCTTTGATCAGCAATTTGTCTATAATTCCAGTCTAAATTATTTGCTGAACGTGAGTCTATGATAACAAAACTATTACCAGTACCGTGCATCTTTACAAACGGGATCTTGTCTGTTAGGTTACTTACCATTATAGTAAAATTATATAAGTGAAAATTTTTCTTCTAATTACAGCTATTTTGTATTCTATAGTTTTCTGTAGTGTGAGTGCTAAGTCAATACCGAAAAATAGCAAAATGCTCTTTTGGCAAGCTGAGGTTGGAAAGGGAGCAAATGTTTTTAACAGGAAAATTGTATGTACTTCCTTTGCTAACGGTAAACGACATGACTTTAGGATTTTTAAAGAGTCGATGTTATCAAGTTTTAGCTGATGCTGGTTTGACCTTACGCAGAAAAAGTAGAGAGGAAGTTAAGCCATTTTTGAGGTAAAATAAAACATGATTATGAGAGCTTATTATACAGAAAAAAGTACACAGTGGAATTTAAATTAGAGGCAATAAAGTTGGTAAAGGAAACGGGGCAAGCAAAATAGCTAAAGATTTAGGAATAGATAACAGTACACTAAGTGACTGAAAATATAACGAAAAAGGATCAATAGAAGAAGCATTTCCTGGTAAGGGAAAGTTGGCACCATGTGATAAAGAAAAGTTTGAATTAAAGAAAGAACTAACAAGAGTTACTAGAGAAAGAGACATTTCAAAAAAAGCCCTGGGATATTTTGCAAGTTACAAAGATTTATTTATCAAAAAGCATAGAAACTACTATAAAGTACAGGAGTTATGCAGGATTTTGAAAGTATCTGCTAGCGGCTACTATGGACTAGTAAGAAGAAAAGCAGCAACAAGGGAGCAGCTTCTAGCAGATATTCAAAAAATACACCAAGCATCTAATTGTAGATATGGGGCACCTAAACTAAAGGCTTTAGGTAAAAATTGCAACATCAAAACAGTGCAGGATATCATGCAAAAAAACAAGCTAGACTGAGGCGAAGATTCAAAAGCAAAAAACAGCAGACTGACAATAGGGTTATAACTTCCAATATATTGGACCACTACTAGTCAGCCAAATAAAGTATGGGTTTACATACAGAAAAACTAAGGATGGCTGGCTATATTTGGCAGCAATAATTGATCTAGTTGACTGGTCAATGAGTAGCTAAGCTGTAATAGCCCAGACTTAATCTGACAGGCATGAATTAACTGACAGAAGAATCGACGAAGTCAAAACCGATATCAGAATCTGTTCTAATGTTATCAATATTTTTTTGGTAGGCAATATGCATGCTGTCAAAAAAGGTTTGCATAGCCATAGCAATATTTACCCGAATGTGGTCTAGATCTATTGTAAGAATGCACCCAATGGTCTACGTCTAACTGAAGTTCTGCCAAAGAGGTGTAAATTTTCTTTCTAAAGATAATATTGTAACATTCATCTTCTGTGGAACCTTTCACATATGCCATTAGTCTGTGGAGTTGGTTCTAGAGTGATCAATATTTTCTATTCCCAAATATAGCTGGTACGCATGATTCCCTGGTTTGCCACAATACTCCGTACCTCTATCGGTTAAAATGCGTAGCAATCTGTTCATCAAAAAATGGTATAACTCTATCATTGAGAAGATCTGCAGCTGTGATGGCAGTTTTCTCCGTATAAAGCTTAGCGAAGGCCACTCTAGAGTAGGTGTCAATGAAAGTTTGTTGATAAATTCGTCCAATACCTTTCTACATAATATGTATCTTGACTACCTAAGTATCCAGGGTGTTGTGTCTCAATTTCGCCATGTGCCTCTTTTTGTTCCTTAGCTTTTTCTAAAGCAGTAACTTGCTCCTCTGTCAAAATTATACCATCTTGTACTACCTTTGCTTCCAGCACTTTCAATCTCTTTTTAAAATTTTCAAGGTCGTTTCTTTGCCATATTCCCGCTAGCAGATATTAGAATTCCTCTCTTTTTCAGTTCATTTGCTGCTCTTTCTTGTCCATATGCTGGAAATTCTATTGCTATCTGCTTTTTCTATATTCTCTGATACTCTATTTGCATATAATGGCTTGCTTTTACTTATCGTCTGGTAGAGATCATAACTTTAAATCCTCCTATTAGGTTTAGTTGCTATGATCCCCCCAACAGAACCGTACTTGCGAATTTCCCGCATACGGCTCTTCAGTGTAGCATTCACAGCATCTTTTATTACTGCTATCTGATTTAGTTTTCCTTGCATCATATCCCAACCTCTGTTGTGTTGGTGTAACAATCCCTAACTATACCGCTGATCGCTTCCCCTTGTTTCCCACACTCTGAGTACTATCAATCAGTCCGACTTCCTTTGTATCTTCCGTTAATCTCGCCTTTGTTGACTTGTTCCAACGTACCTTAATAGGAATACAAAGGATCTCCCAAGTTTACGTAAACTCCATCTCAATACATGACACGGCCTCAGATCCCGATAGAGTGAGTGATAACTTGCCTTGTCGTTATCCTTCATACTGTCTTCCACTATATGGAAAGTGTCGACCTCCATGATGTTGGCAATTTCGGAACTCAATACCTTCACTTTCGTTGCACCCTGCATTGTCCATTCCATTAGCTTTACTACGCTCGTTACCTTACGCAGCATAATGGTCTAGGCTGCTGGCTAGACTTTGCCTAGGTTGACCAACTGTCTTCTAAACGCTTTTCTTGGTGCACTCATAAGTATGCCTTTCAACATATATTTGATAGAGTTTGTGAAGAACATGATATTGAATACCGTTTGACAAAAGTTAGCCATCCTTGGACAAATGGGCAAGTTGAACGTATGAATAAAACCTTAAAAAATGCTACAGTTAAGAAGTATTACTATCGATCTCATCAGCAACTCAAAGAGCATCTTTATGCTTTTGTTATAATTACGCTAAAAGACTCAAAACTCTCAATGGTCTTACACCTTTTGAATTTATATGTTTACAGTGCTCCTGATTTGTTTACACTAAATCCACACCATCACACTCTGGGACCATACATCTAGCCAAAGAGTTGTAGTTATTGGTTTACTAAAGCGATTTAAAATAATTTCAGACAGGTATAGAAATAAACGAAGGCGTTTCGGTTTGCGGTTTTGCCTCTTTCTATAATTTTGAGCTGCTTCCTTAGGTTATGCAAGAAGTCTATTGATTGCAAACTTAACACTTGAACATAAAATATAGAAACGAATTATGCATTTGTAGCCAAAAAAGCCTATTTCCTGTATTTATCAGAAAAAAGGAATATAGCTACTTTTACCTATTTTACATAATAGTCGTGAGAAGAAGTTTTTTTTAGTACCCTTTGCTCCGTATACTACTACTATTTAGGTATTTATTGCAGTGATTTTCTTTCCTTCTTTAACTATTAAAAAGTTAGCTAGCATTCACTCAGCATTTATTATAGAATTGGTTATTAGCTGAATAGCCTTATATGCATAAAATATTAATTTTACTATTAATAATGTTGCCATTTAGGTTGCTTGCAACCGAGATTGAAATTGTTGCAGATGTAAATGGTGAGCCAATTTCAAATTTGGACATCGAAAAACGCATCAACTTGATAAATTCATTGTTTGGCACTCAAAGTGTTAATCAAAAAGAAGCAAAGCCTCAAATTCTTAGGGAGCTAATAGACGAAATTATCATTATCAACGAAGCGCGGAGGCTGAATATAAAATTGAGCAACGAGGAGTTAGATAATGCTATCATGTTATTTTTAACCCAAAATTTTAAACTTAAGGCTAATGAAGCTGATCAATACGTAAAGAAGCATAATATAGATCTCAACATCCTAAAAAAACAAATGAAGCGTCAGCTGTTGTGGGACAAGATTATTGAAGTAGGAATTATGCCATTTATTAAGATAAGCGATAAAGAAGTAGATGATGTAAAAAGGCAAACAGAAAAGCCGGATTATCTTATCACGTTCCAAGAGTTTATAATTCCTGATCAAAAAGGCAAGGACGTTTATGGTATAGCTAAAGATCTAGTAAAAAAATTACGTAATAGTAATAACCCAGAATCTTCAATAAAGATACGTAAAGCAACAGTTAATTTAAGTCAGTTCAAAGATAAACTTAAGAGCGTTTTAGAAAGACTAGAAACCGGCGATATAGCAGGTCCGGTTAGTTTCAGCGGAGGTTACTCCGTTATAAAAGTCATAGATAAAGTACAGCTTAGTTATGCGCTGCTGGAAAGCACTTTAAAATTAAAACAGATTGTGGTTGAAGGTTCAGAAAGTTTATTGGATAATCTCAAGGAGCAAAAAGTTAATTGTTTAAATTTTGATAAATTGGCAGATAATTTTAAGCTGCCAAATGCAAAAGAGTTTGAAATAAAAATGCGAGATTTAAGTCCTGATTTACAGATTTTATTTAGTAAAACAAGTGTGAATGAGATAGTAGAATTGAGAAAAAATGGCACTGCAAAGTTGATAATATTGTGTGATATCAAGAGTAATGTAGCGGATATAGAAGCAATTAAATGGCAGATGCGCCAACAAAAAATTATGATACAAAGCAACTTGTTATTAGATGATATGCGTAAAAATTCAGCTGTCAGTTACCGGCATTAGTTGAAGCCAGAGAGTGTCCTTGTCTCTGGCTTTGTATGCGAAAATTACTTTGTTCTATAAAATTTCAAAAAATTTGAACAAATATAGTTAAAATAGCACATGAAGAATATAATGCTAATTGGTGGTGGAGTTGGAAATGCAGTATTATTTTCGATAGGGAAGGCGTGTCTTGAAAATAATAATAAGGTTTTGTACTTTGCTGGCTATAAGAAATTAAGTGATGTATTTAAACGAGCACTGATAGAACGTGCATCAAATGCGGTAGTTTGGGCATGTGAAGAAGGATTGATAGACACAAGCAGAGATCAAGATAAATCATTTCATGGTAATATAGTTGATGCAATAATCTCTTATCAACAAGGAAAGCTAGGTATTAATTTGAACGCTATAGATAAAATCATCACTATTGGTTCTGATAAAATGATGAAAGCTGTAAATGACGCTAGAAAAACAATTTTAAAGCCATATCTGAAGTCAAGTCACATAGCAATATCGTCAGTTAATTCTCCTATGCAATGTATGATGAAGGAAATCTGCGCTCAGTGTGTTCAGCAACATATAAATACGGAAACAGGAGAAAGGAGTTTTGTTTATAGTTGCAGTAATCAAGACCAGGATATGGAATTTATTGACTTTGATTTTTTAAGTGAGCGCTTAAAACAAAATAGTTTACAAGAAAAACTCACTGCGAAATGGATAGATCATGTTCAAAGACATTAAACAGCACAAAAAGGAAATAAGAGAGCAATATAGAACTATAAGAAAAGATATTGATGAAAGTTATTCTAATTATGCGGCAAATTCCCTTATTAATTTCTTTAATCAGAACTTAAGCTACGTTAAAGGCAAAACAATTGCGGCTTACATTCCAATGGATGGGGAAATAAATGTTGTCCCTTTGATGTGTCGTTTGCTCTATTTAGGTTATAAAGTAGCAATTCCTGATAAAAATCAGTTGCTAAGATTTGAGGGATGGAACGAAACAAATGAAGATGTAATTCCCGACACAATCATTACTACTGTTGTTGCTTTTGATGATCATTTTAATAGATTAGGTTTTGGCGGTGGTTGGTATGATGCAATGATAAAAAAGTTACGGCCGCTTGGAAAAATATTTATAGGTGTAGCCTATGAGAAACAATATTGTAAAGATTTACCTGTAGAACAACATGATCAAAAATTGGATATTATAATCACTGAGATGTGTGTTAGATTTGAAAGTGGATTGCCCAAGAAAACGGATAGAAAGGAGTAGCGTAACCCCACTTCTAAGGCTTACTATTACCCATAAATCTATAAATAGAGAAAAAGCTGCTATTTTACTAATTCAACTTTCTATTATAAATAGATCTATGATCTAAAAATGGAATATATGATAAAAAGAAATATAAGCACCTCAACTGGTAAATGGGCAGAAAGTGAATTTGGAATTGTTAATTTTGGTGATATAAGATTAAGTAAGAGGCTTTTAAAAACAGTTTTGCTGAATCGCCTGAACGGGGAGTGTAAAATAAACCATAGGCGTCAAGTTAAGGAAATAAAGGTATGAAAGAGATAGAATAATAAGTTCTCCCAGATGTACTTTTAGTGAGAGAACCAATGAATAAAATAACTTGCTTATCAAAAAAGCTCAAAGATTTTTTTAATGAAAAAGCAGACAAAATCTCAATTACAACAAGGTTTATAAAAAGAAAGAGAAAGCTAAAAGGTTCGTCGTTCGTAAAAGCCATGGTCTTATAGGAGTTGATAATTGTAGCGTAGAAACAATGTGTCAATTACTAAACGAGAGATATAACAAAACAAGGTTTAGATTTACTGAAGAAGCAGTGGAATTTATGAAACAAATGTATTTTGTGTTTATTTAAAAACAGTCTACGGATTGATTGCAAAATCTTACAGCAATTTAATAGTGTTAAATTATTGGACAGTGGCTCTACCTAACAGTATGGAAGAGATGTATATAAGGGTGCTACAGTGGCTATGAAAGCAATACTAAGTCCGGAGTTTTCGACTACATGAAATAGACCAACTTAATTTAACGGAGGTCAGACCAAGGATATAGTAAGTAATATATTAAGCAATGATTTGCTAATCTCGGTTATTTTGTGCCAATAAACAAATCAATGAAATAGGAGCTTATTTCATAAGTCGTTGATACCAACATATATGATAAATCAAAAAATGGAGTTATTAGAATGTTTAGAGGATAAGTTATAGCCCTTCTCATAATAGTAGAAAAAGAGTAAGATATGGATTTATAGTAGTGAAGGTAAGTAGCATATAGTTATGACTTAAGGAAAAAGGTAATGGAAGCGTTGGATGAAGGAGAGAGTGGAGCCCAAGAGATTTAAGATCAGAAAAACAACTTTATACGAGTGGAAGAAAAGACGTGAGAAAACGGGAGATTTTCAGTCAAAAAAGCCTGGAAGCGTGGGCTATAACCATAAAATTACCGACTGGAATGCGTTTGCTGAATTTGCTAAAAAGCACGGTGGAAAAACTCTATCAGAAATGGCTAAACTGTTTGGGCAATATAAGTTGTCAAACGATTAGCGGAGCTTTAAAAAAGGTCAATTTTACGAGAAAAAAAGACCTATGGGTACAAAGAAAGAAGCGAAGAAAATCGTGCCAAATTCACAAAAATTATAGAAACAAAAGAACCTGAAAACTTAGTGTATATCGACGAATCTGGACACCGAAGATATTGTACAGTCCCGGAGTGTGATGGTATGATAGAATGTGAGAAAAAAATACCATCAAAGGAGGAGTTATGGTTACACGGGTGCACCAGAACAACAGGGGCAGTGCGTAGGACAATACAAAATAGTCAAGAGAGCATAGCAAAACTTTCTCAATGCTATAATCTTAATCCAAAAACTATTGTCAAATGGAAAAAACGTTCATTCACCAAAGATGTGAATATGAGACCAAAACAGCCAAAGTTTTAACCAAAGAGGAAGAGGCTATAATTGTTGCATTTCGTAAACATACGCTTCTTCCTCTAGATGATTGCCTATATGCTTTACAAGCAACAATTCCATATTTGACTCGTTCTAGTTTGCATCGTTGTTATGATATTAGCAGATTACCAAATGTTGATGGAGACATCCAGCCTAAAAAGAAGTTCAAACAATATCCTATCGGCTACTTTCATATTGATATTAGAACTGAGGAAGGCATTTGTTTGTTGCTATAGACAGAACGTCCAAATTTGCTTATGTTGAGCTTCGCGAAAGCGCTACAAAACCTATAGCTGCTGAGTTTTTACGTAACTTGATTAGAATTTTACCATATAAAATCCGTACCGTTTTGACAGACAACGGTATACAATTTACTAATCAGAAGCGTCATAAGTATGCCTTTCAACATATATTTGATAGAGTTTGTGAAGAACATGATATTGAACACCGTTTGACAAAAGTTAGCCATCCTTGGACAAATGGGCAAGTTGAACGTATGAATAAAACCTTAAAAAATGCTACAGTTAAGAAGTATTACTATCGATCTCATCAGCAACTCAAAGAGCATCTTTATGCTTTTGTTATAATTACGCTAAAAGACTCAAAACTCTCAATGGTCTTACACCTTTTGAATTTATATGTTTACAGTGCTCCTGATTTGTTTACACTAAATTCACACTCTGGGACCATACAATTAACATTAGTCTTTTTATTCCGATCTTTACTAGTCATATAACCCCCATATTAAAAATACTTTTTAAGTATACAAATCTTAGTTTATACACTTTATTACTTATTATAAATTATAGTGAGTGGATTTGCAAATACTTTTTGCTATAACAATCCGTTTTCTCTAAAGCTAAAATAGCCCCCACTTGTGATAATAATATGATCAAATAATCTAACGCTTACAGTACTACATGCTGCTGCCTAAGCTCTTCGTTACTGTTTGATCTTCTTCTGACGGCTCTAAGCTCCCTCCTGGATGGTTATGTGACATTATTATTAGTGTTGCATTTTTTATTAATGCTTTTCTTGTAATTTCCTTTATGTATACTGGCGCTTTTTCCATTTCACCAATATAGGATTCTTCTCCGATTAATTGGCGCCTCTTATTCAAATACAGTATTTTTATACATTCCCTTTCGTGAGTGGCCTATACTTACGTTCAAGTATTCTAATAGCCCTTGTAAGTCCATTATTGGCTTATTTTTGAGCTTTTTCTCTCAGTACTCTTTCTAACGTTTCCTTAACACACATAATCATTGCTACTGCAGAATCAGTTACTCCTTCTATAACTTTCAGGTCATCCATTTCTCTACCTAAAATCCTTCCTACTCCCGTATAGGTATTCACCAGATTTTTAGCAATTTCTTGAGCTTGTGGCCTTTCATATACTGCACTTAGAAACGTCTCCATTGATTTCACGATCAAGTAGTGCTTTGCCTTTGCTTTCTAATATTCTGAATTCTATTTCTTCTTTATTCTTATTATTATTCATATAATTTACCCTTCACTAACAACAAATTTTTTTTAAATATTTACTGCTGTTTTTTTATCAGCATTGGCATAGAGCCATAGCTTTCGAGTGAAGTCAAATCAATTTTTAAATCTTTTTTACTTATTTTTTCATCAAGAAGTTAAGATATTAATATATACTGATTTTTTATTTTAAATCTGTTGAATTTCGTCTAAAGAGAGACCTGTGGTAGTATAACGGATAAGTGGGGGAAGTTGAAGGGTTATCTGATGTAATTTATAGCTAAAGCGACTTAGGTTTACCGACAATTTGAAGAACTGTCATTCCGCTACTCGTTAGCGGCCGCGGTGGTATGACGTGTTGCTCCGTGTCAGCTACTTGGATGACACCTATAGCCTTTCATTCCAACGCGTAACGCTGGAATGACAAAGAAGAATGGGCTATTGGTTTTTCATATGGTTATGCAAGATCTTGATTCCCTTATATAAAAAACGCTGGTACTACATCCTGAAAATCCCAAATTGTTTCTTTGCAAACTTCACAATCTCCTTTTTCTTCTGCACAACTAGTTATTCTTTTATCACTATCAAAAAATTCTTTGCATTCATCAAGTGTTTTATCACTTATTGTCCCATCTTTTTTTACAAGTTTATGCGTTTTCTTGTCAGCAATAATCAGTGGTTGATTTTGAGAAAGCACTACCGCTGGCTTATTTTTGTCGATGCTTCCACCGTTGTAATATACTTTTGCGCTTACTACATAAGCCTCATCATCAAAAATATGATTTTTACAATTCTCATACTGATCACTTTCAACATCTTGCCGTATATCATAAGATTCTTTGCAAAGATTACCCGAAGGAATAGTAACGCACCATGAATCCATGCTTCCTCTACTAGTGATATAACTGTAGTCTATACCATTCTTATCACAGTTAGTTACTTTTATACCAAATTGTTTTACATAATAATCATTAGTTTTAATCTTGCCAATAATGTCTTCACTTAAGTCAGGGTATAATTTATTTATTGCCTCTCTTATATAAAGCTTACCATCGTTACTTACGTCAATATAGTTACCATCTTTTTTGCTGTTTTCACATCCTTTTCGGTTACACTCACCATCATCAATTATTTCTTTAGTTTTCTCTTCAAGGTTACACATTTTTAATATGTCACAATTTAACTTTACCCTTAATTCTTTGTCTATTTTTTCTTCTACTTCCTTTATCAATTCACCCTTAGTCTTATCATCAATCTTATAATTAAGATCTTCCTCTAGTTCATTTTTAATCTTTTCTTTCAGTTCATTCTTAGTCTTATCATCAATCTTAAATTTAAGACCTTTCTCTAGCTCACTCTTAATATCTTTCTTCAATTCATTCTTAGTTTCATCACCAATCTTAAATTCAAGACCTTTCTCTAGCTCACTCTTAATATTTTCTTTCAGTTCATTCTTAGTCTTATCATCAATCTTAAATTTAAGACCTTTCTCTAGCTCACTCTTAATATCTTTCTTCAATTCATTCTTAGTTTCATCACCAATCTCAAATTTAAGACCTTTCTTTAGCTAACTCTTAATATTTTCTTTCAGTTCATTTTTAGTCTTATCATCAATCTCAAACTTAAAACATTTTTTCAGTTCATTCATAGTCTTATCATCAATCTTACACTTAAGATCTTTACCACATTTATCATAAATCAACTTACTCTTATTGACTTTACAATCATCCAACTTTGTGAACAAATTAACTCTCATCATATCACTAACAGAACATGTATCAGGTGGTAATAAGCATGCACGACTTGTATTTTTTTGATTTGGATAAGAATATGTGCTTTTCAACATAAAATAACTCCTTCAGTAAAAAAAAATTATTAAAAAATTAACCACAAAATGAAAGTGTGTACTAACAATGTACACATTTTATTACTTTTATAGAATATAAACAATGCCTTCTAATGCTGGTATATTGTGGTCAGAAACAAAGGGGTCAGCATATTGCTTCTCTATTATGGAAGAGTTTATTGCTTCTACACATTCATCACATTTAGGACTGTTGTAACATTCGCCCACAAGTTTACCACCTTTAATCTCAAGGTCATTTTCAGCGTTCATAATAATTTTTGCACACTCTTTAGACTTCAGGCCTGTTGGTAGTTCGGTATGAGCATTAACAATATCATCAGTTAATATATTGATTCTTGTTGAAAGCTTTGAAAGATCAACGAGTTCTTTAGGTTTAGGTTCAGGCTTAGGTTGTGGATAAGAAGGACAAGGGGGACAAGCAGGACAAGGTGGTATATTTAAATCGAAGTCAGGAAGCTGTATATTTAACTCAAGTCCATCATGTCGTGGGTCAAAGTTACGATGGCAACGTGAGTCAGTTATGCAAGCTACACGAGTAGGAATACATGAATTCGTACGTGTAGATAAAGAAAGACCCCCTGCGAAACGGGTAAGTAACAAAATAGGGTAAGAAAGTGTAGGAACAGAAACTAATTAAAAAGCATGCTTTAGATTAATAATAGCAGAGATAATATTAAATCTCATATTAAGTTTCTTCTGAAAATTGCGGTAAACGTGCGACATAATCTTGAAAATCTTGATCTCCCGTATCTTATTTTCTACTCTCATCCTAAACGATGCAAGCTTCTGATTATGCTCCTTTTGCTCTGCTGTTAGTAGCTTTTTGCGATATTTTTTATACGGTATCAAAACGTTACTCTGCAACTTTTGCCAACCTTGATAACCAGAATCAGCATATTTTATGCTATTAGTTGAAAGAAACTTTTCCTGTTTTCTTATGAGAAAATCGTGCACTCTACCTCTATGTGATTTTGACACAGACAAAATTTTCCCAGTTTCTTCTATAATAATTTCAGTCTTTATTGTGTTAGACCTTTTCTTCCCTGAATAGGATTTCTTTCGTTTCTTAACATCTTTAGGTCTTTGTATCGACTGCTCTGTAACATCTGCTAAAACCTTTAGTATCTTCTCTGGTGTCATTGCTCTATCCTTCTTGATCGTAATTTTTCTAGCTAGTAACGGTTCCATTCTTTTCAATAGCCGGCAAATATTGGAGTTGTGCAAATTAAACAAATAACCTAAAAATGGATGAGTTATATAAGTTCTATAATAAATCAATACACATAAAATTTTATCTTCTAATGTTCCAATGCGTGATTTCCTTCCATGGCATTTCTTCTCTTTTTCTATCCTTTCCCACTCTTGCCTAACTTTTTTCACTATTTTTTGAAATTCTTCTACTTTTAACCCTGTTAGTTGGCAAAAGATATAAGGTGTTTTTGCTATTTTTTCGTAACTTATTGTCATTTTACCTCTGCTAAATTTATTATTTTACATCCTTTTTTATCTCTCTCTTCCTTTTTCTCTACTTTCGCAGGGGGTCTGAAGATTGATGAGTCATAACGATCCTTAAGAAAACAATTAATTAGATTATTATATAGTGAAAAGGTTAATAATTTTATAATTCTAAGATTAAAACTAGCATGTTCAAGATTCTTGATTTGTAATACCAACTCCCATTAAGGAGAGAGCAGATAGACAATAAAGAGAAAAAAAGTCCATACTGAAACAAGTAAAATAGCGGGGTAAAATAGGATTAAGATCAAAACTATTAGATGAGCAAGTGGTGGAATCGGCAAGAAAAATGCTGAAAAAAGTAAGAAACAATGCATAAAAAAACTAAATGCTGTAATTGCAGCAAAAAAGCGTAGCATAACGGCTGTAGCAAAGATATGCTGCATTTCAAGAAACGCAGTAACTTCATGACTTAAAATTTGGAAGAGAAGAAAAACTATTTGCTCCTGCTCAACGCCGTAAAAAAACTAGATTGAATCATAGCCAACTTGAGCAAGTTGAAGTATGGATAGAAGAAAATCCTAATATTAGAGGTTGTCCACAAATCAAGAAATAAGTAGTATATAAAGGCAGAATATTGAGGTAAGAGATGAGGAAAAAATATCCAACAGATTTAAGTAAAAGGGAATGGTCCCGAATAGAAAAACACTTCAGGGTATCGTATAAGAAAGGAGGAAGGCCGCCAAAATACAGTAAGTGTGAGATACTGAATGCAATTCTTTATGTACTGCGCACAGGATGTCAATGGCGCAATTTACCACACGATTTTCCGTTGTGGAAGGCTGTGCATGAACAGTTTAGAAGATGGAAAAAGCAGAGGATTTTTGAGAAAGTGAACTATGATATCACTAAATATAGTAGGTCAAAAATGGGAAGAAGTGAGGAGCCAAGCGCATGCATAGTGGATAGTCAATCGGTAAAAATCACGGAAAAAGGGGGGTCAAAGGTTATGATGGTGCAAAAAAAGTAAATGGGAGAAAAAGACATATAATCACAGATACTCAAGGATTTGTGCTTGGTTGCTATGTAGGAGCTGCAAGCGAAAATGACAGAGATGGGGTGAAGATGGTATTGGACAATATGAAAGAAAAATACAGCAATATTAAGAAAATGTGGGCTGATATGGGGTACCAAGGAAAAGATTTAAAAACCCATATAGAGGAAGAACATGGGATAGATATTGAAATTGTGAAAAGACCTCCATGTAGGTTTTGGGTGCATAAAGATACACCACCAGAACTATTGCCACAACGGGATCCTGGATTTGCAGTACAACCGAGAAGGTGGGTGGTAGAGAGGACTTTTGCTTGGATCAATAGAAATAGAAGGCTATCAAAGGAGTACGATTTACTTACAACATCTACTGAAAGTTTCATATATCTGGCTATGAGTAAAGTTATGTTAAGTAGGGAATATGCTTGAATTTAATGGTTTGTGGACAACCTCTTATAGCCTTTCTTATAATAGTCCGAACAGGGTAAGATATGTGTTTATACCTATAGTAGGCTAGTAGCATATTATGATCTGTTCGGATTATTGTGAAAAGAGCTATACTATTAAAGAAATGAGAATAAAGATTCAGGAAAAATTTGGTCTGAATGTCAGTAAGTCTACAGTGCACCGTAATATATGAAATTTTCATATATTACACCAATACAACGTACAAGATAAAAGAAAGCAAGAGGAATTCAAAAAAAAATCTCAATGAAGTTATTGGCAAGTATCTTGGAAAAGAGCTGTTTTTCTTTGATGAATCGCGGTTTGGCACACATTCGAAAGTCGGACGTGGTTGGTTTAAAAAGGGCATCAGGACAAAGGTTAAAATAAAATTAGGTAGACAAAATTTTTATCTCTACAGTGCAGTTAATCCTAAAAATGGAGAGAACTCTAGCTTATTTGCACCGAATGTCAACACTGAATGTATTTCTTAAGCAGATGTCCCAATATTTAGGAACAAGAGAGGCTTTTTTAGTTATGGATTGTGCTAGTTGGCATAAGTCAAAAAATTTAAAGGTGCCTAAAAATATTGAGATTGTGTACCTATCACCATACTCGCCTGCAGTTGCAAGACTTTGGTTATATATAAAACAGAACATTTTGCGTAATAAAATATACGATACAATTACTCTCCTTGAGTTTACTTTGTGTAAATTTGTTGCTTCCCTTGCCCACTCTACAATTAAACAACTCTGCTATGTCTCCTATTTGTCCTCCTCATAATGAGAATTGGTATAACATATTTCAGAATACCATTTTTATGGTAGTGTAATTTAACTTAGTAATACTAAATTTCGTTATTGGAAAGACAAATAGAATATACGATAAATTCACTTAAACCTCCAGTTATACACGGAAAGCACTCTTTTTCATTTGTCTCATTATTATTGAGAATTGGTATAAGGTAGAATGCTATTGTGTTAATTAATGAGAGAAAGATCAGCTATTGTGTAAGTAGTAAGTATTAGTTCAGAAATTTTACTACGAGCAAAGATTCCAAAAAGAAACTGTAAATTAATTGTATTGCTGAAAAAATTGTTGCTATAGTCATTATGAATAAGGAGCATATGGATTATTCAATCCATATGCTCTTGAAACACATATAGCTAGAATAACAGCACGTACGTTTGTGAGTTGTTTAAAAACAATCTTCTAGTAAGAAAACACACCTGCATCACAAGAATTTGGGTGCGTGTCATAATAGGCGTAATATTGGCAAACATGATCGTAAGACGAATCAACATCACAAATAGGTTTACATAAATTATCTCGAGACGTATTAATATCATCAGTAGGTTTACATAAATTATCTCGAGACGTATTAATATCATGAGTAGGTTTACATGAATTATCTCGAGACGTATTAATATCATGAGTAGGTTTACATAAATTATCTCGAGACGTACTAATATCACGAGTAGGTTGAGCATAGTTTGGTCTTGATGGAAGCGAACTATAACACGATTGTGCTGGCTGACTGAAAGGTACTAAATATTGCATAATAATCCTTTGAAAAATACTATGATATTATTATAAGTTAAAATAATTAAAAATTTAATAACTTGATTGCCAAATCCAGCATATTAACAACATTATGATTTAAATTTCTACCCTATCTTCATCAACTTTGCATACAGCCCGTCTTTACTCATTAGAGAGTCATGAGTTCCTACTTCTTCTACTTTTCCATGATTAATTACTATAATCTTGTCAGTTTTAAGTGCGGTTGATAGTCTGTGTGTAATTACGATCGTTGTTCTGTTTTGCATTAACTTGCTCAATGCTTTTTGCACGAGGTTCTCACTTTCATAATCAAGGGCGGAAGTTGCTTCATCCAGTATTAAAATCTGAGGGTTTTTGAGTATCGCTCTTGCTATTATAATACGTTGTTTTTGCCCTTCAGAGAGTTTTAATCCTCTTTTTCCTACAAATGTATCGAATTTATCAGACAGCTTATCAATAAATTCCATCGCATAAGCACTGGTAGCTGCTTGCCTTACTTCCTCATATTCAGCACCTGGTTTGCCATATAGTATATTTTCCATTATTGAGCAAGAAAATATCATGTGATCTTGTGGCACTAAGCCAAACAACGATCTGAGGTCATTTAGCGCAATTGACTTAATATTGTGCCCATCGATAGTAATGCTACCTTTGTTTGGATCATGAAAACGGAGCAGAAGCTTTAAAATGGTACTTTTACCACTGCCAGATGGCCCAACAATTGATACTGCTTGACCTGCCTCTATAGAAAATGATACGTTATTTAACGCTAGCTTATCAGCATAAAAAAATGTTACGCCATTAAACGAAATTCCTTTTTGAACACTACAAATTTTTATAGGATCATCGGCATCTGCTATAGAGCTTTTCATATTTTTAAATTCAAATAAACGCTCTACTATTCCAAGACCTCGTTGTAAATCACTGATATTATCGCTCAAATTATTTATAGCTCCTGCTGCGAGCGCTGAATAAAACACAAATGAGGAGAGTTCTCCAATAGTTATATTATTGCTTAAGACTTCTTTAATACCAAAAAAGAGCAAAACAACCAGTGAACCTATCACACACGTGATAACTAGAGTTACTAGGATAGCACGCAAGAGTACTAATTTTACGTATGATTTTGATACTGAGTTTAAATACTCTTTAAAACGGGTTTTTTCATTTTCTTCGAGTACAAACGATTTAATAGTCACTATAGATCGAAAATTTTCCTCACTAAATGACGCAAGCTCACTTAATTTATCCTGGGCAAAGCGTGCATAGCTACGCACTTTTTTTCCAAGTGAGGTCATGATAATGAGTAGTATAGGTATTATTGCTGCTGCATACGCAGTTAGTTGTATATTTGTATATAATAACATGGCAACACTACCAATCAGAATCACAAAATTTCGTAATATGGTTAGTAAGCTGCTATTTATTATTGATTGCAGCACAGAGGTATCAGTAATTAACGCTGAGATAACATCTTGTACGCCTATATTCTCAAAGAAGCTTGGTTGCAAGTTAGTGATACTGCTATATAAGTCATATCTGATTCTTGCGATAACTTTTTCGCTGCCAATGCCAATGAAATATAACCGAATAAATGCAGTGAGAGAAATGGCTAAAACTATAAGTATTGCAACTAATAGTTTGGTAGTAAAATTGTGCTCTGCGCTAGAATCAATTATGTTGGTTAAGCCCCTACCAAAAAGAAGAATCGTTAAAGCTGAAAATAGAACTGCAATAAAAGCTACGATGAAATAAGATAGATTAGGTTTTATGTAGTAAAATAACTCTCTAATATTAGATCGCATCTTATTTTAAAGTTTCTAAAGTTAAGTATATAGATTTTAGTTTTAGGAAAAAGGTACAGCATTAGTCCACAGTGTACCTCCTGAGAGCAATACGTTCAAGAAACTTTAGTTTGATTTTTACTGTAGGACAGCATTATGCCAAGTGCAATGCTCGAAGATAGAAGAGAAGAGCCACCATAGCTGAAGAGTTATGCCGGTGGTTGGAAAAATGCTCAATGTTACCCCTATGTTTATTATGAATTGTGTAATAAAAAAACTACTGGCCAGACCAGAGTTTAATATTCATTGGGAACGTTCAAAGAAGTGTGTCAAACCTCCATTTTTTTATCAATTTATTGGGAGTGTTAAATAAACTGTGTCAAACCAAGAAATAAAAATATAATTGATATAAAAAAACGGAGGTTTGACATGAGTCAAGTAAATAAAACTACCGGTTTGGTAGATTATAAAGAATTAGAAACCTGTCGTCTATACGAGAAGGAAGACCGTTGACAGGAAAGGAGGGAGCATTAACACCATTTATAAAAAAGCTGCTGGAGGCGAGTCTAGAAGGTGAAATAGAACACCACTTGTCTGGTGAAAGCGAAGAAAATAATCGAAGAAATGGGAAAAACTTTACGTACAACTCATTTGAGTTGTTAACACCTAGAGACAGGGAAGGAAGCTTTGAACCCCAAATAGTTAGAAAAAGACAAACAACAGAACTTGAAGCAAAGGTCTTAAGCACATTTGCCAGTGGCATGGAGATATAGCGTCACATATTGAGGAAATTTACGATCACAAAATATCGGCGGCAGAGATATCAAGTATTACTGACAAACAGTAATCAACGAATGGCGTAGTCGTCCGCTGCAGTCTGTATATCCGATAGTTTTCATGGTTTTTTAAGGAGTTGTGTAAGTAAATGTATGTATAATATATTAGCAAAATGGCAGAAAAGAAGTTTTATTTAGCTGAAAGTGAAGTTCTGGTTGGGAGTACTAAATGATCTCAAAGAGAGAGGAGTGGAAGATATTCTAATTGCATGTGTAGATGGGCTAAAAAGCTTTCCTGCAGAAATAAACGGTGTGTTCCCTAATGCAGAATGTGTATAGTGCATCAGATACGTAACTCACTGAAGTATGTAGCTAGTAAAGAGTTTTTTGAGTGATTTAAAGAAAAGCTTCAAGTAAGGAAATTGCCGAGAATTATCTGTTGGAATTAGATGAAAAATGGGGCACAAAGTACCCTATAATCTTGGCAGAATAATTGGGAAAACCTATCTGGTTATTTTAAGTATTCCGACCCAGTTAGGAGGATAATCTATACTACTAATCCCATAGAGGGGCTACATAGGCAAATTAGGAAATTCACCAAAACCAAGGGCTCATTTACTAGCATAAATGCCTTGTATAAATAGGTATATTGTGCTATAAAGAAAGCGGAGGAGAAATGGACTATGCCTATACATGATTGGGCATTGACTATATCTCAGTTTATATCTCCAGCAATGATGAGCCCTCTATCTTCCTTTAACCTTCCACCACTTTCTTGCAGAAAAAGTCTGCCGAGCAAAGTTTTGTATTTGTTAATTCCAGAGTAAATTATTCCATTGTATCTTCCGGCAGCAAGGTATGCGAAACCCAGAACTGTCGAGCCGAGGGAGCGTACATTATTATTGCCAGGCAATAATTTATTTAATAAATCACCATTTATGTCTATTATCCCCCCTTCACGGGCTTTCATTCGCATTCTTACATGACGAGATTTAAAATCTTCAAGAAAAGCACCTTTCTTTTCTTCTGCCCAAAAAGTTTCTCTAAGGGCTGGGGCATCAATCACAGCTGCTACAACTCTGTTTTTATGAATGAGACAAACTGATACTGCAAAGTAAACCATGCAGCTAAAAAAATTTTCCTTGCCCTCTATGGGCATAATAAACCAAGTATAACCTTCGTCTTTTGCATCTTGATCTTCACAAATAAACTCATAGTCTTGTTTGTAATTTTTCAAGCAATCGTATATAAGTTGCTTGGAATTTGAATAAGTTTTATTGATAAAGTCCGCTGACTTAACACTGGAAATTTGCAATTCATTAAAATCACGTATAAGCTGCTTGGAGGCACTGCGTACAGAATCAAGCATCGCATTGATTCGTGGTGATGAAATGGCCATCTACTCTTTTACTCTTTCGTAATAGCTGTTATCAGGAGTATGTACTACAATTTTATCACCTTCTTTTATAAATTGAGGCACGTTAACGCGTATTTCGTTTTCCAAAATTGCAGGCTTATAAGAAGCAGTAACAGTCTGCCCTTTGATAACAGATTCTGTTTCTTTTACAGTTAATGTAACATAATCAGGCACATGCGCAGAAATTATTTTATCCTGATAAGTTACTACTTTAATTTTCATATTATCTTGTAAATAAGCCTTTTTTTTCCCTAATAAATCTAAATTTATAATAATCTGCTCGTAATTACTTGGATGCATAAGATTTACAATATTTCCCTCAGTGAAAAGGTAAACATATTCCTCTTCATCTAAAATTGCCCTTCTGATTGTTGCATCAGAACGAAACCTTTCATAGTATTTTGCTCCAGTTTTGATATTTTTCATTTCAGCTTGTATGTATGCACCACCTTTACCAGGTTGAGTATGCATAATACTCACAACCAAAAACAACCCACCATTATGTTCCAGAACCTGACCTGGTCTGATATCATTAGCCCTTTCTGCCATAATTACACCTTTAATTTAGTCTGACGATTATAAATAACTTTATACAAACATCAAAGTCTTTATTAATCAATAAATCCTGGCATATTGATTGCTATATACCTTTTCTTTATATTTATATGTGGAAATGTTTCTTTAGTGAAAGATAGCATGATGTTTTTTTTTGTGCTGATAACCAAAACTTCTAATATATCCCCTGAGCCAAAATTGCATACAGATTTCACATAGCCATATAATTCATTACTCTCTAGCCTTACTTCCATGTTTATAAGGTCACTTTGATAAAATTCATCCTCATTATTTAACTGTGGTAGTTTGTCTCTTTCTATGTATAATTTCTTGTTTCTTAAAAGCTCTGCTTCATTACGTGAATTTACATCGCTGATTATTGCTATTACTGAATTATCACCAATAACAGACACCGAGCTTATTTTGTAATTTTCATCGCCACTTGTTAGTTCACCGTATAGGGAAATATTTTCGGGCTTTTCAGTAAAGGTTTTTATTTTGACAGCCCCTTTGATTCCGTGGGGAGAAGTAATTATACCGAGACATACATTCATATTAGTATGATAGCTAAAATCAGCTTTTTGTCTATAGAATTGACAATTTACTGAATTAACATACAATTAATATTGTTATAATTATAGTGGGTAATGTGTGAGTTCTATCAGTAATCAAGAAAAGCAAAGTATCATTAGTGGCTTAGAAGAAATCAACTGCAAGCTACAAGGTGAATCTATAAAGCTTGATGACACAAAGGAATCTATAATAGTAGCACGTCGTAAACCTGTTGTTGAGGGGATATTAGAACATCTAAGTAACTCTTCCACTACTAACTGTAATGTTATGATCGATGCAGAAACTGGATTTGGGAAGACTTACGATATTGGAATGTGGAGTCATGTACTAGCCCAAGTAGGGTTTCATCATCTGGTTGCAGTACCAAACAGTGATCTAGTAAACCAAGCTAAAAAAATGATGAGTAGTGCATTTACTGTAAACATTAGAACACCTAAAACTGCTGAGGAAATTAAAAATGCATTGAAGGCAACTGAACCTACAACAATTATAGTAACGCATGACCTGCTCTTACATGATCAAAAATTTGAAGACCAAAATACCAAATTGTGGATTAGTGTTGATGAAGCAGACAGTATCAGCAAGCAGCAGGCTTTTGAGAACATGTGCAAGCTTGATGGGGAGTATCCTACAACTTATCTAACTGCAACACCAAAGAGAAGGATTTTAAATAGATGCGGAAAAGTTATCAGCCCTACAAGATTGAGTAGACGTTGTATTGCAAGCACCATCGAAACAATGAGTGTTATTGCAAAAACCAATAGAAGAGCAAATTTCACTCTAGCATTTGTAGTGAATATTGCTGTTACTATAATACCTATGATTATATTATTTCCTGTTATAAAAAGTAATGTTGCTGCAATAGTTGGTATAACTTCAAATTATTGGCTGTATTCTGCTTTGATTAAGCAGCTATACCATACAATTTCTCTGTTTATATTTGGTATAGTAATGTTGCCAATTTGGTGGGTGCTAACTAAAGCAACTGGAATAGAATCAAGAGAACTGCTTTCTAGATTTCTTGCTAACCTGCGTAGCTTATTTACTAGAGAAAAATCCAGTCCAGTTCATGAATATGTTGAAGAGAGTGAAGAAGTTTTTAATTACAATAAACTTGTTGATAACGATGATTTATTAACTTCTGTAAGATGGAACGTGCAAAGCCCAATTGGAGAAAGTGCTCTGATTTTAGTTGATGATGTAAATAGCATAGTTAATCTTAGTTTTGCATTGCAGGGTAAGAATAATTTAGTATATGAAGGTGGTACACGTTATGAAGTATATAATAAATTCCAGCCTGAAGGGATGTCATATCAAGACTACAGGCTCAAGTTACGTGAAGCGAATTTTATAAACTGTGTTAAAAAGCAACATCCTAGTCTGACAGAAGCGCAGATATCTGAATTAAAAGAGAAAGTCGATTTTAGTGATACCGCTAAATATTTAAAATATAGAGTAATGCATTCAATGATCGATCTTACTCTCTCATATTTAATGAAGTGTGATAATATTACTTTAGATAAAAAAAGAAGAGAAGGTTTAGGCGGATTGATAGAAGATGTTAAAAAGAATATTAGCTCTACTAATGATAACAATATTATAAGCTACCTAAAGGAAAAAGGCTTTAGTGAACAATTTGCTAGAGGCAAGCTTTTACCGCAAATAAAGGTAGTAATTGAAGCATTGCGTAAAAGTGATAATGAGCAATGCAGGTTAATAGTTGATAACTGGCACTTAAGCAAAGAGCTACATGGTTTCATGGAAAGAGAAGAAGGTGTACTGCATAGCCTCAGTAATTTCTGCAAGGAAAATAAATGCATCTTTGCAGGGATTGGGAGAAATGATCTTGATATTGAAGAGAACAGACCCTTTTCAGCAATAATGCGTAATCAAATAGGCGGATATCGAACTATCCATTGTGATTATGAAAAAAGGGATTTTGATGCGTTAGCTAAATGTGCGTTGACAACGATTGTAGATGGATCGAAAGGTCGTGGGTTTGATAGTGAATATAATCATGTTGCATCAATATTTGCAGATTCAATCAGTCAATTCAATAATCCATCTGAAGCCCTACAAAATCTTGGAAGAAATAGGGAACGTAATGCGAGCAGGCAAGCATGGTTTTTTGCTGCTGCAGGTGAAAAAGTTGAGCTATTTGTGGATAAGATCTTAGCAAATTTTAAAAACGAACCACGGAATTTTTGTCAGAAAATTTTGTTTCCAGCTACTGATAAATACAATAAGTTGCTAAAAAATAGAATGGGAGAAGAACTTGGAAGGAAAATAGAAATCTATATTAGTAAAAACATTGATGCATTAGGAAATATCAACGATCCAGCTCTGAAAAAATTTTCTAGTGATTTGATAAAGGAAGCGTACGAAAAAGTTCATGACATCAATGATTTTGATGTCAAAAAGACAGAAGAAGACTTGCATAAGATTTTAAAGAGCACAGAGAAATACCTTCGTTCATATGAGGATAGAGTTAAAAACGACGGTAAGTTATCTTGCACACGCTCAGCTTTGTTTTCTGTGGGAAGTACTATAACAAAGGTAATGTATTATCTATGGGCAGGGTTTGACTATTTAGTCTTTTTGGCTAAAGCGTACAATATAGATAAATCTGAAGATGCCAGTGCAAGAGCGTATGTACACATAATCAGAAATTGCCACTGTGAGAGTAGTGTAAAAGCTCAAAATGTATTAGCTCATGCGTTAGAAATCGCTAAAAAGCATGACGATAGTTTTACACAAAATAGGTTTTACGAAGAGAATGGAGATAGATGTAAAGAAAAAATCATCTCATATTTTCAATCCAAGCAATATATACGTGCATTAGATAGAACAATTGCTCAAATTAAAAATGAACACTTGGTAACAATTTTGAAAATTGTAGGCTGCAGAGGTGATACTAATAAATTGGCACAAGAAATTAAAGATTTTTTATGTGATTTAAAGAATTTAAACTGCGCAAACTTTAGAGAAAAGTATTATCAAGGAAACTCATATCAAGAGAGCAAATTATGCAAGATCAATAATCAGATCAGTATAGTAATTGATGAAATTGTAAATTGCCATAAGTGGCGTCATGGAATAGAGGGCTTGGAGCTAAAATTAAAAACCAATCATAGTATTTTTGAAGTAAGAGTTAACAATGATTTTTCTAAGTTATGTGAGAAAAACTTTAACAATCGCTCTAAAAACAGGACATATCTAGGTAGAGCTATGCTATTTGTTGGATTTATAGTTTCAATGAAGCTTATAAGTAGAATATTATTAGGCCAGAACATGCCATTGCCTTCACTTTGTGGTTTGATAGTATTTGGACCACTAGCGTTTTTGTGTGGTGCATTGTTATATGAAATAACGACCTATTTAACAAGAGGAGCATTTTTTTTTGGAACATCAATTCTTTTAGAGAAACTGCCTAGATGTATTTTTAAAAATGGTTTAATGCAGAATTTATTAGGCGCAATTTTATCATCTGGTCATTACGTTTTCTTATTTATTAAGAAAAATATCTTACAATCGTTTATATTTGAGGATGTAACAAAATTTGACTCACTAAGTGATATAAATGAGCTTACACTGATAAGAAAGGAGGGAAAAGTGAAATGCATGAATGAAACAACTAATGAAGTTATAGCTACTGACTTGTCTGCAGTTTCAGTACAGCCAACAACTAGCGAGCAGGTCTGCTACGCTTAACTGAAAGATTTTTCAGTTAAATATTGAGTCAGGATATCAATGCCTTTATCAATCTCTTTTTCAGTGATAATGAGTGGAGGCAAAATTCTTACAACGTTATCTGATGTTACTCCAACAGTGAGTAAGCTACGGTGACTTAGCTCTTCTGCGAACTTTTGGTTATTCATTTTTACTTTTATTCCGAGCATTAACCCTTTTCCTCTTACTTCTTCTATCATTGAAAACTTACTTGCTAAGTCCTCTAATTTATTTTTTAAATACTTACCTCTGACTTCAACGTTTTCTAAGAAGCCAGGGCTGAGCAATTCATCCAGTACAGCATTGCCTACTGAAGTTGCAAGTGGATTGCCACCAAAAGTGGAACTATGCATGCCGACCGCGATGTACTTAGCAGCCTTTTCAGTTGCAAGACAAGCCCCTAGCGGGAACCCTCCCCCTATTCCTTTTGCAAGGGCGCATATGTCAGGCTTAACTCCTATGTGTTCGTACGCAAATAATCTTCCTGTTCTACCAGCACCGCACTGCACGCAATCAAAAAATAACAATATGTCATTTTCGTCACATAGTTTTCTTAGTTCCTGCATAAAGGTATCATCCATTACTTTGATACCACCTTGTCCCTGTATTGGTTCTATTAATATAACACCTATACCACTGGAAATTGCTTTCTTTACACTCTCAATATTGGACTCTATGTTATCACACCATTCAATGTAAGGATTCAGTAATTCAGAAAATTTCTGTCTATCGTTCGTAGCACAGGTTAAAAATGTTCTGCCATGAAATGCACCATGAAACGTTAAAATTCTATGGCGATTTTTATTACCCTTTCCGTTTTGATAGGCCCTGGCAATCTTAAGTCCGCACTCCACTGCTTCTGCTCCAGAATTTGTGAAAAATACGGTATCAGCAAAGCTGTTGTTTATTAAATTTTCTGCAAAGTTGTTGGCAGTAGAGATATTATAGGTATTTGATATATGCCATAGCTTTTCTCCTTGTAATTTTAGGACATTAGTTAACCGTGGGTTGGCATGACCTAAGCTGCTAACAGCTATTCCAGAGTGAAAATCTATATAGCGCTTGTTGTCGATATCATACAAGTAAATACCTTTACCATAAGAAAAATTTATATTAATAGGAGAATAAACTGGCAAGATAGGAGAAATTGTCATAAAAGTATGATATGCTAATTTTTAATTAATACCATAAAAGCCGTTATTTTACAATGAGAAGGATATGTATAAATTAAGTAAATTAATTTTTACTAAACTAAAAAAAAATAGATATACAAAAATTATCACGCTATTCTCATTAATTCTTGTGATTTTGTTTAGCGTAATATATTGCAATTATTCATTAAGGAATAATTTTCTTTCTTCTTACCGTAATTCGAATGTAAACTTAAAAAATCTATTGGAAAGTAGTATAATAAAAAAATACCATTATTTACTAATAGAAAAGCATCATATTAAATACAACAGTTTTGACTACATAAACCAGCTGGTAAAACTGCGTGCTGAATTATTACAATCAGTGAGCAAAGTAAAGAATTTTAGCTTAATACTGTATGATCAAAATGCCAGAGTAATTTTCAGTAATTTTAATACTCAAGGTCATGATTATGAGCAGTTACTTACAAACGATGAAATTGATAAGTTGCTAAACAATCAAGAAATATTTTATGCTACAGGAAATACATTAACTTCTACTTTTCCTATATTTCATGAAGGTGACACTAAACCTTCGTTTTTTTTGAAGATTATTCAAAGCTATGATGACTCTTGTGTTGTGGTATATAGTTTGTTTTTAATATTCGTGGGCTTATTATCACTCACCTTAATACTGATAATGCTTTATTTGCACTTTTCTAATACAGAAATGCTAGCCAAGCAGCATAAAACTAATATTGAATTACAACAGATTAAAGAGACATTAGAGCAGGAGAATGCAAACAAGTTAAAATTTTTTGCAAGCGTTACACATGAGTTGCGTACACCTCTTAATTCTATTATTGGATTTGCAAAGTTGATCAAAAATGAAACTTTAGGTTCGGTAGATCACTCTCAATACAAGGAATATGTAGACGATATATATAATGCAGGTACGCATTTACTTGCTTTAATTAATGATGTACTCGATTTTTCTAAAGCTGAATCAAGTAGTTTAACGGTAGAGAAAGTGAAGTTTAACCTGAATAAGATAATAGATTCGTGCTTAAATATGCTATCACCTAAACTAAAAGAAACAGGAATTAGTTTAAAGAAAGAGATATCTGATAAACAATTATTAGTTATCACCGATCCCAAAAGAATGAAGCAAGTTATAATAAATTTGTTATCAAATGCAATCAAATTCACTCCTAAAGGTGGTTTAATAAGAATGGTTATTAAAGAGAATATAGAAAAAAATTTATTAACTATAGAGTTTCATGATAATGGGATAGGGATAATGCAGCAGGACATATATAAAGTCATGTCCGTTTTTGGCCAAGCAGATTCAGGATATAGGAGCGAAGGCACAGGTATTGGATTACCGCTAAGCAAGAAGTTAGTAGAGTTAATGGGTGGAACTTTCAACATTAAAAGTGAATCAAAATTTGGTACTACGATAACATTGAACTTCTTTTATGAAGAACAAACATGTGAAGATTTGATTGATTTTTAGTAGAATCTATTTGATATTGCACTTAAAAGTTACGTTATACATTCCTAAGTCATGCTACCATGGTATCAATTATGTTTTTTTAAAAATTTTTTATTTGTGTAATTTTGCAAATTATATGGGCAATAAAAATCCGTGTGTAATAGAAATAAAATTTTATATCAAACAGCTGCCGTAACAATTTCTGTTTAGCTAATGAATATGTGCTTTAAGTCTGTGTGGACGGACATATTCATTAGCCAATTTCAGTCACCGTTGTGAGAGTATGCAAATTAATTGCTTCTTTAAGTCTTGCATTAGCAATTACTATAATTTTACGCATTAGAGCTTACCATCTTCAATAAGTTTAGAATAAAAGCCACCAAGTACAGATTTCGATTTTGCTGCAGCCATGGCTGATATAAAGAGCTTTATTACTTCTACCACCTTCGGTAACCAACAGCTTTACCACTTTCCTTAGGATGAGGTGCTACTCCGGCAAGACTTGCTACTTCTCTTCTGTTTAAGTAGCCAAGTTCTGGCATTAAACACAAAAAATCTTGAGATAATTTTTTACCTATTCCTGCTACCGTTCTAAGGATTTTTTGGCGCTTTTGTAACTCTGGATTTTCATCAATGATTTTTCGTATAGTATTATTGAGTGTATCTATTTGACTATTAAAGAATTCGATAGTTTTTTGACAACTTTCCCTTATATGGTCGTTTTCAGGTGCTTCCAGTCTACATTTCTCCTGAGTTCTCATTTGCGTAACGACGTTGACAAAGTGCAGCTAGAGTTGATTGTTCTTTTGACGTAGGTGCAAATAGAGAGAGAGTTCTATGGCGCATATTGAGCAAGAGCCATCGCATCTGATTTATCGGACTTTGCAAAAGTTCCGTGAGATAAAATAAAACTTTTTACTTTACGAGTATTAGCTCGATGTACTGCAATATTCTTGTTAACAAGAAAATGTGATAAACCAATTTTCCTGTATTTTCCAAAGTTACTAAAGTATTAGGTAGAATATCTGAAAACTTTTGAAATAATTGTTGCCAACCAGCAGAATCATTGTCAAATTTGATAGCGTTCTTCTGTTTGTGGATTGCAACGACATTTTTGAATTTTCCGATGTCAATACCAATAAAATTTTGATAAGATGTAATCATGATAACCTCGATAGTTTTATTAATTTAAGATTGTAAATGGGTGCATACCACACAACTATTCAAACGTATCGAGAGATGGGCTAGTGTACCTTGATAACGACGGTTGTAATACCAATTTTCCCTCGGTTGCACATGCCCGTGATAGTTCTATTCCTATAGTGAGTAGAGTTATCTTCCCTCTTGTTCGTTTTATAACATATTTTTAACTTACAATCTCTTGGCTGCTAATAAGTAGTGGGATGTCAGTGAACTTAAATTACTTTAGCTATGCTTCCTGAAAACACTTTATACCTCTTTATTATAAAGAAAATTCCTTTATAATAAAGCATGCTAATCAGGAACTTAATAAAACAAGCAACTCAAGTAGGAAATAGTGAAAACGTAATACGATATGTCGAATATCTCTATCAATTTGAGAAGTTTAGAAATACATTAAACCTCACTTTGTCACTAATAAAGCAAAATAGACTCTCATTTGAGATATATCAAGAAGGATTAGTGGATATGGAAGAGGGAGTATGCAAGACAATTCGATCTTCTGGTGTAAATAAGTATGTTATTGTGCTAAGAAGGTCAAATCCTTACATCATAGTACATGAACTTTCACATATGGTTGAAAATGAACTGGACTTAAGATTAGAGCAAGAATTTCTCTATAAAGTTTATCAGGATATTGAGCAGAACTTAAAGCAGTCAAATATTCTGGTACAAAAAATTATTGGTCAAATTATATTTAAAGAGATACAAGCTTACCAAATTCTAAAATCACGCGCATCTGAATTATTTGCACGCTATTTTGAGCTATTCGCTTGGGCTCAGGAGGTTTATCCTAAAGATAAAGAGTATCTAATTCGCACTCAAGATTTAAACAAAGTATTTCTTGCTACTAACCAATGGAAAAAGAGCTATTTGGATCAACAAATAATGGAGAGAATAGATAAAGAAGTAAAGGAGTATAGCAACAAAACTGCCTTTAAAGATATAAACAAAGTACAAAGCAGTTGGACTAATAAATTTTCCCCGGGAGGCAAAAAATTTGGTTCTATATTTGGAGACAGTGATTAGATTATAGCTAGATATTCTTCTACATTTACCATTACAGGTGGATCCACTAATGAGCAGTGGAATTGTGATTTTCATTGACAAGGCAATTCTAGCATTTTAGAATGCAAGTAATGAAAATAATAAAGAGATGCATGCAACTATAGGCTTTCCACTTGAGGTAAGTATCAGAGATCTTATAATGAATATCCTAAGAAGTTCAACAAGCTCTGCTGTAGGGCGGTATAAACAATCAACAACATCTCTTAATGGTCTAAAAGTAACAGAAGAGGTAAAATTATCTGATGATTTTATTGATGTATTGATGGGAAGGGAAGTACAAATATCCCGCAATGCTGTCATAGCAAAGTGTAGCAGGATAATAACGCGTGCAAATGGGGAAGAAATATCAGAAGAAAAAGAAATAAAATCCCAGGGATTTGTTACAGAACTTAAGGAAAAAATTCGAATATCTGGTAGAGAAAGTATTGCAGAATGGGCTGCTGACTGGTTAATAGAAGGGTTTAAACAACAATTATTGCCATTGTCTGATCTGGAAGATGTTACTGTAGCTACAAGTCAGCAGAGTAGACAACAATAGTAGAGTTAGGTGCCTTAGCTATAGTAGAGCAGATTGTTTTTAGCTTAAGTTATGTACGTTTTGCAGTTACAGCATTTCAAGGTATAGTTTTCACAATTAAAGTATTTATGAAAACCATTTTAGCGGTTGAAACAAGTTGCGATGAAACTGCGGCAGCAATTGTAAATAGTAATAAGCAAGTTCTTGCTCACGAAATTCTTTCTCAGGCAGAGCATAAAAAATGCGGTGGGGTGATTCCTGAAGTAGCATCACGTGCTCATATGAAGCATTTAAGTGATCTAATAAAAAGTGCTATGGAAAAATCTAACCTTAACTTTTGTGATCTGAATGCAATTGCGGCAACATCAGGACCAGGGCTTATAGGTGGACTAATAATTGGTACAATGATGGCTAAAGCAATTGCACATGTAGCACAAAAACCGTTCATTGCAGTTAATCACTTAGAAGCGCACGCATTAGTTGTTAGGCTACTGTATAAGGTTGAATTTCCGTTTTTAGTCCTACTGATATCAGGTGGCCACTGTCAATTTTTAATTGCACAGGATGTAGGTAAATATATTAAACTTGGGGAAACACTCGATGATTCACTGGGTGAAGCGTTTGATAAAGTTGCTAAGATGCTAGGCCTAAGCTATCCGGGAGGTCCATTGATTGAAGAGTTAGCTAAAAAAGGTGATGGTATGAGATTTAAGCTGCCAAGAGCAATGATAAAACGCTCTGGATGTGACTTCTCATTTTCTGGAATTAAAACAGCAGTAAAAAACTTAGTGAAAGAGCTTGCAATGAGCAAGCAAGATGTTTGTGATGTGTGCGCCTCGTTTCAAGAGTGTATTAGCGACATATTAATCGATAGGGTCAAAAATGCGATTATTATTACTGTATCTTTAAATATTAAAATCAATGATTTTGTAATTACTGGTGGAGTTGCAGCAAATAATTTCCTGAAAGAGAGATTAAAAAAGCACATAGACTTGAACGTGCTTTCTCCTCCAAGCAATTTATGTACAGACAATGCAGTGATGATTGGATGGACAGGAATTGAAAGGTTACAGAGAAACTATGTAGACTCTCTTGACTTTGCACCAAGGCCAAAGTGGGAATTAGAAAAATATTACTAGCACAAAAAATTATCTATTATATAATGCGGCCGCTGGTGAATTTTTGTAGGCTTAAAAATTACAGTGGTATCTACTAAAGCCTTATTCACTACCGGCATTATTATTTATGAGGTACAGTATGTTCAAAAATAAATTTGACACAGTTACTAATGTTTTCAAAGCTAAATCTAGTACAAGCGCAAAGACACTCAGTTCAGGTTTATTTACTGCGGGAACCATTGGTATGGCCGGAGCAATTAGTGAGATAGACCTCTTATTACAAGGCAATTCAGAAGATAAAGTCAATAAGCAAGACCTAATAATCATATATGATTATATTAATAAAGTAACTCAAGAAGAAAACTATAATATATATACTAATAATCTTGATCATATAAAAAGCAGGATTTCAGCAGAAAATATAAGAGGTTTATTAGCTGAAAAATTTCGTCAAGATGGATGGAATATAACAAGTAATGATGGTTCTTCGCTATTAACAGTGGCTATTGAAAGAATTAGAGAAAGACGAAATAAAAACAGGGATTGTGATATTCATGTTCAAATAGCTGTATCTCTAATTCTTAATATGAAGAGAGAGTTGATTATAGGACTAGAGAATTTTGCAGACAGTAACGGTAAAACGCTTCTACATTACTTAGCCGAGTCGGGTAAAGAAGATGTTTTACTTTTTGTGATAGAAAGTTCTAATTTTGACATTAAAGAAGCAGTAAGGAGTGAAGATAGAGGTGGTAAAACACCACTACATTATGCGGCTAAATTTGGCAATGAAGAATGCTTTAAAACTCTCATGGAAAATGAGGCACATTTTACTAGTACTATCAATTATAAGAGTGAATTGCACTATGCTGCTAGAAGCGGAAGTTTTAGCCTCCTAGGGTATTTAGAAAAAGTACTTACAGCAAGAGGAATTTTTGATAGGGAGAGAATTAAAAAAGATAGATATGGAAATAACGCATTACACTTTGCTGCACAATCTGGGAATGCTGAGTGCATAAAGTTCTTCATCGATAATCGAGTAAAATTTTTAAACAATCAATATCATGAGAATCCTTTGCATAAAATTGCAGGTAACTCAGAAACTCAAGATTCAGAAACCCAAGATAATGCTATAAATTTTCTTATAGAGCATTCAAAATTGTTAGGTCAACTAAAAAGTGATATTAATCAAAAAGATGTAGATGGTAACACCCCATTGCATATAGCTGCACAGCATGGAAATAAACAATTAATAGAACTGTTTAGTAGATTAGGTGCAAAAATTGTTATGAATAAGCAAGATAACACCCCCTTACATATTGCTATTATGCATGGTAATGCAGATTGTATAGAGCTATTTCATGAAAATAGAGAAGATATTCTTGAATCTAAAGGTGAGCATGGAAGAAATCTTGTACATTTGGCTGCAATGTACGGGCAGTTTGATTGTCTACATTTTTTACTCAATAAATTCCCTAATCATAATTTAAACACAAAGACAAGCAAAGGAAATACAGCATTACACTTAGCTCTGTTGAAAAGTACAGAGCTAGAGTCAAGAAAACAATGTGTAATTCTGTTAATAGATAGAGGTATGCAAGTAAATGAGAGTAATAATGAAGGAAGCACCCCTTTACATTTTGCTGCTCAACTCGTTGGTCTAGAGTTTTTGAGCGTGATAGAAGGAGAGTTAAAAAAACAGAAAATCGACGTTCACCAGGAGATTTTGCGTAAGAACCAAAGCGGTAACACAGCTTTTCATATGGCAGCGTGTGTTGGCAATAAATCATGCCTTGAGCACCTTTTCACTCTTATACAGGAAAAGGGAGTAAGAGAAATATTAAGTAAGGAGAATAAGGATGGACAAACTTTACTACACTTATCTATGTTAAGTGGAAGCATGGAATGCGTTGAGTATTTGATGCAAAAGAGCCAAATTGATATTTTTTCGGAGCAAAATACGCAAAAAAAGTTGCTATTTGCAGCTATTTTGAGCGGTAATAAGGAATGTCTTGAATTTTTAGCGGAGGAAAGCCTTGTAAATAGAAACATGGCTGATAGCATTGGAGTGTTATTTTCTTATAATGATGAAAATGACAATACACCGTTACACATGGCTGCTCTTGCCGACGGCATAGGATGTTCTCAGTATATTATTGAAAGTGTTTCTAAGTTGACTAGGCTGGATATTAGTAGCACGACAAAAATTCACCTACTCTTTAACACAAACATTCATGGGCTTACACCTCTACACTTAGCTGCTATGAGCCTTAATGCTGAGGTAATAAAATATTTCATGAAAGATAATTATCCCTATGCTGAGAAAACGTTGAATATTTTATCTAAATCTGGAAGAACACCATTACACTACCTTGTAATGAATGATAATGATTTTGAAAGAATTGTAGATGAGGATTTTAAACAAGATCGCTTCTTGAAAAGCATAGTTTTAGAAAAGCGTAAGCAGAATGAGCATTTCAGAGAGAAAGCTATCAATGCCTTATTCTGCTTAACAATGAATGACACAAAGAAAGTTATAAGTGAGAAAATAGATTTTGATATAAAAGATAATGCAGGAAAAACAGCCCTAGATTATTCTCTTGAACATAGCGATACAAGTATCTTGAGGTTATTTTTAGATGTTTTTTATGAAATAAAGAAGGACAGAAAAAGAAAATATGATAAATTTGAGATAGATTATCAAGAGAAACAGGAAATGGTTTCACGCATCACTAACGTGCTTACACCAATAGCAAGTATTACTATTTCGTCTTGCGTTCTATTCGATCAGTCAGAATCTGAAGTGAAAAAATTTTTTACTTATATTTCTATTGCCTGTTCTTTAATATCACTTGTACTTTTCTTGTCTAATTTAGTAATTAGTCGTCGAAAAGAACCACTTAAGAATGACATAAAAAACTATACTGAAAAAATAGACGGAATTGAAGAGATAACAGGAAAATCAGCCGAGACAAAAGTAGAAGTCCATGATTTGGAAGGATACAGTACAATAAGGAATGCAGAAGACATTTCAGAATTGAAAAGTACGCTTAATAATTTTATGAATGCAGTTGACTTAAAGAATAGAGACAAACCCAATATGCCTTCTCAAAAAATGAGCAGGCATGATAGCGTAGCACAATGTTCAGATAAGTCTTTAGCGAGCAGAAGAAATTCATCTTTTCTGAATGATGTAACAAAAAAAGTTTGGTCAGTATGTAAGACGCAACAGTAGAGTACAAGATACAATGGACAGATGTGATAGTGCGTCATGTTTAATTACTATAGAAGAACATTCAAAAAGTAAACAAGAAGCTTCGCAAAGCAAATTAAAGGCTGTGATAAACAAGCTAAGAGCAGCTAATGTTTTTAGGAAGAAGGAAAATGTGGTTGATACATCAAGCTTATCAGAAAGTGCTGCAAAAAGGGATGAAGAAGAGTATGGGTTAATAAAGCGGTTTGCTGATACCCATGAGTACTCAATATTTTCGATTCCTCCAAATTGCTCAACCTCAGGAGAAGAGTTTGGTACCACTGATAGAGCAGCGCGTCGTGTGAGTTATGGTAGTGTAAATAAGCTACCTCCTGTGAGCGAGGATGGAGCTAGTAAATTTCCGTCTGCAACACTTTCTAGCCCTGGGGCGGTTACCATTAAAGAAGCAGACTTTTTTGAAGTGGAATATAGGCCAAGGGTGCAATCAAATCCGTCTTATATGACGAAAAAAAAGTTCGTAGGTAAATTACCAAAATCTAAGACATCTTTTGATTGTATAGGAAAGGGAAGGGACTCAGTATTTTCAACTTTTTCTAATCCAAATTGCTCAACCTCTATAAGAGAAGAGTTTAGTACTGCTGGTACAGGTAATAGAACAGTTCATCGTATGAGTTATGTTAGTGCAAATAAGCTATTTTCTGTGAGCGAGGAAGAAGTTCCACGCACAACGCTTTCTAGTTCTGTAGCGGAGGTTGCTATTAAGGAAGCAGACCGTTTTCAAGAGGAATATGGTAGATCAAGAACGTATTCAAGTCCAGCTTCTATGAGCAGAAGAGAAACTGCACGTAGAGTATTGAAATCTAGAATATCTTCTGATTATAGACTTTGACCAAGATCGGAGGAATAGCAGACATTCTAGTGAATCATTGCTAGGTAGTAGATAAAGAAATAATTGGCAAGGCTATCATCGTATAGTAAAAATGAATTTGATAGTCTTGCTAAACTTCCATAAGAAAGTTTATATTTGCATATGTTAATATTTTATTATATTAATGATAGGGTAAGGCAATAGCTATTAATACTTTCGAAATAAAAATTATATATGGTGCATACAGTTAAGTTAAAAGGAAGATTGTGGAAATCGCTCCATCAATAAAAAAGGAATTAAAACAAAGTATACTATATACTTGTCTAGAGAAGTGCAAGAGTGCGTTTTGGTTCATTTTCTGGTTTAGCTCAGGGATTAATGCGTTAATGTTATTTTTGCCACTTTACACCTCTCAGGTACTTGATCGAGTGATATCGAGCGAGAGTGTATCAACACTAGTTATGCTAACGATTATTACTTTATCTGCGTTTGCATGCTCTGCAATGCTTGAAACTTGTCGATATTTAGCCATGGCAAAAATTGGCGACTGGATTGATAAAACCGCGACACCAGATTTGATAGTAAGGTCAATCAGATTAACATCAGTGCAAAGCTCAACTTCCAGTGGTGAAGCAATACGTGACCTTGGGGTAATAAAAAATTTCATTACAGGAAATGGTATATTTTCACTGTTTGATACTCCATGGTCGTTAATTTACCTTGTTGTCATCTTTATGATACATACCTCTACAGGATTTATAGCTATTGCAGGAATCATTATACTAGTTTCAATGGCAATATGGAATGAACTTGCTACTAAGCGTATATTGAGAGAAACCAATGAAGAAACTATACGCAATATTAATGCTATAGATGTTGCAACAAGAAATGCAGAGGTGGTTGAGGCTATGGGTATGTCAGAATTTATAGTTTCTGATTGGTGTAAACGAAATGATCAAAATCGTGCAATGCAAATTACAGCACAGAATCGTTCTAATGTAATTACTGGGATTACTAAGTTTTTACGCTCAACTCTCCAAATTTCAGTAATTGGAACAGGTGCATTACTTGCAATCACAGCTCACAAAACTGCCGGTAGCATTATTGCTGCCTCGATTTTAATGGGTAGAGTATTGGCTCCATTTGATGCAGCAGTTCACACTTGGAAATTTTTAAATCAAGCCAGAATGTCATATGAGAGGCTGCAAAGACTTATACTAACATCACCAAAAAGAGAACAAACTATGTCTCTACCAGAGCCTGAAGGGAAGTTGGAATTTGATAGGGTATTTTTTACTCCTTATGGGAGTAATAAGCCAACAGTAAAAGGAATATCATTTGTAATAGAACCAGGGGATGTAGTTGGTGTTATTGGTGCGAGTGCTTCTGGTAAGTCGACCATTGCAAAACTAACCGTTGGTGTGTGGAAACCCATATCAGGTGTAGTCAGACTAGATGGCGCTGATGTATATACTTGGAATCGAGAGAACTTTGGTAATTATGTTGGTTACTTACCTCAAGATATTGAGTTATTTAACACGAGCGTTAAAGCTAATATTGCTCGCATGAGACCAGATCCAAATCCTGAAGAAATAATCAAAGCAGCAAAAACTGCAGGAATACATGAATTAATACTAAGCCTGCCAAATGGATATGATACAACAATAGGAGGACCTGGAGGAGTAACGCTCTCTGGTGGCCAAAAACAGCTTCTTGGACTTGCCAGAGCTTTTTATGGTAATACTAAGCTTTTAGTGCTTGATGAGCCGAATGCTAACTTAGATAGTAATGGAGAGGCGCGTTTGATTAATGCAATCAATGTTGCAAGAGAACAAAATACTACCACTGTTATCATCACTCATAAGCTACCGTTACTATCCGTGGTTGATAAAGTGATTATCATGTCAGATGGTGTTATTTACGCTATGGGACCAAAAGATGAGATCTTGAGCAGATTAGTTGCTCCATCACCAGATACCACAGAAGATAAACGTTCTTCAGCTAGTGGTTAAAAAGAGGGAAGTATTTGATACTTCCCTTTACCTTATAATGTACTATATGTACAGTTTATGACAGTGTTGTCCCAGTGTACTGATACTATATTCGATTTTCTTAAGCAATTGTTATGCAAAAAATCCAATAACGATTAACCGCGGAATCTATTCACTAATTCCTTCACATTGACCTTAGACATTTCTGATGTAGGCTCTTGTTTATATGAAATATCAGATTTGCGGAACCTATTTGCTAATTCCCTCACATTGACCTTAGACATTTCTGATGTAGGCTCTTGTTTATATGAAATATCAGATTTGCGGAACCTATTTGCTAATTCCCTCACATTGACCTTAGACATTTTTGATGTAGGCTCTTGTTTATATGAATCATCAAGTCTGATATCTTTTTTATCATTACCTTTGGTAATAGAACACACTACAGTATCAGCCTTCGTATGCTTAACATTTAGATCTTGTTGAAATCCATGCTTTCTCTCCATCTTTGCTTCAAGCTCATTGCCATCGCGTGTTACCATGCACTTTTCTGCGATTGAGTAAGCAGAAGTTATGTTGCCGTGCATTTCAGCATTATTGTGCAACAACGGATATCTTGGACTAAAACGCTTTTTACCTTGATAGATTGGATTCCAATCAAGAGGATTGTAAGCTTTTGTGCTAACCTCAACCTTTTGATCGTCTTGCTGCTTAGGAGAAAAACCAAGATTTTCTCTTTCTGCTTTGCTTGATGTTTTAAGGAATTTTACAGTCTCTAGTTCATCTGTAGTTGTTGCTTGACTTTTTTCTGGTGTTAGACATGGAGTAGAATCATTTATTCCTCCAAAGAACATATCGTCAACAGTTGCTTGTACTGGAGGACTTTTCTTATCCTGTTCGAATGTGTCATCAACATTTTTGTACACTGGCTCGTAGTATACTGGCATAGTTTCCATCAGTGTCTTAAAAGGGTTTGACTCTTTTGCTTCTCTTTCCTTTTGCATCATGTATTCAGAAAGAGTAGGCCGATGTTCAGCTGGAGTAATATGGTACTCTGAAGTAACTTTCTTCTTCGCAATGCTAAGCTCTGGAGCAACAAAATTAGCCTTCTTTCTTGCATTCAATTCATTTAATCCGCTTCCAACATTATTTTTTCTTGTTGTGGTATGAATAACACCTGGAACTTTCAAAATAGTTGTTGATGCTTCGCTTCTTTGCGGCGTTAGACATGGAGTGGAGTTACTTACTTCCCAGGATATATCATCAACTGTTGTTTGTACTGGAGAACTTTTCTTATCCTGCTCGGATGTGTCAAAAAGCACTGGTATAGTTTTCCTCATTGTCTTTAAAATGTCAGCCAAACTAGGCTTCTTTGCATTAGATATACTGCGTTGTTGTCTTTCTTGATTAGTCATATTTTTACCTCTAAACCTATTAACTAATAAAAGTATAAATCAAGAGATATTAATTTTATTATAATAATAATGCTAACAAGGCTAAAGAAGCATTACCGTAGGGTTTTCTATATAGTGTTTAAAGGCATTTAAAAATTTTGCTCCGAGTGCTCCATCAACTGCTCTATGATCAACAGAGAGAGTAACTGTCATTATTTCTGCTATCTCTATTTTTTCACCTATGACAACCGGCTGTTTTTTAGATGCGCCAACAGCCATAATGCAAGACTGTGGCGGATTGATTATAGCGCTAAAAGTTTTTATACCAAACATACCTAAGTTGGAAATAGTAAACCCTCCTCCTTGAAATTCTTCAGGCTTTAATTTTCCAGATCTTGCCCTACTTACTAAATCTTTCACTTCTTTTGATATAGATAAAATACCTTTTTTATCAGCATTTTTCACTATAGGAGTAATCAATCCACCCTCAAGCGCTACAGCAATTGAGATATCTATATTTGAGTATTTTACTATCTTATTATCTATCCATGACGAGTTTATATCAGGAATTTTTTTCATGCTGAAAGCCACAGCTTTTATAATTAGGTCATTAATTGTTACTTTATTGTTTTCATTCGCTGAATTAACTTCATTTTTGAGCGATACTAGCTTATCGACGTAGCAGTCTATAGTTAAATAAAAGTGTGGAATATTTTGCTTAGATTCAACTAGGCGCTGCGCTATCACCTGGCGCATGCTGCTTACTTCAATTATTGTATTTTCCTCATATCTCTCATAATTTTTAGTTTGATCTAGACATTCTAATATATCAGCCTTGATAATACGACCATATGGACCTGTACCCTTTAATCGCTTTATATCAACATTTTCATTTTGAGCTATTTTCTTAGCTAAAGGGCTTATTTTTGTTCTACCTTCAGCATAACCTTCTGTCATCCCAGTGCTTGACACTGGGATCCATACTTCTTGATTCCTAGATTCCAGCGTCACGCGCTGGAATGACACCGGAGAGTGCCCCGTTGGCTTTTCGTTTAAATCTTGGTGTTTTGATTTTTGATTATCAACAGCACTTTCTATCACTTTTTTTATTTCCTTTTCAACCACATTATTGGTGGAAGTTGAGGTATAGTTGTTAAGTGCACTTTCATCTTCTCCTTCTTCTAACATTAGAGCTATCGGTTGATTTACAGGCACGCCACTTGCTCCTTCTGACACTAAAATTTTTGCTAAAATTCCTTCATCGATAGACTCAAACTCCATTATGGCTTTATCAGTTTCGATTTCGGCGATAACATCACCTACTTCAACTTTATCTTGTTCTTTTTTACACCACTTTACAATTTTTCCTCCAATTTTACTCATTGTAGGGGAAAGAGCAGGCATCAATATTTCTATAGGCATTTATTATATATTAAAAGATCTATTCAATTTTTAATTTACTCTTTATCCTATGTCAATCTAATCGTAATTTGTAGTGAATAAGTTTGTCATACTGATGTTTTTATTATTTAGTTCTAGTTTGCTTGCTAGCGACTTTATTTCAATAAAATCAAATAAAGTCAATATGAGAACAGGACCAGGGTTTCAATATCCTGTAAAATGGATATACACTTGCAAAAACCTGCCCCTCAAAGCTATAGAAGAGTTTGAAAATTGGAAATTTGTGATATAAATGAAGACTGTGGATAGATAAAAAGTAATTTACTCAGCAGCAAGCGTTATGCGACGATAAAAAAAGATACTTATGGATATCAAAAACAGAGTACGGATAGCAAGATCACTATGAAAATGGATAAGTCTGTTCTAAGAACCTGTACATGATCTCAAAGAAGGGATAAAGTAGGAGATAATGTATATAAATTAGATATATGAGAAGTGTATACCCAAGTGACATAAGTCGTGAAAAATTCAAGATAATTTTACCAGATCTAGAATCTTGTAGAAAAAAAACAAAGCCAAGAAGACTTATGATGTATTTTGTGGAGTGCTGTACGTCCTAAAAAGCTGTTGCCAGTGGAGAATGTTCCCACAAGAGTTTCCAAAATGGAGAAGTTGTTACGACTACTTTAAAAAATGGAGCGAAAAACTAAGCGAAGATAAAGAAAGTATTTTGGAGAGTGTTTTAAAAAAAATTAGTTAGAAAGGTCCGTATCAACAATGGTAGGAAACAGTTTCTGTATAATTGATGCTCAAAGTGTTAAAAACGCAGATACTGCTGAAAGAAAGGGCTATGATGCAGGCAAAAAAATTTCAGGTATAAAGCGCAGTTGATACACAAGGTCTTCCACACGTAATTCATATAACAACGGCAGAAGCAGCTGATCGTAGCAATGCTGTAAAAATGGTTAAAAATGCTAAAGCAAAACTCTCTGAAGTCAAAAATATACTCGCTGATGCTGGCTATACAGGAGAAAATTTTGCAACACAAATAAAAGCAACTATTGGTGCAACTGTTGAGGTGAAGCGAATTACATACCTTTGCTGTATTGCCAAAAAGATGGGTTGTAGAGAGGTCTTTTGCTTGGTTGGAAAAATGTAGACGGTTATGGAAAAATTGCGAGCGTAAACTCAACACCAGCTTACAAATTGGCTTTCACTTCTTTGCTCCTCAAAAGATTATGAACAGGTTCTTAGGAAATCTAAGTATGATAATACTAAAAAAAGAAATGTACTCTATTAAACGTTCTATTGTTAACCTAGTATCCAGAACAAAAAAATATCAAAGTCGTCACATTATATCACGAACCTTTTCCAAGACTTTCTTCATATTTTCGCTTGAAAGTAGGATTAAGCCAAGCCTAGATAAGTATCCACCTTCAGTGCTGATAGAGTCTACAACTTCTTTAATGAATTCTCTTAACCCATCAACAGTATATAAGTGTTCTTTCTTTATATAAAGATATAAAGGCCTTGCTAACATATATTCCCCCGATGATATATTTTTATAAGTTGGCTCAATTCCTGCGATTGTACTTCCTTGAATTTCATCTTGGTTTTTCGCTAGAAAGCTGAAGCTAAATATTCCTAAAGCGTTTTTATTGCTCTTCAATTTTTGTATTATTATGTTTTCATTAATTCCAACTTCTATATACCTTCCATCATCCCTGATATTACTACATGCTTTCTTTCTTTTTTCCTGATCTTTATAATTCTCTTTGAAAATCCTTGAGTTCATACATGAATATTGATCAAGCATAATAAAATTAACCAAAGTTTCATGTGTGCCTGTATTTTGATGTGGACCATAGATTTTAATTTCTGTTTTTGGTAGGGCTTGATTTACATCAGACCAAAATTTTTTATTATTTTTTACTAATCTGCCATTTTCTTGAGAATATGCAGATAAAGTTTCAAATAGGTCATTTTTCGTAAAATCAAATCTATGGCTTTGATTTGAATTTGCAATGACAACTCCATCATAGCCAATGATGATCTCTATTACTTCATTAACTTTATTTCTTTTGCATAGTTCTCTCTCTACTTCCTTGATAGGACGAGATGAAGTGGTGATATCTGGTGTGTCTTCCCCTATCCCTAAGCAAAACATTTTGAACCCTGATCCACTTCCTATTGATTCCACAACTGGAGTTTTAAAGGGAAATACACGACTGAATTCTTCAGCTATAAATGAGATAAACGGAAAAACAGTTGAAGATCCAACAATTCTGATGTACTTTCGGGCATCGGTATTTGATAGCGGCATGAGTAATACAAGTGCAAAAATAAGGAAAAAGCGTTTCAGCATCGTTTCTGCTTAAGAGTGTAAACTTAATTATTGTAATAAAAAATCAAACTGAAAAGCTTTTTTTCTAGATTTCAGCAGGTATAGCAATCACAATTTATTATCAAGCAGCCAGGAAAAATACTCCACAAAAAATAAAACTAGGTTACACCATAGCTACGTTGCAGTATCTCCTAACAAATAATTGAGTTGTTAAGTGCAAAAGTAGTCAATCTAATGTTAAAATACAACGTTTTTGGGAGTGTTAAATAAACCATAGGCGTCAAGTTAAGGAAAAGTGGAATAAGAAAGATATCAACTATGTTTAAAATTTTTTATTTGTGTAATTTTGCAACTTCATATGGGCAATAAAACCCCATTTTGTCGTATAAGAATAGAATTTTATATCAAACAGCTACTACCTTGCTTAAGCCAATGAATATGTGCGTTTAGTGTGTGTGTGGACGCACATATTCATTAACTAATTTTAATTATTGCCATGTAAATTTCTAAACATGCAAATTAATTGCTTCTTTAAGTCTGGCATTGGCGATGACTATAATTTTACGCATAAGTGCAGTGAGTGCTACCATCTTTCTTTTACCACTATCAATAAGCTTACAATAAAAAGCAGCAAGTTCTGACTTGGAGTTTCTAGCAGCCATAGCAGCTGTGAAAAGCTTTGAACGAACGTTACTTCTTCCACCTATAATCCTTCGGTAACCAATAGCTTTACCACTTTCCTTAGGATGAGGTGCAACACCTGCAAGGCTTGCAACTTGCCTTTTGTTTAAGGAACCAAGTTCCGGTATAAGGCACAATAAACATTGAGAGGTTTTTCTACCTATTCCAGGAACTGTTTCAAGAATCTTCTGGTATCGGTTCAGTTCAGGGTTTTCATTGACTATTTTTTGTATAGCTTGATCAAGCTTTTCTACCTGATTATTGAGGAATTCAATAGTTTGTTGACAACTTTCCTTAATGTAATCATTTCCAGGAGTTTTAAGCCTATTTTTTTCTTGAACAAGCATTTTTGTAATATCATCACGACGCTGACAAAGTGTAAATAAGGTGGTTTGTTCTTTTGAGATAGGTGTAAATAGCTGCAGACGTCCACAACGCTCAACACCATATTGGGCAAGCGCTTTTGCATCCAGATTGTCAGTCTTTGCCAAAGTTCCATGAGATAGAATGAAGTTTTTAACTTGACGAGTATTAGCACGATGCACAGCAATGTTTCTGTCAATAAGAAAATACAATAAGCCAAGCTCATAGCCTCCTGTAGCTTCTAAAATTATCATGGAATTGGGTAAGATATTTGAAAATTTTTGGTAAAATTGTTTCCAGCCAGAACAACTATTGTCAAACTTGATAACACTTTTTTGTTCATTCACTGCAATGACAAATTCAAGTTTTCCGATATCAATGCCAATAAAATTTTGATAAGATATAACCATAAAGAACCTCGAGAGTTTAAGTTAAAATTTAAGATTGTAAACAGGTGCATATGTATGTCCCAAACAACTATTCAAACGTCTCGAAGGATAGGCTTGAGTACCTTGATATCTACGTATGTGTAATACTACCGTCTTACGGTCGCTCAAGCCTTTGATAACTATATTTTTTTATAGAGCTACCTTCCTTCTTGCTTCTTTTATATCATATTTCCAACTTACAACCGTCTTGCTAGTCAACAAAAAAATTACTCAAGCTGTATCATAAAATCAAAAAATACTTCTGATTGTGTAACAGTACACAGATTACAGTTAGTGAATATGTTGAATGGATTGGAAGCATTTTTTGATTTTAAACTACAGTCAACATCCTAGTTCTGTAATTCTTGATATGATTTGGATCAAAAGCACTTTTGGATGTCAGGATACCGAAAATGATATGGAGTAGCTTACGCTCCCACAATTGCCATATTATGCTTACCCTTCTTCTTTAGTCTTTGGCAAAAACTCACAATGATAGGATTGTGATTCTTGGCTACTATGGCAGGAAAGAAAAGGGCCTTACGTAATGTTTGTAACCTGATTTACTTAATCTTGGTTTAGAATGTACAGATGAACCTGATGTTATATTTTTCGGTATAACTCCTGTATATGCTGCCAATTGCCTGGCATCTCTAAAAGCTTTTATGTCAGGGATTTCAGCTAAAATAGCTATTGCTGATTCCTCTCCTATTCCTGGAATAGTCAATAGAAGCTGAAAATTTTCCAACAATTCTTTGTGCTGCTTTAATAGTTTGCGTATGGAGTTTTTTATTATTTCTATTTTTTTAACTATATTCGTTGCAAGATCCTCCCAAGCATTTGCAACTTCTTTAGGCAGTCTCTCTTTTTTTTCTAGGTGGTTATTTACTAATTCTTTTAACGCAACTGAGCAACGATAAAGATGTTTTAATTTTTTCATTTCAGAAGAAGGTGGTGTCCAACGAGTTGGTTCCTGTCTTTGGCAATAATCAGCAATAATTTCTGCATCAGTCTGATCATTCTTTTGTCTTACGAGCTTACTCCTTGTATAAGATTTAATACAATAAGGATTTACAACACTAACAAAATGTCCAGCATTGTGCAGAAATTCAGCCAAAGCTTCGCTATAACAACCACATGCATGCCTTTACTTCTTCCACATTATGCTTTTGTAGAAAACTCAGCAGACCTTGAAACCCAAGATCATCGTTCTTAAAGCTCCTTTTCCTAGTTTCACGCTTTTCTTTTTTACTTATGAATGAAAGAAAAACATCAAAGCGATCTTTTGATACATCAATTCCAAGAAAGTTGTTGATCATATATAACCCCATACGTTACCATTTAAAACGAAAAGTAAGCCTTCTAAGAAACTCCCTCAACCAGTTCATCTTTTTGAACTAAGATGTAGCCAAATTCCTGTGCTTTTTTGATCAAGTTTTTTTTAACTCTCTCTTTGTAACGTGTTTCATAATAGTTCATTCCTTTTTCAACATATTCTTACCCATACTTTAGCATACTATAAAAAATGCATGCTAGTTTTCTTGCGGTAGCCGTGATTGCTTTTGGTGCACCTAGTCGTCTCTTTATTCTTCTACAGTACGCACCTATTCCGCTGTTGCTTCTTGATACACAGTGAGCAGCTATTCGAAATGCATTTGCAGCACGATTAATGACTTTACGCGTTCTTGTGCTAAACACTTTTTCTCCTGTAATTTTATTGGCAGGGCTAACCACGATGAAAAGTGTTTTTCTGTCCGCCATCTATTAGGGTTTATGCCAGTTTCTGAAATTATTGTTTGTATGGTTACTACATCAAGTCCTGGAACTTTTCCCTACCTGTAATTCTATGCAGTTCTTCGTGTATAGCAAAATTTGGCCTATGTTTTGTAGACTTACGCTTTATTTTATTACATAGCTTGTTCCCACCTGACTTTGTCTCAAATGTTTTATAATATCCTTCAATACTTCTATCACATTCTGCTATTTTTTCCTGATAAATATTGTATAGCTCAAACTCTTGTTTTAGTGTAAACAGGTGTTCCTCTCTATAGTTAATGCTTTTGCAATGGTAGATTTATCATTTTTTATTCGTCCATCTCTTAATTCAGCTAATTTTTCTGGATTTCTTTCACCCTCAAGTATTGCTTTAATAATTTGCATGCCAGTAACTCCTGTTATATCGCTTATCACCTTATGCAATTGAATGCTCATTTGAATTAACGCTTTTTGCATACGTTGAATGTGTGCTGCTGCACTTTTTATTAGGTTATCTCGTTGTCTAGCGTAGCTGCGTAATACACAAATTTGATTATCTGGTCTAAATGCAGTCCATAGCTATGCAGTTGTTGTAACCACTGGCAATCATCAGATTTTCTTCCAGGCACATTCTTAACATATTTTGCGTTTACTAATTTTACTTCAAATCCATATGATTCAAGTACTTGAAACAAGGGGATCCAATACACTCCTGTTGATTCCATGGCTATTGTAGTAACTTTGCACCTCTTTAACCACTTTGCTAAGTTATAAAGATCTTCTGTGAAGCAGCAGAATTTTTGTATATTCTGTTTATCTCTTCCTTCTGGTACACATACATAATGCACAGATATCTATTCCTGCCGCATCAGACCTCTAATTTACTTTTTGTTTTTGCCATTTCTAACCTCCATCATATAATAATTGAAAAGCACTTCAGCTTGGAACGGTTGAATTATACGCTCTTCTAATCGAGGTAGTCTCAAAGACTCCATCAGTGATTTTCCTTCCAAAACCATGCTAACCTACGGGCACTAAGGCACCATTGCCTACTCGGCTATAACTGCAGAAGCGCTTCTCCGTAAAATTATATTCAAAAAAGTAGAAAATAGGAGTTTCTTTCTGGTTTGACAGGTTTTATATCTGTCCGATGCTAACCTTGTGGATACAGAATTAGAGCCATTTAGGTCTTTCTACGATACCGTCCAGCCTATACTTTTGAGGAGGGAACTCTTATCTTTCTTACAGATTTTATATCTAAGAGGAGAAACAGAGTTCTTCCCTCCTCCACCTAATGCTTAAGCTTAAAACATTAGATGCTTTTTACAAGATACAAGAGGAGTAGAGGATATTCTGATAGCTTGTGTAGATGGTCTGAAAAGCTTTCCTACAGCCATAAATAGCTAAAGCGGAAGTGTATAGTGCATCAGATAAGAAATTCATTGAAATATGTATCCAGCAAAGATGTGAAAGTTTTTATGAATGATTTGAAAAAAATATATCGTGCTTCAAGTAAGGAGATCGCTGAGAATTATTTGCTTGAGCTGGAAGAAAAATGGAGTGAAAAATATCCCTTGGTTACAAAATCGTGGCAAAACAATTGGGAAAATTTGTCTGGTTATTTTAAGTATTCTGGGCCTGTTAGGAAGCTGATTTACACCACCAATCCTATTGAGGGGTTGCATAGACAAATCAACTAAAACTAAAGACCAGTACAAATGCCTTGTACAAACAGGTATATTGTGCTATAAAAAAGGTAGAGCAAAAATGGACTACAGCTTTGCCTTTTAACTATGTCTCAACTTGATATCTTTTTTCCTAATAGATTGAAAATTGAGTTGAATTAAAAATTCGGTTTTTGACGTGTTACAAAATAAAAATCATTTCCAAACTCTTGTAAAAACTTTGTCAATTCATCCAAGATTGTATTTTCTAGATCAGTCTCACTATAACTTGATGGCAATTCCATGAAGCTAAGGAAGTATGGGTCATGAAAAATGAATTCTGGTGCTAACATATTTTCTTCACGTAAATTTTTTATACTCCTTCTTATGAAATCTTCAGGTTTTTTTGCTAGCGCTGTACGTTCATACAACATAGTATCGATTTTACTACGTAGTGCCCTAACACTCTACCTTTCAATACGACACATTTCTATATAATAATTACGCTTCAGCTCATCAGAAATTGCAATAATTTCTACAAAATGTGACCAACTCAATTGTTGTGACAGTGTCGCGACAATTTCTTGATCAGGAAAGAATTTAGAAAATTGCACCATCCGAAATGATGATTCGCTTGCCATAGTCTGCACGTTTGTGCTTTAAGATATCTTGATCAATTCTGGAACCAATTTCCCAATTTAACAATACTAGAGTAGAATTGAAATGTGTAGCAAGATGATTCTCTGCTCTATCTATTAAATTACTGATGTTTCCTAATAGGCTAATAGCTATGTCCATATTCATAACTTTACTTTTAGTAAGTATAGCACATGGTTTATTTTTATCTTGAATAAACATTACTACTTCCACTTACTACCTTGAAACCACAAGATACAGAATCTCCTACTCTTCCTACACCAATACCATTTGCAAATACTGTTTTTGATCCTTCAGTTAATACTCTACCTTCTGTAAAATTATCTCCTTTCCTACAAACTGGCTTACCATTTACAAAAACATTGTTACTGCCGATAATGCAGAAATGCGGTGTTGTTTCTACACAATAATCCCCTAATCGCACAACCGGTTTATTCATGTTATCTAAGTGAGAAGGTTGCCCTTCTTCACTCGACTTCAAAACCGGACTTGATAGTTTACCCATCATCCGGCTTCTCTCTAATTTGGTGCTTTTCATGCACACCTCCTATGTACTTCATCATGACAATGTCCATGCAGCAAGGATAAATTTTTGCTCATATTATTGCGTCTATTAAGGTCTTTATGGTGTATCTCTAGGACGTCATCACTTTTAAACCAAAGTTGACATTGAGCACATTTACCTTGTTGCAACTTCATTAATTTTGTTACCCTTGGTGGCTTATCTGGAATCTTCCTTAAACGATTACCCCAATAGATCCAATCCCCATCATATGGCGATTTAGTTCCTTTCACTTTGACATGCCGTTTGATAGCATGATCGCTGTGTCTAATAAGATGAATCTTGTTACTTGCCATAAATCTCCAGTTGTCATTTTTATACTTATTAAAGTATTTCCTCTTAATCCAGCATTTACCTTTGTTTGGATGTCTACGGACTGCCCATTTCCAAAGGTTTCTATGCACTATATCACTCATTAATTCAAAGGTTTTCCTAGAAACTACTAACATATAATATTGACTCCACCCTCTAACTATAGGATTAAGTTCTTTTATTACTGCTTCTTGCGTTGCTCCACGCAATCCTTTAAGCTTATGTTTAATAGTGAATTTATGCTGTTTTATAGATTCTTGACTTGGTTTCATTAATAACTTGTAACCTTTCTTACTACTTCTTGTTGGATAATGTCTTATAGAAAATCCAAGAAAATTGAATCCTGGTTCTTCTCCATTTAAAGTGTGAGAAATCTTTGTCTTTGACATTTTTAATCCTAGTCCAATGGTTTTTAGCCATTCCTCGACTATTATCCTTGCCTTAAGAATGATTTCTTTACTTTCATGTAGGACCGCAAAATCATCGGCGTAAGCAATTACACTTATTGATTGTTGTGCTACTGTACGTGATGCCTTGCTACCATATTTCCTTTTGGCGTATTGAAAAAGTTCACATACTAATGCTTTTTTAATATGACTTTCTAATCCATGTAATGCAATACAAGCAAGTAAAGGAGAAATTGTTCCTCCTTGAATTATACCACATTTAGTAGGTTTAAACTTTCTATCTTCCATAACGCCTGCTCTCAACCATCCTTTTATAATTCTCTTTAAAGTTGGTGTGGTATTGAGTTTTTCTAGCAATGCGTGATGGTTAATATTATCAAAGCATCCAGAAATATCAGCATCCAGAATAAATGCTGTTTTCCTTCCAAGTGAAATAAATATAGCCGCTATTGCATCATGACATGACCTACCAGGTCTAAAACCAAAAGTGTTTGACTCGAACTTTCCCTCCCACTCCGGTTCTAGTGCCATTTTGACAAGTGTTTGTTTTGCTCGATCTGCTATCGTGGGTATACCAAGAGGGCGATACTCCAGTGGTTTTCCAGATTTTGGGACCCAGACACGTCTTGATGGTTTTGCTTTTTTTCTTATATCCAAAGAGTTTGCTAATTGCAATCTTTCTTTTTGATTAAGACTAGCTTTTCCGTCAATGCCTGCTGTCTTTTTTCCCCTGTTATCCTGAGTCACCTTTCTGACAGCGAGTGTTCTTGCACTTGTTGATTTGAGTAATAATCTCTGAAGCTTATGCATCTTTTTGATATCATTACACTTAGAAGCTCGGTAAATTCGTTTTTGTAGCTTAAATGAAGATTTCTCCAGCTTACGCCAAGGAATTTCGTTCCATTTATACCTAACTTTTTGTTGGCTCACAACATATTCACTACTACTCATAACTTTACCTTCCAAACTACAGTGTCCACGTCTGCATATCCCAAGTGTTACTTTGAGCATTTGCTTCTTAAACAATCCCTCCACATAGAAGCATTCAGTTGGCCACCTTCTTAGTTATCCTTCTTAAACAAAGAATAATAAGAGCTTCCATGTGGTTACTCCGTTCCATGACTTTGTTTCACGTTAGACTTAGATTCCTACTATTTGCCGGAAGCTGAGAATATCCATAATCAAAGAAACTAAAACTTTGACTCCTCTTTTGCTTCGTACCATTTTGGTCAATGCGTTTTCAACCTTATTTCGCATATTAAACCTTACGACAATTCAGACATAGGTTTCTCTCGTAATCATATCTAACTCTGTTTGCAGGAATTTGCCATAAGGTTTAGCATTACCTGCTTCTATCTCATGCTTGCACCTTAGAGGTTGCCAATCTCTAAAATGTGAGATACACATTATCCCCGATATCTAGGGAAGATGGAATTTAACCATCACAAAATCACGACTTTCGGATCGCACTTAGCAAAAGTTTATTGTAATTGATTTCTTTTTTAAAGTGGATTAATGTTAACAAGCCATATTTGCCTGTAATCGTACTAATACTAAAATATAATATAAGAGAAGAAATGAGCAAGGCTATACTCAAGCATAACAACTTTTCTTTCTAGATACAACCACCATGTTTCCATATGATATGAGAAGGTGAATAAAAAGCTAAGAACCTTGACGCGCTTTACATCTTGGATTTACCTTATTTATAACGTAAATCTTACCATCCCTTTTTACAACTTTACAATTTTTATCTCTATTGCGATAAGATTTTAGCGACGCTTTAACTTTCATATCTATATTAAGAACTAAATTACCCTATATTATGATTATTTATAGAGAGTTAGTCAATTGGTAAATTTTTCACATTTTATTAAAATATTGTATAATTGTTGCTGATACTTCTTCAATCGACTTTTGCGTGACATCAATAATTGGCCAGTTATTTTGCTTAAAGAACTCCTCTGCTTCTTTAATTTCCTTTTCTACTTTTCTAGGGTCAGCGTATATATTATTATCTTTGTTATTAATTGAAGTAAGTCTATTTTTGCGTATTTCTACTAGTCTACTTGGGTTTATTGTTACTCCTATCGCCAGCTTATTTTTTAATTTTGCCAAATCGACATAAAAGGGTACTTCACTAATAAAAGGAACATTTACAACCTTGTAGCCTCGATAAGCTAAATACATACTAGTGGGAGATTTTGATGTGCGTGAAACTCCAATCAAAATTATATCTGCTTCATAAATATCTTGAATATTTTGTCCATCATCATGATTAATCGTGTAATTTATTGTGTCAATGCGCTGAAAATATTCGTTGTTTATCTCAGTATGCAAGTCAAGCTTTTCGTCTTTTTCAATTTCAAGATAGGATGAAATTTCTTTAATAATATGTGATAATATTGCTCTGTAGGGAATTTTCAGCTTTATACAGTTATCTTTTAGATATTTTCTTAGCTCATCATCAGTAATAGTGCATATAACAAAATTATGCTCATCATTTTTCCTATTAATTTCCTCCAGAATTTTGTCAATCTGCTCTTCTCCTTTTACGAAAGACCAAACATATTCGATCGTTTCTACAGAACGAAAGTGCTTCAGGGCTGATTTTGCAACTGATATAACAGTTTCACCACTTGAATCTGATACTAAGTGTAGATTAAGCTTTTTAAGGGTCATATGGCAAATAGGCAACCTGCTCTGAAATTATGCTAATTTATTAACCTACGTAAATATAGAAAAACTATCTTGTTGATAAAAGTCAAACTAATTGGTAAATTCTTAACACAATTATCCTCAAAACAAATGTTTTTATTAAAACCTACAAATTTCTCTTCTTTCTCTAAAAAAGCACTACCTTGGCTTGGGGTTATTTGTTTCGCATGTTTTTTAATTGGAATGTTTTTGGCGTTATTTTTTTCCCCAGAGGATTATAAACAAGGAAAAATTGTACGAATTATGTACATTCATGTGCCTTCTGCATGGCTTGCTCTTGGAATATATGGACTTATTGTATCACTCAGTTTCATTTCGTTGGTGTGGAACAATAGCATTGCTAGTATCTTGGCACATGCTGCTGCTCCTGCAGGGACAGTCTTTTCGGCAATATGTTTAATCACAGGCAGCATTTGGGGAAAAGGAACTTGGGGCACTTGGTGGGTATGGGATGCAAGGCTTACTTCAATGCTGATTTTATTTTTCCTATATGTTGGCTACCTTTCATTGTGGAGCGCTTTTGACAATAAAGCAAGGGCAGAAAAATCAGCAGCAGTATTTGCCATTTTTAGTGCTATAAATATTCCCATAGTAAAATTTTCTGTGAATTTATGGTCTACTCTTCATCAGCCAGCAAGTATTCTAAGAAGAGGTGGAGTAGCAATAGAAAGTTCTTTACTGTTGCCACTCATTGTAATGTTTATGTTTTATGCCACATTTTTTTTAGTAGTGTGGATACTGTACTCACTTTACTTAATTAATTTGTACAAAATAAAAAGAGAAATCAGTATGCGGTATTAGATAGTCTTGCAATTCTATAGAAGAATATGCTAGAGAAAATTAAGCAAAATACCTTTGGTCATTTCAGATACCCATAGGCGTCAAGTTAAGAGTACGCCCAATATAGCAACCATTTAAGGTTTATTTATTATATTTATTTTTTAAGAAATCTTGATCTAAAATAAGATAATTTTTTTTAAAGAGTCTATAAATTACTAATTTTATTGTTTAATGTCTAAAATAATTTTTACCGCTTCCCTTCTTGTATCTTGTAAAAAGCATCTAATGTTTTAAGCTTAAGCATTAGGTGGAGGAGGGAAGAACTCTGTTTCTCCTCTTAGATATAAAATCTGTAAGAAAGATAAGAGTTCCCTCCTCAAAAGTATAGGCTGGACGGTATCGTAGAAAGACCTAAATGGCTCTAATTCTGTATCCACAAGGTTAGCATCGGACAGATATAAAACCTGTCAAACCAGAAAGAAACTCCTATTTTCTACTTTTTTGAATATAATTTTACGGAGAAGCGCTTCTGCAGTTATAGCCGAGTAGGCAATGGTGCCTTAGTGCCCGTAGGTTAGCATGGTTTTGGAAGGAAAATCACTGATGGAGTCTTTGAGACTACCTCGATTAGAAGAGCGTATAATTCAACCGTTCCAAGCTGAAGTGCTTTTCAATTATTATATGATGGAGGTTAGAAATGGCAAAAACAAAAAGTAAATTAGAGGTCTGATGCGGCAGGAATAGATATCTGTGCATTATGTATGTGTACCAGAAGGAAGAGATAAACAGAATATACAAAAATTCTGCTGCTTCACAGAAGATCTTTATAACTTAGCAAAGTGGTTAAAGAGGTGCAAAGTTACTACAATAGCCATGGAATCAACAGGAGTGTATTGGATCCCCTTGTTTCAAGTACTTGAATCATATGGATTTGAAGTAAAATTAGTAAACGCAAAATATGTTAAGAATGTGCCTGGAAGAAAATCTGATGATTGCCAGTGGTTACAACAACTGCATAGCTATGGACTGCATTTAGACCAGATAATCAAATTTGTGTATTACGCAGCTACGCTAGACAACGAGATAACCTAATAAAAAGTGCAGCAGCACACATTCAACGTATGCAAAAAGCGTTAATTCAAATGAGCATTCAATTGCATAAGGTGATAAGCGATATAACAGGAGTTACTGGCATGCAAATTATTAAAGCAATACTTGAGGGTGAAAGAAATCCAGAAAAATTAGCTGAATTAAGAGATGGACGAATAAAAAATGATAAATCTACCATTGCAAAAGCATTAACTATAGAGAGGAACACCTGTTTACACTAAAACAAGAGTTTGAGCTATACAATATTTATCAGGAAAAAATAGCAGAATGTGATAGAAGTATTGAAGGATATTATAAAACATTTGAGACAAAGTCAGGTGGGAACAAGCTATGTAATAAAATAAAGCGTAAGTCTACAAAACATAGGCCAAATTTTGCTATACACGAAGAACTGCATAGAATTACAGGTAGGGAAAAGTTCCAGGACTTGATGTAGTAACCATACAAACAATAATTTCAGAAACTGGCATAAACCCTAATAGATGGCGGACAGAAAAACACTTTTCATCGTGGTTAGCCCTGCCAATAAAATTACAGGAGAAAAAGTGTTTAGCACAAGAACGCGTAAAGTCATTAATCGTGCTGCAAATGCATTTCGAATAGCTGCTCACTGTGTATCAAGAAGCAACAGCGGAATAGGTGCGTACTGTAGAAGAATAAAGAGACGACTAGGTGCACCAAAAGCAATCACGGCTACCGCAAGAAAACTAGCATGCATTTTTTATAGTATGCTAAAGTATGGGTAAGAATATGTTGAAAAAGGAATGAACTATTATGAAACACGTTACAAAGAGAGAGTTAAAAAAAACTTGATCAAAAAAGCACAGGAATTTGGCTACATCTTAGTTCAAAAAGATGAACTGGTTGAGGGAGTTTCTTAGAAGGCTTACTTTTCGTTTTAAATGGTAACGTATGGGGTTATATATGATCAACAACTTTCTTGGAATTGATGTATCAAAAGATCGCTTTGATGTTTTTCTTTCATTCATAAGTAAAAAAGAAAAGCGTGAAACTAGGAAAAGGAGCTTTAAGAACGATGATCTTGGGTTTCAAGGTCTGCTGAGTTTTCTACAAAAGCATAATGTGGAAGAAGTAAAGGCATGCATGTGGTTGTTATAGCGAAGCTTTGGCTGAATTTCTGCACAATGCTGGACATTTTGTTAGTGTTGTAAATCCTTATTGTATTAAATCTTATACAAGGAGTAAGCTCGTAAGACAAAAGAATGATCAGACTGATGCAGAAATTATTGCTGATTATTGCCAAAGACAGGAACCAACTCGTTGGACACCACCTTCTTCTGAAATGAAAAAATTAAAACATCTTTATCGTTGCTCAGTTGCGTTAAAAGAATTAGTAAATAACCACCTAGAAAAAAAAGAGAGACTGCCTAAAGAAGTTGCAAATGCTTGGGAGGATCTTGCAACGAATATAGTTAAAAAAATAGAAATAATAAAAAACTCCATACGCAAACTATTAAAGCAGCACAAAGAATTGTTGGAAAATTTTCAGCTTCTATTGACTATTCCAGGAATAGGAGAGGAATCAGCAATAGCTATTTTAGCTGAAATCCCTGACATAAAAGCTTTTAGAGATGCCAGGCAATTGGCAGCATATACAGGAGTTATACCGAAAAATATAACATCAGGTTCATCTGTACATTCTAAACCAAGATTAAGTAAATCAGGTTACAAACATTACGTAAGGCCCTTTTCTTTCCTGCCATAGTAGCCAAGAATCACAATCCTATCATTGTGAGTTTTTGCCAAAGACTAAAGAAGAAGGGTAAGCATAATATGGCAATTGTGGGAGCGTAAGCTACTCCATATCATTTTCGGTATCCTGACATCCAAAAGTGCTTTTGATCCAAATCATATCAAGAATTACAGAACTAGGATGTTGACTGTAGTTTAAAATCAAAAAATGCTTCCAATCCATTCAACATATTCACTAACTGTAATCTGTGTACTGTTACACAATCAGAAGTATTTTTTGATTTTATGATACAGCTTGAGTAATTTTTTTGTTGACTAGCAAGACGGTTGTAAGTTGGAAATATGATATAAAAGAAGCAAGAAGGAAGGTAGCTCTATAAAAAAATATAGTTATCAAAGGCTTGAGCGACCGTAAGACGGTAGTATTACACATACGTAGATATCAAGGTACTCAAGCCTATCCTTCGAGACGTTTGAATAGTTGTTTGGGACATACATATGCACCCGTTTACAATCTTAAATTTTAACTTAAACTCTCGAGGTTCTTTATGGTTATATCTTATCAAAATTTTATTGGCATTGATATCGGAAAACTTGAATTTGTCATTGCAGTGAATGAACAAAAAAGTGTTATCAAGTTTGACAATAGTTGTTCTGGCTGGAAACAATTTTACCAAAAATTTTCAAATATCTTACCCAATTCCATGATAATTTTAGAAGCTACAGGAGGCTATGAGCTTGGCTTATTGTATTTTCTTATTGACAGAAACATTGCTGTGCATCGTGCTAATACTCGTCAAGTTAAAAACTTCATTCTATCTCATGGAACTTTGGCAAAGACTGACAATCTGGATGCAAAAGCGCTTGCCCAATATGGTGTTGAGCGTTGTGGACGTCTGCAGCTATTTACACCTATCTCAAAAGAACAAACCACCTTATTTACACTTTGTCAGCGTCGTGATGATATTACGAAAATGCTTGTTCAAGAAAAAAATAGGCTTAAAACTCCTGGAAATGATTACATTAAGGAAAGTTGTCAACAAACTATTGAATTCCTCAATAATCAGGTAGAAAAGCTTGATCAAGCTATACAAAAAATAGTCAATGAAAACCCTGAACTGAACCGATACCAGAAGATTCTTGAAACAGTTCCTGGAATAGGTAGAAAAACCTCTCAATGTTTATTGTGCCTTATACCGGAACTTGGTTCCTTAAACAAAAGGCAAGTTGCAAGCCTTGCAGGTGTTGCACCTCATCCTAAGGAAAGTGGTAAAGCTATTGGTTACCGAAGGATTATAGGTGGAAGAAGTAACGTTCGTTCAAAGCTTTTCACAGCTGCTATGGCTGCTAGAAACTCCAAGTCAGAACTTGCTGCTTTTTATTGTAAGCTTATTGATAGTGGTAAAAGAAAGATGGTAGCACTCACTGCACTTATGCGTAAAATTATAGTCATCGCCAATGCCAGACTTAAAGAAGCAATTAATTTGCATGTTTAGAAATTTACATGGCAATAATTAAAATTAGTTAATGAATATGTGCGTCCACACACACACTAAACGCACATATTCATTGGCTTAAGCAAGGTAGTAGCTGTTTGATATAAAATTCTATTCTTATACGACAAAACGGGGTTTTATTGCCCATATGAAGTTGCAAAATTACACAAATAAAAAATTTTTAAACATAGTTGATATCTTTCTTCTAGAAATTTGTTATATTCAATTCAGTTGCTGACTTTCATTCTTTGTGGCATAAGCTGTATTTACTTGATAGATATTTACTCTATAACAGAATCACTGCTGAATCTTTTTCTCCTATGTAACAAAGCCTGCCCGTCTTGGCAACGCACTCTCTTAACTGACTCAGCAGATCCCAAGGACATTGTCTACTACAGATTTTTTCTCACAACCAAAAAGAAACGTATAATATCCCATAGACAGAGTCAAGAGAAGGAATATAGCTGGAAGCAAAAATGAAGCAAGTACATTTTGCGATCCAGGAAGGATAAACCAGACAGCAATTGCTGCTGATACAGCTAAAAATAACCCTGACATAACGAGTTTATTTTTCTTCTGTATCCGTTATCAATAACTGTATTTACGCCAATGAAAGCTACATCAACCATTGCTCACACCTCACTAAAGTAATATTAGCTTAATACTAGCATTGTTGTGATAAAAAGTCAATATTATAAATATTTTAATTAATTTCTCAAATAATCTAACTAAGTAGAAAAAAGGCAAAAGAAGCTCAGAGTAGAGAGTTTTGACTCTATAATAATAGAAATTGGCGTTGTAATAATGTGCTAACGCTTATTTTAAGCGCGATTTGGTTGAATGTAGAAAAAATAAAAAAGACATACAGCCGCTATAATTTTATGTAATCCGCCAATAAATACCCTGAGTTTTTTACTGAATTTTGTGATTGAGCCTACAGGTCAAAAACAATGGGTCATAAGTACCCTTACTGCCACGATAAGAGAAATAGCAAGGTCCGTCAAGTGGCTTTTTGCAATACCAGAATCGATTATAAATCCCTACAAATCAATTTTAACAAAAATACCTTAGTGCATTTTCAAATACAAGCATCCCATCACCATATTTTGGCACAGCAACACCTAAGCGTTTGTACTTTTCCTTTTCAAACGGCCAGTTATCTTGTTGAGTGAAAAACATTCCCCTCTCTGGGTGAGGCATTAAAGCTAGCACTCTACCACTTTTGTCTGACAAAGCTGCCAGATCATATGTAGATCCGTTTGGATTGTAAGGAAATTGTAAATTTGCATAGTCACCATCTCCATCAACGTAACGTAGTGCAAAGGAATTATTTTCAACCAATTGATTTAAAATATCTTGATCCATAAAAAACCTGCCTTCTCCATGAGCAACAGGAAGATATAGTTCATTCAGACCCTGTAGCCAAACAGAATTACTTTGTGGATTAACTTTCACTCTAACCCAACAGCATTGATAATTACCTATATCATTAGGAATTAAAGCTAGATTAGAGAATTCTGGAACTAATTTTACTAATATCTGGCAACCATTACATATTCCTATAATAAGCTTATCCTGAGATAAGAAATCTTGAAATTCGTCTAACAAGTTGTTCTTAATACGCAAAGCAAATGCATTGCCAGCACCAGTGTCATCACCGTAGGAAAAACCTCCTGGAATTGCAAGTATATTGCTTGATTTTAGTTTATCTGGATTATTTATAACCTCATTAATGTGAACAATTTTTACTTCTACATTGCTGATATCAAGTTTTCTGCTACATTCCATAAATGCAAATGCAGTTTCTTTTTCACAATTTAAGCCATAACCAGATAAAACAATAACTTTCATGAATCAAAAAACTCGAACTTTCTTTTTACAAAATTTGCTATTAAATTCAAAGCAAATAGCATTAACAACAAAGCTATAATTGCAATGGCAGCAAGTTCAATAAATGCAATTTCAGGACTACTTGACCATATATATATTTGTACAGGTAGAACAGTTGCCGGATCGAAGAAGGATGTAGGTGTATCAGCAATAAATGCTACCATACCTATCATAAGTAAAGGGGAAGACTCTCCTAAAATCCTTGCAATTGCAAGCACAGCACCATGTATTATCCTTGGTAACGCAATCGGCAAAGAGTGATCCAATATTACCTTGACGTGAGGTGCTCCAAGAGCAAAAGCTGCATCTTTTATTGCAATAGGAACGTTTGTAAAGGCATTTTTTGTCGCAATGATAATATTAGGCAGCATCATAAATGAAAGAGTCATCCCACCAACAAGCGGTGAAGAACGGGGTAGCCCAAATATGCCAAGGTAGAGAGTCAGTCCTACTACACCAAATATTATCGAAGGCACTGCAGCAAGGTTGTTCATGCTAATTTCTACAATACTAGTTATTAGCCTATTTTTAGGCATAAATTCATAAAGACAGACGCCCGACATAATTCCTATTGGTAGTGCCAATACTAAGCACACTACAATTGTCATTAATGAACCGATAAATGCCCCTAAAATCCCTGCATTCTCGGGCTCACGAGAATCAGACTTAAGAAATAGAGACTTATTAAAAAATTTTCTTACTCTCCCCTTTTCTTTCAAGCAATCAAGTAATTTAGCGTAACGATCATTCAAACATTTATTTTTATATACTGAATTGATCACACTCGATGCGGTAAACCAAATCTCATATTCACCACTATTTTTTACTCTCTTAAGAAAAAACTTCTCTAGCTCCTTGTAAGAGTTACGACTTAAAATTTCGTCACTGTCTTTAAAATCAATTCCTTCAAATACTTTATGTAAAGAATTATTGAGTAGGATAATGGACTTATATCGGAAATCACCAGGATTATTCGTTAAAGTAAGATCAGCACTTATTTCAATTGGCAATAAAATTTTCGTTACTGTTAAGGCGCTATAGGAGTTAACTAATATACTTAACAATATACATATAGGGCAGCCAAGTGAGATAACTAGTGCCGTGAAAGAGCAAAAGCGTAACATTCTGTTCTTTTTATTTTTCCTTTTTATACGAGCGTGCACACGCCTTGACTGAAGCAATTTAAGAAATTTTTTCTTTATACTCATTTATTTTTCCTGGATCCTATCGTCAAGCCCATAGATGTACAAACGTCCAGTTTAATAACCATTGATGTCATACATAGTAGCTAACACTGGAATCCAGTTATAAAAATATCTACAAATCAGACAACAGACTCTATGCTAAAAATCACATCCATGATATAGAATAAGGCAGATCCTAGTGCCATGCACTGGGATGACACAATTGACATCACTCCCTATTGTATCTACTTAGATTTCTTTTTAACATAAGTAGTACGTTCTTTGACCCTTGCAGCTTTCCCAAACAGCTTGCACAGATAATACAATTTTGCTCTACGGACCTTTCCCTTTCTTATCACTTGTACTGAAATCAATGCAGGAGAGTAAACAAAAAATTGCGATACTATACTTTCTCCATGACTTACCTTTCTAACTGAAAAAGAAGAGTGTAATCCGCGGTTTCTTTGTGAAATGCACACGCCTTCAAATATCTGTATACGTTCACTTGCACCGTCAACTACTTTAAAAGTGACCTTCAAATCATCACCAGGACGAAAGACCGGCAGCTCTTTAGTTAGTATTTGCATTTGCTGCTCATTAAATTTCTCAAGCAAATTTGTCATTTATCATCTCCATTCAACAACTCGGGTCGACGCTCCTTTGTTATAACATAAGATTGCTCCTGCCTCCAATCATTTATTTTCCTATGATTGCCAGACAATAGAACCTCAGGAACTTTATGCCCATTCCACTGCTCAGGTCTAGTATATTGAGGATATTCAAGCATACCACCACTATAACTAAAACTTTCTTCAATAACGCTATCGGAATTACTTACTACACCTGGAAGAAGCCTAACGCATGTATCAAGAACTACCATTGCAGCCAGCTCACCTCCTGAAAGTATATAATCTCCAATACTTAACTCATAAGGAGTATATACATCAATTATTCTTTGGTCAATACCTTCAAATCGACCACACAATATTGTTATATGAGGAAACTCTAATAATTCTCTGGCAATATTCTGATTAAATTTTGTGCCAGATGGAGTCATATAAATAAATCTAGTATTTTTATGAACAGAAAGCACGTTATTAACTGCATCGCCAACCACATCAGGACGCATAACCATTCCTGCTCCACCTCCATATGGAACATCATCCACAGTTGAATGTTTATCTTTTGCAAAAGAACGAATACTTATTACTTCAAGGTTCCATATTTTTTTTTCTAACGCTTTTCCGGCAAGAGAATAGTTCAAAAACCCGGGGAACATTTCTGGAAATATGGTTAACACTGTAACACTAAATGTCATTAGCAAATTTGTAGTAAACTAAGCAGCAATTTGATATTATCTTATAGTATACAGCTAAATTAATCATGTCATCGAATAAAATCATTTACGAAGGTAAAGCAAAATCCATTATAGCAACTGAAGACTCGTTAACTGTCATACAGCACTTTAAAGATGATGTTACAGCGTTCAACAAGGAAAAATATGAAATCATTGAGGGTAAAGGAATAATTAATAATCATGTTAGTGCTTTTATCATGAAAAAGCTTGAAGAAGCAGGAATTAGCACGCACTTTATAAAAACTCTAAACGAAAGAGAACAGCTAGTTAAAAAACTTAAGATAATACCTCTTGAGATAGTGGTTAGAAATATTGCAGCTGGCAGCTTTTGCAAACGTTTTAATATCAAAGAAGGTGAGGCACTTACATCTCCTATAATCGAGTTTTTTTACAAAAATGATGACCTAGCCGACCCAATGGTGAATGAAAATCACATACTGTACTTTAATTGGCTATCTAGCAAAGAAATGGATGAAGTTAAAGCTAAAACTTTAGAGATTAACAAAATTTTAGTCGACCTATTTTCAAATGCAAATATACATTTAGTTGATCTCAAATTAGAATTTGGCAGATTAATAAATGACAGTACTAAAATCATTTTAGCCGATGAAATCAGCCCTGATAACTGCAGGTTATGGGATAAAAATACTTATAAAAAGCTAGATAAAGACGTCTTTCGTTTGAATTTAGGTGACTTGAAAGAAGCATACTTAGAAGTTGCAAAAAGACTGCCAGTAAAGTTAGGTTAACTAAATACCACTCTATCAGATAGAGGATTACATGCTTCATCAAGTTTTCCAATAATTTCAATTTTTTCTCCACGCTTTTGGAAATGGCTTTCCACATCCTTAACATTTTCGGGATCTACAATCAGCACCATACCAATACCACAATTAAATGTTTTTAACATTTCTCTCTTTTCTATTTTGCCTTTTTCTTCCAGCCATAAAAATATATCTGGCCACTTCCAGGAGTTAATGTCTATGTTTGCAAATAAGTTTTTTGGAAGAATCCGCGGAATATTATCTATTAATCCGCCACCTGTGATGTGTGCAATGCCTTTTATTTTTGACACGATAGGCAACAAAGAATCAACATATATCTTTGTTGGTTCAAGTAGTATTTCACCCCAAGATTTATTATTCCATGGAGATATATCATTATAATTTATACCTAAGCTTTTGAAAATATGGCGCACCAAAGAAAATCCATTTGAATGAATTCCATTTGACTCTAAGCCGACTATATAGTCACCTTCCTTCATAGCATCACATTTTGGAAGAATTTTGCTTTTATCAACTACACCAACTACAAATCCTGCAAGGTCATAGTGATTATTACCATACATTCCAGGCATTTCCGCAGTTTCTCCACCAACCAATGCTATTTTAGCTTGCTTGCACCCCTTTGCAATGCTTTGGATCACAGATACTAAAACGTCTTTGCTCAAAACGCCTGTTGCAAAGTAATCAAGAAAAAATAAAGGCGTTGCTCCTTGTGCAAGTAAGTCATTTACACACATTGCAACTAAATCTATACCTATAGTATCATGCTTATTCACTTCTTGAGCTATTAACAATTTTGTTCCCACTCCATCAGTTGAGGAAACGAGCACTGGATGGTCGTACTTCTTACTCAGCGTAGAAAAATCAAACAATGCAGAAAATGACCCTACTTCGCTAATTACTTCTTCTCCTTTAGTCTTTTCAATAATAGGTTTAACTTTTTTTATCAGCTCATTATATAGTTTTAGATCTATTCCCGATTTAGCATAAGTACTCATAGTTCTTTTATAAATCTCACAATTATTAATACTACATTAATGCTTGGACACAAAAAACACAACGAAACTTTCTCTTAAATTGACTACTACGTGCCTACCAATATAGGGTTAACTTAAATCATTTATACTTTTATCCAATGAATAAAAACATAATGTTAATAACAGAATGCCTATCAGGACGAATTCTTCATGATCTTGCTAGTTCTATGCAAGGAATAGTGGGTGGATTGGAAGAGTTTGAAGAAAACAATCCTAATATGCTAAAAGAAATAACATCACTACTTGAAGAAAGCTCTAATGGTTTAATATATAAATATAAAGTTATGAAGCAAGCGTATTCTTCTTCATTAGATAATCGCAGCTTTGATAAGACTAAATCCAATATAGAAAATTATTTATTAAAAAAAAAGTAAAGCTTAAGTGGAAGATAAGTGAATGCCCTACAGAAGACTTAATTGAAAGAATAAATAAGATAATCTCCAATATGGTGATAACTATAGTCAGTGCAGTGGCACAAATTGAATTAGTGTCTATTTTGCTGGCTAAAACAGAAGATAAAACACTACTAACTATAAAAGTAGAAAATGAACATAGATCAATAAGCACATCATTAGTAAGCAAGTTAACAAAAAAAAATGATATTCCTTTGGACACAAAAAACATTAGTATCTATATGACTTCTTTACTGTTAGAGCATTATAACACTAAAATCAATTGTACTTGCGAAAGTAATTCGCTGAATATAGGCTTAACTATAACTTAAAATGACCTCGTATTTCATGAAAAGCACTCAATGTTGTAAGTTTGGGTGTTAAATAAAGAAAGGAAAAATTCTGTAAAATAACTTAGATATAAAATCTGTAGTTAATTTCTTTTTGAAAGCTACAGATTCTTAGAACCTGTTTAAAATCTCTAGAGGATGAGGTAAAGTAGGCATAGATTTAAGAGTGTGGTATATATATATGCAAAACAAGTGATGTAAGTCGAGAACAATTTAAAAAAATCAGACCAATACTGGAAAGCAGCAGAAAGAAAACAAGGCCAAGAAAACTTATGGTATATTTTGTGGAGTGCTGTACATTCTAAAAAGCGGTTGTCAATGGACCAAAGGATTTTCCAAAGTGGGAAAACATATACTACTATTTTCAAATCTGGAATAAAAAAATGGAGAAGAATCAAGTTTTCTGCAACTAGTCTTAAAAAAAATTAATTGAGACAAAGCAATGGTCGGAGAGAGAAAATCAGCTTTTGTATAATTGATGCACAGAGTGTAAAGAACACAGATACTGCTGAAAAGAAGGGCTATGATGCTGGCAAAAAGATTTCTGGTATAAAACCCATGTTGCAGTTGATACTCAAGACATGCAATTCATGTGACAACTGCAGAAGTAACTGACCGTAGCAGTGCTTTGATAATGGTTAAAAATGCTAAAGAAAACCTCTCAAAATATACTAGTTGATGCCGGCTACACTGGAGAAAATTTTGCAACCCAAATAAAAGATACTATTGATGCAACTGTTGAGGTGAAGCGAATTACACAGGTTTGCCGTATTGCCAAAAAGATGGGTTGTTTTTTGCTTGGTTGGAGAAGTGTAGACGGTTATGGAAAAATTGCGAGCGAAAACTCAACACCAGCCGGGAGTGTTAAATATTCTGGGCCAGTTAGGCAGCTAATTTATACTACTAATCCCATTGAGGGGCTACACAGGCAAATTAGGAAATTTCCCAAGACCAAGGGCGCATTTACCAACACAAATGCCTTGTATAAGCAGGTATATTGTGCTATAAAAAAAGTAGAGCAAAAATGGCTCTGCCTAATTGGTCTTTAACTGTATCTCAACTTGACATCTTCTTTCCTGGTAGATTGAAAATTGAGTTGAATTAAAAATTCGGTTTGACACAGTTTATTTAACACTTCCGATTCTTTAAAAAAAATTATCTTATTTTAGATCAAGATTTCTTAAAAAATAAATATAACAAATAAACCTTAAATGGTTGCTATATTGGGCGTATTCTCTTAACTTGACGCGTATGCTTCAAAAAATACTCTGGATTTCCTTGAACAGCTAAGAGAAAGAATGCCCTTTCATTGTCAAAGAATTCAAACTGATAGAGGGCAGGAATTTTTTGCTTATGAGGTGTAGGAATGTGCTTAGTAGAATGGAAAATTAAATTTCGTCCTATTAAGCCGTTTTCTCCACATTTAAATGGCAAAGTGGAAAGAGCACAGCGTACAGATTTAGATGAATTTTATAGTAGCGTTAACATCAAGGATCCTGAACTGCAAATTAAACTTAGAGGTTGGGAAGAATATTATAATAAACAACGTTCTCATAGTACTCTTCAAGGAAAAACTCCATGGCAAAGAACTAGAAAGTACAATTCCTTGTTTAAGTGAAGTGCAAAAAAATTATATCTCGTCAAAAGAGCCATTTGTCATGCAAAATTACAAGCACGATCAGAGGTTAAGATCACTTCAAAAATATAAAATCTCTTAACAGACTACCTATTTCGAGTTTAGACTTGATTTGACAAATCAGCTGTAATAACCTCTATGAATCACACACATAAAACTAGGCTCTGTGAACAAAATTTTAGAATAACCATATGAGTACTCTGATAAAATTCAAAAAACCCATAAAGACCTCAGTAGTCTTATCAAAACGAGAGAAAATGCGTTTAAAATTTTTAATTTTCCCGAAGAAGCACTCAATCAGATGCCGCTCTTTATAAATATGCTCATCATAATGTTTCTGCACTTTACGATTCCGCTTTGGTGGAATAACAACAGTGCATCCTTTACTTTCAAGACTAGCAATAAAAGCATATAGCCTTTATCGGCCACTACAGTGGAGCTAGAGACATTTTTAATCAGAATTGTGATGCCTGCGTTCCTTTGGCCTAAGGTCAGAATAAATTTGAGTGGATTTCCCAATGCGTCAACAAGTGCGTGATTTTAGTTCACCTTTACTCCGCCCTAAGACCTCTTGAGCCTGAGAATCTTTTCTATATCCAGCTGAACATGAATGAGATCTGATGATTGTTCCATCAATTATGGAGATTTCCAAATCTGGATCTTGTTGTGCATACTTAAGTAATTTTGCCAAAATTCCCTTTTCGCACCACTTTTTAAACCTCCTATGTATACTCCTGTAATTACCGTAAATTCTTGGTCATTGGCGGCCACTTTGCCACACTGCTTCCATAAATATTCTTAACTTCTCCTCATTTTTACTGTGTATTCCTTTTGTGCTCTTTAAAAATGCAAAAATTTGCTTCCAAATTTCCTTTTTTATGTGATATTTCATACGGTAACTTCTCTATATTTATGATCATTAGGTTAAATTACCGCTTTTTTATACTTCCTGCCCTCAATTAATTTGACCTGCTAACATTTTGTTCACAGAGCCTAGTGAAATTACCTCTTTCTTTTCTGTCTTAATCGATTGCTTTTTCATTAAAAATTCATTGAGGTTCTTTGATAAGCGAGTTATTTTATTCATTGTTGCTTCTCTCATTAAAAATGTATCTTGCAGAACTTATACCTTATTATTCTATCCTCTTCATTCTTATTTTTCCTTAACTTGACTCGTATGATTTGTTGAATACTTCCAGCATTTCCTAAAGACCACTAGAGACTATATCTTTCTGTATAATCTTTAAACGCACCTCTGTTAGAGTCAAAATGTAGCTTCACACTACCAATTGGTCCGTTTCTTTGTTTTGCAATAATCAGTTCTGCAATATTTCTAATTTTCTCCATTTTCTCTTGCCACTCTCGATGTTTATTACTCCCTTCATTTGGCTGTTTTCTTAATTCATAATATTCTTCTCTATAGAGGAACATTACTATATCTGCATCCTGCTCTATGCTTCCTGAATCACGTAAATCGGAAAGTTGTGGTTTCTTATCATCCCTCTGCTCAACAGAACGAGAGAGCTGCGATAGTGCGACAATGGGAATATTTAGTTCCTTTGCAATTGCTTTCAAACCTTGTGTCACTTCTGAGATTTCTTGCACTCTATTTTCACTACTCCTTTTTGTTGTTCCTCGAATTAACTGCAGATAATCGATAAAGACCACCTCTACATTATATAGTTGATAGAGAAGACGTATTCTGGTACGAAGAGCACTAATTGATAACGCAGGAGTGTCATCTATGATGAAAGGTAATTCGGATAGATCTGTACTAGCATTAATGAATTCGTGTAATTCAAAATCACTAATTCTCCCAGTCAGTGCCTTATAATAACCAATGCCTGAATCTATAGTAATCAATCTTGCAGTCAATTGCTCTGCTGACATTTCAAGTGAGAAAAACGCTACGTAGTGTTGTTTATCTGTTCTTTTTTGCAAAATCTTACAAGCATTAAGTGCGATGTTCAGCGCCAATGCTGTCTTCCCCATTGAAGGTCTTGCAGCTATAATTAACAGATCAGATTTCTGCAAACCACCAAGAAGCTGGTTTAGGTCTTGAAGTCCGGTTGTAATACCTAGCGCCTCTGGGTTATTCTTCAGCTTGCTGATCTTCTCAACCACATCTTTAATTGAACTTGTAAGCTTTATGTATGTTTTCTCACCTTGCTTTTTTACTGCTAAGTTGAACAATTTTGTCATTGCCTGCTCAATTTGTACCTGTGCAGGATTTTCAATGTCGTAGTTGTAACTATCGTCAACTATCTCCTGCCCGAGTTTGATTAAGCATCTCCTTAAATAAGTATCACGGATTATTCTGGTCAAGCTATAGATATCAAGTGCAATGCTTGCCTTTGCTGCAAGTTTTGCTAGGTACTCAACTCCACCACATTCGGCAAATGCTTTATCATTTTCAAAAAACATCTTTAGGCTTAATTCATTGGCGACTATGCCGTGTTTTCTGGTTTTAGATATCTGGGTAAAAATGCTTTGATGTAGTGGATCATAGAAATTATCTGCTGTGATTATGTCTTCAACTGCATCACAAATTCTATTATCTCGAATCATTGCACCAATGAGCATTTGCTCTGCTTCTAAATTATGTGGCAATTTACATATTTCTTCTCTTGAATCAATAAGGTTAACTAATTCATTCATTTTAAGTTTTTAGAGTAATGATTGATTATTGTAGAATATTCAATCTCGACTTAAAAGAGAAAAAAATTTGACTAATCCTGTGTTGCTTATAGCATTAAAGTAGGCCCCTGTGGTGGAATGGTAGACACGGCAGACTCAAAATCTGTTGCTTGCAAGAGCATGCTGGTTCAAGTCCGGCCAGGGGCACTCAAACATTGGAAAGTGCTTTATGTTACACAAGTTTTTTAATCGTTCATTTGCCATTCTTTCTTCTATAAATGCTATTCAAAGGGTAAAGAAAGATGAAAATGGAATATGTTACGTAACGGGACTTAGACGCTATTTGTCAGTGCTACTTGATTTAATTATCATTGTTTTATTTTTGCAATTTTGCGGTCAGGTCTTAAATCAACTCTTTATGAGCTCAGAGAGTAGTAAAATATTAGGCCAAGTTGCTGCAAAATATCAAATGCATGTGCCACTATCTGCAGAGGAAACAGCAATGCAGAGTAAAGTAATTAAGTTACTAGTTCTAAATCAGATAGTTCAATTTATTATGCTTTTTAGTTATGTGGCATATATGTGGATAAGGTTTGGTGCTACACCTGGAAAATTATTACTTGGGCTTAGAGTTGTGAGTGCACAAACTTTTGAAAAATTGACTCTCAAACAAGCAATAAAGAGGTTTTTTTCCTTTATATTGTCAACTACACCACTATTCTTAGGTTTCATATGGGCAAGCTTCGACAAAAGTTGCCAAACTTGGCATGATAAGATTGCAGGCACAGTAGTTGTAACAAGTAAAAGTCTTAGATGTATGGTCTCAGAACATAATGGAGTGGATTAAGTCTTACGTGTTACTTATATCGTTAAAAATAAGAGAATTTTAGTAATTTCACTAAATAAATTAAATACATTACTTGACTAAATACTTACCTAAGTAGTATACTTAAATTAATTAAGCTTATAGTAGGTAAGAAATATGGCGCCTCCTAATCTAGAGAATGATCTACATACTTCTTTGAGCGGATCAACTGTTGCTGAAAGTTCAATGAATTCTATTGGTAATAGTTTTGAGCATATTAATCATGAGGAAATAGGCAAAACACTTCAAGCTTTAGAATTACTTTTAAATAAAGCGAAAACTCCGCAATACAAAAATTCTCTTGGACGGTTAAAATCATTTCTTAGTAAAGTAGATAATGCTAACTCTGATCCTCTCCTTATAAATGGAATATATAAGAGTTTAATAGAATCTTTAGATAAAGAACCTGATTTAGATCATGCTGCTTTATGCGAAGTTCTAGGTTTAAATACAAAACAAGCTGAATTAGACTATGCTTCTGATCTTGCTGATCTGATAAAAAGAGAAATTGCAGGATTTGATAAAGAAAAATTGCGAAAAATGTGTACTTTTAGCAAGATTTCCTACGGTAATGTGGACAGAAAATTAAAGCAAGATGAGTACAAAACTAAAAGGCAATTTGAAGAAGAAGGTTATCAAATTATAAAATTTTACGACAATGAACTCATTGAAGACAAATATTGCTCGGATACTGATTATAAGTTAGAACAACACGATGTCGGCTATGCTTTAACTGGTAGCAATTCATATAATCGAGATGCTGGTTATATTTTTATTAAAGGCGAGGAAGTGACTATAGCTTATCATGGGACTCGCGATTTGAATGATGTGAAGGAAGATCTTCGTGCTTCTTTAGCTAAATTATCATTTTTACCTGAAGATCATTATGTCCACTCTGGTTTCTACTTCTTATTCAAACGCTCTTGGCCTAGCATACATAAAGTATTACAAGGTTATGCTAATGATCAAGGGTTAGCAATCAAAGATTTAAAAATCAATGTTACAGGTCATAGCATGGGAGGTGCTCTTGCTAGTATAGCTGCTTTATGCCTTAATAAAACAGAAAATGCCGAAGATGTTCATGTTGCAACTTTTGGCTCTCCAAGAGTTTTCTATAATGGTGCTGCTAAAGTTTACAATGATTGTCTTGGAAATAAGACTACTAGAGTAGCTTGTCAATCAGATCCAGTACCATGTTTGCCACACGGTAATGCTGGTATGCATTATAAGCATGTAGGTAAACCATTAAAACTGGAAACGGGTAAAGCTTTAGAGTATTTGGAGCCACACTATCATAAAATTGATACCTATTATAACCTTATTCAGGAAGTGCAGCAGGAGAATTTTAAATCAGACAACAATCCATCTAAGTATCTTCCTATTGCTTATATTTGTGGCATATTTTACCATGCAGTTTTGTCATATGTCGATGTGAATGATAAGGAGTTCTTTAAAAAAGTTGAGGAAGAAAATAAAGAGATTAAGCTTTCTGAAATACCCATTGAATATGCTCCAAACGTAGAAGAAAAACTTAAAAAAGGAGAAGAAGAAGTAGCTAAGCTTACTAATGAAAAAACTCAATTAGAGGGAAGGTTAAAGAATATACAACAAAGTTTGGTTGGAAAAACTAAAGAGCTAGATGATGAAAAAGAAAAATTAACACAAGAACAACAGAAGACTAATCAACTCAATGATCAAGTAGATAAACTTACTGCAGAATTTAAAGGGACAAAAGATCAGCTTGCAGAAAAGAAAGCAGAGCTGGATGAACAAACTAAAAAAGTAACCAAGCTTAATAGTACTATAAAGGAACTTAAGTCAACAAACGCTAAGCTAGAAAAGAATGTTGGTAATCTGAACAATCAGTTTGCAGAAGAAAAGAAGGCACTGGAAGATTTGAAAGTTCAATCAAAACAAAATGAGAAAGAATTCAAGAAAAAAATAGAAGAGCTGAACAGTATAAAGCAAGGTCAGGCTAGTAAAATAGCTGTTCTCACAGCAGAGATCACAGAGCTCAAGGAAGCAAAAACTGAGCTAAAAGGAAAGGCAGAATTTACAGGAAAAGAGCTGGAGGATACTCAAGCTCAACTCAAAGAGAGGGAGAAAGAGCTAGATATTGCAAAGAACAATGCTTCTCAATTAAAAGAAGAACTAAAACAAGCACAGCAAAGCTTAGTTGCAAAAACAAAGGAATTTGAAAACGCAGTTAACAAGTTGCAGAAAGGCTTGAATGAAAAAACTAGAGAAGCAGCTCAATTTGAAGAGGAAAACAGTAATTTAGCTAGTCAAACAAGGGAGCTTGAAAGGAAGAAAGAAGAGATTGGAAAGCTCGAAGCTCAGGTAACTCAACTGACTGCACAAAGTAATCAGCTGAATGATACAAGGCAAGGCTTAACTGACGAAGTAACTCAACTTAAAAATGAAAATAACGACCTGAAAACAAGGCTACAGGAATCTGAAAATAAAAGTAAAGTACTAGAGAAGAATCTAAAGAAACAATCTGAAAGCAAAGATGAAGAGCTAAATGAAAAATTCTTGAAAGCAAGAATTTATAGTAAAAAGCAAGGTATTTACGCCGCTGTTTCTTTTGTATCATCTGGAGCATTTGCTGTTGGTGCAAATCTAACAATGCTTCATTTAGCAATATGTGTTTCACTTATTATAGCTGCATCAACTTTTCTTGCAGTAGGATGTTACTGTTTTTATAAGGCAAATACAGCACTTAGTAATGTCGAGATCGAAAATAATAGTTATAGAATAGCTGCTTAGATATTAAGTTAGTAATTTAAATATTCTTTATTGCTAGTTATTATACCATCACTTTAATTTGGTTGTATTTTACTAAAAAAACTTTAGATTTATTTTGTAATCGATACTTAAATATAATGACACAATCTTGGAATTTATTGCAGACAGGGCAAAAGGAAGGCTATAAAATTGCGTATATAAATGCTCGTATTATCGACCCAGGAACTAAACTTGATATAAAAGGTTCATTGTTAACTGAAGGGGATAAAATTGTTGATTTTAGCGAATCATTACTTTCAACAAGTGGAGTTGATGAAACAATAGACTGTAAAGGGCTTGTTCTAATGCCAGGCCTTATTGACATTCACGTGCATTTTCGTGAACCAGGTCAAGAGCATAAAGAAACTATACATACGGGTAGCAAATCTGCAGCTGCAGGAGGCGTTACAACTGTAGTTTGTCAGCCAAACACTGTTCCAGCAATTGATAGTGTTGTCTTGGCTAAATATTTGAAATATAGAGCACTTGAAACTTCACATGTGAATGTTGAATTTTACGCTAAAATCACCACTTCGGAAGAAAAATTAACTAAAATGGCACTTTTAAAGGAAGTAGGTGCGGTTGGGTTCACCGATGATGGTATGCCAGTTATGAACCCAATGATTATGAGACAGGCGCTGCTTTATTCAAGTATGCTTGATGTTCCTATTGCTCAACATGCAGAAGATTTAAATTTATCTGCTGGTGGTGCAATTAATGAGGGTAAGATTTCTGAAGAATTGGGAGTGAAGGGAATCTTGAGTGCATCGGAATCGGTTATGGTAACTCGTGATATACTGCTAATGAAGGACATAGAAAATGTACACTACCATATTTTACATGTATCTTCAAAAGATTCACTTGATGCTATTAAACGTGCAAAAGATTTGGGATTAAATGTTACATGTGAAGTAACTCCTCATCACTTTACTTTAACCGAAGATATAGTAAAGCAACATGGAGCAATCGCAAAAATGAATCCGCCGCTTCGCACTGAAGAAGATCGTTTAGCTATGATTGAAGGTTTAAAAACAGGTGTGATTGATTGCATTGCAACTGATCATGCACCCCATGATCGTAGTTCTAAAGATCTACCACTTGAAAATGCTGCATTTGGTATTGTTGGCCTTGAAACAATTCTGCCCCTTTCACTTGAACTATATCACAGTGGACAAATGGGTCTACTTGATGTGCTTGCAAAATTGACATATAAGCCTGCAGATATAATACATGTGCCACGTGGTCGTATACAAAAAAACCTTGCAGCGGACTTAATTTTAGTTGATTTGAATCATGAATGGGAAATTAAAGTTGACACCTTTGCTAGTAAGTCAAAGAATTCTCCTTTCGATGGACGTAAGGTAAAAGGGTGCGTAATACGTACTGTTGTGTCTGGCAAAACTGTATATTTACAGAAGAGTTAGTTATCATATAGTTGTGCTTTGAATTTCAACCAATTGTAAAGATTTAATATAAGTGGTAAAATATAGCCACTGAATAAAAAATATATGCTAATTAGTACGACATCGGAACTGGAGAATGCATGTGAAGAGTTGATAGCAAAAGAGCCAAAATTTATAGCAGTTGACACGGAGTTCATTAGAAACAATTTAATCTACTACCCAAGATTGTCGCTAATTCAAATTTCTTACGGAGATAAGAGTTTTATTGTAGATATACTAGTACCAGAGATTGACTTGTCGCTCATTAAGAAGATAATGCTGAATCGAGACATAACCAAAGTTTTTCATAGTTGTCGGCAAGACATAGAGTCCCTATTAACTGTGTTTAAGTGTGTTCCCACTCCCATTTTTGATACTCAAGTTGCTGCTATGTTTTGTCATTATTATCATGACTTTATTGGTTACTCAAAAGTAGTAGAACAATATCAAGGGATAGTGCTAGATAAGATTAAAGCTAAAAATTCAGACTGGTTAGGTCGTCCACTATCTGAGGACCAATTAGACTATGCAATAAGCGATGTGGTACACTTATATGACCTACACCAAATATTGTGCAGTAAACTTGAAGAAAGTAATAGGATGAGTTGGTTTCAAGAAGAGATGGAATTATTGGTTAATATAAATAGGTATTTGCATAGTCCAAAAGATGCATGGAGGAGGGTTAAATTTAACTATGAAGCAAATCCGAGGCTAATGTTAGTTGTTAAAGCAGTAAGTGAGTGGCAAGAGACTTTAGCACAACGCTATAATATCAATCGTAATAAAGTAATTAATAATGCTGTAATAATTGGTCTTATTGAAAAAAATGTGGAGCGTATTGACGAGGTTTTAGATGACCTTAAGAGGAACACAAAAAATATAAAAGAGGAAGATTTATTAGAATTTATAGATATTTTCAATGAGAATGAAAAGGAATTTGTGCAGCAAAATTATACTCTGTCAGATAATTATGATAAATCTGTATTTGATATACTCTCGATTATTTTAGAGAGCAAATGTAAGGAAAACAACATATCAAGAAAGTTAGTTTCATCAAAAAATGAGTTAGCTGGATCAATATCTGGGAAGATAGATAAATTATTCAAGGGATGGAGATATGATTTTTTCGGCAGATCAGTAGAATCGTTTTTGAACGCAGGCTCAAGGTTTGAAATTTTAATGGTAAAACCTGCGGATAGTACAGCTAAAATTCGGAGTAATCTGGTGGAAAATAACCGTATCACATGCTGAAATCTAACGAGTTTATTATATCTTTCACTTGAGAAAAAACATTTGCGCTGGTATCGATGATGAAGTCACTCATTTGCCTTTTTTCTTCAATAGGTAGCTGAATACTGGACGTTAGATCCAGCTTTTCTTTATCCATATTACGCTCACTGAGCCTTTTAGCTTGCACAATGCTATCTGCATGGATGAAAACAATAAAGTCGCAATATAAACGGAATCTAGTTTCCAGCAGGAGTGGAATGTCCAAGACTAAGAGCTTCCTATCGGTCTTTTTTTCCTGAGCAATAAAAATTTCTAATTCATTTCGCACAGCGGAATGCACTAAAGACTGGAATTGCTTCCAATTTTCATCATAGGCTAAAAAATATTTAGACAATACTGTTCTATCAATTTTCCCATTTATTACTACCCCAGAAAATTTTTCTTCTGCATAACTTATTATGTTTTCGTCCACTTTATAAAGCTGGTGCACGACAGAGTCGGCATCAAACACAATGGCACCAAATTCTTTAAAGCAATTGGCTACAAAGCTCTTTCCGACTGCAATTCCACCTGTTAGACCTATTATCATATAGCAAAAGACTTCTTAAAGAGAATATGTGCCGTAGCTGTTATGTCTACTTAAAACTGAATGTATGTGTATTAAAAGAAAAGCTATTATTTTTTTAGTAATCAAGTAAAATAGAGTAAAAGATTAAGAGGAAATTTTGAAAAATAAGATAAAAAAGATAGTGATTTCAGGGAAAGAAGTGTGGCCAATCGTCGAGGGCGGCAAAGGCATTGCAATCAGTGATGGAAGATCAGGTGGGGCATTTGCTGCAGCAGGTGCTGTCGGTACGTTTTCTGGTGCAAATGCTAAACTTATCGATGACAACGGCGAGTTAGTACCACTGATTTATAAAGGTAAAACAAGAAATGAAAAACATAAGGAATTAATTGAGTATAGTATCGAGGCTGGAGTTAGTCAAGCAAAAATAGCGAATGAAATATCAAAAGGCCGTGGAAGAGTACATATGAATGTGCTTTGGGAAATGGGGGCAGCAGAACAAGTGCTTCATGGCATATTAGAAAAAGCAAAAGGCTTAGTTCATGGTATCACTTGCGGTGCTGGTATGCCTTACAGACTCGGAGAAATTGCAGCTAAATATCAAGTTTATTATTACCCTATTATCTCATCGGCACGCGCTTTTAAAGCATTATGGAAGCGTGCTTACCGAAAAATATCTTCTTTTTTACTTGGTGGAGTAGTATACGAGGATCCGTGGCTTGCTGGTGGTCACAATGGACTCAGTAATAGTGAAGATCCGGAATTACCACAGGCTCCATTTGAAAGAGTTGCAGAGCTTAGATCTTTCATGAATGAGGTCGGTCTTTCTGAAACACCAATTGTTATGGCGGGGGGAGTGTGGCATTTGAAAGATTGGGAACATTGGTTTGACAATTTACAAATCGGACCAATAGCTTTTCAGTTTGGTACTCGTCCGCTTTTGACGAAAGAAAGCCCGATCTCTACAGAATGGAAAAAGAAGTTACTTACTTTAGAAGAAGGTGATGTATTTTTAAATAAATTTAGTCCAACAGGGTTCTACTCATCTGCAGTAAGAAATAACTTCATACATGAGCTACAGGAACGAAATTCACGTCAAATAAAATTTTCGGAAAGTGCAAGCGAAGAGTTTAATAATGAATTTGCAATGGGTAGCAGAGGTAGAAAGATTTACCTTACTGCAAAAGGCAAAGAACTAGCAAATACATGGACTAAAGCAGGTTATACAGAGGCAATGAAAACTCCAGATACAACTGTTATTTTTGTGACACCAAGCAAATTTTCAGAGATAAGACAAGATCAAATCAATTGCATGGGATGTTTGAGCCATTGTTTGTTTAGCAATTGGAAAGATCACGGTGACCATTCAACAGGACAAAAACCAGATCCAAGGAGTTTCTGTATACAAAAGACACTGCAAAACATTGTACATGACGGCAATGTTGAAAATGAACTCATGTTTTCTGGACACAATGTGTACAGATTTAAGCAAGACCCATTTTATGAGAATGGCTACGTACCGACAGTAAAAGAACTGGTGGGAAGGATATTAACTGGGTATTAGGTTATGGTTGAATTGACAAGTAAACTTTACTTTGTTATAATGAGTATTTATTAATTTAATCTTAATTTGAGGAAAATATCTATGCGTGATAGTGCTTTAGAAAGGTATGCTCTTGCCTATATAAAAAAAATCTGACAGTAACGATAATGTTAAAGAGTTTTTACAGCATACACTGAATTCGACTTGGAATGAGCAAGAGTTCGACAGAATGTATGGAGAGTTTACACATAGCATTCCAACTCGTAGGCACAGTACAGAACGTGATAATGGAAGTAGTAGGCACAACCTACGGGACCTCAGGTTACACACGTACATGTACACAATAATAGAGGTTTAGATTTTTGGGATTATTTTCTACTGCGTAGCCTATTTAGTGGTAATGGTCATACTACAATTATAAATAACCTTGGTTCTGGTAGTAGTAACCAGCTAAGCAGAGAAGATAAGAAAAAAGACGCAGAAGACAACAGGAAATTATTAGCTTTAGGGATAGTAGCTGTAGTTGCGTGTGTTGCTTTCCATGCTTTAATGTGTGTTTGGTACAACAGCAGCGAAAAAACGGCTAGAAAATCAGAAAAGGTAGATTACCTGGATAATAAACTTAAAATGTTCAGAAATATAGAATTTGCAGTTGGTGCAATTTCTTTAGCAGCTTTGGTAGGTTGCGCTATTAACCCAGTCTTACCAGTTTGGGGTTTAGTCATTCTTGGTATTAATTCTCTTGTATGTTTTGCTGGTAGTTTGGCTTTTCATATGAAGCATGAGAAAGAGTCAGAAAATATTGAGAGAGCTAAAGAAGCGGTAGATAATTATCATAGAGATCCTTCGTATCGTGAACCACCACCTGCTTACTCTCCAAGTGCTCCTTCTTATGATGGCACACCTGGGTATGCATTTGGTGATCCTAATGCGACACAACAGTTTGGAGGTTGTGCTGCTAAAGCATAAGTTACTAATCGAGAATACCGCTGCAACGCGCAGCGGTATAATGGATTTTCAGATCGTTTGTGTTATATTGATTTTTATTACTAGTGCAGATATGATTAAGTTTTAAGCACTATGAAATGAAGCAATTTGAGAGCTTTTATATCACTACGCCAATATATTACGTAAACGACAAGCCACACATCGGCCACGCATATACTTCCCTTATCTGTGATGTTGCAGCTAGATTTATAAAACTAGCTGGAAAGAACATCAAATTTACTACTGGTACAGATGAACATGGACAAAAAATTGAAAAAGCAGCTAAAGCAAAGGGAATAGAGCCAAAAGAATTTACAGATGAAATAAGTGTTACGTTCAAAAAATTAGCTGAGCTAATGAACTTTGATTGTGATGATTTTATTCGCACCACAGAAGAACGTCATGAACAAGCAGTTATAGTTCTATGGAATAGGCTTGAAGAGAGAGGACAAATATATCTAGATTCTTACTCAGGTTGGTATTCAGTTCGTGACGAAGCTTTTTATCAGGAGTCAGAGTTGATAGATGGCAGAGCACCAACAGGCGCTGAAGTTCAGTGGATAAAAGAAGAGAGCTATTTTTTTCGCTTGTCAAATTGGCAGAACAAACTGCTAGAGTTATATGAAAATCAGCTGAATTTCATCTTTCCTGAGAGCAGAAAAAATGAAGTGTTATCGTTTGTAAAGTCAGGACTGACTGACCTTTCGATTTCTCGTACTAGTTTTGACTGGGGAATAAAAGTACCAGGAAATGACAAACACGTAATCTACGTTTGGATAGATGCGCTCACTAACTATCTCACGTCAATAGGCTTTCCTAATATAGAAGATGAGGAATATAAGAAGTTTTGGACAAACTCCTTCAACGTTCATGTGATCGGTAAAGACATATTGCGTTTTCACGCTGTATACTGGCCAGCTATTCTTCTTGCAGCAGATTTACCACTGCCAAAACAAATTGCAGTTCATGGTTGGTGGCTAAATGAAGGAGAAAAAATATCCAAGTCTCTTGGTAACGTTATCAACCCAATCGGTCTTGCAGAAGAGTTTGGCGTTGATCAACTACGCTATTTTCTTCTTCGAGAAGCAAGTTTCGGTCAAGATGGTAATTTCAGTAAGAAAAACATGATCAGCCGAATAAATTCAGAATTGGCAAACAATATAGGTAATTTAGTGCAAAGAACAATTTCATTCCTGCACAAGCAATGCTCGGGAGTTGTACCAACAATTGATCGAAATTTGCTTAAAGATGATGAGAGTTTGCCAAATTGCAAAGCTACACTTGATCAAGTAATGAATCATCTCTCAAAGTATGAGTTTAATCATATTATATTTTTAATTATCAATATCTCCTCTGAGGCTAATACTTATATAGATAAAAGTGCACCTTGGACACTCAGTAAAACCGATAGAGAGCGTATGAATTTAGTGATTTATAAATTACTCGAATATATCAGAATAATTGGCATTTTATTGAAGCCAATCGTTCCAAAATCAGCAGAAATGATACTCGATCAGTTGCAAATTCCAAAAGAACAACGTGATTTAAAATCTCTGTGCAACGCATGCGTAGGTTTAGACATTACACTACCCAAACCTACACCGATTTTTTTAAGGGTTGATACTTAAAAAACCCTTAGTAAACCAGGCTGAACTAGTGTTGCTTTAGTTAGCTTGCTTAACTCAATAGAATCAACCTCAGTAGAAATAGCTCTATTTTTACATTTTATCTCTTCTGCTTGACTAGCTAATTGGACACATCTTTCTGAACTTTTTTCTCAGATAATGGTTATGCTATTGATTTTTAGCTTGGTCTTACTCAACTAAAGTTAAGTTATTAGAAATTACCTGATTTGTTTGAGCATTAGCAATTTGAGTATCTTGTTGTCTGCATTGAGTATAATACATAACAGCAGCAGCTCCAACGGCAAGCAGCTCCGGCAATTGAAGCGATTTGATTAAAGCCTGACCTTACCCAGAAAAAGTAGAGAGGAAGTAAAGAAGTTTTTGCTATGAAAATAAAAAGTTCAGGAATGCAATGTAGAATGTCTACGCTGTTTATTATAAAAAATTTCTATATATTCAAATATTGCGGTGTTGTGCAGAGTATTGTGAAGTATCAATGAGTATGAGTGAACTAAAAAAGCTCTCTGAAACAGCATTATCATAACAACAACCTTTGTCTAGAAATAATACTTTTTGTACTCAGTAAAAATTGATAATTTTTAGAGGTGTATTGTGATCCTTGATCGCTATAAGCAGATTTGCGCAATAGCCATATCTATGCCTATCAACTAAATCTATTATTGCCAACCATCCTTGATTGGTTTTTATGTACGTAAACCCATATCTTGTTTAGTTGATCAGTGGTGAAATTCTGATTCAATATGTTATTTGTAGTTTTAAACCTTCATCTAAGCTTAGCTTGAATGCCATTTTTCTGCATAACATTGTTTTGATTTTACCTAAAGCCTTTAATTCAGTTTAGGAGCTCCGCACCTGCATTGTGATGCTTTTCTTTGTATGAGCTCTTCTCTTATTGTTTTTTTCTGAGTAATCCATCTATACAAGCAGATACGTTCAAAAACCTTCATAATTCCCGTGTTTTATAGCAGTTTTCATGTTCTTTTATAAAAACTCTTTTTGGTTTGCAAAATATCCCAGGGCTTTTTTTAAAATGTCTCTTTCTCTCGTTGCCAGCTCTTTCTTTAAATCAAACTTTTCTTTGTCACAAGTTCCTTTTCCTGGGTTCCAGACATTGTATGTTTTTACCCACCTGCTTAGCCGCTAATACCCAAATCTCTTCCTATTTTTGCTGATGATTGACCTGTTTCTTTTTCCAGTCTTCATTTTTGCATTCTGCTGTATGTTCTCTTCTTTTTGTCATATCACACCTCTTTGAAAAAACTTCTTAACTTCCTCTCTACTTTTTCTGGGTAAGGTCACTTCCTCCAGTCCTTGCCTTTATTGACTTGTTCCAGAGCACCTTTTAGGAATACAAAGGATCTCCCAAGTTCACTTAGAATCCATTTCAACACATGACACGGCCTCAGATCCCGATAGAGTGAGTGATAACTTGCCTTGTTGTTACCCTTCATGCTGTCTTCCATCTCATGGAAAATGTCAACCTCTATGTCATAACAAATTTCGGGACTCAACACCTTCACTTTCGTTGTACCCTGCAATTGTCCATTCCATTAGCTTTGATACGCTCGTTACCTTACGCACCATAATGGTCTGTTCTAGGCTATTGGCTAGACTTTGCCTAGGTTGACCAACTGTATTCTAAACGCTTTTCTTGGCGCACCCATACTTACCTCACATAACCTATTATAATAATAGCATTTTCCAAATTGGAAGTCAAGAATTTCAGATAACAATAAACTACACATCTACAGAAGTGTCTCTGAATCTTAAGACACTATGCTTTTTATTACACTCCCATAAATTATTGATATACTTAGTAGTTTTCGCTTTAATAACTGCTTGTTAATGGCAGAATGTATACGATTAACTATTTTAGATGTGTTCTTTGCATCACAGTTAATCAAAATAAAAAGCACCTTATTCTCATCAATACATCCTAGAAAATCATCACTACGGCAATTTTGATAGAAATGTTCTATGACAATTTTTAGTGCATCATTTGCCTCGTTACAGCTACTATTTAAGCCTATTATTCCTATAACTGCAGTAATTTGGTATTGAAAAGCAAAACTCAATAGAACATACAACTCCAAAATAGTGGACTCATTGTTTGGTATATCAAACAAGTTGTGTTTTTCATATTTTTTACCCATCAGATATTTATCCCTAAATATTCTTAACTTATGAAGCAGGCTAATGTCACGTATCAATAGCTCATAATTAATCTTGCTATTAGTAAATTGCGTTGTGCAAAAAACTTTTACCTTTGTTTTTATATCTTCTCCTTTAGCGTCAATTAAGGAAAAACCTATCACTTTTGGCAATATATCCGGCAAATCGCGTCCATCTTCAGTATACTCTAAATAGCTTTTCACATCATCGGCTGCTCTTGTACTCAAAATATTGATTAACGGCTTATTAAGTAAATTGTCTTCTTCATATTTTAATAAATCCCTTGCGGCTTGATTGAGTCCCGAGATTAACACGTTTTTTTTCTTATTATCCTGACAAACAGATATCACAGCATCATCTTTCCTTCTTGCAGTTATAAAATCTTCCATGCCTTCATTCTATACAACGTGTGTATAAGTATAATAAGATTGTATTAAAATTCATTTACCCATTAATATACTTAATTAGGTATGGATAAACATTATATAACCAGCCACTTCTTAGTAATGAGGTATTGCTTTTCTTGGTAAAGTTAAAATTAAAGTTGGATCTTCGGAACGTTTGATAACTAACTTGACCGGAGAATCTTTAAACCCTTTTGGCAGATTCTTTAACATTTCGTCTGCAAGAAGCTTTTCCTTAGTGTGTAAATAAAGATTTTCTGAATCTAATTGCCGCAAGCTACGTTTAGTAATATAATCTCATATTAAATAAGACTTTACCCAAGTTTATGCCAGACTCTATGTTAGTTTTAACAACTATTCTTATATTCTTCATTTTTACATTGTCGCTTCTTTTTATAAAAAGGATATTTGGATCAACGAACAAGAAGATAATAAAGTCCTTCAGAAAAATTGTTCAGCAGATTAATGTGCTAGAGCCAGAAATGCAGAGCTTATCTGATAAGGAGCTTGCTGGTAAAACCGCGGAATTTAAAAGAGAATTGAAAAATGGAAAAACACTAAATGACCTTCTAATACCTGCATTTGCGGTTGTACGCGAAGCATCGCGAAGATTTCTTGGTATGAGGCACTTTGATGTTCAGCTAATTGGTGGAATGGTCCTTCATAATGGCATGATATCAGAAATGAAAACAGGAGAGGGAAAGACACTTGTTGCAACTTTAGCAGCATATCTAAATTCCTTAGAAGGGAAAGGCGTGCACGTTGTAACTGTTAACGACTACCTTGTAAAACGAGACACAGAATGGATGAGCAAATTATATAATTCTCTTGGGGTTTCTGTTGCGTTTATTACGAATAACTTGACAGATGAAGAGAGAAAAGAGGCTTACAGTGCAGATATCGTGTATTCCACAAATAACGAGCTTGCCTTTGATTACTTGCGGGACAATATGAAATTCTCTCAAGAAGACATGGTTCAGAGAGGCTTTCACTACGGAATAGTTGATGAAGTGGACTCAATACTCATTGATGAAGCTCGCACTCCGCTTATTATTTCTGGCCCAGTTGAGGAAAACAATCAGATATATAAGCATATCAATAAAATAGTGACCAAATTAGTTGACTCTGATTATGAAGTAGATGAAAAAGGTAGGACGGTGTTCTTGACTGAAGATGGTATTTCACGAGTGGAAGAACTACTGAAGTCATATAATCTCATTCCTGAAAATTCTTCGCTTTATGATACCAACAATATGATAATGACTCACTACATAGACCAAGCATTGCGTGCACATAAGCTGTTCACTGCTGACAAAGATTATATAGCAAAGGATGGCAAGGTAGTGATTATTGATGAGTTTACTGGGCGTATGATGGAGGGCAGGAGATATTCCGATGGTCTTCATCAGGCACTTGAAGCGAAGGAGAATCTTGAAATTCAGTATGAAAACCAAACTTTAGCATCGGTCACATTTCAGAATTACTTTCGTATGTACAATAAACTTTCCGGAATGACGGGAACAGCAGCAACAGAGGCAGAAGAGTTTCGTGATATATACAGATTAAATGTAGTAAAAATTCCAACCAATGTACCTGTAAAAAGAGTTGATATTGATGATGAAATTTATGGCACAGAAAAAGAAAAATTTAATGCTGTGTTGAAGTTCATAGAAGAATGCCATATACGCCTTCAACCGGTCCTTGTTGGCACAGTAAGTATTGAAAACTCTGAGAAACTTTCTACACTTTTGCAAAGCCATTCTCTTAAGCATTCAGTATTGAATGCTCGTTATCATGAACAAGAAGCATACATAATAGCGCAAGCTGGAGTACCAGGAAGCATTACTATAGCAACTAACATGGCAGGACGTGGAACTGATATTCAGCTTGGTGGGAATGCTGAAATGATTGTAAAGGTAGAGCTCGAGAAAATAAAAAATGCTGATGAAAGAGAGAAAAAATATCAAGAAATAGTTGAAAAAGTAAAAAAAGATAAGGAAATTGCTATAAAAGCTGGTGGCTTATGTGTTATTGGAACCGAGAGGCATGAAAGCAGAAGAATAGATGATCAACTGCGTGGCCGTTCTGGCCGTCAGGGGGATCCTGGGCTTTCTAAGTTCTTTTTATCACTTGAAGATGATTTAATGAGGATATTTGGATCTGATAGAATGAGGAGTTTTTTACAAAGAGTGGGACTAAAGAACAACGAGGCTATTCATCATCCATGGATTAATAAAGCACTTGAGAAGGCACAGAAGAAAGTTGAAGCTAGAAATTATGATGTGCGGAAGTCTTTGTTAAAGTTTGATGATGTAATCAACAATCAACGTAAGGTTATTTTTAAGCAGAGAAATAATATTTTAAATAATGAAATCAACGACTTAGTTGAAGTATATAGTGAAGTAAATGAGGATGTAATAGAAGGTATAGTACAAAGTGGTTATTACGAGGATTATGTTGAAGATATTGCCAAAGAATTCGATAGAAGGTATGGGGTAACGCTTAACAAGGAAGCTCTAGAAGAGTTTTTGAATAAACAAGAAGCCTTAGATTATGTAAATGATAAGATACAAGAATTTTTTACTGAGAAAGAAAAATATTTCAATAGTCAACAAACTACAGATTTGTGGAATACGATAGTGAAACAAGTGATGATCATGACACTTGATCATTTATGGAGGGAACACCTTTCGGTTTTAGAGAGCCTAAGACAAAGCATAAATTTGCGTGCCATGGGGCAAAAAGACCCACTGAATGAATTTAAACGTGAAGCTTTTTTGATGTTTGAGTCGATGCTTGAAAAATGGAAGGAACTTACCATTCACCGCCTAGCACACTTTAAGTTGGCAGACAACCAAGAAATAGGCAACAGGTTACACCCTGCTAAAAATATCAGACTTCCCAAAGTCTCAAGAAACGACAAGTGCCCTTGTAACTCCGGGAAGAAATACAAACACTGCCATGGCGCGGTTACTACTGTATTGAATTAGTTGTTACAAGCATGCTATAGCTGCTAATATCAATATCATCTAACTCACTACTCAATGAGTACTCTGATACTCCATACGCAACCTCATAGTAAATTCCACCGATTATTAGTGCAGATACTATACTAATATCAACTCCTGACAGTAAAGATAACGTAGTAACGTGAACAAGTGCTATTAGAACCCCAATAGCAACTGTAACACCTACAATAACTCCTGCTTTTTTTGCTTTAGGCCTGTGAATAAATGATGGATTTGCGCCACATTCTAGTAAAAGTTTTGCTGTTTCTGGATATTTACTACGCCAAGCATAATTCAAAGGAGTATGTCCATCTTTATCTTGTAGATCGATATTAGCTCTATTTATTAGTAAAAGTCTTACCGTACTTGTATATCCACATTCGGCAGCATAATGCAAAGAAGCTCTTCCATCTTTATCTTGTATATTAATATCTGCTCTTTCCTCTAATAAAGCTTCGATTACTCGTGTACAATTGCGGCAAGCAGCATAATGTAAAGCAGTCAATCCATCTTCGCTTTGTAAATCAACCTTTGCTCCTTTTCTTAGTAAGACTTCTACTATTTGCGTATGCCCATATGCAGCAGACCCATGTAAAGGAGCTGCGCCATACTTAATTTTTATATCGGTCTTTGCCCCGTTTTCTAGAAGATTTTTTACTACTTTTATACATCCATGTCTAGCAGCAACACACAAAAGAGTTTCTCCTTGATTCATGAAGAGCTTTAGTAATTCCTCATCATCTTTAGCTAATTTACTTAATATAAAATCCTGTATAAATAGATGATTTATATCAAATTCGCTTTTTTTCCAATCATCATATATAAGTTGATTTCTTTTCTTTAGCTCATCTTTAATTCTATCAATTAAATTCTCCTTATTTAGATCTGGACTACTGTTAACCTCTTCTAATATTGCTTTGAACATTGATACTACCTCTTAGCACAAACTAGGGAATTTCATCATAGTGTATAGTTGATGTCAATGAAAATTTAAGAAAATATGGTAGGATTTTTATTTTATGACCCAGTTATTACAATATCAAACCAGCAGCCCCTCTTTTCAGATTCCAGCATAAAGTGCTGGAATGATAAAAAAAGGTGTAATTACTGCTCTTTACTGTTTGTATCGTTTTCAGCAAAAGCTTCCTCCCATGTGCCTTGAGTTGCTGCACGGCTATACTCTGTTACTCTATTTTCAAAGAAATTCGTATGTTCCACGCCATTTAGTATTTCATCAAGCCACTGAACAGGATTATCATTAACATCATATATGGACTCAAGACCTAATTGCATTAACCGTCTGTTTGCTACGTAGCGTATGTAATTGCGCACTTCTTCTGCGGATAATCCTTCAACGTCTCCGAAATCAAAAGCAAGCTTTATGAATTCATCCTCAAGTTCAACGATGGTGCGACATGCAGAATATAATTCCTCTTTAAACTCGTCATCCCAAATTTCATTATTCTCTTTAATAAATGTATTAAACAACATGATAATTGAATTGGTGTGCAAAGTTTCATCACGGGCTGACCAGGCAATTATTTGTCCCATGCCTTTCATTTTTCCAAAGCGTTGAAAATTGAGCAAAATTGCAAATGATGCGAATAACTGCAACCCCTCGGTAAATGCACCAAACACTGCTAGAGTTTTAGCTACATGTTTTTTATCGTGTTTTTTGCTTTCCTCGAATTCTAACATGTATTCATACTTCTTTCTCATAGCATCATACTTTAAGAATGCTTGATATTCACTTTCTGGCATGCCAATCGTATCTAGAAGGTATGAATAGGCTGCAATGTGTATAGTCTCCATATTGGAAAAGCTTGCAAGCATCATACATACTTCTGTTGGCTTAAATATATTTGAATAATGCCTCATATAGCAGTTATTTACTTCAATATCTGCTTGAGTAAAAAACCTAAAAATCTGGGTTAATAAATTTTTCTCCACATTCGAAAGTTTAGTTTTCCAATCTTTCACGTCATCAGCAAGCGGAACTTCTTCAGGTATCCAGTGTATCCTTTGTTGCTGGAGCCATGCATCATATGCCCAAGGGTAATTAAAAGGCTTGTATATTGGATCCGATTCTAATAACGACATAAGACACCTAATTATCTTTGAAGTAAATACTATATTAAGCGATATTAGTCAATTTAACTTTTTGAAATTTGACGGCAGGTAATTTATTAGTGTATTATAGCTTCGAGTGATTTATCAACAAAAATGCGAGCATTAATATCTTTTATTTTATTATTCACAGTGAGCTGCACACACACTATTCATAATCGCGGAGTTCCTGGCATTAATGTTGAACTGTGGAGCAAGATAAAAGTAGGTGATGATAAAGAAAAAGTGGTTCATACTTTAGGATCACCAACATTAGTATCAAAGTTCGATGAAAACGTTTGGTACTATGTCTCATATAAAATTAAACAAGCTAATTTCTTGGGAAAAAGGAAGTACAGCAGTAAATCTCTGCAAATTTCGTTCGATCAGAGCGGTGAAATTACAGATATAAGAGAAGTCAACGTTGCAGAGAGGTCTTTAACCGTCATTTATTGAAAACTCGCTAGTTGTGCTGCCCGTTTTTTGCCGCTTGAGTACTGTCATCGAAGAATCGCATAGAAGTAGTTTGAGTAATGTGAAAAGTTTATTTTACCTATTTAGAATAAAATCCAATGTGACTTCGCGCCAAATGTGATGGTGCTCAGCAGGCAAGCCAATTAACGGGCTACATTTATATACTGCACGCATTGCGTTATCTGCTATTGACCTAAAAAGTGGATGATTTTGATAGGAAATACTGTCTGCTATATTGGCCACAATGACCTCACCTTTATTGGATAACAATAAGTTAATTTTTATACTAAAATTTTCCTTATAAACTATGCCTTCAGGAATGCTCCAACACTCTGTCAGCTTGTCCCTTATAGAGTTAATAATTTCTGTTACAACTAACTCATCCTTTTTGCTTTCAACGGTTTTTTTGTCTCTTATTTCATTTTTTGCCTCTTTGATATCCTCTCCTAGCTTTCTCTCTACACCCTTTTTTCTTTTTGGAATTGGAATACCCTCATCAATTTCTTGCATTTCAATAATTTGCCTTGGTTGCGCGTGTTCAACTAATCCTTTTTTCCTTTGTGGTATAGGAATAACTGACGTATCATCGGTTTGGGCTTTCATTGAAAAAAGCAAAAAACAACATAGAGACAAAAAAAGAATATAATTAAAATAGAAAAAACGCATATGTCGAGCAGCTTATTTTACTGGTTTAAAGCTAATATTGCACGTAAAGTCAATGTATTTCAGTTGACTTAACCAAATTTGCCGTATTAACCTTATATTTCTATATGGTCAATATACTCCAAATGAGATGGAAAGATGAAGGTGTTATTATAGCTGCTAAAAAATACGGTGATAGAAATTTAATTCTTTCCCTATTTACAAGAAATCATGGAAAGTGCAGAGGATTAACTAGATTAACAAACAATAGCAACTATAAATTTCAAATAAGTAATTTATTACATGTAGAATGGAGTGCTAAGTTACCTGAAAATCTAGGTTTTTTAAAGTGCGAGTTAATTGAATCTCCATTCCATCATTTTTTTCAAGATAGGTTAAAAAGTATTGCTGCTATTTCTTTTTCCTCTATCTTAGAAAAAATCCTTCCAGATAGTGAATCCTGTACAGAGTTGTATGACAATTTTAGACACTTCATCGATGTAATTAAATACAATAGCCAATTTTGGCAAAGCTATTACCTTAACTTAGAGCTTCTGCTTCTTACGCAACTTGGATTTAAGTTAGACCTATCAAAATGTGCTGTAACAGGTGTGAAAGAAAATCTGCAATTTATTTCTCCAAAAACTGGTAGAGCAGTGTCGAAAAAAGCAGGCGACTGTTATGCAGATAAACTACTACCTTTTCCACAAATGTTGCATGATGTATACAATAACAACCTACAAAACAGCTACTCATATCAAGAATTTAGACTAGGACTGAAAATTACAGGGCATTTTTTAAATAAATATCTATTTTTGCAGTTAAATGTGAAATTTCCAGAGTTGAGAAATTTTATGCTATCATTTGAATCTGAGTCACCACCTCTTTGAAAGAATTTCAACCAGCAACTACTCTATTTCTACCACTGTTTTTTGCTTTATATAAATATTTGTCGGCACGTACTATAAATTCTTTAATATTGTCAAGGTCAGATTTTTGCATTTCTGCGGTTCCAATGCTCACAGTTAAATTGTGAGCTGTATTTTTATCTGCAAGTATAAAAGGCTTTTTAGCAATGATTTTGCGTACTCTCTCCGCAATAGTACATGCATCCGATATACTGGTATCTGGCATTACAACAACAAACTCCTCACCGCCAAACCTAGCCAATAAATCTGTCACTCTGATATTTTCAGAAATTCTTTTCTGCACTTGCTTTAAAAATTCATCTCCAGCATTATGCCCAAAGTTATCATTCACCATCTTAAAATAATCTATATCAAGCATCATAAGGGACAAACTTCTATCCTTTTCCATGGAATCCTTAACAATGTTTCTTAAGTGTGCATCAAAATATCTTCTATTATAACAGTTAGTAAGTGGATCCTTTATAGACATCTCCACATTATTAAATAAATTCATTCTCAAGGCATCTTGATATCTTTTGCGTTTCACTTGCGAATTAACCCTAGCTATTAATTCACTCTCATCCAAAGGTACTGTTAAATAGTCATTAGCACCTACATCAAGTGCTTTTACTAAATTGCTTTTATCATAATCCTCAGAAAGAATTAGAATTGGTGTATAACGTGTCTCCACCTTACTACGAAACCAAGAACACAAACGTAAGCCATCAGTTTTTGAAAATTGCATGCCAGAAATAACAAGATCGTAGTTATCCTTAATACCAACCTTTAATGCCTCCATTGGATCACTCAGTATTCTAATTGAACTAAAGCGCTGCTTTAGTACATTATATATCTGCTCTGCTTGAAAGACGTCTTCATCTACAACAAGTATGCTAGCATCAAAGATTTGGTTAGAATAATCCATACCTGTTACTCCGCCAATCTCAGCATTAGTTTCTCCTCTCAAGCGTAATTCATCTATTACTGTCTTTAAGCGCATAAGAGACTTAATTCTCGCAGATAAAGCAGTTTCATCTATTGGCTTAGTTAGAAAGTCATCTGCACCAGCATTAATGCCTTGCACTCTATCGTGAATGTCATGCAGCGCAGTTACCATAATTATTGGAATATGAGTCGTTAAGGGATCATTCTTTAGCTCCCTACAAACCTCAAAACCACTAATTTTTGGCATCATAACATCGAGTAAGATAATATCTGGCTGCTGTTTCGCTACTAAATCAATCGCCTCTTCGCCATCGTGAGCTACTATAACTGTATAGTACTCTGCTTTTAGCTGAGCTTCCAAAAGCTTAACATTAGATGGTATATCATCTACTACTAGGATCTTTGCTGTCATTTTTTGTATTATCTACATTATAAGCAGGATAAAGTTTGCCATCTTCACCAACTATGTAATTGACTTTCTCAGTATTACACTCTTCATATAAGTCTTCAATCCCAGCATCCTTTAACAATTTCCTAATTCTTGACTTTACAATCACAAAATACCTATATATATTTTTAATAAGATTAAGAAATACAGGTACCTTACTCTTATCAAGAACAACTATACTCACTAAAGCTACAACTAAAATTTCTGAAAAACCTATGTTAAACATTTTTCCTACGAAGCAAGTACTTTAATTCTTCTGATTATGAATATTAATTTGCTTAAATCAAGCTTAGAAGCAGTCATCTCATTTAAAAAGCTATTGTAACGTTCTATGCAATCCTTATTACTATAAGCCCAAATTTGAACCTTATCTACATGATTATCAGTAGCTTTTATGACTTTAACAGCTAGCTTATGATGATAATTGCTTAAATCATCCAATAAGTCATTAATTAAGCTGCGATCCCAATAGGAAGAACGGCTTTTCATATTGATGGCAATTGTTCTGATCATATTAAACCTTAGCAGCGACTTTAATTCAAAGTATATTCTACCAGCTTCAAAAATGGACAAAGACGTCTGTTCAGCAACAGATATAACGTCCAGCGCATAAATAAGAATACGTAGATCAGCAACCCTCTTTGCTAGATCTTCATTTATATCAAGTTCTACTAAAGAAGTGTATCCATGATTATAGACATTTAACAGGTGCTCATCTAAAACATCATGGCCTAAAGTTTCAATTGCACCCCTAAATTCTGCAACACCATCTAGTTCTACAAGATCAAGATTTTTTACTAACCAAAATGATACTCTACCAATAAATTTTTGTACATTTCTCACTATTTGCAAGTATGAATCAACATCTATTTTTCCATCCAATTTATCAATTCCCTGCCAAAGGCTACTTAAATTATATAGGTGATTGACAACGATATATATGTTAACTGCTTCATGTACTTTAATTCCAGTACTCTCAACCAAATTATTAATAAATATACAGCCCATCCTATTTACTACATCATTTGCAATGCAAGTAGAAATAATTTCCCTGCGAAGTTGATGTTTCAGTATGGAATCCTTGAACTCTGTTACCATCTTTTGTGGAAAGTAATTTAGTAAATAATCACAGCATAAGAAATCTTTTTCAGGTAGCTCAGAGTGTATAATTTCATTTTTTATTGCTGTTCTTGCATAAGACATCAGAACAGAAAGCTGAGAAGAACTGAAACCTTCTAACATTCTCGCTATCTCTTCTTCAGCTGGAAGGAATTCTACGTCTCGGTTTAACAGCCCAGATTTCTCTAAATTGAGTAATAATCTATGGTGCTGCTCCAATCTTTCTTTAGCTTGCAAGCACTCAAGGAGTAATGCTTTTGTTTCAATTTTGTTATGATCCTCAAGCACTTTAAATGCAACTTCGTCTACCATGCTAGCCAGTATTTCATTCCTTTTTTCTAAGGAAATTTTCCCTCCTTTCATAAAAACAATTTTGATATTAACTTCAAGATCGGAACATATTACTCCCGCTGAATTATCAACAAAATCTGCATTGATATACCCACCTATTTTAGCATATTCTACCCTTCCAAGCTGTGTGCAACCAAGATTGCCACCCTCTATAAACATAGAAGCTCTAATATCCTGACCGTTTACTCTTAACTCATCGTTTACTTTATCACCAACCATGCCATGACTTTCACTCTTTGCTTTAACAAATGTGCCAATTCCTCCATTCCATATGAAGTCCACCTTTGCCTTGAGTAGATATCGGATCAAGTCGTTTGGAGATAACGTATCTTCCGTTATATCAAAGCACTTTTTCATTTCTTGAGAAATGTCTACTTGCTTGCTGCTACGCTCAAATACTCCGCCACCCTGAGAAATCAAACTTTTGCTGTAATCTATCCAAGTTGAAAACGGTAATTCAAAGAGGCGTTTACGCTCTGCAAAACCCTTTTCTGCATCAGGATTTGGATCAATAAAAATATGCATATGGTTAAATGCGCCGATTAAACGTATATTTCTTGAAAGCAGCATACCGTTTCCAAACAGATCACCAGCCATATCTCCAATTCCAATAACAGTTGCATCTTGGTAAATATCCTTATTCATTCTCCAAAAATGCCGTTGTGCTGCAATCCATGCACCTCTTGCTGTAATACCCATTTTTTTGTGGTCATAACCTGCTGATCCACCAGATGCAAATGCATCTCCAAGCCAAAAATTATATTCAGAGGCTATTTGGTTAGCATAATCAGAAAATGAAGCAGTGCCTTTATCTGCTGCAACTACCAAATATGGATCATCTTCATCATACCTAATCACATTTTCTGGTGGAATTATTTTGCCATCAATTACATTATCAGTAATATCAAGCATTCCTCTGATAAAATTCTTATAACATTCAACACCTTTCTCTCTTAAAATGTTTTTGTCTTTATAAACTTGCTTTATTACAAATCCACCCTTTGCACCAACAGGCACAATGACCGCATTTTTTGTCATCTGGGCTTTCATGAGTCCCAAAACTTCAGTGCGAAAATCTTCCGTCCTATCCGACCATCTTAAACCACCACGGGCTAATTTCCCTCCTCTTAGATGTATTCCTTCAAAAAGGTTTGAATAAACATACAATTCACGATATGGACGCGGATCAGGTAAATCATTCATTCTACTCGAATCAAATTTTATAGATAAGTATGGCTTATCATCTTGATAATAACTAGTCCTCAAAATTGCCATTATCAAGTTAAATATCGAACGTAAAACGCAATCATGTGAAACATTGCTGATCTCTTTTAGTAGTTCTTCAATTTTTTCTTGGAAAATGTTAGTAGTTTCTGTTCTATCAATATCTATATTAGGATTGAATCTTGCACGAAATAGCTGTATCAGATATTTCATTATTTTTGGATACTCTGATACTATTTTTTGTATATATTCTGGATTATAGTTAAATAACGTTTGCTTTAGATAGGCACTTAGCGCTCTAATCAGAAGCACTTCCTTCCATTTGAGCCCAGCAATAATGATCAAACTGTTGAAATAGTCATTTTTAATTTCCTTGCTGAATACTTTTGCAAGCGTTATTTCAAATTGTTCTTTCAGAATAATGTTATCTATCAATTCGTCAACTCTTGACAACACAAAATGGTGTATCCATATTCCATCGTTAATTTCTATGTAATAGCCATTATGAGATAGAATCTTAGCTCCTAAATTCTTAGTAACCTTTAATATCTTTGACAATTCAAGGCCTCCGTTGCTTGGAGTGTAAACCTTCAATTGATAGTTGAGATTGTCACGAGTAAGCCTCAAATCAACTTCGCTGACTTTTTTCTTTCTCACTATCTCCAATTTTTTCATATCATAGTACGCATCATGAGGTTCAAAATTCTCTTGATAGCTTATTGGAAACGCTTTGCAGTAACGAATGAATACATCCTCAACAGTGCTAAAAGTATTATATAAATTGTCTATAAAACGATCTTCCCACTTTTCTGTAATGTTTCTTAATTTGTTCTCGATACGTAAAACTTCATCATCAAAAACGCTAGCGCTTTTGGTTCTTAGCACCACGTGCAATTTCATCAAATCATATTCATTGATAATGTGATTGTTATAAATATCTGAACTTTCTGCATTCGTCTCATCCTTCAATATATCGCGTATCTTAAACATTAGCCTTGCACTAGCATAACGCATCGGTATCAGTACTATGCAACTAATAAAGTTCCCTGCCTTTCTCAAAAATAATTTGACTCTTGGTCTAATCGCAAGAGACATGATCGAAGTGCAAATTTCAAATAACTCGTCTTCATTTGACTGGAATAATTCATCACAAGAGAATGTCTGTAAGATAGAGATTAAAGCTTTGTTGTTATGGCCACCAGGCACAAACCCTGCCTTTTTTTCTATTGTCTTGACTTTATTCTTTATTATCGGAATAGTTTGAATATCTTGAACTTCCGCTACAGAAGTAAATAGCCCAAAGAAATGCCGTTCCCTTATCATATCACCCTGGTCATTAAATTCTTTCACCCCTATACAGTTCATGTACGTACGCCGATGAACTATTGAGATTAGGTCTGATCTTAGTATGTATAAAGAATTCAAATTTTCAGAAAAAATCAATGAATCCTGATACTCTTCACTTGCTCTCATCAAACCAAGATTTTTTTCATCACTTGGAACAAGTTTTTCATCTTTATTAGCAATGTATTCTTGGTAACCTAGAAATACAAAATTGTTATTCTTCAACCAAGCCAGAAAATCTCTGTTTACAGCGTTCGACTCCGGCTGTTCAAGAACCTCATCCAGCTTTTGCAGCATTAAGTGCCAATCTTTCACAGCACAATTAACCGCTTTCAGCGTTTTCTGTAGAGATTCTTTTAATGTATCAACAAAACTGTCACTTATACCTTTAATAATTACATATACTACTGACTCTTTGATTCCATTACCTTCTTCCAAAAGATAAATCTTATCTATTAGGCTATCTTTCCTTTGGACATTAATTATGCTGTTACTGTAGTAGCATATGGTTAAATCATGCGACTTAATAGTGGCAATAATAGAATCAACTAAAAAAGGTATGTCATCATTTGTTATCTTAATTATAGTGAAATTGCCTTCTATCCCTGAAATATCATTTACATTATTTACCGCCAATTTACTTCCTTCTTTCTCTTTTTTGAGAATGAAGTTGTATGCATCTTCTGCAATGTATAAAAGAAATTTATCGTTGACTTTTAGGTCACTATTATAGACAAAATTATAAAAGTATTTTATAAACTCTTTAATCTTTTCTTTTTCCTTTTGATTTCCCTGATCAACTAACTTAAATAAAAACTCAACCTTAACATTATGATTTATACACATTTCTTAAAACAAAAATACACAGCGAATTTAAATCTTTTTAACTAAGATTTCATTACCGGAAGCGTGCACTATTAGCTCATCTCCTTCTACTACTTCCCCTGATAAAACTAACTTAGCTAGGTTATTTTGAATATATTCCTGTATTACCCTTTTTAGAGGTCTTGCTCCATATTCAGGATCATAGCCAGTTTGTGCTATTAGTTCTTTAGCTTCCTGTGACAAATTCATACTTAGTTTACGCTTAGCAAGCATCTTTTGTAAATAAGAGAATTGAACATCTATAATTTTATAAATGTCATCTTTGGTTAAGCTGTGGAATATAATAATTTCATCTAGTCTGTTTAAAAATTCTGGACGAAATGCTGATTTAACTATTTGCATCACTTCATCTTTTACGGATTCAGCAGTTCCTTTGAGCATCACCTCAGCACCAAGGTTAGAAGTTAAAATTAGTATGGTATTGCGAAAATCAATCAATTTACCGTGGCTATCGGTGAGCCTGCCTTCATCCAAAATCTGTAACAATATATTAAATATGTCTGGATTTGCCTTTTCTATTTCATCAAACAAAATTACCTGATATGGTCTTCTCCTCACTGCTTCAGTTAACCTGCCACCTTGTTCATAACCAACATACCCAGGAGGCGCACCAATTAGCTTTGAAACAGAATGTTTTTCCATATATTCTGACATATCAAAGCGCAGAAGTGCTGATTGATCATCAAATAAAAATTCGGCAAGGGCTTTTGCCAGCTCTGTTTTTCCAACTCCGGTTGGACCCAAGAATAAAAATGAACCAAAAGGTCGATTAGTGTCTTGCACACCAGAGCGGGAGCGTCTCACTGCATTACTTATCGCTTCTATTGCACCTTTCTGTCCTATTACTCTTTTCCCTATTTCATTCTCCATATTAAGAAGCTTTTCCTTTTCACTGTGCATCATGTTATCAACTGGAATGCCTGTCCATTTTGAAACAATATTTGCAATATCATTTTCGGTAACTTCTTTCTTTAGGAAACTATCAGTAACTTCCTCCTGACCTTTCAACTCACTTTCAAGTTGAGGAATCACACCATACATCAGTTCCCCTGCCCTTCCTAAATTTCCATTGCGCTGAGTTAATTCCAACTCTTTCCTCGCGTTATCCAATTTTTCAGCAATTTCTTGTATTTTAGCTATTTTATTCTTCTCTATCTGCCATTTACTGCTTAAGTCAGCAAATTTACTGTTTAGACTTTCAATTTCCTCATTTATCTTCCTTAAGCGTTGTTTAGAATTCTCATCACTTTCTTTTTTCAAAACCTCTGACTCGATTTTTAGCTGTATAATCTTTCTCTCAAGCTCATCAACAACCTCAGGCTTGCTGTCCATTTCAATTCTAACCCTACTTGCTGCCTCATCAATTAAATCGATCGCTTTATCAGGTAAAAACCTATCTGTTATATATCTATTAGAAAGCGTTGCAGCAGCGATTATTGCACCATCTGTAATCCTAATACCGTGATGTACCTCATATCTTTCCTTCAAGCCCCTGAGTATTGAAATAGTATCAGTTTCAGTTGGTTGAGAAATAAACACAGGCTGGAAACGTCTCGCAAGCGCAGGGTCTTTCTCTATATGTTCACGATACTCATCTAAAGTTGTAGCCCCTATACAGCGAATTTCTCCACGCGCAAGAGCAGGCTTTAGCAAATTTGAAGCATCCATTGCACCACTTGTTGCCCCTGCTCCAACTAAAGTATGAAGCTCATCTATAAACAAAATAACTTTTCCCTCTGCTTTTGAAACCTCATTGATTACCGCTTTTAGCCTTTCTTCAAACTCCCCTCTAAACTTCGTTCCAGCAATTAATGCACCAAGATCCAAAGCTAAAACTTTTGCATCACGCAAACCAAGTGGTACGTCATTTGCAACGATTCTATTTGCAAGTCCCTCAACTATTGCAGTTTTTCCAACACCAGGCTCACCTATCAGCACTGGATTGTTCTTTGTTCGCCTCAACGATACCTGCATAGTTCTTCTGATCTCCTCATCACGGCCAATTACAGGATCAAGCTTACCTTGCATAGCAAGTTCTGTAATATCTTTTGTATACTTCTTTGCCGCATTTAATTTCTCTTCACTATTTGGCGAGTCTGCACTGCTGCCCTTTCTCATTTCTGCAACAACTGAGTTCAATTTTTGCGGTGTAACACCATTTTCCGCTAGAATTTTACCTACAGTATCATCTTTTTGTGCAGCAAGGCCCTGCAGTAAACGCTCAACGGCAACAAATGAATCTTTGTTCCTCCTTGCAATACCGATTGAATCCTCAAAAACTTTTGCTACTTCTCTTGAAAGTTGAAGGCTGCCACTTCCTGGACCTTTAACTACTGGAAACTTTTTTATTGCACCATCTACAGCATCAGAAATATTCTGCATATTTCCACCACAAGCGCCTATCAAATCCTGGACTAAACCTGATTCATCTTCAAGCATTACTTTCAGTAAATGCTCGGGCATAAAAACCTGATGCCCAGATCCCAATGCTTTCATTTGAGCACTCTGAATTAAGCTTTTCGCTTTTTCGGTAAATTTATTTAAATCCATAATACAAATTTAACTCATACTTGCTGGTATATATAGCAACTACTTCCTCAATTTTAAACCTAAAGTCATTTATCGATAAAGATTACAAACAAAAATTTTCTAGATTTACACAAAGTAGGGGAAAAAAGATTTTTGTAAAAAATAGAATTATATTAAGTATATATTTTAATTATTAGAGAAATGATGAATATTGATAATTTTACTATAAGGCCCTTAACAACACAAAGCACATCAACATCCATAATTTCTATGCTCTTTTATAAAAGAATATTTTACTCTTTTTAGTTGGCAAGGGCTTTTCTTTATCATAAGGAGCTAACTTTCCTTTTCCTGGAAATGCGTCTGCTCCAGACATTTTTTCATTATATTTTCTTACCACCTGCTTAACAAATCGCCACTTATACCCAAATCTTTTGCTATTTTTGCTGGGTTAACCCGTTTCTTTGACCAGCTTAATTGCTTCTAATTTAAATTCTGCTGTATATTCCCTTCTATTTGCCATATCACACTTCTTTGAAAAAACATTTTATTTTATTTCAAAAACGTCTTAACTTCCTTCTACTTTTTCTGGGTAAGGTTACTAATCCGTAAGGCCAAAAATTATACAAGAAGTCTATTGAAATCACGTATATCGATTGTTGTGAAGTCACATAATTGTTCTGTAGAGCTATGCCCTGTAATAATTACTGTACCGTTCTGCTCAGAGCGTATTGAGATTAGGTTCAATACTAATTCACACGTTGTGCTATCAAGATTACAGAAGGGTTCATCTATCAGCCAAACATTTGCATTAAAAATTAAGAGGCGAGCAAGCGCAACCCTTCTTTTCCATCCTACAGAAAGTTCACTATATTTGATATTAAGTACAGGTTGCAACTGTAAGCAACAAACGGCTGCCATAATTAATTCTCTAGTGTTCCGTATTCTTGCCCAGAATTCTATGTTTTCACCAGCTGTTAAGCTATCTTTACAGGCGTTTTTATGGCCTATATAGACCATGGAAGGTATATAGGATTTTATGTCATCATATATATCCTTTCCACAGTACATTATATTGCCTGATACTGGTGGCAAAAGTCCAGATAAACTTCTAATTAAGCTGGTTTTACCACTACCATTTGGACCAGTAACTAAAATCTTTGATTTTGGCTTAGCTTTAAAACTAAGATTTTCAAATAATACTCTGTTATTGCGAGCGCAGGATAAATTTTCACATTCTAGCATGAATTATCTGCCCTTTCCTTTATGCTTCCCTTGAGTTGAAGCCTGAGCTTTTACAAATAGCTCCCAAAACCCTTTCTGTCCGCCTTCCCTATGTATCAATTGTGCAAAACGCTGCATTAAACCATTACCTATCATAACCATCTTTGTCCACTTACCTACCGGTTTTGCTATATCAACTATTTCTAGATCATCTTTGTAAACTTGTATATCTTTTTGCTTCTCGCGTAGCATTTCCTGTTGTTTCATCAGCTCTCTTTGCTTATTTTTTTGATATAATTCATTAAATTTTCTGTCTTCTTCCCACTCTTCTTCAAGGACTTTTTTAGGAAATACGATTCTCCTAATCCGATCTCTGTATATTTTTCTAAAAAAGAAAAATACTGTAATTACAGCAAGTAATGTTGTGCTATATATAATGGTTTGTCCGAAAGGCATTTTTCGTACTCAGCTTATTGGAAAGCAGTATTTATAATTATACCATAACTATAGAAATTTTGCAATTTCTTCTCTGAAGAAAGACAGTAGACTGAAACTTTCTAAAGGACAAAAACAACGTATTATAATAGCAAGCTTAAAAATCCTCTATATTTAGCTACCATTAATAATCATGAAGAGGTAGTACGTGCTCTGTTGAAAGAAGAAAGTATTGATGTTAATGCAAAAAATATTATGAAACAGACTCCTCTGGATTTGGCTGACATTCTGGGCTATAAAGATATAGTAGGTGCTCTAAAAGCAAAAGAGGAAGGTATTGATATAACAGATAAAAACGAAAATATTCCTTTTATTAATGACTGATAAAGAAACACAATCTGATAAACTCAATTTACTAGATAAAGATGAGAGTGATATACAACAACTTAGTGATGATTTTTCTTTTGAGCAATTTACACAAAGTGACCAGCTACTTTAGAGAACTAAGTCTGATTACTATGATGATTTTTGCAGAGATATAGAGAAAAACTTAACATTGCTTAATTTTTATGGTAGCTAATAGCTTACTTCACTTCCACCAAGGGAATATTATTCCAGCTATTGCTGCTGTAGTTATCAATAGAAGCGTTTAGGTAATCTGTATCAAAACGCACGGGCACATCAAATTCAAAACTTGCAATAATTATTGTGCCTTTTGCTGGTGGCTTCATAAATGTGATTTCTCCTGTTGAATGATTTATTGAATATTTTTCTGTCTCTTCACCATCTAGGTAAATTTTTATTGTATCATGCACTGGCTTTTTAATCGTTCGTGTATGCTTGTCTTTTTCACTTATGTAAGTTTTGATCGGTTGAAAGGTCGTTTTTTTATCGTCTCCTATGCCAATTTCTTGATTGACAACTGTAAAGTCTGACCAATCCTTAAAACGAAACCCTATTGCTTTACCTTTTCGTGCCTGAAAAAATGTTATGAGTTCTGTTAGCTGCTCGTTTGACCTGACTCCATAAGCTATATTGTATCTGGCACGTGCATGAGACCAATTGATATTGCGCTGTTCACAACCATTATGAGTTGTTACAACGTCAGTAGAAAATTCCGGTCCTCCAGTGGACCCATAAGATATATTTTCTGGAAATCTAATTTCTGTAAATGGCATATGTCCTCCTATGAAAATGAAGTTGAGATATTTTAGCTAAAAAAAAGTGTGGTTTATGCAAGTTACAACAAACACTTAATATTATCTAGGTTTCTAGATAATATTAAGAGATGAAGTAAATGTAAGATGTTGATTACTAGTGAAAGAAGAAACCAGTAATATTATGACTGCATAGAGGGTTGTAATAATGGTAATTTTTCAGACACTTCAGCTTCTTCCAGAAGCGCCAATGGCTTTTCTATCGCTTTAGCTTGTTTACGGTCTTGATCTAAAAAATATGTAATTAATCCAGCAGCTATGCCAACAAGAGGAGAGGCTATGATTGCACCAAGTAATACAAAACCGGCTAAACTTTCTGAAGCCCATACTACTACCATAGACACAACCAATCCAAGTGCAGCAAAAGCAGGAATGGTAGCAAAGACAAGCTTTAAAGCATCACATATAGAGCTTACTTCTTTTTCTTTAAGAGCAGTCTTTAAATCCTTAATCGTCTTTTGACCATTTTTTGTTTCAGGAATTATTGAATCTAAATTTGTGTTACCAGTCATATCATTTTCCTAAACAATGTTAATTTATTAAAAATATAATAAATTTTATTAAAAGTCAAATAAAATAGATAGTTAAGCTTTATCATATTGAACTCCAGTAAATTTAAATTTTTTTTTACAGATTGACCAGTGTTTGTAAACTGGCTACGCTCAAATTATAGATGTTACTTGCCTTCTTGAGCTATTATGCAATGTAAGATTATCACACCTAACCTTACTATACTGAGGTTCATTTGCTCTGTCAAGCAAGAAATTTATTAGCCCTTTAACTCATCCACCTTTTTGCGCAGTACATTCAAATCAGTTGTTCCTACAAAAAGACTATCTCCAATTATCAAAAAAGGTGTACCGCCTACTCCCAAATCCCTTACTAAAAGTTTGCTGTTGTTTATCATTTGCTCAATTTTGTCTGCATTATCCTTCATAGAGTTATTAAAATCGTCCTCGTTAATCCCTATATTTTTTACTATACCTAATATAGTTTCATTCGAAAATTCTCCTCTGTGACTTAAGGCAGCATAGTGAAAATCTAAGTACTTTTCTTTATCGATAAAATAAGTGGCTAGAGCACCTTTTACTGCCTTTAAAGAGTTGTTACCAAGTATTGGAGCATCCCTAAAAATATACTTAACTTTGCCATCATTGATCAATTGTTTTACATCATCCTTCATAGCTTTACAGTAACCACAAGAATAGTCAAAAAACCCTACAGCTATGACATTGCTATTTTCATTTCCTGAGTAAGGATAAGCGGAGTCGAATATTTCATTTTTATGCTGAGAAATTTTACTTTTGATTGCATTAGCATAACTACCTTTAGCTGATTCTTCCCGAAGAGTTTTTATGATCTTATCAAAATTTTTACTGATGTAGTCATCTAATCTCTCACTTATATAGTCATCATTTAAGACTTGACTGCGATGTGAAAGCCAATTGTTTATTACTGGTAAACTTGCTACTGCAAATATAAAAATCAATAAAAATGGTATCTTAGACATACACTTACTTAAAAGAGATAATTAAGACACATTATAGTAAAGAAATGTTGAATGTTAATATATAAAAATATTTGCATCAAAACTTAGTATATTGTTATATTAGAAAACTTGGCGCGGGCATTTCAGAAGTTTTAGGTGGTCTTTACCGCCAGGTATATCAACTGTAAATGTGGTAAAAAAAGTTGATATATTATAACCGCCGCGTATAATACTAACAAACGCGGCGGTAAATTATATGAATGATTGGTAAAGAAACAGCCGTCCTATAGAAAGTAAGTTTCTTTCCTAATTAGCTGGCTGTTTGTATTGTAGGTGGCATTGTGTAAGTCTAATAAAATGATTTTTCAGTAAATGTGGTGACGTAATGAAATTTTTAAAAACTCTCTTTAACTTAGCATTGGTAGTATTTTTTGTAACTTCTGCAGCTGAAGCAAGGTGGAGTAAGTATGAAGATGCTTCTATTGAGTATAAGTTTTCTAATGTTAACATTAATGTTAATAAAGATGGTACCTACGAAACGGAAGTAGAACTTCAAGCAAAAATACTCAAGGAGTCTGGGCGTGATAGATTTTCCCTGTATAGTTTAATCTACAATGATGATAGTGCAGATTTGACTGTTTTAGAAGCTAAAACAGCTTATAACGGAGAGGAATATATAGTCACTGAAGACATGATAGAGGATAAACCGCTAGCTAGTCCTAGTAAAGGCTTCGATCAGTTAAGGCAAGTAACTATATCGTTTCCTAAAATAGAAATTGGTACAGAAGTATATTTAAGGTATAAACAAGTTAACAAAAAGGTTCCTATTGATAACTTTTATGGTCGTACTTTTAACTATTGGGGAAATTATTTACAAGCAGACAATACTAAAATCAATTCTGAATTACCCCTGGAGATTAAAGTTAATGATCCAAGAGAAGTATTAGAAATCGCTGAGGAAAAAAATGATGATATACACTCTATAAGCATTGCTCTGAAGAAAGCAGTTTATGAAAACACAACAAATGAACCACATAATGGAATATTGAATATTAAACACAACACTTGGGTATCACTTTCAAGCCTATCTAAATGGGAGGATTTAGCTAAAAAGTTAGCTCCTGGTTATCATAGCGTCATTAACCAGCCACTTCCTGCAACTTTTAAAGCTATAGCAGAATCTGCTACCAGTGAGAGTACTGATGAAGATAAGATCAATGCTGTTACTTCTTTATTGAATGAAAAAGTTCAGTACATGGGAGACTGGCGTACAGTGTCAGGAAAATTTTTTCCGAGAGATTTGGAGAAAATTGCTGATTCTCAAGTTGGGGATTGCAAAGACTTTTCTGCTAGCACGGCTGCTATTTTGCAAAAATTTGGTTATAAAGTTCAACCTATTTTAGTTATGAGAGGAACTACTAGCATTTCGAATTTTGAAGCAGCGTTACCCAATATGGGTAATTTTAATCATGTGATGCTCAAAGTAACAAATAAAGGTGGAAAAATATATTGGATTGATCCAACTAATACCGTCAGTATGGCACAGGGTATTTTTCCAGACATTGCTGATAGGAACGCTCTAGTACTCGATTCTGAGGAAGCGGATTACATAAAAATTCCTGCTGTACAAGGTGAAAATTCAAAAGTGATATCCCATAGTGAATTAACTATAGAAGATAATGTTGTAAATGAATATGGCCAGCTTATCGTGCAAGGGGAAGCAGCTCTAGGCTTAACAGGTGTTGGATTATATTATTCAGATGAGCAATTAAGAGATTCTGTTTTTCGTATGATTAGTGGAGTATATCTTGATGAAGAAGAAAAGAAGTTCTTAGAATTGCCTGACCTTACTTCGCGTAATGTAGAGGATCTTATAATTAAGTATGAATTTCAGAAAAAAAATAAGGTTTTTAAGACAAATCTAGGGCCTGCTTTAAATTTAGGAGACAATTGGCTTAATGATGTTGTGAATACAGCTTCTGACCAAGTATCAGACCTTTTTATCGGTGTACCTAAAACTAAGGAAAGCCATATGATAATAAAAAATATCAAAATTAAAAATTGTGAAAGTTTGAATTTTGAAATAGATTCTCCTTGGTTATATGTAAATAGATCATGTAAATATCAAAATGACGGAACTGAATTTAGCAATGTAATAGCTATAAAGAAAAGTTTTATTACTAATGAAGAATTAAAGACTGCTGAGTATAAAAACTTAAAAAGCGAGTTGGAGAATAATTTTTCTAGAGCTTCTATAATAATAAGTGAATGAGTTGTGCTGGGGAAAACACTTCTTAAAAGGCTTAAAATTTTTAAAATATGTACAACAACTTACGCGACTTCATCAAAGCCTTAGAAGAGAAAAAAGATCTAATTAGGATTAAAAAGGAAGTTTCAACAGTTCTGGAAATGACAGAAATTCATCGCAGAGTCTTGTCAAACAAAGGACCAGCTATCATCTTTGAAAACGTTGTCACAGAAAACGGCAAAAACTCGATTCCAGTTCTGGTGAATTTATTTGGTACTATTGAGAGAATTGCATTGGGACTTGCTGGTGAGCTAAGAGATTTAGGTAAACTTCTAGCATTTTTGCGATCACCTGAGCCACCCAAAACCTTCAAGGATGCTGTGAAGATGTTTCCTTTGCTGAAAGTTGTATTGTCAATGCGAAGCAAAGTTGTGAGCAAAGCTCCATGTCAAGAGGTGGTGCTGACTGGGGATAAGGTTGACTTAGGTCTGCTGCCTATTCAGACATGCTGGCCAAATGAGCCTGCACCGCTTATCACCTGGCCGCTTGTGGTCACAAAAGGACCAACAGCAGACAAGCAAGATAACTTTAATCTTGGAATATATCGTATGCAGGTCGTGGATAAAAAAACGACTTTAATGCGCTGGCTTGCACATCGTGGTGGTGCAGGTCACCATAAACGATGGAAAGAGAGCGGGCAAAATGTGAAATTTCCTGCTGCTGCTGTGATTGGTAGTGATCCTGCAACAATTATTGCTGCGGTAACTCCGGTGCCAGAAACATTGTCGGAATACCAATTTGCTGGGCTGCTGCGCAAAAAGCCTCTTGAGCTTGTAAATTGTAGAACTATTCCCCTTCAGGTTCCAGCTCACGCAGAGATCGTTTTGGAAGGCTATATGAGTTTGGATAGGTATCAAGATGAAGGGCCATACGGAGACCATACCGGTTACTATAATTCTGTTGAGCAATTTCCTGAATTTAATATTACTGCAATTACAATGCGCAAAACCCCGATTTATCTCAGCACTTTCACTGGCAAGCCACCTGATGAACCATCAATTCTTGGTGAAGCGCTCAATGAAATTTTTGTACCAATTCTTGTCAATCAATTTCCAGAGATAGTGGACTTTTACCTGCCTCCAGAAGGTTGCTCATATAGAATAGCGATAGTGTCGATAAAAAAATCTTATCCTGGACACGCAAAAAGAATTGTTATGGGTATACTCTCTTTTCTCAAGCAATTTTTATACACGAAATTTATTATAGTTGTTGATGATGATATAAATATACGTGATTGGAAGGAAGTGATGTGGTCAATGTCAACAAGAATGGACCCTGTGCGTGATACAATCATGATAGAGAATGCCCCTATTGATTATTTAGATTTTGCCTCTCCTGAAAGCGGACTTGGAGGTAAAATAGGGTTTGATGCAACAAACAAACTTCCACCTGAAACCAAACGAGAGTGGGGAAGAAAAATTAAAATGGATGAAGAAATAGTAAAAAAAGTTACAGAGAAGTGGGGAGAATATGGATTGACAGGTGATTAAACTATGATGTAGACTACCGCCGTGTATTTAGGTGTGGTTTGTGAGGCTTTTGTATCTTCTATTTTTGTTAGCATGTTTTTCTCTGTATTACCATGCGGGTCCTATATTCTCGCCTTGCCCAAAAGCTACAGTTTGTTTCTCACCTGAAGAAGACTGCGCTGTACCGATAATCAGCGAGATAGACCAATCTAAAGAGTCTATCTTAGTTCAAGAATATACATTTACTCTTGGAACAGTTGCAAAATCTTTGATTAACGCAAAGAGCGTGGTGTTGATGTTAAAGTCGTCTTAGATAAATCACAACTCCACTCAAATATAGTGTTATAAGTGAACTGTTTTCAAATGGAATACCTATTTGGATCGATAATAAGCCAAAAATCGCCCATAATAAGGTAATAGTTATTGATAATCAAAAGGAGAGTAGATCAGCAGAACTTCCCCACCAGTCTCTCGCAGAACTGTACGGAAAGTAGAGTGGGCAGCCAGCGAGTTACTTGTTAAGTACTTTTCCAACAACCCCTCTCCGAATCACGCATCCGTATCACGTGGCTCTCCAATAATCTAACGTTTTAAGGAGTCACCATCATATTTTCCATATTGGATTTTCTTATGGCATTCATGACAAACAACAAGAGTCTTCCTCTGTCGTTCAATCATTCTCTTTTTCCATTTCGGTAGCTCAGTATTACGTTTACCTAGCAAATCAGCAAGTTTACGTACGTGATGTACTTCAATCTGCTCTTGTGATTTACATAATTCACAAGTTTGTGCCAATAGTCTTTGCTCTATTTCACTACGCTTATTCCATATTGGTATAAGGTTGTCACTTATGCTTACCCATTTATTCCATTTTAGTGGTACAGCACCAAAGTGTGTAATTAATGGTATCTTTGATGATAAACGATCTACTCTGATTTGGATGACTTTTCGTTTTTCACCTTCATCGTTTTCAATCATCGCACCAAATTTTCTATAAATTTTCCTGCAAGTTGTTTTGTATTTAGATGCTAAAGTCTTTACTAATGATACTTCCATCACATACTTCAAATAACTTAGTGTGTGAAGGTTGTAGGCCATTTTGTAATATTGTACAATTCCTCGATATTCAGTTTGATACTGAGCAACAATACTGTAAGCTGTATCAAGTGTACGTTGAGGTAAATGTATAGGCTTTCCACAACGCATATATTCAGAACACTTTTTCTGCTTTATATGATGTGGTACACGTAACCCAATACTACCGTTAATACATCGTTGTGTCCGATGATCATGTTTATCATCTGCATGCAAGACGTGTATTTCATAACCCAAAAAATTGGCTTTGCTATCACATGCGTGTGTAATAAGCGTTTTATCTTCATTAAGCATAAGTTTGAGCTCCTCATTGAGGAATTTAGCAATCTCATTTTTAATTTGTTCAGCTTCATTTTTTGGTCCTGCAAACCCTACTAGAAAGCATACCTAACATACCAAAGACGTCGATAATTTGGATCGCAAGAATCCTTAGATGGCATACTCTGCACTAATTGACGCAGTTGTTTTGCTTGATCCCAGTTCCCTTGTTTTCTCATCATCGATACTTGCATGGTTAACCTTAAATATTTTGGATTTGTCCTTCTTCGCTTACCTCGGTTATTTGCTGGTATTAGTATATGCTCCACATGTTTATCTAACCGATCGAGTAATATGTTACTCAGAATTGGACCAATAATAGAACCTTGTGGTACCCCACTATGACTCTTATTGTACTTCCAATTTTCCATATATCCTGCTTTTAACAGTCGATTGATTAGCTGAATAAAACGGTTATCTTGGAAGCTTTCACTCAGTATTTTCAACAACATAGTATGATCAATTGAGTCATAACATGCACTGAGATCTCCCTCTATAAACCATTTTGTACCTCTGCCTTTTTGCATTACTGCTCTTAATGCAGTGTGGCATCCACGCTTTGGTCGAAATCCATGTGAACATTCACTAAATTTAGGCTCATAGTAGGCTTCCAATATTAATCGGATTACTTCTTGAAGTAACTTATTTGACCATGTTGGCAATCCTAACGGCCTGCGTTTACCACTCTTCTTTAAAATATAGATACGTTTTACTGGTGTCCACCGATATCGCTCATAGCGTAGATCCTCTATGATTTTATCGATTTTCTCCAAAGACATACCATCAACTGTTTCAGTTGTCACACCTTCTGTCATAGCACCTTTATTACAACAAAGTTTGCCATACGCTCGAAGGTAAAGATCACGCTGATAAAGTAGGCGATATACGTTTTTAACCGGCAAATTTCTTTGTCCACGTTCACGTATAATGTTAAGTATTGTTTCAGCCTGCGTACCTCCCAATTTCAACATTCGATTATCTGTCACCCTTTGCCCTGTATGTGGCTTTCCCACACTCCCCGGTGATTCGTTACTTTCACGACTACTACGATGACTCCGTAACCATAGAACTCGCATTCCTTAGGTCATCCCATGTTCCGTCACTAAGAACTGTTCTAGATCAACTTAGGTTTTCTATTCATCCTCTTAAATAAGTTCACTACTTATCGTTCTACAGCCAGAATGTCACACAGACGAAAGTTTAATCTTTGCTTACTGTAGACATGGGGTTTTAAATGTGATACCCATGGATGTGAAGTTCCACCCCTGAAGATTGGAATTCAAGCAGTTTAGCTTTAACCATATTGATCAGGTGTTGCAAGCCGTTATCTTACACATCTTCAGATAACTCTCGCTTTACATACATGCTCTTGTCCTCCTTCCCTTTCGGGTTAAAGTTAGTTGTTCACCTCGAGGCCCTTTATTCTGAACCCCGCTTAGCTCCGCTAAGTATTTCTTAATGCGTACCACGGCGCACACTCTCGGTTTATACAGCTCCCGTTATTCAGCCTTTTGATCTCAATCCTAGTGTCCAGTGATAGAAAATATTTGGAGACCTCTTTCTCACTTTTCCTAGAAATTGCTTTGCTAGCCTTCCATGATCCCGAAGTTTCTCATATTTTGTCCTGACCCATCTTACGAGGTATCTTTCTATATTTCTGAGAGATGTATACATCTCCGATTTATAAAACCTGCCATAGCCAGCCTCTGACTATTGGATGGCTTTGTTGCATCGCTTATCGGATAGTGGGTAAAGCATAATAAATTCATGAAACTACCTCAAACTTAGCCGTGCCAATATCAGTAAATTTATTGAGCAAGTAGCATTTTATTAGCAATTCTTTTTCTCGATTTATCTCATTCTAAAACTAAACCCAAATATTTGCTTGAGAAAAATCCTTCAATATATGACCTTTTCCCATAAATTGCTTCCACTCTTTCACACCTTCTTTACCACATAATCTAATGGCGGCATTTCTCTCAGCCATATAATCCAATTTTGTATGTTCTGCTGCACAATTTTTCGGTAGAACTTTTGTCTTTATATCATATACAATTTATAAAGCTTGTGCCTATCGTATGCTCTATAATGCTTTTATAGCGTGCTGAAATCAAGTCAGCAAGTACCGTAATGGTTGACCATTGCTATATTTTGCAGCAATAGCTTTTTTACTATTTATATTCAACATTACATCTTACCTGTTTATAACTGCGATACTTTCCTATTTTCCTTACTGTAGCCAGGGGTGTTATTATAAATTTGTGCTGTCTATGGCAATTGCAATATCTTCCATATTGTTTTTATCAACTCTGCAATCATCGATCTTAATATTGAGTTTTTTAAACCTTCTTGAAGCCTGCGAATAGCTATTTCCTACTTGCTGCAAATATCCTTTTATAAACCCCACCGTTTGCCAATTCTAAAGAGACTAGCGACTATATGCACTAAAATCACAACTTTATCACTATAAATATAATTGCCACCTCGCATTTTGGGGCTATTTTCGTACCAATTTTCCATTAATAAAATGAAAAATATTTCCTCTTTCTTGCAGAAATCTGTTATATTCATGGCAGTTACTGATCTTCATTTTAGTTGGCATATTTTTCTTTCGTAGGTTAAATGCCTGTTTTATAGTGAATTTCGTCAGTAACTGCCAGTTCTTTTCTCTTGAGTGATGCAACAAAGCCATCCTATGGTCAAGCCATAGGATGACAAAAGAGTAAACTTTATCTGTGTGAGCTATATGCTAAGCTTACTATTACCCACAAATAAAAACATAGTATTGTATTTACTCAGATAATTTAATTTTATTAACCTGAAAGCTTATTAGATTAAAATTATTAAACTAAGAGTTATAATTTTAGCAACTAAAAGCTGTAAATTGCACCATATAAACAGTTGTTTCAAGCAAAAGTTATGCCATTAAGAGCTATGCAACAAACATTTATATTTGTGGGTAAAGTAAGATATGCTAAGAAATGTCGTGGTGGTATGACGTAGGAAAACCTTTCTTGGGTTAGAGCTATAGATCACTTAACAAAACGAACGTTCGTACAGTTGTGCATAGGATAGAGCTATAGAATTTTTCAAAACATTTTTTCTATTGAAGATAAAAGTATCTTTTATATATGATATATAGCAAAACATAGAATGCTTATGGTTCCAACTATAGTAATCTTAAGTGGTGGATTTTCTTGCGAAAGAAAAGTATCACTTATGAGCGGAAAAGCAGTAAAGAAGGCGCTTGGTAGCCTTTCATATAATGCAATAGAAATAGATGTTGATAGCAACATTGCTGAAAAGCTTAGAAAAATTAATCCGGGCCTTGCTTTTATCGCTCTGCATGGACCTTATGGTGAAGATGGTTGTATTCAAGGTTTATTGGAAATCTTAGGTATAAAATATACACACTCCGGAGTTATAGCTTCGGCTGTTGCGATGAACAAGGCAATGTCAAAACATATATTTCGGTCTCTTAGTATCGACACTCCAAAAGGTTATGTAATTAGTCGAGAAGATGTGCTAAAAAATAATATTAAAATTGATTATCCGTACGTCTTAAAGCCGATTAACGAAGGCTCAAGCATTGGAGTACACATGATTTGCTCGCATGAGGATTACTTAAAATTAAAAAATATGTTTGCAGCGCGTGACCAGAAAGAAGAACCAGTGTCAAGCTACTCGAATGACAAGGAAGGAGATACTTGGATGACAAAAGACTACTCAAGAGACTTGATGATCATAGAAGAATACATACCGGGTATAGAGTTACATACTGCTGTGTTGCTAGATGAAGCCATTGGCACTATGGAAATACGACCAAAAAATAAATTCTATGATTATGAAGCAAAGTATACAGATGGATTTGCAGAACATATATTTCCTGCTGAAATTCCTGGCAATATATATAAAATGACCTTGAAACACGCACTGAAAGTTCACCAATTTTTAGGATGCAAAACTATTTCCCGCTCAGACTTCCGTTATAATCCAAAAAACAACACTTTAAAAATGCTTGAGATTAATACACATCCTGGCTTTACTGAATTATCGTTAGTGCCAGAAATTGCAAAATTGACAAAAGGAATCAATTTTAATGAATTAGTTAAAATTATTATTGAAGCAGCACAAAAATGTTAGAGATTAAGTAAATGTTGAGCAATGTTACTAGAAGCCAAAGGAGTTTTTTGCGTAAGTGTGCCTTGGTTGTTATCATAGCACTTTTTCTTACGCTAATACTCTACAGCTCACTTGATAAAATAATAAATCGATTTAATTGCTACTTTACCTGGTATAATGATCACTTATCCAACTTATTACTCAGCAATGGATTTTTAATCGATAAAGTAGTTGTCACCGGCAACAAATTTACAAATGAAAAGGACATTATAAGTTTGGTAGATAGAACGCAACCTATCATGTATATATCACTCTCAAAACTTATAGATAATATACAATCTGTAAGCGAATGGATAAAATATGTAAGAATTTATAGAATTTTGCCTAATATCTTACACATTGATGTAGATGAACATACACCTTTCGCTCTCTGGAAAGATGATAACAGAACTTCAGTAATTGATTCTGAAGGTAAAGTGATCGTAAATGACTACCCGATAGATGACCTCGTTGTAATCAAAGGACAAAATTCGTTATCAAACCTAAGATTCATTAAAGATATGCTAGAGAGAAAAACTCAATTAAGAGATCATATTTCTTCTTGTATTTATGTAGGAAATAGAAGGTGGAATATCGTACTTGATGACAATTCTACAGTAAAATTGCCTGAAGATAATCCTTATAGCGCATGGGATTATTTAAACCACTTGCAAAATACAACTGACTTTACTTTTAGCAATTGGAGCATAATTGATATGCGTGTTGCTGATAAGATCTTTGTAAAAAGGTAGTGCTCCTTTTCTTGTCATGCAAGTAGCTATAGCTCTTTTCACAATAATCCGAACAGATCATAATATGCTACTAGCCTACTATAGGTATAAACACATATCTTACCCTGTTCGGACTATTATAAGAAAGGCTATACATACTGTAATTGCTATTGAATGATGGAGAGACATACTCCATTATTTTAGCACGAAGTAACAAATTCAATGAATTAGTTCTTCAAGAATAATTTAAACTTTTACAGTAGGAGTAGTCTCATGAAACATTATAGCGGGTTAGATGTCTCACTCAAAGAAACTTTTATTAGTATCATTGATGAGAAAGGAAAAATTGTTAAAGAAGGGGTTGTTGCAAGTGAAAGCAGTGCAATAGCTGATTGGTCAAAACAAAAAATACGAGTCCATAGGAATAGAAAGCGGGCAATTATCAATATCGATGTGCAAAGAGTTTTGGATTACCAGTAACTTGTGTAGATGCAAGGCATATGGCAGCAGCATTATCTGCGAGAATCAATAAGAATGATAAAAATGATGCAAGAGGCATAGCACAAATGATGAGAGTTGGGCTATTTAAGGGGGTATTAGTAAAATCAGACGAAGCTTGTCAGGTTAAAATAATACTTGGAAGCAGAAGACAATTAATACGTTGCAGAGAGCAAATTGCGGGAACAATAAGGGAAAATATACGGGATAAAAGTTAATCAACGTCTTAGTTCTGCAAACTTTGCTTTAAAAGTGCAAGAAATGGTTAATAATCTAGATGAAATTAGCCAAACCTCAATTGAATCATTAGTACATAGTTTAGAAATAATAGAAGAATCAACAAGAAAACTTGATAAAATGCTCTCAGAACAAAGCAAAAAAGATGAGGATTGTAAATTATTAACTACTGTTCCAGGAGTTGGTATTATAGTAGTAATGACATATAAAGCTGCAATAGATGATCTGCATAGGTTTGAAACATCTTATACAGTTGGAGCCTATATGGGATTAAGTCCAAGACAGTACGCTTCTGGTGAGATTGATCGACACGGAAGTATATCAAAAATGGGACTGTAGGAATATGTTATATGAAGCCGCGCAGGTCTTACTGGTAAAATGTAAAAGGACATTTAAATTAAGAAGCTGGGGATTGAAGCTTAAAAAGAAAAAGGGCATGAAAAAAGCAATTGTTGCAGTAGCAAGAAAATTAGCCGTGATTATGCACAAGATGCTAATCGATAGAAAAGAGTTTTGCTATCAATAAACACTAAAGAAGTATAAAACAATAATTTTACTGAAAGTAAATGCCGATGGAAGGGATAAGCAAGAGGATAAGTTGAAGCATAGACTTCGTGGCCGTCCACTTCCGCCTAACAAGTATAGTGCTACAATATAAATTAGCCATATTAGACCGCGGAGAGAACAATGGAAGCATGCTACTTTTAACTTATATTAAGACTATAGAGGAAAAGAATGATACCTTAGTTTTTATAAGCTTAATGAATATGTGGTTTAAGTTTGTGTGGACGCACATATTCATTGGCTACATAGTTTAAAAGAGATTAATTGGAAATTAGTGTTGATGTTTTTATTGCCAATAAAACCTCTTTTGATTGAATAAGATAATACAATAATAAATAAAAGGTTGTATTAGAGCTGAATTTTACATCAAAAAATATTTTTCATGATACAAAAAATTATTGTTGACTTTTATGCAATTAGAGAACTTTTCCTGTTATTCTAGTGCGTAACACTGGAATCCAGTTTTCTTTGCAAATTTACTAAAGTAGGGTGTCATGCCAAGTAGGATGTCATTCCAGTACTGGAATCTAGCTTTTTCGTAATCATTGGAAACGCTTTATTCTAACATAAAGCAGCTACTTTTGTGCTTACCAACGTAATAAAATTCCTGGATGCCAGTGTCTGGGCACTGGCATCCTGCAGATAATGTTCGTGCAGCCGTGCCTCATGCGCTGGCTCTCTTAAATTACTCTAACTATAAATATTAATAAATTTACTAATTGCAAAAAAGGCAAAAGAACCCCCACGTAGTGAGTTTGACCCTATAATAATTTAAACTGGCGCTGTAATAATGTGCTAACGCTTAAAATAAGCGCGTTTTGGCTGAATGTAGAAAAAATAAAAAAGACATGCAGCCGCTATAATTTTATGTAATCCGCCAATAAGTACCCTAAGTTTTTTACTGAATTTTTGTCATTGAGCCTGCAGGTCAAAAACAAGTTTTGAGTCATAAATACCCTTATTGTCATGATAAGTGAACTAACGAAATTTGTAAAGGAGTTTTTGTTCCTACGGATTAGAAAGTTAGCATTCTGCTAGTCATATTCTTTACCTTGCTTTACAACAATGCATCTTTTCATTCCAGCCAAATCATATATGTATTCTTGAAAAGCTAGTCCATACGAGGGTATTATTTTGTCAATATTGCTTTGATCTTCGCCTATTTCCAGTATTGCAAACCCATCTTTTTTAAGGCACTTTCTCAATATTGGAAAAATACTCAAGTAACAGTTCAATCCGTCAATACCTCCATCAAGAGCAATTCTTGGCTCCTTTTGTACTTCAGCTTGCAGATCTTTTAATTTACTTCTTTTAATGTATGGGGGATTGCTTATTATGAGATCAAATAAGCCTCTACATTCTGTCCACGAATTTGGAAATATTTTAGCTCTGCTGAGAAGATTATGTTTCTTTGTGTTCTGGTAGGCAATTTTGTATGCTTCCAGGCTTTTTTCAAAACCAACTCCAATAGCATATTCATACTCACTAAGCACGGAGATCAACAAACAACCTGTGCCTGTGCCAAAATCTGCAATTTTTATTTTTTGCTTCTTATTCGGGTAATATTTTAATACTGTCGAGATTACTGTTTCACTATCTGGCCTTGGATCTAGAACATGTTGGTTAACTATAAAATTTTTACTCCAGAATTCACGATTACCTACTATTTGCGATATTGGATATTTTTCTACTCTTTTTTTTGTTAATTCCCAGAATAAAAGTTCTTTGTTTCTTGGTACATGATTGGTGTGATTCATGATTATGAATGATCTTTCTGCTCCAAGTACATGCTGCATGATGATTTCACAATCCAAATGTGATGATTCAATTCTATGTGACGATAGTAGCTTCGATCCTTCCTGAATTAAAGCGTTGATTGTTTTCATTATTCTAAAAATGTGTCCCTTTTAGCTAAGGACAGCAAAATTAAGTGTAAAACTTTGAACTTAGGATAGCTGCACTCAATCCCAGTGTCAAGCGTAGGATTGTAAAAATCGTCTGGATTTACTAAGTAACCTGGTTAATTCAATTGGTGTTAATGTGAGAAGCTCTTGGTTCTGTTATAAGCAATATTCTTTGCATATTCTGTGGTAGCCTTCACACTATATCCATACTAATTTAGCTATAGCAAGTGAAGCGATAATTTTTTGATATTCGAGCTAATCTGCGCTTTGGCATATGACTATCAGTAGCTTTCAAAGCAGTTAGGCTGAGATTATTAGAGTGATAATGTTTATTTTTATATTGACTATTGAGGTTTATTATTTTATAACTAGAGACTTAGTTATTTTGAGAGCTTTGAGTTTATAACATATGCCTACGATAAATCAATTGATGTCTAAAGGTAGATCAAGATTGATCTGCAAGAAAAAGGTACCAGCTTTAGGAGAATGCAATCCTCAAAGGAGGGGTGTTTGCACTAAAGTATATACCACAACTCCTAGAAAGCCTAATTCAGCGCTACGCAAGGTAGCTAGAGTAAAAATTAGTGGATATGGTGAAGTGACGGCTTATATACCTGGTGAAGGTCATAATTTACAAGAGCATTCTGTTGTTTTAATACGTGGTGGGCGGGTTAAAGATTTGCCAGGTGTGCGTTATCACATAATAAGAGGTGCTCTTGATCTGCGTGGTGTGCAAAATCGAAAGAAAGCTCGTTCAAAATATGGTGTAAAGAAATCTGGTTAAAATTTATGGCTCGTCGTAATAAAGCAAAAAAAAGAACAAGTCCTGATTCTCGTTATGGCAGTGTCTTGCTTATGCGTTTTATTAACACAATTATGAAATGTGGTAAAAAATCTATTGCAGAAAAGATTGCTTATAGTGCTTTATCTTTAGTTGAAAAGAAAATAGGCAAAGGTGCTTTGTCAATTTTTGAAACAGCAGTAGAAAATGTTACCCCTTCTATAGAAGTGCGTTCTCGACGTATTGGTGGTGCAACTTATCAAGTGCCTGTTGAAGTTCGGCAAGAGAGGGCGATTTCTTTAGCATTGAGGTGGATTGCTAGAGCAGCTTCTGCTACTCGAAAAAAGAGTGGCAAAACTACTGTTGATTGTCTGCAATCTGAAATACTAGATGCTTATAATAAATGCGGTGGTGCGTTTAAGATGTGCGAAGAAAAATATAAAATGGCTGAAGCTAATAAGGCATTTTCTTATCTTCGTTTTTAATTTTAGCTGATTGATTGTAATATGGAAATTTTAATATCTAGGTATAGAAATATAGGGATAATGGCTCATATAGATGCTGGTAAGACTACCACAACAGAGCGTATTTTATTTTATACTGGTAAACAAAATAGAATTGGTGAAGTGCACGATGGTGCAGCTTCTATGGATTGGATGGAGCAGGAGAAAGAGCGTGGTATTACAATTACCTCTGCTGCAACAACATGTTTTTGGAATGATCATAGGATTAATATAATAGATACTCCTGGTCATGTTGATTTTACTATTGAAGTTGAGAGATCTTTAAGGGTTTTAGATGGTGCGGTTGCTGTATTTGATGGAGTTGCTGGAGTTGAGCCCCAATCTGAGACAGTTTGGCGTCAAGCTGATAAATATAATGTTCCTCGTATCTGCTTTGTTAATAAAATGGATAGAATAGGGGCAAATTTTTATCGATGTGTCAATATGATAAAAACGAAGCTTGGTGCAGCACCTTTAGTTATTCAGTTACCAATAGGAAGTGAGAAAGATTTTAAAGGTATAATCGATCTCATTTCTATGAAAGCCATTATATGGCAAGAAGAAACGTTAGGCGCTAAATTTTCTTATGAAGATGTTCCTTCTGATTTGTTTGATAAGGCTCAAGAATATCGAAATTTTTTATTAGATGCTGCAGCTGAGATGGATGACGAGGCGATGAATACTTACTTTGAATCTAATGATTTACCAGTTGATTTATTGAAAAAATGTGTGAGAAGTGGGGCCATTAAAGGAAAATTTGTCCCTGTATTATGTGGATCAGCTTTTAAAAATAAAGGCGTGCAACCACTTTTAGATGGTGTGGTTGATTTTTTACCTTCTCCTATTGATGTTGATGTAATTGTTGGAACTGATCCTAAAGATTCAGAAAAGAAAATTGAGATCAAACCTTTAGAAAAGGAGAAATTCGTTGCTCTTGCATTTAAAGTGATGACAGATAAATTTGTAGGCAGTTTGACATTTATTCGTATTTATTCTGGTAAATTGAGATCTAAATCTATCGTGTTAAATGCAGGGAAAAATGAGACTGAAGGGATTGGTAGAATGCTGCTTATGCATGCAAATAACAGAGAAGATATAAACGAAGCTAAAGTTGGTGATATAGTTGCCTTGGTTGGATTAAAGAAAACAACCACCGGGGATACTTTATGTTCTGTTGATTTTCCTATATTATTGGAGCGTATGGAATTTCCTGAGCCTGTTATTGAAATTGCTATAGAACCTAAAACTACTTCAGATCAGGAAAAATTAGGTGTTGCTTTGAATAGATTAGTTGCGGAAGATCCTTCTTTAAGGATATTAGTGAATGCGGAAAGCGGTCAGACTATACTGAAAGGTATGGGTGAATTACATCTTGAAATTATTATAGATAGGCTAAGGCGTGAATTCAATATTGGTGTTAATGTTGGTGCACCTCAAGTTGCATATCGTGAAACTATCACTAAATCTGTTGAAATTGATTACACTCATAAAAAACAATCAGGTGGTGCTGGTCAGTTTGCTAAGGTTAAAATAAAATTTGAACCTCTTGAGCCTGGTTCTGGGTTTCAATTTGAAAGTAAAATTGTAGGCGGTGCAATTCCAAAGGAATATATTCCTGGTGTACAAAATGGTTTGGAATTGATAAAAGAAGGTGGTATCATTTCTGGCTTTCCATTGATTGATTTTAAGGCTATTCTTCTTGATGGTGCTTTTCATGAGGTTGATTCTAGTCCTTTAGCTTTTGAACTTGCTGCTAAAGGTGCTTTTAAAGAGATGGCGAATAAAGCTGGTCCAAAAATGTTAGAGCCTATAATGAAGGTTGAAATCATTACACCTGAAGAGTATATGGGTGATATAATGGGTGATGTAAATAGCAGAAGGGGGCAAGTTTTGAGTATGGAAACGCATAATAGTAGTACTATGATTCTTGCTTTTGTACCTCTTGCAAATATGTTTGGTTATATAAATATTTTGCGTTCTATCTCTCAAGGAAGAGCTCAATATAGTATGCATTTTTCTTGTTATGAACAAGTGCCACAATATGTAGTTGATGAGTTAAAGTATAATTAAAGGGTAGTAATTATGACAGCAGTAGTAGAAGCATTTGACAAGCCGCATGTAAATGTGGGAACGATAGGACATGTGGATCATGGAAAGACAACGTTAACAGCGGCAATAACAAAACATTACGGGAACTTTATAGCATATGATCAAATAGATAAAGCGCCAGAAGAAAGAAAGAGGGGAATAACAATAGCAACAGCGCATGTTGAATATCAGACGGAAAAAAGGCATTATGCACACGTTGATTGTCCTGGGCACGCTGATTATGTAAAGAATATGATAGTAGGTGCAGCACAGATGGATGCAGCAATATTGGTGGTGTCGGGGGTTGATGGGCCAATGCCACAAACGAGAGAGCATATATTGCTGGCAAAGCAGGTGGGTGTTGGATATATTGTGGTATACATAAATAAAGCTGATGTTGCTGATGCTGATATGATAGATTTAGTGGAAATGGAAGTGAGAGAGTTGCTGAGCAAGTACGGATTTCCGGGGGATGAAGTACCTGTGATAGTTGGTTCAGCACTCAAGGCGCTGGAGGATGATAGCAGTGAATATGGAAAGAAATCAATAGACAAATTGATGGGAAAATTAGATGAATATGTGGAGATTCCACCAAGGCCTGTAGATTTACCATTTTTATTGCCAATCGAAGATGTATTTTCGATATCGGGGCGTGGGACGGTAGTAACGGGAAGGATAGAAAAGGGAGAGATAAAAACAGGTGATGAGATAGAGATAATAGGTCTAAAAGCGACGCAAAAGACGATATGTACTGGTGTAGAAATGTTTAAGAAGTTGCTGAATAAGGGGAGTGCGGGGCTGAATGTAGGGATATTACTAAGGGGGACAAAGAGAGAGGAGGTGGAAAGAGGGCAAGTATTAGCAAAATCGGGGACAATAACGCCGCATAAGAAATTTAATGCGGAGGTATATATATTGAAGAAAGAAGAAGGAGGAAGGCATACACCATTTTTTGCGAATTACCAGCCACAGTTTTATTTAAGGACAACGGATGTAACTGGGAGCATAAAATTGCTAGATGGGAAGGAGATGGTAATGCCAGGAGATAATGTGAGTGTAGAAGTAGAATTGCAAGCACCAATAGCAATGGATAAGGGGTTGCGTTTTGCGATAAGAGAGGGTGGTAGAACTGTTGGTTCTGGTGTGGTTTCGGAAATTTTGGAGTAAGATTTGAATTATAGGAGTGTAGCTCAATTGGTAGAGCACTGGTCTCCAAAACCAGAGGTTGTAGGTTCGATTCCTATCGCTCCTGCATTAATGTTATAGTAAAAATGTTAAAAAATTTGTGTGGTTTTTTTTGTGATATAAAGCAAGAAATAAGGAGGATTGCTTGGATAAAAAAACAGCAGGTATTGTCATCTCTGTTTGTTGTAATAGTTGTTATATTATGTTTTTCGATTTTCTTCTGTTTCGTGGATTTTATGTCTCTTTACATAATTAAGACTTTGTTTGGAATTATTTATGGAATGTGAATATAAATGGTATATCATTAAAGTTGATTATGGGTATGAATCAGATATACGTGAATTGGTAAGCAATACTGTCTATTTTAAGGAGGTATTTATTCCTTATCAGATAGTATATAACTCAAAGTCTAATATAAAAGAGTTATGTGAAGTATATATATGTATGCATCTGTGTGATGAAAGCAAAAATATTTTGAATCAAATGATTGGATTTTGTAGTGACGAGTCTGGTAATTTTGAGGAGATTTTAGATGATGAGATAAATTCAAAACGCAAGGAATTTAATAGATATAAGTGGTATATCTTAAGAGTTGCCTCTAATTATGAAGAGAAAGTGCGCCAACATATATTAGAAAATTCTATGAGATTGGGTATTAACAATTATTTTAATGGGGTTTTTATTCCTTGTGAAGAGTTAAGTGAGATGGACTTAAAATCTAAAAAAATTGCTGCACGGAGGAAATGCTTTCCTGGTTATGTTTTTTTATACGTGAATTTATGTGATGAGGTATTGAATTTTATCAATAATATACCAAAATCTCTTAAGGTTTATGGATTTTTGAAAAATGGTAATGTTCCAAAGGTAATTACGGATGATGAGATTCGCTCAATGTGTAGTGCGCTTTACAATGCTCAAGAAACGAAAAAGTTAAGTTATGGTTATGAGAAAGGTGAAAAAGTAAAAATCAATGATGGTCTTTTTCAAAATTTTGCTGGTAAGGTAGATATGGTAAATGATGAGAAAAAAATTATTAATGTGGAAGTATCGATTTTAGGTAAGCCAACAATAATAGGGCTTGATTTTGCTCAAGTTGAAAAAATAGAGGAGTAGTTATGAGTGTTATAATTGCTAAGATTAACTTACTTATGGAAGCTGGAAAAGCAGTTCCAGGACCGAAAATTGCTTCAGTACTTGGTCCGCGTGGTATACCTATTCCTAAGTTTTGTGAAGCTTTTAATAAAGTTACTAGCGCTGCTAACGCTAATTATAAAGTAGGCGATTTAGTAACAGTGCGAATTTCCATAAAGGATGATCGCTCTCATGATTTTACTGTTAGCGGTCCGCCTGTGGCTTATTTACTTAAGCAGGAGGCTAAATTAACTAAAGGTTCTGGTAATCCTGGTAAAGAATTAGTGACTAAATTACCTATGTCTGCTATAATTAAAGTGGCAAAGTGCAAGATGGTTGATATGAAAGTGGGTAATGAAGATTCAGCGGTGAAAATGGTTGTAGGCACTGCAAAATCTATGGGTATAGAAGTTGTGGAAGGTTAGGTAAATGAATACATATAATGATAATCCTAAGCAGTGTTTGAAGAAGATTATTGAGTTTGCTTCAGCAAAGTTTAATGAATCAATTGATATTGCAGTCAATTTAGGAATAGATTCTCGTAAATCTGAAGAGCAGGTGCGTGGTACAGTAGTTTTACCTAAAGGTATTGGAAAGGATATTAAAGTGGCTGTTTTTGCTCAGGGTAAGCATTTATTAGAAGCTAAAAAAGCTGATGCTGATATTGCAGGGGGAGAGGATTTAGTTGAAGAAATAAAAAAAGGTAAAAAGTTGGATGTTGATTGGTGCATCACTACTCCTGATTTTATTGTAAAAATTACTCCTATTGCAAAAATATTGGGTGCTAAAGGGCTGATGCCTAATCCTAAATTTGGTACTGTGACTTCTAATGTTGAGGAGGCTATTAAAACTATTAAGTCTGGTCAAATAAGATTTAGGACAGATAAGAGTGGTATTATTCATGGTAAGTTAGGGAGTGTTAAGTTCGATGTTGATAATTTATTGGAAAATTTAAAAGCCTTTCTTAAAGTAATTAAAGATAATAAACCTACTTCTGTAAAAGGAGTTTACTTTAAAGGTGTTTTTTTAAATTCAACTATGGGTAAAGCTTATAAAATAAACAAAATAGAAGATATAATTTAGGGGAGTGGTACCGTGAAGCGTAAAGATAAGGATGAATTTATACAGAGCATAATGAATATATTTGTAAATAATGATTTCTTAATATTGGTAAATTTTAAGTCTATGAATGTTAATGATTTATTAATTCTTAGGAATAGCCTAAAGTCTGTAATGAGTGGGATGTTGGTAGTTAAAAACACTCTAGCCTGCTTAGCTTTGGAAAGGACTGGCAGATTTTCTTATTTATCAGGCAAATTTTCTGGTCCTGTTGCTATTATATACTCTAGTGGCATAGTAGAAGCTGCAAAATTAATAGTTGATTTTGTTAATACTAATAAAGAAAAAATGTCTGTAATTTGTGCAGCTCATATAAATGAATTGTTGACAGTGGAAGATGTTAATAAATTGGCTAAATTGCCTTCTCTGGATGAATTACGTGTTAAAATTATGCGTTTAATATCTTATGATATTCCTGCTCGATTGGCGTTGTCTATTAATTTATCTTCTATGAGGCTTATGAGAGTTTTGGATTATTATAGTTCTAAAAAATAAATTTGTTGTTAAGTAAGGTGGTAATTATGAGTAATGTAATAAGTGATTTAGCTAATAAAATATTAGATTTAAAACTAATAGAGGCTTCTGAACTTGTAAAAGTTCTAGAAGAGAAAATAGGGTTGCCTGCTAATTCTTTTCTTGGTGAAGTTGTTGGTGCTGGGGCGCCTATTAGTGATAATGCCGCTCCTGCTGCTCAAGAAAAAGCTGAGTATAAAGTTGTAATTAAAGAAATTGATGCGAGCAAAAAAATAGGAGTTATTAAAGCTACTAGAGAGGTTAATTCTACATTGGGTTTAAAAGAAGCAAAAGAGTTGGTTGAATCTTTGCCTAAAGATTTGATTGCTAATGTTTCTAAAGACGAAGCAGAAAAAATAAAGCAAAAACTTATTGAAGCAGGAGCAACTAAAGTTGAGTTTGAATAAAGTGTTAGTATATTAATTTTATGTTGATATAGCTCTTTTAATTAGTTGAAGGTATTTTAATGATTGATTCTTCTTATATGTGTGCTTCTAGTGCTTTTGTTCCTAGAGTTTCTTATTCCAGGTCGATTGATTTAAAAGATTCTTTGTTAGATTTGGTTAAAGTTCAAAAGGAATCATATAGTTCCTTTAGTTCTAATAGTAAGGATAATAAAAGGCTTGAAGCTATCTTTCATACAATCTTTCCAATAAATGATCCTTTGCATAGGGCTACTATCGAGTTTATGAGTTGTAGGGTAGATGATCTTAAGTATAATGAATCTGAATGTATAAAACGTGGTATAACTTTTTCTGCTCAGGTTATTGCTTCTATACGTCTTGTTATTATGCAGGATGGTGTTTCTCTTGATGAATATAAATTAATTAAAGAGAGTGGCGATCATTCTAAATTTGCAACTGTTATAAAATCTGTTGAAGAGCAAGAAGTTCGCTTTTGTGAACTGCCTATGATGACTGATAATGGCACTTTCATCATTAATGGCGTAGAAAAAGTTATCGTTTCACAAATGCATAGATCTCCTGGAGTGTTTTTTGATAGTGATAAGGGAAAAACTTACAATTCTGGTAAATTGATCTATTCTGCCAGAGTTATTCCTTATAGAGGTTCTTGGCTTGATATTGAGTTTGATGTTAAAGATCATTTGTATTTTCGTGTTGATAGAAAGAGAAAATTGCCAATATCAGTTTTATTAAAGGCTTTTGGCCTATCAAATAATGATATACTTAATAAATTTTATGAAAAAGTAGAGTATGTAAAACATAAAAGTGGTTGGAAAGTACCTTTCACTCCTGATAAATTTAAGGGAGTTAGATTGCCTTTTGACTTAAGGGATGTTACAGGTAATATCCTGCTTAAAGCTAATGTTCGTATTACCGCAAGGCTAGCCAAAAAGATGCATGAAGATGGATTGAAAGAGTATCTGGTGCCTTCTGATTCTATATGTGATTTATTTCTTGCAGAAGATTTAATAGATAGTGCTAGTTCTGCAAAAGTTTTATCTGCTGGTGAACCTATAAAATTAGAGGATGTAAAAAAGCTTGAGTTGTTATCTATAGATAAAATATCAGTATTGAACATAGATAATGTTTCTGTTGGACCTTATATATTAAATACACTTTTCTTAGATGAAAATATGTCTTATCAGAATGCGCTATACGAAATATATAAAGTTTTACGTCCCGGTGAAGTTCCTGTTTTAGAGATAGTAGAGGAATTTTTCCATAATCTTTTCTTCAATCAAGAATATTATGATCTGTCTGATATTGGTAGATTAAAACTTAACTCTTGCTTTGGGTTAAATTATGACGAAAATTTAACTACTTTAACACATGGAGACATTATTGGAATTATAAGAAAAATAGTATTGTTACGTGATGGTCAAGGATCTGTAGATGATATTGATCATTTAGCAAATAGAAGAGTCCGTTCAGTTGGGGAATTTATAGAAAATCAATTTAGAACTGGATTATTAAAATTGGAGCGGGCAGTAGTTGATTCTATGTCTACTTCTAGTTTAGATAAAGTCTCTCCATCCGATTTTATAAACCCAAAAGTGTTAACCAATGTCTTAAGAGATTTTTTCAATTCTTCTCAATTATCTCAATTTATGGATCAGACTAATCCATTATCTGAAATAACACATAAAAGAAGGTTGTCGGCGTTAGGTCCTGGTGGTTTAACAAGAGAAAGGGCGGGATTTGAAGTGCGTGATGTTCATCCAACTCATTACGGAAGAATTTGCCCTATTGAAACTCCTGAGGGGCAAAATATAGGCTTAATTAACAGCTTGGCTATATACGCTCGTATTAATAAATATGGGTTTATTGAAAGTCCTTATAGGAAAGTAGTGAATAAGGTTGTTACTGATCAAATTGAGTATCTGTCTGCTATAGATGAAGGTTTATATTATATAGCTGATACCAGTGCAAAGCTTGATGAAAACAATTGCTTTGTTGATGATATGCTGTATTGTAGATATGCTGGTACTTTTGTCATGGTAAGTAGTAACCAAGTGAGTTACATTGATTTATCTCCTAAGCAGGTAATATCAGTTGCTGCTTCTTTAATTCCATTTTTAGAAAATGATGATGCTAATAGAGCACTAATGGGTTCAAATATGCAACGTCAAGCTGTACCTTTATTGAAGCCTACTGCTCCTTTGGTTGCTACTGGTATGGAGTCTTTCGTAGCTTCTGGCTCTGGCGCTGTAGTTTTAGCAAAACGTGATGGCATAGTTGATAGCTCTGATAGTAACTCTATAGTTATACGTGTTTTTGATAAAGAAGGGGTTAACTACTTGGATGTAGATATTTATCATCTAAGGAAATTTCAGCGTTCTAATCATAATACTTGTATTAATCAGAGACCACTGGTGCATGTAGGTGATTGTGTTAAGAAAGGTGATGTGATAGCTGATGGTCCTGCTATTAATAATGGTGAATTGGCACTTGGTCAAAACTTGCTAGTTGCTTTTATGTCTTGGCAAGGTTATAATTTTGAAGACTCAATTATTATTTCTAGTGAAGTTGTTAAAAAAGATCTCTTTACTTCTATTCATATAGAAGAATTTGAATGTGTTGTGCATGATACTCCTTTAGGGTCAGAAAAAATAACTCGTGCCATACCCGGTGTTAATGAAGAAAATCTTTATCACTTGGATGATAGTGGTATAGTGAAAATTGGTACAAGAGTTGGTCCGGGCTATATTTTGGTGGGGAAAGTTACACCTAAGCATTCTCTTTCATTGCCTCCTGAGACAAAACTGTTAATGACAATTTTTGGTGAAAAGTCATTTGATTGTGCGGATTCCTCTTTATATACATCTCCGGATATTGAAGGGACAGTGATTGACGTGCAAGTCTTTACACGCAGGGGGGGAGAAGAAAATGAAAGGGCATTTCTCATTAAGCAAAAAGAGGTAAATGACTTTGAGAAAGAGCGAGACCATATAATCAATGTTATTAGTCAATATTTCTATGATGAATTGAAAAAACTTCTTATTAGTTCTGGCTCTCAAGATCGAGAAAGTATTAATTTTATTGAACGTGAGGTATGGTGGGGTATAGGATTAAAAAACCAATCTATTTCTAAGCAAGTTGAGAGCTTAAAAGAGGGTTTTAATCAAAAGATATCAAATGCAATAGCACAATTTAAGAAAAAAGTAGAAAAATTACATGAAGGTTATGATTTACCTCAGGGTGTGTCAATGTCAGTAAAAATTTTCATTGCTGTGAAACATAGTCTGCAACCAGGAGATAAAATGGCTGGTAGACATGGAAATAAAGGTGTGATTTCTCGAGTTGTTCCAGTGGAAGATATGCCTTATTTGGAAGATGGTACTCCTATTGATATTATTCTTAACCCTCTTGGCGTTCCTTCACGAATGAATGTAGGGCAAATATTGGAAGCGCATGTAGGTTGGGCTTGTAAAAAATTAGGAGAAAAAGTAGGCAATATTCTTGACGAGATTAATAAAATCAAACGTGCTTTTTGTGAGGGAATTAAATCTCTTAATGATGATGATTTTGTAAAATTTGCAGCAGCATATCTTGATAATAAAAAAATTGAGGATATTAATGATGATGAAATAACAGCTTCTATTTTAGATATGCCTAATAAGGATGAACTAAATAATGAATTGACTACATTAGTAGAGAATTATTTTAACTCTTGTAAGGGTGCACACAGCAGTTTACGTAACTTCCTTACTGAGGTTTATAGTTGTGGCAGTAATGTATCTGTTTGTAATAATATTCATGATATTAGCGATAATAATCTCATTGAATTTGCGCATAAATTACGTAATGGCATTCCTGTTGCTGCACCTGTATTTGAAGGTCCAAAAGATGAACAAATAGTAAAGCTATTTGAACTTGCTGGGTTGGATAACTCTGGGCAAGTTGTATTATATGATGGTTGTTCAGGTAAGAAGTTCGACCGCAAAGTTACAGTTGGTTACATGTACATGCTTAAGTTGCACCACTTAGTAGATGGTAAAATTCATGCGCGTTCAGTAGGACCTTATAGTTTGGTTACTCAACAGCCTCTTGGAGGAAAGTCTCATTTTGGTGGTCAGCGTTTTGGTGAAATGGAATGTTGGGCATTGCAAGCCTATGGTGCTGCTTATACTTTGCAGGAAATGTTAACTGTGAAGTCTGATGATATTAATGGTAGGGTTAAGATTTATGAGTCGATAATAAAAGGTGATAGTAATTTTGAATGTGGAATTCCTGAATCCTTTAATGTGATGATAAAAGAGCTGCGTTCCTTGTGTTTAAATGTAGATTTGAAGCAAAATGGCATAGTAATTGAAGATATATCCCATACTAACATTGCACAATCTTTTAATGAGGTTAGCATTTCTATTGCTAGCCCTGAAAGTATTAGGCGTATGTCTTGTGGAGAGATAACGGATATTTCAACCGTAAACTATCGTACATTCAAAGTTGAGAAAGGTGGGTTATTTTGTCCTAAAGTTTTTGGTCCTGTCAATGATGATGAATGTTTATGTGGAAGGTACAAAAAAAGGAGATATAGGGGCCGTATATGCGAAAAATGTGGAGTAGAAGTTACATCTTCCAAAGTAAGGAGAGAGAGAATGGGTCATATAGAGCTTGCATCTCCTGTTACTCATATATGGTTTTTGAAGTCACTTCCTTCAAGAATTGGAGCATTATTAGATATGTCTCTGAGAGATATTGAGAGTATTTTATATAGTAATAATTATGTTGTGATAGATTCTCTTGTTTCCTCTTTCGAAAAAGGTGAAATTATTAGTGAGAAAGCTTATAATGAAGCTAAAGATAGCTATGGGGTCGATAGCTTTGTAGCTATGCAAGGTGTTGAAGCTATAAGAGAACTGCTAACGCACCTTGATTTACATGAAATTAGAAAGAATTTAAGACAGGAGTTAGAGTCTGTTGCTTCTGAAATGAGAAGAAAGAAAATTATAAAGAGATTGCGTATTGTTGAAAATTTTATCAAGTCTGGAAACAGGCCTGAGTGGATGATACTTACAACTATACCTATTTTACCACCTGATTTGCGTCCTTTGGTATCGCTTGAAAGTGGTCGCCCTGCAGTTTCTGATCTGAATCATCATTATAGATGTATTAATAATAGAAGTAGAAGATTGGAAAAATTGTTAAGTTTAAATCCTCCTGAGATTATGATTCGTAATGAGAAAAGAATGTTACAAGAGGCAGTTGATTCTCTTTTTGATAATAGTCGTCGTAATACTCTGATAAATAAAGCTGGCGCTACTGGATATAAAAAGTCTCTTAGTGATATGCTGAAAGGAAAGCAAGGTCGTTTCCGTCAGAATCTTTTAGGAAAAAGGGTAGATTACTCTGGACGTTCTGTAATAGTTGTTGGTCCAACTTTAAAACTAAATCAGTGTGGATTACCAAAAAGAATGGCTCTTGAGTTATTTAAACCTTTTATTTACTCAAAGCTTAAGATATATGGCATAGCTCCAACTATTAAATTTGCTAGTAAATTAATAAGAGCAGAAAAGCCAGAAGTTTGGGATATGCTTGAAGAAGTAATAAAAGAGCATCCTGTTTTGCTAAATAGAGCGCCTACGCTACATAGGCTTGGTATTCAGGCTTTTGAGCCAGTCCTTATTGAAGGTAAAGCAATACAGCTTCATCCACTTGTTTGTACAGCATTTAACGCTGACTTTGATGGTGATCAAATGGCAGTGCATGTGCCAATTTCATTAGAAGCTCAACTTGAAGCTAGAGTATTGATGATGTCAATAAATAACGTTTTGAGTCCTTCTAATGGAAGACCAATTATAGTTCCTAGTAAAGATATAGTACTTGGTATATACTATCTGACTCTACAGCAACTTAAGGAAGATAGCTTATCACTTTTTAGTGCTTTTTGTGAAGTTGAGCATTCCTTAAACAATGGTACTCTACATATTCATTCTAATATAAAGTGCAAAATGGAGTATATTAATAACGATGGAAACATTCACTATAAAATTGTTTGTACAACTCCTGGACGTTTAATATTATGGCAGATTTTTCCTAAACATGAGAATCTAAGCTTCGATCTAATAAATCAGGTATTAACAGTGAAGGAAATAGCTAGCATAGTTGATTTGGTATATCGTAATTGTGGTCAAAGTGCTACAGTGGCATTTTCTGATAAATTGATGACACTTGGCTTTGAGTATGCTACATTTTCCGGTACTTCTTTTAGTCGTTGCGATATGGTTATACCTGGGACTAAAGCTACACATGTTGATTATACAAGGGGTGAAATTAAGAAATTCTCTGCACAATATCAAGATGGGCTAATCACTAGAAGTGAGAGGTATAATAAGGTTATAGATGAGTGGTCTAAGTGCACAGATATGATAGCGAATGATATGTTAAAAGCGATATCTGTATATGATGAAAATAGTAAGTACAATTCAATATACATGATGGTTAGCTCCGGTGCAAGAGGTTCTACTTCCCAGATGAAGCAGCTAGCAGGAATGCGAGGGCTTATGACTAAACCTTCTGGTGAGATTATAGAAACGCCTATAATTTCTAATTTTCGTGAAGGGTTGAATGTCTTTGAATACTTTAATTCTACTCACGGTGCACGTAAAGGTTTAGCCGATACTGCACTTAAAACTGCAAACTCTGGGTATTTAACTCGTCGTTTAGTTGATGTATCTCAAAATTGCATAGTTACAAAATATGACTGCAAAACAAAAAATGGTCTTATTGTAAAGGCTATAGTTGAGGGAAGTACTATAGTTGCATCTCTAGAGAGTGTTGTGCTAGGTAGAACAGCTGCAAATGATATATATAACCCAGTAACAAAACAGTTATTAGTAAAAGCAGGGGAATTAGTTGATGAAGATAAGGTAAAGCAAATCAACATTGCGGGTCTTGATGCTGTAAAAATTAGGTCACCTTTGACTTGCGAGGTGAGTTCCAGTATATGTTCTTTATGTTATGGAAGAGATCTTGCAACTGGTAAAATTGTTTCAATAGGCGAAGCAGTTGGTGTAATAGCTGCTCAATCTGTTGGGGAGCCAGGTACTCAGTTAACGATGCGTACTTTCCATATAGGTGGAGTAATGACTAGAGGTGTTGAATCCTCAAATATTATAGCTTCTATTAATGCTAGAATAAAATTAAATAATAGTAATATAATTATAGATAGAAACGGAAATAAAATTGTGATAAGCCGTTCCTGTGAAGTCGTCTTAATTGATAGCCTTGGTAGTGAAAAATTGAAGCACAGTGTGCCTTATGGTGCTAAACTTTATATAAATGAGGGTGAGTTAGTAAAAATTGGTGATAAAATTGCGGAATGGGATCCTTATACATTACCTGTTATTACGGAAAAGACTGGTACAATATCTTATAAGGACTTAAAAGATGGAATTTCGATCACTGAAGTGATGGATGAATCTACAGGAATATCAAATAGAGTAGTAAAAGATTGGAAATTGTATTCTGGTGAAGCTAATTTACGTCCTCGTATTGCGCTCCTTGATGATAATGGCGAAGTAATAACGCTCGCAAGTGGTGTTGAAGCATGTTACTTTATACCGGTTGGTGCAGTGCTTAATGTACAGGATGGTCAGAAGGTTCATGCAGGTGATGTTATTACAAGAACACCAAGAGAGTCAGTTAAAACTCGTGATATTACTGGTGGTTTGCCGAGGGTTATAGAATTATTTGAAGCACGTCGTTCTAAAGAGCATGCTATCGTTAGTGAAATAGATGGTTGTGTAATGTTTTCTGAGAAAGATCGTAGAGGAAAACGCAGTATATTAATTAAACCTGTAGATGAACAGATTTCTCCAGTTGAGTATCTGATATCAAGAAGTAAGCATGTGATAGTCAATGAGGGTGATTTTGTGCGTAAAGGTGATTTATTAATGGATGGTGACCCTGATCTTCATGATATTCTACGTGTGCTTGGGTTAGAAGCTTTAGCACACTATATGATTTCTGAAATACAACAAGTTTATAGGTTACAAGGTGTGCGCATAGACAACAAACATTTAGAAGTGATCTTAAGACAAATGCTACAAAAAGTGGAAATTACTGACCCTGGTGATACTATGTACTTAGTTGGCGAAAGTGTAGGCAAGCTGGAAGTTGATAGAGAAAACGGTGCTATGAATAACTCTGGCAAACGGCCTGCTCATTATCTCCCTATTCTACAGGGGATTACTAGGGCAAGTCTTGAAACTAATTCTTTTATTTCTGCTGCCTCTTTCCAAGAGACAACAAAAGTACTGACGGAAGCAGCATTTTGCGGAAAGAGTGATCCTTTAAGTGGATTAAAAGAAAATGTTATAGTAGGAAGATTAATTCCTGCTGGTACGGGTTTGATTATGAATAAGGTGAGGGCACTTTCACTTTGTGAGAATATAGATAAGTATGAAAAATATTTTGATATTGAAACTTATGACGAGAAATGTTTGGGGGATAATGGTTGTCATTTAAGTTCTGGTGAAGAAGAGAGTATGGTGGCATCACATTATGATCAGTCGAATTGAATATAGCTAACGAGACAGTATGTTGAATCAACTTTTTTTAATTAAAAAAATTGATTATATTTTCTTTTACTTCTGTGCTATCTGTCATGCTATTTACTCTTACACGAAATTCAGATGAATTTTTAAGTCCACTACTGTACCAGCCTATATGTTTGCGGGCTATCTTTATTCCTATGTCGTTTCCATAGTATTCAAGAATACTGTCGTAATGCTTGAGTATTATGCTTAGCCTCTCTGAGGCTGTCGGTTCAGAAATTTCACCTCTACTTAAAAAATTCATTACTTGATTAATCAACCAAGGTTTGCCGTAAGTACCACGACCTATCATTACTCCGTCTGCCCCTGATTCTTTGAGCGCGTTTTGAATATCATCCAAGCTTTTAATATCACCATTCACTATAACCGGAATTTTTACTTGCTCTTTAACATTTCTAACGAATTTCCAATCTGCTTGACCGTTATAAAGCTGTGCCCTTGTTCTTCCATGCACAGTAATCATTTTTGCTCCTAAATCCTCGGCAATTTTCGCAAGTCTCGGGGCATTGCGATTTTCATCGTTCCATCCAGTGCGCATTTTCACCGTAACTGGCACATTCACTGCTTTGACCACGGCCTCAATTATCTCAGCTGCTTTTTTCTCATCACGCATTAGCGCTGATCCTGCATAACCGTTTACAACTTTCTTAACAGGACAACCGAAATTTATATCTATTATTTTTGCACCCATATCCTCATTTAGTTTTGCAGCTTCTGCCATAACATCTGGCTCACACCCAGCAAGCTGCACAGCAGTTAATTCATCGACTTTTGCTTTTTGCAGACTCTGGCGAGTTTGTATAATCATGGCTCTGCTTGCAATCATTTCTGAGACTAACAAACTTGCACCAAGTTTCTTCACAATACTTCTAAACGGATAATCAGTCACCCCAGACATTGGCGCTAAAATTACCGGAGAATCAATCGTCAAACTTCCTATTTGGAGGGGCATGAGGTTAATGATAATTCTTCATTGTGAACTACATAATGTTACAAAACGAGCCCGCATGCTGCACCTCTGAAGTGGAAGACAGAGATGTTGCCGTTCTCGGAAGATTACATAAAAGTCCTCCCCTTAAATCTTCCTTCCATTTTTCATCATTCATGAGTGCTTCTGCAAACTCTCTTCTTTTCTCCTCCAATTGCTTTGAATTAGGTGTGTACTTCGATAGCTTTACATCAATCTGATCAAATAATTTATCTTCTTTAAGCATTTCCGTAATCATACGAGCATTTTCTAACGCGAATATTCCACAGTTATGCCCATCGCTTTGTTGTGGGGTTCTGGAGCTTTTTATGTCTAATATCCATTCCCCTTTTTGCAATTCTCCCTTAACAATATCCAGCAAATTATTTGGCAATTGATCACCAAATGAGTCGCAGTAATAAGCTCTAAATTTCTTATTACCTGCATCAGGTTTAATGACCAAAGTTACCCAATGATTATTGTTAATATGAAAAACCGAAGTAAATATCAATCTAGGGTTTTGTTCCAATTCACCTCTGTAATTCTGAAGGAACTGTCTTGTGATTTCATCCCAGCCATCAGAATAGCCAGAGGTAAGAAAATAGACGTTATTGTTGCTATGTCCATTTTTTGAGTACTTATACACAACTCTTGCAATATGTGTAATGTCATTATCATCTAACCAGTAACTATAGTTTTTTCTGTTTGTCTGATGCACAAGAGTGTCCAAATTTTCATGAAACTCTTTACCACCCAAACCACTATCCAAAGAGCTTCTACGACTACTGTTCCTTGAATCGGGTTCACTGCCTGGTACAATACCACTATCTCCATCTTGAGTTTTTGGATTTCCTTGATTATTTACAGCCTGCTCTTGCTCTGGTGATTTTGACAGCTCATCAGTTTTAGTATTGCTCTCTTTTTCCTTTGAAGCTCCTTTTCCATCAACATAACCCTTTACCCAGTGAAATAAGAGCTCAACAACCATTTTGTATATCACTGTGAGCACTATTCCCATTAAGATCCAAGCTACAGGATGAAAAATTAGCATAGCAAGTGGTAAAGTTAAGAGGGTAGACCCTATTATCAACCCCAAACAGCCAACAGTAAATGTAGCTGCTAGATATATACCAAAAGCGTAGATAGCAAATCTTCCATCATCCTTAAGTTTGGTGAAGTGAGTACTCTCTTTAAATTCATTGTATTCTTCTATGATGCCTAACATATTATATTTTACGTTAATTAATTCTAGCAAATTCTGGAGGTAAAATCAATATTAGCATTTATCTGCATTGTATGCAAAAATATTGAATGTTAGAAACTTTTGAAGTACAGTAATGATGTTAGTAATAGCACAATATATGCATGATATAGAACATATACGCAAAAACCCTGAAGGATTTGAAAAAGCAATGAAAAGCAGAGGGATGGAAGAATTTACTACAGAAGAAATATTGGGTATTGATCATGAAAAAAGATCACTGACTACTAGACTACAAGCTTTAAATAAGCAACGCAACGAAGTCACAGAAGAAATAAAGAAGCTTAAAATGAACAAAAGCCCCTGTGAAAAGCAAATAGAGTTATCAAAAAGCATCACAAATGAGATAGAGGCAATTAGCTTAAAGGAACAAGCAGAAAAGGATAAGTTAGTGAATGTTTTATCTAACTTGCCGAATATTCCTGCGCAAGATGTGCCAACAGGCACAGATGAGAACTCTAATTTAGAGGTGAGAAGATATGGAGGAAAAAGACAGTTTGATTTTACAGCAAAATCTCACTATGAACTTGGAGAAAAATTAGGTTTAATGGACTTCGAACAAGCGGCGAAAATTTCCGGATCAAGATTTGCGATATTAAAAGGACAGTTAGCTAAGCTTGGACGAGCGCTAATAAATTTTATGCTTGAAATGCATGTTAATGAATTTGGCTATACTGAGGTGTACCACCCAGCTTTGGTGAAAAACGAAGCTATGTATAATGTTGGTCAGCTACCGAAATTTTCTGACGATTCGTATTTAACTACCGACGAATTGAGATTGATTCCCACAAGTGAAGTGTTTTTAACAAATTTGGTTATTGATAAAATAGTAGAGGAAAAAGAACTGCCTATTCGTTTTACTGCCTATTCGGAGTGCTTTCGTAAAGAAGCAGGTAGTGCAGGTCGCGATACCAGGGGCATGATAAGGCAACACCAATTTGGTAAAGTGGAGTTAGTAAGCATCACAACTGAAGACCAATCAAATGATGAGTTTGAGCGTATGACGAGTGTTGCTGAAGAGATATTAAAAAAATTAGAATTGCCATACAGAGTAATGCTGCTTTGCAGTGGCGATATGGGCTTTGCTGCACAAAAGACTTATGACATAGAGGTGTGGTTACCTGAGCAAAATAAATACAGAGAAATATCAAGCTGCTCAAATTGTGGTGCATTTCAGGCAAGGAGGATGAACACTAAATACTTCTCGGAAACTGATAGAAAAACAAAAAAATACCTGCACACTTTAAATGGCACAGCTTTAGCTATAGGTAGAACTATTATTGCCATAATGGAGAATTATCAAAATTCCGATGAGTCGGTTACAATACCAAACGTGTTGCAAAAATATATGAGTAACGATACTGTTATAAGCAAGTAATAATTTTGACATATAGAAAAGCGAGGAAATAAAGATGAAGGTTTTGGTTATAGGTTCTGGTGGGCGTGAACATGCTTTACTTTGGGCTCTAAAGAAGTCTCCTAGCTTGACTAAGTTATATGTTACTCCTGGTCGCTCGGCCATGGAAAATTTTGGAGTTCTTGTGAATATAAATATTCAAGATTCAGTAGATGTTACACAATTTTGCAAGAGAAAAAATATAGAGTTAGTGATTATTGGTCCAGAGCAACCAATAATTAATGGGCTTGCTGATGATTTAACTGCAGAGGGAATAAATATTTTTGCTCCAAGTCAGGCAGCTGCAAAACTTGAGGCATCAAAGTCTTTTACGAAGGAACTATGTAAACAATATGGTATACCAACCGCCAAGTATGAGCGTTTTATTGATGAAAGGTTAGCTAAAAATTTTGTGCGTAGTAATAGAATAAAATTGCCGCTTGTAATTAAAGCAAATGGAATTGCAGCAGGGAAAGGCGTCATAATATGCCACACAGAAAATGAAGCTTTTTCAGCAATAGATTCAATGCTAGTGGAGAAAAATCTTGGTGAATCAGGTGAAGAAATAATCATAGAAGAATTTTTAATTGGAGAAGAAGTAAGTTTTTTTGCTCTTGTTGATGGGTTGAAAGTAGTAACTCTTGGATGTGCAAGAGATTATAAGAGAGTTGGTGAAAATAACAAGGGCCAAAATACTGGAGGCATGGGGTCGTACTCATTACCTTCAATTATAAGTAAGGATATGGAGCAAAAGATTATACAAAAAATAATATACCCTACAATTCAAGCACTGACTAACATTGGAACATCTTATAAGGGAGTGCTCTTTGCTGGTTTAATGATTTGCAAAGATAACCCAAAGCTTCTTGAGTATAATGTTAGATTTGGTGACCCGGAAATACAATCCATGTTACCTAGGCTTGACCCAAACTGTGATTTGTTAAAATTGATGTTGTCAGTTGCAGAAGGCAAGTTAAGCACAAAAATGGTGAAATTTAATGATAAAGCTACAGTTTGTGTAGTTGTTGCAAGTAAAGGCTATCCTGGTGATTATCGAAAGGGAGAGGTAATTAAAGGATTGGATAAAATTGAAAACATACCTGGTATATTAGTGTTTCATGCTGGTACTAAGTTGGATGAAAGTGGCAATTGGATTTCCGATGGCGGAAGGGTGCTAAATATAGTAGGAGAAGGAAACACTGTGGAAGAAGCTAAAAGTAAAGTGTACTCAGCGTTAAATTTTCTAGAATGGCCAGGGGGGTTCTTCAGGTATGATATTGGTAGTTAACGTTAGCTAGCAGGTAGCCCATATAGAAACGAAAAAAGTTACTTTGCAGGTAGTAATACAGACAACTAAAGAAAAATATCAACTAGATTTATAGTCTATTACCACTGTTCTTGCAAATTTATCATAGAATGTTTGTTTACGTTGATCAAATATTGCAAACATTAAAGCTAAAATTAGTATAATAAAAAACATGTAGAAACATAATCAGGCAGCAGATAAAACAGAAAATCACGAATAATCCAAATGCCTTCCTGAAAAATACATCTTATTGTTGCTTGCATTAGAGTGACGTTTTTAAATGTATTTGCGTCTTTAATACATATGCCACACAACAGCTTTCCTGGAGTGCCGCCGAGTCTTGTTATCATTAATATTTGTAATACTGTGAATGGCACCAATATTATGACTGTTACAAAAAATTCTTCTAATAATGTTACTGTTTCTGGTTGTTTAAATGCTCGAAGAAAATCATCTTTACCTAAAGATATAAGCATAACAATAAGTAAAGGGAAGAGGAATATGATTTGATCAAGTATTGCTGCTACAGTACGCCTTGTAAATCCTACATAATTTACTTTAACACTCGTTTCAGTATTCATATGCGCCCCACCTATAGTTCATAGTATTACCACCTAATATAAAAGTACGTTATTAAATAACCGTAAATATACTAATTTGGGTAATATTAGCTACTTGTACTGCTCTATTATTTGAATTAACATTAAACTATTTGTAGTTAGGGAAGTTATGTCAACACCAATCACAGTTGCATATGGTGACGGTATCGGACCAGAAATCATGGAAGCGGTGCTGTCGATATTGTGCGAAGCAGAAGCGAAGATCTCAATAGATATTATTGAAATAGGAGAGCATGTTTATAATAAGGAATGGTCTCGCGGAATCTCTCTAAGTGGTTGGGAGTCTATTGAAAGAACAAAGATATTACTCAAATCTCCGACAACAACTCCTCAAGGCAAAGGACACAAAAGCCTAAATGTGGCACTCAGAAAGAATTTAGGATTATATGCAAATATCAGACCGTGTATTTCATATCATCCTGTTATAGAAAATAAATTTGGTAAGTTTGACATTGTGATAATACGTGAAAATGAAGAGGACGTTTACACGGGAATAGAGCATAGGCTTACTGGTGACTCGTACCAATGCACTAAAATTATTACTAGATCTGGCTCAGAAAAAATATGCAGGTACGCTTTTGAATACGCAAAAAAACATAGCAGAAAGAAAGTAACTTGCCTGACTAAAGATAACATAATGAAAATGACTGATGGCACTTTCCATGCAGCATTTGATTGCATTGCAAAGGAATACCCAGATATCAAGGCAGAACATTATATAGTTGATATTGGAATGGCGCGTGTTGCAACAGAACCGGAGAATTTCGATGTTATAGTAACTGAGAACTTATATGGCGATATATTATCAGATATAGTGGCACAAACCTCTGGATCTGTGGGACTCGCTGGAAGTAGCAATATAGGTAATGAATATGCAATGTTTGAAGCGGTTCATGGTTCTGCTCCTGATATTGCAGGAAAAAACATAGCTAATCCTTCTGGTCTTTTAAATGCTGCAGTGCATATGTTGGTCTATATCGGTCAAGTGAGTACTGCAAAACTAATTTACGATGCATGGCTGAAGACTTTAGCGAATGGAATACACACTGCCGATTTATATAAAGAGAAAAAGAGCAAACAAAAGGTTGGAACAAAAGAATTTGCAGAAGCTGTTATAGATAATCTAGGAAAGAAATCTGCTGAGCTTATAATTAGCAGTGATTCGGATAGTAAAATAAATAAAGTACAAGACAATTATAAACAAGATTACAAAGTTAAAAAGCTAGTGGGTAGTGATATAACGCTTGCCTGGGACAAATCCAACAATTTTGATCAAATAGTAGGATTATTTGAATCGAGTAATCTGAAAATGATAGCAATATACTCAAAAGGACTTGCAATTTGGCCAGGAGGCTCAAAATCTTCAAGTGACCAAATAACCTGCAGGTTTATTGCAAATAATGAAATTACAAATAGTGATGTGAATAACTTGCTAATCAAATTTGAGGAACACAATTTTGATGTGGTGAGAATGGATAAGTTGTATTTGTATGATGGGAAAGAGGGTTTCTTCTCTTAGTGGTTGCTTGATATTTTTATGCTTGTGTGAAACATTAAATATATTATACTAATAGTATCATGTATTTATGTGAGGTGTAGTAATGAGTCAACATTTTAAGTTAACTGGTCAGGAGTTTTATGATAATAATGATCTGTTTAACGTACTAGAGATAAAAGCTGAACAAATTGTAGGTAAGGATTATCAAGCTCTTAGCAAGTTTCTGAAAAAACAATATAATAAATTGATACTTGTAAACCATCCTGACAAAGGTGGAGACAAAAATAGATTTGATCAGATTTATAAAGCTTATCAAGAGGTAAAAAAGTACATTGAACCTTTGGAGTCAGGAAATCCTTGTGTTAAAGTCAGTGTTGATGCTGAAAGTGATGGGCGTTTAACGGCAAGAGAGTTTCACTATAGGAGAAAGTTGTTTAACGAGCTAAAAATCAGTGAGGAAGAAGCTGTAGGTAAAGATTTTGATGGGTTGATTGCTATACTAAAAAGAAATGATTGTTCGTTTGGAGAAGACCTAAAAAGCTATAATGAACTTCAGGCTCAAATAGAGAGGATTTTGCTAAATCCAAATTTAGATAATTTTCAGAAGAGTGCACAAAGTGCAAAGTTAATGCAAGAGTTATATCAATATATAGCAAAGCCAAGCATACAATTATATTACTCCTCTAAAAGAAAAGAGAAGCCTAATTGAAGAAGATAAAAAGACATTAGCATTGAAATTTATAGAGCGCAAAAATGCTCTAATGTTAGTACCAAAAATAAGTCTTCTGCCTTTAGCTCTATTAACTATAATTACTATAGGTTGCTATTTTTCATGGTGGATCATAGCATTTAATATCATTATCAATAAGCTCTGTAATTCATTAGTAAATTATTATATGGAGAAGTATAAAAACTCAGAAATTTCTACTGATGAATTCATGAGTAAAATGAGCTATATCGAGCTAAGTAGTAAACTTCTTATCAACTATCCTTTAGCTGCTTTTTCTGTTTATTTAGTTACAACAAATTTCATTGCTAATGGATTAACTGTTGGTGGAGCTATACTTGGTCCACTATTGTTATTGGCAGTATTAATTGAAGCATTAGCTCCTATTTTTTCAAAAGGCTGTGAAATATATGCTGAAAAGCACACAAAAGATTTACTAGAAGAGGATCCAAGAGATAGAGTACAAAAGGAAACTGACCTATTAAAATGGTATGATTTGCGGAAATTATTGATGCCAATTATCATGCCTCTTGTTAGAAAATGTTTTGCAGAAGTGGCAAGCGAATTTGCTGAAAGGAATCTTGATGAGGTAAAAACTGATATGTCTGATGTTAATACTGAAGGACTATCTAATCCTCAAGCAATTGAATTTGCACAGCAAACAGTATAGTATAAGTTTTTAGCTCTATGCATGGACTCAAAAAAAGTAGAATTAATATTTGAAAAATTTCAACAGTCAAATCCTGCGCCAAAAATAGAGCTAAATTATACCAATCATTTTACGTTATTAGTTGCAATAGTTCTGTCAGCGCGGACGACCGATGTTAGTGTAAACAAAATTACAAGAGAACTATTTGACATTGCTGATACGCCAGAAAAAATGCTGAATCTTGGGCAAAATGAGCTGAAAAAACGTATAAGTAGTATTGGTTTATATAATTCCAAAGCAAAAAATATAATCGGACTTAGTAAAATACTGGTGGAACGATACGAAAGCAAAGTTCCTAGCGATTTTGATGATTTAGTATCTTTACCAGGGGTTGGGAGAAAGAGCGCTAATGTGTTCTTAAATTCAGGGCTTGGTATTCCAACATTGGCAATTGATACTCATGTTTTTAGAGTAAGCAATAGAGTTGGGCTTGTGAAAGAAAAAGATGTATTTAAAACAGAACAATCTCTTTTGAATGTGGTTCCAAAAAAATACCTACTTTATGCTCATCATTGGCTAGTTTTACACGGTAGATATGTTTGCAAAGCACAAAAACCTTCGTGTGAAACGTGCATAATTCATGATTTATGTGAGTTTGAACGCAAAAGGTATAAAGTCCTAGCACACCACTCCGATATTCCTTCCTTTTATCATCCAAATAGCTGACGCTGGTTCCTTTACGACGGCAGTGCTCAGACATTGGTTCACCTTATGATGGTGTCATTCAAGTAGCCCTTCGTTGTCATCTCACGCTCCTGTTTTCTTGTCATTCCAGTGCCCAAGCAACAAGGACAACATTGCAAATTTAGAGTTCAAAAGGGTTATTCCTCGAGAACTATTGCATCAGAAAGCTGGCGCTGAATTTGTATATAATGTTGATCTTGGAGGTTTTTATGAATAATAGTAAGGATAAGAGAAGAAAAAAATTAGAAATTCGTATTCTATCAAGTAGAGGTAGGTCTTTACTTGACCATGAGCTACAGCGATACAAGTAGTAAAGAAATATCAAGGCTAGTGAGGGAATACAGGAAAATTAAGGATGGAACGTTGCGTGATATTATTCATTCAAGGCTCTTACTAATAGATAGGTATAGTAGTGCTTCATAAACAATTCTTGCGTTCTACTCCCCAGCGGTACTTATGAATTTTTCCAGATTTACGAATAACACGATGGCATGGTATTAAGTAGGAAATTGGATTATTAGCAATTGCATTTGCAGCAGCACGTATGGCCTTTGGCTTACCAATTATATGAGCAATATTGGCATAGCTTGTTGTCGTACCTGTGGGAATTGAAATCAATGCTTGCCAGACTTTAATTTGAAAGTCTGTTCCCCTAACAAGCAAAGAAAATGATCTCTCAGGTATTTGTGTGTCAAAAATATTGCGTACAATTTTTGCCGTTGTTAGCCTATCTTCTTTCAGGCAGGCTTGTGGCCACTCTTTTTCAAGTATCTTAATAGCTGAAGTTTCAAAATCACAAAAAGAAAGGTGACAGATGCTTTGTGTTGTAACTCCAATAAGTGCTTTTCCAAAAATAGTAGAGTGGTAACCATATAAAATATCGATAGATTCTTTATTTTCTCCAGGTGTTATAACCTGATATTTAGCCATACTTAAGAAATCAGTACTGATATAGTTTAAATTGATTTATATTAAAATTAAAGAGTTCAAATGCTACGCATGACCAATCCATCCCAAAACGAAAGATTCTCGTGCGATCCGAAAGTCGTAATGGTTGAATTCCATCGTGTGTCCAGAGAAGGTGAATATGTTCAGTAGGAGTTAAACCTACCAGGACAAAAGTCGGAATCCTGTAACTAGGGTAGCAGTATTGCGGGAAACCAAGATGCTGAAGCCTACCGACAACATTGTTGTAAGAATAATGATGAATTACCAGGCTGTAGCGAAAGCGAACACATAGGTGACCTCCGAAAGTAACGTTAACCCAAAGGCCGAACCATCGGTGGAATGGTGAAGGCAACATAGACAGTTGAAACCCGAATGATACAACTGATCTACTTTGGCGGGGCGGTAGTGATAGCATGGTGATAAGGACATATTAAACAACTGGAGAAGCCCTCCTCATCCCAGGGAGAAATACCTTGGAGCGGTAGGTTCTATAACTGAACAGAGGAAATGAACCGAAGATGAAAGGGTGGCGGACGGGGTGTGCCGCATAAGTGTTGAAAGTGTCATAAGAAGAAGATAAAAGAGCTATTATTAAAGAAAAATGGAGGCAACAATGGATCAAATAGAAAGAATACTAAACTTAATAAAAGACGAGGATTTGGAAAGACTAGGAAAATCAACAGAGGTAGATAAATGTAATACTAAGTTAGTTGGTAAATAATATTTAAAGACTTAATATTAATGGGTCAGAAAACAAGCTTAAGAGCACTAGAAATGGTAATAAATAGGTGTGTGATAGATAAAAATGATGATAAAAGTACAGTTACATACAGTGGCTTATCGAAAAGGTTAAAAGTTCTGATTATTTTAAAGGTGTATATATCGATTTAATAAGCAAAGTGGAAAAATTATTGCCCAGAAAAACGTCACATAACTTACATAGATTCGATTCAACAATTATAAATTTATCAGGGTACCTTATAAAAGATGGGTTAAAAATAGGTGATGACAGTCAAGTCAAAGTAAGCGTTGGATTAAAAGGCCAATTACCGACGAGTTTTGTCAAGAGCAAGAAGAAAGTAGCTAGCGCTGGTTAGAGCAATTAATGAAGCTAAAGTTAAAAAAGAGGATATTTTATTGTTTGATAGAGGGATTGCAAAAGTTGCAACTTTCACTGAGTTTGACAAAAAGGAGTACAAATTTATCACAAGAACATACTTAAAAAGAAGGTACTGCGTTATAAGAGAGAATGAAATTACGCAAAAACAACAACCAGATGGATCGGAAATTTTGGAAGATAATATAGTGAATCTTTACAGCGGAAGCAGAGCAATAGCAAGTACGACTAATAAAAATTAAAAATAGAACAGAAATGGTTTTTGACCAACTTATTTGAAATACCGGCTTATGAAGTAACACAAATATACAGACGCAGGTGGGATATAGAAGTATTTTTCAAATTTAAAACCTCGGATATAAGCATTTTTTAAGCCATGACATGAATGGAATGAAAGTGTATATTTATATGATTATTATTACAGCTTTATTATTTCTTGTTTATAAAATAAGAAACAACTTAGACGGATTTAAGATAGCACTATTACAGTTTACATTAGATCTTAATGACTCTTTTTTACGTTCAATTGTTTTACTATCAGGAGGTAACTCACATGCCGTTGATCACCTTATATCACGCCATTTTTGATACTTTCAACACTTATGGTCTTTGTTGCCAAAATACATTTTTCAATTGAATAAAAATACAAAATTATGAACAAGAGTTGTAATGAGACTAAATTCAAAAAATTTTAAAAAACATAGTTGATGGATGAGAATCTTTTTGTTTTTTTCTGTACCAAAGATTTTTTTGAATGTTAGGTCTACTACATCTAGCTTTTCGTATGGAAAATAGAAGTTTTGTAGAGATTTTATTTAGGCATACTGGTTTGAATGTGAATATTAAAAATAATCACCATATAGATCGTCAAGGTAATTTCTTTCATACTCCTGAAGAATATATTAGAAAAATTGGACAAGTACAGAATAAAAACTTTTCACATCTTACGATAGAAATACAGAAAGCACAAAAAGGGAAAGATTTATTGAATGCTCTTTCTAGTGAAAATTTCTATGAAGCAAAACAAGATCTCAACCCTAATTGCTGGGAAAGTGATTTTAATGGAGAAATAGAAACGCCTCTTACTAGTGGAGATTTTCATGAAGCAAAAGTACTATTAAATCAAGATCTCAATCCTAATTGTTGGAAAAGAAATTCAAATGGAGAAATAGAAACGCCGCTTAGCTTGATTATTCGATCATGTTTACAAGGAATAACAGAGGAAAATAAAAAAGAAGTACTGACTAAATTTTTAAAACATAAAGACCTAGATTTTAGTCAAACAAAACCAATACCAGCTATAGAGCAAAATTCAAGATTGAAGCAAATCATTGAACAAGCTATGAAAGAGCGATTAACTGATGCTATTAATAGAAAAGATTTGGATGATGTAAAAAAATTAGTAGAAGATAACTGCTTCATGAATAGTGAAATTGTCACTGCTCTGTTGAGGAATCTTAATAATCCAATCGAGTCTATTAAAAATTATCTCAATGAGAAATTTCCTGCAAATATGGAACAGCCTTCAGCCAATGCACATAATGTTGCCCCGGAAATAAACGATGAGTTTATTGCTCAAGAATTGCAGCGACTTGAAAATCTGGAAGGTGAACTTGAAAGAACAAAGGCTCAATTATAGAAAAAGAGCAAGAGCTGAATAGGGCCGTAAATGAAAGAACAATAGACACTAACAAAATTTTACAATTAGAAATGAATTTTAGGCAAGAGAGATTAGAACTTCAAGCTCAAAATCAAGACTTAAAGAACAAAAACAAAAAACTTTCAGAAGCAAATATTTACAATAGAAGGCAAAGTAACTATGCTTCTTCCTCTTTTGTGTTATCTGGAGTATTTGCTGTTGGTGCATGTTTAACAATATCGAATTTAGAAATATGTATTTCACTTGCTGTAGCTGCATTTGTTTTCCTTACAATTGGGTGCTACTGTTCATATATAGCTCTTTTCACAATAATCCGAACAGATCATAATAACACACTGCTGGCCTCCTGGCTTACAATAGCTATAAAGACGTTTTTACCCACGTTCGGACTATTATAAGAAGGGCTATAAAGTAAGTAAGTGCAGTACTGAGTGATGTGACAAGCACTCAGTTTGATAATGCTATCGGTTTAGGATGAAGTTAAGGTTTTTACTTCTTCTCTAAACTCTACTGAAAGTTTTATACATACTGAAAGTATCTTGATAATTTAGATGAGTGTAAACCTGAGTGGTTTCAAGACTTAAATAGTTGTTGTAAACTTGCTTTTATTATCTTTTAGTTCAAGAAATTAAAAATTTAACGATTAGAATTATAATTACAGACCAAAGTAAGAAGTAGGCTTTTCCATTTGATCTACTTTTAACTTGTAATTTTTTATCGGCTATTAGGTTTAATTTTTCTACAAGGCTAAGTATTCCTTGGATTGCTTTTATGGGATAAGAGCTTTTAATTTTTTCCTTATACCCTATTTTACTTTCATGTTGACTGCTTATCCACGTTTCAACTACTTTCCACATATTGATTTCTGGATAGACCTTTCTACATGTCCCCTCCAGTAAAATCATAGTTTTCTGTAGCAATAATAATTGTGTTTGAACTTTCATATCAAAATCACCAGTTATTTTTAATAGCTGAGTAAGTAAGCGAGCAAATGAAATCTTCTGTATAGGCTGTCCAATAATGGGTTCACCTATTGCTCTGCAAGCTGTGACAAAATTTCTATGCTGTGATGGAACATAACCAGCTCTAAAGTGCATTTTTGCAACGTGATCGTAATCCCGATTTAAAAAGCCTTTGAGTATCTCTATAACGTAATAGCATGTCTCACGATCTATTCTACCCATGATTCCACAATCCAGGGCAATAATATTGTTATTACTATCAACCATTAGATTTCCAGGATGCATATCAGCATGAAAAAAACAATCCCTATATACCTGATTACAAAATGATTCTATAAGATTGATAGCTATTTGCTTACGATTATTCAGCTTTTCAACTTCGTATATTGGTGTAGCTTCCATCCATTCTAATGTTAAAACCTTTTTTGAAGTTCTGCTCCAATCTACTTCAGGTACATAGAAACCTCTGTCATGTTTAGTATTTTCCTTCAGTTCCGAAGAGTGAGCAGCTTCAAAACGTAGATCTAACTCTAATCGGCAAATTTCAGCAAAAGTTTTGACTAATTCAATTGGCCTCAGCCTTTTTGATTGTTCACTAAATTTTTCTGCAATGTCCGCAAGCCAAGAAAGCATCTTTATGTCCCTTGAGAATGTTTTCTCAATATTTGGCCTTAAAACCTTTACAGCAACTTCCTTACCCTCAGTTGTAACTGCTCTATGCACCTGAGAAATTGATGCTGCTGCAATTGGCTTTTCAGAAAAACTTGAAAAAATGTCACTTAATTTACAATTAAACTCACTTTCTATAGTTTTAACTGCTATTTTATGTGAAAACGATGGCAATCTATCACATATCAATAACAAGTTATTTGTTATATCCTCATTTAAAACATCAGTACGTGATGAAATGGATTGCCCAAACTTAATGAACACCGGACCTAATCTTTCAAGAGCACGCTTTAGTTTATGACCTTGTATTTTATTTATTGATTTTTTTGATGGTGGAAGTAAATAAGGTAACACATTATAACGTGTCAGCACTGTAGTTATGTGCAGAAGACGTAAAATATTTTGAATCATTTCGCTGCGTAACTGCTAAATATTTCATTTAGCTCCATAATTTCATTAGATTTACCTTGGTAATAGATAGTGTTGTTTATGCAAATTATGTAATCTGAGCATGGTATAACAGAGTTAAGGTCATGAGAAGTCATAAGAATCGATACTAACCTTTCCTTTGCTATTTTATTTATAATATCATAAAATTTAGCCCGTGCGTTAATATCCATTGCACTAACTGGTTCGTCCAAAATGATCAAATCAGATTCTGAAATTAAACAACGTGCAAGTAGTAGTAGTTGTGTTTGTCCTGCAGAAATTTCTAATACTTGGTTCTTCAAAATGTTACCGATGCCAACCAATTCTATCGCTTCTGTAACAATGGATTGATTTTTCTTGAATCTCTTCGAGGAGCTATTGAAAAGGAAAGACTCGACTGTTATTGGCATCAAATTACCAATACTAAAATTTTGTGGCATATAGCTAATTTTTATATTGTCAGCGAATACAATACTGCCAATAAAACCTTTATTTATACCAGCAACTGCTTTCACTAAAGAGGTTTTTCCTCCACCATTTGGACCAAGTATTGTAACTATATCCCCTCTTTCTACTGATATATTGATATTATCAAGAACTTTTTTATTACCATATGCAAGAGTAAGGTTTTCTATTTTTAGAATGCAGTTATTGACATTACTTAACTTTTTGGCAAAAATTGACTTCCTCTCAACATCTATATGAGACATTTACTGATTTTCTTTTTCTTACTTTCATTTACACTATACTACAATAGTGCCTTTTCATCCAATTTAAAAATTGTAGCTACAATCAAACCTATACACTCACTTGTAGCTTCTGTTACAGATGGGATTTCAAAGCCAGAATTACTAATGTACGAAGTAGTGTCTGAACATAACTACATGCTCAGGCCTTCAGATGCAAGTAAATTAGAATCTAGCAATATTATATTTTATATTGATGATTCATTGGAAACATTCATTAAAACTTTCGCTAAAGAAAATAAGAAGTTAATACCGCTATCAAGTACAATCGATCTACTTCCTGCTCGAACGCATTCATTTTCTAGTCACACTCAAGATGAAAAAGATTTACATATTTGGCTGAGTCCTGAAAATGCAAAAAGTATGATACTTTCTATCAGTGCGACGTTGTCTAATATAGATAAAGAAAATGCCTATCAATACAATACCAATGCAATGAAGGCTATAAGAAAAATAGACCAAAAGGTAAAAGAAATCATGAAAGAATTAAATGAGTTCAAAAATCAAAAATACATAGTTACTCATGATGCTTATCAATATTTTGAAAAATATTTTGGTTTAAGTTACCCAAGTGCCATTCTTTCTATAGAAGAGGATTCTTACATAGGTATGAAGAGTTTAATGAAACTAAAAAAAGTAATGAAAGAGGAAAATGTTAAATGCATTTTTTCTCATTCACGAGAGGATGGCATAAAACCTAATACCTTTTCTAATGACGTAAAAATGGTAGTTCTTGACCCTATTGGATCAGACATAGAATTTGGAAAAGATGCATACCTAGCTATAATCGATAGCATTGCACAAAATTTTAAGTCTTGTTTTATTGAATAAAAAGTTCCTTGTATCTTATGGCAAATATTGAAACCTGTGCTTTCTATCCCGGTGCTTGACACTGATGTCCAGCCAAATTGATAAATATGAAAGTAGCTCTGCTTAAGGATTGAAATAATTAGCGAGAAAAAAGCTTAATAGGACTCATTATAAACAAACATTTAACTGAAAAATTCCAATCAAAATGAAGGTTAGTAAACAATTAGCTACACCCCTTAAAGATATAGCCTTACACTTAAGCATATAAAAACATCTATTGTGATTAAAAATACACTAAATCTTGGTTTGCGTATATTTTACTGTTTTCTACATTATAGAGACAATAAATTTGTGCAATCATGGAGAGTATTTGCACAATCTTCTAATTTCTCGGGAGTGTAAAATAAACCATAGGTGTCAAGTTAAGGAAAAGTGGTATAAGAAAGAAGAGAAGCGGTAAAAATTATTTTAGATATTAAACGATAAAATTAGTAATTTATAGACTCTTTTAAAAAAATTACCTTATTTTAGATCAAGATTTCTTAAAAAATAAATATAATAAATAAACCTTAAATGGTTGCTATATTGGGTGTATTCTCTTAACTTGACGCGTATGGTAAAATAAACTGTGTCAAACCGAAAAGTAAAATATTAGAATTAATATAAAAGGGCTAGTATACCTTGATGGATACGGTTGTAATACCAATTTTCCTTCGGTCGCACACGCCCGTAATAGCCCTATTCCTATAGTGAGTAGGGTTATCTTTCCCTCTTATTTCTTTATATATCACATTTTCAACTTACAATTTTTCCACGGTTGGCTCATTTTTGTCAGTCTACATTCAATAATATTTTCCTCACAAACTCTACAAATATATACTTAAAAGCATACACCTTTCGTTACACAACCCTACAGCATTGCTTATCTAGTTACGGGATGAGAATTACGTATGAATAAAAGTTAATATAGTAATAAAAATATTGACGTATTAATAATATTATTATATTCTTAATATAATTAAATAATTAAGAAAAGTTATGAATATTGTATTTTATTGTGAAGAGTTTAATGACTGTGATTTAGACAATGGTAAAACTCCTTTAAGGAAAAAGTTCAATGAAATAATTAAAGATTTAAAGGAAAACAACAGTACAAGCCAAGGAAATATAAAGTTAATAAAAGGTTGTGGGAATATTGAATATTTTCGAGCTAAATTAAGTGATAGTGACAGATTACTATTTACGAGGAGAAAGCATAATGACAAAGATGCTTTTGTTATTTTAGAAGTAATTCTGAATCATGATTATCATAAGTCTAAATTTTTAACAAATAGAGAAAAAATAAGAAACATAAAAATAATAGATGAAAAAGTTCCTGATACAGTAGAGATTGAAGATGCTCCACAAATTCGTTGGTTAGGTAATTTTATTACTTTTAGTGCAAAGCAGGAAGATATAGTTGAAAGAGTTGAAAAGTTTGAATTACCTTTAGTTATTAGTGGACCTGCTGGCAGTGGAAAGACATCAGTGGCTTTGGAGAGCCTAAAAAGGATAAAAGAGAAGTTTGAGGGAGGAAAAATTCTATATATTACCAAATCCGAAAATCTTATAAAAGAATCAAAAAAAATATTTGAATGTGAAAATTACAATCAGACTACTGATGAACTAAGGACTCATACTCCAGAAGAAATTGATTTCTTATCTCTTCATGAATTTTTAAAAAAGATAATAAAAGTAGAAGGAAAGAAACCAATCAATAGAAGTAAGTTTTTTTCATGGTTCAAGGAAATATGCAAGAAAGATAAATTTAAAGGGTATAAAAAAGACGGAGATAAAATATTCGAAGAATTTACAGCTGTGATAGGTGGAGGAAGTTTATTAGGAGAAGATGGAAAAGATAGATATGCTAAATTAGGAAATAGACAATCTATATTTCCTATAGATAAAAGGAACAGTGTTTATGATTTTTTTGAAGAATATAGGAAATTTATAGAAGGAGATCAAAAGTATTATGATCCTAATCTTGTTGCTTATGAGTGCATTGCAGAAGAAATGTATAATGCGATTGTTGTAGATGAAGTTCAAGATTTAACTGAAAGTACACTGAGTTTAATCTTGAAAAGTTTAAAAGATGAAAGAAAGGGTAATTTTTTATTATGTGGTGATGTTGATCAAGTAATACATCCTAGTTTTTTCTCTTTATCTAAGTTAAAATCTTTTCTCTATCAAAATAAATGTATAAGGGACCAAGGGTCAGAAGTTTTTTATACCCTTGAGAAAAATTATCGTAATAGCGAGCAAGCTATTGAACTTGCCAATCGTATACTACATCTTAAAAATTATTGTTTTGCTTCGGAAGATAAAATGATAGTAGATAACGCTTTTTTCATGAAGAGTGATACTAAGAACAAAGGGAACGTTGGCTTTGTTACTGATGATAAAAAAGAAGAAATAGCAAAAAAAGTAAATGAATCTATGAATTGTGCTGTTTTAGCTCTGGATGATGAAAGTAAAGAAAGTGCACGTCAGTTATTTGATACTCCACTTGTGTTTAATATACATGAAGCCAAAGGCTTGGAGTTTGAAAATGTGATTCTTTACAAGTTTACATCGTGTAAAGCTTATAATGAAATATGGAATATAGTATGTCCGGATAAAAGTGAGGGTGAAATAGATAATACTATTAATAGGATTCGTGATTCATATAACAAAAAGGATGTTAATACTTCAAGAAATAAGGATAAGGAAGATAAGTCCTTGGAGAAATATAAATTTTATATGAACGCTCTGTATGTTGGAGTTACTCGTGCTGTTAGTAATATCTATATTGTAGATGATAAAAGTAATTTATTGAAAATAGTAGAACCAGGGGAAGAAGGTAATGTGAATATTAAGAAAGAAGAATCCAGTTCTGAAAAATGGAGAGATATGGCACTGGAGTTAATAGAGAAAGGAAACATAGAGCAAGCTAAAGATATAGCAGAAAAATTGTCACGTAAAGGGGAAAAAGAATATGCTAAAGAGGTTATGAATTCATTGAAAGCTAAAGGATGTCATAAACAGGATCAGAACTCAGATAAGAGCAAGCATACAAATTCAGTGTTAGAGAGTTCTAAATCTTCCTCACAAAGCTCAGAACATGAAGGAAAAGAAGATGATATTAGCAAATCTCAGAATAAAAAGAGTAAACATAATCAAAACAAAAAGAAGAAAGCTAAGAAATGTAATAAAGTTCAAGAGGTGAAGCCACAGCTTTCTTTAAATGAGAAGGATAGTACTAATAAGAGTACAAACCCTCAGAATGAAGAGCATAAACAGGATCTAAATGACAAAAAGGAATCAAAAAGATTAGAGAAAAATAAAAAGGAATTATTTTTAGCTTTAAAAAATGGTAATTTGCAAAAGGCTAAACGGTTAATTAAGCAAGGAGTTAATGTTAATGATAGTAATGAGGAAGGTAGTACTCCTTTACATTTGGCAGCAGAAAATGGTTACTTTGATATAGTTAAACTTTTTCTAGAGAATGGAGCTAAGGTTGATGATAGGGATATTTTGAATCGTACTCCTTTACATTTGGCAGCAGAAAATGGTTACTTTGATATAGTTAAACTTTTTCTAGAGAATGGAGCTAAGGTTGATGATAGGGATATTTTGAATTGTACTCCTTTACATTTGGCAGCAAAAAATGGTTACTTTGATATAGCTCAACTTCTTTTGCAGTATAAAGCTGAAGTTAATACCAAAGATACTTCAAGTCATACTCCTTTATATTTGGCAGCACAGAATGGTCACTATGAAGTAGTTAAACTTCTCCTAGATAATGGTGCGGATGTCAATGCTAAGAATAAGAAAGGTGTTACTTGTTTACATTTTGCAGCACAGAATGGTCACTATGAAATAGTTAAACTTCTTCTAGAGAATGGAGCTAAGGTTGATGATAGGGATATTTTGAATTGTACTCCTTTACGTATGGCAGCAAAAAATGGTTACTTTGATATAGTTAAACTTTTTCTAGAGAATGGAGCTAAGGTTGATGATAGGGATATTTTGAATTGTACTCCTTTACGTGTGGCAGCACAGAATGGTCACTATGAAGTAGTTAAACTTCTCCTAGATAATGGTGCGGATGTCAATGCTAAGAATAAGAAAGGTGTTACTTGTTTACATTTTGCAGCACAGAATGGTCACTATGAAATAGTTAAACTTCTTCTAGAGAATGGAGCTAAGGTTGATGCTAGGGATATTTTGAATTGTACTCCTTTACGTATGGCAGCAAAAAATGGTTACTTTGATATAGCTCAACTTCTTCTGGAGCATGGAGCTGATGTTAATGCTAGTAATAAGGAAGGTAGTACTCCTTTACATTTGGCAGCAGAGAATGGTTATAAGAATGTAGTTGAAATTCTTCTGAGGAATAAAGCTAATATTGATGCTAGGAATAATTTTAATTGTACTCCTTTGTTGAACGCACTAAAAGAAGGCCATTCCGAGATAGTTGACCTTCTGCTTGCTAACCCAAATATTAATGTTGGTTATTCAAAAGCTTCGTCTGCTAAAAAGAAAGAAGACAAAGAAAGATTTCTCCAAAAATTATCTCAAGATAATGAGTTGTTTAATCTGATAAAACAAGCAGCAGAAATAGATGAAAATAAGGTAGATGAATTACTCAAAAAGATAGAGAAATTACTGGAATCAAAAAACAAACATAGTTTCAAACCAAGCTTAAACTACTCTCCAGATGGTAATGATGAAAATACGACTATTAAAATTGCTATTAAAGCTAGTGGAAAGGTATTGCAGCTCTTATATGATTATGCGGAGAAGAATATAGGTACAGACACTGAAATATTTAAAAAATTAAAACATGCTAAAGAAAACTCTCAGTCTAAGAGAGATCTTTGTAATGTTTCTGTCTCTAATCATTCTACTTTAACTCAAAGCCCCTCATTTGATGAGAGAGGATTTAGTGCCAAAGTATAATAAAATATGAGAAAAAATGCCATCAAAGAAAAAGTCTGTGTGCCAGAACAATAGAGATAATTCACAGTAGTATTAAGTTAATAAAACTATAGAGTTACTTTAAAAAAAATTGAAACTAGAGATTGGCAGGCTTTCAAAACAAAGCATTATCTTTAATCATCTTATTAAGTTATTGATTTTTCATATATAAAAAAATATTGCAAATATTATGTTTTATCTTCATTAAGTATCTCAAAAGGTTGATCCTCATTTAGGAGTACAAATGATTTTCGGTAATAATAATTTATTAATTAATGCTTCAAGTATAGGTGACCTTAGTAAAGTTAAAGAACTTCTTGGAAATTGAGCTAATATTTATGCTAGAGACGAGAGAAGCAATACTGCTCTGCATGTGGCTGCTATGAATGGTCATTTAAATGTAGTAAAAGAGCTTTTAAGCAGAGGGGCTGTGATTTATACTGAAAATAAAGATTATTTCACACCTTTTGAATTAGCAAACAACGAAGGTAAGTTGGAAGTAGTAAATTTTCTTTTAAATCGCCAAGACAATTATGGCAAGCGTTACTGCATTATGCTATTAATAATAGAAACCAAAAATTGATAGATCTTTTATTAGGGAAAAGGGCTGATGTTAATGTTAAAGACAAAAAAGGGGATACTCCCCTGCATGTTGCTGTAATGACTAGTAATTTGTTTACTGATGAAATGTCTGATTTTTTGGATATGGTAAGAAAGCTTTTAGATAAAGGGGCTAAGATTTATACTAGAAATAAAGGTAGTTTCACACCTTTAGGATTAGTAAAAAGAGGAAGTGACTTGGAGATGTTTTTTTTAATTACCAAGACAATTCTGGTAGTACGTTACTGCATCATGCTGCTTTTGATAATGACCCAAAATTGATAAAATTTTTATTAAATGAATTAAAGTTTAATATTAATATTATAAACGAAGAAGGCAATACTCCTCTGCATGTTGCTGCGAGGTATGGTCGGTTAGATGCAGTAAAAGGGCTTTTAAGCAGAAGGGCTAATATTGATGCTAGAAACAATGTAAACAATACTCCTCTGCATATTGCTGCAAGGTATGGTCAGTTAGATGTAGTAAAAGAGCTTTTAGACAAAAAGGCTAAGATTTATACTGGAAACAAAGCAGGCAATGCTCCTCTGCATGTTGCTGCAAGGTATGGTCAGTTAGATGTAGTAAAAGAGCTTTTAGACAAAAAGGTTAAGATCAATACTGAAAACGGTATAGGCAGTACTCCTCTGCATGTTGCTGCAAGGTATGGTCAGTTAGATGTAGTAAAAGAGCTTTTAACCAGAAGGGCTAATATTGATGATGAAAACAAAAAAGGCAATACTCCTCTGTATGTAGCTGATATTAATGCTAAAAATAATAATAATTCTACTGCTCTGCATGTTGCTGCAAGATATGGTCATTTAAATATAGTAAGAGAGCTTCTAGACAAAAAGGCTAAGATTTATGCTAAAAACACTGTAGGCAATACTCCTCTGCATGTTGCTGCAAGATATGGTCATTTGAATATAGTAAGAGAGTTTTTAAAAAGAGGGGCTAAGACTAATGCTGAAAACAAAAAAAGCGATACTCCTCTGCATGTCGCTGCAAGGCATGATTATTTAGATGTAATAAAAGAGCTTTTAAACAAATGGGCTAAGATCAATGCTAAAAACAGTATAGGCGATACTCCTCTGCATGTTGCTGCAAGACATGGTCATTTAAATATAGTAAGAGAGCTTTTAAAAAGAGGGGCTAATATGTATGCTGAAAACAATGATGATCTTGTACCTTTTGAATTAGTAAACAACGCGGAGGTAGTAAATTTTTTTTTAGATCTCAAAAGCGATCGTGTGCTGCAGCAACAAGCAGAATAATGTTTGTGAGAAGCTTTATTGAAGATGAAGGAAGGTCCTTCGAAATCGGTTTTCAGGAGCAGGTTTCAAACCACCTTAAGTGGCTCTATTTAAGAGATAGGGTCATAAGCGTTAAGGAAAAATCAGCGTAAGAGCTGGAAGGTGAGGATCAGAAAGGCGAACGTAAGTGAACCACTGATGAACGTGTCGAAATGGGAAGTGAACATCGAAAGGGGGAGTGAGTCGTCACTGCCATTAAGTTAAGGGAAAGAGAAGTTAAGATTGGACAAAAAATTTGAAGCGATTGATAATTATGGTAAATACTAGGGTGAATTTTTAAGAAAAGGGAGTCTGAAAAGTGCAAGTTATTTAAAAAAGTAATAATTGCAGGTTATTTTGCAAAGAATGTACTAATGCAATGATACTGAAAAGATATCTTGAATTTAAAACACATGTTTTCTAGCTCTTTTCTGGTAGTTGAGTGAACGAATATCAGATATCTTATGACGATCAACTCTTCTCCCTTTTCTTACCACTAAAGTGTTCATCAAAAATAACTGTGATAGTCGATCCATAATGCAGTCTATGTCTGACTCTGTAGAAAAAATATCAAAGGCTAAGTTTTTAATCGCATTAAATGAGACAGATTTATTGATGCTTTTTTTTAGTTTACTATTCTGTGCGCTCAATGTCTCTTCATCATCTTCTATCATGATACTTTCTAGATTACTGATGAAGATAGTTGACCAAAAATCCTGCTTGATAGTTTCAATACTTTTTCCTGTGAAATTCTCTAAATTTAATCTTCCCTTCAGCCTAAAAAAAAATGTTTCTACTCCCCAGCGCAAGTAATATAATCTCTCAAACTCTTCGACTGTAAAACTTTGCTCATCTAACAGAGATGTTACTAACACTTCAACTTCTCCAGAAGAAAGTATTATTTTGACTAACCTGAATTTCATCTCATCAGGTAATCCTAGCTTTCGTAGCTGTCTTGCTACTTTAATAGGTGCGGTAGACACTACCACCATACTAGATGGGCTTTCCGGCTTAAACATAGCGTTTATTTCATTGAAAGACGAACTTGGACAGCGAATTATATAATTGATTTTCCTTCCTGTAAGCTCAGCAAGAAATCGATAAGATACGTATCCTCTATCACAGATTAACAAATCGTCTGATTTTATGGATTCAAGCATACCGATCGCTAAATCAACCTCATAGCTGTCACCTCTACTTAGCTGTAATAGTTTAGATTTGATCTGACAGGTTAATAAAGTAAGATAAAAATACAAACAAATTTTAAAGGAGTGTCAGATATGAGTACAACACAAGAAAAAATACTAAAACCAAAGTTAGGATTGCTAGAACTTGCAAAGCAATTAGGAAATGTATCACAGGCGTATGGGATATTCAAGGGATACATTTTACCGCTTCAAAGAACTGTATGAAACAGGAGGAGAAGAGGCTTTACACGAGATAAGCAAAAGCAAGCCATTGTATGCAAATAGAGTGTCGGAGGATATAGAAAAAGCAGTAGTTGAAATAGCAATAGAGTTTCCAGTATACGGACAAGAAAGAGCAGCAAACGAACTGAAAAAGAGAGATCTCTGCAAGTGGAATAAGATCAGTGTGGCAAAGAAACGATCTTGAAAACTTTAAAAAGAGGTTAAAGGCATTAGAAGCAAAAGTAGCTCAGGATGGTATCATTTTAACAGAAGAACAGATAACAGCTCTAGAAAAGGCTAAGGAAGAAAAAGAGGCCCATGGAGAAATTGAAACAGAGCATCCAGGATACTTAGGTAGCCAAGACAGTTATTATGTTGGTAATATCAAAGGTATTGGACGAATTTACCAGCAAACCTTTGTTGATACCTATTCCAGAGTTGCTTTTGCTAAGCTTTACACAGAAAGGACTGCTATCACAGCTGCAGATCTTCTTAATGATAGGGTAGTACCGTTCTTTGATGAACAGATTGCTACGTGTTTTGACGGATCGTGGTACAGAGTATTGTGGCAAACCTGAAAATCACAGCTATATTTAGGGGTAGAAAATATTGATCATTCTCGAACCAACTCCACAGACTAATGGCATATGTGAAAGGTTCCACAGAAGATGAATGTTACAATATTATCTTTAGAAAGAAAATTTACACCTCTTTGGCAGAACTTCAGTTAGACGTAGACCATTGGGTGCATTCTTACAATAGATCTAGACCACATTCAGGTAAATATTGCTATGGCTATGCAAACCTTTTTTGATAGTATGCATATTGCTTATCAGAAAAATATTGATAGCATTAAACAGGATGCTGATATCGGTTTTCAATTCTTCTGTCAGATAATTCATGCCTGTCAGATCAAGTCTAAACTATTACACATTAAGTTAAGGGAAAGTGATGGACTGTATTGTAAAATCAGGTAAGATCCACAAATTAAAAGAAGTAATGACATGAGTAAAAAAAAGAATAATCATGTTTATAAAAAATAAATTGATGAGTTTAAACTTTATAAACGCACACAGAGCATCCTCAAAAGACTTCTCACGAAAAAGAAAGCTGCCCTTCATTAATGTATTTCTCCTGATTTTTAGAAAGAGTGTAAAGTCATTACAAGTAATGCTTAATGAGTTTGTTCTGCATACAAGAAAAGATTACACAATTACGGCAAGTGCATTTACTCAAGCAAGAAAGAAGCTAAAGCATACTGCGTTTTCAGAGTTAAATGATGATATAGTTTCCCTATACTACCAAGATCAGGAATTTAAAACCCACCATGGCTTCAGAGTACTTGCATTTGATGCTTCAATACTGATTCTGCCAAAGAGCGACAAAATAATAGGCGAGTTTGGCTCAAGAGCAGTATGGAATGGAATCCAGAGATTTGAAGACTATACAAGTGCAACCTTTGAAGTTTGCTACGATGTGCTAAATAATATTGCAATAAAATCTGTGCTAAGTAGAGGTGACAGCTATGAGGTTGATTTAGCGATCGGTATGCTTGAATCCATAAAATCAGACGATTTGTTAATCTGTGATAGAGGATACGTATCTTATCGATTTCTTGCTGAGCTTACAGGAAGGAAAATCAATTATATAATTCGCTGTCCAAGTTCGTCTTTCAATGAAATAAACGCTATGTTTAAGCCGGAAAGCCCATCTAGTATGGTGGTAGTGTCTACCGCACCTATTAAAGTAGCAAGACAGCTACGAAAGCTAGGATTACCTGATGAGATGAAATTCAGGTTAGTCAAAATAATACTTTCTTCTGGAGAAGTTGAAGTGTTAGTAACATCTCTGTTAGATGAGCAAAGTTTTACAGTCGAAGAGTTTGAGAGATTATATTACTTGCGCTGGGGAGTAGAAACATTTTTTTCTAGGCTGAAGGGAAGATTAAATTTAGAGAATTTCACAGGAAAAAGTATTGAAACTATCAAGCAGGATTTTTGGTCAACTATCTTCATCAGTAATCTAGAAAGTATCATGATAGAAGATGATGAAGAGACATTGAGCGCACAGAATAGTAAACTAAAAAAAAGCATCAATAAATCTGTCTCATTTAATGCGATTAAAAACTTAGCCTTTGATATTTTTTCTACAGAGTCAGACATAGACTGCATTATGGATCGACTATCACAGTTATTTTTGATGAACACTTTAGTGGTAAGAAAAGGGAGAAGAGTTGATCGTCATAAGATATCTGATATTCGTTCACTCAACTACCAGAAAAGAGCTAGAAAACATGTGTTTTAAATTCAAGATATCTTTTCAGTATCATTGCATTAGTACATTCTTTGCAAAATAACCTGCAATTATTACTTTTTTAAATAACTTGCACTTTTCAGACTCCCTTTTCTTAAAAATTCACCCTAGTATTTACCATAATTATCAATCACTTCAAATTTTTTGTCCAATCTTAACTTCTCTTTCCCTTAACTTAATGGCAGTGGTATTGGATCCCCTTGTTTCAAGTACTTGAATCATATGGATTTGAAGTAAAATTAGTAAACGCAAAATATGTTAAGAATGTGCCTGGAAGAAAATCTGATGATTGCCAGTGGTTACAACAACTGCATAGCTATGGACTGCATTTAGACCAGATAATCAAATTTGTGTATTACGCAGCTACGCTAGACAACGAGATAACCTAATAAAAAGTGCAGCAGCACACATTCAACGTATGCAAAAAGCGTTAATTCAAATGAGCATTCAATTGCATAAGGTGATAAGCGATATAACAGGAGTTACTGGCATGCAAATTATTAAAGCAATACTTGAGGGTGAAAGAAATCCAGAAAAATTAGCTGAATTAAGAGATGGACGAATAAAAAATGATAAATCTACCATTGCAAAAGCATTAACTATAGAGAGGAACACCTGTTTACACTAAAACAAGAGTTTGAGCTATACAATATTTATCAGGAAAAAATAGCAGAATGTGATAGAAGTATTGAAGGATATTATAAAACATTTGAGACAAAGTCAGGTGGGAACAAGCTATGTAATAAAATAAAGCGTAAGTCTACAAAACATAGGCCAAATTTTGCTATACACGAAGAACTGCATAGAATTACAGGTAGGGAAAAGTTCCAGGACTTGATGTAGTAACCATACAAACAATAATTTCAGAAACTGGCATAAACCCTAATAGATGGCGGACAGAAAAACACTTTTCATCGTGGTTAGCCCTGCCAATAAAATTACAGGAGAAAAAGTGTTTAGCACAAGAACGCGTAAAGTCATTAATCGTGCTGCAAATGCATTTCGAATAGCTGCTCACTGTGTATCAAGAAGCAACAGCGGAATAGGTGCGTACTGTAGAAGAATAAAGAGACGACTAGGTGCACCAAAAGCAATCACGGCTACCGCAAGAAAACTAGCATGCATTTTTTATAGTATGCTAAAGTATGGGTAAGAATATGTTGAAAAAGGAATGAACTATTATGAAACACGTTACAAAGAGAGAGTTAAAAAAAACTTGATCAAAAAAGCACAGGAATTTGGCTACATCTTAGTTCAAAAAGATGAACTGGTTGAGGGAGTTTCTTAGAAGGCTTACTTTTCGTTTTAAATGGTAACGTATGGGGTTATATATGATCAACAACTTTCTTGGAATTGATGTATCAAAAGATCGCTTTGATGTTTTTCTTTCATTCATAAGTAAAAAAGAAAAGCGTGAAACTAGGAAAAGGAGCTTTAAGAACGATGATCTTGGGTTTCAAGGTCTGCTGAGTTTTCTACAAAAGCATAATGTGGAAGAAGTAAAGGCATGCATGTGGTTGTTATAGCGAAGCTTTGGCTGAATTTCTGCACAATGCTGGACATTTTGTTAGTGTTGTAAATCCTTATTGTATTAAATCTTATACAAGGAGTAAGCTCGTAAGACAAAAGAATGATCAGACTGATGCAGAAATTATTGCTGATTATTGCCAAAGACAGGAACCAACTCGTTGGACACCACCTTCTTCTGAAATGAAAAAATTAAAACATCTTTATCGTTGCTCAGTTGCGTTAAAAGAATTAGTAAATAACCACCTAGAAAAAAAAGAGAGACTGCCTAAAGAAGTTGCAAATGCTTGGGAGGATCTTGCAACGAATATAGTTAAAAAAATAGAAATAATAAAAAACTCCATACGCAAACTATTAAAGCAGCACAAAGAATTGTTGGAAAATTTTCAGCTTCTATTGACTATTCCAGGAATAGGAGAGGAATCAGCAATAGCTATTTTAGCTGAAATCCCTGACATAAAAGCTTTTAGAGATGCCAGGCAATTGGCAGCATATACAGGAGTTATACCGAAAAATATAACATCAGGTTCATCTGTACATTCTAAACCAAGATTAAGTAAATCAGGTTACAAACATTACGTAAGGCCCTTTTCTTTCCTGCCATAGTAGCCAAGAATCACAATCCTATCATTGTGAGTTTTTGCCAAAGACTAAAGAAGAAGGGTAAGCATAATATGGCAATTGTGGGAGCGTAAGCTACTCCATATCATTTTCGGTATCCTGACATCCAAAAGTGCTTTTGATCCAAATCATATCAAGAATTACAGAACTAGGATGTTGACTGTAGTTTAAAATCAAAAAATGCTTCCAATCCATTCAACATATTCACTAACTGTAATCTGTGTACTGTTACACAATCAGAAGTATTTTTTGATTTTATGATACAGCTTGAGTAATTTTTTTGTTGACTAGCAAGACGGTTGTAAGTTGGAAATATGATATAAAAGAAGCAAGAAGGAAGGTAGCTCTATAAAAAAATATAGTTATCAAAGGCTTGAGCGACCGTAAGACGGTAGTATTACACATACGTAGATATCAAGGTACTCAAGCCTATCCTTCGAGACGTTTGAATAGTTGTTTGGGACATACATATGCACCTGTTTACAATCTTAAATTTTAACTTAAACTCTCGAGGTTCTTTATGGTTATATCTTATCAAAATTTTATTGGCATTGATATCGGAAAACTTGAATTTGTCATTGCAGTGAATGAACAAAAAAGTGTTATCAAGTTTGACAATAGTTGTTCTGGCTGGAAACAATTTTACCAAAAATTTTCAAATATCTTACCCAATTCCATGATAATTTTAGAAGCTACAGGAGGCTATGAGCTTGGCTTATTGTATTTTCTTATTGACAGAAACATTGCTGTGCATCGTGCTAATACTCGTCAAGTTAAAAACTTCATTCTATCTCATGGAACTTTGGCAAAGACTGACAATCTGGATGCAAAAGCGCTTGCCCAATATGGTGTTGAGCGTTGTGGACGTCTGCAGCTATTTACACCTATCTCAAAAGAACAAACCACCTTATTTACACTTTGTCAGCGTCGTGATGATATTACAAAAATGCTTGTTCAAGAAAAAAATAGGCTTAAAACTCCTGGAAATGATTACATTAAGGAAAGTTGTCAACAAACTATTGAATTCCTCAATAATCAGGTAGAAAAGCTTGATCAAGCTATACAAAAAATAGTCAATGAAAACCCTGAACTGAACCGATACCAGAAGATTCTTGAAACAGTTCCTGGAATAGGTAGAAAAACCTCTCAATGTTTATTGTGCCTTATACCGGAACTTGGTTCCTTAAACAAAAGGCAAGTTGCAAGCCTTGCAGGTGTTGCACCTCATCCTAAGGAAAGTGGTAAAGCTATTGGTTACCGAAGGATTATAGGTGGAAGAAGTAACGTTCGTTCAAAGCTTTTCACAGCTGCTATGGCTGCTAGAAACTCCAAGTCAGAACTTGCTGCTTTTTATTGTAAGCTTATTGATAGTGGTAAAAGAAAGATGGTAGCACTCACTGCACTTATGCGTAAAATTATAGTCATCGCCAATGCCAGACTTAAAGAAGCAATTAATTTGCATGTTTAGAAATTTACATGGCAATAATTAAAATTAGTTAATGAATATGTGCGTCCACACACACACTAAACGCACATATTCATTGGCTTAAGCAAGGTAGTAGCTGTTTGATATAAAATTCTATTCTTATACGACAAAACGGGGTTTTATTGCCATATGAAGTTGCAAAATTACACAAATAAAAAATTTTTAAACATAGTTGATATCTTTCTTATTCCACTTTTCCTTAACTTGACGCCTATGCTCTTCAATAGAGGCCTAAAACTCGTCACTAAAGTGAAGAAAGGTATGAAAAACGCACTGATTTCGCTGAAAGAGAAGATTTTGCTAAGAAAAAGATCGATTGTTGAGACGGTTTTTGATTCCTTGAAAAACAAGTTTGAGATTGAGCATACAAGACACAGATCACCAATAAATTTCCTAATTCATGTTTTTCTGTCTTGATTTCCTATTTCATGCAGTCGAAAAAGCCCTCTATTTCTACTCCTTTCTTTGCTAGCTAATCCATAGTTGGGGTCTTAGGGTCGCAGCTGTACGGACATTATGATTTAAGCATATCAGATCTCAGTGCTCAGACACTAGCTGAGTTGGTGAATGTAAAAGTAGCTAATTTTTTGTGTTAAAATGCAGCGTTTTTGATGATGATGGAAAAATGAATCCCAGTGTTACGCACTGGAATGACATCATTTACTACGCAAATTGCCACAATGTTCGTACAGCCACGCACTTTATTTGCACATTAGCCAACTTTCCTGAACAGATACGAAATATGTTTTGTAAATGCTCGTTAATTGTTCTAATGCATGATACAAAACATCAGTCCGTATATCTCCATTTGAAGTTGTATATAATAGAATTTCGCTTTCTAATATCTTTTCAGTTGTTTTATACACAATTTCTCATTTGTATGAAATTTACTTTCTCGCTTCAAAATCTAACCCACCACAACTTTGATATGACGTTTCTTTCCTGCAGATAATTTGATAAATGGCTGACCTTTAAAGCTCTCAAAATTTATTACATGATCAATATTGTTTACAACATTATCATTAATCTTGCATCCATTGCCCTGTATTAAACGCTTTGCTGCACTTTTTGAAGGTTCAAAACCGGTGTCATGCAGCAGGTCTATCAAGGGTATGCCACTTGCAACTTGTTCTCTTGTGATAGTGTAACCAGAAAGCAATGAACTGTCTTCATTTTCAAAAGCAGAGATTGCAGCAGATCGTGCAAGTTCTGCTTCTTTGCAACCATGACATATTTTTGTCACTTCTGTTGCCAAGACCTTTTTTGCTTCATTTATTTCTTGATCCTTCAAGGACTCTAGTTTTTTAATTTCATCAATTGATAAATCGGTAAAAAGTCTCAAAAAACGACCAACATCTTGATCATCAACATTGCGAAAATATTGCCAATAATCGTAAGGCTTTAGCATACTGCCATCGAGCCATATAGCTCCACTTTCAGTTTTGCCCATTTTTTTTCCTTGTGCATTTAATAAAAGAGGCATGGTAAGACCAAACAGCTCAGGTAAATTCAACTTTTTGCCAAGTTCAATTCCGTTTACTATATTTCCCCATTGGTCTGACCCTCCGATCTGCAGACGACAATCATATTTTTTGTTTAATTCAGTAAAGTCGTAAGCTTGCAATAGCATGTAATTAAATTCCAGAAAGCTTAAGGTTTGCTCTTTATCCAGCCTAATTTTCACACTATCAAAACTTAGCATACGATTTACAGAAAAATAAGCTCCTATATCACGCAAAAAATCTATGTATTTTATGTTATCCAACCAATCTGCGTTATTTACTATCATTGCACCAGTCTTGCTGTCATTAAAAGACACCATTCTCTCTAATATTCCCCTTATACTGGATATATTTTGATTGATGTTCTCTACGGGCAAGATGCTTCTTGTTTTATCTTTGAAGGATGGGTCACCAATTTTTGTTGTACCACCTCCAAGTAGGACTATCGGCTTATAACCAAATTTTTGCAGGTGACGGAGCATCACAATCTGAATTAGGTGACCAGCATGAAGACTTGGTGCTGTGCAATCAAACCCAATGTATGCGACTATATAATTGCTTTGCAATAATAATTGATCTAGTCCTTCAATGTTTGTGCACTGATATAGATATCCTCTTTCTTGAATGAAGTTTAAAAATTCGGACTTGTGTTTCATTTGTACCTCAGCTTACACTGTTATTAATGTGAAGGCAGTTTTCACAGAGAAAGATGTCATCCCAGTGCTCAGACACTGGAAACTTAATTATAAACAAATACACTATAAAACGTTTTCGATATGAAAAACTGGATTCCAGCGTCACGCGCTGGAATGACACTACCATCTACATAGGAGTTGCCTTCAAAATTACCACATTTGAGCAATTGTATACCAGCTATCTGGATAATCAATTCCATAACTCTTCTATTTTATAATACTCCCTTACTTCTGGCCTGAATATGTGAACCATTATGCCTTGAAAATTCACAATTACCCAATTACCTTCATCCATACCTTCTACATCTATTTTATCATATTGCTTAAGATTTTCCATTACGTGCTCAGCTAACGCTTTCACATGGCGGCTCGAATCACCAGATGCAATGATCATATATTTTGCAATGACGGTTTTATTCTGCACATCAAAAGTAACTATATCGTGACCTTTGTTTTGATCTATTACATCTACAATCGTACTTTTTATTGACTCTGTATCACCAGTCATTATTCTAAACCATATAATTTATTTATGATTATACACTCAAAACTTCTGAATGTGAACTATTTTTGATATGCTTTTAGCATAACGTTTATAATACATATTCTTTTATTTGTAATGTATGATAGCTTTCTGATGATATGATCATTTACTTAATCAGGTAGTGGCAAACTTACGATTGTAAAAGAGATGTGTAATATTATTGATGGGGTGATAGTAGACAATAACCTGTTTAGTAATATTATATTTGATATGATTGACTTAAGAAACGCTGAGGTTACAAGTGAAATATGGGAAAAAATTTTTGTGATTAGCATCGAACAGGCAAAACCTGTCAAACCAAAAAGAAACTCCCTAATTTAAGTTTTTAGTAATTTGTTGGTATAATTGCGTAGGAAGCACTTCTGCAGTTATGACCGATATCCCAATGGTGTCACAGTGCCCGTTGGTTAGCATGGTTTTGAAGGTGACGGTTAAACCATTGATGGAGTCTATTCAGACTACCTCGTTTAGGAGAGTGCCTTAATTTTACCGTCTCAAGCTGAAGCGCTTCTTCAATGATAAATTATATACTAAAGGTATAAAATGGCAAAAGTAAAAAATAAGTTGGAAGTAATGAACCCTAATGCGGCAGGAATAGACATTGGCTCATCTGTACATTATGTATGTGTTCCAGAAGGAAGAGATGAGCAACATATCCAAAAGTTTGGTTGTTTTACAGTGGATCTGCATAACTTAGCAAAATGGTTGAAGAAGTGTGAAATTAAAACGGTAGCTATGGAATCAACGGGAGTATATTGGATTCCTTTATTTCAAATACTTGAATCATATGGATTTGAAGTAAAATTAGTAAACGCGCGGCATATTAAAAATGTACCTGGTAGAAAATCTGATGTTCAAGATTGCCAGTGGTTGCAACAGTTACATAGCTATGGACTGCTCCAAGGATCATTTAGACCAGATGATCAAATTTGCGTACTGCGTGGCTACGTCAGACAACGTAATAATCTAATCAGAAGCGCAAGTACACACACTCAACGCATGCAAAAGGCATTAATTCAGATGAACATTCAGTTACATAAGGCAATTAGTGATATTAACGGTGTAACAGGTATTAGGATTATTGAAGCGATAATTGAAGGTGAAAGAGATCCTGAAAAATTAGCTGAATTAAGGGATGGACGAATAAGAAATGATAAATCTACTATTGTAAAGGCATTAACCGATGACTACAGAGAGGAACACTTGTTTACACTTAAGCAAGAATATGAAGCATATACTTTTTTCCAGGAACAAATAAAGGAATGTGATAGAAGCGTTGAAAGCTACTATAAAACATTTGAAACAAAATCTGATGAGAGCAAATCAACAAGTAAAGCACAAGGCAAGCAAAAAAATGATCCAAACTTTAATTTGCATGAAGAATTATACCGGGTTATCGGGATAGATTTTACTAGATCCAGGATTCAGTGTACTAAGTATACAGACCATAATCTCAGAGACTGGTATCAACCATAACAAATGGCCAACATTTTCGTCTTGGTTGGGGCTGAGTCCTGGTAATAAAATCACTGGAGAGAAAGTGTTTAGCACGAAAACTTGTAAAGTCGTAAATCGTGCTGCAAATGCCTTACGGCTTGCTGCACAATGTGTATCAAAAAGTAATACTGCTCTTGGTTCACAATGCAGAAAGTGGAAAAAACGACTGGGAGCTCCAAAAGCGATCACTGCTATGGCAAGGAAATTAGCATGTATCTTTTATAATATGCTAAAGTATGGACAAGAGTATGTCGAAAAAGGAATTGATTCTTACGAAAAACTTTATCAAAACAGGGTTATGAAAAATCTGAGTAAAAAAGCTTCTGAATTTGGCTATATCCTGGTAAAAAAAGATGAGTTAGTTCAAGGAGTTTCTTAGGAGAGAGAATATGTTAGCAATATTGGAAAAATACCATAAAGCATTATATATTTACAAATGAAAGGAAGTTGCAGAAAAAATTGTTGAAAGAATAAATGGTACATAAAGTAGTTGGAGCTTCTATGATAAATAATTTAGTAACAGAGAGTATTTGTGATTAGGCAAGAGAAAAAGTATCGCCCTTGTGTTGGCATAATGCTATTTAATAAACAGGGGAATGTTTTTATTGGAAAACGCTTTGACAGTGACTCTTATTGGCAGATGCCACAAGGGGGAATTGACGATGGTGAAGAGCTAAAGCAGGCAGCACTACGTGAGCTATTGGAGGAAGTTGGTACTGATAAAGTAGAAGTTGTGACTAAAAATAAAGAGTGGATACACTACAACTTACCTGAGGAAATTATACCAACATGCTGGAATGGGAGATATTCTGGCCAAAAGCAAAGGTGGTTCTTAATGAAATTTTATGGGGAGGATAAGGATATTAATATTAACTATACTGATCATCCAGAGTTCAAGGAGTGGCGTTGGCAAAATGTGGATGATTTGGTAGCCAGTGCCATACCGTTCAAAAAAGAAGTTTATAAAACAGTGATAGAAGAGTTTTCTTCTATCATAAAAGGATCTATTTATGATAGTTGATTCTCATTGTCATCTACTTTATTTTTCTGATGATGAAATACCGAAAGTAATTTCAAGGGCAGAACAAAATGGTGTGAGAATTTTGCATAACATATGCATAAGCGTTGATGATATTCCTAAGTTATTAAAGATCTCTTCATCCTATGATCAAATCTACTACTCTGTTGGTATACATCCGCTTGATGCTACTGTGGAAAAAGGTGAGTGTATACATGTTGATGAATTGATGGAGTTTACTAAGGATCAAAAGGTAATTAGTATCGGTGAAACTGGATTAGATTTTTATAAATCTGATAACAAAAGCAATCAAAAGAAAAGTTTTGCATCACACATAGAAGCGGCAAGAGTAACAGGATTACCTTTAGTTATTCACACTAGAAGTGCTGATAGTGAGATGATTGATATGTTAAATTCAGAGATGAAGAATGACGCTTTTAATGGAGTAATGCACTGCTTTGCTTCCTCTAAAGAGCTTGCTTATAAAGCTATGGATTTAGAATTGTACATCTCATTTTCTGGAATTATTACTTTTAAAAATGCGAGCTTACTCAGAGAAATTGCACAAAATGTACCACGTGAGCGTGTTTTAGTTGAAACTGATGCACCTTACCTGTCACCTGAGCCTTATAGAGGAAAAAAAAATGAACCGGCAATGGTAAAATATGTTGTGAGTTGTTTGGCAGAGCTGTGGAATGAGTCACCGGATGAAGTAGCAGAGGTAACCACTAATAACTTTTTTAGGCTATTTACAAAGCTGATCTATAAGAAAATTTCATAAACTCTCTTTTGCCGCTTGATTTTCGTTATAAATTAAGCTGATATTGAAGATTTTTTCAGCTTTTATAACTATAATCCATAAGCTTACACCTAAGATCGAAAAAAGCACAGAAAAATGAGTATTGCTAAAATTAAAATATTCAAAAAACCTAGTATATAGATTAATCATAAAAAAAATTACGCCGATGTTGCACATAACAGAATTATTATGCTTTATTCCATAATAAATTGCTCTAAGAACCTGTTTAAAATCTTTTGAGGAGTAAAGCAGTGAAAGCAAGAACGACCATTTGCAAGCTGGTGTTGAGTTTACGTTCGCAATTTTTCCACAATCGTCTGCACTTTTCCAACCAAGCAAAAGAGCGTTCAACAACCCATCTCTTTGGCAATACAACAAAAAAATGTAATTCACTTCGCTTTATTACCTCAACAGTTGCACCAATGGTAGCTTTTATTTGAGTTGCAAAATTTTCTCCTGTATAGCCGGCATCAACAAGTATATTTGTAACTGCCGAGAGGTTTTCTTTAGCGTTCTCGACCATTTTCACAGCACTGCTACGATCAGTTGCTTCTGCAGTTGTCAGATGAATTGCGTGTGGTAAACCTTGAGTATCAACTGCTATATGACGTTTTATACCAGAAATCTTTTTACCAGCATCATATCCTTTCTTTTCAGCGGTATCTGTGTTTTTAACACTTTGGGAATCAATTATACAGAAGCTTGTTTTCTCTTTTCGACCATTGTTCTCTCCAACTAATTTTTTTTAAGACCAGTTCGAGTAAACTTGGTTCTTCTCCATTTTTCTTGTTCCAGATTTGAAAATAGTAATATGTATTTTCCCATCTTGGTTGGCAGCATTCTCCACTGGCAGGAGCTTTTTAGGACGTATAACACTCCACAAAATACTTCATATAAATCAAGCTTTCTTGGTTTTATTTTCTTCCTGCTACTCTCCAGAATCGTCCTGATCTTTTCAAATTGTTCTCTACTTACATCGCTTGTTTTGCATAGATATACCTCATTTTTAATCTATGCCTATTCTACCTCATCTATCCGAGATTCTTAACATGTTCTAAGAAAACTCAACGAATCAGTATGATTGCAGCCTTAAGTGGAAGAAAGGTAGTTGTTCCGTTAACATTTGAAGGCCACTGTAATATGTTAATAAATGGTTTGAGCAGTTTTTGACACCGATCTGGACAAACTTTGATAATGCTACTTTTCATAAGTCTAATAAGATTTGCTAAAGGAGTTGGTGCAGAAATTTTATATCTACCGCCTTATTCTCCCGATTTTAACAAAATTGAGCATTGTTGGTTTGCTATAAAAAACAGAGCTAGGAAAAACATCCCTCTATATCACATCTTTTCGTCATGCTGTTGATTCTGCTTTTCTATAAGCTTTTCGGACTATTATGAAAAGAGCTCTAAGAGGTTGTCCACAAATCAAGAAATAAGTAGTATATAAAGGCAGAATATTGAGGTAAGAGATGAGGAAAAAATATCCAACAGATTTAAGTAAAAGGGAATGGTCCCGAATAGAAAAACACTTCAGGGTATCGTATAAGAAAGGAGGAAGGCCGCCAAAATACAGTAAGTGTGAGATACTGAATGCAATTCTTTATGTACTGCGCACAGGATGTCAATGGCGCAATTTACCACACGATTTTCCGTTGTGGAAGGCTGTGCATGAACAGTTTAGAAGATGGAAAAAGCAGAGGATTTTTGAGAAAGTGAACTATGATATCACTAAATATAGTAGGTCAAAAATGGGAAGAAGTGAGGAGCCAAGCGCATGCATAGTGGATAGTCAATCGGTAAAAATCACGGAAAAAGGGGGGTCAAAGGTTATGATGGTGCAAAAAAAGTAAATGGGAGAAAAAGACATATAATCACAGATACTCAAGGATTTGTGCTTGGTTGCTATGTAGGAGCTGCAAGCGAAAATGACAGAGATGGGGTGAAGATGGTATTGGACGATATGAAAGAAAAATACAGCAATATTAAGAAAATGTGGGCTGATATGGGGTACCAAGGAAAAGATTTAAAAACCCATATAGAGGAAGAACATGGGATAGATATTGAAATTGTGAAAAGACCTCCATGTAGGTTTTGGGTGCATAAAGATACACCACCAGAACTATTGCCACAACGGGATCCTGGATTTGCAGTACAACCGAGAAGGTGGGTGGTAGAGAGGACTTTTGCTTGGATCAATAGAAATAGAAGGCTATCAAAGGAGTACGATTTACTTACAACATCTACTGAAAGTTTCATATATCTGGCTATGAGTAAAGTTATGTTAAGTAGGGAATATGCTTGAATTTAATGGTTTGTGGACAACCTCTAAATTTAGTTACTGTAGATACGCATATTAAGTCAAAAGAAAAAATTAGCAAAGCGGTTGAAATTTAAATAACATATAGCTTTCGCGGTGCTACCTATGGAAAATCTGCAAACTTTACGTTCAATTGCGTTTATTGTGGGAATTTTCCTATTGTTGTTTGGCTTAGCAATGCTTATTCCTGCTATTACTAATAATTATCTAGGTTACGAATGGAAAAATTTTCTGGTTGGATTTATAGTTACCTGCACATTTAGTGCAATTTTTATTTTACTGGGTAAACTAAATAAGTTACATGGAATGCCAGCAATTTTTGCGATTACCAGTTGTACCTGGATTGCATTATCTCTATTTGCAGCTATTCCATTCTATCTTGATAGTCTAAGCTACATCGATGCACTATTTGAAGCAGTATCTGGGATTACAACCACAGGAGCAACTGTGCTCAGTGACATTGAACAACAATCTCCGGGAATATTGCTATGGAGAGCAATGCTGCATGGTATAGGAGGATTTGGAGTAATTACTATAGGAATTGCAGCTTTTCCCATATTTAAGGTTTTGAGCTTAAATAATTTACTCTATTCTGAATATTCAGATGCTATCAAAAGAAGGTTGCCACATACGCGAAGCGTAGTGATACATATTGCAGAAATATATTATGGCTTAATTTTATTGTGCATATTTTCCTATTATCTAGCTGGTATGCCATTATTTGACGCAATATGTCACGGAATGTCCGCTGTATCAACTGGTGGATTTGCTAACTATAACGATTCTATAGGTCACTACAATAACTCTATGTTAGAAGTCATAACAATCATTTTTATGATTTTGGGTTCTCTACCTTTTCTTAGCTATTTAAAAATTATAAGACAATTAGACGTTTACCATGATGAACAGGTCTCTTGCTTTATTAAGATATTGATTATCTCATCTTTGTTTGCTTATTTTTGGTTATATAAAAATTTTAACTTAGGAGCATTTTTATCATTTAGGTACAGCACATTTACTATTACCTCTTTTATCACATCAACTGGCTATGTAATGTGCAACTACTTGGATTGGAGCTTTATTTCAGTCTTAGCTTTTTTTCTAACCTTTATTGGTGGATGTAGTGGTTCTGCCAGTGGTGGAATCAAAATCTTCCGTTTGATCATTTTTCTAAGGTCTATAAGGAATTACTTTAGCTCTTTATTCAATCCAGGTGCAAATGATAGAGTAAAATTCAATGGTAAAATCCTGAAGAATGATGAAGTTCAATCTGTCTTTACGTTTTTTGCAATTTACATATTAACATTCACTGTATCGTCAATAGTGATGTCTTACTTAAGCAATGCGGACTTTGTAACTAGTATTAGCTCAGTTTCTGCAATGCTTACAAACTCTGGTCCAGGATTCAGTAACCTAATAGGTCCTTCAGGTAATTATTCCTCCTTTAGTGGCGGAGTAAAACTGTTTCTATCATTTTTAATGCTACTTGGCAGACTTGAAATATTGCCAATTTATTTTTGTATAGGTAGCTTATTATTACTTAGTAGGAAAAATTAAAGCGAACATCTTGCATGTGATTTTTACTGAGAGTCATTTAGGTCTTGACAAACCTCTCTATGACGATTACCTTAACCTTAAGGGTATTTATACTTGTTTTTGACCTGCAGGCTCAACAACAAAAATTCAGTAAAAAACTTAGGGTACTTATTGGCGGATTACATAAAATTATAGCGGCTGTATGTCTTTTTTATTTTTTCTACATTCAGCCAAATCGCGCTTATTTTAAGCGTTAGCACATTATTACAGCGCCAGTTTAAATTATTATATGGTCAAACTCACTACATAGGGATTCTTTTGCCTTTTTTCTATTTAGTAAATTTATTAATATTTGTAGCTAAAGTAATTTTAGAGACCGAAAATGGTGTCATTCCAGCGTGCGACGCTGGAATCCAGTCTATTTCATCACAAACATTGTTTTTGACATATACTCCTACAATCTTTTGTTCATTACATGATTTGTTATATATGGATCCCAGTGTTAGCTACTTGAATGACACCATTTTTTCTGCTTAGTAAATTTATTAATATTTTTAATTGCAGTCAAGTAGCTCTACAAAACGCTCTATAGTTTACATTTAAATTTTATTTCATATTATTGTAAGTATTACAAAACTTTAAGGAAAAATTATGGCAGTTATGCCAGATAAATGGATAAGGGACAAAGCTGAAAACTCTGGAATGATAGAGCCTTTTGTGAATCATAAAAGCAGTAAGGGTGTCGTATCTTTCGGATTATCGTCTTATGGATATGATGCGAGAGTAAATAATAAATTTAAGATTTTTACTAATGTTAATTCAGCTATTGTAGATCCCAAGAATTTTTCTGAGAATAGTTTCATAGATAAGGAAACAGATGTATGTATAATTCCACCAAATAGTTTTGTGCTTGCCAGCACAGTGGAATATTTTCGTATACCAAGGAATATACTCGTAATTTGTGTTGGTAAATCAACTTATGCAAGATGTGGTATTATAGTAAACGTCACACCTTTAGAACCTGGATGGGAAGGTCATGTCACACTTGAATTCTCAAACACTACTCCACTTCCTGCAAAAATTTACGCTAATGAAGGCGCATGCCAATTTGTGTTTTTAAGCGGCGAAGGTGAGTGCGAGAAATCATATGATGATATGAAGGGAAAATATATGAACCAACATGGTATCACTTTGCCGCTGGTGAAATAATCACCTTAGGTAAAGCGTGATATTGTTTCGTTGTACTGAAGATTACTAAGATGAGTTTTAACTAATTCATTATATTCTTTATCGCCTAAAACTGCACGCGCAGAGTGGTTTTTAAATGATTCTATAAAGCTAATAAAGAAATTTGTAGAAGGATTACTTAAAGCTTCTGCAACTTCTTTTTTTCTTTGTCATTGGAAAGCTGATTAAATAGTTCTTCTCCCTTTTTTTTGCAACTCATTTTCGAATTCCTGCTTTATAGTATCCTTATTCGCTTTTTGCAAGAAGTTAAACTCTTCAAAAGTGTACAAGGAAGAGACAATGCTATTGAAGGTGCCAGTAAAACATGCATTTCCACCACGCACTCCGTATTCTGTTTGCGATTCTACTAAATGTTTAACCAGTTGATACTTTCTCTGTAATATGCGGATATTAATATTTATATTACGATCAGCACTTTTTTTATTTTCATCATTACAAGCTCTCCAGACCAAACTTAAAACTTGCTTCAATGTTAACTTGCTTCCACTATTCAGGTCGGAGTTATTCTTTATACGCTTCAAACACTCAAGTGCATGTTTTTTCTCATCTTCTGTAAGTTGGTCTTTATCTGCAGCTTTCTGCGCTCCATTTGCTATACACTCTAGCTCATTGATAAAATTTTCTATTTCTTGTGTAAATCCATCTTCAACATCAGGCTCACCATAGTTTTCTCTTAGCTTTTGAATGTTGATACTGATTGCATTATTTACATCAGTATCATGTGTTGTTTGTGGAATACGTGCTGCCTCCATAAATGCTTCAGCCCTTTGCCCTAACCATCCTGGCATTTTGCCTCCTGCAAGAGTATATAGCTTACTCAATGCTTCAGCGACTAGAATCAATACTAGGACAAGAAGAACAGTAAATGCTATAAGTAATGCTATAGCTAAACCGATGACAAGCCACCTCACAGGAGCTAGTAAAATATCTCTTGCTTTTTTTAATTTTGACGGTCTTTGTACGTTATCTGGTGTATTTACTACTGCTGGCATAATTAGTTTAAGTTAATATTAATGCTGCTATTGTACTATATTTTCCTTTGTTTTTCAACAAAATTTTTATCCCCGTGCTTTCTCATTCTTTCTCATAATTGCTATAGATGCATTTTTTTATTAAAAGCTTGAGTTAATTTCTGTAAGTTTTCCTTTTTAAATTGGTATCCTCTCAAGTAGCTGACACTGGTTTCACTTACACAACGTCTGTGCTACAACGCGTTCATATAGTCGTACCACAGACAATAATTCTCAAATCGGGAAAAATTACTACTTGTGTTGTGAGCTACCAGGATGCTCTATAGACAATATTTCATGATTGTCAGAGAGCAAAGTGCGTAAGTCACTTTGCATTAGTGCTTGTTTTGCTTCTTGTTGAGTATTTTCTGTACGCACGCTCATGCCAAATTGCAAATCTAAACCATTGTTTGGAAGAAGATCGCATTGAAATTTGAAACCAGCAGCAAAACTTTTTTGTAGATCACAAAGATCTCCAATCATGATTCCTTGCATGCTTACACTACAGTCATTTCCAACTGTTCGTATCATTGCTTTACCATCTCGTATACCATTATTGTTTATGTTTTTTGCCGTGATAGTCTGGTCTATAGCTTGCTTACCTTCCACTACTCGAGATATTACTTCTATATTTGGTTGATTATCACTTCTCATTAGTGGTTGATCCTGTTGCCCTAGCTTATTAACTGCTTCTTTAACACACGTATTGTATTTTTCGCCACTATTTATCTCAATTTTATTTACTGTTTGAGCTTCACCTTTTTCTATGTCTTTTTGACTAAATATATCTTTATTGATAGCTCGAAAAATCAGAAGTGGTATCAGTGAAGTTATTAGATTTAATATAATGCATGAAATTAAAATCGCTGCTGCAGCTGTACAGATTAAGATTCTAGCTACGCCTTTTGCTACTTTAGATAATTTAGAATCGTTTTCTTGAGTATCAACAGCATTCCAAAAAAGATAGGTACACACTGCCCATGCTACTGTTATAGCAGTTGGTACAATGACTGGAATAAGCAAAAAAGCATTGATTAACTTTTTTCCAGAACTAGTTGATTTACCATTCAGTGATGTAAGATAGTTTGTGCCAGCACTAGCAATCGATTGTATACCAGAGAAAACCCTTTCTCTATTTTCTTTTGATGAAAACTCAAATTTCATTTTTACTACCATTTTTATTCTAGTATTATGTTAAGAATTGATATTAGAAAGTCAACATAAATTTTTTACTTCCATGTTTTTCTATTGTTGTCTATAATGACTATAGTTACATCACATATTTTTCTCAATTAAATACATCAATTATTTACTGCAAATTATCCTATAGTTTGGTTATAATCTTTTCTCAATCACTCCTAAAAATATATTTACTTTTGTGTGTAATTGTGTAGTAACTGCGTCATAAGGTTATATGAGGTAACAATGAACTTTAAAAATTTTAGAAAAATATTAAGTGCAATTGATAAGGATGCAGGTGTAAATAAAGATAACGTAATTAATAAAATAAAAGAAGCATTACAAAGGGAAGATGCAAACACGTATCAAGAGTGGGAAAATAAAAATTTTAGTGTAAATCATATATTTACCCAAAGTGATCCTGATGCCGAATTTACATTGTTAATTGTAGCTGCTGCAGCTGGCTATAAGGATTTAGTGAATGTTTTATTAGATAGGCATGCGGACGTTAATGTAGAAGATGAAAATAAGGAGACTGCTTTGCATCATGCCGTTTGTAGTAGATGTGTAGGTGCAGTAAATGCTCTACTAAATAGAGGTGCAGATATTAATGTAAAAGATAGAAGTGGTAAGACTCCTTTGCATTATGCTACTATATATAACTTCATAGATGTAGTAAATGCTCTACTAGAAAAAGGTGCGGATGTTAATGTAGAAGATGAAAATAAGGGGACTGCTTTGCATCATGCCGTTCGTAATGGATTTGTAGATGCAGTAAATGCTCTACTAAATAAAGGTGCAGATATTAATGTAAAAGATAGCAATGGTCAGACTCCCTTGCATTATGCTACTGTGTATGACCTCGTAGAGGTAATACATGTTCTACTAAAAAGAGGTGCGGATGTTAATGTAAAAGATGGAAATATTTGTACTCCTTTGCATTATGCTACTGTAAATAACTGTGTAGAGACAGTAGATGCTCTATTAGCGAAAGGCGCAAGTGTTCATGAAAAAGATAGTTTGCAGAGAATTCCTTTACATTATGCTGCTACAAATGGCTATGTAGAGATAGTAAATGCTCTATTAGCTCAAGGTGCAAATGTTTATGAAAAAGATGAGCAGCAGAAGACTCCTTTCTATTATGCCATTATAAATCATCAGGAAGATACGGTAGAGGATATAAAATGGTTTTTGAAAAGTAAGGTAGTTGGAGATAGTATAATTGTTAGTAGTTCAGTTGTAGTGTTAGGGAGTGTTGTATCAGCGACGCTTTTGGTAACCGAGACAGTGGAAAGTACATTAACATCTGTTGCGACAGCAATAGCTACGTTTGTAACAACAGCATTAGCATCTGGTTACGCTAAATATGCAATATCGAAACTTAATGCTGAGATAAAAGAAATAAAAGAGCGACAAAACGTAATGGAAGGGCGGCAAAGCTTAGGAGAGTGGCAAAATGTAGATCTACAAGAAGTGTATATACATAATGCTCTTTTGTAAATTTTCACTTCCGCACTTTTTCAGTGTTGCTTATAATAACTATATCTACATAATTTAGTGATGTATTTTTCTTAATTCAAAGCTTCAATTATCTATTTTAAGTTATTGAGTTTCTTATTATAATATCTGTCATTCCAGGGTGCTTTTTTTGTCATCCCAGTGCGTGACACTGGGATGAAGGAAAAAAGAACACTGAATTCAAAATACAACGTCGTACATACCATCTGATATCTCTTGATACCGCATAATACCTCAATTATAGATTGATTAAGGACACCTTGAGTTATCTCTTTAGTTAGTCTTACTTTACTATAAAAAGCTTGTACTCTTTAAGTCTATTGTTTATAAATTATAAGCTAGAATATGTTTAGTAGAACTAATATGCCTTTTCTTATAGCTGGTGCTATTGCTTCTCTTATATTAATTACATCTGGAGTTTTTGCTGTAGCTCCTTACGTTGCATTTTTATCTTCAGTTGCAGCTTTAAATATAGCTCCCCCTGTTATTTTTATTTTATTTGCGCTTTCTGCAGTAGTAATTGTGTTTTCATATAAAATGATTAAACAAAGTAAAAAATCTCAAGAAAACTCGAAAGCTGAAGTCAAAGAGCTAAATAAAGAGTCAAGTAAAGAAGAAAATAAGCTAACTCCAATTAAAGAAGAATTAGAGAATGAAGAGGCTAAAGAAAATAAAAAGAAGCTTAGTGATCTAGAAAAAAAAGTCGAGAGAATTTCAGATAGTTTTGTAACGAAAGATAAAGTGGAGGGGTTAGAAAAAGTGGTTGGTGACCTTTCTGCACAGTTAATTAATAGTACTGCAATAGATGAAGTAGAAGAAAAGTTGAGTATGGAATTTTATGCAAAAGGTGAAGAAAGAGGGTGGAATACAACATTTAGTGATATTATATTGCCAAATGACATAAAAGAAAAATTGAAAGGGATTTATAAGTTACAAGGCAGAGGATATCTCTTGTACGGTCCACCAGGAACTGGTAAGACTAGTATTAGTAAGGCAATTGCAAATCAAACTAAATCTCTGTTTGCGTTTATGTCTGTTTCTGCATCTTGCTTGTCTAATCAATCAAATATAGATCAGGTTTTTGAGAAAGCAGAGGCAAACAGTCCGTGTATAATTTTTATAGATGAGATTGACGGCATTAGCAAAAAGCGCACTTCCATTGAAAATGCAGGACCTTTAACTCATTTACTCACTAAATTGGATCGAGAGTTTTTATCCTCAAAAAATATAACGGTAGTTGCTGCAACTAATCATAAGAATCATTTAGATCCTGCGCTTATTAGGGGTGGTCGTTTGGAGTGTATTGAGGTTCCTGGGCTGGATAAAGACGATACGCGTCAAAAAATATTACAAGAATGGCTCGAAAAATTAAAAGATAGCGATATGAAAATTCTTGTACAGGCTAGTAAGGGATTCGCAATGGCAAATCTGATTTGCTTAATCAATAAAATAAACGAAACTACAGAAAAGGAAGGCAAAATAAAATATCTTCGCACTTTCTGTAAAGATTTCAAAAAGGAGCATAACATAAAAGATGAGCTAGATAAGAAACATAGTAACGGAAAAACTAAAAACAAGGATATAAGTCTATCATCTGGAAGCTTATCTAGAAGTTCATCAGTAAGCTCTTTATTGAGTGATGTATCTTCTCGAGAAAGTAAGCGGCAAATCGGGGAATAAAGAGAATTACTACACAGTCTGGGATGACGCCATGCAAGTGACACAATTCGAATCATGTCATTCCAGTGCTTGATACTGGAATCCAGGAATTTTTTGAGCACGCAAGTTATACCAAGTTTTTTGTTGGTAAGAAAGGCTGGATCCCAGTGTCACAAACACTGGGATGACAGGAAAAGGGCTACTCGGATGACATCCTTTTTTTCCTGGATACCAGTCGCATGACACTACTATATAGTAGGTCCCAATTTCATCCCAGTCTGGGATCTTCTTTCAAAAATTCAAAACAATCTATCAAAAAGGAGGATTATTATGTCTACAATAGTTTTATCATCAATTTTAGGTAAAGCCGGCAGTATTTTTGGTCCAATTGGCCAGATTGTCGGCTCAGAACTCGGTGCTCTGCTTGGTGCACAGCTGGGTAATGCAATATTTGGTCTTGATGTCGAACAAAAGGTGACACATGGGGCGAGACTAAAGAATCTGCAAGTCCAAACCTCAACCTACGGCAAAGCAATTCCAATTATCTATGGTACTTCTCGTGTTGCAGGGAACATTATTTGGTCACAGCCAATCAAAGAAGAATCAATAACCACCAAAGTTGGAAGGGGTATAAATGTTGCGTACAACTACTATGCAACGCTTGCAATTGCAATCTGTAAAGGGGAAGTGGAAAAATTAAATCGAATCTGGGCGAATACAAAATCGCTTAGTTTTGATGAAATAGATTATACTTTTTACCACGGCAAAGAAGACCAAAACCCTGATCCGTTTATGTCATCAATCGAAGATGATATACCAGCCTACAGAGGGATATCTTATATAGTCATCAAAAATTTTCCTCTAGCAGACTATAACAATCGTGTTCCAGTTTTTACATTTGAAGTGCAAGCTGCACTGAAGCCCGGTGGGTTTTCAGTGGCGAAAAATATTGCGAATATCAATATTATACCAGGTTCAGGTGAATTTGTGTATGATACGAAAATACAGAAGAAAATTGCGCGAGAAAAAATAAGCAGTAGCCAATATATTCCATACGGACTTGCACAAAGAGTAAATCACAATAATCACACGAAAAAGAGCGATGCAATGCTTTCTTTGGATCAATTGAAAGAAGGTTTGCCGAATGTTGAATGGGCATCGGTAGTGGTTAATTGGTTTGCAAGTAGTTTAAATATCAAAGATTGTAAAATATATCCTGCAGTTGAATTTCAAGATGATTCTGCGATAGTGCCTGATGATTGGCAAGTGGGAAATATTACCAGAGGTAATGCGCAGCTTATTTCAAGGGATGACAATGGCAATCCAAGATATGGCGGCACAGTTAGTGATGCAGCGCTAATAAGATATATAGAAGAGCTGCATAGCAGAGGTTATAAGGTAATGCTCTACCCAATGTTCTTGCTTGACACAGAAAACAAAGAGTGGCGAGGAAAATTGAGCGGGCCCCCTGAAGATATAAGTGATTTTTTTGAGAATCAGTACAATAAATTCATAGAACATTATGCGATCATTGCCAAAAGGACTAAAGTAGAAGGGTTTATCATTGGTTCTGAGTTTGCTCAGCTTACAAAAGTAAAAGATGCTCAAGGTAATTATCCTATAGTGGCAGAGCTGGTCAAACTTGCAAAGCGAATAAAACTTCAGCTTGGGAAAGAAGTAACTGTAACTTACGCTGCCGATTGGAGCGAGTATCATTCATATGATGGTTGGTATAATATGGATGAACTTTGGTCTTCGGAATTCATCGACGTTGTTGGCATCGATGCTTATTTTCCACTTACCGATGGCGAAGAGCCTCCTTTTGGCTATTCTGCGGAAGATGTAATCGATGGTTGGAGCAGTGGAGTGGGGTATGACTATTTCTATGATTACTCAAAGAATGAACCTGAGAAAATAAAGTATAATGACAGCAGATACGCATGGAAAAACATAGAAAAATGGTGGAATGAAGCTCATGTAAACCCAGATGGCAGTAAAACAAAATGGCAACCAAAGATGAAAAAAATATGGTTTACTGAGTATGGATTCCCCAGTATGAATGGTTGCACTAATGAGCCAAACGTATTTGTTGATAAAGGCAGCATAGAGAGCAAATATCCACGATATTCAAACGGAGAGGTGAGCTTTCTTTCACAAAAAATTGCAATTGAAGGCACACTAAAAAAGTGGCGAAATTCAGAAATGGTGGAAAAAATGTTTCTCTGGGTATGGGATGCAAGGCCATTTCCATATTTTCCCAACTTGTGTGATGTGTGGGCTGACTGCCATAACTGGCAGACCGGGCATTGGACTGAGGGAAAAATTTCACAGCTTAATATTTCCGATATTTTGTCTGATCTATTGCAAAAGGCAGGCTTAAAAAGCGATCAGTTTGATACAAGTGATGTCAAAGGATTGTTGTCTGGGTATGTAATAAACGATCAACAACCTGTACGTTCAATTATTAAAATGCTACAAAGTTGCTATTTTTTTGATGTTGTTGAACAGAATTCTAAACTAAAATTTATTCAAAAGGGCAGGGGAGTTACAACTGAGATATCAGTTGAAGAAACTGTTTTCAATCACAATCCCAGGCTGATACAGCTTAGTCAATTAGATTTAAACAATAGGATTAACATCGTTTATTTTAACCGCAACTTTGGTTATCCAATTGATGTTAAATATGCTGAGCTGCCAAGGCAGGGCAATGCTGCAACGGTTGAAATACCGCTCATTATGGAGGAGGGGGAAGCGCAAAATATAGCTGAAGTTTTACTTTATTCTTCATGGCAAGAGAGAAATATATACAATTTTAAGCTGCCGATAAAATATGCGTGGCTTGCGCCAAGCGATGTAATAACAATTTCAGATGGTAAGAAAAAGCATACAGTAAGAATTGTAAAGACGAAATTTGAAAGCATGGCTATTCAAATCATTGCTGTTGGTTACGACAGCTCTATATACAAGCTCTCTTTTCCTTCAACAAGATCACTTATGCTCAAAGAATATCCTCCTTCTCATATCAGTAAAACTATCATAGAAATGATATATTTACCGTATGTTAAAGACAATATCGCAAATTTTACTTTAATTAGCGAAGAAGAGAATTGGAAAGGAGCAACGCTCTTTATTTCGTACAATGATAAAGATTATAAGCCTATCGCAAGCGCAAACAAACAATCTACTTACGGACATGTAATGGAATCTACCGATGACGAAATTGTAGTGGTATTACGCTTTGGTGAGCTGAATGTCATTAGTCCAACTGTGTTAGCACTAGTTGGCAAAGAGGTAATAAAGTTCGAAAGTGCCAAGCTTATAGATAAGAATAAATATAAGCTTAGTAACCTAATTAGAGGGCAAGAAGGCACTAAGAAACATGAGCACACTGCAGGTGAAAAATTCATTCTACTTGATGATTCAATAATTTCTTTTGAAGTGCAAAGGGGAAAAAAGTTTTATCTTAAAGCAGTTACTTATGGCAATTCATTGGATAATACGGAAACAAAAATTGTAAACTAAGAGAGTATAAGTAAGACCTTAATATTGATTTGCATTTTATTAAAAAATTTACTATACTATTAATATAGGAATATAGTAAGGTAAAATTATGGCTAATAATATAAAAGAATTATCAAATGAAGCACCAATAATACTAACATGGGTGCCAAGAGTACGTGGTGCATCTTTACCGAATGGTAAAAATAGTACCCTTGATTATTTAGAAATAATTAAAAATCATAAATTAACAAATAAAGAGGAGCGGGACATATATTTGGTTATCAACAGTCCTGGGTTCGAAGAAAATCAAATAGATAGTTTAAACCGTGAACTGAAAGGAATTAAAGGAGTACACGTTGTAGATTTACACCAATATGACTGGAGTGAAATAGATCAAGATTGGAAAATAGATGGCAAAGATATTAGTATAAAAGACTTCTTTAGAGACATGTACAATATGCAAGAAGAGCAAAGAATGTATTTTGCCATTGAAATAGATACTTTTAGATTAATTGCTCTAGCTCTACTGAAGCAGTTTACGGAACATGAGGGTGGAATATATATAGACTTTGATTCTTTAGAAGCCATTGACACTCATATAGGGAAGGATATAACAATTCCTGAGGGAATTTTGTTAGGAAATGTCATAGTATTTGCTGATAATAGTGGAAAGATTGTTAACACAATTTTAAATAATGATCTAATTGCGATAAGCGATATAAGCATAGCAATTGGTATTTTATCTGAGTATAAAGATAAAATATTAAGCCAAAAAGAAATGTGCATTGATATAAAAGAACGTTTACCATTGTTAATGGACGAACTACTGGATAAAGAATTTGCTAAGCTAACGGAAAAGAAAGAAATTGCAGAGGAACAAATAGAAATAATTGAGGGAGAGATAAAAACAACCAAAGAAAATATAAGCAGATACGTAAATGATCTTGAAAATAGAGGGATTGCAGCATTGTATGATATGCAACCACAGGATTTTCAATATCTTAATTCATCATATTTTGGTTATTCTTCAACAGGTTTTAACTTAGGTCACATATACACTCAGAAGGCAGTTAACAAAGGACTGATTGGTGAAGAAGCTAGCAAATGGGAGTCATTTGCTTTTGGAAGGAACAATGGTAACTATGCTATGAGTTTAGCAGGTAGTGATTTATCCTGGATGAAGGGTGAGAGTTTATACTGTCAGCAGGTAGATAACAAGCTAGAAGAAGCAAAAGTAGACCAGATGGCAATGGAAAAGCTATCGCTTGCATAACAGTTATTAAGAACTTTCTATATTAAAAATAGAAAGTTCTTTAAAGCAAAACTTTAACTTATGACGGAGGCAAGAGTTCTAAAAATTGACAATTAATAGAGTATGTGCTAATATTAATATAAATAATAGATGGTATAATATGTCAAAAGAAATGGTTAATGCACTAAAGACTCAAACGAAGAAGTTTAAGTATACTGATTTAAAAGCTGCAACAAAAAAAACAAGAAACAAGGATAGCATTAGTTCTGGTCATTTAACATATGTTGATCTTAAAAGAGAACATAACCTTACTATTAATGGGCAGGTAATAACTAATAAGTTTATCAACGAACTATGCTCAAAACATAAGAATATGATTCTCGAAGGTGAAAATGGACAGAACAACTATCGTCCATTTCTCAAACAAATTTTCGTAGAAATGTTCGAACATGTTGGTGCATCAATTCCCAATAACTCTATTATTGAAGAGTTGATAACTAATTATAATCAGGCAGGATATACTAGTTATTTGTCTTATCAGCGGCAGAGTGCTCTTACCCCGTTTGGTTTGTTGATGCTAGGCAATGAAAGTGAACGAGGAATTGTTGTTGATTGTAATAAACCTGATTGTTTAGAATGCAGTTTTAGCTACAGAACTAAATATGTCTATGATGATCATGATCATCTAAGGATAAAATGCAATTTATCCTGTTCAGCAGAGTTTCAACTGCAATTTAAGGATGGAAATGTGACATATGAAGATGGTAAAGTGCTACTTACAATCCCTAAAGAGTTAGAAGATTACAAAGCTGGTGATGACAGTCTGCTCGATAAGCTTGCTGATGTTATTAATAAGATTGTTGAGTATTGGAAAAAGCTCTGCGAGAAATTGGGCTTTAAGTTTGATACAAAAGTAGAGTATAATTCTGAGTGTAATATAAAGATAGAGCACAAACTTGGCAAGCCACTGAAGGCGATAGATGAGCCAGATGTATATGCCGTTAATGGATTAAAGCCCAAAGCACAGTAAAATTATCTTCTTTTAGGTAATACAGAAGCGAAAAGATCTTGGTTGAATCTTTTTACTAAGGTTTTATTATAGTGTGAGCATTAATGTATTGAGATGGTTGGCGATGTAAAAAATTATCTTACTTTAGATCAAGATTTCTTAAAAAATAAATATAACAAATAAACCTTAAATGGTTGCTATATTGGGCGTATTCTCTTAACTTGACTCGTATGCTTTTTTGAACGTTCCCTTTAATTTTACAAAACATGAAATTTCTTATTGACAATAATCATAGGAGATTGGAATGACAAGAGGGAAACATATCGTATAATATAGCAACTTACTTGTGAATAAACTCCATTTGCATTTCTTGTATACTACTTTCTATTTGTTTTATTTGCTCTATCAATTTTTCCTCTAAATCTAAATTACCGCTCAACCTTGCTTTGATTTTTTCCTTTTGTAATACATTTAATTCTTTGAGTAATACTATGTTATTCCATACAATTTCTGCAGATTTTCTCTCGTTTAATTGGCTGCTCAGTACATTAGTTTTTTCAAGTATAAACTTTGTGACGTTAAGTTGTTCTAATTTTTGTGATAAAATTTTTTTACTGAGTTCGCTTCCGTTATTTGTTACATCAATTATACGCTGTTGTAATCTTTTCATTTCTATATTAGTAAATTCAAAATGGGAGAATTGCTCAAAAAGTATAGGACGATTTAAAAGTTCAGGGAAGTCTATTACTATACGCAGGATTATAGTCTGATTTTGCTCTGCTTCAATCAACTCTGGAGATTTGTTATGAAGATACTCACCTTTTGTTACTCTAGTTTTACTATTAAAAATCTGTTTTTTGAAGCTACTTCTTAGTTCACTAGCCTTATTGTAAAAATAATCTCTATAATACCTTCTAATACTGCTGTTGCTAATAGTATTTACATATTCCATGAACTTGTGCTCAAGAATTGAATATTTTTCCGGAGCAAGTTTTTCATAATTTTGCAAGTTGCTATCGATTATGTGATGCCATAAATATTCAGAATGCAGTTTTGTTGAATGGTCAAGAGCAGTCAACACGTCTTCTTTTTTGTATGCCAGTTCGTTACATATATCGTATGGATCTTTATTACTCGGCAAAGTCACAAACTTTAATGTGTATCCAGGCTCCAGTATCGGCAGAGCAAGTTCTGCAACTCGGATAGCAGCATGACGTCCGGCACTATCGCCATCCATACAGATGGAAATTTCTTTAGCAAATTTCCAAAGATTTTTTATCTGCTCTGCAGAAATTGCAGTGCCAAGCGGAGCAACTGTATTGCTAATTCCCGCTTGATGTAGTGCTATCACATCCATATACCCTTCAACAACAAATATGTGTTGTTTTTTGCGTATTTCGCTTAAGGCAAGGTTTAGCCCGTATAAATTCTCTCTCTTTTTGAAGAGCTGACTCTCTGGACTGTTTAAATATTTTGGTTGTTGCTCAGGACTCAGCGCACGTCCACCAAAACCAACAACTTTTCCTGCAATGCTCTGTATAGGAAACATGAGTCGATCATAGAAATAATCACGAAAATTTTTATTTATCAACCCAATATTAGCTAAAATTTTGTCTTCAATACCGAAAGAGTTCAAATATTCTCTCAAACCAGAGCTTGGTGCATAACCTATCTTAAATTTATCTATGATTTTAGGTAAAATCTTGCGCTGCTTTAAATAATCTACAACGCCCTGATTTTTTTGTGCAAACCAATTTGCAGCTAAATTCAGCGTTGAAAATAATTTGTCGCTTTCTTTAGCAACGCTGAGGTTTTGGGGTAACTCAACACCTGCAATAGACGCCAACTTTTCCAACGCTTCCTTAAAACTTAAGCCCTCAGTTTGTGAAATAAATTCAAACGCATCACCATGAGCTGAGCAACCGAAACAGTAATATAACCCTTTAGTATTGCTCACCGAAAAAGATGGGGTTTTTTCGTTATGAAATGGACAGAGCCCAACAAAACTATCTCCTCTTTTTATTAGCCTGACTTTTTTGCCTACTATGTCGGACAACAATAATTTTGACTTTATAATATCTATATGATCCATTTTACCGAATTAGTAGTGGTAGGATAAAAATTATATAGAATTTATGCTGTCCTGACTCGAAATTTATTTCAAGTTTCGAAGCTTTAAAAAGATCAGGAGTACTAGACTGCTTGACAAAAAACCCAAAATAAATTATCCATGTTAGATGCCTTGAAGTCATAGTTTCTTATATGTCAGATGTAATATCGATTGCCTCGGACCATGTCGGTTATGAATTAAAATCAGAGATAAAGTCTTACCTAGAAACCCTGGGTTATGCAGTGGTAGATTGTGGCTGCACTGCTGAGCAAAAGAGTGTAGATTATCCAGACTATGCTGTCAAAATTGTAGAAGATATAACAAATAAAAAAGCAAATTACGGGATATTAATTTGCGGTACGGGCCTTGGTATGAGTACCGTAGCAAATCGTTTTGAAGGAATCTACGCCGCTTTATGTAGTAGTGTTGAGATCGCAAAATTAGCTCGCGAGCATGGCAACGCAAATGTACTGTGTCTTGGTGCAGGATTTACTGCAAGTGAATTAGCAAAAGATATAGTAAAAAAATTCCTCGAAACAGAATTTTCAAAAGAAGGTAGGCATAAAAAACGCCTTGATAAGCTTAGCAATATCAGTAAGAAAAAAAAAACACAAACTTATAACGAAGATGAAATATCAAAATTCGCTAAAATAGCAGGTGAATGGTGGAATGAAAATGGCAAATTCAGGCCTTTGCACATGATGAATCCTGTGAGAGTATCATACATTATTGAGAAAATAAAAGAGTTAAAAAAATGCGATTTAAAAGAACTATCATTACTTGATGTTGGGTGTGGTGGTGGCATTTTGTCAGAGTCAATGGCGCGTATTGGCATTGACGTTGCAGGAATAGATGTATGTGAGGAAAACATAAAAGTAGCACAGTCACACGCAAAGAAAGTAGGATTAAATATAGAATATACACACACTAGCATTGAAGAGCTAAGCAATGACAAGAAGTACGACGTGGTTTTGTTGATGGAAGTGGTTGAACATGTCGATAATTTAGAGTTTTTCATGAAAAGAGCAATAGCACTGTTGAAGCCAGAAGGGCTAATTTTTATATCGACAATAAATAGAACTATTAAATCCTTCTGTCTTGCAATAGTCGGCGCAGAGTACATATTAAACTGGCTGCCTAAGGGTACTCATAACTGGAACAAATTTCTCAAGCCGTCAGAAATTGCAAATTACCTAAGAGAAAACAATGTTACGCTGCAAAACATGGCTGGTATGGAGTATAACGTAATAAAGCGTGAATGGAACTTAGCCAAAGGTGTGGATGTCAATTATATACTTTGTGGAAACGTTATAATTTAAAATAATTTTGATTTCATTCAAGCACTAAGGATGGAAGAAAGTAATGCAAATATTTTAGGCAGTTTTACTTTACTTAGCAGCTAATTTACCATATGTATGTCCATAGGATATTGCTATATTAGAATATGTTACAACTATTCATCTTACTTGCTGTTATTACTTCAGTTGCACTCTTTGGTTGTTTGGTTCCAATGGAAGTGAAAGCCTTCTTGTATTCAATGAGCCTTAGTATAAAAGAGGTTTTGCTATTTATAATGCCTTTTATTGTTTTTGCATTAATCTTTAGCAGTGTTAACAATTTTAAGCAGTCGGCTATAAAGTTTATATTGTTACTTATTATAACGATTTTCTTGTCGAATCTGGCTTCAAGTTTAATAGCTTATTCTGTTGGGCATTTTATCATACAAAACACTTATTCAACACAAGATATAACGTATGAAGAAACAATTGTTCCTTTATGGTCGTTTAGGCTGCCTGCATTGCTTTCTAATTTTTATGCCCTTGCTTGTGGATTTATGTCCAGCATAGTAGTGTCCACACTTTTACCCAAGAAAAGCAAAGAGCTCTCGAGCAAAATATCAGACTTAACTCTTTTCATTTTGAAGACATTTTTGACGCCGATTATTCCAATATTTGTACTTGGGCTTGCTTTAAAAATGCAACATGATCAGGTTTTATCTATAATATTTAAGGATTACTCAATAATTTTCATTATTATAGCATCTGTAACCTACCTTTATGTTTTTCTCTTATATGGAGCAGCAAATTCATTCAAGATCACAAGCTGGATAGCTAGCATGGGCAATATGATACCGGCATTTATTACTGCAATGAGCACAATGTCTAGTAATGCAACTATGCTGCTTACTCTTGAAGGAAGCAAAAAAAATGTAAAGCAACCTGACATAGCATCGTCTGTTGTGCCAATAACTGCTAGCTTTCATTTAGTAGGTGATTGTTTTTTTATCATAATACTATCAATGATAACTGCCTCCGGTTATTCATTGTGCACAACAGACTATGTAACTTTCCTTTTCTACTTTTTGTTATTTAAATTTGCTATCGTTGCAATTCCAGCGGGAGGGATTATGGTAATGCTACCTATTCTTGAGAAGTATCTTAAATTCTCTCCGGAGATGCTTTCATTAATCACAGCATTGTATATAGTGTTTGATCCAATAATAACTTCAGCAAATGTTATGGGTAATGGTGCATTTACTATGATGTTTACAAAACTCTATGATAAACTTAAGTAATGTCCATTTTAGCGATTGACACTGTGGTTACTGGTAGTTCAATAGCAATAGTTGATTATGATGGTAATTGTTTTATAGAGCGCAATTCCGCCAGCAACAACCATGCAGAATCATTTTTTCAAATTCTGAATACTTTGTTTGATAAGCACAATTATAATTATGATAAAATAGATCATTTAGCGGTAGTAGTTGGACCAGGAAGTTTCACTGGAATTAGAGTTGGTATATCAGCAGCACAAGGTATAAACCTTGCTGCAAATAAGCCATTATACGGAGTTAGTGCGCTGGAGATTCAAGCATATGCAATATCGTTGCTTTGTGCAAATAGCAAAAAAAATATTAAAGCTATAATTGAAGATGATCAAAGGTTTTATACGCAGTTATTTGATTTCAATTTGTCACCGCTATCAAATCCAGCTGTAGTAAGTGAACTCCAGTCTGAAACGGACTGCATTACATATATGGATTGCAGTTTACCAAAGTTAGATGCTAGCCATGCAGGATTATTAGTCTGTTATAGACTAGAAAATAAACAAAAATTAAATGGAGTCGAAGCTCTATATTTAAATGAGCCTCAGTATATGAAATTGTCGTCTTTTGTGTAAAAGCTGTAAATTTGGCCAAGTCTGTACATATGACTTATTACTTCTTCGGCTACTTCTTTTATGCTCATATTTGAATTTTCTATCTCTATAGCATTCGGTGGTACAAATAAATCTTCTACCCTAAATTTAATACTATTTATATTAATAACCTTTCTATTTTTTCTTTGCTTTTTTAATGCATTACGCTCTTGTAATGTCAATGGATTACATCTAAGTACTATAGGAAGGATTTTTGTGCCCATTTTTTTACTAAGCTCTACTACTGAGTTATAAATTTTTACGTTGTAATCATTATTTTTCATTAACTCATCAATAAATATATAATTTTTTGAGTCAATTGGATAGGCTTCTATTGCCCGAAGCATAACGTGTACAGTGTTATATATTTTATCTTGAACTTCTTTGGGAGTTTGATTATGCTCAAAGGCGTCATTGTATATTGGGTAAATTTGAGTGTTGTTATAAAAGTGACTATTTACAATTACTGCATTTATCGTACTGGATAATGTTACTGCTGTGGAAAGTTTACCACTTCCTGAAAGACCAGTGATATATATGAAGAACTTTATTAGCTGCTTTTTTATGTGAATATTTACCATATTATTTTTAATGTTAAAACCTACATTTATAATAACATAAAAATAAAGCTTTAAAACATATGAAATATTACATAAAAAGTCGTTTTTATAGTTAAAATATTATGTAATCTAAAAACATAAACTCTAATCACTTAAGACAAGTGATAGTGCAAGAGTGCTTAGTATTTAGACGTAGGCTTACTTTTTATTTTATAACAAACTTTTTTTCATGTATAAATCTTTAGAAAATCTTAGTCAGTGGTTATGTTGTTAACAAATAGTGAGTTGAAAAGAGGCCTAGTCGATGCCTATCAGATCTTGTCTTACCTTAAACTAGATGATCATACATATACTCATCTCTCCGTACGTTCTGAAGATAAAAAGTCATTTTATGTTTATCCGTTTGGTATACGTTTTGACGAAGTGGATGAAAGTTCACTAATGAAAGTATCTTTTGATGGAAATATAATCGAAGGTAAAGAATATCAATATAATAAAACTGGCTATGTAATCCATGGCTTTATTTATCAAGCAAGGCAAGATATTCAAGCAGTTTTTCACCTGCATACACCTTCTATTGTAGCAGTTTCTTCTCTCAAGGATGGACTACTTCCAACAAGTCAGTGGGCACTACACTTTTATAATAAGGTATCTTACCATGATTATAATTCCCTTGCACTTGATGATGCGGAAGGAAAGAGATTAATAGCTGACTTTAAAGAAAATTTTGTGATGTTAATGCGCAATCACGGATCTATAACATGTGGTCGGACTATACAAGAAGCAATGTTTTACACATATCACTTAGAACAGGCTTGCAAAACTCAATGCTTGACGCTAGCAATGAATAGGGAGTTGTCAATTCCAAGTGAAGAAATTTGCTCAAAAGCTGTAAAGGATCTTTTGTCTTTCGAAAGCAATCTTGGTGAGAGGGATTGGCACGCATGGGTTAGGCTGATTAAAGGTAAGTTATAAGAGGTGTAATAGTTTAGACTTAGTCTAACAGACAAGAATTAACTGACAGAAAAATTGAAAATTAATATCAGCATTTTGTTTAATGCTACTAATATTTTTCTGAAAAGCAACATGCATGCTATCAAAAAACGTTTGCATAGCAATATTTACCCGAATGTGGTCGAGATCTATTGTAAGAATGCATCCAATTGATCCACATCTAGCTGAAGTTCTGCCAAAGGGGTATAAATTTTCTTCCTGAAGATAATATTGTAGCATTCATCTTCTATGAAACCTTTCACATATGCCATTGATCTGTGGAGTTAGTTCTAGAATGGTTAATATTTTCAACTCCCAAATATAGTATAGGTCTGCCACAATACTCTGTACCACGGTCAGTCAAAACGCGTAGCAATCTGTTCATCAAAAAATGGTACGACCCTGTCATTAAGAAGATCTGCAGCTGTTATGGGAGTGTTAAATAAACCATAGGCGTCAAGTTAAGGAAAAGTGGCATAAGAAAGAAGAGAAGCGGTAAAAATTATTTTAGACATTAAACGATAAAATTAGTAATTTATAGACTCTTTAAAAAAAAATTATCTTTTTAGATCAAGATTTCTTAAAAAATAAATATAACAAATAAACCTTAAACGGTTGCTATATTGGGTGTATTCTCTTAACTTGACGCGTTTCAGCCTATACTGTTGAGAAGGGAGGCATTTCTTATCATGGATTGTGCTAGTTGGCATAAGTCAAAAAATTTAAAGATACCTAAAAATATCAACATTATATACCTACCTCCATACTCACCTGCTGTTGAGAGGCTTTGACTATATATAAAACAGAACATTTTGCGCAATAAAATATACGATACAATTGCTCTGCTTGAGGGTGCTTTGTGCAAATTTATTACTTCTCTTGCCAGCTCCACAATTAAACAACTCTCCTATTTGACTGGCCAATAATGAGAATTGGTATAAGAAGAGAAATTTGAAAGATTGTCTTACAAGCTTTTAAAATAATGGAATACAAGAGCTATATAATATGAAAAATTTTCACTACATTGTTGGTAAATTTAATTTAGCTCAAGAGAGCGTAGTAATGACTATTAAGAAGCAGTTAATTGGTGAGAAAGCAAAGGCAAATGCCGATTATTCTCTTTTGGCTATAATAATGGTAATTATGCTCCCCCAAAGATGGGCTATTTATCTTGGACAAAAGGAAAAGACTTATACCACATAGAAAGTAGATTGGAAGAAGCAGAAGTAGATCAGACAGCAATGAAAAAGCTATCATTGAAATAAAAGGTTTATAGTAGATTTTTGGAACTTTCTATCATCAAACAGTGCGGAGTAGGGGATGTGTTCTTCGAAATGCAGCTAAGAAAAAGATTTTGCATTAAAGCAGTGACTTACGATTGGATAACACGAAAATGAAGGTCTTGATCTTAAAGTTTAAAATAAACAATTCAAGATAAGATATTGAAATTTGCCCTTCTATAGCTTTACTAAAAACATATACACATTCATTCTTTAAGAAAGTAAATTAAAAATTTTTATAGAAGCCCACTAGCTTGATTGTTCAATATTAAAATCATTGCATTTTCGTTAAATATATGTAGGATTTAAGTATGAGTTTTAACTGTGAGGTATGGTGTGATAGAAAGTGAATTTGAAGTGATATTACAGGAGTTAGAGCGTAACTCAAATATATACAGCAACGATATAGCTACAGTAATAGCAGATGAATTACAAGAATATAGTTCAAGAAGGTCAAATGAAATTAGTGAATGCCGTGAATCTATTCAACATAAAATGCAGCTACTGAATTACGACTACAATAGAGAGATATCAACTATGTTTAAAAATTTTTTATTTGTGTAATTTTGCAACTTCATATGGGCAATAAAACCCCGTTTTGTCGTATAAGAATAGAATTTTATATCAAACAGCTACTACCTTGCTTAAGCCAATGAATATGTGCGTTTAGTGTGTGTGTGGACGCACATATTCATTAACTAATTTTAATTATTGCCATGTAAATTTCTAAACATGCAAATTAATTGCTTCTTTAAGTCTGGCATTGGCGATGACTATAATTTTACGCATAAGTGCAGTGAGTGCTACCATCTTTCTTTTACCACTATCAATAAGCTTACAATAAAAAGCAGCAAGTTCTGACTTGGAGTTTCTAGCAGCCATAGCAGCTGTGAAAAGCTTTGAACGAACGTTACTTCTTCCACCTATAATCCTTCGGTAACCAATAGCTTTACCACTTTCCTTAGGATGAGGTGCAACACCTGCAAGGCTTGCAACTTGCCTTTTGTTTAAGGAACCAAGTTCCGGTATAAGGCACAATAAACATTGAGAGGTTTTTCTACCTATTCCAGGAACTGTTTCAAGAATCTTCTGGTATCGGTTCAGTTCAGGGTTTTCATTGACTATTTTTTGTATAGCTTGATCAAGCTTTTCTACCTGATTATTGAGGAATTCAATAGTTTGTTGACAACTTTCCTTAATGTAATCATTTCCAGGAGTTTTAAGCCTATTTTTTTCTTGAACAAGCATTTTCGTAATATCATCACGACGCTGACAAAGTGTAAATAAGGTGGTTTGTTCTTTTGAGATAGGTGTAAATAGCTGCAGACGTCCACAACGCTCAACACCATATTGGGCAAGCGCTTTTGCATCCAGATTGTCAGTCTTTGCCAAAGTTCCATGAGATAGAATGAAGTTTTTAACTTGACGAGTATTAGCACGATGCACAGCAATGTTTCTGTCAATAAGAAAATACAATAAGCCAAGCTCATAGCCTCCTGTAGCTTCTAAAATTATCATGGAATTGGGTAAGATATTTGAAAATTTTTGGTAAAATTGTTTCCAGCCAGAACAACTATTGTCAAACTTGATAACACTTTTTTGTTCATTCACTACAATGACAAATTCAAGTTTTCCGATATCAATGCCAATAAAATTTTGATAAGATATAACCATAAAGAACCTCGAGAGTTTAAGTTAAAATTTAAGATTGTAAACGGGTGCATATGTATGTCCCAAACAACTATTCAAACGTCTCGAAGGATAGGCTTGAGTACCTTGATATCTACGTATGTGTAATACTACCGTCTTACGGTCGCTCAAGCCTTTGATAACTATATTTTTTTATAGAGCTACCTTCCTTCTTGCTTCTTTTATATCATATTTCCAACTTACAACAGTCATTAAGTAATGATTATAATAGAAAGATAAATTTGTTAAAACATAAGTCTGATGATGAATTATTAAAGGAATTATATAACAATAATAGGCCTAATAATGAATTGAAGTGTGACACACCTGATTACGACTGGGAATATAGAAAACATAATAATGATCTGGAATATAGTAAAGTAAAATTTGATGTAGAATTCAAGAAATACGAGGAAGAGCTCAAAAAATTAGAGCAGGAACGTCATAGTATAAAACACATGATGCATGAATATGATCAGTGGAAAAAATGCGGGTTCGATATAAATTATGTTTTTAAAGATAGTTCAAAAGAATTTACATTACTACATTTTGCTGCGAGTTTTGGAGATACAAATATTACAAAATTGCTGTTAGAAGAAGGAGCAAGTATTGATATAAGAGATCAAAACAAAAATACTCTCCTGCACCTAGCTGCTTCCAATGGTCATACAGACACAGTAAAACTTCTAGTGGAAAAAGAACCAGACCTGAGTGTAGTGAATGAAGAAGGAAATACTTCCCTGCACCTAGCTGCTTCCAATGGTCATACAGACACAGTAAAACTTCTAATGGAAAAAGGATCAGATCTGAGTGCGGTAAATAAGAACGGAGATACTCTCCTACATTTGGCTGCTTCCAATGGTCATACAGACATAGTAAAACTTCTGGTGGAAAAAGGATCAGATCTGAGTGCAGTAAATAAGAACGGAGATACTCCTTTAAATATTGCTTTCTATAACAATCACACAAAAATAGTTAAGTGCCTAATGGAAGAAGAGCCAAGAATGAAAGAAGTCGTAGAGCATTTAGTGAGATGTGTAGTAGAAAGCAAGACGCACAAGTTACTAAAAGGTAGTACTTCCTTACACCTAGCTGCTATTTACGACTGTACAGAAATAGTAGAATCTTTACTGAAAAAAGGGAAAAGTCCTTTATCGAAGGATATTGATGGTAAAACTCCAAGAGAGTTAGCTGCAGACGAAAATTTGGTACAGATTTTTAGGGTTGCAGAAATAAAACAACAAGAATATGATGCGACCAAGTGGGGTATTGTTAGTGGTGGATCAACAGCAGCACTTGGTGCAACTGTAGCGGCAACGCTCTTTGCAACAGTATTTACAGTTGGATTTCTGCCTATAGTGGGAGCAGTTGCTGCAATTACAATATCTGCGTTAGCAATTGGTGGAGCTACATATATGGTTTTGAAGCCTAATACTGAACAAAAAATAAGTAACAAATTGCAAACCTTTGAAGCATAACCTTTACTTATGGTTGAACTAAGAATATGTATATAATATAAAATTGTGATATGGCAAAAAAAATAGTTAATACATTAAAATCTGAAGTAGAAAAGCTCAAGTATGCTGATTTAAAATCTGTGCCAATAAAATCAGATTGTTGGAACTCTGGTTACAACACATATATTGACCTTGGTAGATCGCACAACCTTACTATTAACAAATATAAAATAGCCAATGAGCTTATCGAGGAGCTGTATTCAAAACATAAAGATCTCATTTTAGGGAATGAAAAAAGAAAAAGGGATTATCGTTTATTTCTTAAATTAGTTTTTATGGAAATATTTATACATGCTGGTGCAACAGTTCCGAGTGACTCTATTATGGAAGAATTGATAACTAGCTATCATCAAGAAGGGTATAATCATTTTCTGTTTCTTCATATATTAAAGGCTCTTTCTTCACTTGGCTTGCTTATGTTAGATTCTGACGTGATGATAACTTATAGTATGGATTGTCATAACTCCAATTGTCTAAAACTCAGTTTTAGCATGGAATGTATAAAGGTACGCAGCAGTGACCTTGTTAATGATATCAAAACACCAGGTTTTCACAGTTCAATAGAATTTAAACTGAAATGTAAAGGTCGAAATGTAACATATGAAGATGGTAAAGTATCTCTTACTATTCCGAAAGAGCTGAAAAATTATAAAGCAAGTGGTAGAAATTTTTTTGACATTACTATTGAGCATTTCCAAGAATTTTGTGGGAATTTAGGATTTAATTTTGAGACAAAAGTGGAACATAGCCTAGATAAACCACTTACAGTATTAAAAGATGCAAATACATCCCATGATAAGAATTTAAGCTTGAACCAACAGTTAAGTAATTCAAGATAAGATATTGGTATCTGTTCAGATGTATGGCTAATGTGTAAATATCGAAGCAAAAATGGTGTCATTCCAGCGCTTGACACTGAGATTCAAATTGCTCACAAGCAACCTCATCATAGATACTAAAAGCAACGTTTTCAATGGGACTACAGAAGGGCTGGTCATTGTTGTAAATGCACTTTTACTCTATTTTATACTATCTTATTTTGCCATTCTGCTGAACGGATACAGATATTGAGATTCGCGTTTTTAAAGCTAGAAAATACATCCCTTGAGAGAGTAATTTTGCTACTGAAAGCAAAAGGCCTTTTTACAATCTTCTATCTACTACTCCCTCATGAACAGATACGTTAATCTCATCTAACTGCTTACTAACTTCTTAATTACTTGGCAAGTGTTCTCTAAGAGATAAGTTACGTACTGCATGCTGACATCGATCCAAAGGAGTTTGTAATCGCTCAACATATACTTTTGCTAGCAACTCAGCGTCAATTAGCGCTCCATGTAACTCCCTACTCTCTAGTGATATACCAAAACGCTCACACAATGCACTTAAAGAAGCAGGTGGTCCAAATTTATTTCTTGCAAAAGCGGTAATGTATCTAACACTCTGTCTGAAGAGATTAATTTGGCATTCAGTTTACCAAGTTCCATGTTCAAAAATTTAATGTCAAATACAGCATTGTGAATTACCAAAGTATCGCTAGATATAAAATTAAGAAATTTAGATGCAATCTCTGAAAATAATGGCTTATCCTTTAGAAATTCTTCGCTGATACCATGAACTTTAAATGCACCTTTGTCTATGCTCCTTTCTGGGTTGATGTATCGATGGAATACTTTGCCTGTTGGAATACGATTAATTAACTCCGCACATCCTATCTCAATAATTCGATGGCTATTGACGTCAAGACCTGTAGTTTCAGTGTCAAGTACTATTTCACGCAGCCCATCTTGTTTGGAAAGTTCTATACTTAACCTACTACTAGGATTTGACTGACTGTTGGTAGCTTGTATCGTTTTTTTTCTTTTAGCTACTAATTTTTTTGTAGCACCTTCACCATCTTTTACTCTAGAGTGTCCAGGCGCTTCGGTTATTGCGCTTTTTTTTATACTATCAAGGATAACTTCTTTATCATTCAAGAATTTTTTACCGTTACCTTCTACATAAAGTGAGGTGAGATTTTTGAGTGCTATATCTCCTCCATAGTGGTGGCGCCACACTCCAACAATGTTGTTGTTTTCTACATTTAATAAAGTAAGATTTGGAAGACGTTTGCTGCCAATTAAAAATGCAAAACCTATATCGCCAATATGATTATTGCTTATTTCAAGTAAAGTAAGGTTTGGTAGATTGCCTTGACCTATATATCCTGCACCTTCGAAACTGAGTTTATTGTTCCTTAGAGTGAGCGAAGTAAGATGTGTAAGTTTACCTAGTTCTTTTACATCTTTAGAATCAACCTCTACATTTATTAAATTAAGCTCTTTAATGTCTTTTTTATTCTGTAGAAAGTTTACCAGCTTCCTTACATCAATTTTAGCACTTACATTTGATATTGTTAAAGCTTTATCATGTACATATTCGCCAAAGTTCACCTTACCCTCTGCTAATATACTACGTAAATATTTTAGCTGATATCTCAGTAATTGTCAATTGCTTATATAAGATCTCAACACCCACAACAGCTGGTTTAGGTGCTGTAAAATTCATACTTTTTGTGATCAGCTAAGTAAAAAGTTAAGCCTAGGGCAACTCACTAAGCTTTTCTGATTTATTGTTATACAGTTCTTGAGTTGTTTTCTTCCTTTACAAAAGAATCTGTTACTAAATCCTTTAAAGTTTCACCAGGCTTTTCTAGCAATTCAGGTTTAAATAAATACTCAAGTCCATATATTGCTAATGTAACAGCTACAGCAACTAAAGCCGTAGTTAAGAATGAATAATTTCCTGTGATTAATGCTAAACTTACTAGTAACCCAATTACTGGTGGAGCAAAAATTGCTGCACCTCTCTTCCATAATTGTGGTTTTTTATTGAGCTCATGTTTTTGTTTCTCTTTCTTTTCTTTGTATCGTTTACATGCTCCTTTTTTTCCTTCGAGTGTAATTTCTTTAACTTGGACTTGCTGACAAAATGTGACCTTTTTTTTTGGCTTTATTTTGTCAGAAATAGAAGATTTTGATAACTCAGTGTAGTCAACTTTTTCGTTAGAATCACCCATAACTTTTTCGCTTCATCAATACCTATATTAAATTATATTCTAAATAAAGTCAAGATATTAATTACTATATTAAACTTTACTCTGAAAAAATTAAGATATTAATGACGAGCCTTGAGCCTGTTAAAATCTTCTTCAGCGTGGTATGATGACCGGGTTAATGGGCTCGATGCAACTACCAAGAAACCTTTGGAGTAAGCAATATATTTATAATGCTCAAACTCTTCTGGGGTAACATATCTATCAATCTTTGCATGCTTTGGAGTTGGTTGCAAATATTGACCAATTGTAATGAAATCAACTTCGGCGCTACGTAAATCATCCATAACCTGAAATATTTCTTCTTTTGTTTCTCCAAGACCAACCATAAGCCCTGACTTCGTGAAAAGCTTAGAATTGATCTGTTTCACCATCTTTAGCAAATACAGTGAATGAAAATAACGAGCTCTTGGCCTTATTTTTGCATACAGCCTTGGTACTGTTTCGATATTGTGGTTATAAACATCAGGTGATGCAACAGCAATTGCTTCAAATGCTCCTTTCTTATTTAAAAAGTCTGGAGTTAAAATTTCTATTGTTGTTTCTGAAGTTATTTTTCTAATTTCCTCTATACACCTTATAAACTGATTTGCACCGCCATCTGATAAATCATCGCGGTCAACAGAGGTAATGACAACGTGCTTTAAATTTAGCTTTTTTATTGCCTTTGCTAAATTTTCTGGCTCGTGAGGATCGAGCTTATCAGGAATGCCAGTTGCAACGTTGCAAAACGCACAAGCACGAGTACAAACAGAACCAAGGATCATCACAGTAGCATGACGTTTATTCCAACATTCACCAATATTTGGACATGCAGCTTCTTCACATACCGTATGTAAGTTATGTAGCTTAACAGTGTTTAAGGTCTCATTGAATACTTTACCAGCTGGAGCTTTTGCTCTGAGCCATGTAGGCTTACTATGCATCTGAAACAGCTAACTCTACCTCTTGTTTTGCTAAAACTTTCTTTAATCTTCTTTTTATCTTTTGCGCTTCTTTACTTAGTTTAATTGTTTTTGTATTGAGCAAGAAAGCATCAAGATCACCTTTGTAATCTATAGTTCTTAAAGTTCTTGTTGCTATACGAAATTTAAACTTTTTGTTTAATATATCACTCATCAATGTAACTGGATGCAAATTTAAGAAAAAGGCACGCTTTGTTTTACGATTTGAATGCGATACCTTATTACCAAAGGACTTTTTTCTATTTGTTAATTCACAAATTCTACTCACTTTAATATACCAATTTATCCTATGTAACTAGGTTAACCTTATATAGTTAAATAGTCAACTCCCTTGCTTGATTTTTATACCGTATACTGCTTTATAGCCAAAAAACACTGTAATTTTTTCTATTACAAGAGAAACCATATGCTGCATTTCTAATGCTTTACTGCCATTTGTTACTAACAGATGCAGAACACCAGAATTTACGTTTTGTGCGTATGAGATCTTTTGTGGTTTTGTACATTCTGCTAATTCCTCTCCAACTATACTCTTCCAGTTTAAAATAAGACGTATTTCATTTTTACTAATCTTATTTTTCATGCATTTTAATGCATAGTTTTCTATTATAGATTTTAATTTCTTTGGCCCGCTATATTTAAACATCTTTCCAGCGCTTAACATTGTAATTATATTACAACTTTCTTATACAAAAAACTAACTTATTATTTTAACGAACCTCTGGCTTCATGCCATAAAAAGCAGTATTTTTATATTTCAACTTAGCATTTGCCAGAAATTTTGTACAGTATAGTATTTCTAATAGAAATAAGATTATTTTTTACCGTATACCATAATGTTCATGCAGTTATGTCTGAACTATGTTTTTCTAAGATCTTTCTGTAATCCAAGCTGCTTGAATGGCCTCTAGTATTTTTTCGTTACAATGCTTTTCATCATCATCAAACTCCTTTAAACCCAAGACCTTTCTTTTGAGTTCAGTGAATCTAATGCTAATTATATCCTCGCTTGGAAATTTCTCTTCTAGAGCTTCTGCAATATCTTCTATATCAAGCCATTTCATACTTTTTCAATCAATTAAACTGGTGCCCACGGGGAGACTTGAACTCCCAAGGTCGCAAAACCCACGGATTTTAAGTCCGCTGCGTCTACCGATTCCGCCACACGGGCCTTTTTTATCTATCTAGAATAGAATTCTACTACTAAATTGACTTCCATGTCTGCTGAATAGGGAACTTCAGAATATTGAGGCACTCTCAAATATTTCACTAAAAGTGCTTTACTATCTGCCTCTAAATAATCTGGAGCTTTGTGCTCTGGTTTTTGTTCAGCCTCTACTACTATAGGAATTTTTGCTGCTCTTTCCCTTATTTTTACTATATCACCGGGCTTCACTCGATAACTTGATATGTTAACTACCTTATCATTAACTGTGACATGTTTATGAGATATAAGCTGTTTTGCTGAGTAAATTGTTGGCACAAAACCAGAGTGATATAAAACAGAACTTAACCTTGATTCTAGGGCACCGATAAAATTATCAGCCGTATAACCCTTTCTCTTGTAAGCATCTAAAAACGTACGCCTAAGCTGCTTGCTTGAAATTGCATAGTAGAATTTAAATTTTTTATGTGCGGCAAATTGCTTACCAAAGTCAGATAACTTCTTGTATCCAAGAATACCATGTTGACCTGGAGGGTACTTTCTCTTATTTACCGGATCTTTTGCTCTACCCCATAAATTTACACCATACCTGCGGCAAATTCTGGACTTTCTCTCAATAGTAGTTGTCATACAAAAATTCTCACAATCTAACTCTAAATTATTAATGATTTTAGCATTAAGTGTCAACTTGTTTTTGCCACTATGATATAGTATACTTCACTTTTAAGTTTTTCTATGAATCATTTACCACTAGAATCCATGGCGAATGCTGTCCGCTTTTTATCAATTGATGCAGTACAAAAAGCAAATTCTGGACACCCAGGCATGCCACTTGGCATGGCAGATGTTGCAACTGTTTTATTTGCTAAGTATCTAAATCATAACCCTGATGATTCTAAATGGTTTAGTAGAGATCGCTTCGTCCTATCAAATGGTCACGGTTCAATGTTGCAATACTCTATATTATATATGACAGGCTATATTAGTATAGATGAGCTAAAAAACTTTAGGCAACTTACATCCAAAACTCCAGGTCACCCAGAATTTGGCTTAACTTCCGGAATAGAAGCAACAACAGGCCCGCTTGGTCAGGGGTTTGCCACTGCTATTGGCATGGCACTTGCTGAATCGATTCTTGAAAAGCAGTTTGGAATTGATCACTACACTTATGTAATGCTAGGAGATGGCTGTCTTATGGAAGGCATAAGCCATGAAGCGGCATCACTTGCTGGACATCTTAAATTAAATAAGTTGATAGCACTCTTCGACGACAATGACATCTCTATAGACGGTACTACTAGCCTCTCTTGCTCTGATGATGTTGAGAAACGCTTTTTGGCATATGGATGGAATGTTGATAAAACCGATGGGCATGATTTTGATGCCATATCCCTTGCAATAGAGCAGGCGCAAAAGTCTGATAAACCTACACTAATCTGTTGCAAAACCATTATCGGAAAATTTTCAAGCCGTGCTGGCACATCTTCTGCTCATAGTGGTGCTTTTACAGAGGAAGATATAAACCAGATGAGAGAAAAATTAAATTGGAATTACGAGCCATTTCATGTGCCAGAAGATGTAAAAACCGCCTGGATGGAAACAGTTGAGAGAGCAAAACAAAACTATGTATCCTTGACCAGTGAAGAACTGCAAAGAAGACTTGAGAAACGTTTGCCAGATAACATCGAGAGTGATTCGGCTAACCTGAAGAAACAAATATGTGAGCTAATGCCAAACGAAGCTACTCGATCTTCTTTTGGCAGAGTAATGGAACTATTAACCGAGTCTATGCCAGAATTAATTGGTGGATCTGCTGATCTTACCGGTTCAAATTGTACTAAATATAAGCACATGCAGGCAATAGATAGTAATAATTATGGTGGCTCTTATGTCCACTATGGAGTGAGAGAGTACGCTATGGCAGCTTGTATGAATGGTATGGCTCTTCATGGTGGGATTCTTCCTTATGGTGGCACTTTCTTAGTATTTTCCGACTACTGCCGCCCTGCTATACGTCTTTCAGCCTTGATGAAACAGCAGGTTATATATGTAATGACTCACGACTCAATTGGAGTAGGAGAAGATGGTCCAACTCATCAGCCAATAGAGCATTTAGCCTCTTTGCGAGCTATACCAAATCTATATGTTTTTAGGCCAGCTGATGCAGTTGAAACTTTGGAGTGCGTTAACATTGCACTTAAAAAGAAAGAGTCACCTGCACTGTTTGCGCTTTCAAGGCAGAATGTCAATTACATGCACTTTGATGCTTACCAATCTACCAATCTATCGAAGTTTGGTGCATATATCCTATGCGAATATTCAGGGAAGCTAGAAGTGACGATATTTGCTACCGGATCTGAAGTTGAGATTGCAGTTGAGGCAAGAGAAAAATTACAGGAAAAAGGTGTAGGTACAAGGGTCATTTCTATGCCATGCTGGAGGCTTTTTGACGAGCAAACTGATGAGTATAAAGCAACGATATTAAATAATGGCAGTATTAAAGTTGCAATTGAGGCTGGAAGTGAAATGGGTTGGCATAAATATATAGGCTCAAATGGTATATTTATTGGCATGAAAAATTTTGGAGAATCAGCACCTTATGAAGCGCTTTACAAGCACTTTAATATCAGTGTAGATCATATAGTAAAATGTGTGTGCGAATAACTCTTTTTGTCATTCCACTGCGCATAAAATTACTTAATGAACTCGGCCAGTGCCGTTATTATGATGTGTATAACAATGTTACAAAAAATAATATCATAGAATTCAAGAATTGCTACGTGCTAAAAAAGGCAAAATGCTGTTTATAAGAATAAATGGCAAACACTCAACCAATTTCTATTTGTAAATCAGGTGAAGTCAAACCTATAAAAAATTTGGGAGTGTTCACACGCGTCAAGAAAGGTAATTTTTTTTAAAAAAATATCTTAAATTATTAATCAAAAGCTACCTTACTCTACACTTCTGCCATTTTCTCTAATTTAAGCTACAGCACCAGCAAGAACTTTTTAACTTGCCAAACAGGTACAGATTTAAAACCCTAAAAACCATTTAAGCAGTTAAAAACTCAGTATAGTTTGAGTTTGATCAATTTCAACATTACTAAGTGTTGTATTTGCCTTATACAAACAGTAACATCCTGCTGCAAGAAAAATTAATGCAGCTACAGCGAATGAAAGACACATTGCTAAATGAAACATTGTCAAACTTGCACCAACAGCAGATGCTCCAGATAATACAAAAGAAATAGAGGCGTAACTACCTTGCCTTTTACTATTGTTGCTTGCTCCTAAGAATTTTTCATATTTACTATTTAGCTCTTTATTTTTACCTTCAAATTGTTCTTGTAGATTTTCAACACGATTCTCTAGTGTGCTTTCATGTTTCTTGAGTTCGGTTGTTACCATACTCTCTAATTCACTCTGTAGTTGAGTATATTTTTCAGTGATAGTCTTTAGATTATCCTTTAATTGAGTGTGTTCTTTAGTACATTGAGTTTTAGTTAATTCTTTTCTTACACAATCTAGGCCTTGTTCTAAGTCACTGTTCCTAGAGTCAAGTTCTTCAAATTTTTCATCGTATTTTTCCTCTAGAACGTTAATTTGAGTTTGTATATCCCCAAATTTCGCAGCTGCTATTTTACTCCATTGCTGTAGAGTACCTACAACATCTGAACTACTATTTGCAGAGCTATGACTTTCTACATTATCTGCATTATCAATATGAACATCACTGCTACAATTGGGTAAGACAAGTTTAGGACTATTAAGTAATTCTAGATCACCATTAACTTGCTTACCTTCAGGCTCTTGAGATTTCTTCCTCTTAAGATCATTAATTGCCTTAATGAAGTTACTCATACTAATAGTGACTTTTCCTTCTTTAATGTTAGAATGATATATAATATCCCATGCTGTTCTATTTATTAAATTTTCTAACTCAGCTCCCGAGAAACCATCAGTTTTATCTGCAAGTTTTTTAGTATCTACTGTAACTTTCAACTTTTCATTATCTTTGAATTTTCTTATATACAAGTTCAATATATTCTCACGCTGGGTCTTATCTGGCAAAGGAATTTCAATATGATTAGAGAGACGGCCTGGCCTAATAAACGCTTTGTCTAAAACATCTTTACGATTAGTTGCAGCAATTACTGTTACACCTTCTAGTGGGTTGAAACCATCGAGCTAGATTAAAAACTGATTCACAAGGCTGTCGCATAATTGAGCATGACTAGAACTACCACCGCTACCACGTTCTGTAGCAATACAATCAATTTCATCTATAAAAACTATGCAAGGAGCATTTGCTCTTGCCTCTTTAAAAAGTTTTCTTACGTGCGCTTCACCTGCACCAATATACGATTTCAGAAATTCAGGGGCAGAAACACTAATAAACTTTGCGTTAGCTTGACATGCAATTGCACGAGCAATTTTGGTTTTACCATTTCCAGGTGGACCATAAAAAAGATAGCCTTTTTCTGGTTTGTAACCTGTCTTTTGAAGTAATGCTTTATTTTCTTCTGGAATAAAATCAAGGATCTTGTTTAGCTCCTTTCTCAAGCTTTCTGGAATTATAATCTCATCAAGTGTTGTTTTACTTTCCGATTGAGTTGGATCAAAGATTTCTATTGGAGAGCCACCTTGTTCATTTATCAAGCTCATTGTATCAAAATCTCCTTTACCTTTAATGCTAGTATTGTTATTATCTAAACGACACAAAGTAAGTTTTTTAATATTAGTTAAAGCTTTAGCTCCTTCATCACCAATTTTGTTACCAAGCAAATCAAGTTCAGTAAGGTTTATAAGATTACCATTAGCTAAAGCTTTAGCTCCTTCATCACCAATTTTATTCGATTGCAAATTAAGTGAAGTAATGTTTATAAGATTACCATTAGCTAAAGCTTTTATTTCTTCATCACCAATATCACAGATTTTTAAACTAAGCTTTGTAATATTAGGACTGCTCTGTAAAAAGCTTACTAATTCACTTACGGCTATTTTTTCAAGTAGCAACTCAAGAGAGTCGCCTTGAGCAAATTTACTAAAATTCATTTTGTTTCTTCATTAAATATATAAACATTTTAGTCTATATTTTAACAATTATCAAATTTTTTATAAATTTAATGAGAAATTATAGAAAATGCTCAGCATCACAAAAAATTTACTTTATTTTTAAGCAGAAAAACAGTACGTATCTTTGTGAGAATGAGTTGCATGATAAGGAATGGTGAAATGTTTTGTAGCAACTTTTTCGTTTCTATGATCCACTTGGCGGCAAGAATAAAGTTTTAATCATTCCATGGTTTCTGTATAATTTTCAAAACTTAATTGGTATATATGAAGGTAATAATAGGTAGCGCTAGTAAACGATTAGGAGATTCAATAGCAAGTGGTCTACATGCTCAGCTATTCCCTACTCAGGTGTCAAGATTTGCCGATGGTGAGGTAAATGTAGAAGTAGCAAATGATCTACGTAATCAAGAAGTATACGTAGTACAATCTCTTTCTTCCCCTGTAAATGATAACCTTATGGAGCTTCTGCTTACAATTGATGCAGCAAAGAGATCTGGAGCTAAGAGAATAACGGCTATTATTCCTTATTACGGATACAGTAGGCAGGATAGGGTTATTAAAAACAATAATATGCAATCTGCTTTAAGTGCTAAATTAACTGCAAATCTTGTTCAAACTGCGGGTGCAAATAGTGTTGCTGCTATTGATTTGCATTCAAGTCAAATTGAAGGTTTTTTTGATATACCAGTTACTAATCTAATCTGTTTTGAAGTATTTGTTAACTCTATATACAAGGAAAATTTGGCAATAGTTGCGCCTGATGTTGGAGCAATTGGCAGAGCTCGTGCTTTTGCAAAGATTTTAGAGGAAAAATACAAGTTGGATAATAATATTATTGTAGTAGATAAATATAGAGAAAAAGCAGGTACATCTCAGGTAATGAATGTAATCGGAGAGGTTGCAAATAAAAATTGCGTCATTGTTGATGATATAGTTGACTCTGGCGGAACATTATGTAATGCAGCCCTTGCTTTAAAAGACCGAGGAGCAAAGTCTGTAGTTTCGTGCATTACACACGGCATACTTTCAGGTAATGCAGTTGAAAAAATCTCTTCCTCTTCTCTGGATAAATTAGTAATTACGGATACTGTACTTCACAAATTCGAAAAAACTGATAAGATAAAAGTTGTTTCAATTGCAAATATTTTAATTTGCTTCATGCAAGGAGGTAAAAGTGTCAGCTAGGTCAACAGAAGATGTTATCACTTCGCTAATAGAATTTGCAAACAAGAGAAAAATAACAATTACTAGGGAAGAAATGCTTAAAACTGCACAGCTTGTGAGGATTAAGTTATCCGATGATGAGATTAAGTACTATTCTAAAGAACTGACAATGCTGGATTGGATACATGATACTTTGTTGAAAGTTAATACTGAAGGTGTTTCTCCTATGCGTTATGGCAGTATAGACAAGGACATTCATGTACGCGATGATGTTATAAATTCTCAAAACATTAAAGAAGAGATATTGTCCAATACAAAACCTGAGCATGGGTATTTCGTAGTGCCAAAGGTTATAAACGATTAAGGTAAAATAAGGCTCATATCAAATCTATAATAGATCTACCTTCAAAAATAAGACCAATCCGGTAAAGAAGCATTTGTGGGAGTGGAAACCATTTTTTGATTTTTCTTTACTAAGCCTACTAAATATAGTTTAGAGTTGCTTGGTGATTCTGTTCTTGTAAAAATGATTTCTCTACCATTTGGTAGCCATGCCGGAGATTCAATTTTATGCCCCTCTGAAAGCAGACGTTCTTCTTTGCCATCTGGCTTCATAACTCCTATGTAAAATTTTCCTGACTGAATCTTTGTAAAAGCTATCAGATCTCCTTTTGGCGACCAAACAGGCGTAGCATATCTTCCACTTCCAAAACTAATTCTTTTAGGTTTTTTACTTTTGTTAGTAAAATCGATAACGTACAGTTGCTGACTCCCACTTATATCAGAGCTAAAAGCCATATACTTTTGATCTGGAGAAAAAGAGGGAGAAGTGCTTATAGCTGAACCTTTAGTAATTTTTTTTGTTCGTTTACTACTTAAGTCTAGAGATAATATATTCGTTTCACCACCCAATGAGTGGGAAATTAAAAGAGATTTACCATCAGGAGAAAATCTTGGTGCAGAAATAACTCCTTCAAATGCGCTGATTATTGATTCAGTGTTATCTTTTAAATTTTTTAATATTATATAACTTTTACCATTTGTGTATGAGATATAAACAATACCCTTTCCATTTGGTGAGAATCTCGGTGTTGACACAAATTTATCACCATTTGTTAAGTATCTTATATTACTTCCATCTTGATTCATCACAGCAACTTTACGCACAGATTTGTAATTGCTATCTTTTTCTTCAGCAATATACGTGATTTTTGTGTTGAAGTGACCTTTCTCGCCAATTAATCTATCATGTATCACATTTGAAACAAGATGACTAATTTTCTTCCAGTCTTTTGCTGGAAAAACAACCGACTGAGTAAGCAATTCTCTTTTTGTAAAACTGTCAAATAAACGAAACGATAGCTCTAAATTTCTGTTTGATACTTCACTTAAACTTACTGTGACTATGGTATCGCTTTTCCAAGTCTCTATGCCATATTTTACATTAAATAAGCCACTATTAGATAGATTTGTTTCAATTACCTTTGTGATGCTTTCACTTAGTTTGTTTTCCACTTCTGTCTTGCATGCACATTTAGATACAACAAGATCAATATTACCAATATTGCTTTTTTTTATATCAACATATAAAACAGCTTTTGTGGTATAAGGAATAAATAACGAAATAAATAACACCAACTGAACGAATAGCTTCATTAGATTTCTTGCATTACTTTCTGTCATCTCAGCAAATAGTTTATTTTTGAAGTTAAACTGCACGACAATAGAGTAAATCAATTTCTGATGTCATTCCAGTGCTTGACACTGGAATGACATCAGAAATTTTGCAAGTAAGCGCACTGAGATGGCAAACATAAAAGTAGCTGTTTTATGCTAAAACAAACGTCTTTGACAAGGTTGCATGAAAAACTGGATCCCAGTGTCTGGGCACTGGGATAACATTCTCCTGGTGGAGATTGCTCTAAAACTACAATGTTCGTGCAGTTGTATGCCTGGGCATTGGGATGACACCCTTCTGGTAGACTCAAATCACAATGTTCGTATAGTTGTGTGATTTGACACTGATTTGTTTTTACGGATTCCAGTATTGCGTGCTGAAATAACATCAAAGAATACATTGTTAACTTCTTACTCAAATAATGGTTAAAAAAAGAGGTATATTTCTATACCTGTTCTATCTGGACTTCAATTATAGGTCTTTTTAGTAAATATTCCTTTAAGATACTAAATATTGAACTTTCAATCTTATTTCTTATTTTTTTTATCGGTTGTGGGCTAAATGCTGACTCAACCTTCTCTATGATCTTTTGCATAATGGCTGCATCTTCTTGCGCTTCGAAAACACCTGGTGCAAATACTTTTGGCTTAGCAAGCAATTTATTTTTCTTGTTTACGACTGCTGTCACTACGATAACTCCAGCATCTCTCATTTTCTTACGCATTTTTATAACACTGCACTCCGGATGACGCAGCAACATACCATCAATACCAAAGTAGTCAACATCGATTGAATCAACTTTTTCTCCGTTCTTCAAATTAACAATATCACCTGGTGCAATCATTATTGCTTTTTTCACACCGCACTCTTTAGCGAACTTTACATGTGCATCCGTATGAATATACTCACCATGAACCGGAATAGACATCTTAGGTTTTATCAAAGAGTACATTTCCCTTAGCTCTGCTTTTACTGGATGTCCGGAAGCGTGAACATTCTCTGTTTTTTCAATAACAACTTCTACTCCCATCTCAATAAAGGCATTGAGCATGTTATGTGCACGAGTTTCATTGCCAGGAATGATTTTTGACGAAAAAATCATTGTATCACCTTGCTGCATTTTAAATGCTTGATGACTCTTATTAGCAAGCCTTGAGGTTGCTGCCAGTGGCTCACCTTGACAACCTGTGCAAAGTAGCACCAGTTCTTCCCTTGGAAAATTTACTGCTTCCTTTGCTTCTAGAAACTCAGGAGAATCAGTTAAATAACCACTATCTTGAGCAACTTTCACTATTCTCCACAAGGATCTACCAAGTAAAACCACCTTCCTATTTAGTGCTTGTGCAGCTTTAGCGATAGTCTCAATTCGCGCCACATTTGAAGCAAATAGCGACACAGCAACCAATTTTTTAGACCGCTTTATTATGTTATAAATATTATTATAAATTTCACCTTCTGACTCAGGGTGATGCTTGCTTAATATATTGGTTGAATCGCAAATTGCTGCAAGCAGGTCACCTTTATCGCCAATTTCTTTTAGACGCTCTATATTAGAAGTTAATCCAACAACAGGTTTTGGATCAAATTTCCAGTCTCCAGTATGAAGCGCACTACCTACTTCAGTGCTAATTAATATTGAATTTGCCTCAGGAATTGAATGAGTTATGTTTATAAATTCAACAGTGAAAGGACCAAAATTTATACTGCCATTTATGTCCACCTCTTTCATAGGCACTATACCTTCCAATCGAAATTCCTTTAGTTTCTCCTTGAGAAAATTAACCGTAAACTTTGTTGTATATATGGGACATTGCAACTCTTCCCACAGATGAGGTACTGCACCACAGTGATCCTCATGTGCATGTGTAATTATTATTCCAAGCAAATCTTTTTTTCTTTGAGCAATAAAATCTATATCAGCAATGAGCAGCTCAACACCTGGCATAGTTTCATCTGCAAAACCAACACCAAGGTCGATCATAATCCACTTGCCTTGGTAATGATATAGGCTAACATTCATCCCGATTCTTCCTACTCCTCCAAGTGGAAGAAATAAAAACTCATTTTTGTTTATGTTCATTAATTTTAAATTATTAAAATGTGAGGATAGCAAAACTTCGACCTTAAATAAAGAAATTTATCACTTTTGCATAACTTTAAGAAATCTTTTTACTAAAAGAGAAGGCTTTCAAATTGCTAAAAAGAATTAAGTGTAAATAGCTATTTCTTTATGTCATCTAACAGATTTCTCATTTTTTTTTTACTTTTCCAAAAAATCCTTCGGATTGTTGCACACTTGCATTTTCTTCTTCAAGCGCTTTTAATAGCTCAATTTGCTTTTGAGTTAAATTCTTTGGATTTAAAGTCTCAACTATTACTTGTACGTATAAATCGCCACGAATATGTGAGTTCATATATGGCATACCTTTTTCCCTATAACGTAGTTTAGTACCGGTTTGAGTGCCTTCAGGGACCTTTACTTTTATTTTAGTTCCATCAATTGATTGGACATCAATTTCACCGCCAAGTACTGCTAGTGTCATTCTTATAGGCACTTTACAGTGTAAATCTGCTCTATTGCGAGTAAAGATTTGATGAGGAGCTATTTTCACACATACATATAAATTTCCGCTTTTTCCACCTCTTGTTCCAGCTTCTCCTTTACCGCTTACCCTTACTTTAGCTCCCTCTTCTATGCCCTTTGGAATTGAAACGGATATATTTATTTCATCTCTTTTACGTCCATTCCCACCGCATTTCTTACACTTATTTTGTATTAATTCTCCTTCTCCATAGCATGTAGTGCACGTCCTTTCAATGGTAAAAAAGCCTTGTTGAGCCCTAATCCTACCGCTTCCCTGGCATGTGTGGCACTGAGCTGGTTTTATTGCTCCTTCGCTACCTGTGCCTTGACATGTATTACATTTTACATTTGTTACATAAAGTATAGGTGCTTGTATTCCTTTAAACGCCTCTTCTAAGGTAATTTCAAGGTCGTAGCGCAGATCTGCTCCAGATATTCCTGTCGTACTTCTTTTTGCTCTTGACCTACTTGTACCACCACCGAATCCCCCACCAAAAAAATCATTAAATATATCGCTAAAATCCCCTCCAGCTTGGCTGAAATCAAATCCACTAGAAGCACCTTCATGACCATAACGATCATAACCTGCTCTTTTTTCAGAATCGGATAGAACTTCATATGCAGCTGTTACTTCTTTAAATTTTTCCTCTGCTTCCTTATTACCAGGATTTCTATCAGGGTGATATTTTAATGCTAATTTTTTATATGCTTTTTTTATCTCATCAACACTAGCATTTCTGCTCACCTCTAGCAGATCATAGTAGTCTTTTTTGCTCATATGTAATAGTTCAGTATTTAGCCTTTAAAGATAGGTATTGCATATATCAATTTCAAGTATGACTCCTATTTCCTATAAAATATGGTGCACCCTGAGCGACTTGAACGCCCGACCTTTTGATCCGTAGTCAAATGCTCTAATCCAACTGAGCTAAGGGTGCTTGCACAAAATTGACTTTAACAGGTTTTGTAGTTTAGTTCAATTGATTTGGCTAAAAATAAAACCTTTACCATACATGAAACTTATAAAAAACTGCATTAGCTCTCTTGAGAAGAATTTTGAAATTCCAGCCACTTTAATTTTATGATTAACTTAGATATAACAAGTTATGTAGAAATCTTAAAATATTTCTTATTTATTAAGCAGAATAAATACATTCCTGTAAATAAGCAGATACTCAATATCGATGCATAAGAAAATTTAAAAGTTAAATCTCGAATATATATTGATAAACATTTACCTGAAGAAAATCTGTATAGTAGCCCAACACACACAACGGTACTATCAATAATTGATGCTATAATTAAAGTAACAAAATTTGCCATATGAAAATTCAACTTGGACTTTAGTTCTTCAAAAATAATTATGCTTGAGAGAAGAGAGACTAAAATTGCAGTATATAAAACCAATATCATCAAACTAAAATTTTGTAATTTAAAAAGACAACATATCACTGTACATGCTATTAAGCTGTACGTAGCTTTGCTTCTACCATAAAATTCAACCATTGAGTTGACAACTAAAGCAGCTCCCACAAATAAAGCAGCACATATCATTAATTTATTTGAAGCGTTGAGTAAAGAAAGACTGATAAACAAGAGTATCGATAAAATAGACATGGTTACCTACCCAGAAATAATATACGTTTATTCTAAGTAAACATTACGTATAGTAAAAGAGTTATTAAGCATAATACAAAAAATATTTTATATTATGCTACGATAACTGCTTCCTAAATCTTTCAGATCTACTTTTAAGATATCCTTTATGTTTAGAAATTTCTCTTCTGTCACTTTGCCAATACATGAAAAAACTATACCTTTAAACAATTTTTCAAACTTCCGCTGATTTTGCGGAGCAATGGTTACTAATATTCTACTTTGCGATTCAGAAAACATTATTATCTTGTTTATTAGATCTATATTCTGTGTTTTTCCTACTTTCACTATTGAAAGATCAACTTCAGCACCAAGATTACCTGCAATTAGCGATTTTGCCAAAGCAACAGCCAATCCTCCCAAATTTGGTGCAATTGCAGAGGCAATTATGCCATCTTTTATTGCCAAGTTGTAGAGCTCATACAACTTCTTGGCTTTTTTTGCATCTACTTTTGGTACGTTGTTATTACCTATTCCACTATATAACTGATATTCAGACCTACCAAGTTCATCGAGTGTTTCTCCAAGCACGTATATTAAGTCTCCTGGTATTTTCACATCAAGCGATACTGCATTTTCAATATTTTCTATAATTCCAATTGCTGAAATGAGTAACGAAGGTGGTGCAGATATCATCACTTTCTCGCCATTTTCATCATATCCCTTGAAGTCATTGAACATACTGTCTTTTCCTGATATGAATGGCGTTTTAAATGCAGTTGCATAATCATAACAAGCCTCCGCAGCTCTCTTTAGTTGCCAAAGCCTTTCTGGATTGTAAGCATCACACCAGCAAAAATTGTCGAGCAACGCCAAGTGATTTATATTTCCTCCTGCAGCTACATAGTTGCGTATTGCGATGTCAATCGCGCATGCTGCCATATGGTAAGTGTCAATTTCTCCATAACTTGAGCCAAACCCCTGTGATTTCACAACACCTTTGTTTGAAGAAAGAACCGGCCTTGAAACAATTGCTTCGCTGCACACTCTTCCCTTGCCCTGCAATGGTTTCAGCACTGACGAGCCCTGAACTTCATGATCGTATTGTGCCACTATGAACTCTTTGCTGTATATGTTTGATCTGCTCAGCATTTCTTTTAGCTCAGTCTCTTGATTTATTGTATTGCGTGTTGGAATGACAGCAGGCTCCTTAGAATACGGCTTTGTCTGTAAATGCATTTTAGGGTTGCCATCATGCAAAAACTCAGTTTCCATATCCATTATTACTTTCCCTTTTGGACATTTAACAATAGCTTTACCACTATTGCTGAACTCTCCAATTACGCTGACTTCCACATCATGTTTTTTCATAATCTGCTTGAACATAAGGAGATTTTCTTTCGGCACTGCTAAGGTCATTCTCTCTTGTGATTCTGATATCCATATTTCCCATGGAGCCATATCATCGTTTTTAAGTAGAACCTTGCTTAGATCAACTTCAAATCCATCTTTTCCCATTTCACCTATAGAAGATGACAGCCCTCCTGCTCCGTTATCTGTTATTGCATTGTAAAGACTGAGGTCTCTTGCTTCTATAACTGCATTGGACAATTTTTTTTGCGTTATAGGATCACCAATTTGCACAACTGTTGAAGGGCTGCTTCCTGACAGCGCCTCTGAGGAAAATGTTGCGCCGTGAATGCCATCCTTTCCAACTCTTCCGCCAATAATTACAATTTTATCGCCATTTTTGGGTTCTTTTATGTGTGAAGGTGCATTATTTATATTGCGTGGAATGATCCCGACGCTTCCAACAAAAACTAACGGCTTTCCACAGAACCTATCATCAAAATATATCGATCCAAGTTGCGTTGGAATACCAGAGCAATTACCAGCAACATTAACGCCATGGATCACTTTTTTCATTATATATTTTGGCGGTAAGATTTCATCAGTGCGCTCTTTGTCTCTATAAAGTTTGCCTTTTGCTTCTTTGGTAAAGCAAAAATAATAAGTGTTCATTATAGGTTCTGCACCTTTGCCGAAACCTACTATATCGCGATTAACTCCAAGCACTCCAGTCATTGCTCCACCAAATGGATCAAGAGCTGAAGGACTATTGTGGGTTTCAACTTTGTCTACAATCAAGTAATTGTCATCGAAGATTATTCCTCCTGCGTTGTCGGAGAAAACTGATACACATATGTCAGAATTTATCTCACGCGTTGCACGCTTAATATAATGTGCATATAAGCCATCTTTTATTTCATCAATAGAAGAGCAAAAGATGTTGTGCTTACAATGTTCAGACCAAGTCTGTGCAAGAGACTCAAGTTCAATATCATATGGATTCCTACCGAGCTTTTTAAAGTAATCCTTTATAGCTTTCATTGCTATCAGAGAGAGCCCTAAAGTGCCATTACCATCGATTCCATCTCTGCTGATTTTTTCAAGCTCTTGGTCACTCACGTTGAGGTCAACAGACTTAGTACTATCCTCTGTCATCCCAACCCTACCTTCTGTCATTCCAGTGCTTGACACTGGAATCCAGTTTGCATTATACAATTGCTTGAAATTTTCTGGATCCCAGTGTCGGGGCACTGGGATGACACCAGATGTTGTATTCGATTTACCATAATATTTCCGGCTGTAGTTCTTGCAGATAAGTGTACAATACTCAGTAATAGGGTTGAACTCTTGTTTTATATCGTCTTCAGTTGCTTGACTTAGAATCAATTTTGAACTTCTTGCTTTTATATGAACATCTTCATCGACATAGCCTTTGCTTATTAAATACTCTCTAACAATTTGTTTCGCTGTGTTGCCTACATTGTCGGTAATGCCAGGTAAGAAGCTTATCTCCAAGCCCCACTTTGCTTGTGGTTCTATGAAGTCATATTGAACTTCTTCAAGATCTTCATTGTAGAAATAATAACGGCAGTCTTGTATGACTTTATTATAAAATAGCCCACAAATTTCTTCATGTAATTTTGATGGTAATTTTTTGCTTATGTAAATCGAGTAAACATTAACTACTCTTTTGTGGCCAACTTGCTCACATTTATTTAAAACTTCTATTCTGATAGTCATGTAATGTCATGAAAGATTTTAATATATAATAGCATAAGAAACTGCAAGCACATTTATATTTTAGATAATTTCTGTACAATAAAGCATCGTGCTAATAGTCATTTTTCATGGGAAAAGTTTTTACCATTAACGTAGATGCATCCTTTTTCGATGTGCTAGTCCAGCATATATTTTCTGGATATGAAAGAAAAGAAATTCCTGAAATAAAGATCATACTTCCCTGCAAGAGGGATGTGATAGCATTACTGAGTGCATTCAAGAGTTGCAGCGCTATAATTTTGCCAGAGATAGTTTCACTAGAGAATATTGATGAAGAAGATTTAATATTAAATCTTGATAGAGTTAAAGTTATCAACCCAACAAAGAGAATGCTGCTATTGATTCAATTCATATTGAAGTGGAATAAAAAAAACAATGATAATTTTCCAATCGATCTAGCTTGCAGTTTGCCATCATTGCTTCAATATACCCAAATAGCGGATTATTATCAGCTCGATGAGCACTCAAAGAAAATGGAGAATTTCATAAATTTACTTATTGAAACATGGAGTAAAATTTTAAAAGATTTAGGAGTAGTAGATATATTAGAACATAAGAGTGATTACATAAACAATATGATAATCTCTTTACAAGAAGACCAACATATAATCTTTGTTGGAATTGGAAAGGATAAGTCGTTAATTAAGGCTATATATGACCTGCCGTTTGGAAAAATAATTTTGCCTAATCTGAATTTGAAAATTAAAGAGAAAGACTGGAAATTGCTTGATAAAAAACACTATCAATATTGTCTGAGAGATCTGCTCGATTATTTAAATGTGGATAGAAGGGATGTTAGCTGCTTGAACACTATAGAGAATGAAATAACTGACTATGTCTTTGATACAACTGCCGATCTAAGCAAAGTTAGTAATGGACATATTGGCAATATTGAAGTCATCACTTGCGATTCCAGAGAGGAAGAAGCGCAAGTGACGTCACTGATTATAGAGAATGAAGGTTACGAAAATGTTTCTTTGTTTGTCTTTGATAAATTACTTGCAGCTCGTATGGCGTGCACCATATCGAAAAACTATTCTTGTATAACGCTCCTATTTTACAGCATTGAAGTTTTGACCTCAAATTGGAACAGTGTGGCGCTGCTTTCGCTACTAAAACATAGTCTAGTGACTTTTGGTTACACTCAAGAAGAATACACTTGTATTTTGTCTGAGTTTGAGATAGAAGTATTGCGTAGCTTCAGTACAAACGGTCTGAGCGATATTATAAATGCTATCAATGCTCATAGAAAGCTAAAATATAAAGAAGATATATTAATTATTATCAATAGCTTAAAAGCTATACTTAATTCTCTACTTAATCTTATAAATCACCCTATTTCTGATATAGTAGCAGCTCATTTGCAGTGTATTAATGTGCTTTCTAATGTGAATTTTTCAGAGCTAAATGGTGAAATAGGTAATTTTACTCGTGATTTCTTGAACGCATGCGAAGGTATAGCAATTGATTGTTCCTTGGAGTTGTATAGTAAAATTCTGATATTATTTTTAAAAAGAAAGTTTTTTTCTCCAGAAAATAACTGCTATAAATTTAGCTTATATCACAATAAAGTTGTAATACTTGCTGGATTTAATGATATACCAAATTTCCAGAATCCGTTTTTGAATGCACTGACTAGAGAAAAATTCAACCTTCCTTCTGTGCAAGAAGAGCAAGGGTATTTTTTGTATACTTTGCGCAATTTATTTGGTGCTGGTAAGGTTTATATTACGAGGCTAATGAGTGATAGAAAATCAATTCTATTGCGCCGTTTGGAGGTTCTGTTACAAGAACCAAAATATCCTTACCGCGATTGGCTAAGAATATTAAATACACCTGAGTGCATTGTTCCATGTACTCAGCCTATGCCAAAACCTCAAACTGAAGTTAGGCAAGCAAAAATGCAGGTAATGTCTTGCAGCGCAATAGAAAAGCTAATTCGTAATCCTTATTCATTTTACGTTGAATATATACTGGGCCTTAAACAATTAAGAGACTTAAATTTCAAGCCATCGATATTGGAATTTGGCACTATGGTACACAACATTCTTGCAAGATATTTACGTGACAAAAAATTCCCAATGAGTGTTGCACGAGAAGTATTCTCGTCTAGTCAGTTCCACTTTTCAAATATATGGTGGGTAAGACTGCAAAGGGTAATTCAATCTTTTGTCGAATTTGATGAAGTGAGAAACAATCATGTCGAGTTAGAGAAGGAGTTTTCTTATCCAATATTTCATGATCAGTGTCAAGCTACTCGAGTGACAGAAGAAATTTCACTGACAGCAAGATGCGATCGACTTGAGTATCTACCAAGTGGACAAGTAGCAATTATAGACTATAAACTTGGTTCACCCCCTTCCAATGAAGAAGTTATGTCAGGATTTTTTCCGCAGTTAATTTTACAAGCTTTAGCAGTGGAGTACACAACAAAAAAAGAAGTCTCGGAGCTTGCTTATTGGAAACTTGATTATGATAAAATAAAGGTTATTGCTTTGAAAGATTATAGACAAAAAATGCACGAATTTCAGAATATTCTACCAAATTTCTTATCTAATTATTTAAGAGATACTACTCCCTTCATTGCCTCTCCGTATTTCAATAAATTCCTAAGATTTAACAGCTACAAGCAACTAGAAAGGATAGAAGAATGGTTGTAACTAATTTAGCACTTAAGGCAGATTGCATATTATTGTTTTTAATAACCCTATCCTGCCTACTATATTCATAATAAGGAACAATTGCTGTACTCTCTTGACCTCTTTGCTGCATCAATTGTAAGCAAAAGCTCAATAAGATTATCATTTACAGGTGGAGAAATACGCATACTTCTTGATTATGTAGACCATTTGCTACTTCTACATTTACCTTACCATCGGCAAATCTTAACACCCGAGTAGGGAATAGTTGAACATTTAGCCCACTCGCTATTGAATTTTCTAGTCCTTTACTAGCACCGCCTATTATTGCTTTCATATATACTCATTGAGTTTTTAAAACTATACAGAAATCATGGAATGATTGAAGCTTTATTCTACTAAATAATCTTCCTCCTGGATGGTTGTGAGCTGATGTTATTGATCTTGCTAACGCTTTTTTAGACAAGGTCAAACCAAAGCTTTTTAAGGTAGCACCTTTATAGTTTTCGCGTCCAATAAAAATTCTTGCATAGCCTAAAATGTAGTGCTAATATTAGTATAGTAATACAAATAGGTAGTGAGGAATAATAAGCAAATAACTAAGGCCGGGTTTGATACTCGCAGTTACTCCTAATGCAACTAAATTTAACTACAAAGGTTAACATAAAAGGAGTTCTGATAGCTTAGTCACTCCTAAAGTAGATGTATTACCAGGGCAATGTAGTAAAGGGGGTGTACTATGTCAACAAAATTCCTGATATTAAAAAACATATTAGCAGAGCTGAAAAGAAAAAATAGCATTACTGTTTTAGAAGAATACTATCAGGGCAAATGGGAGTTTTATGACTCGTTAATGGATTTGGCAAATGATGAAAAAGCGTATAAAGACCTTATAGAATTAGCAAATCAGGCAAAAAAAGCTGTAAGTAAGTATTTTAGAAGGAAAGACATAGAGCTTCAAGCTTTTTATGTAGGGACTGAAGATGCTAATAGAGTGTTAAACATTAACCTTACTAATTACAATAGAAGTGAGCCAATAAGAATTAGCGATATCTTGCAGCAAGAAAGGGATATTAGCGAGTTGAATATCTATTGCGATAAAAAGCATAACATATACGCTTATCGAAAAGGTAAGGAAAGACATTATGAATTTAAAGAGGACGCATATTATGAAATGACAAGCACTTGGCCTGTGCAGGACAAGCATGGGAAAACTTTTACCTGTACTATGGTTATGAATGTAAGTAGTTCTGGTATAACTGAAGTATTGCAGTTTAATGGTAAAGATTTTGAATCGCCACCTAAGGAGTTTTGGAAATTAATAAGACAAAATGAGGAATTATATATTCAAGGCCTCTCTCTACATGATGCTGTAAAAGCATTATTGGCAAAGAATAAAAATGCTTCAGCTGTTAGTAATCTGCAAAATAACGAACATAGCCAAGACGAAAAGCTGAAAGACCTTGAAAATGATATTAAAAACAGCTCTATTCTTTCTCTCATCGGCAACAACGTATCAACTCAAACAGAGATTAATCCACAGCAGATTGCAACTCAGGTGATTCATCCAATTGCAATTCAAACAGAAGTTAATTTACAGCACACTGAAACTCAGACAGAAGTTGCTGTGCAGCACGTTGAAACTCAAACGGGAATTGGCTCTCAACAAGCTGAAATTCAGAATTTGCAAGAAGTTGCAATTCAAGCAGAAGTTAATCTGCGAGAAGCTGCAGTGCAAACAGAAGTTAACTCACAACAATTAGATCAAAAGCTTACAAAGGCTGAGCAAGAAACTAGAGAATTAAACGAGCAGAGGAACCATTTACAATATAGGCTCGATGAGGCTAAGCAAAAAAATGTGGAGTTAGAGAAGCATAATAGTGATTTACAGAATGAACTTGGAGAAGAGAAGCAAAAAAACGTAAAATTGCAAATTGGACTAACACAAAAAGATGAGAAGCTAGAAAATATATCAACAGAGCTGCAAGAAAAAGCGCAAGAACTTGAAAGTGTTCATGAAGAAAAGAAAGATCTAAAGATAAAGCAGGAAGTTGCTAATGCAGAAAAAAAAGAGTTGATAAGTAAGTCAAGAAAATTGCACGAGGAATTAAATCAACTGAGAGAAGAAAAGTATAGTTTCGAAGACAAATTTGATCAATTAGAACTCCGTATTAATAGTACAAAAGAAAGCAGTAAACAGCAAATATCAGATTTGGAAGGAGAGTTATTATCACTAAAAGAAGAAAATCAAATGTTAAGCAATTGTGCAGCAAAGCAAATGAAATCAGAACAGAAACTCATAAAGGCTAAGCAAAAAATTAAAGAATTAGAAAAGCAGTGCAATGATTTACAAGTTGAGTATGAAGAAAAAGAACGAAAACTTGAGAAAGAAATGAGTAAAACACACGAACGAATAACTCAGCTTATGGAACAAGAGCAAAAAATCCAAGAAATTTATGGAAAAAATAATGAACTGGAAAAAAAGGTAGAGGAACTGAAGAAAAAGCTAAAAATTGCTAATTCAGAACAAGAGAAGCTGAAAAGTAAATTGAACCAGTTTGAAAAAGAGGAAGAGATAGAGGAAGCAGAACACATGATAAGTGCAAGGGATAAATGTATAGCGAGTTATAAATCTAAAATACAAAACTTAGAAAATGAGCATAACGCACATTTGGAATTTGATGAACAAGAGACAGATCAGCTAACGTGGGAATTTGAAGGGTTAAAGAATGAGCTAGAGCTTAAAGATGAGCAGATTAAGAGAATAAGAGAGCAGTTACGGCAGGAGATAGAAGAAGAAATAACAAATGAATATCATCCATTACTGGAATTAAAGTTTAAAGAATATGACAATAAGATTGAGGAATTGATGCAAATAGTTGCAAATAAAGTTCAGGAAATTGAAAGAATAAATAAAGAAAGAAAAGAGCTAAACGGTAAAGTGCAATACTTAAATAGCCAAGTAGAAATGTTAAGTTCAGTGAGTAATCAACTATTTATTAATAAACAGGAGGCTTTGTGTAGTCATTCAAAAACGTTTTATCACCTTACAGAAAAAATTGATGATTCAGAAAAAAAATCTAGATCTTCAAGCTTTAATAGCGTATTTAATAGCGATGATGATGATCACTGTAGTTCACCTCTAGGTCCCATCAGCAGTACCTCAAATGTGTGTATTAATAAGCTGAGACAATTGTAGTTGAGTTAATGCCCATAGTGATAGCAGTGGCAGTTACATACAAGATCTAGTATTGAAATGGATGGAGTTTGGAAGATAATAGGCAGTTGACACTGAAACCCAATATGATTTACATATGTAGTGTCAAGTACTAGAAGGAGGAAATATGGATAAAAAAGTTAGAATAGAATCAGATAGCTTAGGAGAAGTAAAAGTACTAAGTGAACATTACTGGGGAGCGCAGACTCAACGTTCTTTGGAAAATTTCAAAATTGGCACAGAGAAAATGCCGGAGCCTCTGATTAAAGCGTTAGCAATAGTAAAACTTGCAGCAGCACATGTTAACATGAAGCAGGGTAGCATAGATAGTAGGGTAGGGGACGCAATCTGCACAGCTGCAAAGGAAATAATAGACGGTAAATTCAATAACGAATTCCCGCTTGTTGTTTGGCAAACAGGGTCTGGAACGCAGACCAATATGAATATAAATGAAGTGATCAGCAATCGTGCAATAGAGATTTTAGGCGGTGATTTGGGTAGTAAATCTCCAGTGCATCCAAACGACCATGTGAATTATGGTCAATCATCAAATGATACTTTTCCGACAGCAATGCATATAGCAGTAGCAGAGCAAATAAACCGCTTGCTTATTCCCAATCTTGAGGAATTATATAAAGCGCTAAATAATAAGGTTCAGGAATTTAAAGATATAATAAAAGTAGGACGTACTCATCTGCAAGATGCAACTCCTCTAACACTTGGACAGGAATTTTCTGGCTATACGGTTCAGATTAAAAAGGGAATAGAGAGAGTAAAGTCAACTAACGTATATGAACTTGCACAAGGTGGCACTGCGGTTGGCACGGGACTCAATACTAAAAAAGGCTTTGCCGAGGATTTTGCTAAAGAAGTGGCAGGAATCACCAATCTTCCGTTTATTTCAGCAAAAAATAAGTTTGAAGCGCTAGCAGCAAATGATGCTTTGGTTGAGCTCAGTGGAGCACTCAATACAGTAGCAGTCAGTTTGATGAAAATTGCAAATGATATAAGGTTACTTGGTTCTGGTCCAAGATGCGGAGTTGGAGAAATAATGCTACCAGAAAATGAGCCTGGCTCTTCAATCATGCCAGGTAAAGTGAATCCAACTCAATGTGAAGCAGTAACTATGGTATGTGCTCAAGTTATGGGAAATCATGTTGCTGTGACAATTGGCGGCTCAAATGGTCACTTTGAATTGAATGTGTTTAAGCCAGTGATAATTTACAATGTTTTACAGTCTATAAGACTTTTAGCTGATGCAAGTTTAAATTTCGCAGAAAGATGCGTAGTTGGTATTAAAGCAAACAAAGAAAGAATAAAGGATTTACTGAATCAGTCGTTAATGTTGGTCACTATATTAAATACACATATAGGATACGATAATGCAACAAAAATAGCTAAACTTGCTTATAAAGAGGACATCACTCTAAAAGAAGCAGTGGTAAAACTTCAGCTACTCACTGAGGAAGAATTTGAAAGGATAGTGAAACCAGAAAAGATGATAAATCATTAGTGCCTGCTCCTCTATTCTTTCGTCTGCTAGATCTAGAGTATAAGTATCGTAGATACTGCTAAAGAAAAAGCCGGGAATGTTCAAAAAAGTGTGTCAAGCCTCCATTTTTTATATCAATTTATTACTTTTTTTTCAGTTTGACACACTTTTTTGAACCATACGCGTCAAGTTAAGGAAAAGTGGCATAAGAAAGAAGAAAAGCGGTAAAAATTATTTTAGATATTAAACGATAAAATTAGTAATTTACAGACTCTTTTAAAAAAATTATCTTATTTTAGATCAAAACTTCTCAAAAAAATAAATATAACAAATAAGATACCTATCTCAAATGGTTGCTATATTGGGCGTATTCTCTTAACTTGACGCGTATGCTTTTTTAAACATTCCCAAGAAACTTGGGATGAAGCTTATTCTGACATTTATGTAATAAAGGATATAGATGAATTTGCATGGTAGTATAGTAAGCTTCAGGGTTTAGCAAAATTGTTGGACTGCTTTTTATTTATATCGCTTAAGGTTAATATTTTTTATCATTGGCCTTAAGCCTTTTTTCTCAGGAACGCAACATTAAAATGTTAAATAATCTGACTGCATATCTGCAAATTCTTTCCGTGAGCTCCAATTCTAGCGATTCTGTTTTAAACAACAAAATTATAGTGTTTACTGGTAAGCTACGTGCTATGAGTAGAGGAGAGGCAAAATAAAGCTCTGGGGGCAAAGATCAGTTCAAAGTCTTATGTCCCCCAACTTTTGCAGTTATTAATTCACTTGCAAGTTATTTAAACAGAATACACATGACATCCAATAACGATGATAACCTATATTATAACACTTCGAGATCCGTAGAATAGGGCTGGCTAAGGTTCTCGTACATTCCTGTATGCTGAGAACATAAAAGCTCTTTTGATTCTATCCCTAAATCCTCAAGCATTTGCTCCTGTTCAGCTATAAGTTCTAGTAGTCCTATTCCTCCACTTTGACTTATTTCACTTCGTTCAAGACACATAAGTTCTTTTAACTCTGCTATGTCCTCTCTAGAAAGCTGATTTTTTTCAGAAAAAGTTGCTTCACTCATATAGTCCTCTTTAATTGATAAAAAAGTACTTTATACAATGAAATAACTAAGATAATCTAAATTCTTGTGTCATATTTACAACTCAGTATAGTTATATGGTACATTTCAGATAAGGATTTAGTACTCTGGCTATATTTCTCTAAACGCAGCACATAATTCAGCAAGCACTTATTTACCAAAAAATAGTCATTTTGTTTGGATATTTGATATAATTTAGGTCTATTGAAGCAAAGAATATGAATGAAGTGATAACATTTGGTTGTCGTCTAAATTTTTACGAGAGCGAGTTAATCAAAGAAGCGTTAAAAAAAGCAAAGAGAGAAAATGTTGTTGTAGTGCATAGCTGTGCAGTGACAAACGAAGCAGAGCGTCAAGTAAAGCAAAAAATACGTAAGATTTATAAAAATGACCCAAGTAAAGAAATTATTGTAGTTGGCTGTGCTGTTCAATTAGATCCTAAGTCTTATAGTGATATTCCTGGTGTAAGTAAAGTGCTGGGTAATCAAGATAAGCTAAGAGCTAAAAATTATCTACTAGATAATGATGAAATCTTAGTCAGTGATAACCAAGTAGAACCTGTTCTGATTAATGGATTTAAAGATAAATCGAGGGCATTTATTGAGATTCAAAATGGTTGCAATCATAGCTGCACATTTTGTTCAATTACTGAGGCAAGAGGGAATAATCGATCTGTGCCAATAAACAGTATTATAGAGCAAATTAAGATTTTTATAGACAATGGGTATCAAGAAGTGGTGTTTACAGGTGTTGATATTACTGACTTTGGTACAGATTTGTTTGATAAGCCATCACTTGGTTCAATGATTAGAAGAGTTTTAAAGGATATACCACAGTTAAAGAGACTAAGACTTTCCTCTATTGATGTTGCTGAAGTTGACAACGAATTAATGGATTTAATAGCTAATGAGTCAAGACTTATGCCTCATTTACATTTGAGTCTACAATCTGGTAATAATTTAATACTAAAGAGAATGAAGCGTCGTCACAACAGAGAACAAGTGATAGAATTTTGTCATAAAATGAAGAACTTGAGGCCTAATATAGCATTTGGTGCTGATATTATTGCTGGATTTCCAACAGAAACTAACGAAATGTTTCAGGATACAGTTGATCTACTAAAAAAAATAAATGTAGTTTACCTGCATGCTTTTCCATATTCAGAGCGGAAAAACACGCCTGCTGCACGAATGCCGCAAGTACCGGAGAATGTGCGTAAAGAACGAGTAAAGCATCTAAGAGAGATAAATAAGGAAATAATGAGCAATTTTTATCAATCTTTGATCGGTACTAAACAAAACGTTCTGGCTGAGCAAAATCATGTTGGTAGAGCAGAAAATTTTGCATTAATAAAACTTACATCAAAAGCTCAAGCTAAAAATATTGTAAAAGCTCATGTTACAGGAACAGAAAATAATTATTTAATTGGAAATATTCTTTCTTAATTTTTGTACATAAAAGAAATATATGATATAAGTAGTTATGCTATAAATAACAATTCATTGGTGATGAATAAAATATCTATTACTTTATTTTTCATTTTCATTACATGTGTCTATTTTTTTATTGCTTATGTCAGTAACAATACACACATTGAGCAAGCGCAACCCTTAAAATTAGAAACAGACAATAATGAAAGTGTGATACATTCTGAAGAGGTTGCTGAAAAAGAAATACCAATAAAATGTCAAGAACTTGAAAGTAATTCACCTTCTATTTTCCAAGCAGCTGATCAGAAAAATATGTGGCCACGTATTGCAGATCAAGCTGAGCCTACAAAAAAGAAATCAAAAAAACTTGATTTTTATGTTAGCGCTAACGGTGGTAAGGTATACCATGATAATTCAGAAACATTTGTAAAGGGTATACAAGCAATAGGAAAAAGAATCCTAAACTTGATCGAAGAGGATCATTACATTAACATTATCGTGAAAAATATAGCAACAAGGGAAATTGAGAAAATTCTGGATAATGGTACGGTTGATTTCCAGTGGCTTAACAGCATATCTTTAGGTTACTATGCTGGAGAAAATGGCCGAGTTGATTTTGAGACCATATATTCTAAAGTTAATATTGAAAATAGTAATTCTCCTCCGGTATTTGATAAATCAGCAAGTGTGTCTGCATTTTTATTAAACTTCTATTATAACCCTAACATTCAAAATACGCAATTTGCCCCGTACATTGGTCTTGGTATAGGACCAACAGTTTTTAGATTAAAAAAGATTAATGGATCACCCCAAAATGTAATGCCACTTAATGTTCCTTGGTTTGCTTATCAAATAAAGCTTGGTGTTGATTATTCAATAATTCCAGAAGTTAAAACCTTTCTCGGCTATCGTTACTTTAATATTCCAACACCTGTTGCAGACGACATATCCACTCATAATATTGAAGCTGGTTTGATATTTAATTTTTAGTAATACAGGCAATGGCGTCAACTTAAATTAGCAAACTCTCCTAAATTATGATACCTTATGAAAAAATTCATGCCTTTTATTATTTGATCTGCAAATTCTTTATTAAAAAAATTCAGAAAAATGCTGTATAATTACCCATAAACTTTGGTAGAACTTATCAAAGGTTAGTCAACCCAGAAACTTCACAACAGCTTATTGAATTAGCTAAAGCCACTAAACAATCTGTTCAAAAATTAGCAGGAATAATATTTTTAAACTATTGCCTTACTTGCCCACTGAGAACTCTATTTTTCATACCACTCATTTATGAGTTTATTGATATCAGAGTCTATAAAATCCTTTAGCGGTTGCCTGGTTTTTACCTCAGCATTTTTAGGGATACACCTATCTTTACATATTGCATACTTTATATGAAAGTTATAGCTCTTTTCATAATAGTCCGAAAAGCTTATAGAAAAGCGGAATCAACAGCATGACGAAAAGATGTGAATAGAGGGATGTTTTTCCTAGCTCTGTTTTTTATAGCAAACCAATGATGCTCAATTTTGTTAAAATCGGGAGAATAAGGCGGTAGATATAAAATTTCTGCGCCAACTCCTTTAGCAAATTCAGTAATCTTATTAGACTTATGAAAAGTAGCATTATCAAAGTTTGTCCAGATCGGTGTCAAAAACTGCTCAAACCATTTATTAACATATTACAGTGGCCTTCAAATGTTAACGGAACAACTATTTTTCTGCCGTTTAAGGCTGCAATCATACTGATTCGTTGAATTTTTTTACCAGATTTTAGAGCATAAAACCTCTGTCCCTTCTGGCAATATCCATAAGGGTAGTCCTCGGTGTTATCAATGCCAGACTCATCTATATAAACTAAGTTTTGAGGTTCTTTTGTTGCTATAATTTTCAAAAATTCAGCGCGTTTTTCTTCGTCCCTTTCTTTGTATCCATATGTCTTTTTTTGCGTGTGAGTCCAATTTTTTTAAGAGCTCGATGAATCGTTGGGATACTAACATTGCTCCAAAGCTTAGCCATTTCCGATAGAGTTTTTCCACCATATTTTTTAGCAAATTCAGTAAATTTATTCCAGTCAGTAATTTTGTGATTATAACCTCCATTTCCAAGTTTTTTTGACTGAAAATCTCCTGTTTCTTTTTTTCTTTGCTGCCACTCCCATAACGTAGTTCTTCCAATTTTAAATCTTGCTGCCACTGCTTCTCTGCTTTATCCTTCTTCTAGTGATTCCATTGCTTTTTTTCTTAAATCATAACTATATGCTGCTGGCATACTTACCTTCACTACTATAAAATCTTATTTTACCTCGTTTGTACTATTATGAAAAGAGCTATAATATCAACGTATTCCTGATTTGGAACTATATTAGTTTTAAAGGGAAATAACACCATATCTTCATATACGTTACTAACAAATGTAATTTGTCCTACTTTATCTTCATGTTCCTTGGGAGTAGGCCAATGGATATCTATATTTGATGTGTTACCCTTACAATCAAAGGAAGTGGGAAGGCCGAAATCTCCATTATCTTTGTAATATATATGCCAACCCGGTTTTATTGTAACCTTTATTGCGCCTTCAATGGCGAGATTTGCTTCATTTACTTTACCAATGAGCAGATCAAATTTTGCAACTTCTTCTTCAGCATGCAATTGAGTGCAAAAAAAAAGCAAAAGTAGCATTGAATGTATACGTATTTTCATAAATACTCTATTTACGAAGAAAATAATTTGAATTTTAGCTGTTATAATAAATAATATTATATAAATTATTTATTAATATAGTATTATACTAATACAAGTATAATTTTCACATGTTATTTTTTTATTGTTAAGCAGTCACAATATAACGAATATAAATAGTAGTGCATTTCTGCACCAAACTTACTATCTTTAATAAATGTAAGATTTCCGAGAACTGGAAAGATACCTTGGAGCAAGTTGCTCCAAGGCTTGTTTTATTTATTTAGAATCCATTCATTCCACCCATTGCTCCTGCACCCATAGGTGATGAAGCATTGTCTTCTTTGTTTGGTAGATCAACTATCATAGATTCCGTAGTAATGAGTGCACTTGCTACAGACACTGCTGTTTCAAAAGCAATACGAACTACTTTTGCCGGATCAATTACACCAGCTGTTGATGCATTAGCATAGTTCATAGTTTCAACGTTGTATATAAGCTCTTTATCATTCTGCTTAATTAGATAATCAATGATAACAGCAGATTCAAGACCAGCATTTTTAACCAATCTTTTGATTGGAGCACTGAGAACTTTTTTGACAATGTTGATACCTATTTGCTCTTCATCACTTGCACCTTTTAGCTTATCAAGAGCAGATGCAGCGTAAAGAAGTGCAACTCCACCACCGGGAACTATACCTTCTTCAATTGCAGCTCTTGTTGCATGCAGTGCATCTTCGACTCTATCTCTACGTTCTTTTACCTCTACTTCGGTCGCTCCACCAACTTTAAGAACAGCAACACCACCTGATAATTTTGCTAAACGTTCTCTTAGCTTTTCTTTATCATAATCAGAGGTTGAAGTTTCAATTTGAGACTTAATCTGGTTAATTCTAGCATTTACTCTGTTTCGTTTATCACAGTCACTGTCTTCACTAACAATTGTAGTATTGTCTTTAGTGATTTTAACATTTTTAGCAGTACCAAGATCTTCAAGAGTTAAATCTTCCATCTTGATTCCAAGCTCATCTTTTATGACATGCTTAGCACCTGTTAAAGTTGTTATGTCTTCGAGCGTTTCCTTTCTCCTATCACCAAAGCCTGGAGCTTTTACTGCAGCAACTTTTAGACCACGTAATTTGTTGATCACTAAAGTGCTTAATGCTTCACCTTCAATATCTTCTGCAATGATAAACAAAGGTTTACCAGACTTGAAAATAGCTTCAAGAATAGGAAGTAAAGGTGGAATAATATTAAGTTTTTTTTCCGTAATCAATAAATATGGATCATCAAGCTCCACGCTCATCTTTTCATTGTTTGTGATAAAGTATGGAGAGAGATAACCGCGGTCAAACTGCATACCAGTTGTAAGTTCGACTTCTAATTCTTTTGAACCCTTACTCTCTTCAACAGTGATAACACCTTCTTTTCCAACCTTTTTAACAGCATCAGCAATGCTACTACCAATATCTTTATCACCATTTGCAGAAATTACTGCAACTTGTGCAACTTCATCCATTTTTTCTAAAGAAATTGTGCAAGACATCGACGTAATTTCTTTTAATACCACATCTTTTGCCTTTTGTATTCCATTCTTAATACCAACACGATCATTTCCAGCTGCAATTGACTTTGAAGCTTCCATTATCATATTGCTAGTTAGTATTGAGCACGTTGTTGTACCATCACCAACTTTGTCATTACATTGAGAACAACTTTGAGCGAAAACGCTTGCTATTGCAGCGTGTAATGGTTTTTCAGGCTTTATGCCTTTCATTACTTTATAGCCATCTTTTGTGACTTCTGGTCCACCATATGGCTTGCTAATTCCTACTGTTTTTCCCCTAGGTCCTGCAGTTACTGCTACCGTTGAGTCAACCATTGCTGCAACTTCACGAAAGGCTTCTTGTAACTGTTCGCCTGATACTACTATATTAGCCATTTTTATCACCCCTTAAATTAATAAAAAATTTAAAATATTAAAATACATAATGCACTTATATAGCGCATTAATTTAGTAAAATAGAGATAACTATTTGATAACAGCGAGTATATCTAACTCCTTCATTACGATATACTTTTCATTATCATGCTCTACTTCTGTTCCAGCCCATTGGCGATAGAATATTTTATCACCAGCTTTTACAGTTAAAGCTACGCGCTCTCCGCTTGAGTTGCGTGAACCACTGCCAATTGCTATAATTTCACCTTTAGTAGGCTTCTTTTCAGCGCTTGACGGAAGTACAATTCCACCTTGTTTTTCTTCGTTGATAGGCTTTACTAATACACTATCATCTAATACACTTAAGTTTACGTTTGACATTTGTCTTTCCTCATTAACTAACCTACAATTCTATGTAGTCATCTAAAGGTTACATTTCAAGGGTTGGGGTTAGTAAGATACAAGAAAAAGTGTATAATTTAAGGTTTGAATAGAAGTTTTATGGGTTACATACCGCTACCAAATCGTGGTGTAATATCTTTATATGGACCAGATACAAGAGGTTTTTTGCAGGATATTATAACAAATGATATCAATAAGTTGGATAGTCAAAAGGCTATTTACTCTTTATTACTTAGCCCTCAGGGAAAATACCTATACGATTTTTTTCTTATTGAGTATGACAAATATATTTTTCTTGAGTGTGAAAACACTCATCTGCAGCAAATAATTGAAAAACTAGATTTGCTCAAAACTTACTTGAGAGTGAGGATTAAAGATGTTAGTTCGTTGCATGAGGTTGGAGTCTTGTTTAATACTAAATTAGTGGAGGATAGTAATGAATCGCAAGTTATTTTCCAAGATCCAAGACATAGATCTTTAGGAATGAGGATTATACATAAGGGTAAAATAAAGGAATTAGCTGGAGATTTTACTCAATATGAAAAAGTTAGAATTCAAAATCTTATTGCAGATGGAGCGAAAGATATGGTGCAAAATTCGTCATTCCCGCTGCAATACTTAATTGATAAGATAAATGGCATAAGCTTTAATAAAGGGTGCTATATAGGTCAGGAAGTTGTAAATCGAATGAGCAGACAAGAAGCATTCAGAAGGAAACTTTACCTCGTTGAGGGAGAAAATGCACTTCCAAATATTGGCACTAAAGTAATTAGTGAAAATAATGAAGAAGTAGGGGAACTGCGCTCTAGTGTGGACAATATTGGACTTGCATTGCTTAATACTGAAAAAAGCCATGCAAATTTATATGCAGGTGGAGTTAGCATTAAGACGTTATAATGGGAATCAATTTTTCGTGTTTACCAATTTAGATTGCTGGCTAGCTATAAATCAAATGTTAGGAGGAGTGGCAGTATTGCAGGTAAATTTGTAGTATAACTGACTTTAATTTTTCTTCCTATAAGATTCTTTTCTGTGTTTTATTGAAGTGATAGTTACTTCGCACTCTGCAATGTCTACTGTATAGATAATACGATAATCGCTAACTTGTAGCCTTCTGTGCCCTTTAAGTTCGTAGAGCAATGGTGCACCAACTTTCATTGGTTCATCTGCAATTCGCTCGTCTATAGCTCTTATAATACTTTTCTTGATTGGTGACGATAAAGTAGGGAAATCTTTCTTAACAACGTTTTCTAAATAAGTAATCTTATATTTCAGTTTGTACCCTCAACTCTTTTAGCTAATACTGTATCCCAGTTTATATCCTCGCTTCTAATCTTTTTCGTGCCTGGAACATCAAGCTCAGCAGCACGCTCGATTAGTATTCTATCTTCCTCAAGTTCAATTGCTTGTTGCATTAACTTCTCTGTTAATTCTTTTACAGATTTGTTTCTTACTTCAGCAAGTCCAGTAAGGCACTTCGAAGTTTCTTTGCTGAAAGTTATACTAAATCTTGAATCTGCCATAAGTTTTACCAAAAAAGTATAGTAATAACTATACAACATTTTTCTGAAATTTTCAATAAAAAAAACGTATCTGAAAAGTAATTATACTATTATCGATATAGTATTAATACTTTAAGGAAAATATTATGGTAAATGATTTAAAACCTAAACAAGATTTGATTCCATCGATACTTAGGGCATACGATCCACATTATGATTGCCACAGAAATTGTGAAACTATACATCCTTTCAAGGCATGCTGCGAGTATTTAATATCAGTAAAGAGAGAAGATGGTAGCAAAAACTATCTGTGGCTGCTCTTTAGCAGTGTTAATCGCTTGGTGTTGGGGCTATTCACAACATTGTGAATAACTCAGTTGATAATCCAGTGGAATACGTAGTTTACGCGTTATTAGTACTTGAGCATTTTTCGATGCTAATCTGGAGGTGCAACAGGCACTTTTTTATGCTGTTTGAGAAGAGCAAAAATTGCATTTTCTCTTGCTGAAAGCTTGTGTTGCTTATATTTTCCATAATATACATTATGTAATTTTCGATACTAATGACTGTTAGGTCATTTTTGATTACTACACTAATGTTAATTTGGTCTAACGCCTTGTGACTACTGTTAATTTTCGGTAGACTTTGTCTCGCCGGGATGCCCATAAGGTAGCTAGTAAAGGGCAATTTACATAATTCCACTATCAATGTTAATATACTCAAGCAAGAAAAAGCGCTCTGGTGTTCATCCTTTTTTTATAGCTAATATTCTTGATTCAATCCTTTGCTTTCTTCTCAATATATCTACATATTAGGATAGAGAGCTCGTATAATACCAGCATTGGAATTGCAAGCCCTACTTGGCTTAGTACATCAGGTGGAGTTAAGATTGCGGCAATAATGAAAATTACCACTATTGCAATTCTGCGTTTATTTGACAAACTTTGTGCAGTGAGTAGCCCTACCCTCACCATTAAGGTGAGTATGACTGGAATTTGAAATGCGGTACCAAACGCAAACATGAATTGGAGAACAAGGTCTAAATATTCACTAACTGATGGCATAAACTCTATCGGTATACCGAAAGACTTTCCACTATGTTCAAAAGCAATAAAAAATTTCCAGGCCAAGGGAAATATGTAGTAATAAACTACAGCAGCTCCCGTTATAAACAAAACTGGTGTTGCAATTAAGTATGGCAATAACACTGCCTTTTCGCGTTTATATAACCCAGGTGCTAGAAACATATAGAATTGCCATGCAAACACAGGAAAAGAAAACAAAAGTGTACTCATTATTGCAACCCTGAGATATACGAAAAACGCTTCTGTTAAGTCTGTATAGATTAGAGAAAAATCATCGCTATCTTTTGTAACTTCTATTAAAGGTGCAAGTAAAAAACGGTATATATTTTCTTTAAAGTAGTAACAAAAACCGAAAGTAACACAAAAAAATAGAAAGCAAAAAATAACCCTTTTTCTGAGTTCCGCAAAGTGCTCATAAAATGAAGCATATTTTGTATTCATACTTTACAATAATGCTATGTCTAACATCCTTAGTGAAAAAGCCCATTCATTATCGTACCACGCTGCAACTCTACAGATATCACCTGTGACATATGTACCAGCTAAATCCACAATTGCACTATAAGGGTTATGAACAAAGTCTATTGAAACTAAAGGTTCTTTACATATGGAAAGTACATGATTTGCTGAATTCTTAAACATTTCATTTATTTTTCCAACTGTTACCTTCGTATCAGTCGTAAATTTAAAATCAACCATAGAAACATTGCTAACTGGAACTCTAATGGCAGTGCCATCTAGCTTTCCTTTTAACTCAGGAATAACAGAACCAATAGTTTTTGCTGCCCCAGTTGTAGTTGGCACCATAGACAGGCCACAAGCCCTTGCCCTGCGCAAGTCTTTATGATTGCCATCAAGAATATTTTGATCATTTGTATAGGCATGTATAGTGGTCATAAAACCGCTTTTTATACCTAAATTAAAATGTAAAACGTGTACAATTGGAGCCAGACAGTTTGTAGTACAAGAACCTGCTGAGATCACTTTATGCTCCTTTTTGAACATATCGTTATTTACGCCGTAAACTATAGTTACGTCAGCATCTGAAACTGGAGCAGAGACAATTACTTTTTCTGCATTATGCTTTGCTGCTTTCGCACGCTTGTTGAATGCACCAGTGCATTCAAGTACCACATCAACATTCCAAGGAATATTCTCAGGATTCCGTTCTCTATATAAAGAAAACTTTTTACCATTTATAGATAGCCAATTTCCAGACTCGTTAAAATCAATATCACCACTGAATTTACCATGAACAGAGTCATATTTAATCAAATGTGCATGCTGCTCAGCACTGAGTGACCCATTTACAGCTACGACTTCTATTTGCTCACCATATTTTTCTATTTCAAAAATAGCACGCAATACACTTCTGCCTATTCTACCAAGACCATTAATTCCTACACGAATTGTCATTTTTCCATCTTAAAAGTTTAATTATAGGGAATATTGCCTGATATTTCATTCTATTCTTTTAGTTGTTAATCCTAATGTTATAATATATTGATGCTTATCTTGACTAAAGAAACTGTATCACTTAATTAATAATATCTAAATTTTAACTTGGAGTAGGTTATGCATGGATTACCAATGACAAATTCAGATAATCAGTATCAGCAAAGAAAAATAGAAGCATTGCAAAAAGAAAATAAAGGACTGTCAGAAAAAGTGAAAACACTACAGAAAATGTCAGTGCTGCACAATGAAATGCTAGTAATGCTACAGTGGAAATCAATAACAGAGAAACTGCGCACAGAAATATTAAAAAAACTGCTAGAAGCACCTCAAGAAGCAGCAGCATTTCAATTAGAAGAAAGAGATGAAGATCAGCAAGTAATAGAAGACATACTGGATATGCAAGAAGAATTTGAATCTTCACAAAATTTGGAAAATGCTACCACTGAACAACAAAATATGCAAGGACAGAACATATAGCTCTTTCCTACTCTTCAGAGTTAGCTAAATAGCTGACTCTGAAAAGTAGATAACAATTAGGGCTTCTTTTACCTTTTTTATTTAGTAAATTCCTTAATATTTCTAATTATAAAGAACCCGTCAGTTATTTTTGTATTTTACGGCTAAGGATATTACTCTTTGGTATTTTATTCTTTAATATCTTAATAATTAACTTGATTAAGTAACTATAGCACTATATTATTTAACTAAATATTAATGGTAATTATCATGGATTTAAAAAACTTACAACAAGAGTTGCTTGGAATAATTTTTTTCATACTTGCACCAATTAATGCAGAAGAGGAAAAAGATATGAAAGAGCGAGCATTAAAGATTATTGATGAATTAAAAGATCATATTAATGATGATATAGAAATGAGTGATCTGAGAATGCCAATTTTAGGCTACATTATCCTTTGTGATAGTCAAGATAACGTAAGGTTAAATAACAGATCATTGTTAGACTTAGAAGATGCCGTCAAAAGTATTGGAGGGAAAACTTCACAAGAGTTAGGGCGAGTAAATCAGATTCCACAGCAACCAAATAGTATTGGGTTAGCGTTAGCAGAAGCTGCAATACAATATGAGGCGCATGTGAGAGAAATGGAAGAGAGAAATGTAAGGATTATCACCTCAATTGGAGCATTAGGTATAACAGCCTTAGGAGTGAATCTTGGAAAATCAAAAGTGAGTGAAATTATTGGTACAACACTTGGAGGACTATTATCCATGCCAATAATGGTCATGTTACCAGCATCAATAGCAGTAGCGTTAAAAAACAGGAATTCAGGGCTTAGAGAAGTAGTACAATATTCTCTTGATGCAACAAGTAAACCATCGAGGATTGGGTTAGTAGCAGCTTTAGGAGCAGGCGCGATGATGTTAATTAACAATATAACTAGCAGCAGCGCTGAAACAAATATGGAATTATTAGGCCCTGGTTTTATAGCTGCAACTGGAGCTGGAATTGGTGCTGCATTGTCAACGGCTTTAGCGAGAAGGATGTTTGCTACTATCTCTACAAATTTGGAAAACGCTACCACTGAACAACAAAATATGCAAGGACAGAACATATAGCTCTTTCCTACTTTCTCCTTTATTATGATCCCAGGTGACACTGGGATCTACTACGCAAATTATCTATAATGTTCATATAGTTGTAACTTAACCTACTAATTGCAAATCATACAGCTGGATTTTGCAGTCTAGAAAAGCTCAATTTATTTTCTTTTAGTGATTAATTGTTAGTTTAAGTAATTATATTAATATAATAAATATTTCCTTAATATACTAGTATTTACCTTATCATTTACACTTAAGCTTTAATAGTGGGGTAGTGATGGACACACAAGAATTAGAAAATTCACAGGAAAGTTTGTTGACTAGCTCCCCTACCCTTCTGTATATAAAACGACAAATTTTATAACTAAAAAAAGTACTTCCCCATTTTCAGAGCGCTGCATATAATAGAATTATATCGCAGTGTATTGCAAAACAAAATTCCCAATACTACAGGAGGCTTTATGAATAAGAAATTTTTCTATTCACCATTGTCAATAAAAAGCATAGGAGAAAATGGTGTATTTTCTGGCTATGCGAGCGTTTTTAACATAGTTGATAAGCAAAATGATCTGATATTGCCTGGAGCATTTAAGGAAAATTTAAATAAAAACAAGATAAAACTTCTTTGGCAGCACAATCCAAGCGAACCTATAGGTAATATTATAGATATTTGCGAAAATGATGTTGGCCTATATATAACTGCACATTTGCTTTTGGGTATCCAAAAAGCAGAGGAAATATATTTAATGCTCAAAACTGAGACTATTAACGGGCTTTCGATTGGTTATATACCTATAGAGTATGATGTTGATCGTGAAAGCGGAGCTCGAGTGTTAAAGCAAGTGGAATTATGGGAAGTTAGTTTGGTCACTTTTCCTGCAAACTTGGCAGCTCAGGTAATTAATGTGAAAAATCAGCACAATGAACAAGAAATGTTAGCAAGAGCAATAGAAAAAGCAAATTCTGTGCTTACGAACACGTGTATTTCTGCTTGAAGTGTGTAAAACTTTACCATAGTTTTACATTTGTATTAATATTTATTTAATATTAATACAAATATATATAATTTTATTACCATTAAAAATTTCAAAGTAAGAAAATGAGGTAATTTTATGCTGAATACTAACAATATAGTTAACTACAAAATTAATATTAAACAAAAGGAAAAAAAATACAGCTTATCTACTGTGCTTGCTTGGCTATATCTAAAAACAATTGGACGAATACTGCCAAAGAGATGGAGTAAATGGGCAGAGAATATCCTATATTACAATAAAGTTATTGCAGATCAGACTGATGCTCTTAAAGCAGTAGATCAAAGTATTCAAGTTCCTGAAGTTGTAGCACAAGAGATTCAGAGTGAGATAATGAGTGAAGATGAAACTACATTTCAATATATGGCAACGCAAACAGACGGTCTTATAACAGTAGATGAAAGTGTTCAAGTTCCTGAAGTTACAAAAGAAGAGAGTGAAGATGAAGGAGTTTATTTCAAAGTAAGTGGTGAATCCACTGATGAAGACTGCTCTGATATTGAGGTGGATGAAGAAGAGGTAGATAATCAAAACGAACTCCTTTGGGATAATGGACCACAAACAATATCCATAAATGATTCAGTGTCAGAAGAAACTGAGCAATTAAGATCACAACTTGAAAGTGATTATGTAGAACTAAAAAGCGTTACAAATCAAATAGAAAAATTACATGAAGAACAAATAAAGGAAAATTTAGTAGAGATGGAAAAAAAAGACGAAAAAATAAGCAGCTTAACGCAATTAAATAAAGCTTTAGAACAAGATAAAAAAGCAATGAATGATAAAAATAAAACCCTACAAACAGAAGTAATAGAACTTAAGAGTAAGTTAAAAAGCAAAATTAGTAACTTAAGTCGAGAAAAAGAAACTCTACAATCAAATGTAAATATATTGACTGTTCAATTACAAAGCGCTCAACAACAATTGGAGAGAGAGAAAATTGATTTAGAAGATAAATTAAAAGATTCAAGTAGTAAGTTAAGTGCTGCTGAAAAAGAGAACAAGAGGTTAGAAAATGAAGTTACCAAGTTACAAGAACAAGTACGGACATTAGAAGAAAGTAAAGAGTGGGAATCAGCTGGAATAGATGATAGCTTAAAGGAAACTTCTTTTGATCTAACAGAAATGTTAAAAGAAGAACTTGCAAAGCAAGAGAAGCAAATTGAGCAGTTACAAAAGGAACGGAAGCAAGCAGAAGATCAATCGAAAATTGATATTAAAAAACTACAGGAAGAAAAAGAAGGTCTATTGGTTAAAATAGATAAATTGAGGAAAAAATTAGAATCTTCGCACAGTGTTGCACTATCATCGATTCAAGCACATTCAGAAACACTTGGAGAAAATTACGAGTTAAAAATACAGAAAATTGAAAATTCAACAGCTGGAGGTGAACAACAAAATGGAAAGTTAACAGAAGATACACAAGAGCAAACAAAAGCTAAAGAGCTAGATACAATGAGTAGAGTATCTATTGCAAAGTCAACTACCAAATCAACTCTTTCAAAATTGTCTAACAAGCTTTTGAAGAATGAGAACCTCGATGCCTTTTTATCTGATCAAAATAAAGAGTTGAAAAAAAGTTTTCCTGAATTTGAAAAGAAACACTTTTGCCATAACGTGCTTAGAGGTTGTCCACAAATCAAGAAATAAGTAGTATATAAAGGCAGAATATTGAGGTAAGAGATGAGGAAAAAATATCCAACAGATTTAAGTAAAAGGGAATGGTCCCGAATAGAAAAACACTTCAGGGTATCGTATAAGAAAGGAGGAAGGCCGCCAAAATACAGTAAGTGTGAGATACTGAATGCAATTCTTTATGTACTGCGCACAAGATGTCAATGGCGCAATTTACCACACGATTTTCCGTTGTGGAAGGCTGTGCATGAACAGTTTAGAAGATGGAAAAAGCAGAGGATTTTTGAGAAAGTGAACTATGATATCACTAAATATAGTAGGTCAAAAATGGGAAGAAGTGAGGAGCCAAGCGCATGCATAGTGGATAGTCAATCGGTAAAAATCACGGAAAAAGGGGGGTCAAAGGTTATGATGGTGCAAAAAAAGTAAATGGGAGAAAAAGACATATAATCACAGATACTCAAGGATTTGTGCTTGGTTGCTATGTAGGAGCTGCAAGCGAAAATGACAGAGATGGGGTGAAGATGGTATTGGACAATATGAAAGAAAAATACAGCAATATTAAGAAAATGTGGGCTGATATGGGGTACCAAGGAAAAGATTTAAAAACCCATATAGAGGAAGAACATGGGATAGATATTGAAATTGTGAAAAGACCTCCATGTAGGTTTTGGGTGCATAAAGATACACCACCAGAACTATTGCCACAACGGGATCCTGGATTTGCAGTACAACCGAGAAGGTGGGTGGTAGAGAGGACTTTTGCTTGGATCAATAGAAATAGAAGGCTATCAAAGGAGTACGATTTACTTACAACATCTACTGAAAGTTTCATATATCTGGCTATGAGTAAAGTTATGTTAAGTAGGGAATATGCTTGAATTTAATGGTTTGTGGACAACCTCTTAATGAAATTATCAAGTCTCTATCAAATCAAGATGATGGTAAATTTGAAAGCAGTAAGCTGCTTGAATTATTAGAAAGCAATTTGAAACAATCCGCAAGGGAGATCATAGAAACTCAGGTTAAAAAAGTTGTCAACGAACATTGTAAAATTGGAAAAAATATAGGTAAAGAACTACTAGATGGAATGTTAAAAGATAAGTTATTACCTTCTATTAATGAATGCATGAAAAAATTAAGGTGGGATGAAAAAGGTGCTGCTGCAATCACAGATTCTGTCTTGCAAGATTTTCGCGGCAGAAATAATAGCAGTAATGATTTAGTCAGAGAAGTTACTGTGAAGGAGCTAACGCAAGGTAGAATGAATTGTTTTTCAAATAAGATTCAAGGATTACAACTGGCATTAAGTATTAGAGATAAATTTTTATCTCCAGACCAGAAAATGTGCAGTAAAATTCCAGGAGAAAAAAATGAATACCAATTAACAGAAAAAGCTAAAAAGCCTAGTTCTTCCATGAGTCACACTAATAGTACTCTGTTAAGTATGAAGCAAGCAGCAACGTCTAAATAAAACTTTTAGCATAAAGTATCAGCTCCTCTTTTGTTAAAGTGTAGGAGCTGTTTTCCCAGTGTTGTCTTAGCAATTCTAAACTCCTACCCAAACTTTTTCCTGGCTGGTGACCTATACTTATTAAATCATTGCCAGATAAAGGAAATTTTGGAATATTGAATGTATTAGCAAATGAAATATATTCATCAACATTTGTTTCAGACTCAATACCACAAATCTTCATTAAATCACAATATAATTCTATACCAAATAAAGATATGTATTTTTTTTGCTCTTTCTCTGAAAGCTCTGTTTTGATATTGCTCGATAGTAAAAATAATAGCTTTTTCTTTTGCTTATTTGAAAGACGTAAAAACTTGCTCACGTCTTCTCCAAGACTTCCGGCAGTCCTAAGAAGCAACGCTAATTTTACTAATGCATCAGCGCCGAGAAGAAGTTTTGAGAATAAAATTTCACATTTTACTTCTTTTGGAATAATTTTTTGTAGAACATCAGATTTTTGCATGCTCTTAAGTGTTGGAACAGGATCATTGCACTCCAGCAATTTAAATACTTCTTCTCTTATTCTCTCTCCAGAAAGATTTTGGATCATGTGTGAATATTTTTTGCATACATCTAATATTTCATCACTTAAATCTCCTATGCATATTTTAGCGTGAAAACGAAATGCTCTTAAAATACGTAGATAGTCTTCTTTAATTCTATCTTCAGCGTTGCCTATAAAGTTTAACCTTCGCGCCTTCAAGTCCTGAGTGCCACCAAAGTAATCGTATATATGGCCATGCTTGTCTGCATAAAGAGCATTAAACGTAAAGTCGCGCCTTGAAGCATCAGCTTGCCAATCATTGGTAAATTCTACCTTTGCATGCCTACCGTCACACTTTACATCATGCCTTAGTGTCGTAATTTCAAAAAACCTCTGATTTAAGATTGCAGTGATAGTTCCATGTTTTAAGCCAGTTGGAATAGTTTTTATATTACGGAGTTTTAACGCTTCAATTGCTTGATCAGGCAGAAGATTGGTAGTAAGGTCAATGTCGTGAACGTCACGCTGCAAAATTGAATCTCTAACACACCCACCAACAAGCCTTGCCTCACCACCAAATTTCTCTATAGCATCAATAATTACACTAGTTTCGTGATCAATTCGCATTTAGGTTATACACATTGAAGATCATGTTACACAAAATGCAAAATTTTTGCAAAAAGCCCCATATAAAAATATATAGGCAGGAGAGTGGTAAAATAAGGTAGGCAAAGTAAAAGTAAGTCTACAACAAACCCAGTGTCCAGACACACAACTGTACGAACATTGTGGTTTGTAGGCAATTCGCGTAGCAAACGGTGTCATTCCAGTGCTTGACACTGGAATCCAGTTTTTTCATGATCATCAAAATGTTGTATTTTAACATAAAACGGCTACTTTTCTGCTTACCAACTTAATAAAATTCCTGGATCCCAGTGTCAAGCACTGGGATGACACCATTGTATCGTATAAAAACATCTAAGCTTAAGCATTAGATAGAAAAGTTTGAATAACACCACTTTTACTTAAATCTTCACACATTAACCATGCTTCTGAATAGAGCTATTATTTCACAAGTATTTGTTGCTGTTGACTAGATAGTCCTTGTATTTTTGCTTCTTCCATACTACAAGATGGACTCAAAAACTTCTGCTTCTCAGAGCGCTCTATGCGCTGCTTTATATCACTAACGCACTGCTCTATAACATCGTGAACTCTTCCTCCAAGATTTTCTCTCAATAATTCATCAAACCTCTTCTCAATTTCTACCCTCTCAGAGATATCCTTTGGAAGGTTACAATACTCTAAGATCTCATCTATCTGAAGTTGTTTTGCTAATAGAAAGTCTTCTTGCTCTTGAACTTCCTTAGTTACAACCTTAGCTCTAGAGTAATGATTCCCCCCAAGATATATTGTTTCTCGCTCTTTACTACCCCATAACTTATCGTTTAATTTATAACTCTCACGATTACATACCTGATTTAGTTGTATCATTTCAGGATTTGGTTCAAACTTTTCTCTACCGCTAACTTCACAATGGACATTAATTTCAATGTTAGCTAAAGAAGCTAATACCTGAACTTCTTCAATGAAAGGAAAATAACTTTTACTTTCTATTGCTTCTAGATAAGCTCGGTAGAGCTCAGGCTCATTAAGAAATAAGCATGTAATAAAATCACTGTTATATTCGGCATTATAGTCATTTTCACCAATGCCATAAAGAGCTTCTGCATATTCACTTAGATTAGACATAGCCTGATCATGCGATATATTAAATTTGCTAACAGCTTTACTTACTAACCTCTTCACATTACCTTCAGCATTTTCAATTTTCCTATTTGTTTGCTCAACCAGCTCCTTTATTTTATCAGACTTGCCAGTTAAATCCCCTGGCTTATTAAAAAACATATTAAAAACCTTTTCTAGCTGATCTTTTAAAGGAGCTGGCATACTTGCATACCTAAAGATGTAAATCGACTTAAAAATTTGTGCCATTCCATTCTCATATCTTGCGCTCTTTCAGCCTTATATGAACCGGAGCTGTTATCACCAAACACTGCATGGAAAAAGCAGTTGCCATCACCCACAGTATCATATTTAACTACTTGGCTATTAGAAAGTTCTTCTTCTACATCACTCCCTGAAATCTTGCGCCTTTTTGCATCAACATCAAGAGGATTGTTTGGTAATTTTTGTTTCTCAGCTATAATCATAATTTTTACCTTACTTAAGCTATATACTAATAAAATTGTTAATAACTAATTAAGTATAGCAAAAATTTTTTAATTATGCAATAATTATAGTTTTATATAGTAAATATGAGCTTTAATTGTGGCATAGTTGGACTGCCAAATATAGGAAAATCAACCTTATTTAATGCGCTTACAGAGTCAAGTGCAGCGGAAGCTGCAAACTATCCTTTCTGTACAATCGAGCCAAATGTTGGCAAAGTGCCAATAAGAGATCAACGCTTAAAACAAATCGCCGCAATTGCTCACTCAGAGAAAATAATCTACAATCAATTAGAAGTTGTGGATATTGCAGGCCTGGTAAAAGGTGCGAGCAAAGGTGAAGGGCTCGGAAATAAGTTTTTGAGTCATATCAGAGAAGTTGATGCTATCGTTCATCTGCTCAGATGCTTTACAGACAACGACATTAGCCACGTGCACAATGAAATAGATCCAATATCAGATGCTGAAGTGGTGGAAATGGAATTAATTCTAGCTGATATTGACAGTATAGAAAAAAGGCTACCACAACTTGAAAAAAAAGCAAAGCAAGGTGATAAAGAACTAAAGAAACAGCTTGAGTTGACTCAGGAAGTTTTAGCTACCTTAAAACTTGGTAAGCCTGCAAGAAGCTTGGAAAACGCGGATGACACTGAAATGAAGTCGCTTCAATTGCTGACAACAAAACCTGTTATGTACGTCTGTAATGTTGAAGATACGCATATCATAACTGGTAATGAACTATCTAAAAGGGTGGAAAAAATGGCAGAAGAAAATAAAAGCAAATTTTATTGCATTTCAGCAAAACTTGAAGCAGATATTGCAAATCTTGGTAGCGAAGAAGAAAAACAGAGTTTTTTATCAGAATTTGGCTTACAAGAATCAGGACTTGATGGAGTAGCGCGTATTATGTATGAAGTGCTGAGTATGATAACTTTCTTTACTGTGGGCCCTAAAGAAGCACGTGCATGGCCAGTAAAAATAGGATCAACAGCTGACAAAGCAGCAGGTGTAATTCACACTGATTTTGAAAAAGGCTTTATAAAAGCAGAAACGATAAGCTTTGCAGACTATATAAGATATGGAAGCGAATCAGCCTGTAAAGATGCAGGCAAAATTCGCTTCGAAGGCAGAGACTATATAGTGCAAGATGGTGATATAATGCACTTTAGGTTTAATTTGTAATTAATACACAAATCCTTAGCACCTTCCTGATGCAGCCCGTGAATTTTCATAACTACACGGCATAATTGCAATCCCACTACTATAAATATAATCTATTATACCAGTTCCATCAAAGCCAGTCATATAATCTTGCAATACGAAATTTTCTTATCTCTTCTTCATCTATCTCCTCTTCAGATAAGGGAGAGAAAGAGAATCGCCCTATCTTTACGTTATCAAGTTTACTTCCAGGGGTTTCATCACATCTCTTTATTATCTCTTCCTGCGATTGTACATCTTGTTTCAGATATTCTGCTAAAAACTCATGTAAAGCTTTACCTTCTATAAGCACATCTTCGTTTTGCTCAGCTAATTTCAAAATTTCGTCTAATTCAACATCTTTATCATTAATAGTTGCCTTCCCAATCTCAATTTTCCCAGAATTTACATTTAAACTAATAAAGCAGTTAACTTTCTCATTTTTTGCACCCCATCTAATTTCCAAGTTGCATATTGCATCTTCTTCAAAGCAGTAGTTTCTTTGTTGCTTTTCATTCTTTTCAATCGTTACGATTCTTTTACCATTACTGTGTATTTTTACTCTTTCTACCTCATTTTTATTCTTTTCCATCCTTTCAATTTTGTCAGTGAAAAGACGGCTGGTTTCTAAACTCTGTCCAGGTTTAATAATATTTATACTAAGATTATTATAATGATTAACAAAACGCCCTGCCTTTTCATCTGGCCAATAACATCCATCAAAGAAACCTATTAGATTATCTTCCCCTAGCAATTCTTTTGCATCATTCATCCCTTCATTAATTCGAAGAAGATACCTACCTAACCTATTTTCAAAATTCTTTTTCTGATCTTCATTAGTAAACTTCTTATCTAATATATTCATTATTTCTTTTTGCTTACTTAATATCGCATAGTTGAAAAGAAAATATCCTTTTTTCTTCGATAATAATTTGCTATTTTATCAAACGGATCTGCCGGACGGCCGCCATTATAATTTACAGAATCATTAGAGTCTTCACATTTATTGCTCTCAAAATTGAACCTCAATTTTTCAAAATCTGATAATACTTCTTCTACATTATCTTTGAAAAACTCAAGTTTATCTTGAAGCTTTTCTCCATAACTCATCCCTTCTCTAATCCTAGAATGAATATACTCACCCAATCTCTTTCTAAACTCTTCTTGTTTTTTGAGATCAGGAAGCTTATTATCTAATATATTGACTATTTTATTGTACTTATTTAACACTACATAGTCAAAAAGGCCCCTCTCTTTTTTATACTTCTCTGCTATTTTGTTAAAACACTTATTATCATTATAATCTAATTTCTCAAAATCCCGGAGTACACTCTGCATTGCAGGATCAATTTGAGAATTTGTTTTAGGAGGTGGGGTAACTACGTTTTCTTTTCCTTTAGGAAGAAAATTATTGTTTTCCTCAGACTTATTGGTAAATAACCAACTAAACATTCCATACCTCTTATTATATTACTATATAAACTTAACTATAACTTAATGCCAAATGTTGTAAAGCTAAAATTAATATGTAAACTCATTTTTTTATAGGACAGCTATAGATAGCTTCTACAAAAAATTTTCAATTAATAAATGTTCAAGATATTGATTTTGTTTGTATTTTTATTACCTTACCAGGCAATATTATTAATGAATGAGTCAGACAAATATCTTGGCTAAATTTTACTCCATCCACAAATTCTCCACTTGTTACTCCAGTTGCGATAAAAACTGATTCACCTCTTACCATATCTTTTATGGTGTAGATTTTTTCTGGGTCATGAATATTCAGACTTTTTGCTCTTTCTTTTAATTGATCCGTGTCAAATATTAATCTTCCCTCCATCTGTCCACCGATTGAACTTAGCGCTGCAGCTGCAAGCACTCCCTCTGGTGCTCCTCCTGTGCCAATGTACATATCGTGATTGCCATTTATTAGTGAAACTACGGCCGCAACATCACCATCATCTATTAGCTTAATTTTTGCTCCTAAATTCCTGATTTTTAGTATCAATTCATCATGCCTTTCACGATTAAGTATAGTTACTGTAAGATCATTTACTTTACATTTTTTTGCCTTGGCTAAATTGTCTAGATTCTTCTCAATGCTATTTTTTAGTGAGACTACACCCTCTGGAACTACTGCTATCTTTTCCATATAAACATCAGGTGCATGTAAAAAATTGCCTTTTTTCGTTGCAGCAAGAACGGACATTGCTCCTTGTTTATAATGAGCGCAAATCGTAGTGCCTTCAAGTGGATCAACTGCAATATCAATCTCAGGACCACTTCCTGTGCCAACTTTTTCTCCAATATATAGCATCGGTGCTTCGTCCCTCTCCCCCTCGCCTATCACAATCGTACCATTTATTTCCATGTAGTTTAGCACCTTCCGCATTGCATCAACTGCAACCTGATCGGCCTTTTTTTCATTCCCTAATCCTGCCAATTTATGTGCAGCAAGTGCTGCAGCTTCAGTCACTTTCACTAACTTGTAGGCTAAATCTTCCATCATTTGCTCGAGAATCATAAATCAATATATATCATGCCATTTGAGACTGCAAGATTACTTGACTGACTTTGATGGAACTGGTATAATAAGTTATATTTATAGTAGTGGGATTGCAGTTATGCCGTATAGTAATGATGATATTAGAGAGTTATATCCAAAGATATGTCAGAGTATAATGAATAGCAATAAATACGGTTACAAAATTACCAGCCTTGAAGATTTGCAAAAAGAACCAAAGTGGAAGGAAGTTAATTTTCAAGATAAATGTGAAGGAGGCCATTCATTAGGAGACTTACTTCTAAAATCTGCAGATGAAAATGATAACTCAAGCGTTAGTGGTTTTCTCCTCCAAAATGGGTTCAAGCTTCCTGAGCAAGAACAAGTAGCTGCTGCAAACGAGGAAGAGGAGGAGAAAAACACACCTAATGTAGAAGAAGATAGAGCAGAACCTAGCAACAAAAATGAAGATGATCAATTTTCTACGTCATACAACAAGATAAGGAAAATTGTAGCTAGCAACCCTAACATAACTGCTCAGGAATTTGGTGAGAAGCTAAAACAAAGTGGGACAACAGATGCAAAGATTTATGATTTATTTATAGATATCCTCCGCCCAGGGAAAGATGATATTGTAAACGATCATGATACATTTCTCAAAACTATTGAATTGCTCGCTAAGTCAAACATTAAAATTGACATTGGAGATACTGCTTCTAAAACCGTATTGGATTACGCTGTGGTAGGTGAACAACTTGACGTTATAAAGATATTTTTGAATAGCGGTAAATTTGATCAAGAAAAAAAATCAAATGCTTTGTCTATCGCCATTAATGAAAGTAAAGTTCAAGAGTTTGAGGTATTTTTAGATTACATAGATCATGCGAAAATACTAGATGCTCTTAATACAGCTCCTTGCAATGAAAAAACTGACATTATGAGGGTGCTATTGATAACAAGAGAGTTTTTTACTGAACAAGAAAAAGTTCAGGCTTTGAGTGACGCCATTATGGATGGTAATGTGCCAAGAGTTAAACTACTTTTAGATTATATGACAGGTATACCAGAAGATGGCATAAGAAATCTTCTAGAAATAATTGAAGAGGAAAAATTATCACTTAGAGAAAAAGTTAAAATAGATTCTGAGTTTAAAGGAGATCCCAACAATTCTAATCATCGTAAATACTACTCAAATATTGCAATAATTAAATTGCTTGAATCATCAATAGAGAAGAAAAACACACCTCATGTAGAGAAAGAGAACACAGGTACTGATCAAACTACCAAGCCAAGCAATGAACAAGAAACTAAATATAAAGAAAGCACAAAGGATTTTTACACCTCATTAGCAAAAGATGTTGTTGGAGTTGTTATTACAGGATTGTTTGTTGCTGCTGCTGTAATGGTTCCATCTGTAGCTGGTGCAGTAGTTTGTAGTGTTGCAGCTACCTTGATTGCAATAGTAACCGGATTGCATATAGCAAGTTCTACATTGCCAAGTTATAGAGAAATGAGAGAAAATAAGGTTGAATGTGTAAATTCAAACCTGTTAAGAATCTCTAGATCATGAGGTAAAATAGGCATAGATTAAGAATGAGGTATATCTATGCAAAACAAGTGATATAAATCGAGAGCAATTTGAAAAAATCAGGCCAATATTGGAGAGCAGCAGGAAGAAAACAAGACCAAGAAAAATGTGAGCTATATTTTTCAATAAAGAACTGTATTGACAAACAATTCCAGACTTAGTATATAGCTTTTGCTGACGTTAAGGAGAAATGACACAGACTAAGTATAGTATTGCAAGACATCATTAGGAATAGGGAGGGTATGCCAGCGGCTGGCTACTTAATCAAGTTAGTACTAATCCAGTTGTAACTAAAAAAGAAATCGAAGACTGTGATGATTGTGCGCCGTAGAAACACAAGAAGTGTAGAAGCTGTGCAGTAGATGAGGGAAGGCCCCTCAAAGCCGGTTTGCAAGAGCAGGCTTTAAACAGCCATAAGCTGCTTTGGTAAGGTAGTGAGCGTTATGGAAAAGGCACAATTATGTGTCATGTATGAAATAGAGAGACGAACGCAAGTGAACCACTGATGAAGTGTCGAAAGTGTAGAGACGACGTCAAAACCAGGGGGTAGTCGTTAACCTGGGATAAACCTATCGGAAACTTGTTTACTGGGTAGGTGGCGTCCGGCATAAAAGTGGCGTGAATCTATTTTGGGCTATTGCGTGGAACTGCGAGAACCTGTCATTTCGATGATAAGGGAGAAATCCAAACTCTGAGGATGAGAGTACCGATGCGAAAAATAGGGGCGGATTAGCTCAAGAAGTTTCTGTAATGGAGATGGAGCGAAGGGATTTAGTTTAGTCATTTGTTAACCAGAAATGGGATGAGCAATTGATTAAAACAGAGTCCTTGATTATGCTATAATTAGTAGCAAGAGCCGAATAATGGGAGCTGTGTGAGTCGAGAGGTTCATCTGCGAGAGGCTAGCGGGGAAGTTCCGCCGGTCTACTCTCCAGTTTACTGCAAAAGTTGGTATTGAAACTGATAATAGGTATGGAGACAGGAATAAGATTGCTGCAGTTGTTACTCCTGAACAGTATAAGAATTCTGAAGCTGATTGGATGCCTTTTTGATCCTGCATAAAATATTTTTTTCATAATAAATTATTGAACAACATCTCTTATTATGAATAAATCACAAAAAGAGATGAAAACGTGACAGAATTGAAGAATATCAATTTACCTAATAGTGAGTCTTATAAGGATTTTGTAATGTATTACTATCTTTTACATTATCAATAACTGTGCCTACTACACTCTGTGATTTAGTTCTTTCTTTTTTCTCTGGAGTTTTTAAAGCAGTTTTTTCTTGCTCTGGAGTTTGACTCTGTGTTAAAGCACTTTCCTCGTTCATTAAGCCTGTGGCCCCACTTTGCTTTAGAATATTATTGCTAATTAAGTTTACAATAAAGTGCAGTTCGACATCTTTTTTTATAAAAGGTTCTGTTATTTTTGTCAGTTCATTTATTGCATTTATCTTCTCAACAGGGGACGTATCTTCTGCACATATATTTGCTAGCTGATTTAATAACTTATCTTTTTTAAGAGCATTATCACTAAAAATACTGATAATAAACTCTTTTATTTTTTTGATATATTTCAGAAAGAAATTCCTTGTTTTACCTAGCAAAGTTTTACTCTCCACTTCTTTCTGTGATTCTTTATACTTATTTAGTAATTTTGCAACTAAATCTATCGTTTTTTGCTTATCTACATTAGCACCTGATATATTTTCCTTTTTTATAATTTCAAAACAGTTTGAGAAAAACTCATAATTCTTTTTATATAATGGACGTACATATACTCTTTCTTTTATGCTCTCACCTGCTACAGCAGAAGAAACAGTAAACTTGCTTATTAATTTCGCTAAAAAATTGTATCGAATGTTTTTGTGCTTATTGCCTTTTATTTCATTTTTTATACCTCTATCTCTTTCTAGCTCAAACTCCTGCAGCACGTATTTCCAATTATCTAACCTTTTATTGAGCTTATCTAATTCACGGCTGATTTGTTTGTGTTCAGCTCCAAAAAATCCAGTCAGCTTTTCTGTTTTGCGGCTTGTTGCATTATAATAAAAGCAGCCATAGCGATTTACTTTGGTTACCACTAAGTATGAATTTCTTCCATAAGCTTTATGCACTTCTACAGGATTTAGATGTGGATTATCTTGCCTAAATTGTCCTTTAATTTCCTCAGTCTCCTTCTTGCTTAAATCGTGTATTTCAATTTTTCCATAACAGCTCGATAATTTCATAAAGAATTTTAAAGCATATTCCAAACCAAAATTTAAAGACCTAAAGAACGCTAAATTAACTGCTGCATCACCAAGGCAAATATAATGATCTTCACTCCTCTTTTTAGCATAGCCGCAATTTATTTCTATCTTTTTTACTACTACACTATTTAGGTCTACTTCCCAATCCTTCAGTATAAGAGTTGATATGATAGAAGATATCGGATAAAGTATTTTGTCTGGCACTTGATTAGAAGCTTGAAAAGGATATAAAGGGTTTGTATTTATATTAGGATAATTTTGATCAAATGTCTTTGCTAGCTCATTACTTATAAAGACCGGAATTGTTACATCAGTCACTTCACTTTCATGTTTACTTGCCACAATATCAGCAAGCTTTATATCTCCAATATTCTTCATTACTTGATGCAAAGCAGTAGGCTTACCATTCTTTGCTTTAAGGTTGATGTACATTGCATGTTGAAGTGGAATAGTAACCATGTTATCTCGATTGCTGCCGAATTTATTAGTCCGAAGCATGCTATTACTTCCTGTACAATCCAGTATTATTGGATTCTCATCCTTATGCTTTTCATCTACTTCCTCAAAGCTTTTTACTTTCTCCATTTTATACTCAACATTGCCAGTTGATAGTGCTTCTTCTTTGAACTTTTTTTCTAGATTTTTTATAACTATCTTATTGCCACTTTTCTTTAAGTCCTTGTTCAGCTCTTCAAAGAATTTACTATCTATCCCCAATCTATCAAAGATTTGCTGAACCTCTTTAAAAAATCCATTATCTATTTTGACGTTAATCTCTCTTGTAAATTCTTCACGTTTTTCATAAACAGTAACTTTTACACCAAGCCGTGAAGTTAGCACTGCCATAAACGACCCAACTGGACCAGAACCAACTATAACTACATGACCAACATTAGACATTGCTTTTCCCACTTTTTTAATTGGTACTACTATAGCATAAATGTCAATTTAGTCAATATTGAAAATTTATAAACATGGATCAATCTTCTGAAATTCTTTGTTTTTTCTACGCTAATTTTAATAGCATTTCTACTTTTCTTTCTATACTATTCTTAGCGTGATGCAAACTTTAGTATGGTTATATAAATTAAGCAAGTATCCTTCTGTATTTTTCGTAAAACATTAACTAAAGAAGTTTAGCTAGCACTTAAGTTAATGGTAGATGGATTAAGCCGGTAGCCTGACCAGTTACATGCTTGTATCACATCATCGCGTTTTATATTTAGTCCCAAGGTGCTAGCTAGCTTTTCTGCTATTGTTTTTTGCATTCTATTAAGAGGTCTGCGTACTTGCTGTTCTGGGTCTTCAATACCTAAACTATCTGCTATTTGAATGATACTAAGAAATTTATATTCTTTAGCTGCTTCCAAATCACGTAAAAATTGTTTAAGTAATACTCTAAAGATGCGGATGCTTGAAGTTGCTTGTTTGCCTATAATTTCAACGTCATTAACATAAATAGTATTATCTATAATTTTCAACCTTAATATTTTTTTCTCCTGATGAACTGTTTTTTGCAGTGGAACATAAGGGAATGCTTGAAAAGAAACATTAGGTAATAGCTCTGGTACTCCTTTTTCAACTGCTTCGCTTAGTATTTGATCTAGAGTTCGACATTCGCAAATTAAATCAGCCATAGGAACAATGTATAGATTTAACAACGATTTAAAGTTTTTTTCGTTGAAACTGATCAAAGCAGTAGGATTAGTTTTGAGCTTATCTAAAGTTAGATATGATTTATCAGAACAACAATCCGAAATAATTAAGCTGACAAGGCTTGTGCCAACAATAACATAATAAACCCCTGTTGCTACTTTATTCGAAGTGATGTTTAAATTTGCCAATTGTTCTTCAAACCATTCAATAACTTTCAAATGATTAACATTTATCTCTAGAGAATGGTAACGTTGCTTCTCGTAGGTATCAGGCAGGATATCACGATTACAGAGGTCATACATTATGGGGTCATCATATTCCTCATCGTAGTCACTTGCGATTTCTAGCCTATTGTCACAGAAGGGATCTATGGAAAAACTCCTTATGAAAAGTACTTAGAACTTATTTATCAGACTCCACTGCAGTTGATACAATTATAATACAGATTTTACTCAAAAAATATTGAAATACTCTCTATGAATCACTCACTAAGCTCTTAGTTTCTCAAAGAAATCTTTTAACAAAAGAGAACATTCTGTTTCCAATATTCCACCATAAACTTCAGGTATGTGGGTACAGAATTGAAATATTTTAGCACCGTTTTCAACTCCTCCGCCTTTGGGATTGTAAGCTCCAAAGTACAACCGTTTAATTCTTGCAAAAGAGATAGCCTGAGCACACATCGGGCACGGCTCTAACGTTACGTACATGTCAGCATCATAAAGTACTGATGTTGAAAATGCTTTTCTAATCGTTAACATTTCTGCATGTGCAGTTGGGTCATTAGATATATTGTGTGCAGAGGAGATGATATTGTTTCTACTCACTATTACAGCACCTATTGGCACCTCACCATTTTTCTGAGCAAGTTTGGCTTGCTCTATGGCAAATTCCATGTATTGGTACTTAAACATTAGGTGCTTAGACAAATATAATTTTCTTTTCTTGATTTTTCTATTTTTTGTAGATCATAGACTTTACTAGAGACCATTGTCCTTTTTACAGGGCTATCTATTTCTTGCTTTAAATATTTTTTTATTTCTTCTATCGATTTTAGTTCGTTTATAACTACACCTACTTCTTCCATTATGTCAATTATGTCCTCTATAACTTGATCCTCTTCTAATTTATATATTATTTGCTCTATATGCCTATGCAACTTCTCGAAGGTTATAGGTCTATATGTGATGGTGTCTTTACTGTTTCCTAGTAGCATTTTTTACCTCTCTATTCAGAATCTTATCTATTAAGTTCTATTAAACTCTATTGTCAATAGCTGTCTTAATAAATGATGTAAAGAGAGGATGAGGAGAAAACGGCTTTGATTGAAATTCTGGATGAAACTGCACACCAATAAACCACGGATGACTCTCTAACTCCACTGCCTCTATGCACGTTCCATCTTCTGATATGCCACTGCATAGAAGCCCATTTTTTTCCAAATCATCTTTATAATCTGAATTGATTATGTATCTATGCCTATGCCTTTCTGAAATAGTAGTGTTACTATATGCATCCATCATTTTAGAGTTTGCATTTATATTACACTTGTATGCCCCAAGTCTCATGGTTCCACCAAGATCGCCGTCCTGATCGCCAGCTAACTTAACGATTGGATGTTTACAGTTATGAAATTCTTCAGAGTGTGCATCTTCAAGCTTAATAACATTGCGAGCAAATTCAATTACTGCAAGCTGCATACCAAGACATATTCCTAAAAATGGAATATTATTTGTACGGGCATAGTTTATTGCTAATATTTTACCTTCTACTCCATTATCACCAAATCCCCCTGGAACAAGGATTGCATGAGAATTCCGTAGTTTTTCTCTTATAAACTTTTCATCTATAGATTTTCCATTCTCTTCTCTTGAGTTGACCCAATTTACCTTTATTCTGGCTTTATTGCTAATTGCGCCATGATTTAGTGCTTCAATCAGTGATTTATATGCGTCAGGAAATTCAGTATATTTCCCTATTATGGAAACAATAACTTCTTGTGTTGGGTGTCTCATAGAGTGTACTATTTTGTCCCATTTAGTTAAGCGTGGTTTTGGCTTACTCAAATGAAAGTGGTCCAAAATTTGTGTACCAAGCCCACATTGATTATACAAGATCGGCAGCTCATATATATGATTTATATCAGGAGCAGGTATTACATTAGATAAGGAAACATTGCAAAGATTAGCTATCTTTTCTTTTTGATTATCGGAAATTTCTTTTTCACAGCGACATACTATAATATCCGGTTGTAATCCCGCAAAGTTTAATTCTCGAACTGAATGCTGTGTCGGCTTCGTTTTTAATTCTTGCGCTGCAGTGAGATATGGTATTAAAGTTAAGTGGATAAGGATAACTTTTTGCTTTCCTAATTTGTAATTAACTTGGCGTATGGCTTCCAAAAACGGTTGGCTTTCAATATCACCTACAGTTCCACCTATTTCACATATTATAAAATCTAAATCTTCCGTACCATTAAAAATAAACAACTTAATTAAATCTGTCACATGAGGAATGATTTGTACAGTTTTGCCTGAATAATCACCACGTCTCTCTCTCTTTAGTAACTCATGGTACACTTTACCAGTTGTTATATTATCGTCTTTAGTTGCTTTAATTCCAGTAAAACGCTCATAATGCCCAAGGTCTAAATCAGTTTCGGCGCCATCCTCAGTAACGAATACTTCCCCGTGCTGAGTTGGACTCATTGTTCCAGGATCAATGTTTAGATATGGATCAAGTTTTCTAATATGGATTTTAAAGCCGTATTCTTGAAGAAGTGCACCTACGCTTGAAGCAACTAAACCTTTACCAAGCGATGATACAACCCCACCTGTAACAAAAATAAATTTAGCCTCTTTCATTAATTTTCAAATGGAACAGAAGTGGATTTGTTTTCTTGTTTTTTTTCTAATATAATCTTTTCTGCAATCGATTTTTTATGTACGTCTTTTGAGCATAATCCTGACAATAGCAATGTGTTTATAATAAATAATCCAGCAACTATAGCCGTTATTCTGCTGAGTGGATTTTCAGAAGACTTTACTGGAATTATCGAATTGACTCCTTGCTGTGAACTACTAAAGCCACTTAATGAACTACTTCCAGGTGGCTGTAGGAGCACTAAAATTACCAATACAACAACTAATATTATTTGAAGTACACTGAGTACTGTTACTGACATTATGAGTAGAGCTAAAAATAAAGATTTTAGGAGCGTAAGGCTCATAAGTCAAGAATATCTTTACCCGAGTAACTTGACTACTGGAATCCAAATATGTATTAAACCTTATTTAAATTATGAGCTATCACATTTTAAAATATAAAGATTATGAACCAAAAATAGATGAAAGTTCTTTTATTGCAGGTGGTGTGTGTATCATAGGTAAGGTTGAAATAGGAAGGAATGCGAGCATCTGGTTTAATTGTGTGATTAGAGGGGATGTCGGATCAATCAAAATAGGCGATGGAACGAATATTCAAGATGGTACCGTAATTCATGTAGATAGAAACCCAGGTGGTGATACGATTATTGGCAGTATGGTGACAGTAGGACATTTTTGCGTATTACACGCATGCACGGTGCATGATAAAGCGTTTATTGGTATGGGCTCTACCATAATGGATCATGCGATTGTGGAGTCTGGAGCTATGGTAGCTGCTGGCTCACTGGTGACACATGGAAAAGTGATAAAAAGTGGGGAAATATGGGCTGGCAGGCCAGCAAAATTCTTCAAAAAGATGTCAAGTGAAGAAATAAACCACATTACACAATCTGCACAAAATTATATCATGCTAATGAAAGAATATAAAACTACATGTTAGGCTGAAACCTTTGACTCTGATACACATTTTCCACATCAACTACTTCAAAAGACTCAGGGTCAGAGTTCACTTCTTCAACTCTAGGTTGCTTATAAATATGTTTATTAACAGTGTTAGCAAACTCTCCTCTCACTAAAACATCTTTTATTGGCCAGTTTGTTTCTGTTGGAATACCTAATAGTATAGCTGCACATTGTACTTTTGCCGATGTTAGAGAAAGAGATATAGTATTGTTTGAGTTAAGAAAGCAATTTACATGATCTTTACAACTTTTTAGATCTATATCTTTTGGGAAATCTGGTATGTGGGATTGTATATTTGCTTTTTTAAAGTTCATCCAGCCGAATTTTTCAGTAAGTATGCCTATCTCTTTTGGGAGTTGTAATGGGATTATAATATCATTTCTAATTCCATTTTCTTCTTGAGAAAAAAGTTCAGTGTATGCTCTTTTTTTACTGTGTTTCTCAAAATACTTAGGAAAATACATATTAAGGTATTCAGAGTGTAGCTCTATGCGATTTTTCTGGTTATCTTCTAGAGTAAATGTATATTTACCACCATTTTGCTTAAGTTTGCACAATTTAAATTTACTGAGGTCAAAGTCTAGCAATGGCTTTTCAATTTCGAAAGCAAGTGTAAGAGTATGTGTTGCACGATCAAATTCGTTTTTTTCTTGCAGACCATCTTGTAGACTGTAGCACTTATTTTCATCATACTCTTTCCTTTCACTATTTTCCTGTTCATCCAAACTTTCAACAGCGTCAAAGTATTCCTCTCTATCTAATTCTTGCTCTTCTAGAGCATCATACCATATATCCTCTAAATCAATCTCATTACCTTTCGTTTCTATTTTATTCTCTACACTTATTTTTCTTGTATGGTCATTTCCATTGCTAGCGGTTGTTTTATGATGTGTGTTGTGAATTTGAAAGAAGCTCTTTATTTTTAATATTAAGCTAATCCATGAAAGCCTGATTTGATTAATTAGCAATCTAAAGCCTTTCATCATTTTTTACCTCTAAACATACTACTAAAAATTGTAACAGAATAAGTTAAATATGTCAATAAGATACACGAACACTTGCCTAGTTGTACTAGCTAGGACTTAATGGCAACACTTAACAACTTTGTGAACTTCAACATAGGAGTTTTCTGCATTTCAACCAAATTAAAAGGAGAACATCGTTGATGTTCTCCTTTTAAGAAGCAACTTAAAAAGAATTGATAAAATTTTATCCATCAGATTGAGGAAGTGAATGACTAGTACTACTTATGTGTGATTCTCTTGATTCATCTACTTTAGTATTAGGTTCTATTGTTTTATATGTAACGTAACCGGCTACGAGTGCAGATACTGCTGCCATACTGATTATTGCTAACATACTTAGTCTAGTTGTATGCTCAAGTACAGTACTTGTTACCAACCCAGCAGCAAGACTAACACCAATAACAGTAGTGTACAACATTCTAGGATTTGAATTAGGCATATAGCTCACTAACTCTCTGCTGATTCTTTCTTTATGTCCTTGAGCTTATTTAGATCTTCTTCTTTTATTTTAGCACTTAATTCTAGTTTCTTATATAATTCTTGCATTTCTTTTGCTTGCTTTTCTATTTGTTCAGCAAATTTTATTGTTTTTCCTCCTCGTAATTGTGTTATTTTTTCCTTAAGTAGTAACATTGGTATTGGCGTTGCTATTTCTTGTACCTCTTCTTCTATTTCCTCTCCCAACTTCACTATTTTTTCTATTTCTTCTTCTGACAGTTTTTCTGAAATTTCATGGTCTTTTTTTAATTCTATTTCAAGCCGTCTTTTTTTTAATTCTACTCTTGTATCTTCTAATACTTTTGATGCATTCCATAGCTTTTCACCAGAATTCCGACTCCGTTTTGGTAACATGGACTGATTATTTTTGAACTTTTTTGGCGACACAGACTGAGTTTTACTTTCTTTGAGCACCTTTGCCCTTTCACTAGAGTTCATACCCATAAATAAACCTCGCATATTAAATAATACTATTACATAGTACCTTCAAAGCTCAAAGTCAAATAGTATCTTTACATAAATAACTCATAAACAGAAAATTTTAGTCATATTTACTCTGTACTATGGTTTGAGATGGAATAATAACTTGCTTCAAACGTGGGAAGGCAGTACAACTATGTCAAGTTACTGAACTCTCATTTGCTATTCCTTGTGGTTCTTGTATTCCATAAAGTTGAGCACTAGGTTTAAGTGCTACACTGGTAGCTATGAGTACAGATATTTTTTGTATTAAACAAGACTTAACTTAAAAAAAGTAAGTTAAAACAACATAAAAAAAGGAGTGTTAGATATGAGAAACAAAAATACTGAAACCAAAATTAGGATTATCAAAACAGCTTGGTCAATCGGCCGCTACAGTGGGGCTAGAGACATTTTTAGTCAGAACTGTGATGCCTGCGTTCCTTTGGCCTAAGGTCAGAATAAATTTGAGTGGATTTCCCAATGCGTCAACAAGTGCATGAATTTCAGTTCTCCGTCCTAAGGCCTCTTGAGCCTGAGAATCTTTTCTATATCCAGCTGAACATGAATGAGATCTGATGATTGTTCCATCAATTATGGAGATTTCCAAATCTGGATCTTGTTGTGCATACTTAAGTAATTTTACCAAAATTCCCTTTTCGCACCACTTTTTAAACCTCCTATGTATACTCCTGTAATTACCGTAAATTCTTGGTCATTGGCGGCCACTTTGCCACACTGCTTCCATAAATATTCTTAACTTCTCCTCATTTTTACTGTGTATTCCTTTTGTGCTCTTTAAAAATGCAAAATTTGCTTCCAAATTTCTTTTTTTATGTGATATTTCATACGGTAACTTCTCTATATTTATGATCATATAGAGAAGAACACTTGTTTGTATTGAAATAAGAATATGCAGCATATACTTTTTTTTCAAACCGAATGTGATAAAAGTATAGAAAATTACTATAAAATATTTGAAACAAAGTTGAATGAGAACGGAACATTGAATAAAATAAAAAAGCGGAAGCAGAAGAATAGTCCAGATTTTGCCGTAGACGAAGATTTATATCGAATAACAGGAATGGATTTTACTAAAGTTCCAAGACTTGATGTATTAAGTGTACAGACTATCATTTCAGAAACAGGTATAAATCGCAATAAATGGCAGACAGAAAAGCATTTTTCTTCATGGCTCGGGTTGAGTCCTACTAATAAAATTACAGGAGGGAAAATTATTGGAACAAGAACACGTAAGGTTATAAATCGTGCTGCGAATGCCTTGCTGTGTATCAAGACTGCACTTGGTGCATACTGCAGGAGGTTTTAAAGAAGCGACTAGAGATACCGAAAGCAATTACTGCTACAGCAAGAAAATTGGCATGTATTTTTTACAATATGCTAAAATATGGAAAAGAATATGTAGAAAAAGGAATTGATTATTATGAGAAACTTTATCAAGACAGGGTTATGAAAAATCTAAGTAGAAAAGCCCTTGAATTCGGTTATGTTCTGGTAAGCATCGAACAGGCAAAACCTGTCAAACCAAAAAGAAACTCCCTAATTTAAGTTTTTAGTAATTTGTTGGTATAATTGCGTAGGAAGCACTTCTGCAGTTATGACCGATATCCCAATGGTGTCACAGTGCCCGTTGGTTAGCATGGTTTTGAAGGTGACGGTTAAACCATTGATGGAGTCTATTCAGACTACCTCGTTTAGGAGAGTGCCTTAATTTTACCGTCTCAAGCTGAAGCGCTTCTTCAATGATAAATTATATACTAAAGGTATAAAATGGCAAAAGTAAAAAATAAGTTGGAAGTAATGAACCCTAATGCGGCAGGAATAGACATTGGCTCATCTGTACATTATGTATGTGTTCCAGAAGGAAGAGATGAGCAACATATCCAAAAGTTTGGTTGTTTTACAGTGGATCTGCATAACTTAGCAAAATGGTTGAAGAAGTGTGAAATTAAAACGGTAGCTATGGAATCAACGGGAGTATATTGGATTCCTTTATTTCAAATACTTGAATCATATGGATTTGAAGTAAAATTAGTAAACGCGCGGCATATTAAAAATGTACCTGGTAGAAAATCTGATGTTCAAGATTGCCAGTGGTTGCAACAGTTACATAGCTATGGACTGCTCCAAGGATCATTTAGACCAGATGATCAAATTTGCGTACTGCGTGGCTACGTCAGACAACGTAATAATCTAATCAGAAGCGCAAGTACACACACTCAACGCATGCAAAAGGCATTAATTCAGATGAACATTCAGTTACATAAGGCAATTAGTGATATTAACGGTGTAACAGGTATTAGGATTATTGAAGCGATAATTGAAGGTGAAAGAGATCCTGAAAAATTAGCTGAATTAAGGGATGGACGAATAAGAAATGATAAATCTACTATTGTAAAGGCATTAACCGGTGACTACAGAGAGGAACACTTGTTTACACTTAAGCAAGAATATGAAGCATATACTTTTTTCCAGGAACAAATAAAGGAATGTGATAGAAGCGTTGAAAGCTACTATAAAACATTTGAAACAAAATCTGATGAGAGCAAATCAACAAGTAAAGCACAAGGCAAGCAAAAAAATGATCCAAACTTTAATTTGCATGAAGAATTATACCGGGTTATCGGGATAGATTTTACTAGATCCAGGATTCAGTGTACTAAGTATACAGACCATAATCTCAGAGACTGGTATCAACCATAACAAATGGCCAACATTTTCGTCTTGGTTGGGGCTGAGTCCTGGTAATAAAATCACTGGAGAGAAAGTGTTTAGCACGAAAACTTGTAAAGTCGTAAATCGTGCTGCAAATGCCTTACGGCTTGCTGCACAATGTGTATCAAAAAGTAATACTGCTCTTGGTTCACAATGCAGAAAGTGGAAAAAACGACTGGGAGCTCCAAAAGCGATCACTGCTATGGCAAGGAAATTAGCATGTATCTTTTATAATATGCTAAAGTATGGACAAGAGTATGTCGAAAAAGGAATTGATTCTTACGAAAAACTTTATCAAAACAGGGTTATGAAAAATCTGAGTAAAAAAGCTTCTGAATTTGGCTATATCCTGGTAAAAAAAGATGAGTTAGTTCAAGGAGTTTCTTAGGAGAAAGGATCAGTTAATTGAAGGAGTTTATTAGGAGAGTGATGTACATGCTTAAGAAAAACGTGCCTAATTTGCTAACAATTTCTCGTGCGCTCGCAATACCGGCAATAATATTAAGCTTTTATATAGAAAGTAAGTATGCAAATCTAATAACAATATTGATCTTTATGTTTGCGTGCATTACAGATTTTTTTGATGGTTATTTAGCGCGTGCATGGAAAGTCCAATCGAATTTTGGCAAGTTATTTGATCCAATTGCCGATAAGTTAGTAGTAGTTTCAACAATAATCATGCTAGTCTATAAGCAAAAGATAGATGATGTTACAATTATACCGTCAGTTATAATTGTTTGTAGGGAGATATTAGTTTCAGGTCTGCGGGAGTTTTTGATAGCTAAGAACGTTATCCTACCTGTGAGCAAAGCTGGGAAAATTAAAACATTTTTGCAGATGGTTGCCGTAGTAGCGCTAATAATGAGTGATTATGAAGCAACTAAATATGTAGGTGTGATTTGTTTGTGGGTTGCGGCTATTATGACTGTGTGGTCAGGTTATAATTACGTTCTAGTTGGCATCAAACAGATTGACTGAATTGCTTAAAAGCAGTTAATAATTTCATAATATTGACTGAGTAGTTAAAATCCTGTATAATGTATTAGTTCATAAATTAGTCGATTCATATGACTATTATTACTGCAGATAGCCTTAATACTAAGCACTTCTCTAAAGGATCAGGATTTGGAAAAGATGCTACAGTGGAGGATTTTTTTCGGGATTTTTGGTCAGGAATAGAAGAAGAAGTAGAAAGGAAAAAGAAACTTGAACAGGAGTTATTAACACTCGAAGAAGAAAAAAAAAAGAAGAAGCTAGAACAAGAGTTATTAACGTTAAAAAAAAGAGAGCTACATAGAAAATATGTATCATTGGCAACAATGGTTCCATTTGCATTATTTATGGCTATTGAACTGGAAAAAACATGTAGCGATCAGGTATTACTTGGCGTGATAAGTGGTGCGCTAAGCCACACTATATTACCTTTCATGGTCCTATCTCTTATTTGTACGCTATATTTAATTTACAATAATAGGAAAATAGCACAAAAAGAACGAGAGTTGGAGAATATTGAAAGGGGAGAAAAAGAAAAGAGAGACTCTCCTTATACAATTGATGATTACTTTAACTATGCTGATGCTGCTTTAGTTACATTAGTTATTGTGGCCAGCATAGTAAGCGAAGCATTGGAACAAGGAATAATAGAAGACGTAGTTTTTTCAATTTCCAGTCTATTTTACTTTGTGGCGAGTGCTACTCTCTGCTATTGTGAGTACAAGAAAAGTAAAAAACATGAGGTAGAAAAAGAGCAAGGCTTTGATGATAGGTCTGAAAAAAAGACAAGCAATATGTCTGCGGCTAAGTTAATTTTTGCTGGTTCTTCTTTATTACTAGTAAGGAAGATAATGTTAGTAGCATTAGCATCATCTGCTGTTGGACCTGCTTTAGGTCTAGTAGGTATTGCTCTTTTGATGGCAGGAAGTGGATTGATCATACATTCTTATAGTAGAAAGCTAGAGGACGTAGAAGTGAGTGGAAAAGGTGTTTCAACAGGTGCTGGTGCGGGTAATGTAAGGAATGGTGGCCAAGAGCCGCTTTTTGCTCGATGATAATTTCAAAAATTTGTTTATTTAGATAATATTTAGTCTATACTTTACTTTGATTGAAAAAAAATCTTATGTATAAGACTTTAACCATATGCTTTTTTCTTCTAATTTCCCCCTTTACGCAGTCGTATGCGAATGATCTTGAACACACTGAGGCCGAACTATACGAGGAAGCAGTTAGGCTTTTTGACGAGAAAAAATATAAGCAAGCTATTAGAGCATTTCAAAAGATAGAGGATTTGTATCCTTTGTCTTATTGGGCAATGAAAGCAAAATTATTGTCTGGAGTTTCTCACTATAATATGGGTAACTACAGCAGTGCTGGAAGTGATATGGATGATTATATATACACTTATTCAAATGGTGAAGATTTACCATATATATATTACTTAAGAGTATTATCTTATTACATGCAAATTAACAAAGTGCAGCTTGGGCAACAAATTGCATATAAAACCTTAGAGCTAGCTACTGAGTACATTAACCTTTTCCCAGATAGCGAGTATATAGACGAGATCAAAGAAAAAGCAAAATTAATCACAGAACATATATCAAAAAAAGAGTATTCTATTGGTGGATTTTATTTAAGGCGTGGTGAATATTTAGCGGCAATTAAACGTTTTCAAAATATGGTAAGCGATAAAGATTCTCAATATTTTCCTAGAATTATTAACCATTTAATCTCGGCTTACTTAGCTCTTGGCCTTGACTTAGAAGCTGAGCAGTATAAAAGTATGTTAGCAGAAGGTCTGAATTAGTTTTCTTATGGCTGGTCATTCACAATTTTCAAATATAAAACACCGGAAAGGCGCTCAGGATGCAAAGCGCTCTCAAAAATTTACAAAGCTCATTAGAGAAATAACAGTTGCTGCAAAACAAGGGCTGCCTGATTCTGCACGTCTTCGCTCTGCTATATTTGCTGCGCGTAAGGAAAATCTACCAAAAGATAAAATAGAAACAGCAATAAAAAATGCAACTGGTAACGTTGCTGGAGAAAATTATGAAGAAATACAATATGAAGGCTGCGGACCTTATGGTACTGCACTTATTGTTCATGCCCTAACAAATAACCGCAACCGAACTGCTTCTGAGATACGTTATATCTTTTCTCGCAAGGGCGGTAATTTGGGGGAAACAGGAGGTGTAAGTTACCTTTTCGATCATGTAGGCTTGATTATCTATAAAGCAGAGGGTATGAATTTTGAAGATTTATTTAACTTTGGAATTGAATCAGAAGTATTGAATATTGAGGAGAATAACTCAGAAGGATTGTATATTATAACTTGTGAAGTAAAAGAATTTGGTAGAGTGCGTGATGCTTTCTATACAAAATTTGGAGAACCAGAACTTGCTCGTCTTTCATGGCAGCCAAAAGATCTGATTAAAGTTAGCGATAAAGAATTAATTGATAAATTATCTGCATTAGTTGAAGAATTAGAAGATAATGACGATGTGCAGTATGTGGAAGGTAATTTTATTTTTGCTGATGAACTATGAGGCTGGTAATACTTCTGCTGCTTTGTATTTTACCAGCATATGCTACTGAAACATCTGCACAGCGTGTAGGGTGTCATCCCAGTGCCCAGACACTGGGATCCAGAAAAATTCAAGCACACTATGCAGCATTGTCAGTCAAAGAGCTGGATTCCAGTGTCAAGCACTGGAATGACACCACCCGCAAATTGCAATGTTCGTGCAGTTGTATGCCCAGACACTGGAATTCAATTACAAATGGACACACCAAGAGATTGTATAATAAAAACTGGATTCCAGTGTCAAGCACTGGAATGACAGAAAGCAACCTAAACCACTTTCCAGCGTTACTTCAGCACGGGATCAGGAAAAAAAAAGCTGCTTTGATGACAGAAAGTGATGAAAAGTTGTTATTCATATCCAGTGACATAAAATCCTCTTTTTTTGACACAGAAGGTTTGGCGCCAAATACAGTGATGAGATTAATCGACATATATAAAGGTTATGGTATAGATTTTAAAAAAGACATTGTGCCAAAAAGTAAGTTGGAGGTTCTTTTTGAGAAATCGCTCGGTAATCAGAAAGCTGAAGAAAAAATTTTATATACTTCACTGATAACAGATAAAAAGGCCATTAGCTTGTATCATTATGAATCACAGAGCGGCAAAGGGGGGTACTTTAATAAAGAGGGGATAAGCTTAACAAGTAGCGAAATTTTCGTAAGTCCTTTAAACGGAGATTATCGTATATCTTCGAAATTTGGTAATAGAAAGCATCCTATTCGCGGTAAAGTTGTTTTTCATAAAGGAGTAGATTATGCAGCTAAACTTGGCACTCCTATACATGCTGCTGCAGAGGGTATAATAGAATATATAGGAAATAACGGAGGTTACGGCAAGTATATTAAAGTAAAACATGAAAATGGGTATTCAACCTGTTACGCGCATATAAGTAAATTTAGTAGTGATATAAAGTTAGGCTCTAAAATAAAGCAGGGTCAGGTTATAGCTTATGTTGGCAGCACTGGTGTTGCAACAGGACCTCATTTACATTATGAAGTTATGTATAATGGTAAGCACATTGATCCGCTTACAATAGCTCATAGAACTGAGATAAAGTTGCCTGATCGTGAATTAAGAGAGTTTAAATTATTTGTAAGTAAGGTAGATAAAATAATCAGCAGAGAGGGTGCGAGTGAAAAAGAAATCTGATGAAAACAGTACAGATAAAAATACGATAAATGATAGAAATTTAAAGGCTTTTCCTGTACTAATAGCGCTAGGATTAGTTTTATTGGTACTTTTTGTAGCGTATGACAGTACAATTGCGCTTGGGGTTACTGCTGTTTCAATATTGGCTTTTTCTCAAGGATTTTTCATTAATGATCCTAATGAAGCAAGAGTGATAGAGTTTTTTGGTCATTATATCGGAACTTATTTTAAATCTGGAATATGTGTAACGCTTCCCTTTTCAAACAAACATGTTGTTTCTCTGAAATTTCAGAATATCAATACAGAAAAAATAAAAGTGAATGATGCAAATGGGAGCCCAATAGAAATATCAGTAGTGATTGTTTGGAGAGTTAGCAGTCCTGCAAAGGCATATTATAATGTTAATAATTATCATGAATTCGTTTTTGTGCAAAGTGACTCAGTAATTAGAGAATTGGCAAGCAATTATCCTTATGACAGCGAAAGCGATGAGGAATCTTTGCGTAAAAATTCTGATAAAATTTCGAATGAATTGCGGTCAATGCTACAACAAAGATTGAATATTGCTGGAATTGAAATTGCAGAAGCGAGAATATCGCATTTGGCGTATTCATCTGAGATTGCACAAGCAATGCTGAGGCGTCAACAAGCACATGCCATCACCTCTGCAAGAAAGCATATAGTGCAAAATGCAATAGGAATTATCGAAGAAGTAATAGCCCATTTTGAAAAAAATAAAAGCTTACAATTGGATGGAAAACAAAAGGTTCAATTGATAAACAATTTGCTAGTTGCTCTGATCTCTGAGCAGGATGCACAGCCGACTATTAGTTTGGATAATAATTAGCTTAGGTATACTTTTAATTCTTTTTGATTTAAGCTATATAATTATTATAGTTTAGTAATAGTTTAAAGACATTCAATATTATCAACATTTTAAATTTAATATATTAATAAAAGGAGGGTGTATGTATATAAGCATAGGAAAGTGCTTCGGTTTCATTGCATTAATTTCGTCTCTAGTTGGATTATTACCTCAAGTGTATAAATCATATATTACTAAACTTACTCGTGATATATCGATGCTGATAATTTTGTTATTTGTTCATCTTCTTGGCTTATCTATGGTCTCTATGAGGGGTTAACTTTTATTGTGCTTAGCAATATTGCTGGGCTAATAATTAACTTAACATTAATCATACAAAAATGTTATTATGATGCAAAATCTGCATCATCTACATTGTAGCATAAAACAACAGTATCGTTAGTGATAGCAATAGAAGCAGTAAATGATGCTGGTGTGCATTGAGTTAAGACATTAAGTAAAAAAAGCAGAAAAACCGTGTTAACACTAATCTAAAAACTACAGGCGCCTGTTATTAGCTAAAGTAAAGGTCAAATATCTGGAATTCTAGGCATAAAATCCTCCTGTGTAAAAAAGATTCAGAGTACACATACAACAGATATCGCTGAAGTTTTTACTGAAAAATTGGTTGAAAGGTCTGCAGACCGAGATAGATTTTGAGCTCTCTAAATATCTCCACTATCATTATAATGGCATCTTGAGTATGCGGAAGCAATTTTTTCATTAAAATAAAAAATTTTATTCTACAGCTAATAAAAATTAAGATATTCTTTTATATGATATCATCGGAATTCTCTTGATAGTTTGCTAGCTCCTCTCCTCCTGAGTTACTCAGTTGTTCTAACACAGTTGGTGGTTCATCAGATCCAAACAACCATGAAAAAAAGCCACCAAAAAATGATCCTATTAAAGAAAAAGGTTTCATAAGTATACTAAACAAATTACCAAAAAAAGAGCTCGGCTGTTCTTCTGTTTGTGTAGGGGCAACAGGATTTACACCTTTGTCTTGTGCACCAGCTTCTTTGTTATTATCTGAATCTTGTCCTGTAATGTCTCGTTTCTCTCTTTCATTTCCTACGTCTTTCATGAGCTGTTCATAAGCGTATTTCCAAGTAAGATGGGGTATCTTCTGGTCCGAATTTAATGAAGAGTCTGTTTCGCTAAACCTATAAACTATTATTTTATCTCCAAATTCTCCTTTAATAATATGATCTTTTTCTTCATTAAACAAATTACCACACTCATTATAGTTAATTTCATCATTAAAAACATAGACTTTTAAGCTTAATTTTGCCAGTTCTTCAGGAACAAATGATCTAGGGAATTCTTCTTCCAGTATACTAACTACTTCATTTCGAATCTGAGTTATCTCATTCGTTTTTAGGTTATTGTGTCTAACCTGTATACTATCTCTGGAATCAATAGATATCTCAAAGTAGGAAGGTAACCTCTCTTTTGTTAATAATTCAGCATCTGTATCTCTGTTTGAATCACTCATCCCACACCTCCATGTAAAATTACATTATCACAGCAAAATCGTTAATAATTTATGAGCTCTGGGTTATAAAAATAATGGTTATTCTCCGTGTTTCTCAGTATATTTGAGTAAACTATATATAAGAATTGCTATTATAGAACATGCAACTGTTAACAGTAGATTCGGTAAAATACCATAACGAAAAAATTTCCCTACTATATATATTCCAATAGCTCCAAACATCATATTGCAGAATGAGAGGACTGCACTACCAAGACCTATACCTTTGATTGTTTCTAAAGCAGAAGTTACGTTATTGCTGATTACAAGTGCAAGCCCGATATTGCTTGGAATCCAAATAATTTGAAGAATAAGTATGCTCAATTTGTTTATGAGATAAAAATATATCAACAAACCATCGGATATTATCGGTAATACCAAACCTATGATTAGCATCTTGCTCACTCCTATTTTTGGTACATACCTTCTATTGATTAAAGTGCCAATTATGTAAAATATAACTATAATTGATATGAGATAGCCAAAATATTGTACTTCAACGCCTATTGATTCAAATATGAACGGGTAATTAGCAATGTACGCCCAAAGCCACATAAAAGTCAATCCATGAATGGCTGAAAACCCAAGGAAACGATAATTCTTGAACATTGACATATACTGCTTGAAGATATTGATGGCTATGTTGGTTTGGTTTTTACTTACAGTGAGCGTTTCTTGCAGCTTCAAGTAAATAAAAATGAGCATAACAATTGCTGCAATTGATATGATAAGAAACAAAAATTTCCAACTATAACCATGTGAAATTATATAACTGCCTATCACTGGAGCTATTCCAGGTGAAAGTGCTACTACCATATTTAACTTTGAGATTACTCTTGAGTATTCACTACCTGAGTACATATCCCTGATTGCTGCATATCCGACAACGCCTGCAACACCAGCTCCTGCTCCTTGTATAAAACGGATTAATATTAAAAGTATAATATTATCAGCTACGCAACACATGATACTTGCCAAAGTAAAAATTGCCATACCAATCAGCATTATTAGGCGCCTACCGTAATAGTCTGACAGTGGGCCATAAATTAATCCAGATATTGCAAATCCTACTAAATTTAAACTGATTGTAAGCTGCGCTATATTACCTTCCACCTTAAAATAATTGGCAATACTTGGCAATGCAACTGAGTATAGGTCCGTTGCCATATCGACAATTGCTACAGACAATATCATAATAAGAGAGATGATATTTTGTGAAAAAGCTGTCAACACTAATGATTTACTGGATTAAATATGTTTAATTGTAGTATATTTTTCTCATTAGTATATTAATTTAACTGCTAATCTCTGTATAAAATATGGATAAATCACAATTAGTTAAAGAGGTTTTCGATTCTGTAGCTAATCGCTATGACATCATGAATGATATAATGAGTCTTGGAATGCATAGGCTATGGAAGGAGAAGATGGTAAGTAGTGTGCATTTTAAAAAGAACTCCAAGGTTTTGGACATTGCTGGAGGAACCGGAGATATAGCTATAAGAATAGCAAAAGGGGAACCAAGTGCTCAAGTTACAGTATGTGATATAAATCAAAACATGCTAAACAGAGGATGTGACAAAGCTATAAATTCAAATCAGCTCAATTTCAATTGGGTATGTGCAAATGCAGAGAGTTTACCATTTGAAGATTCTGAATTTGATTATTATACAGTAGCTTTTGGTATTCGAAATTTTTCTGACCGCAAGAAGGCTTTAAGTGAAGCATATAGGGTATTGAAGCCAGATGGGAAATTTATTTGCTTGGAGTTTGCCCCTATGCATTATCAAAATGAGATATTCACCAAATTTTATGACTTATACTCATTTAAAGTAATTCCTAAAATTGGCAGCATAGTTGCTAAAGACAAGAGTTCTTATGAATATCTAGTAAGAAGCATCAGAGAATTTCCAACTCAGACTAATTTTAAAATGGAAATTGAAGAGGTAGGCTTTAGGAATGTTGAGTTTTGTAATATGAGCTATGGAATAGTGGCATTACACATTGGAACAAAATGAATATTAAACTCTGGTCTGGCCAGTAGTTTTTTTATTACACAATTCATAATAAACATAGGGGTAACATTGAGCATTTTCCCAACTACCGGCATAACTCTTCAGCTATGGTGGCTCTTCTCTTCTATCTTCGAGCATTGCAATAGAAGAAGTAGGAACTCATGACTCTCTAATGAGTAAAGACAGGCTGTATGCAAAATTGATGAAGATAGGGTAGAAATTTAAATCATAATGTTGTTAATATGCTGGATTTAGCAATCAAGTTATTAAATTTTTATGCTTTATAATAGTTCTATAATGTTTTTAGTGGGAAAGGCTACATCAAGTGCACAGCTGTACGAACATTGTGGCAATTCGCGTAGTAAATGGTCAGTGCGTGACACTGATCATCAGAAACATTGTATTTTAACATTACTTTTATACTCTTAAATTTAACTGGATACTAATCTGGCATCCTACAGATAATGTTTGTACAATTGGCATCAAGTGCTGGAATGACAACAAAGGTGAGTTTTTGTCTTTTACTTAAATGGTAAGAGATTTATTGAAATACTCCTGCAAAATCATACTATTAATTAGTACACTATAAATTTAAAATTATAAATATGTTAAGCAAATTAGTAACTTTGCTATTAATTTTTATATTCCCCTTTGACTCATACTCGTACCAGTTGAGAACCAAAGCAAAGCAAGCAGTCGTTTTAGATTTAGCTTCAGACTCGTTCATTTTTGACCATAATTCTAGCGAAAAAATGGCTCCATCTTCAATGAGCAAGTTAATGACTTTATATGTGGCTTTCGATTATCTAAAGGCTGGAATAATAAACATGGAAGATAAATTTCGAGTAAGTAGAAAAGCATGGGAAAGGAAAGGCTCTTCTATGTTCCTAAAAGAAGGTCAATCTGTGACAGTAAAAGAACTACTTGAAGGGATTACAATTGCCTCAGGTAATGATGCATGCATAGTGCTAGCCGAGGGTATTGCAGGATCAGAAGAGAATTTTGTTGCTGAAATGAATGAAGTTGCACGAGATTTGAATCTTAATGATAGTCATTTTGTCAACTCAAGCGGGTGGCCAGATGAAGATCACTTTATGAGCGCAAAAGACTTGGTAACACTGGCAAAAAGGATTTTTACTGATTTTCCTGAATATTATGATCTATTTTCTGAACAATACTTGACATATAACAACATTGTACAAAAAAATAAAAATCTTTTACTTTTCCATGATATTGGAGTTGATGGTCTAAAGACAGGTCATACGAGTGCTGGTGGTTATGGCATTATAGCATCTGCAAAACGGAACGATAGGAGAATTTTTGCTGTTGTAAATGGTTTAAACACTGAAAAAGAGCGAATAGAAGAAGCCAAAAGACTAATACAATATTCCTTAAATCATTTTCACAGCAAGAAAATATTTGCTAAGGATAGTGTAGTTGAAGAAATAAATATTATTTATGGAAAAGATAAAAAGGTGCCCGTTACAGTTGCAAACGATGTTACCATAACTTATAACCGCAAATTACACGACAAAATTAAAGTGCGTATTGAATATAAAGATATGGTACCTGCACCAATTAAAAAAGGTCAAGAAGTGGGCAAAATCTTCGTAGAAATACCGGGTACTGAGCAACAAACTATACCTGTTTATGCAGCAAATGATGTACAAGAGTTGAATTATATAAAAAAAATTTTTAGAAAGTTGTTTTAATCAGCAAACATAAGTTAAGGAGAACAGAAAGAATATTTAAATGACAGCTAGGTACCCATTCAGATGCATGGCAAATATTGAAACCCATGCTTCTTTTCTTGTCACCTAAGTAGCCTCTATTCAAGTAGCCCTTTTGTTGTCATCCCTAACGCTTTGACACACAACTGTACGAACATTGTGATTTGGGCCCATCAGGGGGTGTCATTCCAGTGCTTGACACTGGAATCTAGAAAATTTGATTGCAAACAAGCACGCTATACAACACTTTTGATGAAATTGAACAACGAAACTGGATCCACAGCTGTACGAACATTGTGATTTGAGAATAATCTCCGCCAGGAAGAGTGTCATCCCAGTGCTTTGGCACTGAGATCCAGAAAACTTAATTTTAAATAAGTACACCAGATAGCTGTATAATAAGAACTGGATTCCAGTGTCACGCACTGGAATGACATCATTTATTATGCAACATCGTGTCACATTGCAACGTTCGTACAGTTGTGTGCTTTGACACTGGGATCCAAGAAAATTCACAAGCAAGCTATTCGGTAAGCTTATGCTAAATTTGATGAGCTTAAATGGAAAAATGGATCCCAGTGTCAAGTTCTGGTTAATGTTCGTACAGTTGTGTGCTTGACGCTGGGATATTTGTTCCTATTTTCTCGTCTATCTTATTTTGCCACTCTGCTGAACAGATACAGTTAAGGAGACCAGAAAAAATATTTAAATGACAGCTAGTCTACTTTCAACCCCTCAGCATGTAAACTGCGTGGTAAAGACTCCAGCTCTTTTGCAGCGGCTAGTTCTTTATTTTTTGCATGTATACCAAGCTTATTGAATTCCCGAGCAGCAGGAAGCACTCTCGCTTCAAGTGAACCAGCAGTTTTATTGTAATGATCTACAGCGCTTTTTAAGCTCCTGCGTAAATTGTCAAAGTTTTCACCCATCGTGCAGATTCGCTCATATAAAATATGGCCTAGTTCACTTATTTTTTTCGCATTTTCGGCTATCATTTCTTGCTTCCATCCATAGGCTACTGCCCTAAGCAGCGCGATTAAAGTGATCGGTGTTGCAATAATCACTTTTTTTTCTATTCCAATTTCTATCAAAGCTGGCTCACATTCCAGTGCTGCACTGAAAACCCCTTCTCCTGTTAAGAAAAGCACCACAAGCTCTGGCGTATTTTCAAATTGGTTCCAATATTCCTTTCTACCTAGATCATTTATATGTTTTTTTATTGCCAGAGAATGATTCTTCAATTTTTCCCTTTGTATCTGCAAATCATTTTGTGACATAGCATCCATATAAGAATCAAGTGGTACTTTAGCATCTATTATTATTTGCTTTCCAGATGGCATTTTTATTATTAAATCAGGACGTAACAAATTGTCCTCATTTTTATCAATTACTGAGGCTTGAGTAAAAAAATCGCAATATTCAATCATTCCCGCCATTTCTACTACTCTTTTGAGTTGCATTTCACCCCACTTGCCCCTAATGTGAGGTTTCCTCAGGGCGTTAGCAAGGTTAGAGGTTTGACTCATTAATGCTCCAATTTGCTCCCTTAAACCTTCGTAGGCCCCTACCCTCTCTTTCTCTAGATCACGTATTTCACTATCGAATTTTTCTAATTTTTCTTTTATTGGCATTACAACTTCGTTGATTGTTGCTTGCCTTTTTTTGAAGTCACTTTCTGTTTCTTTTAGTTTATTATCTATTACTTCCTTTGCTAAGTTCAGAAAATTATTATTATTTACCTGCAAAGCATCAAGAGAAAGTGCTTTAAAAGTGTTTGTGAGTCTCTCCTCTGCTTTTGTCAGTAATTCTATTTCCTTTTTCTTTTCCTCACGCTCTTTTTGCAGAGTTACTTCAAGCTCTGCATTCCTCACTTTCAAATCAACTATCTCTTCACCCTTATTCAGTAAAGTTTGCTTTGCCTCTTGAAGCTCACGCTCCACTCTACATAAATTACTCTCAAGATTTGCTGATTTTTCACTTAGCTTTCTATTCTTTCTTGAAATGATATAGAGAAATAGTAATAAGGAGAGAACAAGAACTATAGAATTGAGAAGCATCAGAATAAAAAAACTGCGTTTACAATTCTATATGATTTTTGTTTATATAAGAAAGAAAAAAAGAGCACCTAAAGAGGTGCTTCTTTTTAACAGTTTGCTATAATGACTATACATTAAGAGATTGACTAGCACCAGCAGCGTGTTGTTCTGCTTCTGGATTAGTAGTTTCTGAATTTGGTGTGTTACTATTTGCAATAACTTTAGGTGCATTGAGATTTATTTCTATATACCTTTTTTTTATCGCTCAAATCTAGCAGCCCTTTCATTTTTTCTGGCTCATTATCACCATAAACTTCTTTGCCATCTAGAGTCCCAACCGAATTTATAGATAGACGTATATTACCACTTTTCATTGTCGTTTTCGAGTCATAACGACCTGTGATATACAATTGTTTATCATTATTTAAATTTAAACAAAACTCGTCATCAATTACAGTGCTATCCCCTCTTTTGTTTTTAAAATGCTCTTGCAGTGTTTCATAATTCTCAGCTGATGTAACCAGCTTTATTTTACCATCGACAAACTTTAATAAAACATTATGTTTTGTTTTACCTTTAGCAGGTGCTTCTGATTGTGGCATATCTAAAAAGACAAAATCCTCTTCTTGACCAGTAGACTGATGGTTTTTCCAGCCTAATTTTCCTAAAATCCATGAAATTCCTGTGTGATCAGCAATCCATTTAAAAAACTTTTTTATGCTTTTCCACATATTGTACTCCTTAAATTAATAATATATTAACTTAATTATTTCATAAGAAACATGGTATGTCAACTATTTTAGAGAATATTATAAAACTTTAATACTTGCTCGCAATTTTTAACAATTTAATAGCGCTGGTGTTTACAACTTCTCCACCAACGCGCTTAGTGACAAAAAATCTAACATAAGGTTTGTTTGTATAAGGGTCTCTCAATATTCTCATCCCTCTGTTATCTACGATCTTATAAGCTTGTTTGAAATCCGCTACTGCAATCACTGTAGGTGGCATATCAGCAGATTGATATACTGGTATTCCCATCAAAGTATCTGGAGTCTCAAGAGATAAACTCGGCTGCCAAAGATATTGACCTGTTTCAGATTTTAGTAGCCTAACGTCCTTTAACGTACTCCTGTTCATCAAGAATGATGCATTTTTAGAGTAATGTTCATTCAGAGAATAGTACAATATCATTATGGTATCACTATCTAGCTCATCAGCTTTAATTTACTCTATTTTATCTTCATAAGCTAAAATTCCTTTAGGCTGAAAAGTGCCATCACCTTTTATGAAGGCTTCATTCTCCTTCTTACTGAAAGTTTCGGCAACCTTTTCCACAAGCCAACTTTCAACATTGACAAATGCATCATCGAGCAATTTTTGTGATATTTGCGGCTGAGCATAGAGCTCATAAGTTGTGATGGAAATCTTTTGAATTTTAGGTGTACTTGTGTCTTGTGCAAAATCATACTTGGATTTATAGCCACCATCTTCATCTTCTACTGTTTCACCACTCCAACCTGCACCAGCACGGTCACAATCTTCTATAATATAATCCAATGTTTCAGTAGAGATTCTTTGATTGGAACATATTTGCCGCATTGGAGATGAATCAGCTATACGCTTGTTTATCCGTTTTACAATATGAGGAGTAACTAAATACCCTCCAATATCATTATCATCTCCACTGAGGGTTTTATGCGATAAATCGCCCTTGCGGACATAATCAGAAAAATGTTTGTCGTTTGTTGTGCTCGCCTCTGGACGTTGAGCTGCAGTTTCAATAAAATCTAAGCGCTCTTTGCAATTATCAATATTACTATTTATCTTACATAGCTGCTCGATTGTTGCAGGCCCTTTGCTTTCAATTTCTTTTAGTTTTCGATCATTTATTAGTTTAAATTGCTCCCATGATGAAGCGAGTTCATTGACACGGTGAGCGATATCAGTAAGTGACATAATAGCCTCCTTTAAAAATAAAATTAGAATAGTTATTGTAATTTGAGGATAATCTTTATCAGTACCTTTTCATTGTCATGCATGTAGCTAACACTGGAATCAAGAAAACCAGCGCGTGACGCTGGAATCCAGTTAAGTTAGTAAACATAAAAATAGCTATTTTATGTTAAAATACAACGTTTTGATGATTATGAAAAGGCTAGATGCTAGTGTCAAGCACTAGGATGACACTGTGTACCTAATTTAAAGAACTATCAACACTATACAGCGTTTATTTTTTCCTGTCAAGCACTTTTTTTCGCTGCATATCTGTTCAGGAGAATGTGCAAATAAAGTACGTAGCTGTACAAACTTGCCAAAACAATAAATGGTATCCTTTGAGTATCCTCAAAATTACAAGTATCAAAGTAGCTGCTTTATGTTAAAATACAATGGACTTCTTGCATAACCATATGAAAAATTAGCAGCTCACTGTCTTTGTCATTCCAGCGCGTGACGCTGGAATCCAAAAAAAAGAACCAGTGTCAAGCACTGGGATGACACCCATTTGCTCCCATAGTTGTCTTTTCTCGTCTACCTTGTTTTGCCACCCTGCTGAACGGATACATACCGTTTGTTGCTTTTACTCTATGCTACCTTATCTACCTTGCCGCTCTCCTGCTTCAATCAGTAAAAGATTTCAATATTAATTCTGCACTGATGGATCTGCCAATTACAATAAACTCAGCTTCTGAGTTTATTGCTTCTTTTAAGGTACCAGAAATGATTTCAACCTGTCATATATACCTAAAAAGTAATTATATTAATACAATATTTACACCTATATGCTAATATAGATATTGCTTTTAAAATTAAGGAGTAGATTATGAATAAAGAAAAAATAGAAAGTCCCGATCTTATATGCACACGTCAATGTAGATCACCATCCAAAAAAGCATGCGAAAACAAATGCCAAGATTACTGCATTAAGTATGAATTAGAAAAAGCAGAACGCGATTTAGATAATCTAAAAGATCCAGATAATTTAAGTGAGAAAGATCGGCAAGACCTTGACAAGTATCTAAAGTGTTTAGAAGATAATAATGATAATTTTGAATACTATCTTACTCTTTTTGAGGGTCAATCCAGTTCAGATTATCTATTTTAAAAAGCTTCTCGTTAAGTAACACTTTAATGAGGACGTAAAGTTATTGTCTATCGCAGATGAAATGTAAGATCAAGAGTTCATGTATTTTTAATCTGTAAAAGACAGCATTTGATCTTAATAGTTATTTACCTGAACTGCTTCAATCAATAAGGGATTTCAATATTAATTCTGCATTACTTGCGGTTTTTGTAATTGGCCTGCCAATTACGATATAATCAGCTCCTGAATTTATTGCTTCTTTTGGTGTTGCTGTCCTTTTTTGATCATCATGACCTGAATCTATACGAATTCCTGGAGTAATAATTTTAAAGTCTTTACCACATCCTTGGCGCACTTCTTGAGCTTCTAATGCAGAGCAGACTATTCCATGCAGACCAATTTTCTTTGCAAGCTTTGCCAACAAAATTACCTGTGATTTTGTTTCTCTTGCCACTCCAAGCTCGCTTAGATCTTCATTGCCCATGCTAGTTAGTACTGTTACTCCAATTAGCTTTATTTTTTTTCCTTGCACTACACTTAGCGCTTCTTTAAGCATTTTTGTCCCACCACTGATATGTAATGTTAGCATTTCAACATCTAGAATCTTTATTGCTTCAATCGTTCTGGCTACAGTGTTTGGAATATCATGCAATTTCAGATCTAAAAAAATTGGTACATTGCATTTTGCAACTTCTCCCACTCCAGAAAGACCATGTGCAGCAAAAAATTCTAACCCAAGCTTTACCATGCCAACCTTATCACGCAGAGCATTAGCTAAAGATATAGCTTTATTCAAATCTTGTGTATCTAGTGCGCATATTATTGGGTTCATTATCTTGTATAATTTTTTATTATAATAAGGCTAATCATCACATTCTACAATCTCTATCCAGATACTCATGATGCTCTGTACACACTAAATCCAATAATTTGGTAGGAGTCGATGAAAAGTTGGCATATCCAGAATCTTCAAATTCTGATGATTCAGGATCTTTTTCCTCTAACTCTTTTAACACTGTTTGAATTTCACTAAATAGTTCTTTTAATACTGCTTCTGTATTACTATCTCCGCTCTTTGTTTCTTCTATTTTGTATATTATACAATTCACTACTTTATTAATTTGATCATCTTTCTCTAAGAGTGAAATTTTAAAACTCCTCACCTTATTATCGTAATCTTTTGTTAAGTCAAGGAACCGATCTTCAATAGAACCATTTGCTTGATTTAGCTCTTCAGATTTCTTTTCTAACTCTTCAGATAAATATTTCTTTTCTTTTGTAAGCCTTTTAATTTTGTCTTGTTGTTCACTTAATTCGTTATTTAATGTATCCTTCTTTCTATGTAATTCTTCTATTTCCTCGCTTAATATTTCTTTATCTTTAGATATTTTTCCTATTCTCTTGAGTAAATCCTCTTTTTCTTTAGATAATTTTTCTACTTCCTTTTCCTTATGCAGTTTTGCATTTTTCAATTCTGTACGTTTATTATTGTCTATTTTCCTTTTCAATTCCGTTATGCATTTTTCTTTTTCGGCTAGATTAGCTTCTTTTTTCTGTAACTGCTCACGTAAAAGCAAGATCTCAGAAAGTAATTCATCAAACTCATCTTTCGTTATTTTTTCTAATTCTTCTATATAGCGCTTTTTAGCTTCTAATTTTCGCTCTAAAGATTCCCTCTCACTTTGTAACTCACTTTCTAACACATTTACCTTATTTACTTCCCTGTTTAGATTTTGCTCTTCTCTGGTTAATTGATCCTTTAAATTTTCTATTTTTTTTGCAGCCAGAGTTATTTTCTCTTCTAACTCTCGCTCTTTTTGAGTAAATTTATTCTCTATTCTCCTATTGTTACTCATTATTTTATATAAGAGCATAAGAGCCAAAGCAGACAATGCAGCTAAAGCGAGAATTAAAGAACTAGGTACATTAATAAGCACTAAAGATGTAAGTAATGTAAGAGTAGCTAGAGAACTAGCTATAAAATAAAATGTATTACCTTTATTAAGTAAATTGTTCATAACCTATATACAAAACTGCTGCAGTTTTATATATATTGATTAAAATTGTCTTACCTGTAGACCATACGCGTCAAGTTAAGGAAAAAGATATGAGGAGATAGAATAATAAGTTCTCACAGATATGTTTTTAGTGAGAGAAGTAACGATGAATAAAATAACTTGCCTATCAAAAGACCTCAACAAATTTTTCAATGAAATGGCAATTCTTCTCTGGGAGTGTTAAATAAACTGTGTCAAACCAAGAAATAAAAATATAGTTGATATAAAAAAACGGAGGTTTGACATGAGTCAAGTAAATAAAACTACCGGTTTGGTAGATTATAAAGAATTAGAAACCTGTCGTCTATACGAGAAGGAAGACCGCTAACAGGAAGAGATAACACCATTTATAAAAAAGCTGCTTGAGGCAAGTCTGGAAAGGTGAAATAGAACACCACTTGTCTGGTGAAAGCGAAGAAAATAATCGAAGAAATGGGAAAAACTTTACGTACAACTCATTTGAGTTGTTAACACCTAGAGACAGGGAAGGAAGCTTTGAACCCCAAATAGTTAGAAAAAGACAAACAACAGAACTTGAAGCAAAGGTCTTAAGCACATTTGCCAGTGGCATGGAGATATAGCGTCACATATTGAGGAAATTTACGATCATAAAATATCGGCGGCAGAGATATCAAGTATTACTGACAAACAGTAATCAACGAATGGCGTAGTCGTCCGCTGCAGTCTGTATATCCGATAGTTTTCATGGTTTTTTAAGGAGTTGTGTAAGTAAATGTATGTATAATATATTAGCAAAATGGCAGAAAAGAAGTTTTATTTAGCTGAAAGTGAAGTTCTGGTTGGGAGTACTAAATGATCTCAAAGAGAGAGGAGTGGAAGATATTCTAATTGCATGTGTAGATGGGCTAAAAAGCTTTCCTGCAGAAATAAACGGTGTGTTCCCTAATGCAGAATGTGTATAGTGCATCAGATACGTAACTCACTGAAGTATGTAGCTAGTAAAGAGTTTTTTGAGTGATTTAAAGAAAAGCTTCAAGTAAGGAAATTGCCGAGAATTATCTGTTGGAATTAGATGAAAAATGGGGCACAAAGTACCCTATAATCTTGGCAGAATAATTGGGAAAACCTATCTGGTTATTTTAAGTATTCCGACCCAGTTAGGAGGATAATCTATACTACTAATCCCATAGAGGGGCTACATAGGCAAATTAGGAAATTCACCAAAACCAAGGGCTCATTTACTAGCATAAATGCCTTGTATAAACAGGTATATTGTGCTATAAAGAAAGTAGAGCAAAAATGGCTCTGCCTAATTGGGCTTTAACTGTATCTCAACTTGACATCTTCTTTCCTGGTAGATTGAAAATTGAGTTGAATTAAAAATTCGGTTTGACACAGTTTATTTAACACTCCCATTTAAAACCTCGGATATAAGCATTTTTTAAGCCATGACATGAATGGAATGAAAGTGTATATTTATATGATTATTATTACAGCTTTATTATTTCTTGTTTATAAAATAAGAAACAACTTAGACGGATTTAAGATAGCACTATTACAGTTTACATTAGATCTTAATGACTCTTTTTTACGTTCAATTGTTTTACTATCAGGAGGTAACTTACATGCCGTTGATCACCTTATATCACGCCATTTTTGATACTTTCAACACTTATGCCGTTTTCTCACGTCTTTTCTTCCACTTATATAAAGTTGTTTTTCCGATCTTAAATCTCTTGGCAATAGTTTTCTCCTTCATCCAACGCTTCCATTACCTTTTTCCTTAAGTCATAACTATGTGCTACTGATCTTCACTACTATAAACCATATCTTACTCTTTTTGGACTATTATGAGTAGGGCTATAATACCAAAGCGGGTGATAATATGGATACTCCTAAAAATAAGAAACTGGCTATTGCGTAAGTTATATAGTTTTGAAATGCAATTGGGTATTTATGTGCATGAGTGTAGAAATTAGGTCTATGGAGATACATAGATCTATCTTGTATATACCTGGCGGCATTTTTATAATTATCACCTATTTCATGGAAAAATATGAGATGTATTTCATTTTCTTTATTATACTTAGCAACGTGCATTATTTCCCTCTAGCACATATTACACCTAGTAAAAGAATATTCTGTTTTGAGAATAAGATCAACTTTTTTTAAAATTCTAAATAACCTGTTACTATACACTAACACTGAAAATAACAAACATGCACACTAACAGACTTGAGAAATACAAGATAGCAGCATTAATAGTTGCAGCAGGAGTAGGCAGTAGATGTAATGCCAAAACCCCTAAACAGTATATAAAACTGGCAGGTAAATCTGTTTTATTTCACACAATTAGAAAATTCTTAGCTAATCAGTACATAAGTTACATAAGAGTGGTAGTGAATGAAAGTCAAAAAGATTTCTATAAAGAAGTTACATCATCAATTATAGATACTAAATCGCTGAGTCCAGTATGCGGAGGGAAAAGCAGGCAGAGTTCAGTTAAACTCGGACTGGAGAGTTTGCAAAAGATCAATCCAGATTTTGTCGTTATACACGATGCCTGCAGGCCTTTTGTGTCAAATATTCTAATAGATAACTTGATTAAATTTATGATTAATGGTCAATATACAGGAGTAGTTCCAGCAATAGAAGTCGAGGATACTATGTCATTGGTGAGTAATAATTTCATTGAATCTACGATTTCAAGGAAAAAACTTAGAGCCATACAAACCCCTCAAATTTTTAATTTCAGAGAATTATTATCATGCCATCAATCAATCAAAGAATTTACTGATGATTCATCACTAATGGTAGAGCACAAAAAACATGTTGCGATTATTGAAGGTGAGAAAAACAATTTTAAGTTAACCAAAAAAGAGGATCTCAATATGGCAAAACTCCTTTTTGAAGAGCCAAAATTTCGTGTCGGAATCGGTTATGATATACATAAATTTGTTAAAGTTCAAAATGATGCTAAGAGTTTTATAAAGATTTGCGGTGTAGAAATTGAGCATAACATGGCAATAGAAGCACATTCCGATGGTGATGTTGCAATACATGCAATCGTTGATGCAATACTCGGAGCACTAGGATGTGGCGATATAGGAGAACATTTTCCTCCCAATTCCTCTGAATGGAAAGATTGCAATTCATCTCACTTTCTTGACTTTGCTGCTAAAAAAGCACAGGAAAAAGGATATAGCGTGTCTAATTTAGATATTACTATAGTTTGTGAAGAGCCTAAAATATTGCCTTATAAAGTGGAAATGAAGAAATTTATATCAAAAATATTAGAAATTGATGATGAATTCATAAATGTTAAAGCAACAACTGCAGAAAAATTGGGTTCTATTGGGAGAAATGAAGGAGTAGTAACGTATGCTTCTGTGCTATTGCATGCAAATTCTTATTGAAAGTAGCGTCCAGTAGAGATCATAAGGGAGTGTTAAATAAACTGTGTCAAACCAAGAAATAAAAATATAATTGATATAAAAAAACGGAGGTTTGACATGAGTCAAGTAAATAAAACTACCGGTTTGGTAGATTATAAAGAATTAGAAACCTGTCGTCTATACGAGAAGGAAGACCGTTGACAGGAAAGGAGGGAGCATTAACACCATTTATAAAAAAGCTGCTGGAGGCGAGTCTAGAAGGTGAAATAGAACACCACTTGTCTGGTGAAAGCGAAGAAAATAATCGAAGAAATGGGAAAAACTTTACGTACAACTCATTTGAGTTGTTAACACCTAGAGACAGGGAAGGAAGCTTTGAACCCCAAATAGTTAGAAAAAGACAAACAACAGAACTTGAAGCAAAGGTCTTAAGCACATTTGCCAGTGGCATGGAGATATAGCGTCACATATTGAGGAAATTTACGATCATAAAATATCGGCGGCAGAGATATCAAGTATTACTGACAAACAGTAATCAACGAATGGCGTAGTCGTCCGCTGCAGTCTGTATATCCGATAGTTTTCATGGTTTTTTAAGGAGTTGTGTAAGTAAATGTATGTATAATATATTAGCAAAATGGCAGAAAAGAAGTTTTATTTAGCTGAAAGTGAAGTTCTGGTTGGGAGTACTAAATGATCTCAAAGAGAGAGGAGTGGAAGATATTCTAATTGCATGTGTAGATGGGCTAAAAAGCTTTCCTGCAGAAATAAACGGTGTGTTCCCTAATGCAGAATGTGTATAGTGCATCAGATACGTAACTCACTGAAGTATGTAGCTAGTAAAGAGTTTTTTGAGTGATTTAAAGAAAAGCTTCAAGTAAGGAAATTGCCGAGAATTATCTGTTGGAATTAGATGAAAAATGGGGCACAAAGTACCCTATAATCTTGGCAGAATAATTGGGAAAACCTATCTGGTTATTTTAAGTATTCCGACCCAGTTAGGAGGATAATCTATACTACTAATCCCATAGAGGGGCTACATAGGCAAATTAGGAAATTCACCAAAACCAAGGGCTCATTTACTAGCATAAATGCCTTGTATAAACAGGTATATTGTGCTATAAAGAAAGTAGAGCAAAAATGGCTCTGCCTAATTGGGCTTTAACTGTATCTCAACTTGACATCTTCTTTCCTGGTAGATTGAAAATTGAGTTGAATTAAAAATTCGGTTTGACACAGTTTATTTAACACTCCCGATCATAACTTTAAATCCTCCTATTAGGTTTAGTTGCTATGATCCCCCCAACAGAACCGTACTTGCGAATTTCCCGCATACGGCTCTTCAGTGTAGCATTCACAGCATCTTTTATTACTGCTATCTGATTTAGTTTTCCTTGCATCATATCCCAACCTCTGTTGTGTTGGTGTAACAATCCCTAACTATACCGCTGATCGCTTCCCCTTGTTTCCCACACTCTGAGTACTATCAATCAGTCCGACTTCCTTTGTATCTTCCGTTAATTCTCGCCTTTGTTGACTTGTTCCAACGTACCTTAGTAGGAATACAAAGGATCTCCCAAGTTCATTTAGAATCCATCTCAACACATGACACGGCCTCCGATCCCAGTGATAACTTGCCTTATCGTTACCCTTCATGCTGTCTTCCATCATATGAAAAATGTCGACCTCTATGATATTGAAGATTTCGGAACTCAATACCTTCACTTTCGTTGTACCCTGCATTGTCCATTCCATTAGCTTTACTACGCTCGTTACCTTACGCAGCATAATGGTCTAGGCTGTTGGCTAGACTTTGCCTAGGTTGGATTTTCACTAACTGAATTTTACGCACTTTGCTTGGCGCACCCATATTTAGCTTCCTATTTCTTTACACTTTTATACTTACTTTGTAAACCACTTTATCTCCGTGAACGGTTACCTTAATGATTCTTTTGTACTATCAATTGTTCTATTATCAGGAGGAAATTTACATGCCGTTAACCACCTTCTATGATACCACTTGTTATACTTTCAACACTTATGATTCTATATGTCGAAATTTTCCTTCAATAATCTTCTTTACATCACGTGGTAGATAACATTCACCTTTTTCATTTATGCGGCTACTATGACCATCAGACAATAAAATTACAATAGTGTCATCTTTTGGCAGTTCACCAAAAGATTTAAGTTCTTTGATCTTGAGCATACCATGGTAAATTGAAGTGCCTACATCCAATTTTATATCTTCTTTATTGTATATATCTCCTCCGTCAAGTAAGACTTGAGCTTCCTTATTAAAGGTAATCATACTGTAAGTATTATTAAGATGTTTTTTATCGCTTTCATATGCTATATCAAAAATAGATTTTTTAGCAGCCATAGTTTTAGAGGTATTTTCACCTTCATCTGATATCACATCCTTACTTTTCATGCTTGAACTTGTATCGACAACAAAAATAAAATGCTTTTTTCTAGCTTTACATCGCAATCATAACCTATGCTTAACAATGCTGTGTTATGTACTTGCGTTGAATTTGCGTGTTTACTTGCCTTAATGCTTTTAACTTCTACTGCTGCAGGATTTTTTAATTTAATTGTAAGCATATACTACCTCACATCTTTATAAAAAGATTATAACACCATGATTAAACTACAATTAACGCAATAGCATACTTTTTCTTTGAACTCTATACCCTTGAATTTACCTTTTCTTCAAATGCATCCCAAAGGTCTTTTTCCAGCGATATATTGTATAATTTATTGATGTAGACTACTCCCGTAGGTGAAGTTGTGTTAATTTCAAGAAGGAAGTCATCTATAATATCAATACCAACAAATATTAGCCCTCTTTTCTTCAGCTCAGGACCAATTTTATTACATACTTTATTGTCTCTATCATTCATTTCAGCAGGTTCAAAACTTCCCCCAAGCCGCACGTTTGTTCTAATTTCTCCGCTGGTTTTTGGAACTCGTTTCATTATCCCTATTGGTTTACCATCTAGCAATAGTATCCTCTTATCTCTGTCTATGTTTTTGCAAAATGCTTGCGCAATTACAGGGCATTCATATTTTGCAATCATGAGCTCTACTACTACTTGAATACTATTTTCATCTTGTACTCTTATTACATCAATTCCTCCATAACTGTACAATGGTTTCAGAATAATATCCTTATGATTGTTGCAGTAAAAATCTCTGATCATCAATATATTTTCAGTAATCAAAGTTGAAGGAATTAGTTCTGGAAATAGTGAGGTAATTAACTTTTCAGGACAATTTCTTATCTCCGTTGGATTATTAATTACCAATGCACTGGTTTTTTCTAAAATATAGGTAGTTGTGATGTAACGCATATCAAAAGGTGGGTCCTGCCTGATAAGTATGATGTCCATTTCATTCAAATCGATGTCTACATCTCTTTTAGAGGTAAAACCAAAATCATCAACGCTAACTTTCTGAGCAAGCGCGATTGGTTGATTTAACTTGAGTGCTAGATTATTAGGGACATAGACAAAAATTTCGTGCTTTCTCCTCTGCGCTTCTTTTATTAATGCAAATGTAGTATCAGTTTCGAAGTTTATACTTTCATCCATTTGAAAAGCTACTTTCATTTACCCTCCCTTCCTATTACAATATACTATAGTACCATAAAAGTGTTATTAATGGAGCAAAGTATGGAATTAACAGTAGGAAATAATGCACCTGATTTTAGCTTGCCAACAGATTCTGGTGAGATTTTATCGTTGAGTGAATTTTTTGATAAAAAAAATGTAGTCCTTTATTTTTATCCTAAAGATGATACTCCGGGCTGTACAATGGAGGCAAAAGGCTTTAGAGATAAAATAGAAGATTTCTCTTCTCTTGACACAGTGATAATTGGTGCATCAAAAGATAGCGTTAAGTGCCACGCTAACTTCAAAGCAAAATATTCTCTGCCGTTCTCTTTAGTTTCTGATGAAAACGCTGAAATGTTGGGAAAATATGGCATTTGGGTAGAGAAAAGTATGTTTGGCAAGAAGTATATGGGAATAGAGCGTACTACTTTTTTAATAGATAAAAAAGGTAAAGTAGTGAAGATCTGGAAAAATGTAAAAATTAGTGGACATGTTGATGAGGTTCTAGAAGAAGTAAGGAGAATATAAATTAAAGAATGACTACCCATTGCTATATAAAAAAACTGAAATTATATAACTTTCGTAGTCATTCAAACTTTGAACTGGATTTAGATGATAGACCAGTTGTAATAACTGGCAAAAATGGTATTGGAAAAACTAATATACTTGAAGCAATCTCATTGCTTGCTAAAAGCAACGGAATGAAAAAAGCAAAAATCAGTGAGATGCAAAATAGATTCAGTAATGAAGATTGGGCAGTGCACTATGACTTTTTTAATGGAGCAGAGCTTAACTCAATTGGTATAGGAAAGAATCTTAATAAGAAACTAATACAAATTGATAGGAAAATACAATCAAGTTATTCATCTCTGTATAGAATATCCAATGTAATATGGTTAATTCCACAAATGGACTATATTCTTCTTAGTTCTCCAAGTGATAGGTTAAAATTTTTAGACCGTATCGTCTCACTGTTTGAAGAAAATTACACCTATTGCTACATGAAATATAGAAAAGCTAAACGTGAACGAAGTGAACTATTGAGAGAGAATATCTTGGATGAAAATTGGCTCTCTAGTCTTGAAAACGTAATGGCTACCAATGCAGTTGATATTTTACGTATGCGATTGTCTGTTTTAAAAATACTACAGAGCACAATTGATAACCATTCCTGTGAGTTTTTTCCGAAGGCAAGTTTAAAATTCAGCAGCCAGCTAACTTTGGACGATACTGCAGAATATTTTCAGAATCGTTTAAAGGAAAACAGAGAAAAAGACTCATTAACTGGTAGAGCAACCTTTTCTGTGCATAACGATAATTTCCGGGTTTTTTGCCAAAAAGTGGACATGCCAATAAATCTTTGTTCTACTGGAGAGCAAAAGCTATTACTGCTTTCTATCATCTTATCCAGTGTAAAAGCAAGGTGTATTCATTACAATAAGGCACCACTTCTTCTGCTTGACGATATAATGTCTCATCTAGATAAATATTACAGAAAAGCGTTAATAGAGGAAGTGTTAAGCATTCAATGTCAAACTTGGATAACCGATGTAAATCAAGATAATTTCAATAACTACCTTTGCTCTTTCAAGTTTTTTGAATTATCAAGTAAATAAATTTCAAGCGTGCTGATATACATCAAGCTCATATTCAGTATGTAAATCTCTAATTAAAGCCTCAGCGTGTTTTTTTTGAACAACTATACTGATCTTGGTTTCAGACGTTGTGATAGCAAGTATCTCTATCTTCTTTTCGCTTAAAACCTTGAGTGTGCGGTACATCACAGACATAACACCAATACCAATTATTGAAATTTTAGCCACATTATCGTTTATAGCATAACTTTCACTCTTATTCAGGAACTTCTTCATTAAATCAATATCAAATTTAGAGATAGCAAAACTTGATCCATTTATCATGCCAATTTTAATATTCGCTCCTGCCATATCTCTTAAAGTACTCAGGGTATTTGCAAAGTTAGTAAAAGTTACAAGAGCTTCGTTAGTGCTATAAGTTATTCCGGTAATTAAGTATCTTTCCAGTACATCTTTTTCGTGTAGTACTGAAGTGCCTTCTATTTCCTTAAAAGTGGATAGAACTTGCACCTTAATATTATGTTTCATTGCAAGTTGTACTGAACGGTTATGCAATATTTTAGCACCAGATGACGACATTTCCAATATTTCATTGTAAGAGATAGATTTAAGCTTGCGTGCCCTTGGAACAATTTTTGGGTCTGCTGTATATATTCCGTCAATATCAGTAAAAATTTCACAAGTTCTAGCACCAAAGGCTATTGCAAAGGCAATGGCTGATATGTCAGACCCTCCTCTTCCAAAAGTAGTGATTCTATTACCATGTATACCCTGAAAACCAGCAATGATTGCAGCAGTATAACCCTCAGCAAAAGATCTTTTTACATGGTCAATTTTTATTGTTTTTATTTTAGACTCAGAATAAAAATTATCAGTTACAATTGGTAATTGCCAGGCGAGCCATGATTTAGCATTAACTCCGATAGATTGAAGAGTGATAGCTAATAATCCGCAAGAGATTTGTTCTCCTGCTGAAAGTAGGACATCATACTCTGATAACTTTTGTCTACAATTTAAATTTGAAATTTGCCTAGCTTGAAAAGCCATTTGGTCAGTGAATCCTGCAGCAGCAGATACAACAGCGATTACATTACAACCTTTCTCAATATCGTTTTTTATCAGGTTTGCAACTCGATTTAAGTCAGTTAGCGAAGTCCCACCAAATTTTTTTATGATTATTTTGTTCATAGTTATAATAAGGTCAATTTTTTACCTTTCTAGAGAGTATAGTTGTTTAATTAAATGTGTTTTTTCTGGTCACTAATTAAAGTGATAGAGGACTATTCATCTTTACCAAGGTCTTTTAACATACTGTAGTTACCTTTTCTAAATTTACCTTTTAAAGATGTAACTCCACTTTCACTAATTCCACTTAAATTTAATGCTGCTCCACCTAGCTGCAATCCAATTTCAGACGTTTCGGGAATAATTTTACTAGCCCCTAGATCTTTATAAATCTCCACATTATTCAAATCTGGTAAACGTATTATAATATTTACATGCGGAAAGTTTGCTGCAACTAGAGAAACTATTTTCTTTATAGTAACTTCATTCTTTATTGAAACCACAAGAGCTTGTGCTCTTTCTATTCCTATTGATTTTAAAATTTCATATCTTGTAGCATCTCCAAGATATATAGGAAAACTGTCATTTTTTCCTTCTTTCACTATTTTTGATTGAATATCAACAACAACATAACTTAAATGCTCTGCAGTAAGCATTTTTGTTACCATATATCCCACTCTACCAAATCCAGCAACTATTACGTGGTTATAAAGGTCTTGTGTGTCTGTTTCAATTGCTTCATCGTCTAGTATTACTTTTTCAGTGCTAAATGAATTTGCTATCCAGTCTCCAATTCCTGATAAAAGAGGAGTAAAAGCCATAGTTACTGTAGTTACCATCATAAGTACTTGAGCGATTTCACTTAGTAGTACATCTAACTCATCTGCTAAACGGAATAAAATAAATGCAAATTCACCGCCTTGGGCAAGCAGTAACCCAGCTTGTATTGCAGGCGCACTTCTAAACCCAAAAAATCTACATAATGTATATATAATGGACGTCTTTAAAACGATAAGAATAATTGATAATAAAGTAACGAGCGGTAACTTATTGAGTAAAAGATCAATATCAATAGACATGCCAACGGTCATAAAAAATAAGCCAAGAAACAAGTCTTTAAATGGTAATACCGCATGTTCTACTGAATGCCTGTGTTCTGTTTCTGCAACTAGCAACCCAGCAACAAATGCACCTAATGCCATCGATAAATGAAATTGCTCAGTAATAAACGCTGATCCTAATATTATGAGAAGTGTTGTTGATATAAAGACTTCATTACTATCCATTTTGGCAATAACCGAAAATAAGGGCCTCAGTAATAACCTACCAGTTACAAATATCAACACTAATGCAATAGCTGCTTGCACTAATGAGCCTGTTAACGAACTTATTAAGCTGTGCTCAGAATTGCCAGTAAGGAGAGGCACTAGTACTATCAGAGGTACCACTGCAAAGTCTTGCATTAGTAGCACTGCTATTGACAATCTACCAACTTGGCTTGCTTGCGAACCCTTTTCCTGCAGGACCTGTAACACCATTGCTGTTGAGGATAGTGCAAGCCCACCACCAATAACTGCTGCCATGTTTGTATTCACTCCAAAGGCAAGAGCAATGCACCATATTGCTATCATGGTAACTACAACTTGAAGAGAACCAAATCCAAACACATGCATACGCATGGCAATAAGACGTTCAAATGTCAATTCAAGACCTATAATGAATAATAGGAAAACTACGCCAAATTCTGCAAAATTATCCATTACTTCAGCTGAATGTATCAGGTTAAATCCATGAGAACCAATCAATGCGCCTGCAACAAAGTAACCAAGCACCGGGCTGATGTTCATTTTCCAAAACGCTATGACTATGAATACAGCAGCAGAGAGTAAAATTATAATATCAAACAAATGCTGAGAGCCACTGTGCATGATATTTACCCTGTAGAATTAAACCATTTAATTGAGCAACCAATACTTGATTTTTGGTCAACTGGAGGATTGCTAGTTTCTGCAATAAATTTCATGGCTTGAAATAAATCACTACTTCCTATTTCGTAATTTTGAACTTTCTCTTTTTTTGCGTTGTTAAAACGTCCACGATAGCAGAGGGTTAGGTTGGAATTAAAGCCAAAAAAATCAGGGGTACAAATAGCACCATACTCTTTAGCTACTTCTTGGTTACTGTCAATCAAATATGGAAATGTAAACTTATTTTCCTTGGCAAAATTAATCATGTTTTCAAAGGAGTCTTCTGGGTACTCATTCACATCATTTGGCATTATTGCAACTGTATTTACCTGATAATCTTTTTCCAATAAATTAACATCGCTTACTAGATTGCTAATAATTGATTGGACGTAAGGACAGTGATTGCATATAAACATTACAATAAGACCATTTTTCCCACAGCAGTCACTTAATGTATAATATTTGTTATCCACTCCCAAGAGATTGAAATCCTTTGCAGTAAAACCAAAATCTACCCCAGGAGTATTCAGTGCAACCATAGCTTATAGAGTATTTTTACTTTATATAGCTTATGATCTTATTGCTTAAATGTCAAATGGTTTCTATGTATACTGTTTGCATTTAGCGTTGTAATTATAAAACTTATGTTCATAACCTTCGAAGGAATAGATGGTTCTGGTAAAACAACACAGTCTGAGTTACTTGCAGATTATTTCAAGCAAATTCGCGGTGAAAGTAATGTGGTATTGACTCGAGAACCAGGTGGTACTGATTTTGCAGAAAAAATAAGAGGATTACTACTTAAGGATAATATTGATCCCATCTCTGAACTTTTATTACTTATTTCAATGAGATATGAACATATGAAAAAATTAATACTACCAGCTCTTAAAGAAGGAAAGACAGTTATTTGTGATCGATTTATCGACTCAACTATTGCGTATCAAGGATATGGGCTCGGTGTTGACTTAAGGCTAATAAAAAACTTACACAAATTAGTAGAAATTAAATATCCAGATGTCACATTTATTCTAGATATTGATGTTCAAGTTGGGCTCAGCAGAGCAAAGGATAAAAATAAATACGAAGAGATGAACGTTGATTTTTATAATAAAGTTCAAAAAGGATTTCAAGAAATAGCTGTAAAAGAACCCAATAGGTGCAGTGTTATTACTGGAATTGAAACAAAAAGTGATAATCACGTACACAATGAAATTATTGATATTGCAAAGACTTAGCTATACTTATTGAACTTTTGCTAATTTAAACAGTTACTGTATTAACCTATGGTAAAAAATTATCAATTTTAGGTAACGTTATTTCATATGAAAGATTCTCTTTTTGATTAGCTAAAAAATTTTGTATTTCATCTTTAGGTTTTTCACTTATTGTTCTATATGTTCTTGCAAGATTAATTAGCTGGAGAGTAGATCAGCAGAACTTCCCCACCAGTCTCTCGCAGAACTGTACGGAAAGTAGAGTGGGCAGCCAGCGAGTTACTTGTTAAGTACTTTTCCAACAACCCCTCTCCGAATCACGCATCCGTATCACGTGGCTCTCCAATAATCTAACGTTTTAAGGAGTCACCATCATATTTTCCATATTGGATTTTCTTATGGCATTCATGACAAACAACAAGAGTCTTCCTCTGTCGTTCAATCATTCTCTTTTTCCATTTCGGTAGCTCAGTATTACGTTTACCTAGCAAATCAGCAAGTTTACGTACGTGATGTACTTCAATCTGCTCTTGTGATTTACATAATTCACAAGTTTGTGCCAATAGTCTTTGCTCTATTTCACTACGCTTATTCCATATTGGTATAAGGTTGTCACTTATGCTTACCCATTTATTCCATTTTAGTGGTACAGCACCAAAGTGTGTAATTAATGGTATCTTTGATGATAAACGATCTACTCTGATTTGGATGACTTTTCGTTTTTCACCTTCATCGTTTTCAATCATCGCACCAAATTTTCTATAAATTTTCCTGCAAGTTGTTTTGTATTTAGATGCTAAAGTCTTTACTAATGATACTTCCATCACATACTTCAAATAACTTAGTGTGTGAAGGTTGTAGGCCATTTTGTAATATTGTACAATTCCTCGATATTCAGTTTGATACTGAGCAACAATACTGTAAGCTGTATCAAGTGTACGTTGAGGTAAATGTATAGGCTTTCCACAACGCATATATTCAGAACACTTTTTCTGCTTTATATGATGTGGTACACGTAACCCAATACTACCGTTAATACATCGTTGTGTCCGATGATCATGTTTATCATCTGCATGCAAGACGTGTATTTCATAACCCAAAAAATTGGCTTTGCTATCACATGCGTGTGTAATAAGCGTTTTATCTTCATTAAGCATAAGTTTGAGCTCCTCATTGAGGAATTTAGCAATCTCATTTTTAATTTGTTCAGCTTCATTTTTTGGTCCTGCAAACCCTACTAGAAAGCATACCTAACATACCAAAGACGTCGATAATTTGGATCGCAAGAATCCTTAGATGGCATACTCTGCACTAATTGACGCAGTTGTTTTGCTTGATCCCAGTTCCCTTGTTTTCTCATCATCGATACTTGCATGGTTAACCTTAAATATTTTGGATTTGTCCTTCTTCGCTTACCTCGGTTATTTGCTGGTATTAGTATATGCTCCACATGTTTATCTAACCGATCGAGTAATATGTTACTCAGAATTGGACCAATAATAGAACCTTGTGGTACCCCACTATGACTCTTATTGTACTTCCAATTTTCCATATATCCTGCTTTTAACAGTCGATTGATTAGCTGAATAAAACGGTTATCTTGGAAGCTTTCACTCAGTATTTTCAACAACATAGTATGATCAATTGAGTCATAACATGCACTGAGATCTCCCTCTATAAACCATTTTGTACCTCTGCCTTTTTGCATTACTGCTCTTAATGCAGTGTGGCATCCACGCTTTGGTCGAAATCCATGTGAACATTCACTAAATTTAGGCTCATAGTAGGCTTCCAATATTAATCGGATTACTTCTTGAAGTAACTTATTTGACCATGTTGGCAATCCTAACGGCCTGCGTTTACCACTCTTCTTTAAAATATAGATACGTTTTACTGGTGTCCACCGATATCGCTCATAGCGTAGATCCTCTATGATTTTATCGATTTTCTCCAAAGACATACCATCAACTGTTTCAGTTGTCACACCTTCTGTCATAGCACCTTTATTACAACAAAGTTTGCCATACGCTCGAAGGTAAAGATCACGCTGATAAAGTAGGCGATATACGTTTTTAACCGGCAAATTTCTTTGTCCACGTTCACGTATAATGTTAAGTATTGTTTCAGCCTGCGTACCTCCCAATTTCAACATTCGATTATCTGTCACCCTTTGCCCTGTATGTGGCTTTCCCACACTCCCCGGTGATTCGTTACTTTCACGACTACTACGATGACTCCGTAACCATAGAACTCGCATTCCTTAGGTCATCCCATGTTCCGTCACTAAGAACTGTTCTAGATCAACTTAGGTTTTCTATTCATCCTCTTAAATAAGTTCACTACTTATCGTTCTACAGCCAGAATGTCACACAGACGAAAGTTTAATCTTTGCTTACTGTAGACATGGGGTTTTAAATGTGATACCCATGGATGTGAAGTTCCACCCCTGAAGATTGGAATTCAAGCAGTTTAGCTTTAACCATATTGATCAGGTGTTGCAAGCCGTTATCTTACACATCTTCAGATAACTCTCGCTTTACATACATGCTCTTGTCCTCCTTCCCTTTCGGGTTAAAGTTAGTTGTTCACCTCGAGGCCCTTTATTCTGAACCCCGCTTAGCTCCGCTAAGTATTTCTTAATGCGTACCACGGCGCACACTCTCGGTTTATACAGCTCCCGTTATTCAGCCTTTTGATCTCAATCCTAGTGTCCAGTGATAGAAAATATTTGGAGACCTCTTTCTCACTTTTCCTAGAAATTGCTTTGCTAGCCTTCCATGATCCCGAAGTTTCTCATATTTTGTCCTGACCCATCTTACGAGGTATCTTTCTATATTTCTGAGAGATGTATACATCTCCGATTTATAAAACCTGCCATAGCCAGCCTCTGACTATAGGATTTATTCTCTTTGATATTTTCTCTAGTGTTGTATATGTTTGCCTACGTATTTTCCATGACCTTATGGTTTGGTTGATCTTCTTCTTGGCTTTGTTGCTAATTGCAGGTAGAAATGAGACAAAATAGTTTCCTATTTTATTGTTCTTTGCCAGTCTAGGTCTGAACGTGTAACCCAGAAAGTCAAAGCTCTGTATTGGAAACTCATCTCTCCTATTGTCATCCTTACAGTACACTATTTGTGTCTTTTCAGGATGTAATTTTAGCTTAAACTCAGCCAATCTTTCTTCGATCTTGTCTTTTATAAATTTTGCCTGTTTCTGGGTTTTACAGTGCACCATTGCATCATCTACATATCTCTCAAACGGTATTGTTGGGTAGTTTTGCCTCATCCACATATCAAATGCATGATGCATAAATATGTTAGAAATGATTGGGCTTACAGAACCTCCTTGTGGAACTCCCTTATTCCTAACTACCTTACTGCCATCTGCTAGTTGAATCGGGGCTTTCATCACTGCCATTAAGTTAAGGGAAAGTGATGGACTGTATTGTAAAATCAGGTAAGATCCACAAATTAAAAGAAGTAATGACATGAGTAAAAAAAAGAATAATCATGTTTATAAAAAATAAATTGATGAGTTTAAACTTTATAAACGCACACAGAGCATCCTCAAAAGACTTCTCACGAAAAAGAAAGCTGCCCTTCATTAATGTATTTCTCCTGATTTTTAGAAAGAGTGTAAAGTCATTACAAGTAATGCTTAATGAGTTTGTTCTGCATACAAGAAAAGATTACACAATTACGGCAAGTGCATTTACTCAAGCAAGAAAGAAGCTAAAGCATACTGCGTTTTCAGAGTTAAATGATGATATAGTTTCCCTATACTACCAAGATCAGGAATTTAAAACCCACCATGGCTTCAGAGTACTTGCATTTGATGCTTCAATACTGATTCTGCCAAAGAGCGACAAAATAATAGGCGAGTTTGGCTCAAGAGCAGTATGGAATGGAATCCAGAGATTTGAAGACTATACAAGTGCAACCTTTGAAGTTTGCTACGATGTGCTAAATAATATTGCAATAAAATCTGTGCTAAGTAGAGGTGACAGCTATGAGGTTGATTTAGCGATCGGTATGCTTGAATCCATAAAATCAGACGATTTGTTAATCTGTGATAGAGGATACGTATCTTATCGATTTCTTGCTGAGCTTACAGGAAGGAAAATCAATTATATAATTCGCTGTCCAAGTTCGTCTTTCAATGAAATAAACGCTATGTTTAAGCCGGAAAGCCCATCTAGTATGGTGGTAGTGTCTACCGCACCTATTAAAGTAGCAAGACAGCTACGAAAGCTAGGATTACCTGATGAGATGAAATTCAGGTTAGTCAAAATAATACTTTCTTCTGGAGAAGTTGAAGTGTTAGTAACATCTCTGTTAGATGAGCAAAGTTTTACAGTCGAAGAGTTTGAGAGATTATATTACTTGCGCTGGGGAGTAGAAACATTTTTTTCTAGGCTGAAGGGAAGATTAAATTTAGAGAATTTCACAGGAAAAAGTATTGAAACTATCAAGCAGGATTTTTGGTCAACTATCTTCATCAGTAATCTAGAAAGTATCATGATAGAAGATGATGAAGAGACATTGAGCGCACAGAATAGTAAACTAAAAAAAAGCATCAATAAATCTGTCTCATTTAATGCGATTAAAAACTTAGCCTTTGATATTTTTTCTACAGAGTCAGACATAGACTGCATTATGGATCGACTATCACAGTTATTTTTGATGAACACTTTAGTGGTAAGAAAAGGGAGAAGAGTTGATCGTCATAAGATATCTGATATTCGTTCACTCAACTACCAGAAAAGAGCTAGAAAACATGTGTTTTAAATTCAAGATATCTTTTCAGTATCATTGCATTAGTACATTCTTTGCAAAATAACCTGCAATTATTACTTTTTTAAATAACTTGCACTTTTCAGACTCCCTTTTCTTAAAAATTCACCCTAGTATTTACCATAATTATCAATCACTTCAAATTTTTTGTCCAATCTTAACTTCTCTTTCCCTTAACTTAATGGCAGTGGGTAATTACACCTCCCTGCGGCACTCCGCCGAGACGCTTTATCTTTGTTCCATCTTCAAGTTGCATATCTGCACTTAGCCATCTTTGTATGTATAAGATAACCCATTTGTTTGTAGTGTGTCTTCTGACTGCTTTCATCAGTAGATTGTGGTCTATGTTGTCAAACATTCCCTTGATGTCAAACTCTATTAACCAATTTTGGTATCGCTTCCTGGTTTGTCCTATGGCATCTAATGCTGATTTATTTGGCCTATAACCATATGAATCTTCGTGAAATTCCGGCTCTACTAACGGTTCGAGATACATAGTAGCTGCTGTTTGCCCTATCCTGTCGAATACTGAAGGAACACATAAAGTTCTTTGTCCTCCTGTATCTTTTGGTATCGCAACAGCTTTTACTGATTCTGGTTCCGGATGACATCCGATTCCACAGTTTGTATAGATTATCTTTTAGATTTTCTTCAAACTTTGTTATCGAGACCTCATCTACACCTGCCGCACCTCTGTTTTTGGATACTTGTTTATAAGCTTTCCAAATCAGTTGCTTTGGTATGTCAAAAGATTTTGTTTTATTCATTAACTCTTCCCTTTCGGTTGATAAATAATTAAAACTAAATAACTCAGCCCCTTCGCTCCATTTCCATTACAAAAACTTCTTCACTACTACAAGCTAATCCGCCCCTGTTTTTCGCATCAGTACTCTCTTCCTTAGAGTTCAGCTCCTTGGACTTCTCCCTTATCATCGAAACGACAGGTTCCCGTAGTTCCACACAATAGCCTGAAATAGGTTCATGCCACCTATATGCCGGATGCCACCCACCCAGTAGACAAGTTCCCGATAGGCTTATCCCAAGTTACTTTTTCTCCCCTGGTTTTGACATCATCGCATTACCTTTCGACGTGTAATCAGTGGTTCACTTGCGTTCATCTCTCTATTTCACACATGACGCATAATTACGCCTTTTCCATAACGCTCACTACCTTACCAAAGCAGCTTATGGTTGTTTGAAGCCTGCTCTTGTAAACCGGCTCCGAGGGGTCCACCCTCATCTATTGTGCAGCTTTCGCACTTAGTTTGCTCTTTCCTGAACATTCCTTGTGTCTCTACGGCACACAAAAAGCTCAATATTAAGATCAATGATTGCAGAGTTGATAAAAACAATATGGAAGATATTGAAATTGCAATAGACAGTACAAATTTATAATAATACCCCTGGTCACAGTAAGGAAAATAGGAAAGTATCGCAGTTATAAACAGGTAAGATGTAATATTGAGTATAAATAGTAAAAAAGCTATTGCTGCAAAATATAGCAATGGTCAACCATTACGGTACTTGCTGACTTGATTTCAGCACGCTATAAAAGCATTATAGAGCATACGATAGGCACAAGCTTTATAAATTGTATATGATATAAAGACAAAAGTTCTACCGAAAAATTGTGCAGCAGAACATACAAAATTGGATTATATGGCTGAGAGAAATGCCGCCATTAGATTATGTGGTAAAGAAGGTGTGAAAGAGTGGAAGCAATTTATGGGAAAAGGTCATATATTGAAGGATTTTTCTCAAGCAAATATTTGGGTTTAGTTTTAGAATGAGATAAATCGAGAAAAAGAATTGCTAATAAAATGCTACTTGCTCAATAAATTTACTGATATTGGCATGGCTAAGTTTGAGGTAGTTTCATGAATTTATTATGCTTTACCCACTATCCGATAAGCGATGCAACAAAGCCCACTGGGATCCAGTTTTATTTACGAGTATAAAAGTAATGTTAAAATACAACGTTTCTGATGATCAGTGTCAAGCACTGGCTCGCTAAAATTACTTTAGCTACAAATATTAAGAAATTTACCAAATAAAAAAAGGTAAAAGAATCCCCGTGGTTAACTAGTTATTTGTATGTACTTCAAAATATTGGCGTTTTTTATTCTAAACGCTACGATTCAGCCGCTTTTAAATGCGACTAACTCAAATTATAAACGTTAAGAAATTTACTAAGTGGAAAAAAAGGCAAAGAAACCCTAGGGTGGCTAGTATCCAAATTCTCCCTTGTCAATTTGGCGTTTTTTGCTGTCTTAAACGCTTTGTAAGCGCGTTTCGGCTTATATAGGTAAAAACCTAGAAATATTGTGAAGACATAAGGTGCACATAGTGCAAAAATAGTACGCCAAATACAAGTCTTCTTGTCGTTTTAATCTGCACAGATTGGGAAGTTAGATAATACAGCTTCAATATTATGATAAGGGAATTGGCGAGATTTGTAAAGGGGTTTTTATGAACTACTTTCGACATCAATAGCTGGTTCAAGTTTTCTATTCAAAATTTTTAATATAAAATCCAATTCATCTGGATTGTTATACCGTATCATGACTTTACCCTTGGAATTGTTATCATTAATTTTGATCTTTAAACCAAGTTGAGAAGATATAGCTCCTTCTAGCGCTGCCATATCTTGATTTTTAGTACACTTATACTCTTTTTGATCGTTATTTTGTTGTAAGTCTTTTATCAATTTTTCAGTTTGTCTAACGCTCAGGCCTTGAGAAACTATTCTTTTTGCAATACTTTCTGCATTTTCAATATTAATCAGCGCTCTTGCATGACCCATAGATAGCTTTTTTTCGTTGATCATTGTTTTTACTCCACCAGAAAGTGACAACATCCGAATCATATTGGTTATGTGACTGCGGCTTTTGCCTATAGTTGAAGCTAATTCTTCATGTGTATAGGAAAACTCATCTATCAGTCTCTTATACGCTTCACCTTCTTCTATTGGATTAATATCTTGCCTTTGTATGTTTTCAATAATGGATACTTCCAAGCATTCCTTGTCGCTCAGATCTTTTATGGTAACGGGTGCACTATCAAGATTTGCGATCTTGCTTGCTCGCCAACGACGTTCCCCAGCTATTATTTCGTAACCATCATCATTTGAATCTTTGCGTACCACGATAGGCTGTATAATGCCACTTTTCTTTATCGAATTTGCAAGTTCTCTTAATGACTCCTCGTCAAAATGTTTCCTCGGTTGAAATTTGCTTGGGTGTAGTAATGAAATAGGCAAATACTCTTGTCGATCTTCTTTATTATCATAATTATCGCCTATGAGGCCGGCAAGACCTCTGCCGAGGCGTCTATCATCCTTCATACCACGCCCTCACTCACTAGTTTCTTCTCCTTACAACTGCTCGCGTGCTTTTTTAAAATTTCCCTTGCCAAACTTATATATGCTTGTGCACCAGGACACTTAAGATCATACACAATAGCGGGTTTTCCATGAGAAGGCGCTTCTGATAACCGTACGTTACGTGGAATAACAGTCTCATACAATGGGATGATAGTTTTGTATACTTTATCATTTAAATACTGGCAAATATCGTTTTTAATCTGTTCACTGAGTTTGTTGCGCCTGTCATACATTGTTAACACTATCCCTTCTATTGCCAAAAAAGGGTTTAGGTTATTCCTTTTTATCAGCTCTACAGTTTTAACTAAATGGCTTAATCCTTCCAGAGCAAAAAATTCACACTGAAGAGGAACAATAATAGAATTAGCAGCAGTCAAGGCATTTATGGTTAGAAGTCCAAGTGATGGAGGACAGTCGATGATTATGTACTCATAATTATCACGTACTTTCTCTAGCGTGTCTTTTAGTACGAATTTTCCCTGTTCAAGTTGTGATAGCTCAATTTCTGCAGCTGATAAGTCAACCACTGATGAAATCAGCGATAAATTTGGAATTTCCTTTATATTAAAAATTGCCGACCTTACCAATTCACTTTTGCTGCTCAGTAGTATTTTGTATATATTTTTTTCTTCCCTACTACGATAAGAAATCCCGAGTCCTGTACTAGCATTCCCTTGAGGATCAAGATCTACCAATAAAGTATTTTTTCCTACAGCGGCAAAGGCTGTCGATAAATTTATACTAGTTGTGGTTTTGCCAACTCCACCCTTTTGATTTACTATTGCAATGATCTTGCTCACACCTTTTATCTTAATATAAAATAATTCTATTGTATATATGCGAGAAACTTTTGCATTAGAAAATTTTTTTTGTTGCCAATTATGCTCAAAGTAGACTGCCTTTTTTTATCTTGTGTAACACACTTTGAACCTTGTTTCCCAATTCATTCAGAGTGAATGGTTTTGGCAAAAAGTGAAAATCTTCTATATTGATGTCATCACTCTTTAAAAAAGCATCTTCTGCATACCCAGAAATAAAAATAACGTTGATATTTGGCCTATGGATCAATGCTTCTTTAACTATTTCTGGTCCGCTCACCTCTGGCATGATTACATCAGTGATTATAAGATCTATGTGTTGACTTTTTTTACTGATTATTTCTAGTGCCTTGCTGCCCATGCTTGCTTCTATTACATCAAATCCTTTTCTTTTGAGTGCTCTAGCAATGGGTTCCCTTACTGAACCTTCATCTTCAATCAATAAAATTATACCATTACCTTTAATTTCACTTATTACCGGTCTTTCTATTTCTTCACTATCTGACTCTCTCAGATTTTCATCTGATATATAAATCATGGGCAAAAATATGCTAAATTTAGTTCCATGATTTACTTTGCTAGCAACATAGATGTATCCTTCAGTTTGTTTAATAATGCCATATACAGTAGAGAGGCCAAGACCTGTACCAGAGGTAATATCTTTGGTAGAAAAAAATGGGTCAAATACCTTTCCAATTGCATCACTTGTTATTCCACATCCAGTATCAATCACTTCAATCACAACATAATTTCCATGTTCGATCGTTTCCTTGTCTGGAGAAAACATATCTTGAGATGTAGAATTCAATGAGTCAATCTTTTTATTAAAGGTTAGTATAGTTAATTCTCCGCCCTTTTCCATAGCAGCACTGGCATTGACTGCTAAGTTAAGTATAACTTGCTCTAATTGCCCTTGATCAGCCCTAACAGCACCCAAGTCTCTACCATAATAAATATTAAATTTTATATTTTCACCTATTAATCTTTTTATCATTTCATAAAGATTAGCTATAGTACTATTTACATCAATAATTTTTGGCTGCAAGGTCTGTCTTCTTGAAAAAGCAAGCAATTGTCTTACTAAATTTGATCCACGCTTTGCATTTTGTTGTATCTGTATTATATCTCCAAAAGATGGATCACTAGCTGAGTGTTGGAGTAAAAGTAAATCACAAAATCCTATTATCCCGGTTAATATATTGTTAAAATCATGTGCAATGCCACCCGCTAACTGCCCTATAGCTTGCACCTTTTGATAATGCTCAAGTTTTATCTCTAGTTTTTTACGTTCAGTATTATCAATAAAATAACAAAGTATGAACATCACTTTATTATGAAGAAACTTATTGAAATATATTTTCATATTATTACCAGCATTAAGCTGAACATCAAAGGACGCATTATTTACCCTATTGCTCGAAAAATATTCACGCACTTTCATATGATAATTATCCAATATCAATGCAAAGATCGAATCATTATTTGGCCCTGCAAGTTTTACTAATGCTATATTTTTCTTTATAAAGTTGCCGTTTACGTCGCATTGTGCAATAGCAATTGATGAATTTGCAAAACAAGGATGTAGTTGATAATCAACAATATTTGATTCAGTTGGTGTTATAAATCCATGTATATAGCTATGATTATATTTATCACAAAATATAGTAGTACTCATATAAGCCTTGAATGGAGCACCGCTTATAGTAAAAAACATAATCTCATTTTCGGTTATTGTATCGTCATACTTAGATTGAGATATAAAATCATCGATTGAGCTGCCTTTTTCCAATTTTTTTAGTTCAAACACGTCTAAAAATCTTTTATTTACAGATAAGATCACTCCTTTTGTATTCGCAACGTAAGTTGCTATATTGTGTTTCTCTATTAACTCTTCATATACCTGTTCCTTGTTTACCTGCGTTGCCTTCAATACAAAATACCCATCCGGTCTTGCTATTGGTGATAATGATAAATTTAAAATCTTATTACTATTTATAGCAATTTGTGGATTGTCCGGTATCGGCTCAGAGAGCAAAAGAAAGTTAGATATTCTATTCTTCTTGTTTAAGGAAATGCATACTTTTACAGAAGTGTTATTTTTTAACGCATGATAGAGTGATTTTCTGTCTTTTTCTGAAACATCTCCTGCTTCAAGAATTTTATCTAGCGTAACATCATCGTCTATATGATCTTTAAACCTTTCGTAGAATCTTGCATCAGCATAAATAATACCTTCATCTTTATATAAAATAAGACAAAACTCTGTATTATGATTTAGCGCATTTGCAAATATTGCATTTTGAAACTCTATGATATTAAGTAGATACTTGTAACGTTTTATATTATATACCACAAAGAGAGCCATTAGAGTGCTAATTAACAAATTAATCTCTATGTTAACATGCTGACTATATACATTAGAAAAATAGAGTACTGATATTGCTATTGGAGGTAAGAGCATAATAGCTGCTATCACAATAATTGACATCCCATAATTTCTTAGTATGAAGTCAACTCTGTTCTCTTTTTTATTATCTATGTATCTTTTACTCATTATTATTACTTAGCATCTTGCACATATAAAAATACTCTACTATATTGATTTAATTATTATAGATTTATTAATATCCTTGATAAGTAATTTTCATCCAAATCTAAATAAATCTTGTAAATATCAGATACAACAACATTAATAAGCCAGCAGGAAGACATGATGGAAAAACAAAAAACACAAGCATTTGAATGGTTCTGTGCACTGAGAAACAAGATCACCGAATCTTTCTTATCAATTGAGGCACAGTCATTCGCAGAACCAAAAATCGAAAAGAGAAAGTGGAACCGGCCAGGTGGTGGAAGTGGTGAATCTACAATTATCTTTGGTAATATTTTTGAAAAAGTTGGAGTAAACGTTTCAAGGGTACATGGAAAACTTGCAGACTCAGCCATTAATGAAATTCCTGGTGCAAACGAAAGCAATGGAGAGTTTTGGGCAAGCGGTATATCTTTAGTGTCTCACATGCAATCGCCCCTTATCCCTGCAGCACATATGAACACAAGGCTGATATATACCTCAAAACAATGGTTTGGTGGAGGAATGGACTTTACTCCAATTTATAAAAATGAGGAAGATTGTGAGTATATCCACGAATCAATTAAAGCAACATGTGATAAGTTCAACATCGAATATTATCCGAAATTTAAAAAGCAATGTGATGATTACTTTTTTTTACAACATAGAAAAGAGCCACGTGGTATTGGTGGAATTTTTTATGATAATCTGAGTTCTGGTAACTGGGAAAATGACTTTGAGTTAACAAAAGCAGTAGGTAAAGCCTTTTTAGAAATTTACTTGCACATCATACACAAACATATGCAAAAATCTTGGACAAAAGAACAACGAGAAGAACAATTGATAAAACGTGGCAGGTATGTAGAGTTCAATCTTCTTTATGATCGTGGTACAAGGTTTGGTTTAATGACTAATGGTAACCCAGATGCAATCATGATGTCAATGCCACCTCTTGTTAAGTGGGTATAGAGCTGCTATTAGCAGAAAATAAATCATTATAGTTTAAAATTGTACCACAATGGTGAACTTTTATATAGAGGGGTACAATCATGAACATAATAGATAAATTTTTAATTAAATCTACTAAAAGTGGCAGCCTAGGAGATGTGAAGCTAGCTTTAAGTCTTCATAATATAAAAAACAGCTTTGAGAAGTTCTTTTCTAAAATTAATCCTTTTAGAGACAGGGCATCATTTAATGTAAGTGGTGATCAAACTTTAACCCAGGCTTTAGAATACGCAGTAACAAATCTTGATCATAATGTAATGAAATTGCTTACTGATGCTGGAGCAAATGTTAACGCAATAGGTAGCGACAGCATAGGAAGTGTAATTTATAAATATGATAGAGCTCTTGCTCATGAGAAAGAGGCTATGCCGATCTTTGGTAAGGAGTATTTCAAAGACTATAAGGAAAAATGTTGTTTAATGCTTGGTGAGTTAGTAGCAAATGGTGTAATGCCTCAAAATGCTGCAGAAAAGGAAAAAATATTGGACATTTTCAAAGAAACAGATGGCTTTAATGAGTTTAAAGAAGTAGCAAAGCTGAAATTTGAGACTAACTCAGTTAGCAACATGATACCACCTAAGAAATCTCCGAGAACCTTTGAATATGAGCCAACAACCACACATACTGAAGTGAGGAATAATGTAATACCACCTAAAAAACCCCCTAGAACTTTCGAATATAAGCCACAAAATGATGCTTTGCTTTCAAAAGAACCAATTTACTCTAAGGTTAGTAACTCATTAGAAGAGTTGAGTGTGTCGGAGGAATCCATTTATGCTGAGATATATGATTCATATAAAAGATCTAATGAAAATTTATCATTGGAAGATAGTGGTTATTCTAGTATATCAGAAGAACCTATCTGTGAGGATGTAGATAATTTTTCAGAGCAAAAAAAGTCCGCTAACTTAAATCATAAAGAGCAGCAAGAACCTATTTATGCTAAAGTGGATTCATTCAAAAAAAGAGCAGAAAGGAAAGCAAAGGATATAAAGGCCAATTCTGGAACTTACTACGGGCTAGTGCAGGATAAAGTGAATAATTTGCAAGTAAAACCAAATGGGCAAAGTGCTAATAAGCCAGCGAGTCAACAAATCAAGACCAAGGCTGGATTTAGCGTAAAAGAAATAAGGCAAAATTTTGAGCGTAGAGATTCTGGATACGATTCTGGCTATGATTCCGATACAAAAGTTGAACAGCAATTAGAATTAGGATCTAAATCTCCTAAATCTGAGATAGGTTCAGTGAGCATTGAGCATGGAGTAATAGGAGGCTGTCGATATAAAATCACTACTCTAACTATGTGATTCAAAATAATTGAATTGACTTTGTATGTATAATCGATATAACTCAGTTAGATTCAAGTCGACTCTTTCGTCTAGTGGTTAGGACACCACCCTTTCACGGTGGTAACACGGGTTCAAATCCCGTAAGAGTCACTCAAACAGAATGCAAATAATTAAAGTTTTGAATGAGAAAAATTAGGCTTTATGTTGGAGAAGCTTTATCACAAGATGTGAGTTTAGCACTTAATTCACAACAAAGTCACTATATTTGCAATGTAATGCGGCTTAAGAAGCATGATAACCTCTCTCTTTTTAATGGAAAGGATGGAGAGTGGTTAGGGGAAGTAGTTAATGTATCACGTAAATTGACAAAAGTTACACTCAAAGAATGTACTAAACAACAGCAATACGAGGAAAACTTGTACTTGTATTGTGCTATGGTGAAAAGCGGTGCTTTAGGCAACATAGTAAGACAGGCAACTGAAATGGGAGTAACCTGTATTCAATTTATTTCAACAGAGCGTACAGTAGTAAAAAACATTAACCTAAGTAGAGCAAAATTACAGGCAATCGAAGCTGCGGAACAATCTGGTAGGATAAGTATACCAGAGATTTTGCTTCCCATTAATTTTTGTGAATTACCTGATTCTCAGAGTAAAAATTTTGTTTTATGTGATGAAACAGGTGAAGGACAATCTCCTAATAAAGTGCTAAAAGGCAAGAAAAACGTTGCTATTATTGTTGGTCCTGAAGGTGGTTTTTCATCTTATGAACTTGATCTTGCCAATAAGTTTTGTCAGAAATTGAGTCTAGGCAAAAGAATTTTGAGAGTTGACACTGCTGTAGTTGCTGCATTAACTTTCACCAATTGGTATAGCTAGATTTTTTATATGGCTAAGATCTTTAGTTTGAGAAATTTGATTTAGTAATACTACATTTTTCCTAAAGTAAACAAATGAATCTTGCATTTTGCTTGAATTTTGATACTCTGAGTAAAGAAGTCGGGGCGTAGCGCAGCCTGGTAGCGCATTTGGTTTGGGACCAAAGGGTCGGGAGTTCAAATCTCTCCGCCCCGAGATTAGAGGAATTATAAGAGCAATCTCTATCATTAAGCAAATGGTTGATGCCAGAATGACACCTTTATCATGTAAATTATGGCATATTATATTTTAGCGCTCAAGTTTATAAAATAATTGACAATGTTAATTTTCTAATTTATAAATAGATTTTGAGATGATTATTCAAGGAGGTATAGAGTTTGATTGAAGTATCAGTTCATTATGGTGATGTAGACAGAGCTCTTCCAGTGTTGAGAAAAATGATTCAAAAGGAAGGAAGAGGGTTGAAGATGAAAAAAAAATATCATGAAAAAAAATCAGAAAAAAGAGTTAAAAAGAAAGCTGAAGCGAGAAAAAAGAGGTATCAGCAAGAATGCAGAAGACAACGTTATGGTTGGTAATTTTTACTAAGGTTAATAGTTAGTTATCTTATGAATATTCACGAATATCAAGCAAAAGAAATTTTACATAAATTTAATGTTCCAGTGCCAAAAGGTTTTGTTACTATATCTGCAGAAGAAGTGAAGACTCAAATAAGCCAGTTAAAATCTAACGTGTTTGTAGTGAAAGCTCAAATTCATGCAGGTGGTAGGGGCAAAGCTGGTGGAGTAAAGCTAGCAAAGTCAACTGAAGAAGCTCAGCAGCTTGTAAAGGATATGCTTAGCATGACTTTAGTTACTCATCAAACAGGACTAAGTGGACAGCAGGTAAAAAGAGTATACATTGAAGAAGGTTCAAGCATTAAAAAAGAGTATTATTTAAGTCTCGTAGTTGATCCAAAGCTCAATAGGACAGTATTTATATTTTCCTCAGAAGGTGGAATGGATATTGAAGAAGTGGCAAAAAATTCTCCTACAAAAATTGTGAAATTTGATATTGATCCTGCTACTGGTTTTACAAGTCTTGATAACAGTAAACTTGGCAATAGTTTTAATCTGAGTTCAGAACAAATAGGAAAGATAACAAATATTGCAAAAAATATATATGATGCGTTTATTACAATTGATGCGAGCCAAATAGAAATTAATCCACTAGTTGAAACAAATTCTGGGGATTTTGTTGCGCTTGATGCTAAAATTAATTTTGATGACAACGCTTTATATCGTCATCCGGAAATTGTGCAGCTCCGTGATTATGATGAAGAAATAAAGGAAGAAATAGAGGCTTCAAGGCATGGGCTCAGTTATATAAAAATGGATGGCAATATTGGCTGTATGGTGAACGGTGCAGGTCTTGCTATGGCAACAATGGATATAATAAAGTACTACGGAGCAGAGCCTGCTAACTTTTTGGATGTTGGTGGTGGAGCAAGTAAAGAGACTGTTACCGAAGCATTTAAGATTATACTGTCTGACAGTAATGTAAAAGGAATTTTAGTTAACATATTCGGTGGTATAATGCGTTGTGATATCATTGCAAATGGGGTTGTTGAAGCCGCAAAAGAAATAGGTATTAAGGTTCCTTTAGTGGTTAGATTGTCAGGCACTAATTTCAAAGAAGGAAAAAGAATTCTAGAAGAGTCAGGGCTAAATATTATTGCTGCAGACGAACTTGACGAGGCTGCACAGAAAATAGTACAAGAGGTGAAGTAGAGCATGTCTGTTTTAGTAAACAAAGATACAAGGTTAATATGTCAGGGTTTTACTGGTGCGCAAGGTACATTCCATTCAGAGCAAGCAATTAGCTACGGAACAAAAATGGTTGGTGGTGTAACTCCTGGTAAGGGTGGTAGCACTCACCTTAATTTACCAGTTTTTAATACTGTAGCAGAGGCTAAAGAAAAAACTGACGTGGATGCCACGGTTATATATGTACCTGCTAAATTTGCAGCTGATGCAATACTTGAAGCAATAGATGCAGAGATAGAGCTAATAGTTTGTATTACAGAGGGTATTCCTATACTTGACATGGTAAAAGTTAAGCATGCACTTATTCGTTCAAAAAGTCGATTGATTGGGCCAAACTGTCCAGGAATTATTACACCCGAAGAATGCAAAATAGGAATTATGCCAGGACATATTCATAAACGTGGACATATAGGAATTATGTCTCGCTCTGGAACTTTAACTTATGAAGCGGTAGCACAAACAACTGCTGTTGGTCTTGGTCAATCAACATGTATAGGAATTGGAGGGGATCCTGTTCATGGTATGACGTTTGTTGATTGTATGGAGTTGTTTTTAAAAGATGATGATACTCATGGTATTGTAGTTATTGGTGAAATAGGTGGGAATGAAGAAGAGGATGTATCACATTTTATAAAGGCGGAAAAAACTAAAAAACCAATTATTGGATTTGTAGCAGGCCAAACAGCACCTCCAGGAAGACGCATGGGGCACGCTGGGGCTATTATCTCTTCTAGTGGAGGAAGTGCTGGTGCAAAATTAGAAATTATGCGGAGTGCTGGAATTGCAATTGCAGAAACCCCTGCAGTAATTGGTAAAAAGGTGTTAGAAGTAATGAGTCAGTGTCTCGCCTAGGGTATCCGTTCAGCAAGGTGGCAAAATAAGATAGACAAAAACATAGAAATAAATGGTGTCATCCCAGTGCTTGACACTGGGATCCAGTTTTATTTACCAAAAGTGCTTCATTCTATAACGCAAAACCCATACTCACCAAACCCAATGCATTACTTGCAATCTGGATGCCAGTGGGCTTTGTTGCATAGCTCAATAAAAAGAACTGGCAGTTACTGACAAAATTCACTATAAAACAAGCATTTAACCTACGAAAGAAAAATATGCCAACTAAAATGAAGGTCAGCAACTGCTATGAATATAACAAATTTCTCCAAGAAAGAGGAAATATTTTTCATTTTATTAATGGAAAATTGGTACGAAAATAGCCCCAAAATGCGAGGTGGCAATTATATTTATAGTGATAAAGTTGTGATTTTAGTGCATATAGTCGCTAGTCTCTTTAGAATTGGCAAACGGTGGGGTTTATAAAAGGATATTTGCAGCAAGTAGGAAATAGCTATTCGCAGGCTTCAAGAAGGTTTAAAAAACTCAATATTAAGATCGATGATTGCAGAGTTGATAAAAACAATATGGAAGATGTTGCAATTGCCATAGACAGCACAAATTTATAATAACACCCCTGGCTACAGTAAGGAAAATAGGAAAGTATCGCAGTTATAAACAGGTAAGATGTAATGTTGAATATAAATAGTAAAAAAGCTATTGCTGCAAAATATAGCAATGGTCAACCATTACGGTGCTTGCTGACTTGATTTCAGCATGCTATAAAAGCATTATATGCAGACAGAGCCTATGATAGGCGCAAGCTTTATAAATTGTATATGATATAAAGACAAAAATTTTACCGAAAAATCGTGCAGCGGAGCATACAAAATTGGATTATATGGCTGAAAGGAATGCTGCCATTAGATTATGTGGTAAAGAAGGTGTGAAAGAGTGGAAAAAGGAAGCAACTTATGGGAAAAGGTCATATATTGAAGGATTTTTCTCAAGCAAATATTTGGGTTTAGTTTTAGAATGAGATAAATCGAGAAAAAGAATTGCTAATAAAATGCTACTTGCTCAATAAATTTACTGATATTGGCATGGCTAAGTTTGAGGTAGTTTCATGAATTTATTATGCTTTACCCACTATCCGATAAGCGATGCAACAAAGCCATCCCAGTGTCTGGGTACTGGGATGACAAGAAATAGGATGACAGGAAAAAGGGCACAGGGAGTTCTTTTGCCTTTTTCTCTATTTGGTAAATTTTTTAATATTTAATGCAATTAGCCGGTACTGAGATGATAACGAGTAGTAAGCTAAACGTCTGTGTGGTTATTGGTATTATCAAGATATCCCCTAATCTTCTTTAAATCTTCCCAAGCTAAACGTTTTTGTGCTGGTTGACGAAGTAGGTAGGCTGGATGAAATATAGCGGCTGTAGTAATTGAATGAGATAAATATTGGTTAGTATACGTATGAAACCTGCCACGCAAGTTCGATATAGTTTTTGTGTTATCAAGAAGGCTATAACATGCAATTCCTCCAACTAAAATTAGAATTTGCGGCAAGACTAGCGCGATATGTTTCTCAACGAACGGCCTGCACATATCAAGCTCCAAATCAGTTGGCTTTCTGTTACCAGGTGGACGCCAAAATAAGGTGTTGCTTATATATACCTTAGTGCGGTCCAGATTAATTGCACTGAGCATCTTATCGAGCAGCATTCCGCTTGCACCACAAAATGGTATGCCTTTAAGGTCTTCATTTGCTCCTGGTGCTTCACCAACAAGCATGATTTTTGCATTTGGATTACCATCGGAAAAAACAGTATTAGTTGCAGTTTTTTTTATTTCACAACCCTCAAATGACTTAACTGCACTTCTTAATTCATCTACACTACTACACTCACTTGCAAGCTTCCTTGCTTCAATGATCCAGTCACTTGGGAACATGGTTTGTTGTTTTTTTTTCTGCTCGATGACAGGAGACTGTGCAGCTCTCTCATTTTCCACTTTTTTTTCCTCTTTACCTTCAGTTAGCGTGCAATCAACTCCCACTTCATGATAGAACTTCAACAATTCTAGATCTTCATTACTCATAGTTCTTTTTAACCTTCTGTGCCCTTCTCATAGCCATATCATATTTCAATTTAGACAAATGTCTAATGTATAATATGCCATTTAAATGATCTAGCTCATGCTGAATACATCTTGCAAGCCAACCACTAGCTTTTAGCGTCTGTTCTTCATTATTTAAATTTTTATATTTCACAGTTAAATATTTTGGACGCTTAATTTCATGGCTTTGCTCTGGAATTGAAAGACACCCTTCACTCATAATCACTTGTTCATCGGATAATTCCTTAATTTCAGGATTAATCATGCAAAACTTGCCAACTGAATCATACCCTACTAGCTCATCTTCAGCCTTCTCTGGCCGAACGTCCATGACAAAAATTCTCTTTAGCACTCCAACTTGAACTGCAGCAAGACCAAGACCTTCCGCATCGTACATAGTTTCGAACATATCGTTTACTAATTCTTTAATTTTATCGTTTATATCTGTTACTTCACTGGCGCGTGTAGTTAACCTTTCATCGGGTGCAATTACAATTGGCAATTTAGGCATAAAAATTTTAACTTTATGTTTTATTTTCCCCTTTGTCCAGGTATATTAAAATGTTGCTGTATTTTTAATAGAAATATAAATTATTAAACGAAGCTACAATTTAAATGAAATTGCATCATAAGGTCAACTAATGTACTCTGCAGTAATAATAAAACCAAAGCAGAATGTTTTTGCTGTTTTAGACATAGGTACAACAAAAATTATCTGTCTCATTGTTGAGATCAATAGCAATTTCAGCTATAAAATAATAGGAACGGGTTATAAAAGTGCAGAAGGTATAAGCGGTGGATCAATAACTGACGCAAAGCATGCAAGTTACTCTATTTCATCAACTGTAGGTTTAGCTGAGCAAGTATCAGAAGAAACTATAGACCAGATATATGTGAATGTAGCCGGATGTGGAATCTCATCTTTTAACGTACATAACGAAATAATTGCAGCTAATCACGAAATTTCAGACCGAGATATAAAACGTGTAGTCTTTCAGACATTTGAGAAATATATTGAAGAAAATGTTATCATTCACAACATACCACTGAAGTATCATTTAGATGATATGACTGATATAAAGGAGGTAAGTGGATTGTATGGAAAGAGATTATCTGCTGATGTTAATGTCGTTACTGCTTCGCGTCCAGCGCTTACCAATATTGAAAACTGCATAACTAATAATAGCGGGATAAGTATGGCCGGTTGTATTGCTTCTGCATATTCTGCAGGCCTTGCCTGTTTAAGTGAAGATGAAAAAGAGCTAGGAACTGCCGTTGTTGACATAGGGGGTGGATGCACTGCAATTGGAATTTTTAAGAGAGGAAAGCTTATATACGCAAGCAGCATTCCAATTGGTGGCATTCACATCACTCGAGATATAGCTTATGGACTATGCACAAGTATAGAGCATGCTGAACGCATAAAAATACTATACGGTAGCACTGTCGTAACTTCAATAGATGAGAACGAATATATTACACTGCAAAACAGTGAAAATGATGAACCGACTCGAGTACCCAAGTCCGAACTTATTGACATCATAAGACCTAGAGTTGAGGAGATATTTGAACTGGTAAGAGAACAATTTCAAGAACAAAAAGATCCAATCAATAAAGTAGTGCTCACAGGTGGAACCAGTCAACTCACAAGCATGAAGGAAATTGCAGGCTATATATTCAACAAACAAGTCCGTATCGGATGCCCTGAGTCTTGTAGCGGTCTTGATGGCGAATATGATAAAAGTCCTGTATTTTCTGCTGCTATAGGCTCTATAAAGCTAATAACTGACACTTTTTATAAAAATGATTCTGGAATGCTTGGTCACGACGGCAAAATAAGTAAATTATACCATTGGGTTAAATCGAAAGTCACGGTTTAGATTTCTGTTTTACCTTCTGTCGCTGAAATGACTTGATCTAGGAGCTCATTTTTATAGTATTTTTACATCTATGTATTCACAAGAGAAGCAGAAAATTACAATAAAAACATAAGAAATATGAACATAACTATACATTCACAAGAAGATTTTGACTTTATGCGTAAAGCTGGCAGGCTTGCAGCTGAAACTCTTGATTTCATTGCACCATACGTCAAGGTAGGTGTAACAACTAATGAGTTAAATGATCTATGTCACGACTTTATAATCAATGCGGGTGCAATTCCAGCACCACTGAATTATAAGGGATATCCGAAATCAATTTGCACTTCAAAAAATGCTGTTGTATGTCATGGTATTCCTGATGATAAACCTCTTAAAGATGGAGATATTTTAAATATTGACGTTACAGTGATTTTAAATGGCTGGTATGGTGATACAAGTCGTATGTTTTGGGCTGGTAAACCCTCAATAAAAGCAAAGCGTTTGTGTAATGCTACTTATAATGCGCTAATGGAAGCAATAAAACAAGTCAGGCCAGGCAATAAGTTAAATGAAATAGGACTTACTATAGAAAAATATATTGGAGATTTTGGATATTCTATCGTACGCAATTATTGTGGACATGGCATAGGAAAGGTTTTTCATGCTCCACCAAATGTTGTACATTTTTATGATGAAGATGAGGATCTTGTCTTAAAAGAAGGCATGTTTTTTACAGTAGAACCAATGATCAATGCTGGAAATCATGAAACTCTGCTTAGTAAGCTAGATGGCTGGACAGTGACAACACGTGACCTTTCACTTTCTGCACAGTTTGAGCATACGCTTGGGGTAATAAAAGATGGTGTTGAAATATTTACATTATCACCTAAGAATTGGCATTTTCCACCTTATGATTAGATTTTTTTAAACACTTGGTTTTCGAAAAAATCTAACTCTTAACTTGTGATATAGCAGCTAACCCAATTAGTGCACAGAAAATCATGTAAAAACTTGCTAAAGCTCCTTGTCCTGTAATCTTGATAATAGTTGTGCATATAAATGGTGCAAGACCACCAAAAAATCCAGAAGCTATATTCCTTGATAAACCAAATCCACTATATCGTACCCTTGTTGGAAATAATTCACACATAAACGCGCTAACAGGACCAAGCGATGCAGCTAGAGGGATTATAAAAAGAACGTGCGCCATTATGACTAGCAAATTATTACCACTTAGTATCATTGAAAAAACTGGATAACTTACTACTATAAAAGCCACAAATGCAAATTTCATGACTTTTTCTCTTCCTATCTTATCAGAAAGTATTGCAAATAGTATAGTCAGTCCTCCAAGTGCAATTTGGTTCAATACTTCCACTATGTGGTTAAAGTGAGTGTTGATTGTTGATGCAAGTACATTGAAAAACACTAAATATATGTAAAGAGATGCATTTTCAACTATGTCAACTCCCACTGATATTAAGAAAGGTTTTTTATAGCCATTTAACAGTTCTTTTAACGGTAATTCATGTGGCTTTTCCTGCTTTTTATACTCTGGGCTTTCATCAAGTATATACCTCATATATATGCTGATTAATCCCATTACAAAACTAAAAATAAAAGGCAATCTCCATCCCCAAGATTCAAAATCGGATATCTCTTTACATATGAGCACTGCTATCAGACTCAATATTGAACCAAGAATTGCGCTTAAAACTTCAATACTGCCAAAGAATCCTCTTTTATTCTTAGGAGCATGCTCTATTAGAAATGGTGCATTTCCTGCCTCTCCTCCAAGAGATATACCCTGTAATAATCTTAAACATATCACTAGTATTGATGCTAGTACTCCAATTTTTTGATAACCCGGAACAAAGGCAATGAGTACAGTTGATAGAGTCATCAATATAATAGAGAGAAATAGAGCAATCCTTCTTCCATATTTATCGCCAATGTGGCCAAATATAGCAGCACCAATTGGTCTTATTAGGAAACCCACTGCAAACACTCCAAAAGCTTTAAGTATGCTGACTAATTTGTCATCTGACGGAAAAAACACATCTCCGATTATGCTTATTAGATGACTAAAAAGCATGTGGTCATACCACAACAAAGTATTACAAATTAAACTTGATAGTATTACTTTTGTCATTTGTTGCACAAAATCTTCCATAATCTGTTTGATATTATAGTAATATTACTTACTTTTTCAAACGTTAATTATGTAAATATTATATTAGTAATACTATCTTATTAAATTTTAATATTTTTATATCGTTGATTATATTTAAATATCCTTATACTATACCTGTATATTTCCATATATTTTTTGGCGAGAAAGTTATTTTAATTTAAGTACACAAAGTCTCTTGATATGACACATACTCCAGTTTTGTTAAAAGAGATGCTATTGCACTTATCACCACAAAGTGATGGCATATATGTAGATGCCACATTTGGAGCTGGAGGATATAGCAAAGCAATATTAGAGTCCGCTGATTGCAAAGTGTATGCAATTGATAGAGATGAAACAGTTACCGAATTTTATGATGATCTGAACGTTAAATATCCTAATAGAATAAAATTGTTTATTGAAAAGTTTAGTAATATTAAAAATTTATTAGATAGCAACAATATTGAAGGCATTGATGGCATAGTTTTTGACGTTGGAGTTTCATCTATGCAACTCGACAATGGAGATAGAGGATTTTCATTTTTACGTGATGGTCCGCTTAACATGAGCATGGATAACTATTCTCATATGAATGCTTCAACGTTTGTTAACGCTTTACGTGAAGAAGAGATTGCAAACACTATATACAATTACGGAGGTGAGCGTCATTCTCGTAGAATCGCAAGAGCAATAGTAAATGCGCGGAAGAAGAAAACTATCAAAACTACATTTGAACTTGCGGATATCGTACGTTCTGTAGTGTTTCGTGGAAAAAGCAAGATTGACCCTGCAACTAGGACATTTCAGGCAATCAGAATATGGGTAAATGATGAGCTAGGAGAGCTTGAAAAGGGTATTAAAGCTGCGTCTGAAATTTTAAGTGAGAACGGCAAATTAATTGTAGTTACTTTTCATTCTTTAGAAGATCGTATAGTTAAAACCCTTTTTAAAGATTTGTGTGAACCAGGATCTACCAAGACATTCTCCCTTTTAAACAAAAAAGTGATGAAAGCAAGTGCAGAAGAAATAAATGCAAATCCGCGTGCGCGTTCAGCAAAACTAAGAGCTATACAGAGGTTGTCATGAGGACCTTCTGTATTATTTCAATAACTATGTTTTTATTATAGGGTTATTTAAGGTAAAATTACATGTCCACTCACTAAATAAATAGCTAACACAAATAAAACGTGAAATTAATTTAGTGCAAAGCAACATAAAAGTTCTTCAAGCAGAATGAAGTTATTTGAGTAATCCAAAAAAACTTGCAGTCTTACGGAGAAATACCTAAAAAATAACTCTTTGATACTAGCTAGCCAGGTTCAACTCTCTAAATAGCCGCAGTGCGTTAGCACAATTTAAAACCTAGAGTAACAATTAGAACCTATCTTGAAAGGGAAATTTGAAATATTAACGTAAAAAATTGCTTCCATATATTTTAAATCTGATTATAATTACAGTTAGAGATATTTTAAGAGCTCAAAATCTATCTTTGTCTGCAGACTTTTCAGTCAAACTTTCAATCAAAAAGCGTATTCTTCAGAGCATGTAAGTGTGCTTAATTTCTGTCGTATGTACGCTGCACTTTTTTCTAATCTTTTTACACAGGAGGATTTTATGTCCAGAATTCCAGATACTTGACCTTTACTTTAGCTAAAAACCAATAGGCGCCTATTGTTTAACGCTAATTAAAATAAAAATTTTCTAATATATAGAAGAATTACAAAATCACTGTTTACTGAAAACGGGGCAAGAAAGCTGCCAATGTCAAAGAATTTTAGGTAAACGTTGTTTGCTTGACGTATGAGCGTGCTCTCCTTACTTCAAGAACTCTTTAATATATGCTTAACCACTTAAGTCCTTTCAAGATATGTTCTTAGATTTAAGCTTTTAGGTAAACACACTACAATAAAATTTACTTTAGTATAAAATTATTTGCATAAGATTTTGGCAGCCTTTTAACATCTTTTGGCATTTCAATTATGTATTTTGTGTTATGTTTCTTTGCGTAAGATACTGCTTTTTCAAGAGAATCAAACTTTAATACAATCTGTTTTTGGGGATCTTTTGATCCAAACCACCCCATCAAAGGTTCAATATAGTAAGAACAAGGCTCAATTTTTAGGTGCCAGAATTTTGTATTACCTAAACCAGATTGTGTTGCAGTTTTTGTTGGCTTATAAATCTTAAAAACTACTTGATCGTCAATACTCATAGTCCTTACTACGTAATCTTAAGTATATATCTAAATAAATTTTTCCACAAAGAATTAGTGTGAAAGAATGAAGTTTGAAATAAATATTTTTATGTTATATTATTAAATTATATAAAAAGGATTAGCTGAATAGGAGTAATCGATGGCACAGCAAGAAATGGTAACAATTAATGCAGAGTTACGTGATGTAAAAAAAAAGAAAGCGATGCAGGCTCTGAGGAAGAAGGGAAGTATACCTGCAGTTATATATGGCAAAGGGCATGATAACGTAAATTTGACACTATCTACAAAGGAATTTACTAAACAATATAAATCAGGTGCTCTTTCTGCACATTTAATAGAACTGGATATTTCAGGGAAAAAAGAATATGCTCTTGTTCGTGATATTCAATGGCATGTAGTAAAGGATACTGTGCAACATGTTGATTTTCAGTTTGTTGATAAAGGTAGTGAAATTAAAATAGATATACCTTTATCGTTCATAAATGAAAGTAAATCACCAGGAATTAAATTAGGTGGGGTGCTTAATGTTTTGTGTCGTTCTATTACTGTTAAATGTTCTCCTAATAAAATACCTCAAGTCATAGAAATTGATTTATCTGACAAAATGATTAATCAGTCTATACATATCAATGATGTAAAATTACCAGAAGGTGTTAAGCTTGCAGCTCATGAGGAAGAAAATTTTACCATTGTGACAATTTCTGCTGCTGATAGTGATGTTGAAGAGCCTAAAGCAGAAACAGAGGAGTAGTGCGTTTAATAGCTGGGCTTGGTAATCCTGGTAGTCAATACGAATTAACTCATCATAATATTGGCTTCATCATCGTTGATGCAATCTACAAATATTGGAATTTTCAGTCATTTTCTAAGAAAGCCGGTTACTTGATAACCTCTGGCATAATTAATAATAATAAAATCATGCTGATAAAACCTTATTCGTTTATGAATAATTCAGGTATCCCTATTACAAAAATAAAAAATTTTTACAAATTATCGCTAGATAATGTTGTTGTCATACATGATGATGCTGATTTGAAATTTGGAAGAATAAAAGTAAAAAAAGGCGGCAGCTCTGCTGGACATAATGGACTCAAGTCTATAGATAGCCTCATTGGTAATGATTATTGGCGTTTGAGATTTGGAGTGGGTAGGTCTGAAAATCAGAAAAGCTTAGCAGATTATGTGTTATCAAAATTTTCAAATTTTGATAACGTTACCCTCTTAGTAGAAAAAATAGCAAAAAATATACACTTAATGCTGCAAGGAGATAACACAGCTTTTATCAACTCGGTTGGGAGTATGTTAAATAAACTTTAGTATAGCAATCGAATAGGACATCTATCATCTTAAACATCAAGATAAAAATTATTGTTTTTTATTATAGCATTTAAACAAATGATGATTTTCCTCATTAGAGCAACTTTGCCAGAGTCAACTAAACGCTGGTAAAATACTTTCATTTTTTTATTATGATGCATTGCAACCACAGCAGACATGTATAATGCTTTTCGAGCATAAAATCTGCCACCCATAGGGAATGTTCAAAAAAGCATAGGCGTCAAGTTAAGGAAAAGTGTAAGTAAAGAGTGAAGGAAAATAATAAGGTATAAGTTCTCCCAGATATACTTTTAGTGAGAGAAGTAACGATAAATAAAATAACTTGCCTATCAAATAACCTCAACAAATTTTTCAATGAAATGGCAATCAATTGAAACAGAAAAGGAAGAGGCGGTTCATCATTCATAAAAGCTATAATTTTGGGTAATTGAAAACTGCAGCATAGATGCAATGTGCCAATTATTAAACGAAGAATTTGTGGAAACAGGGTTTAGGTTTAATAAAGAAGCAGTTGAGTTTATGAAACAAATGTATTTTATGTTTATTTAACTACGGATTGATTGCAAAATTTTACAGCAATTAGGAAGCGTTAAATTATTGGATAGCAGCTACATTAGCCTACCCGGTAGCATGGAAGATATGTACAAGGATAGCTATAGAGATTGTGAGAGTAATACCAAATCAAGAATAAAGCTACAGTTAGTCTTTGATTACCCGAATCAAGCGCTAGATAAATTAAATTTAATGGAGGTCAGATCAAGGTTATAGGGATTATCTTGAACAGCCAATGATTTTTTGATTTTGGCTACTTTGTGCCTAGTTCTTTTAAACAAATCAATGAAATAGGAGCTTTTTCATAAGTCGTTGATACCAACATATATGATAAATCAAAAAATAGAGCTATTGGAGTATTTGGAAGGTCAATTATCTTCAGAAAAAAATTAGGAAAGGAAGTAAAAATTCAGGTAAGAATTATATGTCAAAAACTAACTGGATATGGCTAGAAGAAGAAAAGCTAATAAATTAGCAAAGTCACATATCTTCCAAAAGGAATCAAAAATTGTTGAACTGGTCAATACTAATATTCCAGAGGATAAAATTAGTGCTGAGCAACAGAGTAAGGTGGCAAATTGAGTTAAACTATACAAGAGCTATATAAGACTTGATAGGGAAGCCACACAGTGTGAATTATATGCTAAATTATGTGCAATTCTCATGAGTTGTACAAAACTAAAAAAGAATACAGTTTAATAAAGGCATTTATTGAGCTAAAAAGGCGGATTAGAGAGTTATTTTTAGTATTAACTAAAGATTATACTAGCATTTCTTAGAAAATTTACTATAACTTGGTCGCAATTTTCATTAAACGTAGAAGGGCTTATCCACTTTAACCTCTCTAAATTTTCTCACAATCTCTTAACTTGAAGCCTATGGTTAAATAAACTGTGTCAATCCGAGAAATAAAAGTAAAATAGAAACAAAAGTGCTGTCTCTTGTAGTATTTTACTCCTTAACATCTTTCCTTAAGTTGACGCCATTGCCTGAACAGATACAAGAAGTCTATTCAATAACAGTAAGGTTTTTCAATCTTGTTCCACAGCAAATTTTAATGCCATGTGAGTAGTTATGGTGCTGTTAACAATCAAAATGACAAAAATTAAAATGGTGATTAGTAGTGTATAAATATTCAAGGATAAACTTTCAAATTGAGTTAGCAATTTGAAATATACAAAAGTTGGCATTATCATTGGCAAAACAAGAATTTGCGATACTCCTGATGCTAAGTTGTTTCGACCAATCATCAATGCATTTCCAGTAGCTGAAATATTAATGATTATCAGCGTATTAAATAATAAAGATACTCCAACTGCTATTGAGTGTTCAATACTGTTGCCTAGAACTGCAAAGCTGAATATGGAAGAAATTACTGAAATCGGTAACCCAAATAATAACCAGTGAGCGAAAATTTTATAAGCAATTATAAGCCTAGAAGAGAGTGGCTGTACAAAGATTTGCTCTAATATTCCATCATGATGATCAGATGCAAACAAATTGTTTGTAGAGATCTGTAAAACAAATGTAGCACATATCCATGTTAATGTTAACATAACTTCTTGTTTATTGTTGTTTTCAAGTGTATATGAAGATAAACTTAACATTATAATAAAAATACATACTATATAAGTAACATTATTATCATCCATTACTAATTTTTTTACCAAATCTATCATACCAGGATTTTAAATGTTTATTATAAATTATAGTGTTTACTTTGAGGGTAGTATAATTTTTTGTTCACAAGTTATATAAGTTTTAATATATTTTATTGATAATGCTATGGAGAAGTTAATGAAAATAAAGTTACCGGAAGATTACACTCCTTCAGAAAATGAAGAATATATGAACGTAAAACAACTGGAATACTTTAGCTTAAAGTTACAATCAATACTTGCTGACCTAGAGAAACAAGATCTAGAAGATAGTAGTATTTATTCTGATGGAGATAGTGGAAATGGGGAATTAATTAAGCGCCGCAAAGATAGAAAAGAAAAAATTAAGGAGGCGTTAGAAAAAATAAAATCAGGCACTTATGGTTACTGTGATGGAACAGGAGAAGAAATAGGAGTTGAAAGACTGAAAGCTAATCCGCTTGCTATATATTGTATCGAAGAGCAAGAGAGAATAGAAAAAGAAAAGAACGTGTATAACATTAATGATTAATTTACAAGTATAGCTTTTCTCATAATAGTGAAAACAAATGAAGGAAAGCAAAATTGACAGCCTGGCGAAAAGATTGAAACAGAGAAATATTCTTTGGCTCTGTTTTTGATAACAAATCAATGGTGTTAAATGTCATTAAAATCAGGAGAATACGCAGGAGGATACAGAATTTCTATACCAACGCTTTTGGCAAGTTTGACAATCTTTTTAGACTTATGAAAAGTTGCATTATGGGAGTATTAAATAAACCATAGGAGTCAAGTTAAGGAAAAAGATATGAGGAGATAGAATAACAAGTTCTCACAGATATGTTTTTAGTGAGAGAAGTAACGATGAATAAAATAACTTGCCTATCAAAAGACCTCAACAAATTTTTCAATGAAATGGGAAAAGAGCAGTTGTGTTAATAAAAAAAATGAAAAATATCGAAAAATTTTCAATTCAGTGGATTTATAAAAAATTAATATATTATAATCCTTAATTTAAATATTTAGTGTAGCTATGAATAAGTTCTCTAATTGCATAAAAATCAACAATAATTTTTTGTATCATGAAAAATATTTTTTGATGTAAAATTCAGCTCTAATACAACCTTTTATTTATTATTGTATTATCTTATTCAATCAAAAGAGGTTTTATTGGCAATAAAAACATCAACACTAATTTCCAATTAATCTCTTTTAAACTATGTAGCCAATGAATATGTGCGTCCACACAAACTTAAACCACATATTCATTAAGCTTATAAAAACTAAGGTATCATTCTTTTCCTCTATAGTCTTAATATAAGTTAAAAGTAGCATGCTTCCATTGTTCTCTCCGCGGTCTAATATGGCTAATTTATATTGTAGCACTATACTTGTTAGGCGGAAGTGGACGGCCACGAAGTCTATGCTTCAACTTATCCTCTTGCTTATCCCTTCCATCGGCATTTACTTTCAGTAAAATTATTGTTTTATACTTCTTTAGTGTTTATTGATAGCAAAACTCTTTTCTATCGATTAGCATCTTGTGCATAATCACGGCTAATTTTCTTGCTACTGCAACAATTGCTTTTTTCATGCCCTTTTTCTTTTTAAGCTTCAATCCCCAGCTTCTTAATTTAAATGTCCTTTTACATTTTACCAGTAAGACCTGCGCGGCTTCATATAACATATTCCTACAGTCCCATTTTTGATATACTTCCGTGTCGATCAATCTCACCAGAAGCGTACTGTCTTGGACTTAATCCCATATAGGCTCCAACTGTATAAGATGTTTCAAACCTATGCAGATCATCTATTGCAGCTTTATATGTCATTACTACTATAATACCAACTCCTGGAACAGTAGTTAATAATTTACAATCCTCATCTTTTTTGCTTTGTTCTGAGAGCATTTTATCAAGTTTTCTTGTTGATTCTTCTATTATTTCTAAACTATGTACTAATGATTCAATTGAGGTTTGGCTAATTTCATCTAGATTATTAACCATTTCTTGCACTTTTAAAGCAAAGTTTGCAGAACTAAGACGTTGATTAACTTTTATCCCGTATATTTTCCCTTATTGTTCCCGCAATTTGCTCTCTGCAACGTATTAATTGTCTTCTGCTTCCAAGTATTATTTTAACCTGACAAGCTTCGTCTGATTTTACTAATACCCCCTTAAATAGCCCAACTCTCATCATTTGTGCTATGCCTCTTGCATCATTTTTATCATTCTTATTGATTCTCGCAGATAATGCTGCTGCCATATGCCTTGCATCTACACAAGTTACTGGTAATCCAAAACTCTTTGCACATCGATATTGATAATTGCCCGCTTTCTATTCCTATGGACTCGTATTTTTTGTTTTGACCAATCAGCTATTGCACTGCTTTCACTTGCAACAACCCCTTCTTTAACAATTTTTCCTTTCTCATCAATGATACTAATAAAAGTTTCTTTGAGTGAGACATCTAACCCGCTATAATGTTTCATGAGACTACTCCTACTGTAAAAGTTTAAATTATTCTTGAAGAACTAATTCATTGAATTTGTTACTTCGTGCTAAAATAATGGAGTATGTCTCTCCATCATTCAATAGCAATTACAGTATGTACTTATAGTTTGTGACAGCTACTGCTACAAGTTAGCTTAGATAGAAACTGACTGAGAGTTATATTCCTCAGTAAAAACCCTATCATCTCTGACCAAAGAGTTAGTAAGAATAAGCAGTTTTCTCATAGCAGAAGTGGAATATGGCTTTTTATGTTGATTGTACAATCTAGTTAAGAATTAACCCTCTGTGCACTACCATGTGATACGTTCGAACTTTTCAATATAGTAACTTTACTATACGCTAAAATTAGCTATATTGGCTTACTTTTGCTAAATTTACATACGAACCAAATTGCTTAATTTGATTGCAAAAATTTCAAGCTTCTCTTTTCACAACGCCGCTTTTATTTTAATTGTTCTCACAAATATACGTACTATTTTTATGCTTTTTTAAAAAAGTAAATAAATAAATTTTTTGTGGCACTACGAAATCAGTATTTTTTATAAATATTACTTAAAAAGTATTAAAATATTTGCTAAAATAATAATATTTAGTAAGGTAAAAATGAATTTCAACAAGCATGTTCAAGGCGGCAAATTACGTTTGGATTATCAAAGAGTAGATATCAAGGAATTGATAAGCTTTTTGCAAGAGAACAGAGGTATTACACAACTTTCTCTCAGGGATTGTAGTATTGATGAAGAAGGAGTAAAAGCTTTAGCTAAGCTTACAAACCTTACTAAACTTGATTTGTGTGATAACAAAATTGGTGATGAAGGAGTAAAAGCTTTAGCTAAACTTACAAACCTTACTGTTCTTGATTTGAGTTTGAACAAAATTGGTGAAGAAGGAGTAAAAGCTTTAGCTAAACTTACAAACCTTACTGAACTTAATTTGTGGAGTAACAATATTGGTGAAGAAGGAGCAAAAGCTTTAGCTAAGCTTACAAACCTTATTAAACTTAATTTGTGGAATAACAATATTGGTGCTGAAGGAGTAAAAGCTTTAGCTAAGCTTACAAAACTTACTGAACTTAATTTGGGGAGTAACAATATTGGTGCTGAAGGAGTAAAAGCTTTAGTTAATCTTACAAAATTTATTAAATTTGATTTGAATAGTAACAACATTGGTATAAAAGAAGTAAAAGCTTTGGCTGAATCTGAGGAATACTGGGAATTCATAGATGAATTTGGTTATACATGTCTAGGCAGCTCTCTAGTTTTTTATCAATATCTGAAAGCATCATGGTCTAAAGCAAGAGCAAGATCTAACGGTAATGTTGGCAAGCTAGATGAAAACAGCGTAAAGAAGTTGTTTTTTGATCTTGCGCGACAAAATTATCGCAGAGAGGGAATAGAGCTTCTTTTGAATGATCCTGATAAATATCCTTTTCTAATTAATTCAAGAGATGAGCAAGGACACACACTATCTCATTTCTATACTTACTCCCCTGAGCCTGAGATGCAAAAGTTTTTCTTTGAACGTGGCATGGTCCCTGAAGAAGAAAGGAATCAAAGAAGAGAAGATAAACGCATTGCACGAGATAGTCAATCTGTCCATAGAAGTCCAATAGTTAAACGGATAAATTTTTTTACTAAGAAGCTAGTTGAATCCGTAAAAGTTGACAAAGAACAATTGAAGCAAGCTGCAGCTTCTTACGTGGAAAATATACCTGAATTACTTGAACAATATCATAATGATCCGATAAGACTAAGGCTTCTTAATTTAACTGATAATGAAAAAAGAAGTGTAATGGAGCGAACATTATCCGACAATGATCCTATACCAAATGATAAAAAATTTATTAAGGATGTGATTGATGAAGCTAAGCGAGCACTAGAGCAGCAGTACTTAAAAAAGAACGACCATGGTGAGTATGACCAAGAATACTCAACACAGAAATTGCAATATGATTATACGGGAGATGATGCAAAAATTACTATACCTGAATCTATAGGTTATATAAAATTACTTATTGATAATTTTTCCGTTCCACTGAAAGGAAAAAAGGAGTTGCTAGTTACTCTTATGGAACAAAACTCAGAGTTAGTAAGAGGAAAATTGTCTATAATTAGAAAAGAACTCGGAAATAGTGACATCCTCAATGAAGGACAATTTAAGAAAACAGAACTACACGGATTATTAAATGGTATAGATGATGATAAAAAAATAAATAAGTTGTTTAAAGAAATCAGTGGTCTAGATATAGAAAAGGTCTGGAGAGAGCAAAAAGAGTTCGTTCTTCTAAAACAAATATATATAGCAGCAACAACGTATGGTGAAAATAGCAGTGCCTGCATCCAAGGGACATGGACCCAGATTATTAGTAGTATAGAAGAAATTAGCTCGGAAATCGTGGAACGATATGATTGCTATTTAGAAAAAGAACAAAAATTGGAGGTACAAAAAGATGTTATTACAAAAGAGAACATTACACCGTTTATAGAAAATTTAGCCGACAGATTAATTCAATATGTCAAGGATAATCCAGAGTTACAAGAGGTTTTGCAACATCACTTGTTACGCATAGAATGTATAGATATTAATGATCCTGAGAAAGTTACGTTTAAACAACAAAAGATTTTAGCAGAGATAAGTAAATATTTTAGCGAAAATATTAAGGGTGTTTTACCGAATTACAATAGAAGTATACCAAGTAGAGGTGAATACGCTCTTGTTATCGAGGGATTGTCAGAGATAGAAGTAATGCAACGCTTTGCACAAGAGCCATCTAATCTTCAGGAGAATATCACAAGAGAAACGGAAGCTCAAATTGATGAAAATAGTGATTTTGATGCAGAAGATAATAGTAACAGTTATGCAACTATTAGTGAGAGCGACACAGATGAAGAATTTTATGATGCTAATGAGTCAATTTTTCCAGAGGAAAGCAAAACACTGTTAGTTCCAGAAAGATTACAACCAGAAAATTCAGTTATAGCAACAGATCAAACAAATGGTATTCAAAATAATAATCGACAGCCAAGTCCACGAATTGAAAAGAAAACTATTGTAGCTGCTGCTTCCACGCTAGCAATAGCTGGAGTTGCTTTAGGTGTAGCTATTGCAGTTTACTTAGAAATGTTAGCAGTGGGAATAGCAGTTGGAGCTTGTTGTCTTGTCGCTGCTGCGATCATATATTGTTGTAATAGTCCTTCAAATTCACTTAAAAACAGTGATGCCACAATTGTAACTAATGAGAGACATTTAGAGGCTTAAATGAAATGGCAGAGAAAGATTTCTTTTTAGAACATTCCATATTGGATTTTAAGTGATTAATTGGCTAATTTTGACTAAATTCTTGTATGAACCAATCTGCCTAACTTTGTTGCGACAACTTTGCGTTTTTATTTTTACAACGCTGCTTTTATTTAAGCTGTTCTCACAAGGGTACGTACTTTATTTTGCGATTTTGGGAAAAGTAAATAACTGAATCTTGTGTGACGCTAATTCAACATCTTATTCTTTCTAAATACATACGCTGTAAAATGAAATAGTGGCATAGAAATAATACCTATAAGTTTCTTTGAATTTTAATTTATGCTGTTAGGCCATGATTTACGTCCCTTGTTTTGTATTTGCTCTTTAGTCGCTGAGTTAATCACGTGAAAAATGACTGCAGGTATAGTACATCTGATGTAGCAAGGTTCTTGGTTAAAAAGTTTTACATCTATCAGTATTAGTGCTATACTAAAAATAGTATTGATCGGGGGATTAATATATTCGGTAGAGATCTAAGTGTGAACGTACATACTACCATTAGTAATGTTCTTGTTCTCCAATGTTTTAGGGATAGTGCTATGGAAAACAAGCTTGATAAATTTATATAATTTAATAAATTAAATATAGGGGGTATAAAATGTCTTATAATTTTCAAAACATTCCTCAGTCAGGATCAAGTGATAAATTACAACCTAAACCAGATGAGAATAATAGAGTAGTATTATTCCATGAAGGTGAGGGCAAGAATCAATCATTAGGTTGGTATACTGAAGAGCAAATAAAAAATAATCCTGATCTTCTATTTTTGTTTGGTGATAACGATGACGCAAAATATAGAACAGATAATCACAATCCAAGAGGTGGTGGACAAGCCGCAATTACAAGACCAGCTGCTGGACCGTATGATAGGTTGCCAAGCAACGGTGGGATAAATGGCAATGCAATAGGAATAACCACTACTTTCTATAATAGTGATAAGTATACTCTTAGCATAAATGAGTTTAAAGTTCTAATGGATAAGGAATTTGAACCTATTGAAACTTGGGTAAAAGAAGGTGGATGTGTTGTCATACCTTGTGATAACAAAGGAAAACATAGTTTAGGTACTGGAATAGCTGGATTAGAAAGAAAAATTCCTGGTGCTATAGATTATATACAATCTAAAGTAAAAGAGTTAGTAACATTAGGAAAACAGCCAACACAGAACTCTCAAGATAAAAATCTCGATACCTTAAAAGAGGAATTACACAACACCCTATCAAGAGAGCGTGAATCTTATAAGTCATGTGGAGGATTAAAAAATTACCTAGGTAAAGAAATTAATGATCAATCACACGCTACACTAAGAGAAGGTATCAATGATAAACCAGAAGAAATACTAACTCCACAAGAAAAATCTAAGCGTAATAACATACCTTTGTATAGCGCTTTAGGTGTTGGTGCAATTGTTGGTGTGGTAATAGCATACCTTGTAGGAGCAGCTGCTTTAATGCCACATAGTGTTGCTATTGCAGTGTTTATTGTGTCTGCTGCTGTTGGTACATTAGTAGGCTATGGCATTGGAAAATTTTGTGAAAAAATTGATGAAGAGAAGCAAAAAGATCCTGATATAAGTAGATTTACTGCTGTTAAGAATATATTTTTTGGTATATCTATCACTGAACATTCTAAATCAGGATTGAAGGTTTAATCCAAACTATTAAATGTATAAAAAAGTAGTATAGAAAAAAAGCTCTTTTCTGTACTACCCTATTATAACGCAAAATCAGCCATTTTAGTCTACTTTCACCACATCTATATATGAACTAATTTGTTGAGCTTCGTTGCAAAAATTTCACACCTTTGTTTTCACAACGCCGCTTTTGTTTAAATTGTTCTCGCAAATATGCGAACTTTTTCGCGTTAAAAAAGTAGTCAATAAATGAATTTTTTGTGATGCTAATTTTTAGTATTTTCTATATTAATCAAGCTAAAATGGTTAGTAATAACTTTATATGGGATATACAAAGAGGCATGCAAACTATAGTGCACCCATTTGTCTAGACCATTTTTTCAAAGTGATCCGATTTTTAAAATGAATATGTTGATAAATACGTCGACACACATTTAAAGTATTTATCAATATATTCATTTACTGTTTATGATAATAAAGATCAGCAGGAACTTTATAATGTAGAGTCTGATGTCGCCTTCTATAGTTATACCAAGCAACAAAATCATTTATTATAAGATTCAAATCTCTGATACTATTTGGTCTATAATAATATATAGCTTCTTGCTTTAAAGTTCTCCATAAGCGCTCAACAAATATATTGTCGAAGCAACGTCCTTTATGGTCCATACTGATTTTAATATTAGCACGCTCTAATTCCATAATAAAGTTGTAGCAAGTAAACTGTACCCCTTGATCACTATTAAAAATCTCAGGTTTACCTTGTTTTAGAGCTTCTTTGAGAGTATAAAGGCAAAATCCAGCATCGAGATATGGTGATAATGAATGAGCAATAATATAGCGACTATACAAGTCCATTATTGCTACAAAATAGACAAACTTACCTTCTACCATAATATATGTTATATCAGTAGCCCATACCTGATTAACTCTACAAATAATCAAATCTTTGAGTAAATAAGGATATATTTTATGCTTTTTTTCTTTAATACTTGTATTACATCTTTTTCTACAATACAGCCCACTAATCTTCATTTTTTTCATAATTCTTAAGATTTTTTTGTGATTGACTACTACCCCACTCGCTATGATTTCAGCAGTAATTTTACGATATCCATAACGGCAATCAGAAGCCAATTGAATCAAATTTGCTACTTCACTTTCGTTATTAATTATAGGCCTATAATATAAGCTAGATCTGCAAATCTCCAGTAAATCAGCCTGTTTCCTAATTGACAGATCAGAATCTTTTTCTATAAACCTTACTCTATCTTTTTTGCTTATTTCAGTAATTTTTTTTCAAATAACTATTTTCCACTGTCAATTCTCCTATTACTTTATGTAAACTTTCTATTTCTTGCGCTAAGATTCTTTGTTTTCTCGCACTTTCACTTTCTTCAACAAATAGGTCTTTTAACCTTGCCAATACTCTATCACGCCAATCATATAGATTTGTTGATGGTATTTTATATTCACTACATATCTCAGATGTGCTTTTTTGATTTTTTATTGCTTCCAAAGCTATCTTTGCTTTTAACTCTGGTTCATATTTTTTTGTTGCCATACTTTTACCCCTTTACCTTCCTACTCGGATTAACCATTTTTTTTGGTCTAGTTTATGGGGTGCATTGTAAACCTTGACTTTCTTATCAAGGTATGTAATAATTAAGTTGTATGATTACTTTAATAGGGAGGCATTATGACTTTAAAAATCAAACAGTGGAAAGGGATACTGAATGCAGTAAATTCAAGTGAGGGTGATATACTTAAACAGATAAAGGCGGAATTAAAGCAAGGTAAAAGTATATATCAAGAATGGGAAGATATTAACTTTAGTTTAAACTACCTATTTAGCGTATCGATTGATGATAAAAAAATTCAGAAATTAACATTATTGCATATAGCTGCCTTCAATGGCCATACAGAGGTAGTAACAACTCTATTAGAAAACAGGGCTATGATTGATAAGAAAGGCGCTGATGGAGAGACTCCTTTACATTTGGCTACTAGAAATGGCCATACAGAGGTAGTAACAACTCTATTAAACAAAGGGGCTAAGGTTGATGAGAAAAACGCTATTGAATGGACTCCTTTACATTTGGCTGCTCAAAATGGCTATACAGAGATAGTAAAGGCCCTCATAAAAAAAGAGGCTAAGGTTGATGAGAAAAGCTCTATTGGATGGACTCCTTTACATTTGGCTGCTGGAGATGGCCATAAAGAGGTAGTAACAACTCTATTAAACAACGGGGCTAAGGTTGATGAGAAAGGCTCTGGTGGATGGACTTCTTTACATTTGGCTGCTGGAAATGGCCATAAAGAGGTAGTAACAACTCTATTAAACAAAGGGGCTAAGGTTGATGAGAAAAAAGATCATGGATGGACTCCTTTACATTTGGCTACTCAAAATGGCCATACAGAGGTAGTAACAACTCTATTAAACAAAGGGGCTAAGGTTGATGAGAAAAAAGCTAATGAATGGACTCCTTTACATTTGGCTGCTCGAAATGGCTATACAGAGATAGTAAAGACCCTCATAGGAAAAGGGGCTAAGGTTGATGAGAAAGAAGCTAATGGATGGACTCCTTTACATTTGGCTGCCTTCAATGGCCATACAGAGGTAGTAACAACTCTATTAAACAACGGGGCTAAGGTTGATGAGAAAGGCGCTGATAGAGGGACTCTTTTACATTTGGCTGATGGCTATACAGAGATAGTAAAGGCCCTCATAGGAAAAGGGGCTAAGGTTGATGAGAAAGGCGCTATTGGATGGACTCCTTTACATTTGGTTACTAGAAATGGCCATGCAGAGGTAGTAACAACTCTATTAAACAACGGGGCTAAGGTTGATGAGAAAGAAGCTAATGGATGGACTCCTTTACATTTGGCTGCCTTCAATGGCCATACAGAGGTAGTAACAACTCTATTAAACAAAGGGGCTAAGGTTGATGAGAAAGGCGCTAGTGGATGGACTCCTTTACATTGGGCTGCTAGAAATGGCTATACAGAGATAGTAAAGACCCTCATAGGAAAAGGGGCTAAGGTTGATGAGAAAGAAGCTAATGGATGGACTCCTTTACATTTGGCTGCCTTCAATGACCATACAGAGGTAGTAACAACTCTATTAAACAACGGGGCTAATCTTTCAATAAAGGATAAAAACGGTATAACTCCAAGAGACCTACTTTTAGAAAAGGCAGTTAGCAAAGCAGTAAAAACTGGTAGTATTTGTGGTGCTATAGCTGCATTAGCAGTTGGTGGTGGACTTTTTGCTGCCGGTGTTGCATTACCAATGTTGGCTTTAATTGGTATAGCTGTAGCATCTGCATTAGTAATAGGAGTTACTGCTGGTGGCATTACATATTCAGTATTAAAGCCTCGTGATAAGCTAGATGAACCTGACTTAGGAGTAGCTAACCAACAAGTACCTAAAAAAGCTTACTAGCAAAAGCCCAAGCAGAAGATCTTTTACCTTCCTTTTGTATTTTTTCTTGGGAAAACTTTATTAAGTTAATAGCTTAAGATAATTTTTAAAAAGTTATTCCGATGCTTATGATTTTTAGAGTATAATGAGTTTTTCTTCTGCAGTATTATATGTCAGCTGAATAGGGGTCATTGGAAGCATTTGGTGTTTCTGTTGGAGCATTTTTTTGCTAGTTTTTCACATAGGTTGAATATATTAAGATTCTTATTATTTTCATTGATATATTTACATTAGTTGAGTGTCAGTTTCTATGTGTAATAGTTTAGCTTAATCCCTCCATAGCAGCTTCTTCTGCAATACTTTTAATTTTCTGGCACATCTGTTGCTTTTATAAATTAAGACCATAGAATTTCTCTAGTTGGTCACTCCACAGCATCGGTATTTCTCTCAAATCAACTAATTTCAAATCTCTTGGCTGTCTTCCATTTACTATGTCTTCTTTAATTTTTGGTGCTAAATAATTCAGCCTTAAAATTTGCTGTATTCGTCTTGCACCTATATTAATTTTGGCACTCAGTTCTTTTATATTTGCGTATTTTCCCTCCTCTAGCTGACGTTTCCATAGGTGAGCTCTTACCACTGCTTTCAGTAGCGCATTATTTGTTTTTCCTTCTGGTTCTACTACTGTGCATTTGTTTCCTTTCTTCTTTGTTGGTATAAATTTTTCCTCTGATTCAAAATGCACCTCTATTCCATCTTCTCTTACCATTACTCCCTTTATTAACTTTTTCACTACTTCTTTCTGCTTTCCAAAACTTAGATTTCTCCACTCTTCTTCCCATTTTTCATATAGCTGTTCAGCTTTCTTCATCACTTCTTTTTCCACTTCTCCAGCAATTATTGTTCTGTTCACTGATCCACAATCCTTCCCCCTTAAATGGTTATTGCACACATAATATCGGTACCTTTTATTTTCCTTTTTCGCATAGGTCAACGTCATATTTACATCACAGCTCTTGCACTTTATTATCCCCTTTAGTAGCGCTTCCTCATATTTTGCTTTTCTATATGGCTGATTCTTTATTAATTCTTGCGCTTTTTGCCATTTTTCTTCTTCTATTATTGCTTCATGTTTTCCCTCATATTGCTTCTCATAATGCTTGATTTTTCCCATATATATTGGATTTGTTATTATTCTCCTTACCGTCGCTTTTTTAAAGATATCTGATTTTGTTCGGTATCCTTCTCTGTTTAACTCTCTTGCCAACTCTGCCATTGACTTCAGCTCCAAATATCTTTCAAATATATGCTTTACTGTTTTTGCTTCTTTCTCATTTATTATTAATTCTTTATCTTTTACATCATATCCAAGCGGCAAAATTCCCCCCATCCATAGACCCTCTTCCTTCGATGTTGCTATTTTATTTTTTACCCTTTCTACGATCATTTCTCTTTCTAGTTGTGCTGCTCCTGACAATACCGTTTGTACAAATTTTCCCATTGGCGTATTATTGTCAAATATCTGCGTTACTGCTACAAAATTTACTCTATGTCTTCTAAAAAATGATGTTACTTCGATGCTGTCTTTTGTTTCTCTTGATAGTCTGTCTAGTGTGTACACTACTACACAATCTACCTCTCCTTTTTTTACATCTTCAAACAATTCCTTTATTGCTGGTCTTTCTAAGTTTTTTCCCGAGAAACCTCCATCGTCGTACCTTTTGGCCAATGCTACCCAGCCTTCTTTGCTCTTTATGTACTTCTCACATGCTACTCGTTGCGCATCTAAACTGTTAAACTTCTGCTCTAGACCGTCTTCATTTGACTTTCTCGTATATATTCCACATCTTATCCCTTTACACATTTTCCCTTCCCTTTTGATCACGCAAACCAAATAGGAGCGGCCCATTGTAACTCATTCCCATTATTTTTCCGGCTACTGCTGATAATGATGTGAAAAATTCTTCTCTGTAGATTAAACCCTTATCTGTTACCATTACTGCGTGAGTCTCTTCCCCTCTCTCTAATATTAGCTCTGTTCCCTCTACTGGCAGTTTATCGCTACTTATTCTTTTTCCCTTCTCTAGCCGATCTGCCAGATACTCTAGTCTTTTTGTCCCCTTTCTTGACATTTCTCCATACGCTTTTTCCTGCATTCTATAAGCTAATCTCGGTATCAGATATTTCTTTGAGTATCTAGGCGCTTCTTCCCCAAATACCTTCTTCCATATTTTTCTCAGTTCATCCAAAGGTTTTCTCTCTAAATTCATTACTTTCTTTTCTGTTTCTTTCTCCATATTTTTAGCCCTTCATAAATAACTTTTCAATTCTGTCTGTTTCTTTCTTTAATACCTCGGTTACTTCTTTACTATAATCCATTGCTGTCATTCCAAATTTATCTGCTTGCTCTATTTCTCCTCCAGCTTTCACTAGCTCCTCCACTATTTCTTTTTCACCTACCATGCACGCAAGGTGTAGAGGTATGCATTTATTTCCATATTCCTCAGCATTTACGTCTGCTCCTGATTTTATCAATTCCCTCACGATTTCTAGACGTTTTTCCGTTACCGCTAGGTGCAGTGCTGTATATCCTTCTACATCTTTAGCATTCACATTCGCTCCTTTTTCGACTAATAACTCCACTGTTTTTACCTCTACTGCATAATGTAGAGCTGTTCTTCCTTTTTCGTCTCTTGCATAAATATTTTTAAATGAGTTCTCTAATAGAGATTTCTCTTTCTTACCAAGCTTTATCATAATCTACCCCTACCTTTCTTTAAACCTAAGCCTTCCTTTTCACCACCTCATCTATCATCTCATTTACTTGGCTCATTATCTTGCTTGCTAAATTTTGACATTCCTCCTTTATTAGTGATTTGTCTCTTTTCCTTATTTCTCCTATCTCTATTATTTTTAGCTCCGGCATGTAGCTTCCATTCAACATGTCTGCTATTTCTCCCACTAGCCCCTCTATTCCATAGCAGGTCAGTTCTCTACTTTTTGTTATTCCACCTTTTTCTCTCAAAAATTTGCTTGCCTTTTCACTTTCTTTGCTATCACACAGAGAATACTTTTCACTTTCCCAGATATAGTACATTGGTGTTGCACCATATTTATTCAGTTGATTAACCTCAGCTCCTGCTTTTACTAGCTCCTTTATTATTTCAACTCCTGCTCCTCCCATCTTGCACGCAGAGTGGAGTGGCGTACATCCAGTGACATATTGAGTGGCATTTACTTCTGCTCCCGACCTTAGCAGTACTTTTACATTTTCTAAACTTTTTGCGAATACTGCACAGTGCAGAGGTGTATAACCATTTTTATCTCTTGCATTTACCTCTGCTCCTTTCTTTATTAAGAACCTCACTGTTTTGTAATTGGAGATTTCTACTGCTTGGTGTAATATCGTCTCTCCTTCTTCATTTCTTTTATTAATATCCTTACTTGATACTTCTTTACAAAACTTACTAAAAGATTCTCTCTTTTCTTTGCTAAACTTCATACTTACCTCACAAAATTAGCTTTTCTAGCGCCAGATAAATTTCTTATATTTACCTGCTGCTATTCAAGTCATGTCCTTTTTAGCATGAGAAAGCAAGTCTTTTTCTTTTTATTTCATACACTTTAACCTATTATTAATATAATATATGAGGGTCTAAATATAAGTACTTAACTTATTATAGATATTACTTGACTATTTTTCCAACTTCTGTGCAAATGTCGATGTTCGTGCCACTTCAGTACTCCTGGATAAAATACTAAAATGTGCTTTTCTAATTCGTGTATTGAGTCTTTTTGCTCTAAATCATTTTTATAGTAAACGTTGTGTTCTGCTAAAACATATTTTCTGACCTTCTGATCTGTATAATTTTCTACTTTATAGTTGTGAGTAACGCTAAACCTTTCTAAAATTGGCTTGTGTTTTAAACTCCAATGTTGCCCTGAAAGTTTATCGTTTCCCAATACAAATTTATTCCCTCTTTCCTCTATACTACCAACTGGAAAACATGTGTTTATTTCTCCTAAATTCCAACTATCCGATAATACTATCTGCGCTTTTGCAAATTTAATCGATGGTAATAAACTCTGTGGTAATGGATATAGTGCTTTTAAGTTGTACCACTGATGACTTCTTTCATAGATACCTTTGTAATCCTTTGTGTGAGGCTCTGTTTCTCCAAGTACTGCTACATCTAATCGATATATGTCATTACTAAATGCTTGCTCATAATGCTCTCTTAAATAGTTGTCTACAATCTCTACTAACGGACCTCTAGAACTGAAAAAATTTATTCTTCCAAACGATAACACTGGCCCATTTTTTTCAACTTTTATACCAGAGTAGTCTGATAACAAACTTCCAAATAAACTTTCATCTAAAATAAACCTATAAACGTTATAGTGATCATTGAAAATCCTCATTAGTCGAGATCTTGCTGGTAACGATAGTTTTGCAAGTTCTACTACTGCATCCACAAAAAAGTCATTTGGAACATCTTTTATTCCTATTTGCAACTCGAAAAAATGTTTACCAGGTGGTTCTTCGATAATTGTAATATCTTCTATATTTGCCCATTTTAGTGCTATTTTTAGTGATGCTGGAGTTCCTCTCAGTCTTTGAAATTTTACTCCTTCTACTATGGCTTTTCTTCTATCTTTTACCCAGCGCAGTATTTCTTCTAAACCATATTCTTCTATTATCCACGGCAATGTTTCTTCTTTAAGATTAAACTTAAATCCTTTGATACAGCTTGGATCAACCTTATAATCTATTGCATCAACCAGTGCTTGCTCTTGCTTTGTTGCGTTTGGCAGTAATAAACTTTTCATTTGTCTTTTCTTTCAAGTTGCTTTAATTTCCTTTATTTAGGTAGCTTATGAGTGAGCAAGAGATCATTGCAGAACTGATAAAAAACAAAAATATTCTCGGTATTAAAAATACTTTCTTTGATATTTGACTATATTGTTAATACCTTAAAAAATAAGTTGCAACAGCTAGGAGAAGGAGAGTCTTTTCGTCTGCATAACATTGGTCATTTTTATCCAGTAAACCTTAAACCACTTATTGCACGTAATCCTCTCACTGGCACAAAGCAAAAAAATACGTTTTAAATCCTATCTAACTTGACGTAGCTAAGCACCGCACACTCATTCCCCAGTACCACAACATCCTCTTTTGGTTCTATTAATTCTACATTCTCTACACCCTCTACAAATAGATTTGCTATTATCCAAGATCTTGTTACACTCCACCCTAATCTTTTTGCTAATTCAAATTTCTTAATAAACTGCTTCTTGATTTCTTCCTCTGATATTACAGGACTTATGCTCATTCTGCTGTGAATATCTATTTCCGTAATATTGCAACCAATTACTGTTACTGTATCGGTTAAAACCCTTATATCATCTCTAGTAACCTGCTTTTTTACAATTTCAAGTAGTTCTTCTGACACTATGCCAGTTGTGGATAATTGTGTTGATAAAATCGAGATCTGTACTTTTCCTGGTATAGGTGATTCTACTAACGCATCTTTTACTCTACTATCTGCTGACAGTGCATGATAACGATAATTTCCTCCTGTACTCCAGCCTTTTACTTTTGCTTTTACCCTCTTTCTAAATCGTTCATCATTTTCCTCTTTTTGTCTCTCTACTCCATAAAATTCAGCTAAATTATCAAGATCTTCTCCTACTGCAAATTTCAGTAAATTACCCTTTACAGCTTCGTTTATTCTTTCTCTGAGCAAAAGTTCTCGCCATGCTGCTACCTCCAGAATCTTTATCGCTGGGTCACTTTCAACTAATGCTGTAAAACTTGCGTCACGCTTCACCAATTCTTCCCTCATCCGAGACAGAATTTCTTCGAAGTTCAGTGGCTCAATAATGTTAGTCTGCTGCATCTTTATATTACAACCCCATCAAAGCGAATGTTTTTCCCACTTGGTACGTATAATCCTTCTAGGTCAAGCGTTACTTTTCCTTCTTTTACTTCTGTAATTTTTACTTTTTCTAACTTAAATCTCTTTTCCCATTTTTCCAAAGCTTCTGCAGTTGCTGCGTAAATTTCTAGTGTTAAATCTCTACTGATTGGTTTATCTACTAATTCAAATAGCCTAGACCCGTAATCTCTCCTCATTATTCTACTGTTAATAGGAGTGGTTAATATATCAATTATTGATTGTTTCAGATGTCCTATTCCTTCTAATTCCTTACCTGTTTCTTTATTCATTCCTTTCACTCTTAGCCTGCAAACGTACTATTGCTACCACTGATCACCTTGGAACCACAAGAAACCATATCACCAACTCTTCCCACTCCAAACCCATTGGCAAAAACTGTTTTTGATCCTTCAATTAATACTCTTCCTTCTGTAAAATTATCTCCTTTACGGCAAACTGGCTTACCATTGACAAAAACATTGTTACTGCCACTAATACAAAAATGCGGTATAGCTTCTCCGCACTGATTTCCTAGATGTACTATCTTCACCTTTTCCTCAATTTAGATTTATTCTTTTCGCTTTTAGGCTTATTTCGCTCTTTGTCATTTCTATACTCGATTCCCCAGCCTTCAGTGTTATTTTGTCTACTACTTCAATCTCTAAATGATGCTTCTCTTTATCATATGTAAACTTTGTCCCATCTTGAAATTTTACACTATTTATTTCTTTTTTATTTTCTAGTGCAGCGTACTTTTGTTGATATATTCCAGGAAGTACTACTCCTAAAGATAATTCTCCCAGCGGGGAAAGTATAACTACTTGCTCATCAATATCTGGCGGAGACCAATTTCTATCTTTTCCTGCTTTGCTTGTTATCCATGGCAACCAATCTGTTAAAAGTTCTCCTATCTTCACTCTTACTTTTGCTTTCTCATAATCTACTTCTTTTACAACTCCTATTCGTACAATGTTTGCTAACTTTCTTTGCAGCTCTGAAATAGCAAAATTACTCTCTAACATTTATTTCACCGATTTCTATTTTGTGTGGCATAAATTTTCCTTCTTTCCAAATAGATCGCCCTACGTGTATTGTATGCACCCATTCAACCATCCACACTAAATATGCATCGAGCTCTGGTCTAAAGTCATCTCCTCCTCCTGATATAAATTCTCCCGGTGAAACATTTTTCACGTTCCAAGTATTTTTATTTACTACTTTCGCAACCTCAGCAGCTAATGTTCTGACAATAAGAGGAGCATTTTCGATTGTTCTATCAACTACTATTCTAGCTTCAAATCTTGCTTTCAGAGCTAATTCTTCAGTTCCAGGATCTTTTCCCGATTCTAAACTCACAAGCTCTACAAATAACGCTGGCGCTAATAATTCTTTTCTTATCGATGGATAAATTTCACATGTCTGTATAGACGGTTGTAAGTTGGAAATATGATATAAAAGAAGCAAGAAGGAAGGTAGCTCTATAAAAAAATATAGTTATCAAAGGCTTGAGCGACCGTAAGACGGTAGTATTACACATACGTAGATATCAAGGTACTCAAGCCTATCCTTCGAGACGTTTGAATAGTTGTTTGGGACATACATATGCACCTGTTTACAATCTTAAATTTTAACTTAAACTCTCGAGGTTCTTTATGGTTATATCTTATCAAAATTTTATTGGCATTGATATCGGAAAACTTGAATTTGTCATTGCAGTGAATGAACAAAAAAGTGTTATCAAGTTTGACAATAGTTGTTCTGGCTGGAAACAATTTTACCAAAAATTTTCAAATATCTTACCCAATTCCATGATAATTTTAGAAGCTACAGGAGGCTATGAGCTTGGCTTATTGTATTTTCTTATTGACAGAAACATTGCTGTGCATCGTGCTAATACTCGTCAAGTTAAAAACTTCATTCTATCTCATGGAACTTTGGCAAAGACTGACAATCTGGATGCAAAAGCGCTTGCCCAATATGGTGTTGAGCGTTGTGGACGTCTGCAGCTATTTACACCTATCTCAAAAGAACAAACCACCTTATTTACACTTTGTCAGCGTCGTGATGATATTACGAAAATGCTTGTTCAAGAAAAAAATAGGCTTAAAACTCCTGGAAATGATTACATTAAGGAAAGTTGTCAACAAACTATTGAATTCCTCAATAATCAGGTAGAAAAGCTTGATCAAGCTATACAAAAAATAGTCAATGAAAACCCTGAACTGAACCGATACCAGAAGATTCTTGAAACAGTTCCTGGAATAGGTAGAAAAACCTCTCAATGTTTATTGTGCCTTATACCGGAACTTGGTTCCTTAAACAAAAGGCAAGTTGCAAGCCTTGCAGGTGTTGCACCTCATCCTAAGGAAAGTGGTAAAGCTATTGGTTACCGAAGGATTATAGGTGGAAGAAGTAACGTTCGTTCAAAGCTTTTCACAGCTGCTATGGCTGCTAGAAACTCCAAGTCAGAACTTGCTGCTTTTTATTGTAAGCTTATTGATAGTGGTAAAAGAAAGATGGTAGCACTCACTGCACTTATGCGTAAAATTATAGTCATCGCCAATGCCAGACTTAAAGAAGCAATTAATTTGCATGTTTAGAAATTTACATGGCAATAATTAAAATTAGTTAATGAATATGTGCGTCCACACACACACTAAACGCACATATTCATTGGCTTAAGCAAGGTAGTAGCTGTTTGATATAAAATTCTATTCTTATACGACAAAATGGGGTTTTATTGCCCATATGAAGTTGCAAAATTACACAAATAAAAAATTTTTAAACATAGTTGATATCTTTCTTGGAGAAATTTGTTATATTCAATTCAGTTGCTGACTCTCATTTTTTGTGACATATTTATCCTTAAGCGGTTAAATGGCTATTTTATAATGAATTTTGTCAGTAATCGCTATTTTTTTCCTGCTATGCAACAAAGCCCACTGGAATCCAGATTATTTACCTATGGTTAAGCCATAGGATGACAAAAGAGCAAACTTTACCTATGTGAGCCATAGACGCAAATTACAACAAACGCAGTAGCGTAATCTCCATCGTCACTTAGAGAAAGATGAATTATGTGGTCTTTGGAGATAAAATCCTTGCTAACGGTAAGATACGGCTTTCCTTTTACACCACTGTATATTTCTATATCTTTCATTATAATCCCCTGGCTGAATCCAGTGCCTAGAGCTTTAACAAAAGCTTCTTTTGCTGCAAAGCGTTTAGCAAAATACTTTGCTCGCATTTCGTGACTACTATACTTTCTACTTAGTCCTATTTCTTTTTTGGTATAGACTTTATTGAGAAATTTCCCCCCGTATTTTTGTAATATTCTCAATACCCTTGGTATATATACTATGTCAGTACCTATTCCATATATCATTTTGCACTAAAGCGATTTATTGCTTCTTCAACTTGTATTTCCTCTACCTCTCCAGTTGTTCTATTTTTTACTTCAACTGTATTTTCACTTACTACTTTTTTTCCAACAATTATTTGCCATGGCAAGCCTATCAGATCCATTTTAGCAAATTTTACTCCTGCACTTTCTTCCGTATCATCGTAAAGCACTTTATCGCTTTTCAAAGTTTTATATATCTTATCTGCAGCGTTTATACACTCTGCTACTTTCGTTTGTAAATTGATCAAACCAACTCTAAAAGGAGCTACTGACTCTGGCCAGATAATTCCTTTATCATCATGGAAAGCTTCTATTATCGCCCCAACAAGCCTTGAAACTCCAATACCATATGAACCCATATGCATATTGACATTTTTTCCACCCTGCACAGTAACTTTTGCATTCATTGATTTTGAGTACTTATCTCCAAAATAAAAAATATGTCCTATTTCAATACCCTTACTAACATTTAACCGTTCTTGCGGTATAGGACATATTTTAGGATCGTGCATATCGTCTGCAACTGCATATATACTCTTCAGACTTTCAATATCTTCGCTTTCTAGTAATTCAAAAAGTTTATTGTCATAATATAAGGTGCTCTCACCGGTGCTTGCCAATATATGAAATTCATGACTTAAATTTCCTCCAATTGGCCCAGTGTCCGCTTTCACTCCAATTGGAGTAAGGCCCATACGTTTGAAGATTTTTATGTAAGTTTTATACATCAAATTATATGAATTCAGTGCACCTTTGTAATCTACATCGAAGCTATACGCATCCTTCATCAAAAATTCCCTGCCTCTCATCACACCATAACGTGGCCTTACTTCATCACGGAATTTCCACTGAATTTGATATAAACAAAGTGGCAAATCTTTGTAACTTTTTACCGTATTTCTAATCAAATCAGTTGCTACCTCCTCATGCGTTGGACCAAAAAGCATATCGCTTTCATGCCTATCCTTAATACGCAGCATTTCTTTACCGTAATCATCATAACGGCCTGACTCTCGCCAAAGACTTGCCGGCTGCACACAAGGCATCAACACTTCAATTGCACCAATTTCATCTCTGATAATGTTTTCAATATTTTTAAGTACCAAAAGACCGAGTGGCAGCCAAGAATAAATGCCAGACGCTGTCTGCTTGATTAAGCCCGCACGTAACATATATTGATGAGAAGCAATTTCAGCACCAGCCGGGATCTCTTTCAAAGTTGGTAGGTAATATTTAGATAAGCGCATTTAATGAATCTGATTGCATTAAGCAATCTTAATACAATCAGACCTGTAGGTAAACTTATTTTAAGAAGAGTATATTAACTTGCTCTTGCCTCGATCTATGACACTTTGAACTTGGCGTTTGTCTGCTTTTCCACCAAAAATTTTAATCTTTTGACTAATCGAAGAAGATGGTTTTTGCACCTCACTATTCACTGGGTCAACATTATTTGCTTGTGCTGCAGGAGAAGCTTCAGATTTTGTTTGTAAACCAGCAGTCTTAGGCGGTACCAGTGACTTACCTGCCTTTGGCACAGAATGTAACGGAGATGTAGGTTTAGATTTTTCATTATCATCAGAACCATGACCACTGTCAGAACTATACCTTCTTTTTTTATTGTCTAGTTGAGAGTTTAGAGGTGTTGAATATGTACTTTTATTATCGCTCCAATCTTGTTCATACTCTTCACTTCTATTACTCGACACAGTATTACTATGATCTTGTAGCAATGGGATCATAGCTGATATTTTATTGAATACTCCTGTTAGTTGTTCTTTCTTTTGTCCCTCGTTAGTAGTATCTACTTTCTTAAGTTTTTTATGTGCTTCTTGAAGATCTTGCGGAAAAAAAACTGTGGGAGCGTTTTTTTGTGTAGTACTATCATTCTTAGGTTTATCAGACTTCTTCGGTGCACCATCATTAATAGTTTTTAACTTAGTACCTTCTCTTATCTGTTGAAACAGAGCAGAATGATTATTACCATTCTTAGTATTAGGTGCTGTAGGAACCTTTGTTACTGGCTGCATTTCTGCAGCATTGTCGTTATTTTTTTGTTGCTGTTCCTCAGGAACTTTACACTTTTCATTTCCTCCTAATTCACTATCAGGCTTTTTCTCACTCAGATCTATTTTTCTCTCACTGTTTACCGCAGAAACAAACAAGTTGATAAGATATGCAGCTGAGCTCAATGCAACTAATGCAGAAGTGACAGAAATTACTGCAAAAAGCACTGGCACTGCAATAGCACTTAATATTACTGAAATCGCAAGATAAGTGTATATCCCAGCTGTAACACTAGATATACATAGCAATAAAGTAGCAATTGAATATTTTAAGGCAGTTGCCTTACTCAGGCTAACTGAATTGTTAATTAAAATGGGAGTATCGATTTTTTGTCCTGCTGCAAATAACTTTTGATTTCCACTTTTATATTTCATTTTCTGTGTCTTATCATTATCAATACTATTTTGGCCATTTATAGGTTTTGTCAGCTCACTCTGTTTAGCATTGCTTTCACATTCTTCCTCAAGGTCTTGTTCAGATGCTTGTTGTATTCGTGCGAATTTAGGATTATTTTTCAACTCTGTAAGAATATTATAATTCTCAGATGGACATCTTTTTTTGATTGAGTGCTATTGTTAGTTCCTAAATTACCGGAAGGCTTATTACTATTACCCTGTGGAGGTTCCCATTTGTTCAAACCCTCAGGTGGTAAAGGAGGCGGTGGTGGCGGAATTGGTGACGGTATGTTATTATTAAACATTTTTTTCCTTCATTATTAATACAATACTAATAATAATTGAATTATTAATCAATGTCAATAATTTATGACTAAGTTAATGTTTATATTAAAGTAGTAACAATAATTATATGATATTTATAAAGTAACTTTCTCAGCATATTAGCAATTGCAACACGCTTCAATAACGCCAGATTAGGTAGATAATAATGTGACCTTACCCAGAAAAAGTAGAGAGGAAGTAAAGAAGTTTTTGCTATGAAAATAAAAAGTTCAGGAATGCAATGTAGAATGTCTACGCTGTTTATTATAAAAAATTTCTATATATTCAAATATTGCGGTGTTGTGCAGAGTATTGTGAAGTATCAATGAGTATGAGTGAACTAAAAAAGCTCTCTGAAACAGCATTATCATAACAACAACCTTTGTCTAGAAATAATACTTTTTGTACTCAGTAAAAATTGATAATTTTTAGAGGTGTATTGTGATCCTTGATCGCTATAAGCAGATTTGCGCAATAGCCATATCTATGCCTATCAACTAAATCTATTATTGCCAACCATCCTTGATTGGTTTTTATGTACGTAAACCCATATCTTGTTTAGTTGATCAGTGGTGAAATTCTGATTCAATATGTTATTTGTAGTTTTAAACCTTCATCTAAGCTTAGCTTGAATGCCATTTTTCTGCATAACATTGTTTTGATTTTACCTAAAGCCTTTAATTCAGTTTAGGAGCTCCGCACCTGCATTGTGATGCTTTTCTTTGTATGAGCTCTTCTCTTATTGTTTTTTTCTGAGTAATCCATCTATACAAGCAGATACGTTCAAAAACCTTCATAATTCCCGTGTTTTATAGCAGTTTTCATGTTCTTTTATAAAAACTCTTTTTGGTTTGCAAAATATCCCAGGGCTTTTTTTAAAATGTCTCTTTCTCTCGTTGCCAGCTCTTTCTTTAAATCAAACTTTTCTTTGTCACAAGTTCCTTTTCCTGGGTTCCAGACATTGTATGTTTTTACCCACCTGCTTAGCCGCTAATACCCAAATCTCTTCCTATTTTTGCTGATGATTGACCTGTTTCTTTTTCCAGTCTTCATTTTTGCATTCTGCTGTATGTTCTCTTCTTTTTGTCATATCACACCTCTTTGAAAAAACTTCTTAACTTCCTCTCTACTTTTTCTGGGTAAGGTCAGTTATTTGCAGAAAAACCAGGATACGGAAGAAGAAGGGTGAGCATAATAGGGGCGCTAAATGATGGGAAAACCATGGGTAATTGAAGGATATTGTAATAGTGGGATTTTTGAAGCTTATGCCGAGAACGTACTTATTCCGATATTAAAGCCTGATAATTCTTGATAATGCAAGCTTTCATAAATCTGAAAGAACCAGGAAGCTAATAGAAAATGTTGGATATAAAGTTCTATTTTTGCCCCCATACTTGCCGGATTTAAACCCAAAATTATGGTTTGCCATCAAACATGCGATAAGAAAAGCTCTACCAAGCTTTTGGCCTGATATTCATTCTACCATTGATTTTGTCTTTCAGTGCTCGGGGAAACCCTATTTCGGTTAGCTATAGAAAGTTTTTTCTCGCGACTGAAACAAATATTCGGATTTAATTTTCGTAACAAATCTGAGGTTAATTGTGAGGAGGAACTGCTACTCAAGTGTTATTTGCTTAACAAATTTACTGATATTGGCATAGCTAAATTTGAGATAGCTTCATGAATTTATTGTACGTTACCTACTATCCGAAGAGCGATGCAACAAAGCCATCCCAATGCGTGACACACAGCTGTACGAACATTGCTTATGGAAAAGAAGAAAGGTAATAATCGTAGACTTTTTCTGAATCACCACCGCAATATTCAATGACAGATTTCGAGTCTAAGTTCGTTGATAAAAGCTCTCCTTGTAAATTTGTAACTCTTGATTTCGCTGCGTTTCCTGTATTCCGTTAATAGAACAGAGGCAATGAGAATCATATACAACGTGACCAAAATTGTATTTACTATACCCGAGAAAATGTTTTGCATTGAGCTCCTGCTTGATAAATCTAAAAAAAATTTCTATCGAACAGCGCTTTTTGTAAAGAGTGCAAATCTCTTCAGCAGACATTTCGTAAATATTGGTAAAAATGTGAGAATCTCACCACTTTTTTGCTTTAATGAGCCTGATTTCAAACGACAAAAATCTTGAACCATCTTGCCCTAACTGGACTACCATATCTTCTATCAGTTCGAGCATTTCTGTTTGTATACCTGCAATTTTTGTGTGAATACGAACTATTTTATAACGAATATTGTCGTTGCCACGAGTGACAAAATGTATATCTTTTTTTAAAAATTCTTCAAAAGCTGCACGTTTTTGTAGCCCACGGTCGAATATACAAATTGACTCTTGACCATGATTTAAAATCATTTCCCGGAACGATTTATGATCCGAAAATCCTTCTGCCTGAGTACATAAATTAAGCAATTTTGCGAATCTTCCATCTGTTGAAATAGTGCATTTTATCATATTTTTCTCACAATATTTTGCGTTTCTGCAGGGAATACCAAGATGTAGTAATTTACTTGATAGCTGAAGTGTAGTTATCAGCAACTTTCGTTGATTTTCCGGAACTCTGCAACACGAACGAAAAAATCTTCTCAAAATACTTGACAGGTTAAGCGGCTTGCTACCGATGAATGGCGAGTATCTATATTGAACATTCTACGATAATTTTCCTCGATTGTCCGCAAACTCAGCTCATTTTTCTCCAGTATGCTATAGAGCAACAAATTGAAAACGTTTTCTCCAGTCAGCTTGCTAACCCTATACCAACTGCCTCATCTATTTTCTCTAGCTCTTTTCTAGGCAATTTTGATATTATTTCTTTGTAGTAGAACATCACATATCCCAAATTTCCACAATATTCTACTACTTTTTTAATGTTCGTACAGCTGTGTGCTTGACACTGGAATGACAACTTAAATTGTTCATAAAATTTGTTTCGGTAAACCTAAAGCTATAGCAGATACTGTTTTAATTTATGCAGTTAACCTTATTCTACTTATAGAATACACAACAGCTAAAAAAATAGCAAATTTTCTATCATTTGAATATAATTAAAGCTTTACCTAAACAGAAAGATGAACTACTTAATGGATTGTGTTTTTACATCTCTTTCCTTACCGCTTTTTATTACTGAGAATTATTTATTAATTACTGCGTTGATCCCACTTTTAAATGCATTAGCTATTTTTTTTACTAGTAAATGGCTAAGAGTAAGCAGTAGCGTTACTGTTGCTTCTTCTATGCTTCTATTTGCGTATACGTCTCTATGCACTTTATATTTGGTGTATGGTAATCATTCTCAATTTATTCTCATGGACTTTGGTAGTAATTTGCATATTAGTTTAAAGCTAGAGTCTAGTGGAGTAGTGTTCAGTTTATTAATATCATTTTTGTGGGTACTAACCAGTATATATGCAATATGTTATATGCGAAATAACTATGCTGATAATAATCACTCAAGTTTTCTATGCTTTTTTTCAATATCAATTAGCTGTGCAATATTTATTGCTTTTTCTGGAGATTTGCTCACTACATTTGTCTTTTATGAGCTTCTAACTATTAGTACATACCCTTTAGTTACTTACAACTCAACAAATGAATCAGTAGTTGCAGGACGCTATTACTTTGGTTTACTATTTTTCTCTTCTTTAGTGTTATTTTTTCCTGCAATAGGCCTCTTATATAATGAATTTCATACTTTAGACTTTGTGGATGGTGGAATATTCAAGTTTGATACTTCACTCATCACTTTTATTGCAGTGTGTTTTGCTATGCTGATTTATGGAGTAGGAAAAGCTGCGTTAATGCCAATGCATTTTTGGTTACCAAAAGCAATGGTTGCACCAACTCCTGTAAGCGCACTACTACATGCCGTTGCTGTTGTGAAATCAGGAGTGTTCATCATCATCAAAGTTATATTATACACTTTCGGCGTCGATAATATGCAACGTTTTGCACAGCAAAGTTGGTTTGCTGGAGGGTGGCTTCCATACGCTGCTGGATTTACTATTATTACTGCATCATTGATTGCATTAAAGCAAAAGGAATTAAAGAAATTGCTTGCTTACTCTACCACCTCTCAGTTGTCATATATTATATTGTTCGCTTCAATTTTTAGTGAATTCAGCATGAAGATTGCAATTTTTCAATTAATTTGCCACGCGTTTGCAAAAATTACTTTATTCTTTGTTGCAGGTAGCATAATAACGAAAACGGGTGAAAAATATATAGATAGAATTCACGGTATAGGACGCAGTATGCCAATTAGCATGATAGCATTCACTATAGGTGCATTGTCCATGATAGGAGTACCTCCTGCTCCGACTTTTTGGAGCAAATTTCTCATCTTTCAAGCTGTTTTTAACTCTAGTAATGTAACACTTTCTGTGTTTGTAACTCTAGTGTTAATTGTTAGTACTATACTCAATGCTCTATACTTTTTACCAATAATTTACAACGCCTTTTTCTCAAAGCCTTCTAGAAATTATTTTATTAAAAGGACACCAATGCTTCTAGTTTTACCTCCAGTTATTACTGCTATATGCACTTTAGTTATTTTTTTTAGCTACCAAATAATGTTATAAATATAATCATTTATATTTATAACTATTAACAATAAATTTAAATGGCACTATGCCAGCTAGAGTCGCTTTTATATTTGACAAAGTGAAGCTAACCTCCACAATATAATCTTTCATCTTCTTATTTTGCTCAGCTGTAAAAACTACAGTAGCGTTTCCAGTAAATGTAACTAAGTTCTTGGTCGATCGGTCAATAGATAGTGTTGTTACGTTTATGTTGGTAATTTTTCTTGTGGATGAAACAGCTTCATTGTTCACTTTTTCCTGAAAGTCTTGATAGATTTTATATATAGAATTATTTCTTATAAAATTTTCTTGATACTTTGGCTCAACAGTCTGAGAGGACTCGTATGTTTCAATATATTTACTTATTAAATACCTTGCTATGGAAGTGTACTCATCTTCTTTTTTACTAAAACTAAGTTTATGTATTGCAGAGAACTCATCTTCTGTGTGGTTCACATACTTCACAAAATTTAAATCTTTTTTAATAGGAAGTAATAGATATATGTTTAGTAGTAATAAACATAAGCATGCTAGGAGAAGTAACGCTATTAACGCCATCCAAGATCTTTCTACAACGCAGAACAGGTATCTGTGACAATACCACTCTACTGCTTTTCTGAAATAACTTTTGTTTTTTACTGACTCAAGCAATTTATCTTCCATAATACAATGTTACCAAACCCAATTATAACAACAATAACTCTAAAAAAACTTTAAAATATGTCTAAATTTTCCAAAATAGGATGAATTATTATATCACCCTGTTCTGCAATAAGGTGAAATTTATCGATTTTGCTCACATCTAAATTTATCATTTTTACACTAAAGCTTTCGGGATCATAAGTATTGCTTTCTGCACTTTTGTGGTAATTATAGTAGTGTAGGTTATTTTGATCATCAAAATAACCAAATTCATCAGCAAGGGCACCCACTTTCTTTCCTTTACCATCTCTGACTAGCTCAAAAAGATCAATTACATGGCTTTCAGATCCAGGCTCAATAGATCCTTCTGCAGCAAAAAACTTGGGTGCATGACCAACATACTCCTTAAATTTTAGATTATTAGTCTTTTTTATATTACCAAAATCTATGAATTTATATTCATCTGGAATACCAGAATATTGTGGATCATACTTTTTATATTCAAAAAACTCATTACCTAAAGAATTACAAAACGTTAGTTTATAGTCATTATGATTAAGTTTAACGACTTTAAGATAATGAAAACCTCCAGGAATCTTTACTTCTTCTTTCGTAATATGATTAAGTACGACTAGATCGCCACTGAGCATACGATAGCCAATTTTTGGCAAAGTAGCTATATTGATTGCCTTGTTTAGCTTAAAATTTGCCTCATAGATGCCACTTGATAGCTCCTTCCCTTTTTCTAAAGTGATGTCTTGGTCTAAAGCTGTATTCTTGATTAAACTCAATTCTTTCTGCATATTCAATATGGTTTTTGTTAAAACTTCTATTGATTGCCATACAGTTAACTTGTTATCAGTCAAATTATATACTTTAAGTATTAAATTAGCAGAATTTTATCATGAATTTATGTTAAAAGTATTATATTTTTGTGTCATGATGTTAACTACATTAGCTAAAACGTGTTTTTTATCTAAGCGGAATTGCTTTGCGGCAACGAAGAGTTCATCTACTTTTTTCCACTGACTCAGCAGAATTTCAACATCATTTACTTCTCTCTTTATCTTTTCTAAAATGGAGATTTGAATTATATACGATGCTAGTTCTAGCTCAATTTCACTATTAATTATTTTGCTAATTATATCAGAGTTATTTAGATTACGGAAAAGTGTATAAAAATACTTATGTGACTCATAAACACCACTATTTAGTGCATCAATTATCATTCCTGGCATTCCAGGAAATAAAGTAATGACTTCACCAAATGTTTTATCGTCAAATTTACATTGAGATGAAACAACTTGCTTTGTTTCATCATAAGTTAATGGAAGTAAATTCAGCTGAAAACACCTACATCGAATGGTAGTTTGTATATTATATGGCTTGTGGCTAATTATAAGTATTTTGGAATTTTTTGGCGGCTCCTCTAATATTTTCAATATTGCGTTTTTAGCATTATTAGTCATTGCTTCTAAGCTATCTATTATAGCTATTTTATATTCTGATTGAATAGGACTTAAGTGCAGAAAGTCTTTCATTTCTCTCACCTTTTCCACTCCTATTGTATCGCCTTCAACAATGTGTAAGTCCAATCCTGCTACGTCATAGTTTTTTGTAAGAAACCAGTTAGAAAAGGATTTTGCAAGTGTTGCCTTTCCTATACCTTTTTTACCACAGATCAGCCAAGATTGAACAGATAAGTTGTTCGTTATTTTTTTTTTTTGCTTGGGTGTGGCCTGTTACTTTTTTCATTCTTTCTCCTGTAGATCTTAGTTTGAAAATGCGTTATTTATTGTTTGTAATGAAATTTTACCTTTCCTTAAAACCTTAACCTTATCTCCAGTTAAGTCAATAATAGTAGACTCTATACCAGAAACTAGTTCATCATCCTCAATTACTGCAGATAAGTGTTGCTTAATAGATTGAGGTATATCGCTTGCTTTGCATATGCTTTTTTCTCCTGAAATGTTAATACTAGTTGCAACTATTGGAGTTTTCAGTTCATTTAATATTGAAATCGCAATAGGATGATCAGGAACTCTTATGCCTATGCTGCCTTTAAAGAATTCATTTGGTAACATGTTGTTGTTTTCAAGCGGTAAAATATAGGTAATTGGTCCAGGAGAAAAGTAGTTTATTAAATCAATATATCTTTCCTTTACCTTTGCTATTTTTGTCAAATTGTAAACATCACTAACAAATATAGAGAGTTGCTTATTTTGAGAACGCTTCTTGATCTGATATATTTTTTCTATAGATTCATTATCTAGCGCATTACAAGCAAGAGCATATACTGTCTCTGTTGGAAAGCATGCTAACAAATTATTCTTTATTGCGTTTGTTACTTCAAATACCATATAGCTAAAACTTATGCTTATAATAGCTTTTTGCTGCACGTTAACAATTGAGATACCGAAAATGAATCATATCTAGCATGCATTAATTACTATGTTGCATACTTACAGTAAATTTTATCAGCAACTGCTCATTTTTACAACAGATCTGCTACAACCCGAACTCCTCATTAATTTTATCAACTATTGCCCGTGGTGGATCTTCTCCCCATCCTGAATATAAAATCTCTCCATAGTCTGCAACATCTATAGAGCCAGTTCTGCTTTTTGCTAGAAACATTTCTCTTTTCTCTTTATCAATTAATACATAGTGCCAAGCTGATCTTCCACGGTCTTTACCACGGACTAAGTATACGAGATCTGATCTACTTCTTCTTGTTGCATCAGCAAAGGATCTTTCATTGATAGTCCTGCTTTTACTCTTTATACCACCACTTTCAGAAAAAGCTTCCTTAGCTTCAGCTTTTTTGCTTGCCAATTCAGAAATTTTTCCTTTTGCTCCTAGAGCACGTTCCTTAGTGTTTTGAGACGAATACTTACTGGAAAAACCTTCTCCTGTATTGTCAGGAGTCCTGTTTGTGAAGCGCTTAGTGAATGAGTCATTGTTATCGTTTTCTGCCATAAAAATCTCCAAATTTTAGATTGTAGGATCCAAATTTTTACTACACCCTATCATAGGTTAATTAAATTAATATAAATGAGAGATAATATAGTAATTATTACAGGAATTACGGCCTCAGGTAAATCAGAATTATGTGATAATCTGATAAAAAAGCATAAAAACATTAGCATAATAAACTGTGACTCAAAGCAGGTATACAAAAAAATTCCCATAATTACCGCTCAACCACCAAGGCAAGAAAAATTTTATAAACTATACGGTTATGTTTCAGTAAGAGAAAATTATTCTGTGGGTCTGTGGTTAGAGGATTTAGAAAAAGAAGTTAATCATGCATTAGAAAATGCGCAAATACCTATTATAACTGGAGGAAGTGGGCTTTACATCAGCAGCTTAATCAAAGGCTTATCATCAATTCCACAAATAAGCTGGGAAGTGAGAAAAAACGTAAGTGAACTTAGGAAAAATTTAAGTAAAGAAGAGTTCCACAAATTAGTGCTAAGCAAAGATCCAGGGATTCAAGGTGAAATATTTATTAATGACTCGCACCGTCTTTCAAGAGCACTTGAAGTTATTACTGAAACTGGCAAGTCGATTTTTGTATGGCAAGAAAATAGGCAGCCTCCTTTATTCAATAATTTTAAGGTATATACAATTCTACCTAAACGTGAGGACATATACCGAAAAATAAATTCTCGTTTTATTAAAATGGTTGAAAATGGAGCAATTGATGAAGTAAAAAACCTACTTAGCATGAATCTATCTCCAAACTTACCAGCTGTGAAAGCACATGGAGTGCCAGAAATTATAAAATACTTAAAAGGTGAGATTACTTTAGACGAAGCAATACAAATTGCTCAAATAAACACAAGGCACTACGCAAAACGCCAGTACACCTGGTTTAAAAATCAATTTCCAAATTCTGAAGTGATTGATTGTGCAAATAAGCTAACGGCGCTTGAAATATTTTAATTGTTAGTTTCAAGGTGTATTTCCATGTTCATTGCTATGAATGGGCAGATCTACATCTTCGAGGTGGCTCATCGGATCGCCTAAATCGTGCTCTATTTCTACTTCAAACTTAAATCCTAATTTCTCGCAGAATTTGTAGAAATATTCTTTAATAATATCAAATAAATTTCTATCATCGATTTTATAATCTCTCAATTTTCGAGGAACAGTAAGTGACAATTTGCCATCTTTATATATCACATCATCTTTTCCATCTTGAGATTCAAGTGTAAATTCCAGTGAGCTGGATAGGTCACATACCTTGTCACCGCATTTACCGTCACTTTTTTGGAAGAGTATTGGTAATGTCATATCAGATCTAACACTCACATTATTTGGGCTAATACAGTCAATACTTATTACTTTTTTGGGATTTGCCATCATGAATGAATGTTGGAAGAGTTCATATTGAAACTCTGCATGTACAACAGCTTCATATCCTGCTTGATTACAATTGGTAACTAGTTCCTCTAAGATAGAGTCACTTGGAACTTGAACTTTAGCACGTTCAAATATTTCCTTGAAAACTGCTTTTGCAAATGGTCGATAATTTCCGCTCTCTTCCTTTTGTAATAGGTGAGCATAATTTGTACCTAGATTGTAAAATTCTTCAAATTTCTTTTTGTATTGGTCAGCTTTTTTATCATCAGGAGTTTTTTCGTTTTTGGAATGTTCATCCCAAGCTTTTCTAAGCCCATTTTCCTTAGCTCCTTTTGTTAAAGCAAAAGTTAAAGTGCTATCTATACTTTTTTTTGTTAACAATAAAGTTCATTCTGTGAAAATCTAAGAACATTGTTTCACCAGAGTGTGCTTTATCATTATTTTCACTCACTCTTAACATGCTAAAATTAAACTTCTCTGCCTGAGCTTTTAGCGTAACTAATCGATTTTCCTTTTTTTCTGATTTAGAGTTGTTCATTATTAACACTTTGATATGAACTGCTAATAGTATAATAATACACAAAAATAGTTAATAAGTCAATAAAATATTGCATAGCTTGACTATAGGGTGACAGGATTTTAGTAAGGCTCTATTATGGATAAACTGTTTTATATAGTATGGAGCAACCAGATATACTGATTTTTCTGAGCAGCAAACTAGGAAATATACCTAAGTTTCATTCTGCAATATTGCCTAAACTTTGTGGTGGAGATAGAGTAATGGACTTGCTGTTTTATAGGCCGCTCAGTTATGTGGATAGAAGTAAATCGCTACTTGACGCACAAATTGGAGAATTTACAACTTTCATGGCAAAAGTTTATGAGCATCAACCGCCCACTTTTAGAGGGAGGCCATATAAAGTAGTTGTCGAAAGTGAAAGTCAGTATGTATTTATAGTCTTTTTTAATTACTCAATTAAATACTTGCATAAACTATTTCCAATCGGAGCCAATGTAATCATCAGTGGGAAACTCGAAAAATTTGCTGAACATTGGCAAATCACTCACCCAGATTATGTATCGCTTAACATTAGCCAATTTGAAGAAATAGCTTGCATAGAGCCGATTTACCAATTATGTCGTGGTATTACTAATAAAAGCATTAGAAATATAATAAACTCTAACCTAGAAGGACTGCCCGATTTGCCAGAGTGGATAGATGGAACATTAATCAAGCAAAAGAAATGGCTGAATTGGAAAGAAAGCATCATAAGATTGCACAGACCAAGCTCATTGGCAGAAGCAGAAGTTTGTAGAGAAAGACTTGCTTATGATGAACTATTTGCGTATCAGCTGGCACTAAAATTTGCAAGGGAAAACCATGTAAAAAAGGAGGGAAGGGAATTTGTCATATTGAGTAAATACAAAGAGCAAGTCTTAAATGGATTGCCGTTCCAATTAACAAATGATCAAATTCGAGCGATAGATGAAATCGCAGAGAGACAAAAATCAAAATACCGCATGGTAAGCCTGCTTCAAGGTGATGTTGGTAGTGGCAAAACTGTAGTTGCACTCTTTGCGATGCTGAATGTGGTAGAAAATAATATGCAGGCAGCTCTAATGGCACCAACTACTATTTTGGCGGAGCAACATTATAATTGGATCGAAGAAGCTCTATCTTGTACTGATATAAAAGTTGCTCTGCTTACTGGTAAAACTTCGCGCAAGGAAAGAAGGACTATCATGAACGAACTTGCAAGTGGTGTTTTAAATATAGTGATTGGCACTCATACACTATTTCAAGCCAACGTTACGTTTAAAAATTTAGGGCTTGCAGTCATAGACGAACAACAGCGATTTGGAGTGATGCAGAGGAATCGCTTGGTAGGAAAAGGAGAAAATCCCGATATACTTTTTGTTACTGCAACTCCCATTCCAAGAACCTTGCAGCAAGCTATGTATGGTGACGTTGAATGTTCAATTTTGAAAGAAAAACCAAAATCCAGATTGCCAATAAAAACTGTAACTATGAACATTAGTAGGGTGCCAGATGTTATTGAAAAGCTAAAAGGTGCTATAAACAGGGGCGAAAAAGCATATTGGATTTGTCCATACATAGAAGAAAACGAAGAACTCAATATTGCTGCAGCAGAAATGCGCTTTCAGGAATTACAAAAAACATTTTTTGATAAAATTAGCATAATACATGGAAAATTGACTCAGGAGCAGAAAGATCAAGTTATGTTTTCCTTCAAGAGGAATGAATTTTCTCTCCTAGTTTCAACTACTGTAATAGAAGTTGGTATAGATGTACCAGATGCAACTATTATGATTATAGAGAATGCAGAACAATTTGGGTTATCGCAATTACATCAGTTAAGAGGTAGGGTAGGACGAGGCAATAAGCCCTCCTTTTGTGTGCTCTTATACGACAATCTAAGTAAAAGTTCGTCTTCAAAGTTAAAGATTATGTGTGAGTCACAAGATGGATTTTACATTGCTGAAAAAGATATGATGCTAAGAGGCAGTGGAGATATCTTAGGCATAAAGCAATCAGGATACATGGAATTTAAATTTGCTGACCTATATAAGGACAGAGAGTTGCTCAATCTTGCGTATAACAATGCAAAGGGCGTAATGGCTGATTTTGAATTACTGCTTGATATATTCAAATATAGGAGTAGGCTGCATTTTTCAAAATTTCAGTAGCTTGCACTATCTTCTGAGCCATAACCTTCATCAATAGAAACCACTTGACAAACGGGAGTATTCAACAAACCATATTAGTCAAGTTAAGGAAAAATAAGAGTGAAGAGGATAGAATAATAAGGTGTAAGTTCTCCCCGATACATTTTTAGTGAGAGAAGCAACAATGAATAAAATAACTCGTTCATCAAAGAACCTCAATGAATTTTCAATGAAAAAGCAATCGGTTAAGATAGAAAAGAAAGATATCAACTATGTTTAAAAATTTTTTATTTGTGTAATTTTGCAACTTCATATGGGCAATAAAACCCCGTTTTGTCGTATAAGAATAGAATTTTATATCAAACAGCTACTACCTTGCTTAAGCCAATGAATATGTGCGTTTAGTGTGTGTGTGGACGCACATATTCATTAACTAATTTTAATTATTGCCATGTAAATTTCTAAACATGCAAATTAATTGCTTCTTTAAGTCTGGCATTGGCGATGACTATAATTTTACGCATAAGTGCAGTGAGTGCTACCATCTTTCTTTTACCACTATCAATAAGCTTACAATAAAAAGCAGCAAGTTCTGACTTGGAGTTTCTAGCAGCCATAGCAGCTGTGAAAAGCTTTGAACGAACGTTACTTCTTCCACCTATAATCCTTCGGTAACCAATAGCTTTACCACTTTCCTTAGGATGAGGTGCAACACCTGCAAGGCTTGCAACTTGCCTTTTGTTTAAGGAACCAAGTTCCGGTATAAGGCACAATAAACATTGAGAGGTTTTTCTACCTATTCCAGGAACTGTTTCAAGAATCTTCTGGTATCGGTTCAGTTCAGGGTTTTCATTGACTATTTTTTGTATAGCTTGATCAAGCTTTTCTACCTGATTATTGAGGAATTCAATAGTTTGTTGACAACTTTCCTTAATGTAATCATTTCCAGGAGTTTTAAGCCTATTTTTTTCTTGAACAAGCATTTTCGTAATATCATCACGACGCTGACAAAGTGTAAATAAGGTGGTTTGTTCTTTTGAGATAGGTGTAAATAGCTGCAGACGTCCACAACGCTCAACACCATATTGGGCAAGCGCTTTTGCATCCAGATTGTCAGTCTTTGCCAAAGTTCCATGAGATAGAATGAAGTTTTTAACTTGACGAGTATTAGCACGATGCACAGCAATGTTTCTGTCAATAAGAAAATACAATAAGCCAAGCTCATAGCCTCCTGTAGCTTCTAAAATTATCATGGAATTGGGTAAGATATTTGAAAATTTTTGGTAAAATTGTTTCCAGCCAGAACAACTATTGTCAAACTTGATAACACTTTTTTGTTCATTCACTGCAATGACAAATTCAAGTTTTCCGATATCAATGCCAATAAAATTTTGATAAGATATAACCATAAAGAACCTCGAGAGTTTAAGTTAAAATTTAAGATTGTAAACGGGTGCATATGTATGTCCCAAACAACTATTCAAACGTCTCGAAGGATAGGCTTGAGTACCTTGATATCTACGTATGTGTAATACTACCGTCTTACGGTCGCTCAAGCCTTTGATAACTATATTTTTTTATAGAGCTACCTTCCTTCTTGCTTCTTTTATATCATATTTCCAACTTACAACCGTCTTGCTAGTCAACAAAAAAATTACTCAAGCTGTATCATAAAATCAAAAAATACTTCTGATTGTGTAACAGTACACAGATTACAGTTAGTGAATATGTTGAATGGATTGGAAGCATTTTTTGATTTTAAACTACAGTCAACATCCTAGTTCTGTAATTCTTGATATGATTTGGATCAAAAGCACTTTTGGATGTCAGGATACCGAAAATGATATGGAGTAGCTTACGCTCCCACAATTGCCATATTATGCTTACCCTTCTTCTTTAGTCTTTGGCAAAAACTCACAATGATAGGATTGTGATTCTTGGCTACTATGGCAGGAAAGAAAAGGGCCTTACGTAATGTTTGTAACCTGATTTACTTAATCTTGGTTTAGAATGTACAGATGAACCTGATGTTATATTTTTCGGTATAACTCCTGTATATGCTGCCAATTGCCTGGCATCTCTAAAAGCTTTTATGTCAGGGATTTCAGCTAAAATAGCTATTGCTGATTCCTCTCCTATTCCTGGAATAGTCAATAGAAGCTGAAAATTTTCCAACAATTCTTTGTGCTGCTTTAATAGTTTGCGTATGGAGTTTTTTATTATTTCTATTTTTTTAACTATATTCGTTGCAAGATCCTCCCAAGCATTTGCAACTTCTTTAGGCAGTCTCTCTTTTTTTTCTAGGTGGTTATTTACTAATTCTTTTAACGCAACTGAGCAACGATAAAGATGTTTTAATTTTTTCATTTCAGAAGAAGGTGGTGTCCAACGAGTTGGTTCCTGTCTTTGGCAATAATCAGCAATAATTTCTGCATCAGTCTGATCATTCTTTTGTCTTACGAGCTTACTCCTTGTATAAGATTTAATACAATAAGGATTTACAACACTAACAAAATGTCCAGCATTGTGCAGAAATTCAGCCAAAGCTTCGCTATAACAACCACATGCATGCCTTTACTTCTTCCACATTATGCTTTTGTAGAAAACTCAGCAGACCTTGAAACCCAAGATCATCGTTCTTAAAGCTCCTTTTCCTAGTTTCACGCTTTTCTTTTTTACTTATGAATGAAAGAAAAACATCAAAGCGATCTTTTGATACATCAATTCCAAGAAAGTTGTTGATCATATATAACCCCATACGTTACCATTTAAAACGAAAAGTAAGCCTTCTAAGAAACTCCCTCAACCAGTTCATCTTTTTGAACTAAGATGTAGCCAAATTCCTGTGCTTTTTTGATCAAGTTTTTTTTAACTCTCTCTTTGTAACGTGTTTCATAATAGTTCATTCCTTTTTCAACATATTCTTACCCATACTTTAGCATACTATAAAAAATGCATGCTAGTTTTCTTGCGGTAGCCGTGATTGCTTTTGGTGCACCTAGTCGTCTCTTTATTCTTCTACAGTACGCACCTATTCCGCTGTTGCTTCTTGATACACAGTGAGCAGCTATTCGAAATGCATTTGCAGCACGATTAATGACTTTACGCGTTCTTGTGCTAAACACTTTTTCTCCTGTAATTTTATTGGCAGGGCTAACCACGATGAAAAGTGTTTTTCTGTCCGCCATCTATTAGGGTTTATGCCAGTTTCTGAAATTATTGTTTGTATGGTTACTACATCAAGTCCTGGAACTTTTCCCTACCTGTAATTCTATGCAGTTCTTCGTGTATAGCAAAATTTGGCCTATGTTTTGTAGACTTACGCTTTATTTTATTACATAGCTTGTTCCCACCTGACTTTGTCTCAAATGTTTTATAATATCCTTCAATACTTCTATCACATTCTGCTATTTTTTCCTGATAAATATTGTATAGCTCAAACTCTTGTTTTAGTGTAAACAGGTGTTCCTCTCTATAGTTAATGCTTTTGCAATGGTAGATTTATCATTTTTTATTCGTCCATCTCTTAATTCAGCTAATTTTTCTGGATTTCTTTCACCCTCAAGTATTGCTTTAATAATTTGCATGCCAGTAACTCCTGTTATATCGCTTATCACCTTATGCAATTGAATGCTCATTTGAATTAACGCTTTTTGCATACGTTGAATGTGTGCTGCTGCACTTTTTATTAGGTTATCTCGTTGTCTAGCGTAGCTGCGTAATACACAAATTTGATTATCTGGTCTAAATGCAGTCCATAGCTATGCAGTTGTTGTAACCACTGGCAATCATCAGATTTTCTTCCAGGCACATTCTTAACATATTTTGCGTTTACTAATTTTACTTCAAATCCATATGATTCAAGTACTTGAAACAAGGGGATCCAATACACTCCTGTTGATTCCATGGCTATTGTAGTAACTTTGCACCTCTTTAACCACTTTGCTAAGTTATAAAGATCTTCTGTGAAGCAGCAGAATTTTTGTATATTCTGTTTATCTCTTCCTTCTGGTACACATACATAATGCACAGATATCTATTCCTGCCGCATCAGACCTCTAATTTACTTTTTGTTTTTGCCATTTCTAACCTCCATCATATAATAATTGAAAAGCACTTCAGCTTGGAACGGTTGAATTATACGCTCTTCTAATCGAGGTAGTCTCAAAGACTCCATCAGTGATTTTCCTTCCAAAACCATGCTAACCTACGGGCACTAAGGCACCATTGCCTACTCGGCTATAACTGCAGAAGCGCTTCTCCGTAAAATTATATTCAAAAAAGTAGAAAATAGGAGTTTCTTTCTGGTTTGACAGGTTTTATATCTGTCCGATGCTAACCTTGTGGATACAGAATTAGAGCCATTTAGGTCTTTCTACGATACCGTCCAGCCTATACTTTTGAGGAGGGAACTCTTATCTTTCTTACAGATTTTATATCTAAGAGGAGAAACAGAGTTCTTCCCTCCTCCACCTAATGCTTAAGCTTAAAACATTAGATGCTTTTTACAAGATACAAGAAGGGAAGCGGTAAAAATTATTTTAGACATTAAACGATAAAATTAGTAATTTATAGACTCTTAAAAAAAATTATCTTATTTTAGATCAAGATTTCTTAAAAAATAAATATAACAAATAAACCTTAAATGGTTGCTATATTGGGCGTATTCTCTTAACTTGATTCGTATGCTTTTTTGAACATTCCCTTAAATGGAGCTTTAACGCTCCACTAAACGGGTACCCAATTGTTCAACACTATCAATTTCAATTTGTAAAGTGTCCTTTATAAATTTATTAGCCTGGTCTGCACTCATAAAAACTGTATATTTATTAGGTATTAACCTTTTTACAGTAGCTCTAACTTCCTTCATCACGTGATTTAAGAAGCTCATCAATTTCTTTGTCCTTCAGATAAAATGTGCAATCATAGCTATGCTTTTTGAGATCCAGAAGTTTAGCAAAGCTATCACGATCATTCTTATGGTGAAAGGCCACATTTATACCTGCTATTTTGTCCGTTTCTTGCAACTTTCCATCTTTATCTATTATCTGTGCCTTAGCAAGCGCAACTGTAGGTTTATGGCCATAATTTGCTCCAATAACTCTTCTTATTGAGTGTTCTATTGCCATTTTTTGCACTTCGGGATTTTCATCAAACTCTTTCAGAAAATTAAGGTGTAAGTTAACATATTCAGAGTATTTCAATCTGTGTTTTTTATATACAGTTGGTTTATAGGACGGTTCATTTGTAGGTGACTTATAGCTTGCAAGAAGCAATTTTTGTTCATGCTGTTCATTAAATTCTTTTACCCTTTTAAAATGTCTTTCATATTGAGTCAACCCATCTTTTCCTTTTTTCTCCATCTTTTTCAAAAATCTCTCTACAGGCTCTTGTTTGGCTGGAGTAATTTTACGCATAAGCGGAATTTGTTTTTGTAAGATAACCCAATATGGTAAGCAGACAACTTTTGCATCTTTTGAAAATAGACCTTCTAATTTTTTCACTGCATTGTATAAGTTTGCTGATTCTGGTTTATAATGCCCACTATTATTGTCTATATAAGTTATTTTACCATTTACCACTTTCATTAGACCAGAACATAAAACTGGCCTACCACCTGCAAGAGTTGAATGACGATAAGCCCATTCGCTTTCATTAATATTAATATGTTCATGTGTTACTAGTTTTCCATCAAGCGTAATCACATAAGCTAACACAACCTTTTTTGCCCTTACTAATTTTATCAGTTGTATCATATGTTTTGCCTTTACCTTCCACTTCTGGCATTAAGTCCACGTATAATTTTCCTTTATAAGGAATTTTAGTATGTTCTGCTTGATCATTTGGAGTAAAACACTTAACCCTTGTATTAGTTCCAGGAATTTTTCTTCCTTCAACTCCAACTTCTAGAAAAAAATTATATCGTGGAAAAAAATAAGTAAAATTACTTTCTATCCAGTGCAAAATTCTGTTTATAATACCAAAAACTTTTTCGTTATCTAAATCAATAGAGAGTTGCTGTTCTTTTGGTACTGTTTCATGATCGGACTTTGTACCAGATTTGCCAAATTCTTTGGCAGCATATTTAAATTTTCCTAATAAATATTCCTTACGTTCTTTTGATACTAACACTTTTACCTTACCAGTTACTATTTTATCTTATATTGTTTTAGACAAAAAGTCAACTTCTTAAGATTTTAAGAAAAGAAAAAGCGTCAGCAAGACAGCTACCAACAATGTGAAAAATCGTCATTCCGCTACTTGTTAGCGCTGCAACTTGTTCAGCCATATACTCCTAGATTTCATGCAGGAAGATGTCATGAAAGCAGTCTTTTCATCATTAAAAAAGTGCTTTCGTGCTTACCCAATTCAGCTGGATTCCAGTGTCACGCACTGGAATGACAATTAAAGAGAAACTCCACGCACAGCTATTATCATAGGAAGATGTCATTCCAGTACTTCCTCTCTTGTCATTCAAGTAGCTCCTTTGTTGTCATCCCAGTGCTTCTTCTTTTGTCATTCCAGTGCGTGACTGGCATCCAGCAAAATTGATCACAAACAAGACAACATTTTCGGTCAAAAACCAGTGTCTGGGCACTGGCATGACAACGTTATAAAGGAACCTGTTTCAGCTACTTTCATAACACCATTTATCTCTACTTACCCAACAAGCTTATGCTAAGCTGTGCTGCCACTAACTTTGCAACCGGTACTCTATAGGGTGAGCATGACACATAATCGACCCCTGATTTGATAAAAAATTCTATGGACTGTGGATTCGCTCCATGCTCTCCACATATACCGAGTTTAATTTCTTTTCGGGTTTTTCTGCCTCTTTCAATGGCTATCTTGACTAACTCCCCTACCCCTTCGACATCTAGCACTTCAAATGGATCATTTTCGAATATGTTGTTTTCCTTATAGGAATCGAGGAAATTAACTGAATCATCTCTTGAAAGTCCCATGGTTGTTTGCGTTAAATCATTAGTGCCAAAACTAAAAAATTCTGCGTGTTTTGCCAGTTTGTCAGCAATAAGTGCTGCTCTTGGCAGTTCTATCATCGTTCCGATTGAATAATTCACATCGAAATTTTCTGCTTCTTTCTTTATTAACTCGCAAATCAGAACAAACTCTTTCTCGCTCATGATAAAAGGGATCATGATTTCAGCTACCTTTTTTTCCTTCTTTAGCTCATTTGCAGCACTGAGTATTGCCCTAATCTGCATTCTATATATTTCAGGATGAGAAATAGCAAGCCTGCAGCCCCGGTGGCCAAGCATGGGGTTCTTTTCTGATAACTGTGCTATTTTATTTTTTACTGATTCAACTGACTTATTGAGCGATTTAGCAATTTTTTCTATAGTAGACTGATTATTGGGTAAAAATTCATGTAGAGGTGGATCAAGTAAACGTATAGTGACTTCCTTGCTCTCCATAATAGAAAATATTTCTTTGAAATCAGACTTTTGCATTTCCTCCAGTTTAATGAGCACATTTGCCCTTTCATTTTCATCGTCAGCTATTATCAACTTTTGAATGAATTCGATTCTATCACTAGCAAAAAACATATGTTCTGTGCGACATAAGCCTATACCTTCTGCACCGAATCCTTTTGCAATTTTTACATCTTTTGGAGTATCAGCGTTCGCTCTCACTTTGATCGTTTTAATTTCATCTATCCAGTTGATTATCGTTTTGAATTCTTGTGATAATTCAGGTGAAATTGTAGGAAGAATGCCAAGCATAACCTCCCCCGTTCCTCCGTTGATGGTAATCGGTTCACCTTTATTTACTTTTATATCCCCTATAGAAAGGAAAGTTCCATCTTTATCGATATAAAGTCCACTCACACTGCAGATGCATGGCTTACCCATTCCACGAGTTACAACAGCGGCATGCGAGGTCATACCTCCCCGCGCTGTTACTATTCCACTTGCAGCATTCATTCCATTAATATCTTCAGGGCTCGTCTCTGATCTTACCAAAATTACTTTTTTACCCTGTTCTGCAGCTTTTTCAGCATCACTTGCACTGAATACTACATATCCGGAAGCAACCCCTGGAGAAGCCGGTAGTCCCTTCCCTATTACTTTTTGGTCACTCTTAACGTCAAGAACTGGATGCAATAAATTGTCAAAAGTTTTTGGATCAATTCTCAATATCCCTTCTTCTTTTGTAATCTTTCCTTCGTTTACCATATCAACTACTATGCGAATAGCAGCTTCAGCCGTGCGCTTGCCAGACCTAGTCTGCAAAATCCATAATTTACCGTCTTGTACAGTAAATTCGATATCCTGCATGTCTTTATAATGCCTTTCAAGTTTTTCACATACCGCACATAATTCCAGGTAGACACTTGGCAGCAACTTCTCCATGGTATTTTTCTGCTCTCCGTCAATTGGCATAGGAGTATAAACACCAGAAACCACATCCTCACCCTGAGCATTAACCAAAAACTCACCAAAAAGCTTTTTTTCTCCAGTTGAAGGATTTCGTGTAAATATCACACCAGTTGCAGAATTATCATTTAAATTACCAAAAACCATTGCTTGCACGTTGACCGCTGTTCCAAGGTTTTCAGGAATATTATGTATTCTTCTATAGGAAACAGCCCTATCATTTTTCCAAGAGGCAAATACTGCATTCACTGAGCTGAGCAATTGCTCTTCAATATTCTGCGGAAAGTGTTTTCCTGTTTTTTCATGTACTATCCTTTTGAAATTGCTAACAATTTCTTTTAAAACATTAACATCAAGATCAGCTAAGCTTTTTGCTCCACTCTTTTGCTGTTCATTATCAACAACATCTTGAAATAGGTGATGATCAAGCTGTAGTACAACATTGGAGTACATCATGATAAAACGGCAGTAGCTATCGTAAGCAAAACGTTCGCCACTTTTTTTTGCAAGTCCAATAACTGTTTCATCATTTAAACCAACATTTAAAATAGTATCAAGCATGCCTGGCATTGAACTAACACTACCAGAGCGTATTGAAACTAATAAAGGATTATTTGAATCCCCAAATTTACAACCGATGTCATTTTCGAGCATCGCCATATAGTTTTTAATTTCATTGCATAAATCAATAGGTAACCCGTCACTTTGGTAATAGACTGTGCAAGCAGAGGTGGAGATTGTGAAACCAGGAGGAACGGGGATGCAAATATTGCACATTTCTGCTAGATTTGCTCCCTTCCCTCCTAGTAGATTTCTCATTGCTGCACTGCCTTCACACTTGCCTCGGCTAAAGTAATATACTGACTTTTCTCTCATTTTCTTTCCAGATTTTCACTAATATACATACTATTCTAATAAATTTGTCAGGTGAGAGTAATAAATTTTGTAAAATTCAGCACAACTAAGTAGCCCCTTTTCCTTTCATTCCAGTGTCCCTATTGTCATCCCAGGCCTCTGTGGTGTCATGAAAGTAGCTGGCACTGGAAGTTGGTAAGCATAAAAGTAATGTTGAAATACAACGTTTCGATGACTATGAAAGAGCTGGATCCCAGTACTGCCATCATAAAGGAACCAGTGTCAGCTACTTTCCTCCTGCAAATTGCAATGTGTGTACAGTTATGCGTGTGACACTGGGATGAAATCTTATTCGCTACTCCCACTCAATAGTTGCTGGTGGCTTGGAAGTTAAGTCATATACAACCCTATTTACTCCGGAAACGTTATTAACGATTATGTTGCTAACATTTTGCAAAAAATCCCAAAATACTAACGAATGTTGACTTTTATTTTCAAATGGAAATGCATCTGCCGTCATACCATCGGATGATGTTATAGCTCTCAAAGCACAAACATATCCATATGTACGATTATCTCCCATAACCCCCACAGTTTTTATTGGTAACAGTACAGCAAAAGCCTGCCATATTTTATCATATAGATCATAATTTTTCATTGTGTTGATATATATTTCATCTACTTCCTGCAATGTTTGCACCTTTTCCTCATCGACTTCACCTATGATCCTTACTGCAAGCCCAGGTCCAGGAAACGGATGTTGAAATATTATCTCATCTGAAAGACCTATTTCTTTGCCAAGCGGCCTTACTTCATCTTTAAAGAGGTAGCGTAAAGGTTCTACTAGTTTCAGATTCATTTTTTCTGGCAACCCACCAACATTGTGATGAGATTTAATTGTACTAGTATTTGCTGAAGCGTGCCCTGATTCAATTACATCGGAGTAGATTGTGCCTTGCATTAAAAAATCCACATCACCTATTTTTTTCGCCTCTTCTTCAAATACTTCAATAAAAGTATTGCCAATAATCTTTCGCTTTTCTTCTGGATCAGTTATTCCCTTTAGCTTACTTAAAAACAAGTTTGATTTATCAACGTAATTTATCGAAATCTCTTTTAACATAGCAGTGGTCTGACTCTTGCGTAATAACCCAGTATCGATAAAAATACAGTTTAATTGCTTTCCTATAGCTTTATGTGTGAGAACTGATGCAACACTTGAATCAACCCCCCCACTTACTGCAGCAATTACTTTTTTCTCCCCTACTAAGTTTTTAATTTCTTCCTTCTGCTTTTCAATAAACGACTTCATTGTCCAATCTCTCTCACAATTCGCAATATCCAAGAAATTAGAGAGCAGCTTACTACCATTTATTGTAGGCTTAACTTCAGGGTGGAACTGAGTACAGTAAATCTTCCGCTTTTCGTTGGCAATTATTGCGATTGTTTGATTTATTACACCTGAGGCAATAACAGTAAATCCTTGCGGTATAGTTTCGACACTGTCTGCATGGTTCATCAGCACATCGACTTCGGAATTAACTTCCCAAGTATCCTTTATAATTGGAGATTCTTTTAGTATCTTGATTTTAGTTTTGCCAAATTCCTGATTGAATCCTTTTCTTACCTTTGCCCCGAAATAATGACAAATAAGTTGCTGTCCATAACATATTCCAAGTATAGGAGCGTTTATTGTCTCGTTAAGTTTTATAATTTTATGTGCTACTTCACTTACTTCAGAGCAATTATCATTTACAGATTGCGGCCCTCCAGAAAAAATAAATCCATTGAATTTTGATACTGTTTCAAAATTGATGTTGCTTAGAAATATCTCACAGTAAACGCCCATTTCCCTGATTTGTCTTGCGATCAGCTGTGTAAATTGTGAACCAAAATCAATAATGGCAATTGCTGACAATGTGCTCCTCCATATTATTTAAAGCAATGTCTGATAATAAAGAAAATAATGGAGTAAGTAAACTAAGACCTGTTTTAAAGCTTTGACGGACAGCGTGGGTTGGCTATGATCTATTTTTATCTAAGAAGAACTTTTTACGGTGGTACTTCAGAACCCCTCTTTAGGGTTAAGACATACTTCCAATTCTTCCCAACCACTATAACTTCCACCACCAACCAATGCTATACACACTCCGGATAGAGACTTAGCCTTAATCACTTTTCCAGTTTTGTTATCTACAAACTCTTCCACTCCCTCAACTTTAATTTCGTATTTCTGGTCACTATTTGAGCGATCCCATACAAGTATTTTTCCTATAAATATAGCTTTGATGACCTCTTTATTTTGTACTTTATATGTTAAAAATAAGTCTTTATAAGTATTACAAAGTGGTAATATAAAGATGTGTAGAGAAGAGGAACCGTATTCAACCTTGGTCATAGGGACCGTCTTGCAGCAAGGTTCTCTTCTCTTAAGTTGTAATAGTTTAAGGAAATAATCAACTTGATCAGGTACATGTTGTTTAAAATATAAAAAATAAAGAAGTAATAGCTACGGAATACACTAATGCTATTTCACGTGATAGTACATTAGCATATAACATGCTAAAAAAAATAGAGAGATAAGTACAATATCTTATCCCTCTACGCAGATGCATTTTATGATGCAACGAATGTGTATAAAATATGTAAAGAATATAATATAAAGCCTATAATACGGCCAAGAAAAGATGCAAAAATCTACATGTCAGAAAGAAATGAAAATATTAGTATAATAAGGTTGAGTGAGAATTATAAAGATGGCATAGCAAATTGGAAGAAGAAATGGTGCGAGGTCCTACGTTGAAAGCTACAATGCCTTACTTCTTGAAGATACAAGCTTTTTCTTTAGACTTAAAAAAACATTTGGATTTAGTTTAAAAAATAAGTCTGAAATAAATCGTGTGTCAATCAAGTGCTATTTAATAAATGAATTTACTAAAATTGGTACTGCTAAATTTGAGATAGTTATGTAAAGTTTTATCATTCTTAATAAATTAAGGAGCTATGCAACAAAGCCGCGCTCCACTAAACAGATACTATTTTTTGCATTTAATTTACAGTAAGCGTGAACCTGTTACGTGTAATGTTCTTCCACATAATCACTAATAATTGCCTTAAATTCTTCAAAAATATTATTACCTTGTAAAGTTTTGAAATATTTGCCGTCTTTGTAGACTGCTGAAACAGGTTTTTCCCCATATCCAGGCAGGCTGATCCCCAGATTTGCATGTTTGCTCTCTCCGGGACCATTTACTATGCATCCCATAACAGCGATGCTCATATGCTCTACACCTGGATTCTTTTTCTTCCATATCGGCATATAAGTTTTTATGTAGCCATTTACTTCCTCAGTTAATGTACGAAAACGATCGCTACTTGTGCGCCCACAACCAGGACATGAACTAACCTGAGGGTTAAAGTAGCGCAAGCCTACAGACTGTAGTATTTCCTGACACACTACCACCTCATTAGTGCGTGATTCACCAGGACGCTGAGTTAAAGAAGCTCGTATAGTGTCTCCAATACCATTTTGCAATAAATAAGTAAGCCCCGCTGTGGTATTTATCACGCCTTTATCGCCCATACCAGCCTCAGTTAAACCCAAATGCAGCGCATAATTGGAAGATTTTGCAAGTGCCGTATAAACTAAAATCAAATCTTGCACTCTACTGATTTTACACGAAATGATTATTTTATCTGCACTAAGGCCAATTTCTTCAGCTTTTTTTGCACTGCCAAGAGCAGACATTACAAGCGCCTTACGCAATATAACATCAGAAGGTTTTGGATCACTGGACAAGGAGTTTTCATCCATTAGTTTTTGTGAAAGGTACTTATCAAAACTACCCCAATTTACTCCAATTCTGACAGGAAGATCATGCGTTATTGTGTACTCTATAACTTTTTCAAATTTTTCATCACGTTTGTCGCCAAAGCCTACATTGCCTGGATTCATCCTAATTTTACCCAGCATCTTAATGTTGTCTGGATAATTCTGAACTAGCCTGTAGAGCTCATATTGTCCGCAGCCTACTAATATCTTATCATCAAAACCCTCTTTATTTATTTCCTCTACGATATAAGGTATTGCTTTTGCTACCTCCTCTGAATTCAAAGCAATTCGCACCAACTCTGAACCTGCATGCACTAGTTCTATTATTTCTTTTGCATATTGCTTAGCACTGCTTTTTATGTTGTCAGGATCTATATGTACACCAAGCGCCATAGATTGAACGACTATAGGGTTATTTCCACCTATCTTCACTTGTCCAACTTTTACAGTATGAGTTTTATGCCTGGAAATCGGCGATAATTCATATGCATCATCACTCAATATCAAGTCTTTATCTAGCATACCATTAGTCGCCAATATTGTGATACTATTTTACTGTGTCAGCTACACTGCCAAATGAATTTGAACCATTAAAACTAGAATCTACGTTATTCAAATCAGTGATAGAATCATGTGAGCATGTTCTTCTTGAAGGAGTTTCTTTTATAGTGATATTTATAGGAGAAACTTTCTTTTCTCGTGTTGAATTCCCTTCTTGTTCATGCTGCTCGCTTTCATACTGGGAAACTGGCTCTTGATCTATAAATACAGCACCCTTTAAACGGGCAAGATTAATACCATGCTGATTTATCATAGCATCCTCTTCATCTTCAACTATGCAGGCTCTTACGTCGTTTGGCTCATTATCAAGGCTAGCAATTTTTTTTTCTTTTAATTTTTTGATTAGATCTTCTTTATTCACGTTAGCATTAGATTGACCTTGTAACTTTTTTTTCTTGAGAATCTCCCCACGCTTTTCATATAATTTATACGACTCAGCAAAATCCTCATCTATATGAAAATTTGTACCACCAGGGTTACCAGGAGGTATGTACCTCTTACTGAGCTTTACTTTAGACTTAGCTTCAGCATCATGCACAATAAAGGAACTAGAAACTAGAAACATTAATATAAAGAAAATTTTAGAAAAGAACTTGAACATACCATAGTGAATATCGTGCCTTAAAAGATAGCAATTAACAAACTTTAAGTAAACCTGAATCTTTACTAACTTTATAATACAAACATTTTTCTAAAAAATTTACTATCAAAACCTACATAATCTAAAGGAAGTTTAAGGTGTTACAAATTTTACGTAACACCTTTTCAAGAAGAGCATTATGCTTTTCTTTGTTGTAAGTTATTATTCAGTTTTTCGGTATCACCCACATTACTAAACTTCCCATTTGGTTTATCTTGAGATAAGTCGCTTTTCTTTTCTTTATCGAGCTTAACTCCTTGATAGATACAGAATGCAACAAAACTAGCTATCGCTGTTACAGCAAAAGCAGTGGCTATGGTGCAAATTATTATTGCTTGTTCTTGCCCCCCTACTATCTCTGCAAATGTCTCTACTTTTTCTTCTAAGCCTGTAAATTTTTCTTGCAGGCCGTTTAAGTGCTCTTGCATACCTTGAAACTTCTCAATACCAATCTTTTCTTCTAATGCACCAAAAACTTTTTCAAACTGCTCAACGTCTATCTTTTGAGCTTCTTGCCATTCTTTTAATGCACAAAAAACTTTTTCAAACTGCTCAGCATCTATCTTTTGACTTTCCTGCAATGCTGTTACATCTGATTTATCAAAACCGAACACAAATTTAGTTATACCCATTTTTAACCCCCTAGCTAATTAATATATTATAATTTTACATTCCCAATGTTTAAATTATTATTAAATTAACTATCATTATACATTGATCTTAAAATAACTTTCCTCGACCTGAAGGTTTAAGTTAGCGATTATTCTACCAATATCTCTCTCTTTCCTGAGTAACTTGGAGTGCTGACAATACCTTCTTTCTCCATTCTTTCAACAATATTTGCAGCTCTGTTATAGCCTATTCTAAGCTGCCTTTGAATGTAACTAGTCGAAACCTTTTGATCCCTCTGAATGATGGCCACCGCTTGCTTGTATAGATCGTTCTCTTCATCTTCTGTTTTACCTTCTGATTCTGCGAAAGAATTTTCATCTTCTTTAGTGATTTCCTCCATGTAGTTTGGCTCACCTTGCGTTTTCAGATGATCAACTATATTTTGTACCTCATCATCGCTCACAAATGGACCGTGAACTCGAATAATCTTACCACCAGAAGCCATATAAAGCATATCACCCATACCGAGTAACTGTTCAGCTCCTTGTTCACCTAGTATTGTACGGCTATCTATTTTAGAAGTTACAGCAAAACTGATCCTTGTTGGAAAGTTTGCCTTGATGACGCCTGTTATCACATCTACAGATGGGCGTTGTGTTGCCATTATGATGTGTATTCCTGCAGCACGAGCCATTTGAGCTAAACGTTGAATAGAGCATTCTATATCTTTGCCAGCAACAAGCATCAAATCTGCCATTTCATCCACAATCACCACAATATATGGAAATGTTTCCATTTTAATCGGTATTTTTTCAAACAAAGGTTTACCTGTTGTTGAATTAAACCCTATTTGCACAACACGTTCCAACTCTATTCCACTATTCATCGCTTCTGTGATTTTTTGATTATAGTTTATTACATTGCGCACATTTAAATACGACATCATACGGTAGCGATTTTCCATCTCTTTTACTATCCACTTAAGAGCAATAACAGCTTTTTTTGGCTCTGTTACCACTGGCGTTATTAGATGCGGTATTGCATCATATATTGAAAGCTCAAGCATTTTTGGGTCAATCATTATCATCTTGCATTCATCAGGACTTAATCGATAAACGAGCGACAGAATCATAGTGTTAATTGCAACTGATTTACCTGAACCTGTGGTTCCAGCAACAAGCAAGTGGGGCATTTTAGTCAGATCTGCAATAACTGATTTTCCACTTATTTCCTTGCCAAGCGCAATCGGAAGATTTAAGTTTGCATTTTGGTATTCTGGCGATTCAAGTAAATCACGCAGCATAACAATTTCTCGTTCTTTGTTTGGCAATTCTATTCCCATGGCATTTTGTCCACGAATTATTGAAATACGTGCAGAGAGTGCACTCATTGAACGTGCAATATCATCTACAAGGCCAATCACTCTTGCAGATTTTGTGCCGGCTTGTGGTTCAAGTTTGTATAAAGTCACAACTGGCCCATAGCATACACTGATAATTTTTCCTTGCACGCCAAAATCACTCAGGACCTGTTCGAGCAGAGATAAATTCTTATTGCTCTCTATTTCATTCAGCTGTTTTCTCTGCACAGATTCTTCTACTTTAGAAAGTAAGTGAATACTTGGAAACTCAAACTCGCTAGAAAGTGGTTTAAAAATCTCTTCAGTAGCCTTTTTCTGTTTTTCTTTTGGTTGTTGTCTAGTGGTTCTATATTTTTCTTCTACTACTAATGGTGCAACTGAATATTCAGCAGTTTTGCGTAATCTGAAAAACAAAACCTTTGCAAAAAGGTAAATCATTTTTTTACATAAGAAGAGTAGAGAATAAATCACTCTCTTCCAACCAATCAGTCCTACAATACCTATTGATGCTACTACTGCAAATATGTAAAATTGGAAGTTATTAATTAGTGCATTTCCTATTATTCCACCGTGCATGTACCTTGCAGTGATGCTGAGCGAAAGTTGTGCTAATGTAGCGCATATTCCTAAATTGATTAATATTAAATAGAGAATTTTCAGCAGCCTTTTTGATATCAAAAAGTAAACTATAGTTGTAGCTATTGTAATATTAGTGAGTCCAAGAAGTTGAACTAATATATCAGCTAAATATGAACCAACTACTCCACCTAAATTTGTTACTTCCTCATTTGTAGCTGTGTTTAAGGATGGATCTTTATAGTTATAGCTAAAAACTGATATACATATATATATTAAGAGCGACAGGTATATCGCTGATTTTAGGTGTTTTTTTAACATCTACTTAAAGTAGTAAGTTACTGTATATTTTACAAAGTGAATCATTATTAGCAATATCATTACGGATAAATCTAACCCATTGAACGGTTGTATATACCTTCTGATAACCTTTAGTGGAGGATAGGTGAGTCGATTTAAAGTTTGCATTATGTTGCTTACAACTTCATTATACATGTTAACCACATTAAGTTTAATCAACAAATCGAGAACAACTGAGCATATTAGAATGAAGCTGTAAAGATCAAGTAGCAGGTTAAGCAAGTATATGATTGGATGCATATTACTAATTTATACTAAAACCTATTATGTGTAGTGATATGTATAAAATCAAGTCTTACAATAGATTTCTTGCATTACCTCCTGTCATCCCAGTGCTTGACACTGGTTCTTTTTTTGGATTCCAGCGTCACGCGCTGGAATGACAAAGAAGAGTGAGCCGCTAATTTTTCATAAGGTTATGCAAGAAATCCAATCATTTTTATGCTAAAATAAAAATAAACAATAACCTATAGGATATTGTAATCTTTGATTCCAAGTGGATAAAAAATTTATTGATAAATTAACGGAGAGATGTATATTATATGAATAATTTTTCAATATTATATGCAAGATAAGATTCAGGTATTTTGCACCATTTTTCTTACCCCATTACTTAATAAGACCACTTCTTTTAATTAATATTTTTTATTTATAAAATTAAGTAACTACTTATCATAAAGTTGATCTATAGATATAATACTACCATTTGATGATTTTTTAGCAGATTTTTCATTTTCGTATTCTTTATTAGAATCAACACTAAATACTAAAATATCTCCTGAAATTTTATTATGAAACTCACTAATAGCAAAAAACGGTACAGTGACTTGTTCTTGTTTTCCATGAAAACTCAAACTGACGCTAAACTTATCCTCAAGAACTCTTAGATCATAAAATTGATGCTGTAATATAACAAGCATTTGAGTAGGGTATGATTCTTTCAAGGAGTCTGGTATGACAACACCATCAAAGTGCGTAGAAAATAGTATTTCTAAGTGAGGAGTGAAACCACTCACTGATATAGTATCTAAAACCTTTTTGACAACTTGAAATTTGCTAGAATTAAGCGACTTCTGATAATCTGTTTTATCCATATAACCCTTACATGTGTAAATTTTTAGGGAACTTCTGTTACCCGGCGTTCCCTAAACCGTGCTTTTCACAATGAAGTTATAGTGCTTAAATTAAGCAGCTAATGCAACATTGTCTTCAGCAGCAAAGTTATCGTTTGCATCTAAATTATGAACTCTTAGTGGTGGTATCTAACCGAGCAAAGCTACCATCTTTACTATGCATGTCGATCCTTACTCGCCCCCGTATCAATCAAAAAACATGGTGGAGGCGCCGAGTACTGCCCTCGGGTCCAATACACCTATTACAAGGTAATTTTATTGCCATAGTGCATAAAAAACACACACATGCTTATTATACAGTAGTATTGAATAAATGTCAAGTTATTGAACTCCAAATTGATTGGCAACTAAAAAACTAATATAAAAATTACTTCGCCTATTTATCTAATCTTAGTATACTCACAGTAGAGGTATTTTTAGAGCTCAAAATCTATCTTCGTCTGCAGACTTTTTTATAAAATAATTCAAACTAAGTAAAAAATGTAGCGTATCTTCTTCAGCGCACATGGGTGCACACATATGCTTAATCTCTGTCGTGTGTGCGTTGCATTTTTTCTGTTCTTTATTAACATGGGGGATTCTATGCCTAATTCTTAACAAAAAATTGCTCAAATGCTTGTGTAGCTATTGAATTTACTGAATTCAAGAAAGTAAGAGACAGTATGAGAAGTAACATAAACCGAAAAAAGATGAGTTGTGGAACAAAAAATGCAGACAATTGTGGAAAATTGCCTGCGTAACTAGGCTATTTTGCTTCTCATAATTAAATCAATGCAGCTGCACTAGAAGAAAAGTGGATATGGAAAATCATTTTCGTATTGATCTTGTGAATCAATTACCGCTTTGTGTTCTGATAACATCAGAGAAGCTTCTTCATCAGGTAAAATAGTTTTTTCTGTAAGAACCTTTACTACGTCTTCCCTTTCACTAGAAATAGCATAATCCAATGGAGTCTTTCCTTCGTTATCTTGTATATTGATTTCTGCACCTTTGTTTAGTAGCCTCTCTGCTATCCATGTGTTCTGTCCTAGAATAATAACAGCATAATGTAAAGGAGCCTTTCCTTCATTATTTCGTATATTAACATTCGCATCCTTTTCTATAAGAAGCTCTACTACTTTTGCACAGCCATTTCTAGATGCTAAACACAGTAAGTTACTTCCACCAAATGAATTAGCATTTATATTAAATTCATCATCTTCCATGCATTATACATATCAACATCATGTTGCTGCAGCTCACTTTTAAATTTTTCAATTATGTTAGATGAGCTTACTTTGTCATCATTATCAATCCTATATAGTATTTTTTGTAATATCGACGTGTTACTCATAACGTTCTCCGATTTTTAAGATTAATGTTAATTATAGTATAAATCAAGCTATTGAAAGTAAAAGTATTCGGTGTAATCACTATTATTCTATAGATGTTAATATAATTTTAGTATCTGTTCGTGGGTATCGTAAATATTGAAGCAAGAGTAGTGTCATTCCAGTGCTTGACGCTGGAATCCAGACTTTGATTGTTATACTTGTAAATAAGTATAATGGATAATGGTCTTGGTGAGAATAAGAGTTCATCTGAAATGTAGTATTTTTGTTGAAATAGCTCAGCTAGATTCCAGTGTCAAGCACTGGAATGACACCATTAGATTTAACCTTACACTAAGTGAATTAGTAGCAGTTCTAAATAAAAAAATGTGGTCTCATAACGATATTGCCTTTATTGACAATACGAAGTTCTTAAAGAAAATTCAAGGTTACCCAAGTCAAGAACTTACATCTACAAATGTGAATATAGCTAAGGCTGGTATAAAGGTCGTTTGCAGTGGTTAATATACTAAGAGAATCGGATTTACCTTAAGTAAGCTATTCACCAACTGTCAAATAAAAAATTCATATCTTAAAAGGATCATACACATTAATTTCCTTAGTTTTCACTTTCTCGTTTAATAATCTCAAGATGGGCTGTAAATCATCGTCGATTGATAAGCACAGTACTTCTCTATCAAGATAATTGGCCAAATGATTCTTCTTCTCAAGAATTTCTGCTTCTTCCAATAAGTCGCATTTGCTTAATACTACAATTTCTTCCTTCTTAATAAGGTCGCTATTGTAAAGCTTCAGCTCACTATGTGTACAATTATAAGCTGAGATAATGTCATCGTGAGTTACATCGATTAAATGTAGCAAAACTCTACATCTTTCTATGTGCTTTAAAAACTTGTGCCCGAGCCCAACTCCAAGATGAGCATCAGCGATTATCCCAGGAATATCTGCTATGACAACTTCACTATAATCCACTTTTGCTACACCTAAATGTGGTCTTATAGTAGTAAATGCATAATCGCCTACTTTCGTATCAGAATTTGAGCAGCGGGTTAAAAATTTCGATTTACCTGCATTCGGCATACCAATAATGCCAACATCAGATAAAACTTTTAACTTCAATATTATATTTCTTTCCTCGCCAGGCTGACCATGAGTAAAATATCTTGGCGCTCTATTAGTAGAAGATTTAAAGTTAGTATTTCCAAGCCCACCTTTTCCACCTTGCACTACTTGAGATTCCATGTCGGGTTTATCAAGATCTACTATCACTTCCTCACTTGCTTCATCGATTATTTGTGTACCAACTGGAACTTTAAGTATAACATCTTTTCCTGCTGTGCCAGATCTATCTCTGCTTGCACCACTTTTTCCACTACCGGCTTTAATGTGCCTCATGCAACGAAAGTTAAGCAAAGTGTTGAGATTTGCATCACTGATGAAAATTATGTCTCCTCCCCTGCCCCCATTACCACCATTTGGACCACCAAACTCAACGAATTTTTCTCGACGAAAACTCGCGCAGCCATCGCCACCATCACCTGCTTTTAAATATAATTTTACTTCATCTATGAAGTCCATGCCAACCCACGATAATATTTAGCATTTTCTCTCAATGAACTTTCTATTCTCATTAATTCATTATACTTCGCAAGCCTATCAGAGCGCGACAGGGAGCCAGTCTTTATTTGTCCACAATTTGATGCAACTGCTATGTGGGATATCGTTGTGTCTTCTGTTTCACCTGAGCGGTGAGAAATAATAGCCTTGTAGCCATTTGATTTTGCCATTTCAATAGCAGCAAAAGTTTCCGTAAGTGTTCCTATTTGATTTGGTTTAATTAGTACAGAATTTGCCATTTTTTCCTCTATTCCTTTACGTATTAGGTCACAATTTGTAACAAACAAATCATCCCCAACCAGTTGAATTTTATTTCCTAGCTTTACAGTAAGTAATTTCCAACCTTTATAATCGTCTTCACTCATTGCGTCTTCTATAGAAATTATTGGATATTTTTCCACAAGGCCGCAATAGTACTGAGCCAATTCCTCTGAAGTGAGCTCTCTGTTTTCAAATTTGTAAATTCCATCTTCATAAAAAGTAGATGAAGCGACATCAAGACCCAGTGCAAAATGATTTTTCATCGAATAACCTGCAGATTCCACAGCCTGAATTATCAAATTAAGAGTTTCTTCAGTGCTCTCAATGTTTGGTGCAAAACCACCTTCATCCCCTACATTTGTACTATAACCTTTTTTCTTAAGAATGCTGCGCAAGTTATGAAATACTTCTGCAGACATTCTGATTGCTTCACTGAAAGTTTCAGCACCAACCGGAAGAATCATGAACTCTTGAAAGTCAAGTTTATTGTCCGCATGTACTCCACCATTAATTACATTAATGAGTGGAACTGGCGTCTGCTCTTCCACTAACTGCTCTTTTTCAAAATATCTATATAGCGGCATTTTAAAGCTGTTTGCCGCTGCTTTTGCAACTGCAAGAGACACACCCAAAGTTGCATTTGCTCCAAGTTTAGATTTATTTTTTGTTCCATCCAGCTCAATCAAAGCTTTATCAATTGCATTTTGATTTGTTGCATCCATGCCAATGATTTCATTTGCTATCACTCCATTTACAGCTTGAACAGCTTTCAGCACTCCTTTACCACAATACCTTTTTTCATCCTGATCTCTCAGCTCCAATGCTTCTAGTTTACCAGTTGAAGCCCCAGAAGGCACAGCTGCTCTACCTATTGCTCCATCACAAAGTTCTATTTCCACCTCAATGGTTGGGTAACCCCTGCTATCTAAAATTTCTCTTGCAAATACGCTGCTGATTGTTCTCATATTAACCTATACTTTTGCCATAAGTACTGCAGTTTCTTTCGCTAGTTTAGCTATATTACTACCAGCACCAATAAATAATACTATATCACCGGAATTTGTCGAATTACTAATAAAATGTGAAATGAGCAGAGCATCATTCATAATCTTTACATTATTAAACCCATTACTAATTAAAGCTTTTTGTATATCATCAATTCCACAGCCGGGAATAGGCTTATCTTCTGGAGGATGGACAGGAGTGAGAATTACATAATCAAACATCATGAAAATTCGTACGAACTCATCAAAAAAATTACGAATACGAGCAAAACGAAGCGGCTCGATAATTCCTATTACCTTTTTTTTAGCAATCGAACGTGCTGCTACCAGGGTTGCCTGTATTTCGTTTGGATGATGAGCGTAATCCTCAATTAACTTAACACCTTTAATATCGGCAATTAAAGCAAATCTCCTTGCTACTCCTTTAAATTCCAAAAGACCTTTTTTAATGTCCTCATCGCTAATTCTGAGTTTTACTGCAACCGATATTGCAGCTAGGGCGTTGCTGACTTTATGCATTCCTATTGCATTTGATAGCACTATGTTTTCTATAATCCTAGTACAAGGTTGCACATTTTCTTTTTGTCTTTCAAAAGCGAGTTCTTTTAATTGAAACACTATATGTACATTATCATCATCAACTTCAATGCGTTGCACTAATTTTCTAATTATATTAAGCTTAGTCTCCCAATCTGCATCATACTTCTCCTTCGCTATGTGCCCTCTTACCATCTTAACTTCTTTCCATACCACCTTTTCTATTATATCCGCGCGTATTGATCTGTTATTACATTCACCAAAACGTTTTCCAGGACAACGATAGTAACTTCTTCCTCCCTTAGCATTACTCATTCCATAATAAATGGATTTACAATACTGACATACAATTAATTCTTGTAATAAGTATTTTCTTCCACTTTGTTGCATTTTTTCTATTTGTAGCTTTTCTTTTTCCACGCTGTATCTCTACGACTTATATCTATTTTGCCTATAGTAAAATACGCACATAATGAGCCAAATCAAAGAAAGTGCAAACCAAGTAACTGCATATTCCAAATGCTTAATTGGCTGTACAGTGAATTTACCGCTGAAACCTTGCTTCCACAACATGCACTTCTCTAGCTTAATACCTAGCTCATTGGAAATTTCTTCTGTACTTAGAGTAAACCACATATTTGAAGCAATATCATTTTTGATAAACCAATTTTTGCTACCATCACAATACAAAACTCCATCGGCAGCTACTTTTTCAATTTTTGTTTTTTCCTCTTTTTTTTCTCTGACTATCCCTTTGTTTATTAACATGTAATGTCCAGTGGTAAGCAACATAGGAGACAGTACATGATAGCCACGTTGTCCTGCAAAAACATATAGCTCTATGTCGCTTAGAACTCCGTCAATTTTGACGTGTCTGTAGTTAAATTGTGCGAGGTCATCGTTAGGCAATAAATGAACAACTGGAAGATCCATATTTTTGATAATATTATTCTTCCAGCTCAATCTAAATAATTGCCATAACCCTAGTGAAAAAAGAAGTAGAAAAGGTATAATGAAAACAAATACTGTTTTTCTTAACACCCTATATTTGTGTTCTTAAATAGTTTTCAACACCCATTAGTTCAATAAGGTCAATCTGTTTTTCAATCCAATGGAAGTGCTCTTCCTCATTTTTCAATAATTCTTCTAATAACATTACACTAACGAAATCTTTTTCTTTTTCGGCGACAAAAATTGCCTCTCTGATATCTTTGATACCCTTGTCCTCTAATTTCAAATTAGCTTCTAAGATTTTCTGTATTGTATCTTTTGTAAATTTTCCATCACACTTTGATATCTCATTTGTATCTTGAAAATTTGGTACACCTCTAAGCAATAAAATCCTTTCTGCTAGCTTGTCTGCATGTTCAAGTTCTTCGTTAAGCTCATTTTTTACCTTTTCTGCAAGTCTATTAATTCCACTGTTTTTGAGAATCGCAAAATGCAAAAGATACTGGCGTACAGAGGTCAGCTCATTGGTTAATAATTTGTTCAAATGTTTTACTATCTCTTCATTCATAATCTTCCCTTAGTTCAATTTATCAGCATAATTTATATGATAACGATAGTTATAGCAACTCATTTAATAGTTCCTTTGATAACAACCGTATTAAATAGCATGTCGTGGTATGTCTGTTTCTTTTTAGAAAAACAAGCAACTAGATACCAACAGAGAGTAAGCATAACTATAATTGTTTCTAGTGTACTTAAAACATTTACTAACGTATGAAAAAGTTTGATAAGGGTGATAATAAAATTATGTAGCAGGGGAAGAAAAAACTGAGAGATACTGCGATCAAATGCTAAGCTCAAACCTATTTTAGAATTATCTAAATTTTTGGTATATATATTTAGTAACTGTTGACCTGGAGTTGCTTGGGCTGTTGAAGATATGAAGTATGTAAAGTAACTACAATTTATACACATGTATGACACGTGTAAAATCAATGGAAAATCCCCTATTAACAATACAATTAGTAAGCTTGGAATTAATAAAATTGCTACATCTATTAAATATGCGCAGAAGCGTCTTTGTATACTAGCAATTTCTGTCATTATCTGTCTTTCAAATATTTTATTATGAATTCTGTAAGTTTATCAAAATGTTGAAAACATAACAAATCTTCATAACCGCTTATCGATTGACCGTATATAATAGGTAAGCAATTGGCATTTTGTGCACATAGAATATCTGTGATGCTGTCACCAACAAAAAACACATTTTCTCTATTTACAGGTAACGTACTCTCTTCAAGTGCAAATAGCAGTGGAGTTGCAGATGGCTTATCTTCTGCAGTATCACATGAACCAACTATTCTTTCAAAGTAAGAATCTAGTTTAAAATAGGCAACTTCTTGACGTAAATTAGTATTTTTCTTATTGCTAACTATCGCTAGATAAATATTGTGATTTTTCAGTGTCTGCAGCATTTTCTCTACTCCTTGGTTCAGAGTAATGTTTTGCAGTAGTGCATTATCTAAGTATTTTTGATATATCTGATTTGCTTTTTTCCACTGATCACCAAACAAATTGACCATGTAGCTCTTTCTTGATTCATTAGAGTTTCTATCAGCAACTTTGTTGCTGCACCCCATTGAATTCAAGGTGTGCTGAATAGCATTAGAAATATTATCTTGAGTGTCAACTAAGGTATTATCCCAATCGAATACTACTGCTAATGGGCTATTTTTCATTTTTATATTGTTACGTATTTTAAGTTAATAAGTAAGTGATATTTTGATGAAAAAAGCATAAAGAGTTGGTCTTTATTGCAAGTTATGTTAATCATTTTTACATAATAGCCTAATACACTGGTTATATGATATGTTTTAATAGGTAACAGGTATGGCGCAGACATCTAAAGAAAGTGTTGAAAAAAAGTTTAAAGATGTTTTTGAACGTTCTCCGGGTGCTTTTCCAGAGGGTACGTCGCTGGAAGAGAAGGTTGATCGTATAGCAAAAGGAACAAAGGCTCTAAGGGCTATGAAAAGTGAAGAGCTCGAAAACAAAATGGAAAATATTGCAAAGTTAAACAAAGAACTTGAAAGACGACAAAGGCAAGAAAATGAGGAAATAGATAAACTTAGACGATCAACACAAGAGTTAAGGAAAGAGTTTGGTACAAGTAAAAGAAGTAGATCAGGTGCAATACTGCAAGAAGCTAGGCAAGATACGCAACTATCAAGGATTGAAGGGTTGCGTGATAATAAAGAATTTCAAGAAGTGACTAACACTCTTAGAGAAACTATAGCAGAAGGTAAAAGTGTTGAACAGAGTGGACAAAAAAAGACTTCTGAAGCTTCTGCGCAAACAGATACACAGCCATCAAAGCACATCGTTAGTCCCTCAGTGAGCAAGAGTTCTGTAAAAGAGAAGCTCAACACTGAGTCGGACAAAAAAGATAACACACCTCAACCACAAGAAAATCAAAAAGAAGAAGGGTTTTTGAGTCTTCTGAAGCGCTTTGTTAAGAAAATATTAGAAAAACTTTTAGGTGAGGGTAAAAAGAGTGTGGAAAATGCTCGTGGCATAAAAGAAGATGCTCAAAGAGATACGCCAAATAACGAAGAGCAACAAAAGAGTAAGCACTTTGATAAAATTTTAAATCAGGACCAAAGTATAAGCAAGGGCTTAGAGCAAGCAACACAACTTGAAAACCCAACGATAACACCTGTTAATACTCCTGAAGTGAATGAGGTGCAAACAGGACGTGAGAGATAATTCACCTTAAAATAAAAGAAGAATGTGAAACAAAGCATAGGAGCCAAGTTGAGAAGAAAGTTGGAAAGAAAAAGAAGATAAAATCTCAATCTGGAATAAAGTTACAATTAGTTTTTGGTTACCTAAATTAGGTATAACAGATAGGAAGCAAATAACTAAACAGGAATAAGTTGTATTAAACAAGACTTACTTTAAAAAAGTAAGTTATAGAATAATAAAAGAAAGGAGTGTTAGAAATGAGAAACAAAAATATTAAAACCAAAGCTAGAGAACTAGCAAAGCAATTAGGTAACGTATCACAAGCATGTAAAGTGATGACGTGATACATTTTATAGGTTCAAGTAGTTATATGAAAATGGGGGAGAAACATGGAATAAGTAAGAAAAAACCGCTATTAGCAAACAGAGTTTCCGAAGATATAGAAAGAACAATAATTGGCATAGCTACAGAATTTCCAGCATATGGACAAGAAAGAGCTGCAAATGAGCTTAGAAAAAGAGGTATCCCAAGGTGGATGTATAGCTAAGAAATGACCTTGAAATTTTGAAAAAGAGACTTAAGGCACTGGAGACAGAAGTAGCCCAAGACGGAATCATTTTAATTGAAGAACAACTTGTAGCCTTAGAAAAAGTGAAAGAACGAAGGTGGTGAAATTGACACTCAGGGGTTATTTGGGTTCTCAAGATACCTATTATGTAGAAGGGTATAGGACCAGCAGACTTTCATTGATACTTATTCTCGAGTTGCATTTGCCAAACTTTATGTAGATAAAACAGCAATTACTGCTGCTGACTTGTTACCAGAAAATCACAGCTATATTTAGGAATTGAAAATGTTGATCATTCTAGAACCAACTTCGTAAACTAATGGCATATGCGAGAGATTTCATAGAAGATGAGTGTTATAATATTATTTTTCGCAAGAAAATCTACAGTTCTTTGGAAGATCTGCAGATAGACGTTGATCATTGGCTGCCTTTGCTTACAATGCTGTGAGATGCTGGTGGCACTGGCCTACTCTCCTAATAGAAACACAAAAGAGTTTGCAAGTACTAGTTATTATTTGTAGAATGTAGAGAAATTAGTAGGGATTTCAATAGGAAAATAGTATGCCATCTGTTACTTTTATCTTACCTGATGGAAGCAAGAAAAGCTATGAAGCTGCGGAGGGAGAAACTCTGCTTAATTTAGCCCACAGAAGTGATCCAGATCTGCTTGAAGGTGCATGTGAAGGCTCTCTTGCTTGTTCTACATGCCACGTAATTGTTGATCCAAAATTTTATGATGTTGTAGAAACACATAATCCTATATCTGATGAGGAAAATGATATGTTGGACCTAGCTTTCGGCTTAACAGAGACATCGAGGCTTGGATGTCAAATAAAAATCACAAAAGATATTGACGGTTTGTGTGTAACCGTGCCAAGAGGTACAAGAAACATATCATTAGATAAACAAGGAAACGATGCGTAAGATTTTTATCTATATTGTCTTCTCTTTACTTTTATTTATTCCTGTAGCGTATAGTGGTTTTTGGTATTTTTCCGCATGTAAGGTAAAAAATCTTTTAGCTGAAACAATACTATACATTAACGACGAAAAGTTTGATATTTCACATGATTTTAGCGGATTTCCTTTTAACCTAGTTTTTCGTCTAACGAACCCAAAGATCTCCAATGAGCAATTAACTATTTCATCTGAAGCTTTATTGATAAGAAATAAATTGTTTGATAAATCAGCATATATCTACATACCAAGCAATGAAGTCAATATTACTGTCCGTGGTGATGAAAAAAAGAATATAAAATGTCACACAAACGATAGCAGCCACTTTGTTGTTAGACTAAATGATTTACCATCTTCATTACAATTCAACAGAAATAGCACTGTGATAGACTATATAGATGCACTTCGTTACGAAGATTACGGATTGAAATGTGATGTTTCAGAAAATCAGCAAAGTGTTATAACTGAAGTGAGTGATAAAAGTAATTACATTCAATTTCACCTTGATAAAGAACTGAATGGAAATACTAAACTAGGGTTTGATTTTTATACTTATCGGTATAAACATACTGCAAGTCCTGAAAATTACCTTAGTTTCGACGCTAAATTCGATTATGAATTTGTAAATCATATTTCAGCCTCCAAGATTAATTTCAACATAGAAAAATTTTTGATCCAGAGTAATAACTTTTCTATTATTGCGAATGGCGGGATAAATAATTACAATTTAATCACATCTTCATTTGAAGACAAAATCAACATAGCCATATCAAATTATAAAGAATTAATTTCGTTTGTGACTGGTGATTTAAAGACTGCAGATGCATTAGAAAAATCAATGTCTTCCTTATCAGAAAAAACAACTGATAACGATATTCAATTTTCAATAAAGTACGACGATAATGTAGGTTCAGGTTTTATTGGAAAATTATCCACTATTGATTTTATGAGGCAATTTGCTGAATTTACCAAGAATGAGAATAGTAATTAGCTTACTTTTTACACTGATATTCCATTTAGGCATAAATGCTTTCACTTTGGATGATAAACTAAGAGACGAAAGCATGGAAGAGCGAGCAATTAGCTTATTTGTAGTGATAAAGTGTCCAGTATGCTCTGGTGAATTATTATCCGAATCTGAGTCTCAAGTTGCATATGGTATGCGCAAGGCAATTCGCAAGAAGATCAGTGATGGATATACTGACGAGCAAATAATTTCAGAGCTAAAAAATTCTTATGGAGATTCAATTATAATTGCACCACCTGTAAAATCTAGTACCTACATTTTATGGTTTATTCCACTTATAACTCTGCTTATTGGGTGTTTTCTAATACGAAAGTACAGCAGGAGAGCGGCAAAATAAGATAGATAAGGCAGTATAAAAAGATAATCATAGAGTAAAGTGAGTTTACAACAAATGCAATGTGCGAACTTTATACTATATTATTGAGTTTAGATCAAAGATTGTAAGGTTAAATCTTCTATCCAAATAACCGCACACTCTACCTGCTTATCTGGGTAGACTTCTTGCACTAAGGTTTTATAGATCAACATTTGCTTTTTTATTTCATTTAATGAGGAAACAGAAACGTTATGGTGTGATTTATAGTCAATTATGATTGCTTTATCTTCTGTTATGCATAGCCTGTCTAGCCGTACTAATACTGGTTTGTCGTCAATTGTTCCACTCAGTGTAATTTCTGATTTGCCTTCTAAGTCGAATAGATAATCATATTTTTCATTAAAGGCTAATATTTTGCTGTAAATTTCATCTTTATCTTCACTAGTGTTTATGCTATTAAGATATTTCCTAACCCAATTTTTTCTCCTGTCTTTCTCTATCTTGGGCATATATTGCAATGTACTGTGGATTATTAAGCCTCTTGCATAACCGTCTGCTATCCCATTGCTCTTTTTGGTGTCATCCCAATGCTCCAACACTGGCTTTTTTTCTCCAGATTCTAGCGTTACGTGCTGTCCTTCTTTTTTACTGGATAAGCACTGGGATGACATTGACAGGTTTGGCGGAGGTGAAATCACTGGAACGTCGAAATAATCACGTTTTTTATAAGTGTAAGGGTAATTTGCATTCATGCATAGTACTTCAACTTTTTCTTTAAATATTGGCTGTAAGTGTGCTTGTTTCTTCTCATATAATTCTCCATATTGAATAACTAGATCATACCAAGAGCCCTTTTGTACCGGTTCTTTACCTAAAATGTATAACTCATCTTCAGCACGCGTGAGTGCCACGTATAGCAAACGCAAATATTCGTTATAATCTTCTAGTTTTTTCTCTCTTTTTACTTGATCGCAATAAGCATTATTATTTTTGCCACACCAAAATGGCGCTTCTGTTGCATCAAACACAATACTTTCGCTGTTTCTTGGCACCGTATTTGTGTCAACTAAAAACACTATGGGAGCTTGTAGACCTTTTGATTTATGAATTGTCATTATTCGCACAGCATTGCGTTCTGATTGCATATCGTTTTTAATCTCAGGATTGTTTTCCTTGATCCACTGAACAAATGCTTGAAGAGATGGGTTCTCAAATTGCAACACGAGGTTCATAAATTCGTCTAAAACCTCGAAGCACTCAAGACCTAGCCTTGAAGCAAATTTTTTCTTACCTGTGCGCAATATATGCGTGAATAATGTAAGAGGGGATTCTGTCTGAGATAAGTTAATCAGATAGTTTAATTCACTATAGATAACCTTATGATAATCTTGAATTCTTTCCCATAACGACTGTTCTTTACGATCATATGCAATATTGAATAAATCATCCTCAGTGAAGTTAAATAGTGGTGATTTTAAAACATTTGCAAGAGCAAGATCATTTGCCTGGAGGAGCAAAAATTCAGCCAAAGCTATTAAGTCCTGCACAGCTATGTAATCCATGATTCTGAAATAATCTCGGCCTATAACTGGTACATTTACTTTTTTTAATTCACTTATTATGTAATCAACTAACACATTTCGCTGCCGTACCAAAATCATAATGTCCCTTGGTTCTATATGGCGATCTTTAGCGACTAAAATCCGCCCTTCGTTTAACCAATTGTGAATTCTGCGAGCTATTGCCTGAGCAAGCAATCGATCTGTTACTACATAATCTTTCCTCTGTGTTAAATGAATTTGTAAGACTTGCTGCTCTTCCTCTTTATATCTTGGTAATAACGGCCAAATTTCAATGTACCCTTGATCATTTTCTCTATGCGGAACATGTTTTATCTCGTTATCATTGAAAGATATTTCTTCACGGAAGTTGTTAAATATCCTGTCTACAAGAATCAAAACTTCTGGAGTTGAGCGAAATGACTTTTCAAGTTGACATGATATCCAGTCTCTACCACTAGTTTTTGTGTAAAAGTATTGTTGCATGTAGTTAAATAGGTGGGGATTTGCTCCTTGAAATCTGTAAATCGATTGTTTTACATCACCAACAACAAATAAGGTTCGCTTTTCATCACCACCGGTAAAAAATTCATCACAGAGATTTGTTATAATTTTCCATTGACTGATACTATTGTCTTGTGCCTCATCAACAAGAATGTGATCTATTTTTTGGTCTAGATTAAACAATATCCAATCTTTATAGCCTGGGTTGCTAAGGAGATTTGTTGCTAAATTGATGAGATCATTGTAGTCAAGCAGTGCGTTTTTTGATTTTTCATTATTATATAGATCAACATATACTTTAAATATACTAAGTAAACTACTGGTTCTTTTGAATATTTGATAAGAATTCATGTCTCTTATATAAGTAAATACTGCATTTTGAATGCTTTCTATCATTTGCTCTGCGTCTTCAAATTTTTCCAAAGTACTTTTTGTTATGACCGATGATATGTTTTTCTTTTCATATGATTCTGACTTCAAAAATACTTTAGCTAAGCTCTCTATCTTGTTGTTATTCCACTTTATTCCGGTATTATCCCACTTTATTCCATTATCATCCAAGTAGCTGACACCATTTGGTACGGACGATTTTATGCTATTACACCAATCATAGAGCATTGTACTATAACTCTGATCTCTTTTGCTGCCCTTGCTTAATATTTCAGCCAATCTTTTTATCTGCTCAATCGTTTCATTCTGTAAATCGTGAATCTTATCAGGGGCACTCAATTTATTTTTGATATACTCTAAATTATTTTCTAGAACTGATCTCTTTACACATAAGGTATAGAGCAAATCACGCAGCTTATTTTCATCAATTTCAGCTGCAATGATATTGATATCGTTCTGCACAATTTCGTTATGAAGCGTTTTGTCAAAAACGATGGAATGCAATTCTTTACATTCGCTCAACGTACAATTTGGAGCGATACCAGCTTCTGTAGGAAAGCTGGAGATTAACTTGTAACAAAAGGCGTGTATAGTTTGAATAGTAAGACCAAGATTTTCCAGTTCAGAAAAAAGCCTTCTTGCTCTTGTTAAATAATCTTTATTTTCTCTGGTCACGCACTGAGATGACATCGGAAAGAAATCTAATTGTTCTAAATCTGCAACTAATATACCCTCTGGACATATTGCCCACTTACTAAGTGTACTGTAAATGCGATCTTCCATTTCATTTGCTGCAGCATTGGTAAATGTTAAGCAGAGAATATTTCTCTTATTTTCTAATAAAAGTCTTAATACTCTGTCTATTAAGATTTTTGTTTTACCTGTACCAGCGGATGCACTTACCCATACAGAGAAATTAGGATTTATGGCATTTAATCTCATTAGGAGTGTATAAAGTTTGACTGAAGTGGCATTTCAAGTATAGTAAATAAGGTAGTGTTAGTGAAGATATACGAATGGAAAGTTTTTGTGTAAAGGCTCCTGCAAAGATCAATCTTTTTTTACATATTATAAATAGAGAGGAAAGAGGGTATCATTTGATCGAAAGCTTGGTTGTTTTTGCTAAGCTTTCTAATTTTTTAGAAATAAAAGTAGGAAAAAAAAAATTTAGATATGATCACTCTACAGTTGAATCTGTAAATTCTGAGTTTAAAATAAATTATCGATATAACACTGTAACAAAAGCAGTTAATTTACTGCTTAGGTATGCTCCTGCACGCACTAAAGTCACTGTGAGGGTTATAAAAAATATACCAATTGCTGCGGGACTTGGTAGTGGTTCCTCAGATGCTGGAGCTGTGATACGCACGCTAGGAGAGCTATGGGAGGTTGATAGGCAAATTTTAAATGATATAGCTTTAAGCGTTGGTGCTGATGTGCCTGCAAGCATAGATAGTAAGCCAGTTTTTGTTAGAGGTATTGGTGAGGAATTATGCCCCGTTAAACAATGCTCTTTACCCACAAGTGTGGTACTTGTGAAACCGAAAAAAAAGTTTTTAAATACATCAGAAGTATTTTCCAAGTATAAAGGGGATTTCTCTCAGCCAATTAAGTGGAGTAATAACACTGAGGAGGGTTTGTTAGAGCTTCTTAAAGAGACAAAAAATGACCTGCAAGAAGCAGCAATAAGTCTTGTACCTGAAATTCAGGATGTAATATCAACACTAGAGTCACAAGAAGGCTCTATACTTTCTCGCATGTCAGGCAGCGGTGTAGCGTGCTTTGGAATGTTCAATAGTGAAGAAAGTGCAAAAGCTGCAGCGGCAAATATCAAAAAGGAATATCCAGAATGGTGGGTGTACGATACGCAATTAATAGTTTAATTTATGTCCTTAGTTTCTGAGAAGAAAAATCTTATAAATGGTTACAGGGAAGGAAGGTTTTGGGTAAATAATCAAGAATATCATGGCTCAATTATAATTTTTCCTGAAAAGGTGGTTGAATTGAAAGAAAGTGATATAAATAATAAGGAGTATTTTAAATCTTTTTTAACAAAGGAAATAGAGATTTTGATAATAGGTACTGGTAAAATATTCGATTGTTCAATGAAGTCTTATCTTATGGAGCAAAAGAATTTAAATTTTGAATTTATGACGACTGATGCAGCATGCAGAACCCATAATGTTTTAATATCTGAAGATAGGTTTGTTGTCAGTTATCTGATAGCATGTTAGAAATATTTACACAGAGTTTTTTTATCAATAGCCTAATTGCAGTAGTTATGATTAGCCTAGTAACAGGAGCTTTAGGGTCATTTATGATATGGCAAAGGTTATCGTATTTGGGTGATAGTTTGTCTCATTCTTCATTGCTTGGTATTGCACTTGCTTTGATCTTTAATATCAGCCCATCGGTAAGCATAATGCTCATTGCAATTATGTTTGCGATACTACTTTCTCTTAATTTTAATAAATTATATTCTGCTGATACGATATTGAACATAGTTACCAATGTAGTTTTATCATCGAGTTTAATACTTATGTCTTTTCTTCCATCAGGTAATAATAGTATTATTAGCTCATTGTTTGGTGATATATTAATGATTGACCAAAGTGATATAATATCAATTTTTCTAACCTCCTTAATAGTTACTTTGATATTAATATTTAGATGGCGCTATTGGCTGATGATTTCAATTAATCAAGACTTGGCAGCAGTTGAGAAAGTTAATGTTAATTTTGTTAGGCTAGAATTTTTAATTGTACTTGCTATCTTTATTGCAATTTCTGCTCAATTAATAGGAATATTACTCATTGCTGCATTTTTGTTAATACCTGCTGCATCAGCGAGGCTCATTTCAAAAACTCCAATGCAAATGATTATTATTGCAACAGTTTTTTCTGTGATCTCTGGTGTATCGGGTCTGATATTATCTGCAAGTTTTGATTTATTAACTGGACCTGCAATTATACTTATTGCAGCTGTGTATTTAATCATTGCTTATTTTATAAGGTTAGTGTTAAGTAGATCGACTTAATTTTGGTCTTGGGTATTCATAATTCATTAATAAAGGAATGTAACCATCTTAGCGTAAAGTAGTTTTTGCTACATTGTTTTTATGTGCTAATAATAAATTGTTAATTTTATGGAGTGAAAGATATGGCCGAAGAAGGATTTTTTTTTTAGGTATGTAGGGCAGCCTGTGAAAAAATTTTATAATCATATTACAGGAAAGAAAGAAGTGTCAGATGATACGAAGAATACAGCAAATCAAGAAAGCTCAGAATTTTTGGACATTGATGTGCAACCAAGTGATGTACAATCAAATGAGAATGATATAATATAGATGGCATGAGAATAACGCCATCTAAAGTTAAAAAATTCCTTGAGAAACCTGATACTTTAAGTGGTGTGTTAGTTCATGGAAGTGACAATAGTAAAATCGATATTTTCATACAAGAAATAATTGCCAACTTGGATGAGTATTCAGTCCAGGTGATGGATTTTGCAGTAGTGAATAAGTCGCCCGGTTTGTTATTTTCCGAGCTGGCAAACATTTCAATGTTTACTAACAAAAGATTAGTTAAGCTGATAAATGTAAGTGGAAGTATATCTAAAGAGTTAAAAAACATATTGGATCATAATATAGGCGGTCATTATGTAGTGATGATAGCAAATGATCTTCCATATAATTCTGCAACTAAAAGTTATATGGAAAGCTCAAAAATTTTTGGTGTAATTACCTGCTATAAGGACAGCGTTAGTAATCTTTGTGATATTATATCAAGTTACTTGAAGCAAAATGATATAGAGTACACAAGTGAGATAATCTACCACTTGCAGTCTTACTTTAATCGTAGCAAACTGCCCATACATCGAGAGCTTGAGAAATTAGTTTTATACCTAGGAGAGAGAAAAGACCTTAAACCTGCTGATATAGATCTATGCTTTTCGACCTCCGGCAATGATTATGTTACACTTGATAATCTGTGCTCTGCAATAGTGAATAAAGACATGGCACAATTCATCAAAATTTCCGATACATTGATATTACAAGAGAATTTTTCACCGATAGCATTAATCCGTATTATATCAAATTATTTTCTACGACTGGAAAGCGTTTTGCTGTTAATACAAGGTGGAATGAGTGGACAAGCTGCAATTGACCAGCTAAATCCTCCATTGTTCTTCAAACAATTGCAGAGTTTTAAATCTCATTTGAAAAGTTTGCAACTTTCAGAACTTAAGAAGATCTTGGAAAAATTGATGAGCTTGGAAGTGAGCTGCAAAAAAACTGATCTAAATCATAAAATGATCTTTCAGCATGAGATTAACTATTGGTGTCATTCAAATACATCCAGTGCATTTAAACCTTTTGTATAATTCTTTGACTTTCTTCTAATCTTGCAACAATGCTCTCTCTACCGATAAAAATTAATAATTTAGCGAGTTCTGGACCTGTTTCTGTTCCTGTTAAAGCGAGACGCAACTGCGTAAATAGGTCTTTTGCCTTTATATCTACTGTTTGTCGAATATTTTTGACCCACTCTGATAATGTGTTTTCATTACAATCACCTTGAGGTAATGAACTTAGCGCTATTTTTATAAACTCCTTATTAAGAACCACAGGCTCTATATCGGATTTGCATATTTTCCACCACTTAGCCACCTCAGAAAACCTGTTTATGTTGTTTCTTATAAAATACCAAAACTCTGAACCAATTTGACTTAAGCGGTCTTGCACCATTTCAAATGGCATTTGTTGCAGCACTTTACTATTTAGCTTATACATTTCACTCAAGCTGAACTGTGCAGATGCTGAGCTAAATTTTTTAATATCAAATGAGTTAATTAAAGACTGCATATCAACATGAGCTTCTATCGGATCAGATGTGCCAAGTTTTGCTAAATAGCTAGTTAGCGCCATTGGCTCAATCTCATCTTCTCTTATGGACTTAATATCCAGCCCGCCTTTCCGTTTCGATATCTTGCTATCATCAAAATGTAGTAGGGAAAGGTGAGCAAAGATAGGAATTTTCGCTTTTAATGCTTGAATCATTTGAATCTGAACTGCGGTATTAGTTACATGATCTTCTCCACGTACAACGTGGGTTACATTAAAATCAACATCATCAATAACAGAAGGTAGCATGTACGTATACATTCCATCTTCTCTTTTTACCACAGGATCGCTGATATGAATTGTTGCAATATTTATTTCACCTTTAACTTCATCATTCCATTTTACAATTTCATTTCTATCCAATTTAAATCTGAAATGTGGTTTTTGTCCTTCTTGCTCATAACGAATTTTCTCTTGCTCAGTTAGAAGTAACGCACCTCTATCGTAAACAGGGGGAAGACCTTGTTTTAATTGCAATTTTCGTTTAATGTCTAACTCTTCTCTTGTGTCATAGCATGCATAAATATGACCTTCTTTCATTAGCTGTAAGAACACCTCGTTATAGCGCTCAAAACGCTCTGATTGCTTGAAACTTGAATCCCAATTTATGCCAATCCATTTTAGATCTTCTATGATATTATCTACATATTTGATATCTGAGCGCTCAAGGTCAGTATCATCAAAACGTAGTAAAAATTTTCCATTTTGATTACGTGTGTACATCCAGCAAATAAGTGCAGTTCGTATATTTCCTACATGGAGGTAGCCAGTTGGGCTTGGAGCGAATCTTGTTAGCATTTAAATTGTAAAATAATTACTTTAGTTTATTTTAATTTTATATAAATGTACTGCTAAAGCAAGATTCTTTCTCTTTAATATACAGTTGGTACGAAACTTCAAAAAAAGTTGCTAAATATTTATAGCGATAAAATTGTTATTTTTAATCGTTTATTCTCTTCTTAACTAATTATACATTTCCACTTGGATGAAAAATCAGCATTTCTAATTTTTTCCAACTGTAAATTAGAGTCTTTACAAGTTTCACAAATATGGTATAATAAAACTAATCTTTATAGAGGGTATATGACAACAAATACAGAAAAATAGTAATAGAATTACTATAGCATGTGAGCAAGCGGAAAATATTGCTTACTTAGAAAGAATACAAAGACCATTAAAAAATGAAGTATTTTACGATGCAGAATCTGGCTTTGGAGATGCATTAGAAAATGAAGCATTTTATGATTCAAAATCTGATTTTGAGTATTTTGAAGATGTGTTAAAAATAAAAAACAACATCGATAGGGAAAACAAAATTAAGCAGCTTATCAAAGATGATATAAACATAAATGCTACGAAAGATGGCAAAACTATTCTAGGTATTGCTATAGAAAAAAGATGCTCACCAGAAATTGTAAAGTCATTGGTAAGCAATGGTGGTAAGATTAATACTATAGATGCTGACGGCCGTACTGTGTTGCATAGGTCTGTTAAGAATAAAAATAGAAAAGTTGTTGAGGTGCTTTTAGAAGCTAATAAAAAAGAAGTGCTTCGGCATCCATTAGCAGGACTCTTTTTAGCATTTATGCTATATCATCCAATAGAAGTCAACGCTAAGGATAATGACAATTTTACTGCCTTAGATTATGCTCATCATGGCAGTGAAATGTATAGCCTGCTGCAAAAATATGGAGCACAACATAGTGAAAAATTTTTATACTTACGTAACCTTAACATAGAAGAATTAGATTTAAATAAACTTGTTTCTGATAACAACTACTGCTTTGATATATTTACAAAAGCATTGGAGATTGAAGATACATACAAGAAGAAAGAGACTATAGATTGGTTACTAAACAATGGTGCCAACATTAATGTTATTAAAGATAATCAAGCACTACTGAGTATCACAGCTGCAAAAGGTGATGTTGAAAATGCTGTGCTACTGCTTGAAAGGGGAGCACTTGGAGAAATAAACTCTCAAGACGCTGAAGGAAGAACGTTATTACTAAATGCAATTATTCAAGATAAGTTGGATCATGCAAAATATCTCATGAAACAGAAAGTTAACGCTAATATACCAGATAATAATGGAAATAGTTTATTACACTATGTTGTTGTCAGTACAGCTGACGCTACTTTTTATGATTTGCTTAAGAATGGCGCAGATTTCTATATAAAAAATCATGACAACCTTACAGCATTTGAATATGCTTTTCATGTAGGAGTAGCTCCTGGGAAAGCCGTTTATTTATTCAAGCTATATATAGAAAAAGGTGACCAGGATAAAAATACACAGTTAGTGAAAAATTTTAGATTACCTTCTGGTGAAACATTACTTGAGTATTTTTTCAACAATAAATTATTTGATAGTGCTCAATCCTGCATAAATTTAGGAGCGAATGTTTCGCGTAATGGATCATCTTTACTGAGGCAAGCTCTTCAAAATATAGATATAGAAGGTATTCAGTTTCTTTTGCGAAATGGAGCAGATGTTTTAAATAATAAGAAAAATGGTAAATTATATTTCCAAGTAGCAGTTGGGTGTGTAGCGATGTTTTCACTTGGTATGGGAGCTGCAGCTACGTTTACTTTAATTAAAATGTCTCCGTTAGCGATAGTAGCTACAACCATCTTTTTGACTGCAATAGCAGCTATGTCTCTGTTTGTGTTATATAAGAGAGTAAAAGAAGTAAAAGAAGAACGCATGCACGAGAATAATACTGAATTTAACATGAGCCTAAGAGAAGCAGCTAATGATTTGTTTAGCGGGTTATCAACTGTAGCAGAAAAAGGAGCAGAAGCAGGTGCACTATTCCTGGAAGTAAAGGAAAAGGCTGAAAGTGTAGTTGAAAAAATAACATTAAAATTTAAACAAGAGAATTTTATTAAGAAGTTAAGTAATTTTGAAGAATTTCAAGATGCTAGAGATTCTGGTGCTCTCAAAAAATTCTATGCTGCTGTAAAAGATGTTCTAAGGATAAGCTCTAACATTTCTATTTCATACCTGCTGTCACTTGTTTATCGTTCCTTATTCGAAGTATTACGGGTTATTTTTCATGCAATAACTGATCCAACTCTTGTAAGTACGATTTTAACTGCCATAAGTGAAAGAAGATTGCCTGGAAATAAGCAGTGGGTTAAGGTATTAAAAGATACAGTACCAAACTTAATAAGAAATCAAGAAATTATGCAGAACGTTATAGTACCAACTCTTACTGATATTTTAAAGAGCTTGTCGGAGTCAAAAGAAGAAAGAAAATTTATAATCTATACTCTGGTCTGCCTGAAAGAAGTGATTGATGAAGTTTATACGACATCGGTACAAGAGTCATTACGTAGAATTTTAGGAATAGAACTTGCAGATAGCTTAAATGGTACAATGCGGGCAATAAATAACTTACTCAACTGTTATGGACATGAAGAAGTAGAGCACGCAAAAATTGCAAATGAGTTAGATTATAGAGTAGGTAAACTTACACCGAAACAAACAGAGCAACTTGTTAGAGAGTTAGGAGAGAGAGTAGGGCCTCTCAGAGAGTTTGAGGGTCAAATTGCAGATAAACAGTCAATCAGTAAATTGGTAGATTATTGTTTGGATCCAAAACCGAATGACAGGGAAGTAGCTGCAACACTATTAGGTTATATATGCGTATATACTGAAGGTTTGGCTGCTGAAGCTGGTAATTTATCTCATGTTGTACTTGTTAAGCACGTAGGAGTAAATCGGGTAGCACAGCAAGGCTAGAAATAGTAAGATAGTTTCAGGAGCAAAGTACAGTAAGTGGGTAGATTATGGCAAGGCTAGAAAGTGTGCAGTATTATGCTAGATTGCTCCGTTGAATGATATGAGAACACACAAATTGAGGTATTAGTATAATGAGAATTTTTTAAAAAATTCTAGAGAAAGTGTTAAGTACAGTCTTTCTTATTAAGATAGGGAGCTCTTGTTCAGGAGAGTAGTCAAAGAAGTCATGTATTAATTCAGTGATCATATTTTACCACACTCTATCGTGATATTTCTATATTAGAAACCTTAATTATATAAATTGATTATTGACACCTGGCACTTAACTAATCAGTTATTTACTCTAAATATATTATACGTATACTTATTATTAAATTAAATTTGAAATGATAAGAAATGAGTGAATTTAAATCAATCCGCAATATTGCAATAATTGCACACGTTGACCACGGAAAAACTACTTTACTTGATAACATGTTAAAACAAAGTGGCACGTTTCGTGAGAATCAAGAAGTTCAAGAACGAGTGATGGATAGTGGTGATCAAGAACGTGAACGTGGGATTACAATACTTGCAAAATGTACGTCAATAATGTGGGGTGATGAGAAAATCAATATCATTGATACACCAGGACATGCGGATTTTGGTGGAGAAGTGGAAAGGGTGCTCTGCATGGCAGATGGTGTATTACTACTGGTTGATGCTGCAGAAGGTCCAATGCCACAGACTAAGTTTGTGTTGTCAAAAGCACTAAAGGCAAATTTAAAACCGATTGTGATAATCAATAAGGTTGATCGACCAGACAGCAGAATTGATGAAGTACTAAATGAAATATATGAGTTATTTTTTAACCTTGATGCAACCAACGAGCAACTAGATTTTCCAGTACTCTATGCTTCAGGTAGAAATGGTTGGTGTGCTAAGGAGCTACTTCTTCTTTTTCCACACCTTCAACTGATATTCTACTACATAAGACTTGATTTGGTGAATTCCCCACCACATTCGCAAGAATTCTACCTTTACTACCTTCCATTTTAGATGCCCAACCTGACCGCCAATGTTCCTCTTGCTTATCCTTTTTTATTTTATACAATTCTTTTGAACTTGGCATTGATGAATTTTTCGAGTTTAAACCAAGCCTTTCCTTTCTTTGAGCATTCTCAGAGCTTCTTTTTCGGCTTTTAAATTTTCTACCTCTATTTTTAAGTTTTCGCAAAGTTCTAAAAGTTTTACCATATTACCTTGTAGCTATTCTATGATTAGACCGCCTTGTCTACCTTGCTATTCCCCTGAATAGATACGGAGAATTAACTGACAGAAGAATTGAAAACTAATATCAGCATTCTGTTAAATGTATGTTACTTGTAGAGATTAAGTTTTGTCTTTTACAATTTATCTGTACTTCCTTTGATTCATTTACTTGAGTATTAGGTCTTAGTGTTGTATGTGTAACGTAACCAGCTACGAGTGCAGATACTATTGCTATACCAACCATTAACCATATATCTAATTTAGTTGTATGCTCAAGTGCAATATATGTTGCTAACCCAACAGCAAGAACAGTACTAGCATTAGCGATGTATGTTGCTTTTTCTCTCAGTTCAGTTTCTTCATTTTTGACTTCTAATATTTTCTTTTCTTGCTGTGAATGCTGGATTTGAGTATTTAGTTTATTTTTTTCAGCTTTTAATTCTATATTTTCGTTCTGAGCTGTCTTCCTTGCATATTCTAAGGATCTATTTAACCGTTCAGCTCTATCCTTTTTAGTTTGTAAGTCTTTATTTTCCGCCTTTAGTTGCTCAAGCTTACTTATTTTTTGTTTCATTTCACTGCTCATTTCATTTTTTAGTTCATTTCTTATTTTATCTTTTAATGTAGCTACTGCTTCTTCTGAGCTTTTTTTACCTTTTAACTCCAGCACGTCTTCAAGCAATTCTGCTAAGTCTACTTTTGCTGGGTGAGGCACATAGTATGGATTACTTAGAATATCTATAAGCTCTTTTAAGTTATGAAAGTTAAGCATAATAAACCTCAATACTAAAAATTTATTATGTAATACATTAAAAATTATAAGATCAAGAAAAATTTGTATCATAACAAGGCTAAATTAAATGGTAGACATTAAAATTGCTGTATTTGCTCAATTGTGCTAACTTAAAGCTTAAAACTGAGAAATATTTATGTTAGAAGAAAAGTATAGCTTTAGGGAAATTGAAGACAAATACAACATATTATGGGAAAGGAGTAAAGTTTATAAATGGAATGGTGAAAAGGATAATACTTTTACTATAGATACGCCTCCACCAACGATATCTGGAAAGTTGCATATTGGTCATATATTTAGCTATTGCCATACGGACTTTATTGCAAGGTTTCAACGTATGCTGGGGAAAGATGTATTTTATCCAATTGGGTTTGATGATAATGGGCTTCCCACTGAAAGGTTAGTTGAGCAAACCTATAAAACCCGTGCAAAAGAAGTTGGCAGAGAAAAATTTATAGAGATGTGCCATGAAGTTATTGAGAAGTCAAAGCAAGAATTCAAGGAGTTATTTAAATCGGTCGGCATTAGTTATGATTGGAGTTTGGAATATCACACGATCAGCAAGGAAGCTGTGGCACTTTCTCAAATGTCATTCATTGATCTATATAACAAAGGGTATGCATACAGAAAAATGCAACCTATTCTTTGGGACCCAGTTGATAAAACTGCAATTGCGCAAGCGGAAATAGAGGATAAAGTCTTTGAGTCATCTTTGAACACGATAGTTTTTTCCACTGAAAAAAATGAGCAGATTCATATTGCAACTACGCGACCTGAATTACTTCCTGCATGTGTTGCAGTCTTTTGTCATCCAGAAGATGCACGATATGCCCATCTGATTGGAAAAATAGCCATAGTGGCAATTACAGGGGAAAAAGTTCCAATAATAGCTGATGATAAGGTAAAAATAGATAAAGGTACTGGGCTTGTTATGTGCTGTACATTTGGTGATGAGCTTGACATATATTGGCAGCAAAAACATAACTTGCCGATGAAAATTATCATTGATCAGAATGGAAGGATGAATCTGCATGCAGTGTGTGATCAAAAATGGATCCCAGTGTCAAGCACTGGGATGACAGGGGAGAAAGATGCTCAGTGTCAAGATACTCAGATGACAGAGGAGACACATGTCGGTGTCATCCGAGCAGCTGACACTGGGATCCATGGACTAAAAGTTAAAGAAGCAAGAAAGAGAATTATTGAAATCCTAACTGAAAAGGGCCTCTTGATAGAAAGTACTAGTATTTCTCATTCTGTCAAATGTGCGGAAAGATCTGGTACACCACTTGAAATATTACCTACTTATCAATGGTTTATCAAGATTTTAGAGCAAAAGGCTCAAGTATTAGATAAAGTAAGAGAATGTAATTGGCATCCAGAGTCTATGCGTAAACGTATGGAGGTGTGGATAGAAGGGCTAAATTGGGATTGGTGCATTTCAAGGCAGCGCTATTTTGGTGTGCCATTTCCGGTATGGTATTCAAAGCGTAAAGGAGAGGAAGGCAAAATTATTCTAGCTGAAGTAAAGGATTTGCCTATAGATCCACTTAAAGATTTGCCGAAAGGCTATAGCAAAGAAGAGGTTGTTCCAGATCAAGATGTAATGGATACTTGGGCTACAAGTGCAATTACTCCTCAGCTAAGTGCACTAGCAGTAAACAGTGAGCTCAGCTTGCCAAACCATCGCTATGACAAGATATTTCCTGCAGATCTGCGCAGCCAAAGCCATGAGATAATAAGAACTTGGGCTTTTTATACGATTTTGAAGGCACATTATCATGCAGATTCACTGCCGTGGAAAAACATTATGATTAGCGGTTGGTGTTTGGCTGATGATAAAAAAAAGATGAGTAAATCAAAAGGTAACATCATTACTCCTCATGTAATACTTGATACTTATGGAGCTGATGTGGTTCGCTATTGGGCAGCAAACTCAAGACTTGGTGTTGACACAGTCTACTCTGAAAATATCTTCAAAATTGGCAAACGGCTCGTTACGAAACTTTGGAATGCCAGCAAATTTGTTTCCATATTCATGGAAAAACATCAAACTATGAGCATAAATTCCATCAGTGAGACGATGGACAAGTGGGTATTGTCTAAGTTGTACAAAACTATAGAAAGAGCAACAAATAACCTATTGCAATTTGAATATTGCGAAGCTTTGAGTGCGGTAGAAGAATTTTTTTGGAAAGATTTTTGTGATAATTACTTAGAGCTAGTAAAAAAACGTGCATACGGTAGCAGTGAAACAAATTCAAGCGCTAAACAGAGTTTAACATATATGTTGAACATTATTTTGCGGTTATTTGCACCCTTTTTGCCATACATTACAGAAGAAATATATCATCGGTTGTATAGTTATAACTCCGTGCACAATAAAAGTAATTGGCCTAGCAAGCAAGAGCTGATCTATGATAAGCATTCTGAAGAAATGGGAGATAATTTCGTGCAGATGTTAAACTTAGTGAGAAAAATAAAAGCGGATAATAATGTGTCAGTTAAGCACTTGATAAAAAAATTGATGATAAAAGCAAATGCAAAAGAGGATAAGTTAAATCAATCTGCACAGGATGATTTGCAAGCAATTTGCAATGCTGAAGTGATAGAATGGGTTGAGAGTACAGAGGCAGAGCTTATAACTGAGAATGGAAAATTTACTGTAAGTGTATTGATTGCATAACTTAGCATTCGTGTTAGCATGATAATTATTTAGCTGTGAGGGAATGGTGATGGGTGGTTCATATTATAGTAAAGCTAAAGGACAAGAAGACGATTATCATAACTTCGTTCAAAAATTTTTGTTTTTGCTCAATAAGATAAAAGAAAAAAATAAATCAATCAATTCACACTGCTGTAGCTAATTTTAACGTATTATGTTTTTTAATAAAACATAATACCAATTTTAATGAAGATGAAGTATATAAAGCCATTATCCAAGATTACAATAGTATAGCTAGACCAGAGCTTCAAGATGAGGCTAAAAAAAGTGTTGAATGGATATATTGAAAATGGTGTTGAAACAGTCTCAATATATAGAAGTTGTGCAGAAATTGAATTGAGGGCTAATAAACATGAATTCAAAATCAGTGAGTTTTTAAATAGTAATTTCTGTAAAGATAATGGAATTTTAGGGTTTTCAACGCTGCATAGCAATGGAAAAAGTGGAATACACGGCTTTGTTTCTGAAGAAGGGATAAGGTATTACATTGTAACTGATGGTTCATACGAAATGACTCTGAACTGGTATGATAAGGATGGAAAAAAGTGTACTATTATAATTAACATTGATGCTAGTGGTATAGAACTCATTGAGCGTAATAGTGTTACTGACGATCAGTTGAAAGCGAACAAAGATGTAAAAATAGGTAACTTATTCTTGTATCAAATAAAATTTAAAAATAAGGAGGAAGGCAATCATAAATCATCTGAAACCGTGATAGAAAATGGTAATAGAAATATTAACATTCAAACAACTCAAGAAATTGAGTGTGATAGCAAAGAAACTCAGATAAGTGCTACTAAAATGCAAGACAAAAGTACACAAGCTATAGATGACAGCTTAAACGAAGAGATTAATAAATTGGAAAAAGAAAATACAAGATTGACTGAAGATAAAGAAATTATATCAGAACAATTGCAGCAGAAAGTGAGAGAGGTAGAGGAATTAAAAGCTATCATACAAAAAAATTTAGATCAGAAAACTGAAGAGTTAGCTAAAGCAACACAAAAACTCAAGCAGTTAAGTGATGCGGTAGAGAGTGAAGTTAAGGAGAGAAGAGGGAGTGTTAAATAAACTGTGTCAAACCGAATTTTTAATTCAACTCAATTTTCAATCTACCAGGAAAGAAGATGTCAAGTTGAGATACAGTTAAAGCCCAATTAGGCAGAGCCATTTTTGCTCTACTTTCTTTATAGCACAATATACCTGTTTATACAAGGCATTTATGCTAGTAAATGAGCCCTTGGTTTTGGTGAATTTCCTAATTTGCCTATGTAGCCCCTCTATGGGATTAGTAGTATAGATCATCCTCCTAACTGGGTCGGAATACTTAAAATAACCAGATAGGTTTTCCCAATTATTCTGCCAAGATTATAGGGTACTTTGTGCCCCATTTTTCATCTAATTCCAACAGATAATTCTCGGCAATTTCCTTACTTGAAGCTTTTCTTTAAATCACTCAAAAAACTCTTTACTAGCTACATACTTCAGTGAGTTACGTATCTGATGCACTATACACATTCTGCATTAGGGAACACACCGTTTATTGCTGCAGGAAAGCTTTTTAGCCCATCTACACATGCAATTAGAATATCTTCCACTCCTCTCTCTTTGAGATCATTTAGTACTCCCAACCAGAACTTCACTTTCAGCTAAATAAAACTTCTTTTCTGCCATTTTGCTAATATATTATACATACATTTACTTACACAACTCCTTAAAAAACCATGAAAACTATCGGATATACAGACTGCAGCGGACGACTACGCCATTCGTTGATTACTGTTTGTCAGTAATACTTGATATCTCTGCCGCCGATATTTTATGATCGTAAATTTCCTCAATATGTGACGCTATATCTCCATGCCACTGGCAAATGTGCTTAAGACCTTTGCTTCAAGTTCTGTTGTTTGTCTTTTTCTAACTATTTGGGGTTCAAAGCTTCCTTCCCTGTCTCTAGGTGTTAACAACTCAAATGAGTTGTACGTAAAGTTTTTCCCATTTCTTCGATTATTTTCTTCGCTTTCACCAGACAAGTGGTGTTCTATTTCACCTTCCAGACTTGCCTCAAGCAGCTTTTTTATAAACGGTGTCATCTCTTCCTGTTAGCGGTCTTCCTTCTCGTATAGACGACAGGTTTCTAATTCTTTATAATCTACCAAACCGGTAGTTTTATTTACTTGACTCATGTCAAACCTCCGTTTTTTATATCAATTATATTTTTATTTCTTGGTTTGACACAGTTTATTTAACACTCCCACTGAAATACTTAAACTCCTACTATTTTCACTTCACTTGTTGCTGCACTGAGTGACTTGAGTTCATACTAGCACCCTGATTTTCTGCATAACTTTCTCTACAGGAATTTGACGAAGAGTTTACTATATCGCCATACTCTAAATCTTTTACTGCTTCCAAGACTCCCTCCTCAATTTTTTTTATAATCTCTAGACTTAAGTTAGGGTAAAATTTATTTAACGCTTCTCTTATGTGAATCGTATACTTTTTATCTATATCAATATATTCGCCATCTTGTCTGCTCTTCTCACATCCTCTTCGATCACATTCATCAATTTGCTCTTCAAGGCTACACTTTTTTAATATGTCACAATTTATGTTTGCTTTTACTTCTTCGCTTATTTTTTTCTCTAATTCATCCTTGGTTTCATCATCAATCTCAAACTTAAGATCTTTCATTATCTCATTTTTTATCTTTTCTTTCAATTCATTCTCAGTCTTATCACCAATCTCAAACTTAAGACCTTTCTCTAGCTCACTCTTAATATCTTCTTTCAGTTCATTTTTAGTCTTATCATCAATCTTACACTTAAGATCTTTACCATATTTATCATAAATCAACTTACTCTTATTGACTTTACAATCATCCAATTTTGTGAACAAATTAACTTTCACCATGTCACTAACAGAACATGTATCAGGTGGTAATGAACATGCACGACTTGTATTTTTTTGATTTGAATAAAAATAGGTACTTTTTAACATAAAATGACTCCATTAGTAAATAAATTTATTAAACATAAAATGAAGTGTGTACTAACAATGTACATATTTCACTACTTTCATATAATATAAACAGTACTTTCTGGCACTGACACATTGTAAGCAGAAAAGAAAAGTTCTCTATCTACTATAGAGTTATTCACCGCCTCTACGCATCTATCACATTCAGAATTGCCGTGACAACTGCCCGCAATTCTACCGTCTACAATCTCAAGGAGAGTAGACCAGGAGAACTTCCCTCCTGGCCCCTCGCAGAACCCTACGCGAGACTCTTGCCTCATAAGGCTCCCACTAGTCATTGCCCTAATCCTATACTTAATTTCCAGTGCACAAAAAGATTTGGTCTACTCTTTGCGATTCTTTCTAGTAACTTAGCTGCTTTGGTCTTATGCCTATTCAGCTTCTTGTACTTTGTCTGCAACCACTTTCTGAGTTTCCTATTAAACATTCTTATTATGCTATCTAGTGCAGTTATATGATGCTTCCCGTAATAGTTAAACCACCCTCTCAGGATTGGATTACATATTCGTGATATATCTTCTATTTCCAAGTTTGTTCTTCTAGCAAATTTCCAGCTTCTAATTTCTTTCTTCATCTTGTTCAGGCTTTCTTTACTTACAGTTGGAGTAAAACTTACAAACAGACTACTATCTTTTCTATTTCGTACAAGTCTTTTTCGAAATTCATATCCAAGAAATGTAAATGACACATTCTCATGATTATCCATTCGTTTTCCATCTTGACAGTAGATAATTTTGGTCTTTGTATGCTTTACTTCCAATTTGCAAATCTTCAGTCTCTGTTCAAGTTGAGTTAAAAATAGTTGTGCTTGGTACACAATGTATAACACCATCATCAGCATATCTTGCCCACTTTACACTTGGATATTCTCTTCTCATCCATGCATCAAAGCTGTAGTGCATGAATAGATTGCTTAAGATAGGACTAACTACCCCGCCAACAATGTTGCAAATTTTTCTTTTCTTCTCGATTATTTCCAGGAGAGTTTGGTAGCTCTTTTACACGAAATACCACATTTACGTCCTCAAGGTTAATTTCAATTCTCTTGACTAACGTTCTAATAATATCACGTTTAGTTAGCCAGCCTGCGTTATCAAGGTTTGATGTAATATTGGAAGAAAAGTCTTCTAAATTGGTTATAACCAAAGTTAATTCCTGTTTTAATTTCTTTTGATCGAATATCCTTTTCTTCTCCTCTTCAATTGTTTTTAAACTTTGTTTCATTGCTTTAATTCGTGGTTCAAATTCTTCTTGATTATTGAGCATAACTATCAATAAGTCTAGCAATACCACGTTTTAATTTATTTTCTTGTTTCTCTAGTAAATCGCTTTTTTGATCCCATGATGATTTTTTAAGCTCTGAAAGTCTACGCCTGTATTCTTCCAAAACCCTATTTGGATTTTTCAATAAATGCTTAACCTCTTCCCACACGGCTGTTTCTAATGCATCTGTACGAATGTGTTTATTATCACAAATTTTATTACCACCAAAACGGTAAGAATCTCTACCTATACAACGATAATAAGCATAATGATCAATTTTTTCTCCTCGCTTATTTCTTACAGGACTTCCGTAATATGCATAACGACAACGCTTACATACTTGTAGTGAATGTTTTGCTCCTCTTTCTCTTGTCCTTGCTATTTTTCTATTTTCAGCTAATTGTTCTTGAGCTATATCAAATACATCTTCGTCCACTATATTTGGCACTTTAACATAAATCCAATTTGCTTTTTCAACAGAATAGGTAGAGTAATTATCTTTCGGTTGTTCACAAGAATGTTTCTGTGGTCTGATATGTTGTACCTACTTTTGTTTTACCAAAAGCCGCTTGTCCTTTGTAAGCAGGATTTTTTAACATACCCCAAATCACACTTCTATCCCAGCACTTTTTTCCTGTTCGTGTTATAATAGACATAGTGTTTAGCCGACGACACACTTCCCCAACTTTCTCTTCCTACCCACAAAAATACTTTCCTAACAATATTAGCTTCTTCTTCGTTTATTTCAAATAAAGCTTGTCCTCCTCCCATATATTTATCTATATAACGATAACCATAAGGAGCTCCTCCCATTACGCTTACACAACCTTTATTAGCTGCGTAAATCTTTCCGCGACGACTTCGTTCCATAATTTTCGCTCGTTCATATTCTGCTATCATACCTTGCATTTGTAACAGTAACTGAGATTCTGGATTATTGTTAATCTCATAATTTAAGAAAACCGTTTCTGCTCCTGCTTTCTCAAATTCTTCAAATTTGATATGCATATTTCCTAGATAAGCGATCAGGTGAATGAATCTATCAATTTTACCTTCTGTTACTTTATCATGTAATTTTTCTAGATCAGGACGGACTAACACTGTAGCCATTGTCAATAAATTTATACTCACTTGTACCCATCCGTACTAATTTGCTTCTCTAAAGCTGCAACTTGACTTGCTATTGTATTTTCTTGTGCTTGTTTCCCTGAAGAAACTCTTGCATATAAACTCACTGTTACCATTTGATCCTCCTTGAATCCCATTTTTATGTTTTAAATTTTTTTGGCTTACTTGCTTTGACACGGCTTTTTCATAAGCATCTAACAAATACTTTTCTGCCAACTGGTTAGTTTCATAGCTACAGCTAATCCGTATAGCTAATCTCTTATTCCCCATGAACTTTCCTTGAAATAATATGTTCATATCATTCATTGAAACTGATGGTTAATTGATTGTTGGCACTATAAATAAATGGCACTCTTGTTTTTGGACATAGAAGTTTTCGAGAAATGCTTTTCTCTAATTTTACGTTTTTTGCAACATTGTTGGCGGGGTAATTACACCACTGCCATTAAGTTAAGGGAAAGAGAAGTTAAGATTGGACAAAAAATTTGAAGCGATTGATAATTATGGTAAATACTAGGGTGAATTTTTAAGAAAAGGGAGTCTGAAAAGTGCAAGTTATTTAAAAAAGTAATAATTGCAGGTTATTTTGCAAAGAATGTACTAATGCAATGATACTGAAAAGATATCTTGAATTTAAAACACATGTTTTCTAGCTCTTTTCTGGTAGTTGAGTGAACGAATATCAGATATCTTATGACGATCAACTCTTCTCCCTTTTCTTACCACTAAAGTGTTCATCAAAAATAACTGTGATAGTCGATCCATAATGCAGTCTATGTCTGACTCTGTAGAAAAAATATCAAAGGCTAAGTTTTTAATCGCATTAAATGAGACAGATTTATTGATGCTTTTTTTTAGTTTACTATTCTGTGCGCTCAATGTCTCTTCATCATCTTCTATCATGATACTTTCTAGATTACTGATGAAGATAGTTGACCAAAAATCCTGCTTGATAGTTTCAATACTTTTTCCTGTGAAATTCTCTAAATTTAATCTTCCCTTCAGCCTAGAAAAAAATGTTTCTACTCCCCAGCGCAAGTAATATAATCTCTCAAACTCTTCGACTGTAAAACTTTGCTCATCTAACAGAGATGTTACTAACACTTCAACTTCTCCAGAAGAAAGTATTATTTTGACTAACCTGAATTTCATCTCATCAGGTAATCCTAGCTTTCGTAGCTGTCTTGCTACTTTAATAGGTGCGGTAGACACTACCACCATACTAGATGGGCTTTCCGGCTTAAACATAGCGTTTATTTCATTGAAAGACGAACTTGGACAGCGAATTATATAATTGATTTTCCTTCCTGTAAGCTCAGCAAGAAATCGATAAGATACGTATCCTCTATCACAGATTAACAAATCGTCTGATTTTATGGATTCAAGCATACCGATCGCTAAATCAACCTCATAGCTGTCACCTCTACTTAGCACAGATTTTATTGCAATATTATTTAGCACATCGTAGCAAACTTCAAAGGTTGCACTTGTATAGTCTTCAAATCTCTGGATTCCATTCCATACTGCTCTTGAGCCAAACTCGCCTATTATTTTGTCGCTCTTTGGCAGAATCAGTATTGAAGCATCAAATGCAAGTACTCTGAAGCCATGGTGGGTTTTAAATTCCTGATCTTGGTAGTATAGGGAAACTATATCATCATTTAACTCTGAAAACGCAGTATGCTTTAGCTTCTTTCTTGCTTGAGTAAATGCACTTGCCGTAATTGTGTAATCTTTTCTTGTATGCAGAACAAACTCATTAAGCATTACTTGTAATGACTTTACACTCTTTCTAAAAATCAGGAGAAATACATTAATGAAGGGCAGCTTTCTTTTTCGTGAGAAGTCTTTTGAGGATGCTCTGTGTGCGTTTATAAAGTTTAAACTCATCAATTTATTTTTTATAAACATGATTATTCTTTTTTTTACTCATGTCATTACTTCTTTTAATTTGTGGATCTTACCTGATTTTACAATACAGTCCATCACTTTCCCTTAACTTAATGGCAGTGATTTAAGTACCGGCTTAACTAAGGTTAAATTAAGCAAAGCATGTGAGCAATTAGGGTTGGGTAATTAAGAGGTATTTATAAGGCAATTCTATAAAACAGGTGGTGGTTTCTTGTTACTACTTTAGCTTCTATCAAAAAGGTGTTGCGTTATAATACAAATGTTGTATGCGCAAGTTAGCATGTAGATAAGGAAAGCTTATATTGTTGATATCTCTGATAGTAAATAGTGAGTTTAGCATAATATAATGAAGGGGGCTTTATGTTTAAGACACAATATCCAACAAATCATCTAAAAAAAGAAGGCGTTAATTTAAAGATTACCGAATTATCGGATAAAATACAATATATAGAACAAGCTAAAGAATTTCCTCAATTTAAGCGTTATCGGAGGTCTGATTCCGAAAGTGAAAGTAGATTTAAAAGAATCGATGTTCCAGGAGACGGTAGTTGCTTATTTTGGTCTGTTACTATGGCTTACTTAATACCTGCCAGAGACGACGGTGCTCTATTTCGGCAAAGGTATGAAGCTTTGTTTGGAAGTGAAGAAGCTGTAACTCAAAACTTAGATCATATTAGGAGTTTGGTCCGGAATTTAAGTACTGCCAATTATGATGATGCATTTGCAAACTTAGTGAGAAACGTGTTTCGCAACCGAGTAGTTGATCATATAAGTTCTCATGAGAACGAGTTTAGAGGTTTTGTTACAGGCAGTTTTGAGAATTATTTAGAAAACATGAGGAAATCCAATACTTGGGGAGGTGAACCTGAAATAAAAGCAATGAGCAAGATGCTTAGTGCAAGGATTAGTGTTTCTGGTGCAACTAGAAGTCAATATAACAGTGGGAATATTCAAATACAGTTATTTCATGTTGGCGCACCAGGTAAACGAAATCATTATAACTTTGGTCTTGAGGGAGGTATTGTCGATAATGATGTAGAGCTTGCGAAAGGTTTAAAAAAAGTCATGGGTAAAGGAAAGCCACAAGATTTTGAACTAATACAGTTATTAATAGAGGAAGCAGGTAAAGAAGTCGGTATAAGCCGGCAAGATGAAGACTTTAAGTCTTTTGAACTGAGATTTCAGTCATTTGTGGATCAGATTCCATCTTATTTACACTCTGTAGGAAAAGCAGGATTTTTTACACACTTTTTCTTAGGGAGCTTTTCTACTTTGCTGGACACAGAGGTGGCCAAAAAATTAGGTATCAAGGAGATTTATTTTCGCTTTGATGGTGCAAAGACTTTGAAGGTAGCTGTCATAAAAAATGGTGAGATAAATAGTCAGGAAGATGTAGTCGATAAAGTAAAATTATTTGTTATCTCAGAAAGCGGTTCTCGCACTTACACTCAAGAGTTTGATCAAGGTGAATTAAAGGGAGTATTAGGCAAACATTATTCTTTTATTGAAGATCATTTAGATAAAATTAAAGTTAAATCAATAGAAATTATTAAGGATACCGTTCATCAGGGAAAAATAGTTGTTGACGTAAAAGATAAAGGAGTGGACATAGAACATAATTCTGAAGTTCAGTTTAAAAAAGTGAGAAAAGGGTTATGGAGGGGTCTCGAAGTCGATATAGCGAAGCTAGCTATTTCCAATCAGCGAACAGTTAAAGCGTCTTTAAGGAGAATTCTTGATAAGATTTACACAACTCACTCTGAATATGTAGACTCACTAATCTATGCCAGTAGAGCGCGCGAAGCAGCACATCATGGATTTATGGTAGGCGTTTTCATGAATTTCCACTATAGGTATAATCTTAGAGTCTACCCAGAGCAATTTGCAGGAAGGGGTTATGCAGATATTGTTTTAGTGCCACGTGGTCCTGATCGTGCATTAAATTCTATTCCCATTATTATTGAATTAAAAGCGGGAGCAGATTCTAATTCTACTCCAGATAAGGCTTTGGAACAAGCAGAAAAGTATGCACAAGGCTTCCAACCAAATGTTCAGCGAGTTTTAACCACTGCAGATGATATTTTATATGTTGGTGTCAATCTTGATAGTCCATCTCCTATTTCTGATATTAAAGTATCAAATCGTGGGGGAGAAATAATTCCTCTTTTTCAAGATATACTAGAATCTACTAAGGATTGGGACACACAGACAATCGGTAAAAAAGAATTAAAAGAACGGGTAAAAGATAATTTGGAGCGTATTTATCATACATTTCCTGGTACACCAGAGAAGGGAGATAATCATTATTTCAGTAGGTTTTTGCTAGGGCAGTCATTATTATTAAGTGAAGATTCAGGAACAAGTTTAAAAAAGTACATTTTTATTTATGGAGATAATATACCTACCGAAGTGCATCCCGATTCTGGTAGACCTGTACGTCTAGTAGTTCAAAGAAACAGAGAAGAATCATCAACTAACCTTGATGCGAGCCACGCAGCTGTAACAATGGTGCTTATTCCAGAAAATACAGGGAAGTTGGTTTATGTAATAAATATTGTTGAAGCTAACAGAAAGGATGTACTAAATAAAGCGCTTCCTCTTGATAGATTAGGTAGAGAGATAGGAGATAGGGAAATAGTCGAATTAAATCTTAATTTTGATACTAGATACAAGTTAAAATTTGAAAGATACCTTACTGTTAAAGCTAATGAGCCTATTTCTCTAGAGCAGTATAATGAAAGAGGAGTTGATAAGTTTCAAGGTACTTTTAAGAATGTTCCCTATCCTAATGAGTTAAAAGAAACATTTGATAAAGCACTAGATGCTCAGTCTTCGTCAGTAAACGAATATAACAGATTGTTAGAAAAAATTGGAGAGGGAATATTTCCTTTTAAGACTCTCGTTAATAAAGAAGCTCATTTCCAGGGAATATTGAATGGAGTGTTTAGTTATTATAGTGACTTAAAATTACAAGAATCACCGGAAACTAGAGCATTAGTTTTAACTGAGTTTCAAACTGGTAGAGGGGAACGTATTGACATGCTAGTTCATGGTATTAAGTTTGTGGCTCAAGGTGGAAATGCTGAGGAGTACACTCCAATAGGATTGGAGCTTAAGACATCAAGGCAGGGTAAAGGAGCTAAAGCTCTGTTGAAGGAAGCAAATGACCAGATAAATAAAGAGTATGAAAAAGGTGTTACTTATAAAACATTAACAGATGGTGATGAGGTGAAATTTATCGGTGTTGTTTTCGACAAAGGAGCTCATAATGCAAATTCACTTATTTTAACAAGCAGAACAAACGAGGAAGGATTTATTTCTGTTGATGTAATTCATAGCTCAGAATATGTGTTGCTTGATGTAGGTCAATGCTCTGGAAGAAATAGACGTAGTATAGGTATGATCTGTGTAGACTCACGTGATGAAGAAGACATAACAGAAGAAGAAAAAGAACAATGTATTAAAGAGTTATTCAATGCTGACAAGGTAGCAGAAAGAGTAAAGAATATTGAGTTTTATGATCAGCTTTTCAAGGTTTCTCAGAAGATATCTGAAGGTGAAATTATAGACAAAAATGTTGAAGAAGCATTTGTAGCAAAGATTAAAGACATAGATCTGGATTCAATAGACCCAGAGATTAGAGATATTGTGAAGGAGATGAAAGAAGATAAAGAAGAAATAAAAAATATTCTAAGAAGCTCTGGATTAAAGGAAAAAATAGAGAGGGTGGCAGGAGATGCAGGCCTTACTTATAGAAAATTCTTAAATGATGAGAAGAGTGAATATCGCAATTTTATCAGCAGGATTACTAATAATAAAGAAGCCATGAATCATCTTGGTAGAGTAGGCAAAATATCTGGCTGGGCTATGCATGGTATGATGTATAGAAATCTTATAGGGGATATTATAAGTGATAATGCTAAAGGTGTAGCTATTAACCTAGGTTTTATTGGGGGTGGTCCAGTGCTTAGTAAACTTGCAGAAGTTACGTATGCAAAAGGAGAACTTCTTGCTTTAGGGGGTAGGCGCATAGGTAAACTTCTAAAAGCAGGATCATCTTTCCTTGGTCGTGCCACCTTAGGTTATATGATCTATGATTTGGTAAATCAGGTTAAAGCTTACAAAGCTGGTAATAAGGATGCTTTAGCAGGAATAGTAGGTGATGGTGTTGCTATAACAACAGATGTGGCAGAGATTGGCATAGAAGTCGCTGAAGTTTATGGAATATTAGAAGGTGTATCATCAATTACTGGGCCCATAGGAGCTTGTAGTATTTATAGGTGTAGATATTTACATGGCTGTGAAGACAGTTGAAAAAGAAGATGAGATTGTCCATTTAACAGGGTGGGAAAAGTTTAAAGAAGGGTGGCGTGCATTTCTTAATATTCCACCTAAAGAATATATAAAAGAGCTAATGGATGAGAAACAAATTGATGACCAGTTAGTTAAAGATGCCATTGAATTTTTAAAAAATTATACTGATATTAAAAGGTATGTTTTTCCTACTGAAAGATTAGTTAAGGTTAACTGCATAAATAGGCTCGTCCATAAAATGTTTTATCCTACTGACCCTGGAAGGAGTAGTGATGAATACGATGGAGGATGTCCTAAGAAAGAATCAATTTTTGAGACCTGTTCCCAACATAATGTGATAAGATGTGATGAAAAATTTAAGTTAGATGATAATAATGCAGCATTATTAGATGCTAAACGTAGTGATATAAAATGGAACAGAGCTAGGCCAGATAATCCAAGAGAAGGAGAGATATTTTGCCAACCTGGTTGTAAATCACATTGTGATTCCAATGAATATAAATCTGCAGATGGTCCAACTTATTTTTGTAAGGATGCAATAGGTTTATCTTATCAAGTTAACAGAACGGGGAATGGTACTTACTTTGCTTTAGGGAAAGGTAAAGATGAAGCTAGAGGATTTAAAGATAGCTCTAATATTTTCCGAGTAGAAGATGGAGATAAGAATTTTATCGGTGGTGATAAAGACGATTTATTTATCTTATATGGTGACAAAATTTATGGAATGTTAGATGGAGGTGGTGGAAACAATACTATAGATTTAACAAATTTTGCACCAGATGTCAGTGAGTTAAATATTGAATTAGGAAGATGTGGAGAAGTTCCGAAAGAAGGAATGTTATTGAATGTATATAACATAAGTATGATAAAGGCTAGAAAGGACAAGAGAGATACTATAATGTATTCCAATGCTTTTACACAATGTTATGTTGACGGTCAAGGCGGGAAAAATAAAGATAATCCTGATATTATTGAAGTTATGGATTGTTATTATGCGCAAATTGCAGTAAGGCCATATACTAAGGTTTATGATGATGCCAGCATAGGAAATTTTACCTACAATGTTTTTCCTGGGGTGGGAGATGCACAAGTTGAACTGCGTACTGATTTCTTTGACTATTATAAGAAGCACAGCAATTTTATTTTTGATTGTACTATTGCTGAGTTAAAAAGCATCAATATTCAAGGTAAAGATGTTACATTTAATCTCTCACTATCAGAGCCTGATGAGATGTTTAATCTTACTGTCTCAAATAATTATGATGCTAATGTCAATTATACATTCAGTGATAATACTAAAATAAAGATAGGTAAAGAAGGTAATTTATACGCACTACAAGCTACTGATAAACCGATTAGTGACATTATAAGGGATTATCCAGCTATAGCAGATAGGCTAAACATGACTATTACTGTAGAGCTTCATGATGAATTTGTTACTATTGGGCATGGAAAGAATGAGGTATTGTATAATGAACCTTCGCGTTGCAGCCACTTAATTGGAAATGGCGGTGAAAATGTATATGTGATTGATTCAAATTATGATTCAGTAAACATCTATGATGCTAATGAAGCAAGCTCAATCAATACATTGGATTTACGTGGAGCAGTGAAGTCATTACGAGATTGGGAAGATGCTGAATACATTGGACCGAAAATATCTGGGTATCCAAGAGATTTATCAATTCGTTTACAATATAGAAGCAGATCTGATTCAGAAAAATTAATAAGATTTCAATTTCCAATAAATTTAGTTAATGGCACAGATTGGTATAAGAAACTACATGTTATTTTAGATAGCGCACCGATGCAAATTAAATATAGTGAGAGTGAAGATGACTGGAATTTAGAACCAATACCTTTAATTTTTGATGAGAATACTAAAATTGCTGTTATAACGGTAAAAGATATAGAAGAGGGGAGTAAAATAATTGTACATAAACAAGCAGGGCAGTATGTTTTGTCTCGCTTAAGAAATGATTTGATGATAATTACTGATTCCAGTCTTGAGGAAAGCAATGCCTGTACTATGTTGTTTAGCAACTTTTATAAAGAACCAAAAATGGAAACTTTGTCCATTGAGTTCAATAATGTAACAATATCATTACAAAAAGAAATGGGTAATGTTAGCGATAGTAAGTTGATATTTTGCCCTAGTTCACTAAGAATGAATGAGACATTGAGTATTAATGGTAATGATTTACTAAATAACTATGACTGTCTTAAATTTGATTCAAATAAGATAGTTTTTTTTAAATCGGGTAATAATTTACTTTTATCATCAAATCAAGGAATATTATTAATAGAGAGTTATTATTCTGATGCTCATGAGAGGTGGGACTTACCAATAGAGTTGAATAATAATACAATGGAACCAGAAGAGTTTAAAGAAAGAGCTGGTAACCCAGGCCTTTTAAGATATTATCAGCCAAATGAGCAAGGTAGATTACAGATTTATCATAATCAACCTATTGACAAAAACCACATTGGCTTAGTTGATCTGAAAGATAAGTCTATACTGGATTTTGATATGAAGGTTATGGATGGCAGTTTGGTGTTATCATATAAAAACAACACCTTTGTAAAAGTAGAGAACTGGAATACTTACCAACCTGCAAGAGAAATGATATTTGCTTTTAAAGATGCAATAGTTTCTAATTCAAGATGTATAGCTTCTATTTGCAATCTGGAAGATGTTATAGAGGAGTTTAATAAAGAAAAAGCGGCTATTCTTCAATTGGGGAATGAGCTAGTTAATGCTATAGCACGAAACGACCTTGATAAAATTAAAGAGCTTCTTCTTGGCAAAAAAGTAAACGTAAACATTGATGATATTAAGAAAGATAATAATACACTACTAGCTTGGGCTATATGGGGAAAACGTTTTGAGGCTGCTGAGCTTCTGATTGATGGAGGAGCTAATTTTGATCATATTAGCAAAAATGTTAGAACAATTCTAGGTTTTGCTGGAGATAGGAAATACTTTGATATTGTGGAGTATTCAAAGAAAAAGCCTGAGGAAGAAAAACAAAAACCTGCACGACGCAGACGCCGTCATCATCATGGAGATCACAATCGTCATCATAATCATTTATCACGTAAACCTCTTGCCATGGATTTAAGTAATCAACCTAAAATAGCAACAAGCAATGCAGTAAGGTGGATAGGCGCTGATGTTCACACTAGGGACAGCCACGGTGAAACTCCTTTGCACTCAGCTGCTTGTTATGGTAAGCCAGAGGAAGTAAATTATCTTATAGGCAAAAGTGTATATATAAGTGGCAAAAATGGTGATGGTAAGACACCTTTTGAAGTGGCACTTGAACTTAATAGAATGGAAATAGCAAACCTACTTGCAATTGTGAAGGATAAGTATGGTTATACAGCTCTGCATTACGCTGAAAGAGAAGGTAATTTAAATTTAGCTAAGTTGCTTTTCAAGAATGGTGCTAATATTTACGCTAAAAACAATGATGGTTGGACACCTGTACAACTTGCTGCTAAATACAACAATTTAGATATGGTCAAATTTCATATAGAAAAAATTATAGAAAAGAATACTAACATTGAAGAAAGAAATAATAAGATTAATGCTAAGAATAATTATGGTTGGACAGTTTTACACTACGCTTATGCTTTTGGTACACCTGATATGGTTAACTTTCTTACTAGCAATGGTGCTGATGCTAGCGCTAGGACGAATCACGGTAAAACACCTCTGGAAGTGGCACGTGAGTATAGCAACCTAGAGGTAGTAAACTTTTTTGAGAGGGATGGAGAAAGTGCACGAAGATATAAGCGTCAAGGTGGTAGTATAGTTCAAAAGTTATCATTAGGTAGCATAGCCAACCAAAAATTAGAAGAGTTAAATTCCAAAGCACTGGATGAATTATTAGGTCAATTTAAATGCTTAGTACACCAGCAGCCTGATAGTTTGCGGCATAATAAAGATATACTACAACGTATTCTGCAAGAAAGTAAGGGAGTAGAGGCGTTGATATGGTTGATAGTAAGAGAGTATAGTATTTTATCGTTAGAATACTCTAATAGAACAAAGCGTTCATTATTAAAAGGCTTAGATGAATGTTTCAATACAGTTATTAATAAGAAGTTTGTCGTTCGTCTTGTGAAGTTACTAGAACATGACGATGTAGTACCAAGAGTAGAAAGGTTTATTAGAAAGCATAAAGTAGAGCTAAAAGGGAAAATATTTCGTAGTTCACAACAGCGTAGTCGTCGCAGCATTGAAGATGATAATTCTGCAATAGAAAGTACGAGCGGAACAAACAAGCTGTCTTCTTGGGTAAATGTTTTTGCTGATACTCTAGTAGGTGCTGTTAAAAGTATTTCTCAGTTTATTTCTTCTCCTTTTAAGCCGGCTATAGGTATGGAATCTTCTAAGGCTATTACAACTCAAGGTGCTGATATAAATGGTACGCTTCTTCTGCTAGATGTATTCGTAAGAAAGATTACAGGTCAAAAGTACATTTCTACAGTAGGTCAGTCTATATCTCCACTAGAAGCACAGGGTTATGCATTGAATATTATAAAGAGGTTTGAAAAAGTAGTAGAGCAAGCTGGATTAAAAAGTGGTTTATCAATGCATCGATTAAATATTGATTATATGAGAATGCAGAAAGAGATTACTAAAAAAGTCATGAGTGGTAAATTTAATGAGATTTTAGGTATTTTAAAATCATATATAGAGAAAGCATGTTCTGGTAAATTAAGTCTGAAGAAATTTGACAAGTTTATAGCTCAATTTAGTAAGGGGCTGCTAAATCAATCAATACAACAGATATTATACAACGGAGATGGTAGATTAGAAGTTAATAATATAGAAGAACAGCAAGGACCTAAGAGTTATTTAAATGATACTTCTGTTCAAGGCCATTTGACTCGGGATAAGGTTAAATTAATTTCTCAATCTCATCTACCGAAAGGCCAGTGATTTCAGCGATAACATCAATAGAGACACCAGCTTTGAGTGAGTTTTTAGCGACTTCAATTTTACCTTCAATTTTACCTTCAATTTTACCTTCAATTTTACCTTTTTGATGGCCGATGAGGATGCCTTCATGAAGTTTTTCTTCAAGACTAGATAAATAATCATCGGTACGTTTCTTAGCTTGGTCATAAGCAAGACGTTCTTCTTTACTCCAATTATATTGGTTTAACTCATCATAAGCCCTGCCAATAATTAAATCACTTCCTATTATTTTTTTTAGATCCTCTTCACTTGTTTCACCGGCGTGTTTAAAAAAATAACACCATTTCTCTATTATATTTTCTAATTGATCTTCTCTTTTTTTAAATTTAGGTAACTCTATAAAAGTAAAACTAAAGTCTTTGAGATCATGTTCAAAAGTTATCTTATCAAAAGTAACATGATCAGACTTATAAGCTAGCTTATTAGGAAATAAGATAAAGTCGGCAATGGCAATAAAGATAACGCCTTTAAGATCATGATACTGGTCACCTACATCAGCTTGACTTGAATAGGCCTTAGCGGCATAATATTGGGCACGTTTTTCAAAGCCAGTAGTTTTAGCGACTTGCATCTCAATTATTGTTTTTATCCCTGTAGAATCAACACAGAGAACATCAACAATGCTTTGCTTTTGAGAGGCAATGACAGGGTCTTGAATGGGACTGAGAAAGGAGACATCTTTAATCTTATTGTCATCGGTAAGACCTAGTATATCATTGAGAAAGTGAATAAGAATATCTTTATTTTTTTCGGTACCAAAGATACGGCGAAAAGCTATATCATTGCGAGCATCAAGAAACTTGGAAAGAGCCATGATAAGTTAACCTAGAAAGCATTAATAATTATACACAATTGTGAAGAAATATTCAACTAAAATTGAAACATAGAAGTTTTTGTATATCTTTATTTGGTAGTATTAACCTGTATAATATCTATTTCTGTATGTCAAACATCTCCATAAGGTACAAAATAGCACAAAAAGTAAGGAGCTGGAGGCTAAAGCGAGGATATACTCAAAAAGATTTAGCGGGAAAAATCGGTGTAACATATCAAATAGTACTACAATATGAAAAAGGAATACGTAAAATTTCGATTGAAAAGTTATATGCTATAGCAAAGGTATTATCGGTTGATATTATAGACCTAATTCCTGTATCAAATGAGAAAGCCTGCTTTAAAAATGAGGAACTAAATCTAATAAGAAAATATAAAACGATTAATAATCAGGAGTTACGTAGAATGTTTTGTTTACTAACCAAATTTGTTCAAGTTAGTGAGAAAAATAGTAAAAAAACGGAGAGAATAAAAATTGCAAAAGGTCTGGTTAAAGTAGGAGTTTCTGTCGATATTGTTGCAAAAACAATTGGTCTCTCTGCTGATGAATGTGTTGAAGAAAAAACGGGTTCTATCTACTACAAAATAGGGAAAAAGATAAAAGAATGGAGAGTGGTAAGAGAGTACACTCAAAAGGATTTAGCAGAGAAGATAGATACAACACGTGACGAAATAAGTAACTATGAGCAAGGAAGGACTGCTGTTCCACTGGGAAGATTATATGAGATAGCAAAGGCGTTATCGATTAATATCATGGACCTACTTGAATTAACAGAGGATACAGATGATAAAGTGGAAAATGAACTACCTGATTTAATAAAAGAATACAAAAAGATTGAAAGCCAAGTAATGCACTAATAAAATCTCTGCTTGAAAGCATACAAATTTGCGAAGAGAAAGTGAAAAGAGCAGAAAATTGCAAAGAACTTAGTTAAAAAAGGAATTTCTACCGATATTATTTTACAAATAACAGGCCTCTCTTTAGACGAAATTCAACAGATTTAAAATAAAAAATCAGTATATATTAATATCTTAACTTCTTGATGAAAAAATAAGTAAAAAAGATTTAAAAATTGATTTGACTTCACTCGAAAGCTATGGCTCTATGCCAATGCTGATAAAAAAACAGCAGTAAATATTTAAAAAAAATTTGTTGTTAGTGAAGGGTAAATTATATGAATAATAATAAGAATAAAGAAGAAATAGAATTCAGAATATTAGAAAGCAAAGGCAAAGCACTACTTGATCGTGAAATCAATGGAGACGTTTCTAAGTGCAGTATATGAAAGGCCACAAGCTCAAGAAATTGCTAAAAATCTGGTGAATACCTATACGGGAGTAGGAAGGATTTTAGGTAGAGAAATGGATGACCTGAAAGTTATAGAAGGAGTAACTGATTCTGCAGTAGCAGTGATTATGTGTGTTAAGGAAACACTAGAAAGAGTACTGAGAGAAAAACTTAAGAGTGAGCCAATAATGGACTTGCAAGGGCTAGTAGAGTACTTGAACGTAAGTATAGGCCACTCAGAAAGGGAATGTGTAAAAATACTGTACTTGAATAAAAGGCGCCAATTAATCGGAGAAGAATCCTATATTGGTGAAATGGAAAAAGCACCGGTATACATAAAGGAGATTACAAGAAAAGCATTAATAAAAAATGCAACATCAATAATAATGTCACATAACCACCCTGGGGGAAGTTTAAAACCTTCAGAAGAAGATCAAGCAGTAACAAAGAGCCTAGCAGCAGCATGTAGTACTGTAAGCGTTAGATTGTTTGACCACATTATCATCACAAGTGCAGGGTATTTTAGCTTTAGAGAAAGTGGATTGTTATAGCAAAAAGAAAGAATTTAGCTTCTAAACTGATTAAGAGAAAGTATTTGCAAATCTACTTATATTAATTTATAATGAGTAATATAATGTATAACAACTATACACTTAGAAAGTATATTTAATAGCGGAGGCTAATATGGGTAATAAGATAATTGTACCTTTTGATGACAAAAAGGGAGGTGTTTACGAGTTAAACATTGATCTGGATAGATTATCGAAGGGTGAGATGTTAAATGCTATTGTAGGAATTGGTCGTGCTAACCAGTCCACCTTTGTAAGCAAAATTAATAAGGCTAAAAATCCTGGAGATGTACCTTTCCCTGGTAGAGAAGTTCGCGAAAACCAAATCAACTATGGGAAAGGATTTGACTATATTTATGGCACAAAACCTTTGAGTAATCAAGCAGATTATCCAGAAGGGTTAAATCCATTTGCTTCAGCTTTGCAAAAAACAAAGCCAAGTGCAGAAAAGTTAAGCTGGTTTAAAAGTGCTGTGGTAAGAGCAAAAAGTCCAAATGAACTGCACAAGGTTGTAGACGAAGCATTAGTTGCTGGAGCAAGGCTAAATGCATGTAATGATGGAGAATGGAGCTTTGCAGAATACATGATATTAGGCACACACTTTCACAGGTTAGAAAAAGATGATCGAAAAAAGATAATGCGTAAATTAATGCTAAGTGGTGCAGAGTTTCATGATACTCTACTGCAGAATAAACTGATAGGTGAAATCTATAATGAGCTACAGCCAGAAGTTCAGCCACAGATAGATAAGAGACTAGAAGAACTAGAGAAAGCTGGCGAAAGTGCTGTTCAGGAAGGAGCTTTAATAGATCTAGAAATAGATAATAGGACGTTTTTTGTGGAATTTTCTGAGAACAGTAAAGTAGAAGTTGCCAAAATACTGAGAGAGTTAGGAAGTAATATTTTAAAAATTGGTAATGATGCAGTTGAGGTTAAAAGTGAGAAGGGAGGTATAAGAAACTATACTGATATGTCAGATGGCAGCTCTGTCATGTTAGAATTTCCTACGAGCATTGGTAAGCTAAATATTGTATTGTACCAAGAGGCAGATCAGGTGCAAGTGAGAGTAGAAAATAAGGAAATGTGGGCTGAGTTAAAAAAAAAGAGGCGAAGAAATAGGAAAAAATTGCCTCTTTGGGGGAGTGAAGCTTAAGGAAGTGGTAGAAAGAGGTAATTTCACTAGATGTGGCATATGGAATGAAAAGTATGCTATAAAAGATATTAGCAATGATGAAGTATTGTCTCCGTGGGTAAATAGGGTATGTGGAGGTAGTAAAGAAACTTTTAGGGGGCTTTAATTAATCTATAGACAACTTTAAGGTTTTAGAGTTTACTGGAGCCTTTGAGCTATAGTAGAAAATATTATATGTATGGTTCTTTTCGTGGAAAGAAGTCTAGACTATGAAGTAGGGAAAAAGTAAAAAATTGGAGGTTAGAGCGAGGTTATACTCAGAAAGATTTAGCAGAGAAAATTGGTGTAAAGTACTGGGTAATACTGCAGTATGAGAAAGGAAACCGTAGAATTTCAATTGAAAGGTTATATGCTATAGCTGAGGCACTATCAATCAGTATTACGGATCTCATTCCTGTATCAAAAATCTGTTTTGAAGATGACGGAGAGGAAATATTAAATCTAGTAAGAGAATATAAAAAGATTAACGATCATGAGTTACGTAGAATGTTTTGTTTGCTAACCAAATTTGTCCAAGTCAGTGAAAAAAGTAGTAGAAAATCGGAAAAAATAAAAATTGCAAAGGGTCTGGTTAAAGCAGGAATTTCTGTTGATATTGTTTCACAAGCAATTGGCCTCTCTGCTGATGAATGTATTGAAGAAAAAGTTGGTTCTATACACTGCCAAATAGGAAAGAAGATAAAAGAATGGAGGCTAGTGAGAGAGTATGCTCAAAAAGATTTAGCAGAGAAAATGAATACAACACGTCACGAAATAAGCAACTATGAACAAGGAAGGACTTCTGTTCCACTTGATAAATTACATGGAATAGCAAAGGTGTTATCAATTAATATCATGGACCTACTTGAACTAACAGGAGATGAGATAGAAAATAAGCTACCTGATTTGGTTAAAGAATACAAAGAAATTGAGAGCCAAGAACTACGTAATGCATTAAGAGAGTCTCTGTTTGAAGGTATAAGGATTTGTGAAGAAAAAGTGAGAAAAGCGGAAAGGATCAAAGCTGCAAAGGATTTAGTAAAAGGGGGAATTCCTGTTGATATTATTTTGCAAGCGGTAGGTTTACCTGTTGATATAGTTTTAGATGGGTAGCTCGTGGAAAAATTATAGTAATAGAGTTTTTTTCTTAAATGGAGGTATATGTGTTTGTTTCTGCAAGCAATGTTAGTTATGGAATAGGGCAAAAAATAGAAAATTGTAGGTTAATGCGAGGTCATACTCAAATAGGATTAGCAGGTCAAATAGGTTTAACATACCAAGAAGTGAACAGCTATGAAAATGGCTATAGCGCTATTCCTGTTGAAGTATTATATATAATAGCAAAAGCATTATCAGCTACTGTTACAGATCTGCTACCTGAATCAGTAATAGTAAGAGAGTATAAAGATGAAGACGAAGAAATACTCTATCTAACAAAAATATATGAGAATCAAAAGTTAGGCAAAATAGTACCTTCATTAGTCAGGTTTGTTCATATTAGCGAGAAAATCAATCAAGAGGAGGCAAGATTAGAAGTAGCAAAAAATCTAGTTAAAGAAGGAGTTTCAGTTGACATAATTTCCCAAGCAACCGGCTTATCTATTTACGAGTATGATAATACAGAGAAAGAAGTCTGCACTGATTCTATATACTACAGAGTAGGGCAAAGAATAAGAGAATGGAGATTGATAAAAAGGTATACTCAAAAAGATTTAGCAAACAAAGTTGGTTTAACACTCAAGGAAATACACGAGTATGAAATAGGATACACTGCCATATCATTTGACAAATTATATCAAATAGCAGAAGGATTATCAGTGAATATTAAAGTTCTGCTGCCTAAAACAAGGGAAAGCAAAAAGCTATTGAGTTTAATGGATGAGTACAGAGAACAAGAATCATTAGATGCGTTAGTTAAATCTCTATCTGAAGATATGAAAAGCGGCAAGGAAAAAGTTAAAAAAGCAGAGAAAGTCAGGGTTGCAAAGAATCTATCAAAGGCAGATATTTCTATTGACATTATTGTGCGAGCAAGTGGCCTAACTGCTGATGATTGTGAAAATTGAATTGACTTGAATTCTGGATTAAAAACAGGGTACTCAGAGATATTATATTAAGATATAAGCAAAAGTAATTGTTTATTTAATAAATCTATTTGCCATCTCTGAAAATTTGCTTAGATTTCGCTTGTTCAACAGATACCTCTTCTAGTTTTTCTGGCTCAGCTTCGGGTCTTGCAGCCAATTTGCATTGTTTGATAACTTTCTTTAACGTTTTTACTGCAATAAAATTAATACTGAAAACACATGCCGAAGTTATGGCTAAGGCTGGAAAAGTGGCCAAATTAAACATCGGCAAAATTGCCACAATCGTACCAGATGTGAGTAAAAGCGCTAACTTTTTGCTTCCAATGATCTTATTTTTTTTAACCTTTATTGGGTTTAATTTTTTTACTTTTCCTTTTAGCTTTTTGAAGCCTTTTTTGAACGTATTGCCTCTTTTCAGCTCTTTTTCTACGGGTTTTGTTTTTAAGCTTTTTATTTTTTCTTTTATTCCTTTTTTATCTTTTTTTGCTTTAGAGGTTTTCTCCATCATCTTTAGAGGTTGCTCATGTAGCGGTTTTGGCTTATCGTTTGAAGTTTTAGCTTCTTGGCCATTAGTATATTTTTCGGACGAAACTATGTTTTTTAAACCTTTCTTTGCTTTGTGGTATAATTTCTTTAGTTTGCTTGGCATTTCAAAAATTTATCTATTACTTCCTGGTTGTCCTCTATCATTGCATTTGCTTCTTGCTGAAGACATTTAATATTTTCAGGTGTTACATTATCCATCTCAGCCGACGCTATTGTCAGTTGTGATTGTATTCTTATATATCTGTCGTCCATTACGTTACCTAGTTGATAATTCACTACATCAAGGCTCGAAGCAAACATCACATTTAATAGGGGCTTTATCCAAGCTATTTTCCCTAATTTCCTGTACTTGATTCGATTAGATAGCCGACCTGTGCCAATTGACACCAGAATGATCTCTTCATTAGGGAAAAGTTTTTTACTGTTTGCATATGCACATGCCGCTGGATTATTAGCAAAAACCCCGCCATCCACTAATACCATTTCCTTTTGGTTGATTTTAAGATATTTAGGTGCAAAGTAAGTAGGTGCTGCAGTTGCTGCTCTTAATACATCCCTTAATTTAATAAAATTCCTATCCTCTTTCCAGCTTTTGAAGAAAAATGGGCAGTTATTGTGAATATCGTAACTCGTAATCAACACATTACTTAAAGTGTTTTTAAAGACATCATCGCCAAAATATTTATGAAGTACATACTCAATATTTTTATGTGGGTATTGTGTACAGTTAAACCAAGATAATATTGATCGCCTGAAGAATGAAGATTTAAAAATATATGACCCGTATTCTTGGTAAAACTCAACTAAATCATTGGCTGAATATTGAGGTTTATCTTTTTTACATAATCCTGCCACAACAATCCCACCGGTTGAGGTTCCTGCCACTAAATCAAAGATTTCAGCTATCGGTTTCCTTGCCCTCTTTTCTATTTCTGCTAGTATAATGGCTGGTATGATGCCTCTTATGCCTCCGCCATCAACTGAAAGGATGTATTTGGTCATGGTGTGTCCAGGAAAGGTGAATATGTTCAGTGGGAAAAAGCCCACCAGGATAAAAGTCGGAGTCCTGTAACTGGGGTAGCAGTATTACGGGAAACCAAGATACTGAAGCCTACCGACAACATTATAGTAAGAATAATGGTGAATCATCAGGCTGTAACGAGAGTAAACACATAAGTGACCTCGAAAAGTACAGAACCGAAGGCTGAACCTACCATGGCTTGGTGAAGGCAACATGGGCAGTTGAAACCCGAATGATACAACTGAACCACTTTGGCGGGGTGATAGTGACAGCATGATGATAAGGACATATGAGCAACTGGAGAAGCCCTCCTCGTCCCAAGGAGAAATACCTTGGAGTGGTAGGTTCTATAACTAGATAAACTAGGAAAAGAAACCGAAGATGAGAGGGTGGCGGATGGGTGCGTAGTAGCGAAGAAGTGAGGTAACTCTCACGGAGCAAAGGCACCCTACTAGTAGGAATCTTTTGACAAAAGGAAGGTAAAGGTAAAAATGATAAAAATACCAATAAAATTACAAGACCTGAGAAGAAAGATATATACCAAAGCAAAGGCAGAACCGGAATGGCGATTCTGGGGAATCTATGTTCATGTCTGCAAAATGGAGACACTGGAGGAAGCCTACAAGCTAACGAAGAAGAGTAATGGAGCACCAGGAATTGATGGAGTGACATTCGAATCAATAGAAGCAACAGACTTAAGAGGGTACCTCCAACAAATAAGACACGAGCTAATAACCAAAACCTATAGCCCAAATAGGAACCGGAGGAAGGAAATACCAAAATCTGAAGAAAAACTCAGAATGTTGAACATACCCTGCATCCGGGATAGAGTAGTGCAAACAGCACTAAAGCTAATAATTGAACCAATATTCGAATCTGACTTTCAGGACGGATCATATGGATATAGACCAAAAAGAAAAGCGTGTGAAGCAATAAGCAGAGTAGCAAAAACAGCAATCGAAGGCAACACAAAATGTATTGACCTAGATCTGAAATCCTACTTTGATAACGTGCGACATCATATTCTTATGGAGAAAATTGCAAAAAGAATAAACGATAAAGAAGTCATGCGCTTAATTAAGCTAATCCTCAAGATAGGAGGAAAACGAGGAATAGCACAGGGATCACCAATTTCGCCATTACTGAGTAATATATACCTAAATGAGGTAGACAAAATGCTAGAGAAAGCAAAAGAGGTGACTAAAGAGGGAAAATATCAACATATAGAATACGCCAGATGGGCTGATGATTTAGTGATACTGATAAGTGGACACCCAAAATGGAAATGGCTAGAAAAATCAGTTTACAAAAGGGTACAAGAAGAATTAGCAAAACTAAAAGTAGAAGTAAATGAAGAAAAGACAAAAGTAATCAATCTAAAAGAAGGAAGAATATTCAGCTACTTAGGATTTGATTTTCGAAGGAAAATTACAAGACAAGGAAAGTGGAGCATACAAACAACACCACAGATGAAAGCACGGACAAACCTAATACGCAAGTTGAAGGAAATATTTCGCTGCTATAAGTCGCAACCAATAGGAAGAGTGATTCATATCATTAATCCAATATTGAGAGGGTGGGTAAACTACTTTAGGATTGGACACTCAAGTCGAACCTTCAGGTACGTGAAACAGTGGGTAATGAAGAAAGTAAGACGCAACTTAATGCGAGCCAGAAAAGCAAAAGGATTTGGCTGGAAGAAGTGGAGTAACGAATGGATATACCGAACGCTAGGTTTATATGAAGACTACAGAATAAGGTATTACGTTCCGAAAGCATTACCAGCACAATATGCTATAAACTTTGGTAAAGAAACTACTAGGAAAGCGTAGTGCGGAAAACTGCATGCTGCGTTTGATGAGGCGGGAGCTGGAAACGTAAATATGGGAATTTGGATTGAGGCCCATGATGAAAAATAATGGATCAGCCACCAAACCCTAAAGAGGCGCGCCAGTTCCCGACCCTACGTTAGGTATTTATTGATTTTATTAACTTGTTCGCTTTTTGTCCATTTCTTGCCAACTTATATGCTCTTGCTCCCTTGATTTTCACTGCTGAAAATTGAGGAGGAGTTTGTGTTATCTCACCAACAAAATCCTTAATCGCACAATTTATTTGATTATACTGAGGTTTTATAGTGCTGGTTCTAATAATATCACCATCTAAATCGTCCGTAGTTGTTTGCCTTCCCCATTTGATTGTGAAATTGTATGCCTTTAAGTCGCAGGATAAATACGGTATAGTTTTTGTTGCTTCATCAAGAGCAATCGGTAACACACCTGAGGCCAAAGGATCAAGTGTTCCCAGATGACCAGCTTTTTTTATTCCAAAAATCCTTTTAACTTGGGTTACAGCTTGCGCAGAACTAATTCCTATTGGTTTGTCAAGATTCAGCCAGCCATTTACCATATATCAATCTTACATAATTAGTAACAATTTAGAAAGTAGATAAAATACTAAGTTGTTAATAAAATGCTTGACTAGCGTGCATTATTGATATATGATTAATTTTTTATTAACCTTAATAAGGAGGAAGTGATTATGACTACAAGTATATGGAAACTAAAAAACATAGCACCTATAACAAAAATGGGTATTGAAGGTACAGTTGCACTTGCATCTTTAGCGGGAGCAATAACAGCAATATTAATTGCTACTAAAGTAATTGCTGGCCCTGCATCTTTAGCACTTGTTGCTGATCCTGCTGGAATTGTAGCTCTATTTACTGTGGCTGCATATTTTGCCTTAGTAGCTTATGCTTCATATCAGCAAATGCATAAGAATGAAGAAATAAGTGAAGCTAAAGCAGGCGCTAAAACAGAAGTTGAAGAAAAAATTAAAGATTTAGCTACTAAAGATGAGTTGAATAGCAAAGCTGACAAGTCTGACATTGAAACTCAATTGAATAGCAAACTGAATTCAAATGATCTTGAAGGCAAAGTTAGAGAACTTTTACCTGCTCTCTTAGTAAATCCTGATGTTGCTAATGTGAATGCTGAAAACGCATTGGCAGACATTTAATAAATAAATTAGTATGACTGGAGGTAGGTTTTCTACCTCTTTTTTTCTCCTTTCATTTGAATATGTAAAGGTTAAGGCAATCTCACTGCCATTAAGTTAAGGGAAAGAGAAGTTAAGATTGGACAAAAAATTTGAAGCGATTGATAATTATGGTAAATACTAGGGTGAATTTTTAAGAAAAGGGAGTCTGAAAAGTGCAAGTTATTTAAAAAAGTAATAATTGCAGGTTATTTTGCAAAGAATGTACTAATGCAATGATACTGAAAAGATATCTTGAATTTAAAACACATGTTTTCTAGCTCTTTTCTGGTAGTTGAGTGAACGAATATCAGATATCTTATGACGATCAACTCTTCTCCCTTTTCTTACCACTAAAGTGTTCATCAAAAATAACTGTGATAGTCGATCCATAATGCAGTCTATGTCTGACTCTGTAGAAAAAATATCAAAGGCTAAGTTTTTAATCGCATTAAATGAGACAGATTTATTGATGCTTTTTTTTAGTTTACTATTCTGTGCGCTCAATGTCTCTTCATCATCTTCTATCATGATACTTTCTAGATTACTGATGAAGATAGTTGACCAAAAATCCTGCTTGATAGTTTCAATACTTTTTCCTGTGAAATTCTCTAAATTTAATCTTCCCTTCAGCCTAGAAAAAAATGTTTCTACTCCCCAGCGCAAGTAATATAATCTCTCAAACTCTTCGACTGTAAAACTTTGCTCATCTAACAGAGATGTTACTAACACTTCAACTTCTCCAGAAGAAAGTATTATTTTGACTAACCTGAATTTCATCTCATCAGGTAATCCTAGCTTTCGTAGCTGTCTTGCTACTTTAATAGGTGCGGTAGACACTACCACCATACTAGATGGGCTTTCCGGCTTAAACATAGCGTTTATTTCATTGAAAGACGAACTTGGACAGCGAATTATATAATTGATTTTCCTTCCTGTAAGCTCAGCAAGAAATCGATAAGATACGTATCCTCTATCACAGATTAACAAATCGTCTGATTTTATGGATTCAAGCATACCGATCGCTAAATCAACCTCATAGCTGTCACCTCTACTTAGCACAGATTTTATTGCAATATTATTTAGCACATCGTAGCAAACTTCAAAGGTTGCACTTGTATAGTCTTCAAATCTCTGGATTCCATTCCATACTGCTCTTGAGCCAAACTCGCCTATTATTTTGTCGCTCTTTGGCAGAATCAGTATTGAAGCATCAAATGCAAGTACTCTGAAGCCATGGTGGGTTTTAAATTCCTGATCTTGGTAGTATAGGGAAACTATATCATCATTTAACTCTGAAAACGCAGTATGCTTTAGCTTCTTTCTTGCTTGAGTAAATGCACTTGCCGTAATTGTGTAATCTTTTCTTGTATGCAGAACAAACTCATTAAGCATTACTTGTAATGACTTTACACTCTTTCTAAAAATCAGGAGAAATACATTAATGAAGGGCAGCTTTCTTTTTCGTGAGAAGTCTTTTGAGGATGCTCTGTGTGCGTTTATAAAGTTTAAACTCATCAATTTATTTTTTATAAACATGATTATTCTTTTTTTTACTCATGTCATTACTTCTTTTAATTTGTGGATCTTACCTGATTTTACAATACAGTCCATCACTTTCCCTTAACTTAATGGCAGTGCTCTTGGTACAGCTTTAAGTTATGCATGCAGATTGAATGAGGTACGTGTTGCAGAATTAATACTTAGGTATGTTGATAAAATTGATAATGAAGATGGACATACTCCTTTACATTGGGCCGCTAAAAATAATCATTTTAATATAGTAGAAACTCTATTGAATAGGGGAGCAAATATTAATGTAGTAGATGAATTGAAAAGAACTCCTTTACATCTTGCTGCTATGGAGGGTCACAAAGATGTAGTAAAAATTCTGTTAAATCAAGGAGCAGGTGTTAATGCAGTAGATAGATTTAAAAAGACTCCTTTAATTTTGGCTGCTTACAAGGGCTGTACAGAGGTAGCAAAGGTTCTAATAGAAGCAGGAGCTGATGTTAGTATTCAAGACAATCAAGGTAATACTTTCATAAAGAAAACTCTAGTAGAGTTAGAAAAACTTTATCGTAAAGTTTTTCTTCATTATGGACAAACTTGTAGTTTTATGTACGCAGATTATTTTGATGCAACGCCTGTTATCTCAGCCGAAATTAGGGGGAAAATTGAGTGGTGTCGTTTGTTATTAAAGCAAGAGGCTAATATTGATAGTTATGAATTTAGCAGTATTTATAAGTGTATTATAAGTATTCTTGAAGATAAAAATTCTGATAGAAAACTAATTGGTATAGGTGAGTTAATTGACTTATTACAAGAACACTATTATGAACTAAGTGATAGAAATAAAAGTATTCTTAAAGATAATTGTCCTGACGATTTTGAGATTTATGGAAAAATGGAGCAGATGCTATCTTGTGAATTTCCCACAATATACAGGGTTATTTTATTGTGTAATGAGCGTCCAGAAAATGTTTTAAATCTATTAAAAAATCGCGATAACAGAGACCGACTAAAGGAGGAGCTTAAAGCTTATCGAAAAAATTGTTCGTATGCACCGTTTCCTACATATGATTGGCTTAAAAATTATCTCCCTTTTAGAATAGAATGTAAAGAAAGAGAGATAAAACGTGAAATAGGACGTAAAGAAAGAGAGATAGAAGAAAATATTACGCGCGGTAAGTTTGCTGTTGTATCTTCTCAAAAAGAAGGAGAAGAAAGGAAAGATGAAGTTGTCTTCCGTGCTGATAATATGCTGTATAGTATTTTAACAAATATGGATAGTAATAATAATTCTTCAGGAAAAATAGAACATATAGTATATAGACAAGCTGATATATTCAAAAAAGAGTTAGAAAAATTTGACAAAAAGGACTTACAAAATATAGCAGTTGCATCTTTGATCCGTCAAAACATACCAGATGCAGAAAATAAGGATTTACAAAATATAGCAATTGCATCTTTGATCCGTCAAGACATACTAGATGCAGAAAATAATGCTAACGGTATGATCCTCTGGAGTGAACACAAAGGAAAGATTGTCCTAAGTGTTGTTGGGCTATGTATAGCTGGTGCTATTGCAGCCTGTGTGTTGGCGTATCCTGTAGCTGCACTAGCTTTAACAGTTTTAGCAGCAGCTATATTAATGGTCGCTGGTATTGTCAAAGCTTGTGAGAAATCAGAAGATCCAGGGACGAAAAAGTCAAATGTATCTGTTTCTATAGGCAGTGGAGAAGCAGCTCGTTCATTTTTTTGAGCTTTGTAGTATTATACAGCGCAAAACTTAAACAAGTCAACCCAATTCCGCCAACTACTGCTATGATATGCATTTTCAGGACATAGGATACAACGCTGCTTACTAATAACACTGTGCCAGCAACACCAGCCAGGATTGCTTGTCTTTGCCGTGTTAATGATTTTTCATCTGCAGCATCAAAACATGGTTCAGCGGGAGAGGGGCTTTCAGGAACATTAGGCTCTTACGCAATAATTTTGAAGCTCTGGGGTCGTTTCACATGCAAGTTAAGATTATCACTATTTTTATTATATAATTAAGTATTTAGCACTAATTTCTCTCAATTTCTGGCACATCGATCTCCTGTTGCTTTTGTAAATTAAGATGCTAAGCCGAAAACCTTTTCATCTGCTCACTCCATAACATCGGTATTTTTCTCAAATCAACTAACTTCAAACCTCTTGGTTGTTTTCCACTCACTATGTCTTCTTTAATCTCTGGTGCTAAATAATTCAGCCTTAAAATTTGTTGTATTCGTCTTGTACCTATATTAATTTTTGCACTCAACTCTCCTATGCTTCCATATTTTCCTTCCTCTAATTGACGTTTCCACAAATGAGCTCTTACCACTGCTTTCAGTAGCGCATTATTTGTTTTCCCTTCTGGTTCGATTACTGTGCATTTGTTCCTTTCTTTTTTAACCACATTGGTATAAATGTCTTTTCTGACTCAGAATGCACTTCTATTCCATCTTCTTCTATCAATACTGTTCTTATTAGCTTTTTCATTACTTCTTTCTGCTTTCCAAAACTTAAATTTTTCCATTCTTCTGCTTTTTCTCCCCATTTTTCATATAAATCTTCTACTCTCTTCATCACTTCTTTTTCCACTTCTCCTGCTACTACTGTTCGATTTACTGATTCACAATTTTTTCCCCTTAAATGATTGTTGCATACGTAATATCGATATCTCTTATTCTCTTTTTTTGCATACGTCAGCGTCATATTTACATCACAGCTCTTACATTTAATTATTCCCCTAAGCAGTGCTTCCTCGTATTTCGCCTTTCTATATGGTTGATTCTTTATCAATTCCTGTGCTTTCTGCCATTTTTCTTCTTCTATTATCGCTTCATGCTTTCCCTCATACTCTTTTTCATAATGCCTGATTTTTCCCACATATATTGGATTTGTTATTATTCTTCTCACCGTTGCCTTTTTAAAGATATCAGACCTTGTTCGATATCCTTCTCTGTTTAACTCCCTTGCCAATTCTGCCATTGATTTTAGCTCCAAATATCTTTCAAATATATGCTTCACTGTTTTTGCTTCTTTCTCATTTATTACTAACTCTTTATCTTTTACATCATACCCAAATGGCAAAATTCCTCCCATCCATAATCCTTGCTCTTTTGATGTTGCTATTTTATTTTTTACCCTTTCTACGATCATCTCTCTTTCTAGTTGTGCTGCTCCTGATAACACTGTTTGTACGAACTTTCCCATTGGCGTATTATTTGTCAAATATCTGCGTTACTGCTACAAAATTTACTCGGTGCCTTCTAAAAAATGATGTTACATCTATACTGTCTTTTGTTTCCCTTGATAACCTGTCTAATGTATATACTACTACACAATCTACTTCTCCTGCCTTTACATCTTCAAATAATTCCTTTATTGCTGGTCTTTCTAAATTTTTCCCTGAAAATCCGCCATCATCGTACCTTTTCGCCAATATTACCCAGCCTTCTCTGCTCTTTATGTACTTTTCACATGCTACTCGCTGCGCGTCCAAGCTATTAAACTTTTGTTCTAGTCCATCTTCATTTGATTTTCCTCTTTTAGCATTCTCTCTCCTCAATTTCCACTTTTATCACGCATGTGAATATGAGGAAGAGGCCGTTCTATGATTACTCATATTGGTTTCCTCTTCCTCTATTCCCAAACCCGGCGTGCACCTTTCGTTATACACCGGGCTTTCCAATGTTTTATGCGCGTAGTCGGGGTAGCGTAGCTTAACCAAATCATGACGACCTACTTTAATATCTGCCATCAGCATGATATTCAACCACCGATACCTTGATCTGTTCTCCATTTTCTGCCTGTAGCGTTTACAGAGAACTCTCCGGGATGTATCTGGGTTTTTCTTCTTTAACCATCTCCATAACCTGTTCCACACATAGTGATCCAGTGCTGAAAAAACACATTTAGCATTATGACAATGGCGATAAAAATTTCCCCAACCCCGTATTATTGGGTTAATCATGCTAATGATCTCTTCCATAGAGAGATGTATATATTTTCGTAGTGTTTTCTGTTTGATTTAGTACCGAAAGTCTTTAATTTTTTCTTTCGGTATTTCTACTCGAGACCAATATCCCCACCTCTTATCCCACCTAAGACGTATGCGGTGACTAAGGAATGTGAACCCTTCATCTAAGCGCGTTACTTTGGTCTTTTCTTCAGACAAGGATAATTTTAATTCCTCGAGAAGAACTTCCCTTAAACGTGCCTTTTCACGCATAGCATCTTCTTGTGTACCGTTTACCAAGATAACAAAGTCATCTGCGTAGCGGATAGGAAGATAAACTGGACGTCCAGCTTTACGCTCTCGGTGGCGATATATTCGCAAAGCATCTACAGGGCGTTTATACGGAAGGCCATTTTTCTGTACTGGGTACTTCACATACTGACCATATGAGTCTTCAATTCTTGATAGACTAATATTTGCCAGCAGAGGTGATAATACCCCGCCAACAATGTTGCAAATTTTTCTTTTCTTCTCGATTATTTCCAGGAGAGTTTGGTAGCTCTTTTACACGAAATACCACATTTACGTCCTCAAGGTTAATTTCAATTCTCTTGACTAACGTTCTAATAATATCACGTTTAGTTAGCCAGCCTGCGTTATCAAGGTTTGATGTAATATTGGAAGAAAAGTCTTCTAAATTGGTTATAACCAAAGTTAATTCCTGTTTTAATTTCTTTTGATCGAATATCCTTTTCTTCTCCTCTTCAATTGTTTTTAAACTTTGTTTCATTGCTTTAATTCGTGGTTCAAATTCTTCTTGATTATTGAGCATAACTATCAATAAGTCTAGCAATACCACGTTTTAATTTATTTTCTTGTTTCTCTAGTAAATCGCTTTTTTGATCCCATGATGATTTTTTAAGCTCTGAAAGTCTACGCCTGTATTCTTCCAAAACCCTATTTGGATTTTTCAATAAATGCTTAACCTCTTCCCACACGGCTGTTTCTAATGCATCTGTACGAATGTGTTTATTATCACAAATTTTATTACCACCAAAACGGTAAGAATCTCTACCTATACAACGATAATAAGCATAATGATCAATTTTTTCTCCTCGCTTATTTCTTACAGGACTTCCGTAATATGCATAACGACAACGCTTACATACTTGTAGTGAATGTTTTGCTCCTCTTTCTCTTGTCCTTGCTATTTTTCTATTTTCAGCTAATTGTTCTTGAGCTATATCAAATACATCTTCGTCCACTATATTTGGCACTTTAACATAAATCCAATTTGCTTTTTCAACAGAATAGGTAGAGTAATTATCTTTCGGTTGTTCACAAGAATGTTTCTGTGGTCTGATATGTTGTACCTACTTTTGTTTTACCAAAAGCCGCTTGTCCTTTGTAAGCAGGATTTTTTAACATACCCCAAATCACACTTCTATCCCAGCACTTTTTTCCTGTTCGTGTTATAATAGACATAGTGTTTAGCCGACGACACACTTCCCCAACTTTCTCTTCCTACCCACAAAAATACTTTCCTAACAATATTAGCTTCTTCTTCGTTTATTTCAAATAAAGCTTGTCCTCCTCCCATATATTTATCTATATAACGATAACCATAAGGAGCTCCTCCCATTACGCTTACACAACCTTTATTAGCTGCGTAAATCTTTCCGCGACGACTTCGTTCCATAATTTTCGCTCGTTCATATTCTGCTATCATACCTTGCATTTGTAACAGTAACTGAGATTCTGGATTATTGTTAATCTCATAATTTAAGAAAACCGTTTCTGCTCCTGCTTTCTCAAATTCTTCAAATTTGATATGCATATTTCCTAGATAAGCGATCAGGTGAATGAATCTATCAATTTTACCTTCTGTTACTTTATCATGTAATTTTTCTAGATCAGGACGGACTAACACTGTAGCCATTGTCAATAAATTTATACTCACTTGTACCCATCCGTACTAATTTGCTTCTCTAAAGCTGCAACTTGACTTGCTATTGTATTTTCTTGTGCTTGTTTCCCTGAAGAAACTCTTGCATATAAACTCACTGTTACCATTTGATCCTCCTTGAATCCCATTTTTATGTTTTAAATTTTTTTGGCTTACTTGCTTTGACACGGCTTTTTCATAAGCATCTAACAAATACTTTTCTGCCAACTGGTTAGTTTCATAGCTACAGCTAATCCGTATAGCTAATCTCTTATTCCCCATGAACTTTCCTTGAAATAATATGTTCATATCATTCATTGAAACTGATGGTTAATTGATTGTTGGCACTATAAATAAATGGCACTCTTGTTTTTGGACATAGAAGTTTTCGAGAAATGCTTTTCTCTAATTTTACGTTTTTTGCAACATTGTTGGCGGGGTAATCTCCCCTGTACTTGCTAACTTGACCCTTGATGGTTTCGAAAATGTTATCAGTAAACATTTCGGGAACAAGAAAACGCAAGAAATATGGTGCGCACGTGATTCGCTACGCGGATGACTTCATAGTAACTGGAAAATCAAAAGAAATTCTTGAGACTAAAGTTAAAAGGCTAGTAGAGGATTTCCTCAGCGACAGAGGGTTAACTCTATCCACAGGAAAAACCAAGATCACACACGTAGAACAGGGATTTGATTTTCTAGGTCAGACAGTACGAAAGGAAGATAATCATCAAACCTTCAGCAGAAAGTACAAACCGACTTCTGAAGCGCATCCGGTGCTTGATTCGTAAGAACTGCGCAGCAACCCAAGAAAAAGTAATAGAACTGCTCACACCTCAAATTCGAGGGTGGGTCTATTACCACAGGGGAATATGCGCAAGAAAAGCTTATGAGAAAGTGGATTCTGAGATTTTTAAAGCCTTATGGCAATGGTCAAAACGCAGACACCCTAATAAAGGCTTACGCTGGATTAAGGAGAAATACTTTAAAACAAAAGAAGCCAGAAGATGGTGCTTTGCAGCGCTGACTAAGAATAAAGGTACAGTTGAGTGGAAGGAACTCTTTCAAGCAACAAGCGTACCAATTCGTCGCCACAAGAAAATTCAAGCTGAGGCAAATCCCTACGATAAAGAATGGTATGCCTACTTTGAAAAACGTAGATCAAATAATCCTTCTCTTTATGAGGATGATAAGATATGATTAATGTTAATCCTAGTAAGGAATTTGAAATGCCAGAATATTTGAAGGAAGCTGTTGCCGGTTCTCGAGAAAAGGACTTAAGATGGCTCGAGCCGTATGAAGGGAAACTGTGCGCCGTGGTACGCATTAAGAAATACTTAGCGGAGCTAAGCGGGGTTCAGAATAAAGGGCCTCGAGGTGAACAACTAACTTTAACCCGAAAGGGAAGGAGGACAAGAGCATGTATGTAAAGCGAGAGTTATCTGAAGATGTGTAAGATAACGGCTTGCAACACCTGATCAATATGGTTAAAGCTAAACTGCTTGAATTCCAATCTTCAGGGGTGGAACTTCACATCCATGGGTATCACATTTAAAACCCCATGTCTACAGTAAGCAAAGATTAAACTTTCGTCTGTGTGACATTCTGGCTGTAGAACGATAAGTAGTGAACTTATTTAAGAGGATGAATAGAAAACCTAAGTTGATCTAGAACAGTTCTTAGTGACGGAACATGGGATGACCTAAGGAATGCGAGTTCTATGGTTACGGAGTCATCGTAGTAGTCGTGAAAGTAACGAATCACCGGGGAGTGTGGGAAAGCCACATACAGGGCAAAGGGTGACAGATAATCGAATGTTGAAATTGGGAGGTACGCAGGCTGAAACAATACTTAACATTATACGTGAACGTGGACAAAGAAATTTGCCGGTTAAAAACGTATATCGCCTACTTTATCAGCGTGATCTTTACCTTCGAGCGTATGGCAAACTTTGTTGTAATAAAGGTGCTATGACAGAAGGTGTGACAACTGAAACAGTTGATGGTATGTCTTTGGAGAAAATCGATAAAATCATAGAGGATCTACGCTATGAGCGATATCGGTGGACACCAGTAAAACGTATCTATATTTTAAAGAAGAGTGGTAAACGCAGGCCGTTAGGATTGCCAACATGGTCAAATAAGTTACTTCAAGAAGTAATCCGATTAATATTGGAAGCCTACTATGAGCCTAAATTTAGTGAATGTTCACATGGATTTCGACCAAAGCGTGGATGCCACACTGCATTAAGAGCAGTAATGCAAAAAGGCAGAGGTACAAAATGGTTTATAGAGGGAGATCTCAGTGCATGTTATGACTCAATTGATCATACTATGTTGTTGAAAATACTGAGTGAAAGCTTCCAAGATAACCGTTTTATTCAGCTAATCAATCGACTGTTAAAAGCAGGATATATGGAAAATTGGAAGTACAATAAGAGTCATAGTGGGGTACCACAAGGTTCTATTATTGGTCCAATTCTGAGTAACATATTACTCGATCGGTTAGATAAACATGTGGAGCATATACTAATACCAGCAAATAACCGAGGTAAGCGAAGAAGGACAAATCCAAAATATTTAAGGTTAACCATGCAAGTATCGATGATGAGAAAACAAGGGAACTGGGATCAAGCAAAACAACTGCGTCAATTAGTGCAGAGTATGCCATCTAAGGATTCTTGCGATCCAAATTATCGACGTCTTTGGTATGTTAGGTATGCTTTCTAGTAGGGTTTGCAGGACCAAAAAATGAAGCTGAACAAATTAAAAATGAGATTGCTAAATTCCTCAATGAGGAGCTCAAACTTATGCTTAATGAAGATAAAACGCTTATTACACACGCATGTGATAGCAAAGCCAATTTTTTGGGTTATGAAATACACGTCTTGCATGCAGATGATAAACATGATCATCGGACACAACGATGTATTAACGGTAGTATTGGGTTACGTGTACCACATCATATAAAGCAGAAAAAGTGTTCTGAATATATGCGTTGTGGAAAGCCTATACATTTACCTCAACGTACACTTGATACAGCTTACAGTATTGTTGCTCAGTATCAAACTGAATATCGAGGAATTGTACAATATTACAAAATGGCCTACAACCTTCACACACTAAGTTATTTGAAGTATGTGATGGAAGTATCATTAGTAAAGACTTTAGCATCTAAATACAAAACAACTTGCAGGAAAATTTATAGAAAATTTGGTGCGATGATTGAAAACGATGAAGGTGAAAAACGAAAAGTCATCCAAATCAGAGTAGATCGTTTATCATCAAAGATACCATTAATTACACACTTTGGTGCTGTACCACTAAAATGGAATAAATGGGTAAGCATAAGTGACAACCTTATACCAATATGGAATAAGCGTAGTGAAATAGAGCAAAGACTATTGGCACAAACTTGTGAATTATGTAAATCACAAGAGCAGATTGAAGTACATCACGTACGTAAACTTGCTGATTTGCTAGGTAAACGTAATACTGAGCTACCGAAATGGAAAAAGAGAATGATTGAACGACAGAGGAAGACTCTTGTTGTTTGTCATGAATGCCATAAGAAAATCCAATATGGAAAATATGATGGTGACTCCTTAAAACGTTAGATTATTGGAGAGCCACGTGATACGGATGCGTGATTCGGAGAGGGGTTGTTGGAAAAGTACTTAACAAGTAACTCGCTGGCTGCCCACTCTACTTCAAGTACGGTTCCTAGAGGAGAGTTTAGTGGAAAATATCTCAGTCCACTAAACTCTTACTCGTTCAAAAGAATATTTGGCACTGAAAAAAATAAAGACATTCTTATCCACTTTCTCAATGACATTCTAGGCCTTACTGATGAAGCTAAAATAGAAAATGTGCAGTTTCTAAATCCCATTCAAAATCCTGATATTGCTGCTAAAAAGGAAAGTATTGTTGATGTATTGTGTAGAGATTCTAAAGGTGTTCAAACAATTGTTGAGATGCAAGTCGCTAGAACTACTGGCTTCGAAAAACGTGCACAATACTATGCTGCCAAAGCCTACTCAAGTCAAGCTGACGTAGGTGGTCAATATCAAGATCTGAAGGAAGTTGTCTTTATTGCTATCACTGATTTTATCCTATTTCCTAATAAACCAGAGTACAAATCCGATCACGTTACTCTTGATAGAAAAACATTTGAACATGACCTGAAGGACTTTAGTTTTACTTTCATAGAATTACCGAAATTCCCAAAAACACAAGAAGATCAATTAGAAAATATAGTCGAAAAGTGGTGTTATTTTTTTCGTTATGCAGGAGAAACAAGGGAAGAGGATCTAGATAAGATAGTTGGTAGTGACGTAATAATAAAACGAGCTTATGAAGAGATGAATAAGTTTAACTGGTCAGAAGAAGAATTACTAGCATATGAGCAAAGGAAAAAACGTATAATGGATGAGATTGCTGCTTTTGCTGAAAAATTTGATGAGGGGTTTAGATTAGGTCAAGAAAAAGGTAGACTAGAAGGCATCCAAATCGGCCATGAAAAAGGTAAAATTGAAGGTAAAATTGAAGTTGCAAAAAACTCACTCAAGGCCGGTGTTTCTATTGATGTTATCGCTGAAATCACAGGCCTTTTGGTAGATGAAATCAAAAAGTTAAGGATTTAAATTTTATCCATTAAACCCTTGAGCTTGAGAAGAATAATTAGAACTTGATATACCTTCTGAATATCTTGTATGAGCTCTTCTCTTATTGTTTTTTTTCTGAGCAATCCATCTATACAAGCAGATACGTTCAAAAACCTTCATAATTCCCGTGTTTTATAGCAGTTTTCATGTTCTTTTATAAAAACTCTTTTTGGTTTGCAAAATATCCCAGGGCTTTTTTTAAAATGTCTCTTTCTCTCGTTGCCAGCTCTTTCTTTAAATCAAACTTTTTTTTGTCACAAATTCCTTTTCCTTGGTTCCAGATATTGTATGTTTTTACCCACCTGCTTAGCCGCTAATACCCAAATCTCTTCCTATTTTTGCTGATAGTTGACTTGTTCCTTTTACTAGTTTTATAGCTTCTAATTTAAACTCTGTTGTATATTCTCTTCTATTTGTCATATCAAACACCTCTTCGAAAAACGTCTTAACTTTCTGTCTACTTTTTCTTGGTAAGGTCAGAAATTTCTTTTCATTTCTTCTGTAAATTTTACTTGTGCGTACTAAATTGTGTGATATAAAGTCGAAGATGTTATTTTTTTGGATGAGTTATGTTAACAAGTACGGAATTTGAGAAATTGAAAGATGATCTACGCTTTGCAGTAAGGGAAGAGAGTTTTCAGGAAGTTAAAAAATATGTTAAAAAAGCAAGAATAGCAGAGGCTTATATTCTTAAATCCAATATTATTATTAACTCTAAAGATAAGAATGGTGACTCACCTTTATCGATTGCTGTTAATAAAAAAAATTTAAAAATAACGGAGTATTTGATTAAGAATGGTGCTAATGTTAACATTAAGGATTATTTTGACCTTTCCCCTATATATTATGCTGTCAGGCACTGCACTACAGAAATGATAGAGCTTCTAATCGATGAGGGGGCTAAAATTGGTGGCTATTTTTTATGTGCTGGAGAAGCGCGCACTCTTGTAGGTTGGGCTATATATGACAATAGTCTGGAAAAAGTGGAGGTCTTACTTAAGCGTGGTGCTAGTCCAAATAGCAAATTTGATCTTTATGATGATTCGCAAGATACATGTTTACATGCTGCTGTCCGAAAAAATTACTTAAAAATAGTTGAACTTCTTGTTAAATATCATGCTGATGTCAATGTTCAAAACGAACAGGGGAACACACCTATGCATTTGGCTATTAGTTCCCAACATCCTCAGATAATAAAACTGTTATACGATAATAATGCTGATATTAATATTAAAAATAAAGAAGGCACAACACCTTCAGACCTTGATAAATATTATTACGATAAGATAGTACAAGAAATTGCTGCGGAAAGTATAAATATCAATCCAGATGATGCTGCGCAATCTACATCTGTACCAAGCAGTGCTGTCAGATCTTCTTCTTTTATTAATAGTGCGGTTGGTCATTTGAAAGATTCAACTACTACTGTAGTCAATGGCTTATGCAAAAGCATTATTTCTGCACAGCAGCATGTTGCCTATTCAGCTGGAGGCTCGATTAGTTCTTCACAAGTTAATGGAACGGTTCTGCTAGTTGATGTAATAGTCAGGATGTTTACGGGAGAAAAAATATTCAGAGCTGATCCGTTTTTGACAAGAAGAGAAAGAGAGATTAGTGCTATAGAAAGAGACTTAAATGGGGCAATAAGTAAGTTTGAAAAACTCAATCAGTGTCCTGGAAGTTTGCTAAATAACGCAACAATATCTAAAAGCATAGATTACCAAAAATTCTTTAATAAATAAATGAAAAAATATTGTACCCTCTTACGTACCATAATGAATTAGCTTCTATTATATTTTAGGTGTAGTATTCCCACCTTTAAAACTTGTCAATCACTATTGTAGAAAAATCTTCTAACCTAAAAAGTAATTTCCTATAAAAGCCTCTTAAATAAGCTTAATATCAGATCTTTTGTCTACTTCTAAATTCTTACACAAGTAAATTATCATTAATTTAGCAAAACATATTATTAAGATCTCAAGTAAAACAACCATTTTCAGTGCCCAAAACCAAGGAACATGAGAAATAGTTTTTTTGGGATGAGTTGGTCTACCAAGTAATACATACGAATTTTTCTGTATAGTAATTTTACTATATTGCAAGACCAGCTATATTAGCCTACTTTTTCCACATTTAGATGCGAACCAATTTGCCTAACTTTGTTGTAAAAATCTCACGCTTTTATTTGCACAACCCTGCTTCTATTTAAGTTGTTCTCACAAACGTACGCACTATTTTTGTGTTTTTAGAAAAAGTAAACATTCAAGATTTTTATGACACTAATTTTTAGTATGTTTTTATTGACTTATTGTTTTAATTCCACAAGATGGTTAAAATAGTGTATAATTGGGGTTATTATGAAAAGAGTTAGTAATTTAATAAACAAAATAAGAGGTAAAAGGGATTCTTTACATCTAGTTGTTGAAGCAGGTAATAAAGAGGCGGTGGAGGTTTTATTGAACAAAGGAGCTATGGAAAGGCTCCTTTATATTATGCTGCTAGATCTGGTCGTAAAGAGATAGTAGATGTTTTATTGAACAACAGAGCCGATGTTAATATGGGTGCTGTTGATGTGATAGGTAGAACTGTAAATACTCCTTTGCATTTAGCTGCTGAATTTGGTCATAAAGAGGTGGCAGAAGTTTTATTGAACAACGGGGCTAATGTTAATATGACAGATGAAATTGAAAGGGCTCCTTTACATTATGCTGCTAAATTTGGTCATAAAGAGGTGGCAGAAGTTTTATTGAACAATGGGGCTAATGTTAATATGATAGATGAAACTGGAGGTACTCCTTTACATTGTGCTGCTAGATCTGGCTATGAAGGGGTGGCAGAAGTTTTATTGAACAACGGGGCTAATGTTAATATGATAGATAAAGCTGAAAAGACTCCTTTACATTATACTGCTGGATTTGGTCGTGAAAAGATGGCAGGAGTTTTTTTGAGTAACATTGACATAATGGATCTAAATAGACAGGCTCCTCCACATATAATAACAAGTTTAGGGGATATGTGTTCTTCGAATAATATTCTTTTTTTGAGGGGTATTCATAGTAATCCAGAAAGATTCCAAGGTCTAACAGAAGCTGAAGCAAGAAGTTTGTCCAAATTTCCAGAAGAGCTTACAGTTTTGTCAAGTGCTGGGTTTGATTTTACTAAATATGTATCAAATGTGGACAGTATAATCGAATTTTATATAGTGTATTCCCTTTTCAATACTTCTTCAGAAGGGTATCGCATACAACAGGATGTGTTAAAATTAATGGATCTCAATGTAAAATACATAATAGCATGCGATGTTATATTTGGATCTTATGAAATAAGAAAAAATTTAGAACAAAATTTGTCAACCATACGATTTGGATCTACCAAATATTATGAACGGGTCCTCAATTTTTGGAGTGCATTTGAAAAAAAGTTTAGGCCATTTCTTTTAGAGAGAGCTGAGGAAGCCATTCTAAAATTCCGTGGGCTTGAAGGAGTGAATTTAATCGCTCAGAGGATTCTTGAATATCTGAGTGATAAAGATATGAGAAGTTTAATAGGGGCAGCATTGACAGGCGGAGGTGTGGTAGAGGAAGCGTTGAAAGATATAAAAGATTCAAGAGAGAAAATAATAGTGAAACTTAAGAGGCCAGTAGAACAAAATATGGCAGCTTTGCATACAGGTGAGTATACGCCTCCTTATAGTGGTGAAGCGGTCTCTTTTAGTCGTGATGAGTCGTATGAAGAAGGTGCAGTGGCTTTGCCCTCATATTTTGATCAAATGAATATAGGAGCTTCAGGATCTGCAAGTCAAGTTGATAATCAGCCAGATTCAAGAATGAGTGATGTAAACACTGAAAACTTCAGAGTAGGAAGAGGTAGTAGTGTTGGTTGGCGGCCGTTTTAAACAGTCTTAGTTGATGATGAGGTAATTATAGTACGGTCAGATTAAAGAGGGATAAGAATCTTAGAGGTATAGCGGGTTTAAGGTATATATGTACAATAGTAAAAAATATGTTATGATAATCATTCATGGGTAGTTATGACTGATGGAGCAAATTTTAAACAAACGCATTCATTAGCTTATTCTGAGTTAAAATATCCAAAGGTTGATTATGATGCTCAGATGACTGCCTTCCTTTCTTTTTAAGGGAAGATTCACCTTTAGTAAAGAAAGAAATACCATTGAGGTAGTACAATGGTTTAGCAAAGCTAATGCGCCTTTTTTTGTAGCTGGTGCTCTTGCTTCTCTTATATTGCTTACATCTGGAGTTTTTACTGTAGCTCCTTATGTTGCGTTTTTAGCTTCAATTACAGCTTTAAATGTAGCCCTCCCCATTGCTTTGACTTTATTTGTACTTTCTGCAGTAGTAATTGCATTTTCATACAAAATAATTTGTCAGAATAAAAAGCTTGATGTTAAAGGAATAGAACTTAATAGATTAGCAAGGGAATACAATAAAAAATTTGAGAACTAAAATCAAAGATCTAGATGAGACAAAACGAAAATTGGAAGATGAGAAAATGATCTGGCTCAGAATGTAAAAAAATTAGAGAGTGAAAAAGTTAAGTTAACCTCAAGAAGTAAAGAGTTGGAAGTTCAAATTAAAAGGCTAAAAGCAAGAATCAGGATCTAAATTATCCACCAAAGCTCAGGGAAGTGACGATGGCTACTACAGCGGCATCAACTGCTTTTTCAAGTAGCCTTTCACCTATATCTACCCTTAACAGATCTATGAAACATTTAGAATTATATGCTTTACAATTAAAAATCTTGCTTTATTTTAGTAGTATTACAATATTTAGGAGGGGTTATGCATACATCTAATTTTACCACAGTAGAGCAGAGCTTGTATGATGAGGCCAAAGAGCTTGTTAGAAATAATAAAGCTAATTTAGATGCCACTGATAAAGACGGCAATACATTGTTACTAAAAGCAGCTATAAGTAATTCTTGGGATGTTGTAAAATTTCTCATGATAAAAGGGGCTAATATTGAAATCGCTAATAATGATGGCTGGACTTTGCTTCATTCATCTGCGCTTTCTGATAATCTAGAAATGCTAGAAATCTTATTTGGAGATAAGGCTCTTTGTATTTCACGTGAAGGTACTATTAAAGTAACACAAGAAAATTTTATTGAAGATAATAGCACAACTGTACAACCTTCTGCAGAAAATAATACACTATATATTACAACTGAAAGCAGTAATGAGGTTACACAAGATTCAATATCGGACTATGAAGTTGTTCAAACCTACTCAAGAAACAGCACTGGCATAGATAGTTCGTTGTGTTCAGAGGAGTACAAGAGTTACGATTGCAATGCTCTTTCTAATATCACTTCAGGAGTCTCTCGACCTTATCTAGAAAACAGTACTGAAGCATCATATTTCGCTGATGAAAATAGTACTGAAACTACAAATATTCCTGCAAATTATACTACTATAGATAATTTCTTGTTTAAAAACAGCAGCCAACTTTCCGTAGCACCAAGTGTTAATGTACTACATCCCATTACTATAAGTAACACTTGTTATGCTCCAGATCCGAATGTTGCTAATAAGGATAAATACACACCTTTGCATGTTGCTGCAGAAAGAAGCAGCTTAGAAGTTGTGGAATATCTAGTTGATAAAGGAGCAGATTTAAATGCTACTGCTATAGTGTGTTTTGGTTCTAACCCTAATTTAGGTGATAGTGTTTTAGGTTTAGTTACTGATTATTATACTCCTTTAAACTTTGCTGCTAGCCGCTGCGATGGACTGAATATAACAATGTATCTCGTACAGGAAAAAGGAGTTGATATTGATGTTAAATCTCTGAATTTGGCTGCTGAAGGTGGTCACTTGGAAACACTTCAATACCTTATAGGAGAAAGAGCTGATTTAGTAAATGCTACAGATAATTATGGTGATACTCCTTTGCATGCCGCTGTTTATGGTGGATTACATGTAGTGCAATACTTGAAAGAAAATGGAGCTGATATTGATGCTAAAAACAATCGTGGTCAGACGCCTCTGGAGGTGGCACTTGAACTTAATAAGTCGGATATAATACACTCTTTGAAAAATTTACAACATCATAGAGGAAAAAGGCACTTACAAGAACCTGTTTCTTTTGAGTCAAAAGGTGCTAGTCATAGTATTGAAAGTGATAATCCTGTAACAAAAAGTAATCAAGCCATAGATGGGACGCCTTTGTGGGTAAATGTGGTTACTCGTACTATAGTAGATACTATTAAAGGTGTTATCTTTTCTCCCATCAAGCCAGCTGTAGACACGAAGCATTCTCAATCTTCTAAGGCAACTCAATATACTGATATAAAAGATATCTCTGAACAGGAAGCGCTAGGTTACGCGGTCAATATTGTAGAAGGATTTAAGAAAGTAGTAGAGCAAGCTGCATTGAAAAATGGCATATCAATGCACCGGTTGAATATTGATTTTATAGAAATGCAAAAAGAGATTACTAGAAAAATTGTAGGCGGTAAATTTGATAGGATTTCAGAAGTTTTAAAATCACACATAGAGCAGGTATGTCCTGATAAGAAAGCGGGATGCTCTGGTAGATTAAGTCAGAAGAAATTTGATAAATTTATATCTGAATTTGATAATAAATTAGATGCAATGCTAAACCAATCGATACAACAAATATATAGAAATAGCATGCTAGGAGTTAAAGAACAACAAACAAGCTCAGAACCTAAAAGCTACTTAAATAATGTTTCTGTTCAAGGTCATTTAACTCAAGCTGAAAATCTAAGATTGGGGTAAAAGTTATTGCAAGTTGCATATAAGGTCATTTTTAATAAGTTAGTATTAGAGTAATTAATTTAGGTGGAAGTATGATAATTTATAAAGAAAAATTAGCATTTATAATAGTTGCTTTGCTGTTATCACAACAATCTTTTGCAAATGGAACAGAGGGGTTTTACTTTGGTGCTGGATACTCGGGTCAACTTCTTAGTAGAGCAGGTCCACTGGAAGTAAAAACTACAGATACAGTTATAAGTAATAAAAAATTAAGTGAATACGGAAGAGGCTATAGTCCGCTTATAGCATTTGGTTATGCAGGAGAACTTGATAATCACAACTATAGAGTTGAATTAGAGGGGATGTATTCCTCTGTAAAAGCAAATGATATTGGTTCAGAAGATGTCTCATATGGGAAATATTTTGGCGAAGGTGCAAATAGAAAAATCTATAGGTACAAGACTGAAGTTAATAATGAGCAAGTTGAAAACACATCTATAACAGCGAATATTTACTACTATTGGAAAAATCTTTTTTCTCCTTATGTTGGAATTGGGATCGGTGGAACAAGAATGAAGATGTTTGAAAAAGCACAAATAAGGCCTGCGTATCAGTTAAAAGCTGGTCTTGACTTTCAGATAACTGAAGGTGTCAATATGCATATCGGGTATAGACATTTTGGTGCTCTTAGCAATTATCTTACACTTGAAGCAGAAAGGTTTGGGGTAGAGGAGGAGGGTAGATCTGGAGGAGAAGAATTATCACACACCCTGGTCCGCAGGAAAGTGTGGCAAGAAGAGAAGATGTAGGTATAAGCAACAAGCTATTTTTTACACATGGTATAGAAATTGGTCTTACTTTACAAAAGGAAGCGTTTAAAACTAGAAATTGGAAAGCCAACGTTAAAGAAAAGTGAGTGTAGAAAAAAAGAAAGTATAAGTTCCATGAAAAATTCTAAAAAAGTGTTCAAAAAAACGTATGCGTCAAGTTAGGGGTGAGCTTAGGGAGGTTCATACCTTAAGCTTAGCTTCCTTTTATCAAATTATTCTTGAGAAAGGATTAAACTTTTTATGATGCTAGTTCTTAGTATATTTTGATTTTATCATAATTCAAAAAACGTTAGGGAGGTGTAGGTGAAAGTTATTAAAACAATAGTTAACAATACAAATCAAGGTAGTAAAGGGAATAGAAAACATCTGGTTTATTTTTTTGGATTAGGAGAATCTATAAAATATAATAATGAAAGTAGTGATTGGGGAAAGTGGGTATCAAACAAGAATATTGATATCCATTTATTTGATTACCATTATATGAACTTTTGTTACCCTGAGTATTTTCATGATACAAAATTCAGGCTAAAGCAAGTTTTAATTACTGTAGCCACTGTTTCAGTAATAGGTTTCTCAGGCTATTTTATCATTGCATCCCAAATGTTAATTTGGCTCAAATTGCCAGTTTTTATTGTGTTCTTAATACCGGCTATAATTGCAGCTGCTATCATGGTTTTTTACCCTATCACTGCATCACTCACTAAGTTTGTTACGAAAGGCAAGGATCCAATCAAAGCAGGAATGGCAATGGTTACAGGTTTACTTGAGAAAGGTGTACATCCGGATGATATTATTCTTATGGGGAATTCTTTAGGTGGGGGAATTGCTGCGGAGGTTTTAAAGAAGTTTGAAGAAGAAAATATTTTTTTTACTTTTATACACAGTAACTCCTATGATTCATGGATAAATGTACCAAAGTCTCAAAACTCTCTTGTTGGAGTGTTTTTTCGACGAACTGCAGTCATTACAGATGCGTTTTTTAGGTATTGCGGCGCTGATTATAAGCCAAATGAAATTATAAAGTCAACAAAAGCTCCTGTCTTGGCTGCAAATAGATGGGGTGACATGATTATAGATTCAGCAGCACAGTCAGTTCCCAATTTACGCAAATCTGAAGGCAATCATGAGAGTATAGGTAAGAACGGTTTCAAAGTGACAGCTATTCTCTTGCATCGTTACGGTGATGGGAAGTGTGAAACAATAAAAGATAGTATTCATGTGGATAAATTAACGCATATGCTTGTTGGTAATATGAGTTACCTGGAATCACAGGAAAGAGTCTTAAGAAGTAAGTCGCCATGTACATATGAAAAACTTCTAGGGGATTTTATTGACGAAGCACATACGTATTTAAAAGAAAATAAGTTAAACAATAGATTTAAATTAAATACTTTTCAGCATAGTAAATTGTACCAAGAGATAAAGAAAAATGCAGTGTTACTTATTGATCGTCCCAGTAGTAAACTCATTACCAATGATGAATCTTTGGAAACTGCTAGCTCTAGTATTAAGACTCCATAATAAGGCATGAGAAAATGATGCCATCACACTATTTTTTTTGAGGAAAGTAAAACTTTTGTAGTGCTAATTTATAGTATATTATTGTCTTGAAAATATATGTTAATATCAGCTTTGTGTAAAAGAAGTTAGTATAAGAATTTAAATTGGAGGTAGTATGTTTTTGCGTAATAGTGGTAAAGTAAATCGCTCAAGATCCAGAACTTTGGGTCTAGATGAAGAGGTAGGATCTAACGGAGTAGTTCAAAGGAATTGGGAAGGTTCAAGTGTGAAATTGGAGCCTCTGGATCAGAGTGTGGAACTGGAAGCTCCAGGCCCAGATGTGCAATTGGAACCTCTGGATCTGAGGGTAAAGTCACTTCCAGAAAATCCAGCTTGGCCTACCGATAGTTCGTATGAAGCACCTTGTACTCATGATCCTGCTCGCACACCTGGAGCCTACAGCTCAAAATATGGAAGTATGGCCCTTTTTCGTGATGACATAGTATCGGCTCCTTCAACTTCGAGTCATGCCTCTGGCCAGGGTTGCTCATGGTACTCTTCTGGCACTAGCATACTTGAAGCCGCTGTTCAAGATATAAGAGTAGCGCCCCCTTTTGCTCCTGTTCGTGAAGCTAATATTAATGAAAAAGATGGTAAAGGATTTGCTCCTTTGCATCATGCTGTTTCCAATTATCAACAAGAGCTGTTGGAAAATCTGTTGCAAGTAGATGGAGTTGATGTTAACATAAGGGATAATAAAGGGTGGGCTCCTTTGCATTATGCTGCTCACAAAATTAATTTGAGGGCAATTAACAGTTTATCAAAGCAAGGAGCAGATATTCACGCAAGAGATAATAAAGGACGTACCCCTTTGCACTATGCTGCTGAGTGTTGTTTTGCATCAATTAAAGCTCTATTAGATGGAGGAGCGAATATTCATGCAAAAGATAATGAAGGATGTACTCCTTTGCACGTTGCTGCTAGTTGGAATTCTAAAAAAGAAATTGAATTTTTATTAGAGAAAGGAGCAGCGATTGATGCGAGAGATAATGGAGAACGTGTTCCTTTGCATTTAGCTGCTGAAAAGGGTCGTCATGAAGCAGTCATGGCTCTACTAAACAGGGGAGCAGATGTCAATATACGAGATAGCATAGGATTTACTCCCTTGCATTATGCTGCTAGTCGGTATCATGTAGAAGTTGCTAAAATTCTATTAGAGGGAGGAGCAGATATCGATGCACAGGATAGTATAGAAGAACGTACCCCTTTGCATATTGCTGCTAGCAATGATTATCCAGAAATGGTGAAAGTTCTGTTAGAGAGAGGAGCAAATATTCGCACAGTGGATGGTAAAGGACGTACTCCTTTGCATTTGGCTCGGCCCTGTGAACATAGGGAAGCAGTCAATTTATTGCAGCGAGCTGCAATGCAAGGACCTAATGGCAACATGAATAATGTGAACGCGGAGAACTTATACGAACCAGGAATGGGTAGATGAAACTATTAAGCTGGTAGGCAGGATGTTTTTCTTGTTAATTTTGCTTATGTGTTAACTGCACAACTACTCAGGAGGAAAGCAAATAAAGAAAATTCATGCAGCAATAGGATGTCAATTTTAGTGAAGTTTATGGAAGTGTCAAGTTCAATGGAAGAAAAGAAAATATAAATTTTGGGTATATGTACTACTTAGCACTCTAAGTCATAATTGCAGGTTTATTCTATCAGGTAGGTTAAAAGAAAGTTTATGTAAACACCTGAATTTACTACAGAAACTCAAACATTGCAAAATAGTAAAAATATTATGTCAAAATTCACTTGACTCATATTATATATTGTACATAATACATCATCTATCTAGGCTAGGAGGCAGTATGGGTACAGAGTCAATAAGAATATGTTGTAAGCAAGAGCATAAGAGAGGAATAAGTACTGAGCCAGGACGGTCAAAAATTGAGTGTAATAGCGATGAAGAGTCAACTTTTGAAAATGACGTAGCAGATTTAGATGATTATAGTTTGTTTGCCCAAGGAATAAGTAATCGTCCGGAATGTTATGACCTTGATCAGAGACATGAAATTGGGAAGATTGCTGACACATGTGTAAAACATACATTGTCGTATCAAAGTGGAATTGATAATAGCTTAACTGATGATAGTGATTTATACTGGAAAAGAGATGGGCATTACTCTATTAGTCCAAGAGACTCTGCTTTAATTAAGCTAGATCTACCGCTGACTAAGAATGAGAAAAGTCTAGTTGATGAATTTTGTAAAGAGTTAAAAGATATAGTAGCAAAAGGCTATAGGGATAAGCATGAAAATTTTACAAACACTGATTTAGAACGTATAGAATGCATAACAAATAAATATTTGCAAAAAGGGATAAGGCTCAATTCAAAATGTAATGATGATGGATATACTATAACAAGTTTAATTTTTAAGGAAATAAGAAATATCCCTGATAGAATACGACAGCATAAGGGATTACCACCTTATGAGAATTTATCAGACGATAGTGAGACTATAACAAGTTTAGTTTCTAAGGGAATAAGAGGTATTCCTACCTACGAAGGTGTATCAGATGACAAAAATATAGGTGTTATACGCAATATCATGAATAATTTACTATTAAAAGGTGGAAGAGTAAAATGCAGTTCCTTTTACAACAATAGGTTATTGTATGCAACTTATGGGTTCAGTTATGAGATTTTTGCAGAACGTGAAGAAATCGATAACAAGCTAAAAAGCGTAGCATATGAAGGTATTATAAACAGTAGTGCCAAAGGCAAAGCTTTACACACAGAGATGGATAATAGATATTTTTATATAAAATATTCGCAAGATAGCACTGTTGAGGCTGCAAAAGTTATAAATAATCCAAAAGTGAAAGATTTAAGTTTTAGACACCATATATTTCATATTGGAGAGAGTATAGTAAGAGTTGAAAATGTAGGAGGAAAAAGAAATTATACAGATGTCTTAGGAGGTGGCATTGAAATGTCCTTTATCACTGAAGTAGGCAAGATTAGTATTCATCTATGTCCTAGTGCTGAATATAGTAATATAATAGAAGTAAAGCTTGATGGAGAGAGCCAGGAAAAATTTGACAAATTAAAAGGTCAATCAAGTTTAGGGGAAAATTGCCTTTTAGGAGGAAAAAGCATTCTACAAGCTGTAAAAGATGGAAATTTTGAAAGAAATGTATCTATAGAGTCAAGTGAAACTATTAAGCAATTAGATTGTGTAGTAAAGGAATCAGATGCTCCGTTTACTCTTATGAGGCCAATTGATAGTTTAGACCAGCTGCAAAATTCGAAAGAAATAGTAGTGTGTTCATAAAGTCAACTAAAATTATTAAACAAAAAGAAGGTTTTGGCGGGGTAAAAAAAATTGATGTATTTTCAAAGCAAGGAGAAATAGCATGAGGATTTAGAAAAGTTCAGTTAATAATTAAAAGATCATTTTAAAGAAATTATTTTCCTTTCTTGATATTTATTCCTTTTTAAACATAGCCTTTCGTGTTGGATTCAGAAAAGACTGGCTGCTCCACACTTTCTACTTTTTCGAGTTTTGATTGAATTGACTTTTGTGATGTCTACAGAATTTCCTTTATCAGACCAACTACATGATTCAGCGGAAGAAGGGCTGTCAGGAACATTAGGCTCTTACGCAATAATTTTGAAGCTCTGGAATCGTTTCACATGTAAGTTTAAGATTATCACTATTTTCGTTATATAATTCAGCCTTTAACACTGATTTACCTCAATTTTTAAAGTATTAGTTTTCTGGCACATACTCTTTCTGTTGCTTTTGTAAATTAAGATCGTAAAACTTCTGCATCTGCTCACTCCACAGCATCGGTATTTCTTTCAAATCAACCAACTTCAAACCCCTTGGCTGTCTTCCATTTACTATGTCTTCTTTGATCTTCGGCGCTAAATAATTTAACCTTAAAATTTGTTGCACACGTCTTGTACCTATATTAATTTTGGCACTCAGCTCTTTCACACTTGAATATTTTCCCTCTTCTAGTTGCCGTTTCCACAAATGAGCTCTTACCACTGCTTTCAGTAGTACATTATTTGTTTTACCTTCTGGCTCTACTACTGTGCATTTATTTCCCTTCTTCTTTGTTGGTATAAATTTTTCCTCTGATTCAGAATGCACCTCTATTCCATCTTCTCTTACCATTACTCCCTTTATTAACTTTTTCACTACTTCTTTCTGTTTTCCAAAACTTAAATTTTTCCATTCTTCTGCTTTTTCTCCCCATTTTTCATATAGCTGCTCTGCTTTCTTCATTACTTCTTTTTCTACTTCTCCTGCTACTATTGTTCGATTTATTGATTCACAATTTTTTCCTCTTAAATGGTTATTACATATATAATATCGGTACCTTTTATTCTCTTTTTTTGAGTATGTCAGCGTCATATTTACATCACAGCTCTTACATTTAATTATTCCCCTAAGCAGTGCTTCCTCGTATTTCGCCTTTCTATATGGTTGATTCTTTATCAATTCCTGTGCTTTTTGCCATTTTTCCTCTTCTATTATTGCTTCATGTTTTCCTTCATACTCTTTCTCATAATGCCTAATTTTTCCCACATATATTGGATTTGTTATTATTCTCCTCACCGTTGCCTTTTTAAAGATATCTGATTTTCCTTTCGTCCAGTACCCTTGGCTATTTAACTCCCTTGCCAACTCTGCCATTGACTTTAGCTCCAAATATCTTTCAAATATATGCTTCACTGTCTTTGCTTCTTTTTCATTTATTATTAATTCTTTATCTTTTACATCATACCCAAGCGGTAAAGTTCCTCCCATCCATAATCCTTGTTCTTTTGATGTTGCTATTTTGTTTTTTACTCTCTCCACTATCATTTCTCTTTCTAGTTGCGCTGCCCCTGATAATACCGTTTGTACGAACTTTCCCATTGGCGTATTATTGTCAAATATCTGCGTTACTGCTACAAAATTTACTCGGTGCCTTCTAAAAAATGATGTCACTTCTATGCTGTCTTTTGTTTCTCTTGATAGCCTATCCAGAGTATATACTACTACGCAATCTATTTCTCCTGCCTTTACATCTTTAAACAATTCCTTTATCGCTGGTCTTTCTAAGTTTTTTCCTGAGAACCCTCCATCGTCGTACTTTTTTGCCAATGCTACCCACCCTTCTCGGCTTTTTATATACTTCTCACATGCTACTCGCTGCGCATCAAGACTATTAAACTTTTGTTCTAGTCCATCCTCATTTGATTTTCTTGTATATATCGCGCATCTTACCTCTTTTAGCATCCTTTCTCCTTTTCTCTCATCCCAAATAGGAGCGGTCCATTATAACTCATTCCCATTATTTTCCCTGCTACTGCTGACAATGACGTGTAAAACTCTTCTCTGTAGATTAAACCTTTATCTGTTACCATTACCGCATGCGTCTCTTCACCTCTCTCTAATATTAGCTCTGTTCCTGCTACTGGCAATTTGTCACTACTTATTCTCTTTCCCTTCTCTAGCCGATCTGCCAGATACTCTAGTCTTTTTATCCCCTTTCTTGACATCTCTCCATACGCTTTTTCCTGCATTCTATAAGCTAATCTCGGTATCAGATATTTTCTCGTATTTTTCGGCGCTTCTTTCCTATATACCTTTTTCCATATTTTTTTTAGTTCTTCTAATGTTTTTTTCTCCAAACCTTTTACTTTTCTTTCTATTTCTTTTTCCATACATTCCTTCTTCTATACTCGATAAAAACTCTCTTTTCTTACTTACAGCCCTTTTATCTTCTTTTTTACATTTCTTAGCTCTTTTTCCACTTCCATCACTGCTTCCTGTACCAATGGGTCTTTATCCAATTTTTTCCTTATTTCCTCTGACCTCCTTTCTCCTTTTTCTTCTAATTTTAGGTTAAATATCGCATCCACCGTTCGCTTTGATAACTTACTTAATTTTTCTAGTAACTTTTCCATTTCTCTTGTTTTGTTCTCCAGCACTTCCGTTATTTCTTTACTATTTTTTGCATAATCTATTGCTGTCATCCCATATTTATCCTCTTGTTCTATTTCTCCTCCTGCTTCCACTAACTCTTTTACTATTTCCACTTTCCCCATCATACATGCAAGGTGCAGTGGTGTGCATTTACTGTCATATTCTTCCACATTCACATCTGCTCCTGACTTTATCAGTTCTCTCACGATTTCTAGACGTTTTTCCGTTACCGCTAGGTGCAGTGCTGTATACCCTCCTACATCTGCTGCATTCACATCTACTCCTTTTTCAACCAATAACCTCACTGTTTTTGCTTCTACTGCATAATGTAGAACTGTTCTTCCTTTCTCGTCTCTTTCATAAACACTTTTAAATGAGTTCTCTAATAATTCTTTTACTGACTTCTCTTTTTCTTTTTTACTCATAATCTACCTCACCTTTTCTTTGAATTTAAATCCTTAAGCCTTCCTTTTTACCACCTCATCTATCATTTCGTTCACTTGGCTCATTATTTTGCTTGCTAAATTTTTACATTCTTCCTTTATTAGCGATTTGTCTCTCTTCCTTATTTCTCCTATCTCTATTATTTTTAGCTCCGGCAAATAACTCCCATTCAACATGTCTGCTATTTCTCCCACTAGCCTCTCTATTCCATAGCAGGTCAGTTCTCTACTTTTTGTTATTCCTCCTTGTTCTCTCAGAAATTTACTCGCCTCTTCACTCTCTTTGCTATCACATAGACGATACTTTTCACTTTCCCAAATGTAATACATTGGTGTTGCACCGTACTTATTCAGTTGATTAACTGTAGCTCCGGCCTTTACTAGCTCTTTTATTATTTCAACTTTTGCTCCTCCTATTTTGCACGCAGAGTGGAGTGGCGTACATCCACTGACATATTGAGTGGCATTTACTTCCGCTCCAGACCTTAGCAGCACTTTCACATTTTCTAAACTTTTTGCGAATACTGCACAGTGTAGTGGTGTATAACCATTTTTATCTCTTGCATCAACCTCTGCCCCTTTTTTTATTAATAATCTCACTGTTTTGTAATCAGAGATTTCTACTGCTTGATGCAAGATCGTCTCTCCTTCTTCATTTCTTTTATTAATGTTTTTAAACCCGTTACTTGATACTTCTTTAAAAAACTTACTCTTGCTAAAACTCATTTCATACCTCACAAAATTAGCTTTTCTAGCGCCAGACAAATTTCTTATATTTACCTGCTGCTATTCAAGTCATGTCCTTTTTAGCATGAGAAAGCAAGTCCTTTTCTTTTTATTTCATACACTTTTACCTATTATTAATATAATATATGAGGATCTAAATATAAGTGCTTAACTTATTAGAGATATTATTCGACTATCTTTCCAACTTCTGTGCAAATGTCGATGTTCGTGCCACTTCAGTACTCCCGGGTAAAATACTAAAATGTGCTTTTCTAATTCGTGTATTGAGTCTTTTTGCTCTGAATCTAAATCGTTTTTATAGTAAACGTTGTGTTCTGCTAAAACATATTTTCTGACCTTCTGATCTGTATAATTTTCTACTTTATAGTTGTGAGTAACGCTAAATCTTTCTAAAATTGGCTTGTGTTTTAAATTCCAATATTGCCCTGAAAGTTTATCGCTTCCCAATACAAATTTATTTCCTCTTTCTTCTACGCTACTAACTGGAAAGCACGTATTTATGTCTCCTAAATCCCAACTGTCTGATAATACTATCTGCGCTTTTGCAAATTTAATCGATGGTAATAAACTCTGTGGTAATGGATATAGTGCTTTTAAGTTGTACCACAAATGATTTCTTTCATAAATACCGTTATAATTCTTTGCGTGAGACTCTGTTTCTCCAAGGATTGCTACATCTAGGCGATATATATCATTGCTTAAAGCTCGTTCATAATGATCGCGTAGATAGTTTTCTATAATCCTAATAACTGGACCACTAGACCTGAAAAAATTTACTCTTCCAAATGATAACACTGGTCCATCTTTTTCTATTTTTACCCCTGAATAATCAGAAAGAAGATCTCCAAATAAACTCTCATCCAATATAAATCTCTGCACATTATAATAATCGTTAAAAATCCTCATCAACCTCGATCTTACAGGCAGTGATAGTTTTGCCAGCTCTACTACTGCATCTACGAAGAAGTCATTTGGTACCTCTTTTATCCCTACTTGCAACTCAAAAAAGTGTTTACCGGGTGGTTCTTCGATGATTGTAATGTCTTCTATATTTGCCCACTTGAGTGCTATTTTAAGTGATTTAGGTGTTCCTCGCAGTCTTTGAAATTTTACTCCTTCTACTACTGCTTTTCTTCTATCTTTTACCCAGCGTAGTATTTCTTCTAAACCATATTCTTCTATTATCCACGGCAATGTTTCTTCTTCCAATCTAAATTTAAATCCTCTAATACAGCTTGGATCAACCTTATAATCTATCGCATCTACTAGCGCTTTTTCCTGTTTTGTTGCATTTGGTGGCAATAACATTAATTCAACTCAATCTTTAAATTTTTCAAATTTGCAGATTCATTTCCCAGAACCACAACATCCTCTCTTGGCTCGATCAATTCCACATTTTCTACACCATCTACAAATAGATTCGCTATTATCCATGATCTTGTTACACTCCACCCTAATCTTTTTGCTAATTCAAACTTCTTAATAAACTGCTTCTTGATTTCTTCCTCTGATATTACAGGACTCATGCTCATTCTGCTGTGAATATCTATTTCCGTAATATTGCAACCAATTACTGTTATCGTATCTGTTAAAACCCTTATATCATCTCTAGTAACCTGCTTTTTTACAATTTCTAGTAGTTCTTCTGACACTATGCCAGTTGTGGATAATTGTGTTGATAAGATTGAAATTTGTACTTTCCCTGGTATAGGTGATTCTACTAATGCATCTTTTACTCTACTATCTGCTGACAGTGCCTGATAACGATAATACTCTTTACTTCCTCCTGTACTCCAGCCTTTTATTTTTGCTTTTATTCTTTTTCTAAATCGTTCGTCCTCTTCTTCTTTTTCTCTCTCTACTCCATAAAATTCAGCTAAATTACCAAGATCTTCTCCCGTTGCAAATTTTAGTAAATTACTTTTTACAGCTTCATTTATTCTTTCTCTGAGTAACAACTCTCTCCATGCTGCTACTTCTAATACCTTCATTGCTGGATCCGATTCTACTAATCCTGAAAAGGTTTCATCTCTACAGACTAACTCTTCTTTCATTCTCGAAAATATTTCCTCATAGCTTAGTTTTTCAATAATATTAGATGTTTGCATTTCTAAACAACTACTCCACTAATATTTATGAACTTGCCTTCTGAAAGATACATACCTTCAAGTACAAGAGTCATTTTTCCTTCTTTAGCTTCAGCAATCTTTACTTTTTCTAACTTAAATCTCTTCTCAAATTTCCCCAGTGCTTCTGCTGTTGCTGCATAGATCTTCAAAGTAAAATCTCTACTGATTGGTTTATCCACTAATTCAAATAATCTTGAGCCATAATCTCTCCTCATTATTCTACTGTTAATAGGAGTGGTCAGTATATCAATTATCGACTGCTTTAAGTGCTCTATTCCTTCTAACGTTTTTCCTGTTTTAGCATCCATACCCTTCATTTCTATTTTGCAAAGACGCTTTCACTGCCTTTTATTACTTTAAACCCACATGAAACTATATCTCCTACTCTTCCTACACTAAGACCATTTGCAAACACTGTTTTTGATCCTTCAGTTAATGCTCTTCCTTCACTAAAACTGTCTCCTTGTCTACATATTGACTTACCGTTTACAAAAACATTATTACTTCCGCTAATGCAGAAATGTGGTATAGCTTCTCCACAGTAGTCTCCTAACCTTACTATTCCTTTGTTCAATTTAAGTCGATCCTTTCTGCTTTCAGTTTTATTCCACTTTTTGTCATTTCTATGCTCGATTCCCCAGCTTTCAGTGTTATTTTATCTACTACTTCAATCTCTAAATGATGTTTTTCCTTATCATATAACAATATTGTTCCATCTTGAAACTTCACACTATTTATTTCTTTTTTATTCTCTGGTGCAGGGTATTTTTCCTGATATATTCCTCCTAATACCACTCCTAATGATAGTTCACCAAGAGGAGAAAATATCATAACCTGTTCATCAATATCTGGCGGAGACCAATCTCTATCTTTTCCTGCTTTACTTGTTATCCACGGTAAATAATCTGTTAAAAATTCTCCTATTTTCACTCTTACTTTTGCTTTTTCATAATCTATTTCTTTTACAATTCCTATACGAATAACGTTTGCTAGCTTCCTATTCAGCTCTGAAATCGCAAAACTATGATCCAACATTTATATTTCCTACGTTTATTGTATGTGGTTTAATTTTCCCCTCTTCCCATACTGATTTACCTAAATGAAGCTGATGACTCCAATCAACCATCCACACTAAATATGCATCGAGCTCTGGCCTAAATCCGTCAATTTCCGCAGAGATAAATTCTCCTGGTGAAACATTTTCCACATTCCAAGTATTTTTATTTACTACTCTCGCAACCTCAGCAGCTAATGTTCTAACAACTACCGAGGAATCCTCTACTGTTCCATCAACTACAATCCTCGCCTCAAACCTGGCTTTCAATGCTAATTCATCAGTACCTGCATCTTTACCTGGTTCTAAACTTGTTAGTTCTACAAACACCGCTGGCGCTACTAATTCTTTCCTTATTGCTGGATAAATTTCACATGTCTGTATAGCCAGTATTTCTTCCTTCAGTGTGCTGCAAATTGCTTTATGTAAATCTTTCCAGAACTTTGTCATGCATATAATTTAACTCATGTAATGTATAAAATATTTTTCAAATACCTTTTCAACTTCATAATTAACAAGATTACCTATTATCCTTGAAGCCTCAGGTTCGAGTGGCAACTTAACTTCCTTTATTGGCAATGCTGCCCTTCCTTCACGTTTAAACATACCGCTATTTCCTTTTGGCATAACTGCTGCAAATCCTCCTATAAACTCATGCTTTCCTACTTTCGATCCTCTTCTTGTTTTTTGTATTTTGCCAATTGTCGATGCTCTAATGTCGTAGAGATTTGCTCTAATTAACACTTCTAATCTGCTTGTTTTTGCTTTAAAAATTCTTAATCTCTTTCTTATCAAACTTAATTTTATTCTCTTTTCCTCACTAATTTCCTTAGCTGCTTTTGATTTTAGCCATATTGCTGTTTTGTTTAATGCACTCACCGTCACTTTTTCCACTTTTTTCCTTTCAGCATCTATACTTTGTATAATACTACCGGTGTTAATACGCATTTATACTCCTGACGCTCGAATTTTCCATACCATTCCTGAATTATCTTGCAGCGGTGGAGAATATACTTTATATTTACGGTCACCTATAACAAAAATATCTCCTACAATTGGCTGCAGTACATCAAACGCACTTATTTCCAACACTAAAGTTTCTCCTACAAATTGCCCTTCACCAATCTCGTATAATTTATCTGGCTCTTGCTTTAACACCTGTACCATATATGACTTATCCTTTGATTTATATAAAGCCACTTCTCCTAAATGGGCAAAACAATCTTCTAATAATCGCTTAATATTCTCTCCTAAGAAACTCACTCAACTAACTCTTCTTGTTGAACTAATATGTAGCCAAATTCGCTCGCTTTTTTGATCAAATTTTTTACAATTCTATCTTTATAGCGTGTTTCATAGTATTCCATTCCTTTTTCTACATATTCCTGTCCGTATTTGAGCATACTATAAAATATGCATGCCATTTTTCTTGCAGTAGCTGTTATTGCTTTTGGTGCTCCTAGTCGTTTTTTCAATCTTCTGTAGTATGCACCCAACGCACTTTTACTCTTTCCTACAGAATGAGCAGCTATTCGCAAAGCATTTGCAGCACGGTTAATGACTTTACGTGTTCTTGTATTAAACACTTTTTCCCCTGTAACTTTATTAGCAGGACTGAGTCCCAACCACGACGAAAAGTGCTTTTCTGTTGGCCATTTACTGTGGTTTATACCAACTTCTGAAATTATGGTTTGTATACTTAATACATCAAATCCAGGAATTTTAGTGAAATCCATACCAGTGATTCGTTGCAGTTCCTCATACAAAGCAAAGCTTGGCTTACTTTTGCTATTTTTATTCTTTTGCTTACTTAGCTGTTTGCTTTCACAAGACTTTGTTTCAAACGTTTTATAATAGGCTTCAATATTTCTATCACATTCTGCTATTTTTTCTTGATAAATATTATATAGTTCAAATTCTTGCTTTAGCGTGAATAAGTGTTCTTCTCTATAGTCACCAGCTAACGCTTTTGCAATAGTAGACTGATCATTTTTCATTCGCACGTCCCTGAATTCTGCTAATTTTTCAGAATCTCTTTCGCCTTCAATTATAGCTTCAATGATTTTCATACCAGTTATCCCAGTAATATGACTAATAACCTTGTGTAATTGTATATTCATTTGAATTAATGCCTTCTGCATACGTAGAATATGTGTAGATGCACTTTCAGTGAGATTTCTGCGCTGCCGCACGTAACTGCGCAATACACACATCTGATTATCTGGCCTAAACGATCCATGAAGCAGTCCGTAGCTATGCAGTTGTTGGAGCCATTGGCAATCTTAAACGTCAGACTTCCTACCAGTTTACATGCCGTGCATTTTACCTCGAATTTATATGACTCAAGTATTTGAAATAAAGGAATCCACTGTTGATTCCATAGCTACTGTTGTAACTTTACACTTTTTCAACCACTGTGCTAAGTTATGAAGGTCTTCAGTAAAGCAGCCAAATTTCTGAACGCGTTGTTCATCTCCTCCTTCAGGTACACACACATAGTGTACAGCTGAACCAATCTGCTGCATTAGGATTCACTATTTCTAATTTACTTTTTGCTTTTTTCATGGTAACTCCTACATATAATTTGTTACAGGGAAACGCTTCAGCTTGGAACGGTTGATAGTACAATCTCCTAACCGAGGTAGTCTAAATGGACTCCATCAATGATTTGACCGTTCCTTCCAAGACCATGCTTGCATACGGGCACTTAGGCACCATTGAAAATGTCGATCATAACTGCAGAGGCGCTCCCTCTACAACTATACTTGAAAATTACTAAAAACTTAAATTTGTGTGTTTCTTTCTGATTCGACAGATTTTGTCTGTTCGATGCTTGCATATTTCTTTTTGATATACTAACCTTTACATGCTAAGAAAGCGCATACCGGTAGAGTCGTTCTGTGCCTCACCACCTTGTAGTTACTCTACCAGTATTGTTATGCTGCAACGATCTTGACCAAAACGGCCGGGCGGTGGCACATTGGTAGAGGATTTGACTGCGTATGTAAATCGGTCCCTCTATCAAATCTTCTTGGCTCTTGTTTTGCATAGAGTGGCTGTCCGAGAGTATTCACCGTCTCATTAAAGTCTGCTGGTGCAAAATATGTTGTAAACGTGCTTGCTGTTCCTAGTGGAAAACAGTGCCCTGTATCTTTCTCAATAAATCTTCTAACCGTTCCTTCAGGGTCAGTTGCTTGCCCTCTATATTCCTCAAACGTTATGCCACAAAATGTAAACCCTGACCTCATATCATTTCGAAGTGCTGCTCCTTCTTGCCATCTTTCATATGCTTCTTTTACTTTTGCATGAGAAGTTAGTGCATCAAAAAACTCAGGGCTTACCAAGGCATGAATTCCAGTCATATATTCACCACTTAGGTTATCTTCTATATGCCGCAATACTTCCAGACACTTACGTTTTACATCAGTTGTTGCTGTTCCAAGGGCAAAATTTACTACTTTTGGTGTTATTTCAAATTCGTTGTACAGATTTAATAATTCTGACCCATCAGCATCTAAAATTATTCCCTTCAGCGCTCCCATTCGCAAATGCTCTAATGTTATTGCATGTTTGTTTCTCATTAGCTGTAAATGGTCAGTTATTACGTCTGCTAGCGCTTTAAGTTCACTTTCTGATCCAAATGCCCTTATTCCCTGTACTTCCTCTGGTAACACTACATCATCATGCGGAATATGTGGAATCGTAAATGTTCTTACCTTTCTTTTTCCTCTTTTTCCTACTGTTGCTGGCGCCCCTGGTACTTGCGTTGGTAATAAACTTAATACTCCGTTGTGTTCTTCTATGGTAATATGTCTAAATCTTACTGACCTACTTGGAAACAAATTTAGATTTTCAACTCGTCCATAATTTATCGGCAATATATTTATCGCATTTGTTAGTGCCGTCATGCTAAATGCTGTATTTGTAAATGGATTTTGCATTTTTTCTCTCCTTTTTTTCCTATTAATTTTAGTTAAATTCCCTTGCGGACAATGATCCCTCGTGCTTCAAGTTGCTTTATTGCTGCAGCTTTCTGCTCTTCAGTGATATTTGCTGGCCACACAACCGCATGATCTGCTAGTATTGCACAACGAGTAATAATTACTGCTTTAGCATTTTCTGTCGCATTTACATCACTTACTACTGCACCTATCGCTGTTTGTGTACCATCTGTGGCAGTTGGATTTATTATCTTAACCATGCTATCTTTATCGAGAGCCACTACTGTACCAAGCTTTAGGTTCTGCCCTTTTGCTACTGTTATCTGATCTCTTGAATATAGACTTGATGCCTCATACTTTAATAAGTCACCCAGATTATTTTGTTCACTTATACAACTCATAAATTTCTCTCCTTAACTGCTTACCGCCGCTTTTATCAATGCTATATACGGCGGTTATAAAAATACTTTAACTCCTACGACTTTTCGCTACCTGCATCATCAATTCTTCTCCTGAATTCTGTGGTATTGCACTCAGTATCTCTGTCTTTTTTGTTCTCTCTGCAAGTAATTCCATTAAAACTTCCCTAGCTTGCTCAACACTTACACTTTGCTCAATAAATTCTCCTATCTTTTCTGGCATCTTCGATAAATTACATAAACGTATTAATTCAAGAACTTCAGTACGATACTTGGTTAAATTATCAGTTTCTAGGTCATTTGTAGTTTGTTCATTCATAGTAATACTCCTGTTTTTATTAATAGATGAAAGAATTGTCATTCCGTCTGCAAGGCCTATTTCTACTGCTTTCTCCCCAAAATATAGCCCTGCCTCTGTTGATCGAATCTTTTCAATTGAAAGACCTCTGTTCCTTGCTATTAGCTGCAAAAACATTTCATATAGTCGGTCTACTTCTTTTTGTAAGCTTCCCAGACTTTCAGACGTCATTGGCTCATGTGGGTTTAAATCATTCTTTCGACTACCAGCAAAGATTGTGGTGTACTTAATACCTTGCTTTTCATCAAATCTACTTTGATCTATATGACTTGCTATTACTCCAATACTGCCAACACCAGAAGTTCTGCTCACAAATACCTTCTCAGCGCTTGAAGCTATAGCATATGCAGCAGAGTATGCATCATCATTTGCTATCGCTATTATCCTCTTTTTTGCTCTTGATTCATAAATAAAGTCAGCTAGGTCAAATATACCGTTTACCTCTCCTCCGGGGCTATCTATTTCCAGCATAATTGTCTCTATGCTACTATCTGCTAATGCTTGTTTGATTTGTTCTTCTATTTGCTCATATGATGTCATCCCGAGCATTTCATCAAACGCACCTGGTTTTTTAGTCAAGATTCCATGTATTGCTATAATTGCAGTTCTTTCTACGTTACTTTTGATGGAGTACTTTATGTTTTTAAACGTGGGATGTTTTTGATTGTTTAGTGACAATAGCTCAAAACTCCTTGGTTCAAGCATTAATGGTTTTCCTAAGAGCATCATAATCCTTTACAATCAGAGTCAAACATTAAGTTGAGACTATTTGCACGTTTTTGATCTTCTGCTATTTCTTGATCTATTTCTTCAACATCGTAACCCATTTCTGATACTACTTCCGATCGACTCTTAAATCCATTCCTTACTGCCATTTGCTGCGATTGCTGGTCTTTCAGTGGATCCACCCAATCAAATCCCTGTGGTATCCATTTTACTTCTTCTTTCGCTGCTTTTACTACTTTTTCATCTATACAGAGTTCTCCAGAAAGTACTGCTAACTCTAGCCATCTATTCCAAATAGGTCTACAAAACTGGAACACTATCACGTTATGCTGTAACATTGCACACCTTCTGCGAAACTCTATCAGCCCTGCTCGAATGGATGAATAATTAACGCCGGTTAAATCTCCTGTTAGTTGCTCATATGTTATTCCTTTACCTATTGCTATTGCCCTCAGTTGCTGTCTCATATAACTTCCTCCAACATCTGATGGCTCTGAAAATTTTATGTCCTCTCCTGGGTCTAAAAGCTGCATTGTTCCAGGTTCCAGGCCAGATAGTGCTACTCCTTGCTCACTTGCTTCACCTTCTCCCATGATATTTGCTTCTGGATCAAGTCTCGTAATAAATCCCGCAAACATTGCTGCAGTCTTTTTTCGTACTAATTCTGCATCATCATATTGATCAAGTTCATAGAGCTTTAGCAGTATACTCGAAAGCCATGGCTCTCCTCTAATTTGCCCAGGTCTTAGTGGTCTATAAATATGTAAAACATCATTTGCTGGTACTCTTACTGATTCTCCAAATGAGCCTTCGCCTGGATGTTCTCTAAATAAGTAATATGCTTCTCTTTGCCCAAGCTTGTTAAACTCAATCCCGTTTCTTATTACATTACCATTTGCTAAAGTTTGATTTGTTTTATTGTCTAAATGTTCAGACTCAAGTACTTGCAGTTGTAGTGGTACAGAAAATCTATCTTCCAGCTTTCTCGTTCTTAAACGTACAAAACATTCTCCTCCCTCTATCATACTTCTGCATACTAGAGCTTGTAATCCATAAAAATCACTTACTCCACTACTGTCTGCTTCATCTGTCCATCTTAGCCATAATTCTTGCACCTTCTTTCGAAATTCTCCATCTCTTGCTTTTGATTGTGGTTTTATTCCTGTTCCAATAGAGTTACTTACTATCGTATCAATTATATTTGCAGCGTAAGGATTTTTTCTCACCATATCACGTGATCTACTACGTAAAGTTTCAAGGCTTTGAGACAGCAAATTGTTTATACTTCCTAACTCTGGTTGAAAGTGAAAAAATCTTCTTCCTGAGCCTGCTGCATCCCAGGCTGAACTTTTGATTTTTGGCTTGTTGAATAATTGTTTGAAGGTTTTTAGTAGCATTTATAAAATTCCTTTACTCGTTAAAAAAATAATTTTCCTCTTTGGCTCCACTCCAGCAATCTTTAGCTCAGCTTTAATTCGTTGTCTTAAGTTTAGTAAATCATTTATATCTACTTCTGCATATCTTACCACATGATCACCATATGCAATTGATACTACTCGCTCTCCGTTTTGCAGCTTCTTTATCGCTTCTTCGACTTGAATTAAATAATCTTCGTTATACATTTATTACTTGCTGATCCATTTGCTTTTGACTATTTTCTTTGATTTTTTACTTTCCGGTTTTTCACTTAAACTATTCCATTTACTCTCTGGCCATCTGTCTATTCCCAGTGCTATCGATGCTGCTCTTGCATAAATTCGGCAATCTAGTACTTCATTTCTTTCTCTTACCTTTTGCCACTCTTGTTTAGTGTATCCTTTTACTACCTTGCTGACTAATTGCTCTGCTGTTAGCTGTTTAAAATATTCAGGTGCATACTCCGGAAAGTGACAATATCCTGCTGGAGCTTCTTCACCTTCTTTTAAAACATTAAGTAATTGAAAAAGCTCTGACTTTAATATCGATACTCCTACTGGCCAGAGCTTTATTCCTCTTTTCAGCTTTTGCCCTCCAACTTACTCTACTTGGGCTGCTAAGTGGCACTAGGGCTTTATTTACACCTTTCACTGCCATTACTCTTCCAGAGCCTTGATGACCTCTTACCCAATTGTAAACTTCCTGTGTTGCATACCCTGCATCTACTGCCATCATGCTTATCATGTATTCAAGCCCATTTTTACCGATAAAATGATGATTTAAGAGCTCAGAGAGTTTTCCCCATACTTCTCCACCTCCTGTATCTCCTTCAAATACTCGGTAGTCTATTGACCAACTTTCACGACTTTTTCCCCATGCTACAACTTCCACCTCTAGACGATCTTTTTGGACACCTACTCCTGCTGTGAGGATTACTTCGCCTTTTGGTACTGTGCCAATCTGAAAAAATTCTCTCCTGTTAAATAATTGCTTCCAGTCTGGTACTTCTCCTTTATCTACCCAGGTTTCTCCAAGTGTGGTATTTATCCAAACTTTTAGTAATTGTTCACTTTCTTTTGCATGCATTCTACTGCTTGAGTCCAACTATACCAGCCAACTGGACTTGAAAGATGAAATCCTTTTTTCTCACCTTTTACTCTATTAGTAGGCCTCCATTCTCCACGCTCAAGCATCTCTGTTTTTTGATGATTTTCTATCTTTTTACCACATTCTATACATATATAGTGTGCTGTATTTGGATTTTTATCTTCCCATTTTATTTGTGACCACTTTAGAACTTGATAGTAATTACAATGCGGACATGGTACAAAAAAATATCTCTTATCTGTTGCTTCAAATTCTTTCTCAATTCTGCTTATTCCATGAATCGTTGGTGTTGATACTAAAAAAATCTTTCGCCGTGCAAATGTATTAGTTCGTGCAATACTGAGTAGTACTGGATCTCCTTCTCCTCCTGAATCTCCTGGATATGCATCTATCTCATCAAGAAAGAGATACTTTACTGGCATAGAGCGAAGTCCCACACTGCTATTTGCTCCAGTTATTACTACTATTCCACCTGGAAATTCCTTACTTTGTACAGTATTGCCTGAGTCTCTTGACCTTGGGTCTTTTACTTTACTTTTTAAACATGGTGTACTTTCAATCAGTGGTGCAAATCTTCCCTTTGACCAACGTTTTCCCATTTCAACTGTTGGCTGCACAACTAACATTGGACCTGGTGTTTGATCTATGATATAGCCTATCCAATTATTTCCTGCTTCTGTTCCTCCAATCTGCGCTCCTTTCATGAATACTACTTTTTCTGCTGGCGAGGATGGAGATCATGATTTCTTTAAGATATGGCGTTCTCTCTGTTCTCCATTTACCTGGCTCTGATGCTGCAGTTGGCGCTAAAACTCGATATTCATTTGCCCACTCTGATACTTTAAGTTGCGGATCTGGTCTTAAACCTTCAGAAAAAGATGTTGCGTATATCATTGTCTGCATCTACTCATAATTGGTTCTATCTCAAAATCATTAACAGTAGAACTACACTCCTCCAGTTCCATAAACATCTTTTTCTGAAATTCGTTTTCTATATATCTTTTGCTCATCTCACTTATGATTATTGCTATAACAAGCGCAAATACCCCTGTTATTGTTGCAAAAATGATCGCATTGCTTATTGTTGTTGTTATTAACCCTATATATACTGCTACTGCTATTGCGCTGACTGTAATATAGATGCAGATAATATTATTATGCTTTTTCATCCTTTTATCTGCTATTTCTCTCTGTGCTATATATTTATTATGAATGGTTGGAAAATTAACAACGGTATCTCTGCAGAGCAATGACCCATTTTTTTTCAGTAAATAAAACTTTAAGTAACTCCAAATTATTTGATTTGATTGCTAAGTGCAAAACAGGTGTATAATTTGCTCCTTTTTTCAGTAGTAATTTTACTGCATGTAAATGTCCTTTTTCTGCAGCAAGGTAAATCGGTGATAGACCTTTATTATTTACAATATCAATATCGATTTCTTCTTTTAAAATTGTATCTACAACTCCTTTTTGTGCAGCTAAATGGAGTAGACTATTCTTTTTAGAACCGTATTTATTACTCATTAAAGCCTTCTTTATCTCAGGTTTAGCGTAATCAAATGGTGTCTTGCCGCTATCGTCTTTTACCAGAGGATCTATATCTTCTCGCGTTAGTAAGACCTCTATTGTTTTAAGTCTTTCAGCGTAATGTAGTGGTGTTCTATTTTCATAGTCTTGCAAATTGACTTGAGCATTAGGCTCCTTTATTAAGCATTTGAGGATATCAAGACATAAGTCTCTTTCATCGTAATTAGTATTACTTACAGCTATATGAACAGGTATTGAGTTTTGTCCCATGCGTGCACTATTCACATCTGCTCCAAGCTTCAGCAGTAACTTTACTATCTCCAACTTTTTATTATTAACTGCATAGTGCATTGGTTCGTGCATCAAAGACATCAATTTCAGCGTTTCCTTCTTTTACTAAAATTTTGACAACATTTCCATGTCCTATGCCTGCTGCTAGATGTAATGGCGTATGATGCAAAGCATTTCGTACATTAACGTCAATACCTTTTCTGATCAAATATCTCACTGCATTAATTTCACCTATCATTGCAGCTAAATGAAGTAAGCTATCTTGTTCTGACCCGTACTTGTTATTAATTAGTGCTTGTAATATTTCTGCTTTTTTCCCTTCTTTGGCGTAATCAAGAACCTTCATTATCTTCCACAAAAGGATTAATGTTCTTCTTCGTGAGTAACAAATTTACCATGCTTAAACTCTATAGCGCAATGCAGTGGAGTTTTTCCGTTTAACCCTCTGACATTAACATCTAATCCAGGTTGATTGATTAAACACTTTATTAACTCTAAACTTAAGTTATCAGCCATTTTGTATTCAAAATCTTTTTTATATTTGAAATTTAGTATTAGATAATTCTTGTAATGAGTTTGTAATCTCTTCAGTTAGCGTCTCGTGAATTTTTTCAGTGTCACTCAGTGATGCAAGCAGTGCTGAAACTCTATTTGGAACATTAAGCAAATTATTACGTACAACTCTTGCTACGTTAAATGCCTCACTTTTTACTTCCTCTACTGCTACAAGTTCTCCTATTTCAGCTTTTGCCTTTGCTTCTAGCAACCTTCCTCGCTCCATTTCATTTTTTATTCTAGTTTTTAGCAACATTGTAGAAAGGTTATTTGTATTTTCGTTTTCTGGATTTTTCCTCCTAAGTGGCTGACTTGGATCTCTTATTGCTGCCACCGCTTCATTTGCTTGTTCTCTATTGATCAAACCATCCTCCAACTCAACTATTCCTTTTTTTACTAAATAACAGACATATTGCTTTGATACTCCTATCTCTCTTGCCCATTCTGTTTGTGTGATTTTCACTTTTTTTTCTCCTCTCTCTTGTTTCTACGAATTTTCTTGAATCTCTGAAAAGGTTTTGCCAGTATCAGCAATTTCCTACCTGTTTATACTTGCCGGCGTCTTAGAGATATTTTACTAATATAGAGCGAAGTACTCCGGTTTATAGCTGCTTTCTTTTTACATAGTGAAATTTGGCCATTTTCAACTAATACTATAAATTGCATCTTTGTAGTTATGAGATTCAACCACTACTTGCTCTAGCGTTAAACTGCTGCATTTGGCATCTTTACTATGGTTTTCTTCAAGCACTTTTGTCCTTGCTTCCTTTATTTCCTCAATGAACTTTCCATTAACTTTTTCTGGTTCAATTCTTTCCTCACAATATACAAGATTTGTGCAATTTGTTTTTCTGTAGTAATGTACTCCAAGGAATATCACTGATAGTGCAAGTATACTCGAGCCTATAAGTAGTGATAACCCTACGTTATTAATCAAAGCGTTCTGGTAAAACTTCTGTACACTATTAATACCACCTTCTACATACAGTAATAAAGGCAATACTATATTTGCAGCAACCAAACTGCTTAATAATGCTGTAAATAATGGCCTATCTTTGATTACTGATTCTACTTTATTTCTTCTACTAATGACTTTGTCGTCAATATTAATGAAGTTGTTCTTACCCTCCCAAGCGTTAAGTGTAAAATGCGAATGAGTACCATTGCCGTATTCCAGTTTGACTGATTTTATTACTTTATCTTTTGATTGATACTCTCGCACCTGATTCAAAGTTTCATTCGCATTCTTTCTCCCTATTTGACACTCTTCAGTATCTCTAAATTGCTTTATTCCACAAAATATCGGACTAATTGCAACCAATAATGCAACAGCTAGAATTGGTATAGTTACATAGATGACACTGTTTGCAAAAAATGCAATAAATTGTGCTTTATCCTGTAAATATACCAAAGCTGCAGAAACGCTAAGTGCAACAGCAGCTATACCGAAAATTATAAATTCCTTCTGCTGCACTGCATATTTTACTCTTGGCAAAATTCTATTTGTTTTCTTTTCTTTTTTAATTAACGGGGTTTCTTCATTATCACTTTTTTCTGATGAGCTAGTTGAAAGTGTAACTGGACTATCATGATTTAATGACATATTCTCCCATCCTTGATTGCCACAAGACTCACTCATTTCTGTTACTTGAGAATTTGATCTTGTCATCTCTGCACTTCTATTGTCTATTCCACTATCACTTCCTTCCAAACTCTTTTTTAAAAATTTTGTATTCAGATCTACAGGTTCACCAATTATATCTTCTGATCCTTTCTTAATTGATGTTTCTTCAGAATTTGACTTTTCCATCTCCGGACTTTGATCGTTTATTTCACCATCTAAACCTCTTTTCGAGAATTTTTTATTTTTGTCTATAGTTGCATACATAGGTTCTCCTATAGCTTCTTGCTCATCACATTTTTCTCCATTTAATTGGAAAGAAGAATGTGGTAGCTTTGGTGGTGCAATATTCTGAATAATACTCAACCGATGATTTTCTGCTGTTCTAGGTGAAGGTGGAGCTACATTTCTAATATTGTCCTTCTCTAACATTCCATTCCTAGGTAACGGCTTTGGTTTATCTCCTAATTCTTTATCCTCTTCCTCTTTTTGCATTTCTTTTGTATTGTCTATTTTGGGGTTGGAAGATGTGTTGGATGCTGCCTCAAACTGATCAAGAGAATACGGACGGTTATATTCTATTCCATTTGCCTCACAAACTGCATTAAATTCATCCTCTGTATCTTCACTCTTATCCAACACTGAAAGTGCATCAAATTGATCAGCACCTGCCTCGTCCATTCCTAGTGTAATACTGCCATCACTACCATTACTAATCACATTTGAAAAAGCTGCTTTGTATTCAGTGTTGCACTGCTTCAGATCGTGACTACCGCAAGTTTGCTTCATATGTTTCTCCTTAATAATAGGTGTTTGCTTCGTACCTTTTTCAAACAATTCAATTCTCTCCTTAACAGATAGTGTAGAATTTGAAACATTATTTTCTACTTCTTCAGAAAACGATGCTTCATTATTTGTTTGCGACGTTACTACTCCAGCTAACGTCTTTTCTTGATTCATTGAGTACACCACATTTAATCCAAAGTTATTTGTTACGCTAAACTCATTAAAATACGGTATATACCAGTAAATTAATATTACAACTACCAAGGCTTACTAAATTTCTGTTTGCGTTATCTTTTCCACTTTTTTCTTACTGTTTTTCTTCTTGAATCTCTGAAAAAGTTTTACCAGCACCAGAAAGAATTGCTTCCCTACCTGTGTACACTTGCCAACGTTTTATGGTTACATCTACAAATTTAGCTCTATTGTTCTGCAAATTCTTCCTGTTCTCTCACATGCAATCAGTGTACTTCCAGAGCCGCTAATTAGCTCTATTGTTCTGCAAATTCTTTCTGTTCTCTCACATGCAATCAGTGTACTTCCAGAACCGCTAAATGGATCAAGTACTATGTCTCCTGGTCTGCTGCTGTTTACTATTGCTCTCTCCATTAGCTCTACTGGCTTCATCATTGGATGTAGTGTATTGTGTGTTGGCTTATCATAAAACCACAGATCGCTTTGATTTCTACCGCCATGCCACTCACGTTTATTACCGCTTTTCCAACCGTAGAGCATTGCTTCGTATTGTCTTTGATAATCTGATCTGCCTAGCGTAAAGTGATTCTTTGCCCAAATGATAAATGTTGACCATTTTCCTCCTGCCTCCTCAAATGCTTTTTGCAACGTTGAAAACTCTGATGATGATATGCAGATGTAAATTGCTCCCTTCGTATATGCTAAAATATTGGAACAGATGTCGTAGAGAAAAAGTTCGTACTTTTCACCTTGATTATCATTTAATATTTTTTTATCTTCTCTCTCCTGACTGCTACCATAATCAACATTATATGGAGGATCACACACAGTAATATCTGCCATTTTATCATCTAACAGCGCTTTATATGATTCAACTACAGAGCTATCACCACAATAGATTCGATGATCACCTAAAATCCAAAGATCACCTGGTTTTGTTACTTTTTTGTCATCAATAGCTAAGTCAGAAAGATCTTCTTTTTCACTATCTAAATCATCAAGGAAATGTTGAACTTTTTCTAATTCAAATCCTGTCATTTTAAGATCAAACTGTAAATCTTCTAACTCTTGAATTTCTACTTTCAAAAGCTCATCATCCCACTTTGCCCAATTAGCTGATTGATTTGCCAGTAATCGAAAAGCTTTAGTTTGTGGTTCGTTTAAATTATCACTTAAAACCACTGGAATACTCTCCATACCAAGTTTTCTTGCTGCTTTAAGTCTTAAATGACCATCAACCACAGTGCCATCGCTTTTTGCAACTATTGGAATACGAAAGCCAAATTCTCGAATAGAAGCACACATTCTGTTGACCACATCGTCATTTTTACGTGGGTTACGCTCATATTCAACTAGGTTTCGAGTAGGATAGTAGTGGATTGCTAAATTCATATCTTAATAATTAAAAAGTTAATATTCAAAATATATCTGACGCTAGAGAAGGCCTGGGGTCGAACCCACCAAACCCGCCAGCCTGGCCGAAAGGACCCACTTCCTATGTGCTATCTAGCATATTAAAATCTTTACTAAAATTATTAACGTAGAACATTAATGCCAAAGCATCTGCTTCGTTATCATCTCGAGGTGAAAAACCTTTTTCACGTATCGCTTCAATAACTTCATTTTTGCTTGCATTACCATTACCAGCTATAAAGCGTTTGATAGTTTTAACATTAACACCTTGGTAGGGAATATTGTTCTCCTCACACCAAGCAGAGAGAACGGCAAGGAAACCACCGTAGCAATGCGCTGCATCAGTTCCAAGATGTCTTCTTACTTCTTCAAAATAAACCGCAGTGAACTTATGCTCCAAGGAATTAAGCCAATTGCGAAAACTCAAAAAATGCATGCCACCTCCACTGAAACGGCTACCATGAAAGTTTTCACTGCCACTTTGAATTACTCCGTCTTTGAGAATAGCCCAGCCTGTTTGTTTGCCGAGGTCTAGTGTTAGCATTTGCTATTATTTAAAACTATAAGTAGCACTAAATATCGTTTGGTTCTGTCAAAATGTACTATCAAAAAGCGGTTTATAGTTTTTTTATTGGCCAACAACGGAAATCCAAGAATCATGTGCTACCCCTAAGAAGTATGTGGGTCGAGGTTGTCTACGTTATAGTAGCTCTTTCAACCACCTCTTAACAGATATATACTAGAAATGAGGTCAGAAATTTGATTTGCACTAAAATTTTTTGTTTTAGTTAAGTTATTTCTTCCAAAAAGTTGATATGAGCTAGATTTGAAAAAACAATAAGTCGTTTGAAAGAATTGAAAATTTCTCAATTCACCAAAAGCTCACCTCAGATTACACTTCTTTTTTTTGCTATCAGATACCAAGAGGCTATTGAGTATTCCACGGAGACCTGACCAAACTCAGTGTTTATTTGAGTTTTATCAGCATAAAAAAAAGATGAGAGTAAGAGCCTTCTGAAGCCTGTTAAACTTATGGTAGAAGTAAAGCTATTGCAAAGTGAGTTTTCTAAATAAGACCTTCATACAAATTTTTTCTTTACAATGAATAAAAATGACGTTAAACTTACGCGTAAGTTTGTTTTACAACAATAGAATTGTTTGGAGTGCCTTTTATTCGAGTTTTAAAGGGTGTTACAAGCGTTAGTTAGGTCAGGGTGGTATCTCAGATCATAGAATCGTCTTAAAACGCAATTACAGGCCATTTGTCTTTCATTTCTTTTATCAGATAACTTTGAAAGAGAGCTTTCCATAGCTTATTATTGTAAGTAAAAGAGAAACGAACAGAGTAGTATGTTTTAAAGTCATACTACTATATTATTATATAATAATAGGAGTTATTCTGAAAACTGAAAGTCGAACAAAACCCTCTATAATCCTGGCTTTTTCCCCTATTATTCAGTCTGCGGCTGTAAAATTCGACAATCCCTCTAAGTTATTGAAAATCTCGCATTTCTTTTGCCTTCACTAAATTCAGTCTGCATAGACTAAGCAAATTCTGAAGACAAACTGAGCAAATCCGAAGACTGAAGTAACTCATAGTTTCTATGAAAACTTTATTAATTGCAGATGCTATGATGAACCCAAGTATTCGGATTTTCAACTGGTAAGATGCTACCATTCTCCAGTGATTTATAGTCGGTCGGTAAAATCCTTTCATAAATTGTCACTTCTTTATTCAGTTGATGATCAAATACCGTACTTTTCTTTTCCATGCCTGCAACACAAAGCACACCATATCTAGTTCTTGCTCCATTTTTACCTTCTCTATTAAATTTTACATAGCCTTTTGTAGCTAAAGTATCAATACGTTCACGGATCGAATGTTGACTACCAAGACCTGCTTTATTCTCAAATGCCTGACAGAACGAATTTATTGTATATAGACGTCCCTTCCGTATAAATTAATTGTAGAATACCTACGCGAACGTTCTGCATCTAACTTTTGGCCATAATCTTTATTTATAAGCCTCTGATATGCCAGCAGTTATTGATTTATATTTTGATGGAATAGCATACGTAATTCAAACATCAGTTGACAACTACTTTGCAGTTCATCTAGCTTATTATTTTGAAAAAATATTTTACAACGAATAAAAAACATGATAAAATGAAAGAGGGTTTTTTGTAGTAAGTAAAAATTTAAGGTAAAAGATAATTTAGAAATGCCTCATAATCGAGTTTTAAGCTACCTTACATAAGTAACTTAGGTCTTAGTAGTAAATTGTACCCTGGAGTCGTGTAATCACTTTAAATCCGCACTAAATGCAATTGTCTCAAAGTTGTATTTTTTTCATTAAATTTAAGTAATGTTTTGTGGTAATCTCTCTAGGTCTTCTTTATTTCTATTTATCCAATATATTTTATATTTATTATTACTGTTATTATTTATTACTATTATATATATATAATATATAAGGGTTTTAGGAAGCTAGAATCCGCCTCACTGGCTGACTTTAGACATGTGATTTCTAGGAACGCTTTTAGGAACGTAGGTAAAAAAGCTAGCTCTCACGCAGAATTTAGATTCCTGATTTCTAATTACTGATTTAGGAACCTAGGAATTAGGAATGTAATACAATCATTGATGGTGCTATTTCTTAAGTGCTAAGTTTTAGTTGAGTGGATGTAAATTGATAGTAGCTATATAGATTGAAAGGGCAATAGAGAAAACTGGGTAAACTCTAAAATATTTTTACCCATAAAAAAAGACTTATCCTAACATTAAATTTTCCCTATAGCTAAAATCTTCAGCTCCAAGAGTGAATTTTCCTATACCACAAGCAAATGGTCCAGTTGGAATGTCAAGCCACTTATCCTCTCTTGAACCTGTAGACATCACTTTAACTAACTGCTTTACCTGCAAAAGTTCCTGTACCATACGCTCTAGTCTATCCCTTCCCATGCTGTGAAAAACTTCAGGTAGTCTATGTCGTTGCTTATATACTCCTGTGCTTCCTGTGTGAGTAAATGGATGCCCTGAAGCAGCAGATCGTGTAACTGCATCGATAAGACATATTTTAAGGTCTTTTTCACTAGCATTTTTAACTGTTAGTTGTATTGTTATATCTTCTAGTAGACCTGTTTCCTGATTTCTTAGATAAGTTCTTACAGTGCGATCAGCTAACCCATTGGCCTTCACAACTGCCCCATGAAATAAAGCATTCTGTCTTGGTGTTTCTCCTACTGCCTTAAAGATTTCTAGCCTAGCTGTATTTTCTATTGGCCAAAAAGCGTATGAGCATCTAACACCATTAACAAGAGCAGAGGTACCTCTAATTGCATCGCGTGCTTGTTCAGCAGTTAATATTGGTTTTTCTCCTTTTGGCTTTCTCATGTGATGAGCAGTAATTATCGAAGCTCCAGTACTACATGCTAAATCAGATAATAAGCACATTAGATAATCCCCTACAGCAGGATCAGCATTTATATCTGCATGGATAAATGAAGCAAGTGGATCAAATACTATCAATTTCAGATCTTTAATTTCCTCGAGCTGTTTCATTATGGATTCGAATTCAGGAGAAACTTCGACGATTTTACCACGAACATTTCTGAGTATTGTAAGTGATCCTCTAACGTTTGGCAGTGGTACAATAAATAGTTTGTCTTTATATTTTAATCTTTCACATTTAGGGTCAAGTCGTTCTAAGCGGCGGTGTACCTCACCTGCATCATCTTCTGCTGAAAAAATCACTACTGATCCATGTTCAGTAACAAGTGAACCAAAGCCACACATCTGATCCTTATCACTTGCAACTTTGAGAGCTAAATCAAGTAGTAGCATTCCTTTGCCTGTATCTCCCATAGCAGCTACTATTGAAGTAACGCCTAAAGGAAATAACCCTTCAACTAGGAACTTTTGTGTTGGTACTTCACCTAAATAACGGCTGAGATTCCAATCTAAAATATTGAGTTTATCATTTTTTTAACCTCCTTTCAATAAACTCAGAAGCTCTTATTCCTTCTAACACACAATCAGCAGCATCCCAGCCTTTTGTTTTATTTTGTGGAATATTAAGAATAACAAGTGATGCAACTCCGATCTCTAAAAGCTTTTTTGCAGCATTTTCAGCATATCGTTTACCTGCTTCATCATTATCTGGCCATATAACAACGTGTTTACCTTTAAGTGGAGTCCAATCTGTCTTCTCAATAGGTGCATTTGCTCCTGACATTGTTGTTGTAGCTACAATTCCTTGTTCTATCAGCGCTTCTGCACATTTTTCTCCTTCAACCAGAATAACTTTATCAGACTTTAAGATTTCTGGAATGTTGTAGAGTGGCCTTATCTCTGGTGCTGCAAACTTAGATTGTTTGACATCAAAAGGCTTGTATACTTTTTTCTTTCCAGGAGGATCAGAACGGTAAACTTTTACAATGACCTGGCCATTTTCATCATAATAATTCCAACTGTGGGTAATAAATTTCTCGAAGTCTTCATCAACATATTGTTTCTCTCTGTATTTTTTATTATTTCCGAGCCATTCACTTATTGAAGCTATTACCTCAGGAAACTCTGTCCTTGCATTCTTTCTATGCACAGCTGCCCAAAGGTCGATAATGTCACCACCTTCTCCAGTTGCAAAATCATTCCATAACCCAGCTCTACTGCCACTTAATTCTACTACCAGACTTTTTCCTTTATTACCATGCACATCACCTACGTAAAACTTATCTCCACGGAAAGTTCCTCTTGGTAAAAGGTAAAAAAGGCAAGATCTTATGTTAAGCAATAGTTCTGCTTTATCATTTAAAGATTTAGAATCGATATTCATAATAAAACCATAAACAACCTTACATAAGAGTTATTCAAGTTTTGAAGGCTAATGTTTACATCAACATTATTTTAAATGCTACCGCAACTATTCTCAAAAAAAAGCAAGCGAATATCAATAGGTTAAAATCGTATCGCAATTATTTAAATTTCTCCGAACCTGCAATTAACCGTCTATAAAGGTCATCCTTGATAGTTAATTATTCAAGGAGCTTTAATGAAATCAAAGAATTCTTACTCAGGAATTGATCCCATAATTGTCAAGTACGTTAGACATTACGCAAAATGTATAAAGAACTTAAAGTGTTTTGCGCATGACAGTCTTGAAGATATTGAGCAAGAACTTTTCTGTATGATTTGGCCTGCTATTGAGAAATATGACGAAAGTAGAAGCTCTTTTTCTACCTTTGTATGTCAACTTGTTAAGTGTAGAGCTATTAATTTAATCAATAAGCAACTCTGTAAAAAACGTGGTGGCAGACAAGGTATATTCTATGTTGATCCTGATGATCTACATGAAGTAGTTGATGATAGATGTCGTTTTATCACTGAAATCACAACTCGTATTGATGTGAACGATGTTATCTCAACACTACCCCAAGAATGGCAAGTACTATGCAGACAACTGGAATTTTTCAGTGTTCCAGAAATAGCTGAAATAAATGGAATACCACGCACAACAGTTTATAACACTTTGCAACGAATAAGACGGCACATAAAAAATTTTTTTTAGCAAATCAAACAACAAGTAACAGTTCTAGTATAACTCTTATAGGAGGGCCGCGATATATGACTTTAAAAATAATAAACAGCAAAGAAAGGGTAAAAATAGTAACAGGTGTAAAGGTAGTAATCTTTGGACCTTATGGAATCGGCAAAACCAGTCTGCTTAAAACTTTGAATGAACCAACACTTTGTCTTGATTTTGAAGCAGGACTTTTAGCTGTACAAGACTGGAAAGGGGATTCTATCAATATGCGCACTTGGAATGAGGCCAGAGATATTGCTTGTCTTATTGGTGGGCCAAACCCTGCACTAAAATCTGATCAAGCATACAGCCAAAGACACCATGAACATGTATCTGGCAAGTATAAAGATCTTCTTTCTGAAGTTTCTAAATACCGATGCATCTTTGTAGATAGTATAACTGTTGCTTCACGTTTATGTCTATTATGGGCAAAAATGCAACCTGAAGCTTTTTCTGAAAGAAGTGGAAAGCAAGACATGAGAGCTGCTTACGGAATGCTTGCTCAAGAAATGATGGCTTGGCTCAATCAATTTCAACACATCAGAGATAAAGACATCATCATAGTTGGCACACTAGGTCAATATCTCGATGACTGTAATCGTTCAACATGGCTACCTCAATGTGAAGGTGCTAAAACTGCTAGTGAAATTCCTGGGATAGTTGATGAAGTAATTAGCATGGTTGGAATCAAGAAAGATGATGGCACAGAGGTTCGCTCATTTGTCTGTCAGACTATTAACTCTTGGGGATATCCCGCTAAAGATCGCAGTGGCTGCCTGAATATGGTTGAAGAACCGCATTTAGGTAAATTACTTGCGAAAATTAAAGCCAAAACCTTGGCTTCTGTTGCCTAAATTTAATTTTAAAAGGAGTGATATGGAACAAAGCTTTTTCAATATCGGTCAAAAAATCCCCTTTTTCAGCGTAAAGGAGTATTTAAGTGATCAAACGCCAATACCAGAGGACATAATTTCCCCTAGAATTCTAACTAAAAGAGGTTTGTTGGTACTGGGTGGCCCACCTAAAATCGGCAAAAGTGACTTTTTGATCTCTTGGCTTGTCCACATGGCTGCTGGAGTTTCGTTTCTTGGCATGACGCCGAGTAGACCTTTGAAGATCTTCTACATGCAAACTGAAATTGAATATGAATATATGAAAGAACGGTTGCAACAACTTCAACTTGATAACGAACTTTTGAATGTAGCTGCTAACAACTTAATCATTACGCCAAAAGTGCATTTATCATTTAATCATGATGAAATAAGTGAAATCAAGGAAATCGTGAAAGAACGCTTTAAACCTGATGTTTTGGCCATAGATCCATTGCGTAACATCTTTAGCAGTGAGTATGGAAATGAAAATGATAACAGTGCTATGCTGTTTTTTCTGCAAAAGACTCTTGAAAAGCTACGCAGTGCTGTCAATCCAGATGCTTGCATTGTACTCACTCATCATACAAAAAAATTATCAAAAAAGATGCTGGAAGAAGATCCATTTCAGGGTTTAAGCGGAGCTGGTTCTTTGAGGGGATTTTATAGTACTGGCATGGTGATGTTTTCTCAAGATGATGAAAGTACTGTACGTCAGATAGTATTTGAACTGCGTAATGGTGAACGTGTGGCAAGTAAGCTTGTTGATAAGATAAATGGTCATTGGCAGCTTGTAGACCAATGGAGTTGATTCTTTTTTTTACTTAATTTATAGGGAACAATATGCTAACAGATTTTTTAACTGATTTTAATACTGCGAAACCAAGGAGTAGCTTAATACCAGCGGGTACCATAGCAAAAGTATTGGTTAAAATTTGTCCTGGAGGTCATGAACCAAATGGCTTACTCACGAAAAGTAAAAATACTGGCAGCATTTACTTAAATCTCGAATTTACTGTAGTAGAAGGACCATACTCAAAACGTAAGATCTATCAAATTTTTGGTATTCAAGGTAGTAAATTAAACGAAAACGGAGAAGATATTTGGGGAGAAATGGGTCGTTCGATGATCAGGAGTATTTTGGAGTCAGCTCGCAATATCTATCCTCATGATGATCGAGAAGAAGCAAATCTTGCCCGTAAAATTAAATCCATTTCAGAACTAAATGGCCTGGAATGTTTAGTTAAGATTGGTACGGAAACTAGTGGATATGGTGAAAAAAATAAGATCATCTCAGTGATTACTCCAGAATATGGTAGTTACGCGAGTTTTATGAAGGCAACAGTTAATTGGAATTAAAAAATTTAAAAGTAAAAAAATAAATATGGGGGATATATGGATTTTTGGAGTATTACAGAAAACTTTTTGTGGAAAGATTCTGAAGATGTTTTAGGAATTAGATCACTGCTACTTCATAATATTAAAGCATGCATTTCTCATCTTTTTCCTAATGGAAGATTCTATAAAAAGAAGTTTTGTATTGCTGATCTACAAAAGGACCAAATCGTAGTCGACATGAAGGCAGGAAATTGGTCTAGCCTAGTTACCGGTAAAAGTGGAGATATCATCAGTCTTTGGGCATTTGTTACTGGTAAAACTAAACTTTTTGACGTTATTGGCTTAATATCAAAATGGCTCAATGCTGAAAGATTCATTTACCGTGATGAAAACGGCAAAGACATTATTTATGTCTATCTTTATAATGATAACAGTTATTATGCTTGGAATACTAAAACGCGCAGTAGTGATTCAAGGCCTCTTTTCAACATTCCTGAAATCATAAAATCAGACAGAGTAGTAATAGTAAAAGGCGAAAAATGTGCTGAAAAATTAACAAATCATGGTATCACAGCAACAACAGTAATGTTTGACTCAATTGATCAGACAGACTTTTCACCTCTCAATGGAAAGCAGATCATCATTTGGCCAGACAATAATGAAGTAGGTAAGCAGTATGCTGAAAAAATAGCTAATAAGCTGAGTAATCTAAAGTACTCTATTTTCAACATTCCAGAAGGTAAAAAGAGTGGATGGAGTGCTCTTGATGCTATTGCAGAAGAAATAGATATAAACCGGCTGTTAATATCAGCCAATCCAGTAGTTAAAGAAAACATCTCAGCTTTTTCTGTAAAGCAGTATTTAAACGATAAGTCACCAATACCAAAAGATATAATTTCCCCAAGAATCTTAATACCAGGTGGATTATTAGTATTTGGTGGTACTCCTAAAGTGGGAAAAACTGATTTTTTGATTTCTTGGCTCGCTAATATGTCAGCAGGTGTTCCATTTTTTGATATGGTACCAGTAAAACCTCTAAAAATCTTTTATCTACAAACTGATGTTGGCTATCACTATATGCGTGAGAGACTACAACAACTTAAGATTGACAGCAAACTTTTGGACTTAGTTGCCAATAACTTTGCTATTACATCTGATACTAATTTACTACTTGACGAGAGTAAAGTTTATAATACCGTAAAACAATTTTTCAACCCAGCAGAGGTAGATGTTATCGTTATTGACTCTTTACGCAATGTCTTTAACTATAGAAATGAAAATGACAACAATGTTATGTATTCCTTTTTGCAGGAAAAAGTCGAAAAGTTACGTTCTACAATTAATCCAAGTGCAGGAGTTATCTTAACTCACAATGTTAATAAAAAGCTTCCTAAGGAAAATCCTTTTCAAAGTTTAAGTGGTGCAAGCAGTTTAAGAAATGTTTATACTTCTGGTATGCTCATGTTAAAACCAATCGAAGAGGAAAATATTCGCCAGTTGATGTTTGAGTCAAAAAATGGTCAGTCCTTGCCAACAAAGTTTATCAGTAAGGTTAATGGCAGTTGGTATTCACAAGTTTGCGGTATTTAGTATGCAAAAGAATAGGGTTTCAAAAAGCTTTGTCGTTGTAGGAAGGCTAAAGCTCATAGAGAATAAAAATATGCCATCAAATCTGAAGTAGCTGTGGAAATAAAATTATAAAAGGAAATACAAGAGGTGAAGCAGAAATTTACCTTTTTAACATAAGAGTAAAGGGATTAAGACGATAACCGTGTTCTTTACAAGTTAATTCTGGCCAACCAATGGTTTGAATAACATCATCACGTTTAATGCTTAATCCCAATTGATTGGCTAGTTTTTCTTTTATCGTTCTTTGCATTTTATTCAGAGGATATCTTATTTGTTGTTCTAAATCTGTGATTTCTGAATGAAAAGTTAAACGGTCTGCTATTTTTTCAATGCTAAGGGGTATATGTTTCTCTAACGGTACATCATTTTCAAAATCATTAAGGAATTGTTTGAATAAAACGCGAAAAATACTAACACACAACGTAGCTCGTTTATTTACTACTTCGATGTCATTGACGTAAACCACACCATGCGAAAACTTTAGTTGTAGAACCTTTTTTGGTAATTTAGGTTTAACTTCCTTTAGTGAAATAATGGGAAAGATTTGCGTAGAAACATTAGCAATTAACTCTGGTATAGCTGCTTCAAGAATTATTTCATGTAAACTCTTATTCTCACAAAAAAGATCAGACATTTTTACGATAGGCAAAACAAGTGGCAAGTTTGGTACATTTTCTCTTACGGTAATAAGGGTAGTGGGCTGAATTCTAAGTTTATCTATGGTGAAATGTACTGCATCAGTGCAAAGGTCGAGAATAATTAGGCTTACGATGCTACCTTGGCTACTTACGTGGTAAACTCCTTCTGTTGCTTTTTGCCAGATGAACTTTGAGTTGTTCAATAGACTCTCAAACCAATGTGCAATTTTTTCTAGGTTAAGATTGGTTGATAGTAGGTGAAATCGTTGCTTTTGATGAGTATTGGGTAAAATATAGCGACAACAATCTTCACAAAGCATGTCATCACACTCTTCATCAAAATCTCGACTAATAGGAATTTCATTATTACAATCTGGGTAAAATACGTGAGGCCAATCTAGATGATCTTCTTCACGAGAGCAAATAACAAAATCAACTTCTTTTAATTTAATAAAACCAAGGCCAGACAACCACAATGCAGTTTCTAAATAAGCTTTACTAGGATCAATCCAGGAGTCATGAGATCTCAGAATATCTGCAACAGCTTGCTTTTGGGAGAATTGTAAGTCCATAGGTCTCTTTCATTAATGATTTAAAATCTTCTCGCTCGTTTTTATTGAGTATGTGCTCTGAGTAATAAATAGTAGTATAATGTTGATTCCTTTTAAAGAACAGAGTCACTTTCTTCTCTTGAAATACAATACGAATAGATTCAACAAGTGAATTATCTTGCTCGATTGTTAGTTTTAGCATTTGTAATTCCCGAGCAATTGAGTTAACTGGATTGGTGACTACAACTAAGTACGTGTCTTTCTTGAGCTGAGTCGAACGAAACTTTACCTCAAATAGACAAATATTAGGATCAGTACCTTCTATGGAAGATTTCAAGAATGTTGCAACAAGAAGTGTACAATTCTGGTCTTGCATGTCGATAAATAAGCATTCACATTCAAAATAATTACTTACGATACTATTTGCTATTTTTAGGCTTTCATTAAAATTCTTAGCACACAGGTTTACTTGATTACCGTGCAATGAAAAATCCAGAATAATCCAACTTGGTCTATATCCATGGATAATACGATTTGAATTAAAAAGTAAGTCCTTATCGCTAGCTCGACGTATAAACACATATATACGATTTTGATGATAGAAAAAACCTTGTAGTTGAGTTTCAAAGCCATCATCTTTTTCAGCATCGTATTCTTTTAGTAATCGGTAAGTAACTTCTTTTGATATAAAGTTTTTAAATGGAGTTTTCATCTGCCTTGGAGAGTTCTGTAAAGCAAAAGATGAAAATCCTCTCTTTTGTACTTTATCAAAATGGTAAACACATTTGATTAATTCTGGGTCACTATGGAATAAAACAAAAATTAAGGATTTTTTATCATGTTTGTTATTTTTACATAGAAAGTTTGTGATCAACTCTTCAGTCAAAACAGACCTTGCTACTTCAACAACAGCAGACTCAAGTTTAGAATGGTTGAAGTGGCTAAGTAGATAATAGCTGAACAAAGAGTCTGAGCAACCTATAAGAATTTTGCGTTGTTCTTGAACTGAAATATCGTCATGTTTCTGAAATTCAAATAATTGGCCATTTTGCTTATGTGTAAAGGAATACTGAAAAATAACATTTAGTTGTCTACCTGAAAGAGAATTAAGCCAATTTTTACGTATTTCTTCATCTTGAAAGCTAGGCAGCCAATGATCTACTGGCATTTCCAAACTACTCTCCCAGAATTCTCTACTAGGATAAAGATTAACCATATATTATGTATAATATAATACGCTACATTTAACATAATTCAAAAACTAGTCAACGGTAAAAATTATAACAAAGATTTAAGAAAACAAATCGATAAAAATATTTTTCTTTCACTTAAACATACAACAATGAAAAATGTATATATTAAGTAATAGGTCTGCGTAAAAAGGGAAATGTCAATACTCACAGAGTCAGGAAGAGCAGCAATAGCAGCAAGCATAAAAGAGCAACCAATACATCTTGCTTGGGGCAGTGGTGATGCCAATTGGGAAAGTAGTCATCAAGTCGAAAAAGTTTTTGTTGAGGATGAAATAGCCCTAGATCACCATCCCATTAAAGACGTAAAAGTTTTTATCGGACAAACAACTTATCAGCCAAGTGTTGACTATACAGTTGATAGTAGTACTGGTCTAATAAAACGTACGGAAAATAGCTCTATTCCAGTAAGTGATAAAGTTACTGTAGAGTATACTGAAAGCACACCACCTGAACCTATAAATTCTATAAAGCTCTTGAATGAACTTGGCAGACGTACTGCGGATGAAGTGCTATTCTGCACAGGTGATGAAAATGGCGAACTTATAACTCCTTCTGGAAGGTTTAGGCCCTTAAATGTACCAACTAATAACTTGTACCTTAAATTCACTTTCGATTTCACGGACGCAGCAAATCAAGTGATACGGGAATTAGGGGTTATGGTTGGTACTAAAGTAAAAGAAGAATTACCTATAGGACAGAGATATTTTGAACCACAAGATATAGAAGATCCGGGAATTTTGTTAGTTTTAGAGCATACCGTACCACTTATCAGAACTGCTGCAACCCGGGAAACTTTTTCGTTTGTTGTAACCTTTTAGAATAAAATGACTTTAAACGCCTATTATAACCGCTTTAATCCTGACAAAGAGTACGAAAAGTTTGTTCCTTGCAGGAAGAGGTCTACAGTCTGCAGAATTAAATGAGACTCAGGAGTATGCTCTTTCTAAGCTTAAAGGCATAGGTGATGCAATATTTCGTGATGGTGATGTTATAACGGGAAGCAATTGTATTATAGATGCAAAAACTGGTAAAGCTACACTTGAGGGAGGAAAAATCTATCTGCGCGGTGCAGTTAGAAAAGTTGAAAAAGAAGAATTTGTTATTCCACTGAGTACCACAGTTCGCATAGGTGTTTATTATGTAGAATCTACGATTACAGAACTTGAGGATGAAAACCTTCGTGATCCTGCTGTTGGTACAAGAAACTATCAGGAAGTAGGAGCTGCAAGGCTTAAAGTTTCCACCATTTGGGGTTATCAAGCAGAAGGTCTTTCTCCACGTTTTTCTGAAGGAGAGTTTTATCCAATCTATAACATTGAAAATGGAGTATTAATAGAACATTCACCACCTCCACAAGCAAACATAGTAACTACTGCTCTTGCTAGTTATGACAAAGAAGCAAATGGTTCCTACGTCGTAAATGGTCTTGAAGTAATGTTCCTGCAAAAGGAAGAGGGAGAAGGAGGAAAAAAAATATTTGTGATTAATGAGGGCAAAGCTCATGTTGATGGCTATGAGATTGAACTTCCTCACAGTATTCGTGTTTCTTTTGATGAAGATCCGGATATAAAATCAGTTGAATCAGAACCACATACTTTTCAGCCAAATAGCCAAAGAGTAATGGAACTGAAGGTTAATGATTTTCCAATCAGTGAAATCAAGAAAGTAGATATAACTGTTCAAAAAACATTTGCCGTTACTCATGGTTCATACTCTGGAGCTATTGATCCGATACCTGACTCTGCGGTACTTGAGATTATTCAGATAAAGCAAGGAGACGTTATTTATGAAAATAGTACAGATTACAAGCTCAGTGGAGGAAATGTTGATTGGTCATTACCGGGAAAGGAACCAGCACCTGGGAGTAGTTATCAAATAACCTACCGCTTTCGCACTCATGTAAGCCCTGAAGATGTAAATGAACAGGGATGTAAAGTAAGGGGAGCAGTTGACAATAGCTTGGTTTTAGTTGATTACACCTGGAAAATGCCCCGTTATGATTTAATCACCATAGACGCAAAAGGGGTAGTAAGGAGAATAAAAGGAATCACTGCCATTAAGTTAAGGGAAAGAGAAGTTAAGATTGGACAAAAAATTTGAAGTGATTGATAATTATGGTAAATACTAGGGTGAATTTTTAAGAAAAGAGAGTCTGAAAAGTGCAAGTTATTTAAAAAAGTAATAATTGCAGGTTATTTTGCAAAGAATGTACTAATGCAATGATACTGAAAAGATATCTTGAATTTAAAACACATGTTTTCTAGCTCTTTTCTGGTAGTTGAGTGAACGAATATCAGATATCTTATGACGATCAACTCTTCTCCCTTTTCTTACCACTAAAGTGTTCATCAAAAATAACTGTGATAGTCGATCCATAATGCAGTCTATGTCTGACTCTGTAGAAAAAATATCAAAGGCTAAGTTTTTAATCGCATTAAATGAGACAGATTTATTGATGCTTTTTTTTAGTTTACTATTCTGTGCGCTCAACGTCTCTTCATCATCTTCTATCATGATACTTTCTAGATTACTGATGAAGATAGTTGACCAAAAATCCTGCTTGATAGTTTCAATACTTTTTCCTGTGAAATTCTCTAAATTTAATCTTCCCTTCAGCCTAGAAAAAAATGTTTCTACTCCCCAGCGCAAGTAATATAATCTCTCAAACTCTTCGACTGTAAAACTTTGCTCATCTAACAGAGATGTTACTAACACTTCAACTTCTCCAGAAGAAAGTATTATTTTGACTAACCTGAATTTCATCTCATCAGGTAATCCTAGCTTTCGTAGCTGTCTTGCTACTTTAATAGGTGCGGTAGACACTACCACCATACTAGATGGGCTTTCCGGCTTAAACATAGCGTTTATTTCATTGAAAGACGAACTTGGACAGCGAATTATATAATTGATTTTCCTTCCTGTAAGCTCAGCAAGAAATCGATAAGATACGTATCCTCTATCACAGATTAACAAATCGTCTGATTTTATGGATTCAAGCATACCGATCGCTAAATCAACCTCATAGCTGTCACCTCTACTTAGCACAGATTTTATTGCAATATTATTTAGCACATCGTAGCAAACTTCAAAGGTTGCACTTGTATAGTCTTCAAATCTCTGGATTCCATTCCATACTGCTCTTGAGCCAAACTCGCCTATTATTTTGTCGCTCTTTGGCAGAATCAGTATTGAAGCATCAAATGCAAGTACTCTGAAGCCATGGTGGGTTTTAAATTCCTGATCTTGGTAGTATAGGGAAACTATATCATCATTTAACTCTGAAAACGCAGTATGCTTTAGCTTCTTTCTTGCTTGAGTAAATGCACTTGCCGTAATTGTGTAATCTTTTCTTGTATGCAGAACAAACTCATTAAGCATTACTTGTAATGACTTTACACTCTTTCTAAAAATCAGGAGAAATACATTAATGAAGGGCAGCTTTCTTTTTCGTGAGAAGTCTTTTGAGGATGCTCTGTGTGCGTTTATAAAGTTTAAACTCATCAATTTATTTTTTATAAACATGATTATTCTTTTTTTTACTCATGTCATTACTTCTTTTAATTTGTGGATCTTACCTGATTTTACAATACAGTCCATCACTTTCCCTTAACTTAATGGCAGTGATAAAAGGAATTGCCCACCCTTGGAAACCATCAATGCCAAAAGCGCCTAGCGGACAACTTTTACTCTGCTACATTCATCAGACGTGGAAAGATGGGGAAAAGGTGAAAGTAATGAATAATGCTATCCATGCTGTACCGATGAATGAACTCGAAGCAATGAAGAGTGGAATAAGAGATCTTTATGTGCTAGTTGCAGAGGAACGTCTACGTAATGATGCAAATTCAAGAGAACCTACCACAAAAAAAGGAGTATTTGTTGATCCGTTCTTTGATGATGATATGCGTGATCAGGGTATTTCCCAAACTGCAGCAATAGTAAACAAGGAACTAATTTTGCCAATAGACGTAGAAATTATTGATGTTGAGAAGGGAAAAAAACCTTATTTGTTGCCGTATGAACTTGAGCCGGTATTGGAACAGCTTTTACAGACTAAAAGTGAAAGGATCAATCCATATCAGGCATTTGATCCGATACCTGCAAAAGTTACCATGAACAAAAACACCGATCACTGGACCGAGATAAAGACCAATTGGTCAAGTCCAGTGACAAGAGAATTTAATACTAGAGAAACAACAGAGTTATTGTCAAGTAATTCATATGAAACTGAGTTTATGAGAGAAGCAGTACAAGATTTTGAGATCGAAGGTTTTGAGCCAAATGAGAAGCTTAAAGAGATAAAATTCGATGGCATCGTCATTCAACCCGTGGCATAGGGGAAAAAAAAGTGGAAGCTAACAACCAGGGAAAATTAAAGGGAAAGGTGAAAGTACCGGCAAATATTCCAGCAGGTACTAAATTAGTACAGTTTTATGGGGATAAAGGAAGCTATGGAGAAGCAACATATACTGGTAAAAAAACTATTACCATAGAAGAAAGAAGAAGAGTTTTTTCCAGCAAACGTGTTGATCCTTTGGCACAGACATTTACCTTGGATGAAAGTAGGCATATAGGAGGTGTAGATCTATGGTTTACAAATAGCGGCAAAAGACGTGTTGTTGTGCAGATTCGTGAAACAACAGTTGGAGTGCCCTCGCAAACAGTTATCGCTGAAAATTCCATCGAGCCAACTAAAATCAATACTAACGGCACAGCAACGCGTATAACTTGGTCACCAGTGTTTTGCCATGGAGGGCAGGAATATGCGATAGTTTTACTTACCGATGACGGGGAAAATGCGGTCAAAGTAGCAGAACTTGGCAAATACGATGCAGTAAACAGCCGTTGGGTAACCAGTCAGCCTTATCAAGTAGGAGTACTACTTTCATCGAGCAATGCAAGTACTTGGACTCCACATCAAAATTTAGATTTAACGTTTCGACTACTAGCTGCAAAATTTAGCGAAAATTCTCACGTTGTTGATCTGGGCAAAGTTACAGCAAACAATACTTCAGATTTAATTGTTTTGACGAACGTCGAAAAAGTAGCATTTGATACCAATGTGGAATTTGTTTTAACAGATGAAGAGGGAAGAGAAAACTTTTTGTCTGATAATTTGCCGCTTGCACTGCGTGAAAGATTATCTGGAGAGCTAACGGTAAAAGCAAGCCTAAAAGGAGGGCAAGAAAAAAGTCCAGTGTTATATCCTGGGTTACAGCTAGTTCTGGGAAATATAAGGGAAGAAGGAGATTATGTCACCAGGAGCATTACCGCCGGCTCTAACACTAAGATAACAATTACCTACGATGCATTGATACCCGGTACTGCAGACGTTAAAACTTATGTAGAGAAAAACGTGGGAGAATGGCAATTAGTAAATTTAACAACGGGAAAACCAATAGGAGACAACTGGGTGGAAAGAACTCACGTGCTATCAAATTTTAATGGTAATGAGACAAGGGTAAAATTAGTGCTTAGCGGAACGGTTGTTTATCGTCCAAGAGTGAAAAATTTAAGAGTGATTGTAACATAGAAATGCCAAATGATGAAACTAAACGAGGATATCCTTTGCCGCATCCAGAGAACATTGCTGCTCAAGATGTAGTACGTATACGCAGAGCCATAGAAAAGATAGATGAAGATATGAGTGAAAGAGAAGAGGAACTTAAAAATAATTTTGAACGATTTAGATTTGAAACTTTTTTGAATTTTTGGGAATGAAAGAAGCAATATACCAAAGGATAAAGGATTTAGCAGCAAGTAGCACACCTTATCAATTGGCATATCTTGCAAAATCGCTGGAATTGATAGCAGATAAAAAAGCTATTTCCAACGTTGTACAAATGACCACAATAAAAGAAATAATTGATGCACTACAAGGAAGACTTAAGGATTTAGCAGCAAATAGTACACCAGATCAACTAGCATATCTTGCTAAAGCATTGGAATTGATAGTCGACAAAAGTGCAGTGTCTGAAATTGTATACATGACAGATGGAAAGTTGAAAGAGCTCCTAAACGCTGCAAGATCGCACTTGAATGAGATAAACACTAACAAGGAAAATTCAATATCAGCGATAACTGTAGCAAAGACAAAGTCTGTAAATGAGATCAATACGCTAAAAACTAACACCTTGGATACTTTAAAAGTGTCATCAGATTCATATGTATCGCTACTTGACACGAGAAAGGATGCCAATATTGCGGCAATAAACAGTATTAGCAACAATCATAAAGATGGTCTTAAAGGTGTAGTAGAAAGTTTTCGTGCTATTAATAATGTACCACCTGGTTCATCAATTATAGGAGAAATAGAAACTCGAGATGAGCAATTAAAAGCATCCCTTACAAACGAGATAAAAATTAGGGAAAATCAGCTAAGAACACTCACAACCAAATTCAACTCCATCAATGATGTGCCTAGCAGTTCATCAATTATGAAAGAAGTGAAAAAGAGAAATATGGTTGAACTAGGGTCATTACCTTTCTTGTTTGGTGTGCTCAGTAGAAAAAATAATTACCTTGGCTATGGAACTTTCACAACTGAATTTGGAAAATGGAACAGTGGAACCGACTACATGCTACAACTACTAGCAGGTAGCCATATATACGATACAAGTTACGTTAGCTTTTATCGGCCAAGACAACTCAGTTTTATAGAGGGAAATAAAGGTACATTTATTTACGGAGAGTTATACACAAACAGTTTTTCGAGTAGTCATGATTCAATATATTACTACCCATATGCTGCACTTGGAGTAATATTTGTAAAAAATACAACCAATGCGAACATAAATAAAACAATAGAATTTGTTGGATCATCTTGGAGTGCGGAATATGCAAGTGCAGGATTATTTGTGGGAATTCCTGATAACACCAATGCTAATAAGTCAAGAATTTCAAGTATAACGTGGAAAAATGTTTACATACACACGGGTTATAGTAGCAGCTTTGCTGGATCAGGGAATGTAGAAATTCCAGCAGGAAAAACAGTTGCAGTATTACTTTATACATCATCTTATCTATATTCCAGAGGAAAAGTTAGTGAAGGTATGCTTTCAGGTGATGTACATATCTATGGTCAGTTTATCCAGTGGGGAATTTATAACATACGTAACAACTTTTTAACTGCAGGGCTTGAAGTTGATGTAGAGAGGACACTAAGAGCGTGGCAATGTCCGGGATTATCTGAAACCTATGAGCTCTGGAGGTAACAAACAATGTCTATCTATATTAGATTTGAGAATGATAAACAAGTAGAAACAACAACGCTTGAAAGTAAGCCAACAGGGAATGATTGGTACGAAGCACCAGAAAATTTCGACTGGCAAAAGAGTTATTGTTTAACAGAAGGAGGGAAAATTGTTGAGAGGAGTCAAGAAAATATTGAGCTGGAATTACTGGAAACTGCGAAACTTTCTGCATTTTCTAGTCTTCGTGCTTATTATAATAACTATACTCACCAATATGCAGGATATTCTCATCAAAAGCTTAAGTCGTACGAAATACAAGCAAAAGCCGCAGAGAACATTTTAGCATCACCAGAGTCTATAAATAAGAAAGATGCAGAAGTTATAGAGCCATTAGCAAAAGTCCGTGGTATTACAGTTATCGAAATGGCAAGGATAATCGAGGAAAAAGTGAAAAAAGCAGTAAAAGCGATAGTGAAATGCGAGGAGTTGGAAGACATGGCGAAGAGGAAAATTGAAGAAGCTAAAAGTGAAGTAGAGCTACAGGCTTTGCTCAATGACTTTAAACAAAGAATGCAAAAAAAATGACAGAGCAATTTTTACATGGTGTAAATGTTATTGAGGTAACCTCAGGGGCCAAGGTAGTACGCACAGCTAAATCATCAGTGATAGGAGTAATAGGTACTGCACCTGAAGCTGACGAGCAAAAATTTCCACTGAATAAGCCAGTACTGATAGCAGGAAGCTTAAAAGAAGCGGTAAAACTTGGCAAAAAGGGGACTCTTTTTTCAGCAGTAAATGGAGTATTTTCCCAAATTGGTGCAACAGTAGTAGTTATTCGAGTTGAAGAAAGTGATCCAAAATTAAAAGAAGAAGAGACGCTGAAGAATATAATTGGCGGTGTTGATGAGGAAACCGGAGAATATCAGGGAATTGAGGCATTTCTCAGCAGTGAAAGCATAGTTCATGTTGCGCCAAGAATATTAATTGCACCTCAGTTTACTCACCAACTACCAGAAGATGGCAAAAATCCAGTGATTTCAGCATTAATTTCTATAGCAGAAAAGCTAAGAAGCATAATAGTAGCAGATGGACCAAATACCAATGATGAAGAAGCAATAAAATGGCGAAAGAGCATCGGTAGCTCAAGAGTTTACATCGTTGATCCATGGATTAAGGTCTTTGAAGAGGAAGAAAAACCGGCAAGTCCTTTTGTAGCAGGTTTAATAGCTAAAGTAGATAGCGAGCAAGGATTTTGGCATTCACCTTCAAATAAAGAGATAAACGGTATTGTTGGAACGAGCAGGCCTATTGATTTTACGCTCGGTAATACAAATTGTAGAGCAAACCACTTAAATGAAAATGAAGTAACAACGATAATTCATCAAAATGGCTACAGACTTTGGGGAAATAGGACATGTTCAAACGATTCGAAATGGGCTTTTCTATCAGTGAGGCGTACTGCAGATTTAATTAACGATAGTTTACTTCGAGCTCATCTCTGGGCAGTTGATCGAAATATTACCAAAACTTATATAGATGATGTGATTGAGGGGGTGAATTCTTATTTGGCCAATTTAAAAGCACAAGGAGCTATTATCAGCGGAAAATGTTATGCAACACCCGAATTCAATACACCAGCAAATATTGCAAGCGGAAAAGTATATTTTGACTTCGAATTTACACCACCATATCCAGCTGAACAGATTACTTTTCGTTCATGGTTGGTGAATAATGAAATATCGTAAATTTTATTAAGGGGAAGAAAGATGCTACCAAAAATTTTAAAGAATTTTAATGTATTCGTAGATGGCCGGGGTTATGCAGGAAAAATAGATGAAATAACCTTGCCGAAGCTTACCATAAAAACAGAAGAATACCGAGCTGGTGGTATGGATATTCCAATAAATATTGATATAGGCATGGAAAAGCTAGAAGCAGATTTCACTTTTTCTGAGTATGATTCAGAGCTATTTAGACTTTTTGGGTTGATAAATGGAAATTCGGTATCTTTGACGCTAAGGGGCGGATTACAAGGCAGCGGAAGCAATGATATTGAAGGAGTAATTATCAACCTTAGGGGCATATTCAAAGAATTTGACTTTGGTAGCTGGAAACCTGCTGAAAAAGCAACGCTGAAGTGTACTGTAGCTGCCCATTACTATAAACTTACTATCGGTGGTAATGAGTTAATAGAAATCGATGCTGAAAATATGATTAGAAAGATAAATGGTGTTGATCAGATGGCATTACTTCAGACAGTGCTTGGAATATGAAGATTTTTAGAATTCTATTTTTTAGATGTTGATCAAAAACGTTTTACAAGATTTTATTTTTTTAGGAGAATTTTATGCAAACTATAACACTAAACAACCCAATAACAGTTGATGGTATTTCTGTCTCAGAACTTACCGTTAGACGTCCAAAAGTTAGAGACTATTTGGCAATAGAACGCATTAATGGTAGCGACCTAAATAAGGAAGTAACTTTGACTGCCAATTTGACATCAGTTGCAAAAGAAGCGATTGAAGAGTTAGATATTGCTGATTATGTGAAAGTGCAAGAGGTATTAAAGGATTTTTTTTCACCGATTATCCAAAAAACTTGAGATTAGAAATACTAGTGCTTGGCTCTATCATAGGTGGTGGAGTTGAGCACATTCTTGATATGGAGATTAGTGAGTTTATTTTATGGAGCAAATTAGCTAGGGAGTTCAAATGTCAGTATTATCGATAAAAATAGGTGCGGTACTTGATGGCAGTTTTAATACTGTAATAAAGGGAAGCAGTAGTCAACTTACCCGTCTTGGTGAGAATATAAGAAAGCTTGATTCATCTTTAAAATCAGTATCAAAGTTTAAGCAGTTGGGTAGTGATGTTTTAACTAGCAGAAGGTCATGGAAAGGTTTTGAGGATCAGGTAAAATCTTTAGCTAAACAAATGAAAGCAATAGAGAAACCAAGCAAAACTTTAAAAGCTGAGTTTGATAAAGCTAAGTTTTCTGCAACAAAAGCAAAAGAAGCATATTTGAAAAAGAGAGATGCTTTGCATTCATTTAATGAAGAAGTAAGGAAAAGTGGAAGAAATATTAAGTCATTAGTAAGTGATCAATATAAACTTGGTTCTTCTATTGAAGTGCTAAAAGGTAAGTATGGTAAGCTTGGGTCTGCAATACGTAGTCACCAAAGTTTTTTAGCAAGCAAAGCACATTTTAAGTCACAAATTATAGAGACTATTGGGCTAGGCCTTTCGCTTGCAGCTCCAGTTAAAGTTGCAATTGATTTTGAATCGGCTATGGCTGATGTTAAAAAAGTAGTTGATTTTGACGAAAAGACAAAGGAAGCTGATAAATTTGCCAAGAAGTTAAAAGAGATGTCACGTACTATACCATTATCTGCTGCAGAATTAGCACAAATAGCTGCAAGCGGTGGTCAACTTGGTATCAAGAAAGAAGATCTTTTTATGTTTACAGAAACAGTGGCAAAAATGTCTACAGCATTTGATATGTCTGCAGAACAAGCAGGAGATTCTATAGCTAAACTTTCTAACGTTTATGGAATTAATGTTAGTGAAATGGAACACGTTGGTAATGTGATCAACCACTTGTCAGATAACACTGCTGCTAAAGCAAAAGATATGGTTGAAGCTCTAGCAATAGTTGGTGGTACTGCAAAGCAGTTTGGATTAAAGTTTGAACAAACAAGTAGCTTAGTAAATGCTTTCATTAGTTTGGGCAAACAACCAGCAAAAGCTGCAACTGCTATAAATGCACTACTTTCAAAACTTCAAACTGCTGAAGGTCAAGGAAAAGAATTTAAGGAAGCACTAGAAGAAACGGGCATAGCCGCAGAAGAAATGGTACAAAGGATAAGTGAAAATGGGGAAAAAGCACTACTTTACTTTTTTCAAACTCTAAAGAAAATGGATAATCAGGAACGTTCTACAATCCTGATGAAACTTTTCGGTCAGGAATATCAAGATGATATTGCATTATTAGCTGGAAGTTTTAATAAGTATGAGGATGCAATAAAGTTATTGGCTAATACAGAAAAGTATGGAAGCTCTCTGCAAAAAGAATTCAAAAATCGTGCAGACACTACAGCCAATAAATTAAGACTCCTTCGCAATGCAATAGCTGAAGTTGGTATGAACCTGGGCTCGGTGATGCTGCCTACTTTAAAATTTATAGCTGAATTTTTACAAGAAAAAACTAGGAGCATAGCCTTATTTGCAGAAAAATATCCAACCTTAACTACAGCAATCATGGGAACTATAGCAGCTTTAATAAGTTTGAAAATCTTAGTAGTAGGCTTAGGTTATGGGTTTACTTTTTTAGCAAGTACAGTTCTCGGTTTAAGGGCAAAAATAATTGCAACATTTTCATTTTTATCAGCTACAGTTTTTCCTGCAGTAATAACAGGGCTAAGAGCAATAACGCTTGCTGTAATGAGTAATCCTATAGGGCTTTTAATTGCTGGACTTGTCACTGGTGCAGCACTTGTTATCACTCACTGGCAAAAAGTGAAGGAATTTTTTGCTAGTTTTTGGAAATCAATCATAAAACCGATAGGAGAGGCTTTTTCATGGATGGGAGATACAGTTAGTAGCGTATTTTGGAAAGTGTCAGAAAATAGTCCAATAAAAGAATTTGAGAAGAGAAAAACTGTTATTTCGTTAGTTGATGGAGAAGCTAGCAATTTACTTTCTAAAAATAGTATTTTTAATAATGGGAATCCTTTATCAAATAATAGTGTGATGAAAGGAATTTCTAAAAATAGCTGGAATAATGTTAAAATTAAACATGCTATCGCAGAAAAGAAATCTATAGTAGATGAGAAAAATCTAAAAGAGTACGTAAAAAGCAAATATGAAAATAAAACCTTTAACCAAACTCAACATAATTATTTCAACATAAGTGTACAAGCAGCACCAAATCAAGATGTTCGCAGCCTTGCTGATGAAGTAATAAAAAGGATAAGAGAAAAATCACGTGATGTTCTGTTTGATACCATAGACCCTGTTTATTAAAATGTTGTCTCTTGGCCCGTATAAATTTGCTCCAACAAGTTTAAAGTATAATAGGGAAAATCGTTGGAGCACAATTGAGTGTATTGAAAATATGCCACTATTACAAAATATCGGTCAAGGTATAGAAGATATAGATTTAGAAGGAACGATTTATCTACATAATCTCAATGGGCTAAATCAATTAAAGAATATGAAAGAAGCTGAAAAACCACATGTTTTAGTAGATAGTTTAGGTAATATTTTAGGACAGTTCGTAATTACCAGGTTAGAAGAAAAGCAGATGTATTTTTTACCTAGTGGACTACCAAGAAAAGTTGAATTTAGTTTGAGTTTGAAGAGCTATAGATGATTATATATTACTTAGCCAAAGAAGGAGAAATGCTAGATCTGATTTGCTGGAAACATTACGGATTTACGGATGGAGTAGTGGAATTAGTACTAGCAGAGAACTTAGGTTTGGCAGAATACGGAAGCTTTTTGCCTGCAGGATTAAAGATAAAGCTTCCTACTATTCAGAAACCAGTACAAAAGTCAAAATTAAAGGTCTGGGAATAAATGCAGCCAGATTTTATAATAGATAAATGTGAATCAATTAAAGATAGAGTCATATCATTGCGCCTTACAGATGAATCTGGGACAATAGACGATGTAGTTGAAGTACATGTTGATTACAGGGACGAAGACATAGATATTCCAAATGAATTAAATATTGCTCTAGGTTATAGAGAAACAGATGTGTTGCCAATGGGTGTATATACAGTTAATGAAATTACAGTGCAAAGTCCACCTAAAACCTTACTAATAAAGGCTCATGCAACAAATTTAAGACTCTCATTAAAAGAAAAAGTATCTAAAGAATGGCATCAAATTACTCTAGGTAACTTGGTTAAGGAAATAGCAGAGAAACACGGATATGGGTGCAGAGTTGCAGAAGAATTTGAAAATGTGTTGATTCTACATATTAACCAAATAGAAGAAAGTGATATAAGTTTACTAACAAAAATAGCAATAGAACGCGAAGCAATGGCAAAGCTAGCTGGAGGATACATACTCTTTATTCCAAAAGGCAAAGCAAAGTCGGCAACTGGAAAAGCTTTAGGAACAACAGCTATTAGACCTCAAGACACAATAAATTGGAAAGTGCATTTTACCGTAAGCAGGTACAACTCAGTGGTTGCAAAATGGCATAGCTATGAAAGGGGTGAAACTATATCAGAAACAGTTGGCTTTGGTAGTCCAAGTTATACTATACAAACGCTTTACTCTAATGTAGAATCAGCACTAAGTGCAGCAAATGCTAAGTTAAAACAACTAAAGCGAAATAATGCAGTGTTGGACATCACTATGCCTGGTAATCCAGAACTATTTGCAGAGGCGAAACTTAGCTTGTTAGGGTTTTATCAAGATATAGACGGTGAATGGGTAATTGACAGAGCAGAACATGTGTTAGATAGTTCAGGTTATCGCACTGTGTTATCAGCATCAACGTTAAGAAAAAATCAGTAAAACAAATGTTTAATGTTGAAAAAAGTATTGAATATGAACAGAGACTCAAGAAATAAGCTACATTTTTGGTGGTTTATAGTAACAGTAGTATGTGTTATTATTACCTATTGCTATATGAAAGTAAAAGCTACAGATAATTATAAAACAATATTGCGGATTGCATCTGAAAATTGTAACTTAGAAATTGCGAAGTTTTCAGTAAAAAATTTATTAGATATAGATACGCAAATTTTTAAACTTACTACACTACATTATGCTGCAGGAGAAGGATGCTTAGAAGTTGTCAAGTTTTTGATAGACGAAGGAATTAATGTAAATATTATCAACGGGTATGGAAGTACAGCACTTCACAATGCTGCGTATCGAGGGGATTTAGAAATCATAAGGTTTTTATTGGAGAAAGGTGCAAATCCTACAATCAGAAATAAAGATGGAAAAAACCCAAGAGATGTAGCTGTGCTAAGATCACGGCACAATAAAGATAAACCATACGATGAAATTATACACTTGCTCTATAATGCTGAAAAGGAACACAAATCTGAGCAGTAATATTTCGTAACTGGGAAACAATAGGAAATATTTATACATGTCAAGTTTAAGATAATTTTTTTTAGATTGATCCATAAATTATTAACCTTATTACTCAATGTCTAAAATAGTTTTTTTCCATTTTCTTTCTTATGCCGCTTGCACTTAACTTGACGCTTATGAACACTACCAAATAAGAAATAATTGAAAGTCTTTTATTATACAATCAGGAAAAGCATGCAAAAACAAAAAATCCCAATCACAGTAATAGTAACGATGGTGATACAGACCATAGCAACAATTTGGTGGCTTGCCAAGCTTGATTTAAGAGTACAAATTCATGATCAATTTATAGAACGAAATCACGAACTAATAGAAACAGTTTATCGCCTTGAGGAGCGGGTAAAAAATCTCATTGAAGAAGTTAATGAGCTTGAGCAAAAACACAAATAACAACTAAATTTCATAGTGGTAAAATACATTTTATCCGTTGATGGAGGTGGCATAAGGGGAATAATACCAGCAGTAATTCTAGCAGAAATAGAAAAGAGAGCAAGGAAGACAATTTCCCAAATCTTTGACTTAATGGCAGGTACTTCAACCGGTGGAATTGTTGTAGCAGGGTTATGCAAAAAAGATGAACGGGGAAATCCCCAATATTCAGCAAATGATTTAGTTGAGCTTTACCAAGAATACGGGTCATATATTTTTAAGTCTTCATTTTTTAGGCGAGCAATATTATCTTGGTTTAACTGTGCACAATATCCACATAAAAATATTGAATTTGTACTGGATAAATATTTTGGAGAGGATATTCTAAAAAATACATTAAGTAATGTATTGCTTACAAGTTACGACATTTACAATAATTGCCCATTTTTCTTCAAAAGCTGGAAAGAAGGTAATATTAAGCTGAAAGATGCACTCAGAGCTGCAACGGCTGCACCTACTTACTTTGCACCTAAATATCTTAAAATCAACCAAAAGGAAATGGTATTAGTGGATGGCGGGGTATTTGCTAATAATCCAGCGGCTTGTGCATATGCTAGTGGTAAGAGATTATTTCCTAATGATGATATTCTACTGTTATCGATAGGTACTGGCAGAACAGATAGAAGCATAGAGTATGCCAATTCAAAGAGATTTGGAAAAATAGGCTGGATAAAACCACTACTACATGTGATGTTTTCTTCAAGTTTAGATGCAGTCAACTACCAACTTAATCAAGTTATAGCTAATAAATATATACGCATACAATCGCAATTAAAAATAGCATCACCTGACATGGATAATATTACATCAAAAAATATCAAATCTCTTCAGCAAGAGGCAAAGGCAATGATAGAGGAAAATCAGAAAGTGATAGAGAAATTCTGTATAGAAATATTAAATATATAACTATTCTCTCTAATATTTTAATATATTATTTATGAGTCAGTAAACTACTGCAGTTTTTAAACCAGGCTAAGTTTTGAAAGCATAATTTTCAAGCTCCTCAATAGATAAATCTGTTATTTTAGAAATAGCATCAATAGAAACATTCAGCATACTTAGATTATTTGCAACTTTTATTTATATTAAGTATATAACTATTTTTGCTTATATCTTAATGTGTTATTTAACATTCCCAACCGTCTTTAACACAATTCAATTTTCACAATCATCAGCAGTTAGGCCACTTGCTCGCACAATAATGTCAATAGAAATATCTGCCTTTGATAGATTCTTTGCAACCCTGACTTTCTCTGCTTTTTTAACTTTTTCCTTGCCGCTTTTCATATCTTCAGATAGAGATTTAACTAACGCATCTAATGATTCTTGTTCTCTGTACTCATCCATTAAACTCAATAGCTTTTTGCTTTCCCTTGTTTTAGGCAGCAGAACTTTAATATTCACTGATAATCCTTCTGCTATTTGATATAATTTGTCAAATGATATGGCAGTGTATCCTATTTCATACTCGTGTATTTCCTTGAGTGTTAAACCAACTTTGTTTGCTAAATCTTTTTGAGTATACCTTTTTATCAATCTCCATTCTCTTATTCTTTGCCCTACTCTGTAGTATATAGAATCAGTGCAGACTTCTTTCTCTGTATTATCATACTCGTAAATAGATAAGCCGGTTGCTTGGGAAATTATGTCAACTGAAACTCCTTCTTTAACTAGATTTTTTGCTACTTCTAATCTTGCCTCCTCTTGATTGATTTTCTCGCTAATATGAACAAACCTGACTAATGAAGGTACTATTTTGCCTAACTTTTGATTCTCATATATTTTTGTTAGATAGAGTATTTCTTCGTCTTCATCTTTATACTCTCTTACTATTACTGATTCAGGTAGCAGATCTGTAACAGTAGCTGATAATGCTTTTGCTATTATATATAATACTTCAACAGGAATAGCGCTATAGCCATTTTCATAGCTGTTCACTTCTTGGTATGTTAAACCTATTTGACCTGCTAATCCTATTTGAGTATGACCTCGCATTAACCTACAATTTTCTATTTTTTGCCCTATTCCATAACTAACATTGCTTGCAGAAACAAACACATATACCTCCATTTAAGAAAAAAACTCTATTACTATAATTTTTCCACGAGCTACCCATCTAAAACTATATCAACAGGTAAACCTACCGCTTGCAAAATAATATCAACAGGAATTCCCCCTTTTACTAAATCCTTTGCAGCTTTGATCCTTTCCGCTTTTCTCACTTTTTCTTCACAAATCCTTATACCTTCAAACAGAGACTCTCTTAATGCATTACGTAGTTCTTGGCTCTCAATTTCTTTGTATTCTTTAACCAAATCAGGTAGCTTATTTTCTATCTCATCTCCTGTTAGTTCAAGTAGGTCCATGATATTAATTGATAACACCTTTGCTATTCCATGTAATTTATCAAGTGGAACAGAAGTCCTTCCTTGTTCATAGTTGCTTATTTCGTGACGTGTTGTATTCATTTTCTCTGCTAAATCTTTTTGAGCATACTCTCTCACTAGCCTCCATTCTTTTATCTTCTTTCCTATTTGGCAGTGTATAGAACCAACTTTTTCTTCAATACATTCATCAGCAGAGAGGCCAATTGCTTGTGAAACAATATCAACAGAAATTCCTGCTTTAACCAGACCCTTTGCAATTTTTATTTTTTCCGATTTTCTACTACTTTTTTCACTGACTTGGACAAATTTGGTTAGCAAACAAAACATTCTACGTAACTCATGATCGTTAATCTTTTTATATTCTCTTACTAGATTTAATATTTCCTCTCCGTCATCTTCAAAACAGATTTTTGATACAGGAATGAGATCCGTAATACTGATTGATAGTGCCTCAGCTATAGCATATAACCTTTCAATTGAAATTCTACGGTTTCCTTTCTCATACTGCAGTATTACCCAGTACTTTACACCAATTTTCTCTGCTAAATCTTTCTGAGTATAACCTCGCTCTAACCTCCAATTTTTTACTTTTTCCCTACTTCATAGTCTAGACTTCTTTCCACGAAAAGAACCATACATATAATATTTTCTACTATAGCTCAAAGGCTCCAGTAAACTCTAAAACCTTAAAGTTGTCTATAGATTAATTAAAGCCCCCTAAAAGTTTCTTTACTACCTCCACATACCCTATTTACCCACGGAGACAATACTTCATCATTGCTAATATCTTTTATAGCATACTTTTCATTCCATATGCCACATCTAGTGAAACTACCTCTTTCTACCGCTTCTTTAAGTTTCACTCCCCCGAAAAGGCAGTTTTTTCCTATTTCTTCTCCTCTTTGTTGTAATTCAGCCCACATTTCCTTGTTTTCTACTCTCACTTGTACTTGATCATATTTTTTTACATCTTGGTACAATATAATATTTAGCTTACCAATGCTCGTAGGAAATTCTAACATGACAGAGCTGCCATCTGAAATATCGGTATAGTTTCTTATACCTCCCTTCTCATTTTTAACTTCAACTGCATCATTGCCAATTTTTAAAATATTACTCCCTAACTCTCTCAGTATTTTGGTTACCTCTACCTTGCTATCTTCAGAGAATTCCATAAAAAGCATTTTATTATCTATCTCGATATCTATTAATTCTCCTTTCTGAACAGCACTTTCGCCAGCTTTCTCTAGTTCTTCTAGTTGCTTATCTATCTGTGGCTGAACTTCTGGTTGTAGCTCATTATAGATTTCACCTATCAGTTTATTCTGCAGTAGAGTATCATGAAACTCTGCACCGCTTAGCATTAATTTACGTATTAGCTTTTTTCGATCACTTTTTTCTAATCTGTGAAAATGTGTACCCAATACTACATACTCTGCAATACTCCATTCTCCATCATTACATGCATTTATTCTTGCTCCAGAGGCTAGTACTTGGTCTATAGTTTTGTGCAATTCATTTACGTTTTTTGCCTCTACTATCGCACTCTTAAACCAGCTCAACTTTTCTGTATTTGGCTTTATTTTTTTTAAAGCTGAAGTAAACGGATTTAAATCTTCTGCTTGATCGCTTACAGGTTTTGCGCCATATATGTAGTCAAATCCTTTCCCGTAGTTGATTTTGTTTTCGCGAATGTTTCTGCTAGGGGAAGTCTCCCGGTTTATCTCCTTCTGGTTATTAATTTTACTCACAAATTTAGACTGCTCTATATCAACGCTTTCAAGAGCACCAAATATTTTCTTGTGATTAACATTAGTCTTTTTATTCTGATCTTTACTAGTCATATAAACCTCATATTAAAAATACTTTTTAAGTATACAAACCTTAATTTATACACTCTATTACTCAGCATAAATTGTAGTGAGTAAACTTGCAAATACTTTCTGCTATAACAATCCGTTTTCTCTAAAGCTAAAATAGCCCGCACTTGTAATGATAATATGATCAAATAATCTAACGCTTACAGTACTACATGCTGCTGCTAAGCTCTTTGTTACTTCTTGATCTTCTTCTGACGGTTCTAAACTTCCTCCAGGATGGTTATGTGACATTATTATTGATGTTGTATTTTTTATTAATGCCTTTCTTGTAATCTCCTTTATGTACACCGGTGCTTTTTCCATTTCACCAATATAGGATTCTTCTCCGATTAATTGGCGCCTTTTATTCAAATACAATATTTTTACACATTCCCTCTCTGCGTGACCTATACTTACGTTTAAGTACTCTACTAGCCCTTGTAAGTCCATTATTGGCTCACTTTTGAGCTTTTCTCTCAGTACCCTTTCTAGTGTTTCCTTAACACACATAATCATTGCCACTGCAGAATCAGTTACTCCTTCTATGACTTTCAGGTCATCCATTTCTCGACCTAAAATCCTTCCTACTCCTGTATAGGTATTCACCAGATTTTTAGCAATTTCTTGAGCTTGTGGCCTTTCATGTACTGCACTTAGAAACGTTTCCATTATTTCACGATCAAGTAGTGCTTTTCCTTTGCTTTCTAATATTCTGAATTCGATTTCTTCTTTACTTTTATTCATATAATTTACCTTTCACTAACAACAAACTTTTTTTAAATATTTACTGCTGTTTTTTTATCAGCATTGGCATAGAGCCATAGCTTGCGAGTGAAGTCAAATCAATTTCTCAATCTTTTTTACTTATTTTTTCATGAATAGGTGAAGATATTAATATATACTGATTTTTTTATTTTAAACTTGTTGAATTTCGTCTAAAGAGAGGCCTACCGCTTGCAAAATAATATCAATAGAAATTCCTCCTTTCACTAAATCCTTTGCAATTTTCTGCTCTTTTCACTTTCTCTTCGCAAATTTGTATGCTTTCAAGCAGAGATTTTATTAGTGCATTACTTGGCTTTCAATCTTTTTGTATTCTTTTATTAAATTAGGTACCATTTTATCATCTGCATCTTCTGTTAGCTCAAGTAGGTCCATAATATTAATCGATAATGCCTTTGCTATCTCATATAATTTATCAAGTGGAACAGCAACCCTTCCTTGCTCATAGTTACTTATTTCGTCACGTGTTGTAACCATTTTCTCAGCCAAATCCTTTTGAGTATACTCCCGTACTGCCCTCCATTCTTTTATCTTTTTTCCTATTTGGCAGTAGATAGAACCAACTTTTTCTTCAACACATTCATCAGTAGAGAGACCTATTGTTTTTGCAACGACATCAACAGAAATTCCTTCTTTAACCAAACCCTTTGCAATTTTTACTTTCTCTGCTTTCCTACTACTTTTTTCACTGACTTGGACAAATTTGGTTAGCAAACAAAACATTCTACGTAACTCCTGATCATTAATCTTTTTATATTCTCTTACTAGATTTAATATCTCCTCTCCCTTATCTTCAAAACAGATTTTTTCATTTGATACAGGAATAAGATCCGTAATATTAATTGATAACACCTTTGCTATAGCGCACAACTTTTTAATCGAAATTTTACGTGTTCCTTTTTCATATTGTAGTACTATTTGATATGTTACACCGATTTTCTCTGCTAAATCCTTTTGAGTATAACCTCGCTTTAACCTCCAACTTCTTACTTTCTCTCCCACTTCGTGATCTAAAGAATTAGTATAGCTAACGGTCATTCTTTTTCGTAGCCTGCCATTTTAGAAGTTTTGATAGAAATTTTGCTAGACCTTTGTTGAAAACTAGTATATTAAATGCCTATGCTGTGACAAGCTAAAACGAGAAGTTCACACTTTAAATAGGTATCTTTGAGGCTGCTAAATCATGTTGTTGGCCTTTTAATGTGCCTTATAGAAGAATTGATAGAAAAGATCTACAAAAGGCGTCTAAGGTACGTAGTAGCATTCTAGGGTTATCTATGAAGGTAGTTTTTTGCCAATTCTTGAAATTTTGCTAACTTTAATAGACTAAACACAAAAACGTTGAATATCTCTACAGAATTGTGTATAATTATTAATGCTTTCTAGGTTAATTCGTCATGGCTTTTTCTAAATTTCTTGATCCAAAAAACGACCTTAGCTTTAAGAAAATATTTGGCTCTGAAAAGAATAAAAATATCCTCATTTGCTTCCTGAACAATATCTTGGACTTTTCTACTTCTGATCAAATAATAGAAATTGAATTCCTCAGCACTATTATGGACCCTGAAATTGCCTCTGACAAGCAAAGCATTGTTGATGTTCTTTGCAAGGACTCTATTGGTAATAGATTTGTCATCGAAATGCAGCTCGCTCGTGATAAAGGCTTTGAAAAACGTGCTCAACTTTATGCTGCTAAGGCTTACTCACGGCAATTAGATAAATCTGGTAATTACATTGATCTTCAGAAAGTCTTCTTTATTGCTATTTCCAATTGTAACCTTCTGCCTGAAGAAGTTGACTATATTTCTACTCATAATATACGCGATATCAAAACCAATGGTCATTACTTAAAAGATCTACAATTTGTCTTTATTGAGTTGCCTAAATTTACAAAAAATAAGGTAGAGCAATTAGAGAATACTACAGAGAGATGGTGTTTCTTTTTTAAATACGCAGAAGAAACAACTGAAGAAGATTTGAAAAAGATAGCAGCAGAAGCTCCGATAATAAAGTTAGCATATGATGAATTAGACAGGTTTCGCTGGAATGAAAAAGATTTGATCGCATATGAGGAAAGAATATTGAGTGTACAGAAAGAGAAGGCTATTTTGGAACAAAAACTCGATGATGCTAAACATGAAGGTAGACAAGAAGGTAGACAAGAAGGCATCCAAATCGGCCATGAAAAAGGTAGAGCAGAGGGTGAAAAGCAAGCTAAAATAGCAGTTGCAAAGAATCTACTTAAAGCAGGGGTTTCTATTGATGTCATAGCTCAAACTACTGGTCTTACGGTTAATGAAGTTAAAGGCCTAGGTTAATTCTATCTCTGGATGAATATCTTTGTATTAGACGAAAATCCTATAATTGCAGCACAAATGTTATGCGATAAGCATATAGTGAAAATGCCATTAGAAACTGCTCAATTACTTAGCAGTGTTTTTTCAATAGCATTAAAAGCGCCAAATCCTTTAGTCAGCATTACAGACCAAAATATAGAAATTCCATATAAACTTACTCACAAAAACCATCCTTGCTCTCTATGGGCTAGACAGTCGAAAGGAAATTTTTATTGGTTGATAGGATATGGAAAAGAATTATGTAAAGAGTACACCTGGCGATACAAAAGAAAACATAAATCAGAGGAAGTAATAGATTGGTGTGATAGTAATAAGGATTTACTCATTTTTCAATCAACTGATATGCAAGCTTTTATACAAGCACTGCCCGGATCAGTATAAATGTAGCAGCGCTGTGGAAGCTTATAAGGGATATTATCTCAAGGAAAAGATGAGATTTGCTAAGTGGGAAAATGGCAGAGAAGCACCAGATTGGATAATCTGCTACACAATACCACAGCTATAAATAGAGAAGCCATCCAAATCGGTCATGAAAAAGGCAGAAAAGCAGAGAAAATCGAAGTTGCAAAAAACTCACTCAAGGCCGGTGTTTCTATTGATGTTATTGCTGAAATCACTGGCCTTTCGGTAGATGAAATTAAAGAGTTAAGAAGTTAATACTATCAAATTAGAAGCTTTGAGCTAAAGTAGAATGATTAGAGACAGAAACATTACAAAGATCTCTCTTAAACTGAGAGTTTTCTTTAGCATGTTTTAGTTTTTTAAATATTTCAGTGTCTGTATCTATATTCTTCTCCGCATAATCATGTAAGAGCTGCAATACCTTTCCACCAACTTTAATAGCAATTTTAATAGTCGTATCTTCATCCTTACCATCTAGAGAGTAGTTTAAGCTTGGTTTGAAACCGTACTCAGTTTTTGATTCTAGTAGCTCTTTTATCTTTTTAAGCAATTTATCTAGCTTATTTTCATCTATTTCTGCTGCTTGTTTTATCAGATTAAACAACTCATTATCTTGAGATAATTTTTGGAGAAATTTTTCTTTGTCTTCTTTCTTTTTAATAGACAAAATCTTTACACAACTAACATTAATATTTGGGTCAGCAAACAGAAGGTTAGCTACCTCAGGACAATCATTTAGTGTTAACGACAAAGGAGTTAAATCTTGACTACTCTTAGCATTAACATCAGCTCCATGCTTCAGAAGAAGCTTAACTATACTACCGTGACCTCTCTGTGCTGCCAAATGCAAAGGAGTAAAATCATCATCACCCCTAGCATTAACATCAGCTTTATGATCCAGAAGAAGTTTAGCTACATTATCACAACTTTTCAATGCTGCCGCATGTAAAGGAGTTAAACCTTGAATATTCTTAGCATTAACATCAGCTTCGTGATCCAGAAGAAGCTTAACTATATCATCATAACCGCCTTGTGCTGCTACAGATAAAGGAGTAAGACCTTCATTACTCTTAGCATTAACACCAGCTCCATGCTTCAGAAGAAGCTTAACTATACTACCGTAACCTCCCTGTGCTGCTGCCAATAAAGGAGTAGCACTATCATTACTCTTAGCATCAACATCAGCTCCATGCTTCAGAAGAAGCTTAACTATACTACCGTGACCTCCCTGTGCTGCTATCAATAAAGGAGTAGCACTATCATTACTCTTAGCATCAACATCAGCTCCATGATTCAGAAGAATTTCAACTACATTCTTATGACCTCTCTGTGCTGCCATCTGTAAAGGAATAGTACTATCATTACTCTTAGCATCAACATCAGCTCCATGATTCAGAAGAAGCTCAACCACACCATCGCGACCTTCTTGTGCTGCCAAATGCAAAGGAGTAAAACCATCACTAACCCTAGCATCAACCCTAGCTTTAAAATTCAGAAGAAACTTAGCTACATCATCGCAACCTTTCAATGCTGCCACATGTAAAGGAGTTAAACCTTTATTATTCTGAACATCAACATAGTCCTCAGCTTTACTACCCACCTTACTTATTGCATTCTTAACCTGTCTCAAGTTATTTCTTTCAATAGCGTCAAAAAGACCCTTAATATCCTTGTCAGAACTAGTCTTTGCCTTATGGCAGTCTTTCTTTAAAACGTTCCCTCCTGTTCGCCTTGATTCATTCTTGTCTAAAGAAAGCTTTTCTTGAGCCTTTATCGCTATATTTTTAGTTTGCTTTTTGTTTCCTTCATCCATTAACTCTAGTGCCTTATTCTGGCTACTTTTTATATCAATTTTTAACTCTGAATTTGATTTATCATTGTCTAAAGGAGACTGTACTACAGCATCTGTTACTTCTCCCATACGGCACTTTTTAGCTTTTAATGCATCTGTGATCTCTTGAGCATATTTTTTTTCTTCCTTGAGTTGCAATTTCACTGCTATATTTTCAGCTTGCTCTACATTTCCTTCATCTGTTAACTTTAGTGCCATATCTCTCCATTCTTCAGGAGTGGATTCTTCTTTCTTAATATCTACACTAACCATTTTCTTCGGTTTTATTACTTTCAATAAATTACACTTTTTTTCATCATCCATAATATAGGCACTACCAATAGCGCGAGTAATTCCGACATACAGAGCATTTATATAAAATTTATATTCCTCAAAAGATTTATCTTCCTTATTCTTATTTCTTGAAGTCTTTGCATTCTTTGCATTGTACAAATCACGGATTTCCTTAATAGTATTTTTAATCTTCCCTTCATCTTTATCAGGACATGCTATATTCCATATCTCATTATAAGCTTTATGGAACGTAAACTCGCAAAGAATCACATTCCTAAACTCCAAGCCTTTGGCTTCATGTATATTAAACACAAGTGGAGTATCAAATAATTTACGAGCATCTTCTTTATTCTCATCATTCAGAACTAAAACAGCCCAATTTGTAGAGCCAGATACTTTTTCCGCCATTTCCTGCTCTTTATCCTTAGCAACAAAGCCGACATTACCATCGTTCTCTTTATCACTCTCCATAAAAAAAAGCTCTTTTTCCTTTTCTGTCATCTTATCTTCTGAAGCAAAACAATAATTCTTAAAGTGTAGTATACGGTTGGCTAATTCAATAACTTGCTTACTATTACGATAGTTCTTCTCAAGATTACAAAGTTTTAACTTTTGATTCTTCTCATATTTATTACTGAGAGAAGACTTTAACCTAGACAGAGAAAAAAAACTTGGATGTATCACTTGATTAACATCACCACATAATAAAAAATTACCCTTACTTTCATCTTTTAAACTTTTTAATATTAAATCCAATGTGCTCTCAGTCAAATCCTGCACTTCATCTATAATAACCGCATCGTATTCTTTAGCTTCAGTACACTTATGAGCAATAAGGTTAGGATCATAATACTTTTGATCTCCTTCTATAAATTTCCTATATTCTTCAAAAAAATCATAAACACTGTTCCTTTTATCTATAGGAAATATAGATTGTCTATTTCCTAATTTAGCATATCTATCTTTTCCATCTTCTCCTAATAAACTTCCTCCACCTATCACAGCTGTAAATTCTTCGAATATTTTATCTCCGTCTTTTTTATACTTTTTAAATTTACCTTTCTCGCATATTTTCTTGAACCATGAAAAAAACTTATTTCTATTGATCGATTTCTTTCCTTCTACATCTTTTTTTGCTACCTTTTCAAAAAATTCATGAATAGATAAGAACTCGATTTCCTTTGGAGTATCAATCTTGAACTCACGAGTATCTTCATCGTAATATTCGTATTCAAATATTTTTTTTGACTCTTTTATAAGATATTCAGATTGGGTAATATATAGAATTTTTCCTCCCTTGAACTTCTCTTCCATCTTTTTAAGGCTTTCTAAAGCCACTGATGTCTTTCCGCTACCAGCAGCTCCATTAATAACTAAAGGTAATTCAAACTTTCCAACCCTTTCAACTATATCTTCCTGCTTTGCATTAAAAGTAATAAATTTACCAAGATAACTAACTTGTGGAACATCTCCAATTTCTACTGTATTTGCGCTATCAGAACCTTCTTCACTTATTATTTTTATGTTTTTTATTTTTTCTTTATTTGTTAAAAATTTAGACTTACGATAATCATGACTCAGAATTACTTCTAAAATAACAAAAGCATCTTTATCATTATGCTTTGTACTCGTAAATAATAATCTGTCACTATCACTTAATTTAGCTCGAAAATATTCAATATTCCCATCACCTTTTATTAACTTTATATTTCCTTGGCTTGTACTGTTGTTTTCCTCTAAGTCTTTAACTATTGCATTGAACTTTCTTCTTAAAGGGTTTTCATTATCACCTAAATCGTGCTCATTAAATTCGTTACAATAAAATACTGAACTATTGACAGAAGGTTTTGGCTGATATTTCTGCTTTGGTTTAGATTGATAATCATCATTATTGTTAGCTTCTTTGATTCGAGGTTTCTGCTCTGCAAATTTTTCTTTTTGTAACAAGCACGAGAACTCAATCCTTATTTCCTTTAACTCCTGCTCACTTAACTCGTAATTTAATACTTTCTCTAACTCATGATTCTTGTCCATAATTATTTCTGCATTTTTTAAGGCATATATTCCACAATTGTAACCATCTTTCTGTTGCTCAATACAAAAAGATTGAGTTTGAATACCACTCAGTTTTGACTCTAACAGCTCTTGAAGATTGTTGTAATTACTATCCTTAAAAAATCCAACATTCTCTGCACTCTCTTGAAAGGAGAAAATATCATAACCTAAAGAGTCAGCATAATAAGCAGTAAATTCTGTTTTTATAACTAGCGTTACCCAATGATTGGCATTTTTGTTGATTATAAAAATAGCAGGCTTTTTAACTTTCAACTTAATATAGCCTTGTATCTGCTTTTCTAAATGACTTGCTGATCCAATTACTTCAAACAGTATATTGCCGCCTCCATGCCATCCATACTTAAGCCGTGCAATACGAGCAATATCTTCTTGTTTCAATAGCTCTTCATAATTTTTTTCTTCCAAAGTTTTATGAGTAAACTTACTAGGACTTACACTTGGTGCACAATTTTCCTTATCTCGGCCTTTTTCAGGAGATATGTAACTATTTTTATGTGGGAGAAAACTCCCAATATCTTTAAATGGTTCACGAATTTGCTTACTATGGGATCTAAAAGAATTTATCATTAAATTTCCAAACTTTTCCTAATACTCTCTCTAAGGCTACTGAAAAGGGCCTTGTTGCACAGCAATCAAAAAAATCCGGTGGCTGCTAACAAAATTTATTATAACATAACCATTTAACTGCTTAAAGAAAAATCATGCCACAAAGGACAAAAGTCAGTAACTAGAACAAGTGTAACAAATTCCTTGAAAAAAGGGAAAATATTTTTCATTTCGTCAATGAAGCCATAGAAAATTGGTACGAAAATGGTTCCAAAATGGCAGAATGTTTATAGTGACAAGGTTGTGATTTTGATACACATAGTGGTTCATTTTTTTAGGATTGGTTTGAGACAAGCAGTTGGTTTTGTAAAAGGTTGTATAAAGCAAATGGGAAAATACTTCAAAGTCATTAGCTATACTCAAGCTTCTAGAAGATTCAAAAAGCTTAACTTGAAAATTGATGATCATAGAATCAACAAATGTGATTGGAAAAGTATTGAAATTGCCATAGATAGCACGAGAGTTAGTATCTACAATAACAACGGTGGCCATAGTAAACTTAATATTCGAGAAAGAAAATACAATGGTTACAGAAAGCTATACGTTGTTTTAAACACAAACGATAAGAAAGCAATAAGCATACTAGTGGTGTTGCTCTGATCGATCTGCGATATGTTAAAGGAAATCAGTGATAAGTATAACATTCGTTCTATTCGAGAAGATGCAACTTATGATATAAGAAGTGTGCATAAAGAATGCAGAATATTATCCCTATTATTCGGCCTAGCTAAAATTTGCTCAGCTATCAGAAAGAAACAAGTATAGCTCTTCTCATAATAGTCAGAATAAAAAAGCAGAAACAACAGCTTGACGGAAAGACTTAAAAATAGGGATATTTTTTCTAGCTCTGTTCTTTATAGCAAACCACTGATGCTTAATTTCGTTAAAGTCTGGAGAATATGGAGGAAGTTCAGCACCAACTCCTTTAGCAAGATCATCTATTTTAGATTTATAGAAGGTAGCGTTATCAAAGTTTGGCCAGACCTTAAAATTGGAGTTAAAAACTGCTCAAACCAAGCCTCAAAAACATCCTTATTGCAGTAAAGGTCAATGGAGCAATGATTTTCTTTTTATTTAGAGCTATACTGACGCGCTGAGTTTTTTTACCTGATTTTGTGAATGAAACCTCTCTCCTTTTCTGCAATATCCGTATGTTCTGTATTGTCTATTCCAGATTCATCAATATATACAAGATTTTCATGACGTTTTGTTGCTATAACCTTTGAAAATTGAGCTCGCTTTTCTTCATTTCTTTCTTTATATCTGCAGGTCTTGTAAATCCAATATTTTTAAGTGCTCGTTTGTCGACTGATATTGCCCCAGCATCTCTGACTGAGTTTTGCCACCATGGTTTTTTGCAAATTTGGTAAAAACATTCCAGTCGGTAATTTTATCTACGCTTCCAGGCTTTTTTGACTGAAAATCTCCCGTTTCCTTATGCCTTTTCTGCCACTCATATAGAGTCGTTTTTCCAATTTTAAATCTCTTGGGCTCTACTTTCTCCTTCATCCAATGCTTTTTTCCTTAAGTCGTAACTATACTCTGCTGGCATACAAATCCCACTACCATAAGTCCATGTCTTAACTTGTTTGAATTATTATGAGAAGAGCTATACGTTAATTCAGCTACTCGGCAAGCTATAGCTCTTTTCACAATAATCCGAACAGATCATAATAACACACTGCTGGCCTCCTGGCTTACAATAGCTATAAAGACGTTTTTACCCACGTTCGGACTATTATAAGAAGGGCTATAATTAAAATTAAAGCGCCATAGATGGGAATGTTCAAAAAAGCATACGCATCAAGTTAAGAGAATACACCCAATATAGCAACCATTTAAGGTTTATTTGTTATATTTATTTTTTAAGAAATCTTGATCTAAAATAAGATAATTTTTTTTAAAGAGTCTATAAATTACTAATTTTATCGTTTAATGTCTAAAATAATTTTTACCGCTTCTCTTCTTTCTTATGCCACTTTTCCTTAACTTGACGCCTATGGTTTATTTAACACTCCCTATGACTAGGGTTATGATAAAGAGGAATTTTCTTTAATTCTACTAATTTATGGACAACCTCTAACTTTTCGCAGAATTTTTTAAGATACTCTTTTATATAATATCAAAGGAATTTTTGTCACCCTCTTGATAGTTTTTTAGCCCCTCTCCTCCTGAGTTACTCAGTGATTCTTGCATAGTTGTTTGATCAAGTTTAGTTGATAATTCATCTCCTCCTGAATTACTCAATGGTTCTGGCTCAGTTGTTTGATCAGATCCAAACAACCACGAAAAAAAGCCACCCAAAAATGATCCTATTAAAGAAAAAGGCTTCATAAGTATACTAAACAAATTACCAAAGAAAGAGCTCGACTGTTCTTCACTTGTTAATGATTCACTTCGTAGACTAACATCATTTTGTGTAGGTGCTGTATCAGTAGAACGTCCATTATCAGGCTTCACAGCTTCAATTTTTACATCATTTCTTTCTTCTGCACTGATCTCCTGTGGTTCTTCCTCTGGGTCCTGTTCTTGTATAACTGGCTGGACATTACCTTCTTGCCCAACGTCTTCCTCTAGACCTCCTTCATTATCTGTCGATGGCTCATGAACTAAACTTTCATCAGCTTTTTCTACTGCTCTTTTTGATAGAGTTTTTATTTCCTCATCCTCAACTAAATCGAAAGGAGTCCATCCATCTGCATTTTTTATATTAACATCATTTCCTTCTTCTGCACTGATCTTCTGTGATTCTTCCTCTGGGTCTTGTTCTTGTATAACTGGCTGGACATTACCTTCTTGCCCAACATCTTCCTCTAGACCTCCTTCATTATCTATCGATGGCTCATGAACTAAACTTTCATCAGCTTTTTCTGCTGCTTTTTTTAATAGAGTTTTTATTTCCTCATTCTCAGCAAAATGTAAAGGAGTCAATCTTTTTGCATTTTTTATATTAACATCAATTCCATCTTTTCCTAATAGAGCCTCTACTACCTCTTTACTATTGCCTGCAGCAGCAAAATGTAAAGGAGTCAATCCATCTGTATTTTGTATATTAACATCAATTCCATCTTTTCCTAATAGAGCCTCTACTACCTCTTTACTATTGCCTGCAGCAGCAAAATGTAAAGGAGTCAATCCATCTGTATTTTGTATATTAACATCAATTCCATCTTTTCCTAATAGAGCCTCTACTACCTCTTTACTATTGCCTGCAGCAGCAAAATGTAAAGGAGTCAATCCATCTGTATTTTGTATATTAACATCAATTCCATCTTTTCCTAATAGAGCCTCTACTACCTCTTTACTATTGCTTTCAGCAGCAAAATGTAAAGGAGTCAATCCTTTTGCATTTTTTATATTAACATCAATTCCATCTTTTTCTAATAGAGCCTCTGCTATCTCTTTACAATTTTTTTTAGCAGCAAAATGTAAAGGAGTCCATCCATCTGCATTTTGTATATTAACATCAATTCCATCTTCTCCTAATAGAACCTCTGCCATCTTTACATAGCACTCTTTAGTAGCCAAATGTAAAGAAGCCATTTCATAGTCATCTTTTACATTAACATCTGCTTTTATATTAACATCTACTCTTGTGTTTATTAGATCTTTTGCCTCATCAACTTCATTAGATTTAACAAGATAAAGTAATCTAGCACTAAGTAATTTAGCATTTACATCTCTGTTTAAATCACTCATTCCACACCTACTGTAAAATTATATTACTATGGCAAAGTTATTAATAATCCGTAAGCTATGGATAAAATTTTCTGGATTACAGCGTCACATGATAACTTATAGCCTTTCTTATAATTGACCTTGACAAGAAAAGGCAGAGGAAAAGTCAGGGATGTTTTTTGCAAAAGGGACAATATGAATCAGGGGAATTTTATTCTATTTAAAGCATAAAACTATTGTAAATCTCCATTGAGTACTTAATGCCCCTAACTTACCATATTAAAAACAGAATTAAGATACAAGAAAATACAACTTTTTTTAAAACAGATTGATATTAACTTAACAGAAAATATTGCTAAAAATTTAAATAATACAACCATTTCCAGCGTTCAAAATCAAGGGCGGTGAGAATCTTTCGTTTTGGAATGTGTTGGTCTACCACGTGATACATTCGAACTTTTTAATATAGTAATTTTACTATACGCTAAAATCAGCTATATTAGCCTACTTCAGCCACATTTAGATATGAACTAATTTGCCTAACTTCGTTGCAAAAATTTCACACTTTTATTTGCACAACTCTGCTTCTATTTAAGTTGTTCTCACAAATATATGTACTATTTTTATGCTTTTTAAAAAAAGTACATAAATAAATTTTTTGTGGCACTACGAAATCAGTATTTTTCATAAACTTCAATATTACTTGAAAAATATTTGCTAAAATAGTAATGTAATAATATTTAGTGAGGTAAAAATGAATTTCAACGAGTTTATTGAAGGCAACGGATTATTTTTGAATGATAAAAAAGTAAATATCAAGGAATTGATAAGCTTTTTGCAAGAGAATAGAAACATCACACAACTTTCTCTCAAGAATTGTAATATTGGTGACAAAGAAGCAAAAGCTTTAGCTAATCTTACAAACCTTACTGTACTTAATTTGGATAATAACAACATTGGTGATGAAGGAGCAAAAGCTTTAGTTAATCTTACAAAACTTACTGCACTTGGTTTGGCTTATAACAATATTGGTGATGAAGGAGCAAAAGCTTTAGCTAATCTTACAAAACTTACTGTACTTGATTTGTTTCATAACAACATTGGTAATGAAGGAACAAAAGCTTTAGCTAATCTTACAAAACTTACTAAGCTTGATTTGAGTCAGAACAGTATTGGTGCTAAAGGAGCAAAAGCTTTAGCTAATCTTACAAAACTTACTGTACTTGATTTGGCTTATAACAATATTGGTGATGAAGGAGCAAAAGCTTTAGTTAATCTTACAAAACTTACTGCACTTGATTTGGCTTATAACAATATTAGTGATGAAGGAGCAAAAGCTTTAGCTGAATCTGAAAAATACTGGGAATTCATAGATAAACTTAGTATAGATAATCAAGACAGCTCTATAGATTTTTGTAAAAAGCTGAAAGCATTATGGTCTCAAGCAAGAGCAAAATCTAACAATAATGTTGGCAAACTAGATGAAAACAGTGTAAAAAGGTTGTTTTTTGATCTTGCGCAACAAAATCATTGCGGAGAGAGAATAAAGCTTCTGCTGAATGATCCTGATAAATATCCTTTTCCAATTAATTCAAGAGATGAGCAAGGACACGCACTATCTCATTTCTATACTTACTCCCCTGAGGTGTATGCTATGAGTAGTGAAGTAAAAAATAAACAAAGTGGGGCGTGTGCAAAACAAATAACAGATTGGGATTCACGGCCAAATGTTATTCCAGTTAGTGACGGCTTACACGCGAGTAATACTGATACCAATCCAAGCAATTTTAACTCAAAGGAAGACTCGAACTCAAGCTATGATTTAGATAACTCTCTTCCTTTTTTAGAAGGAGATTCATCTTTAGTAGAAGAAGAAATACCATTGACTGATGAAGAGAGTTTGTTAAATGACGAATTTCTTCAGAAGATGAATGATATAGCGGAGAAAAATAAACAAGAGTATGAGAAAATTACAAAAGAGAGTATACAAAAGTATGAAGAATCTATAAAAGCTTGGTCAAAGAGTGCTCTAGAAGATATTGAAGGTGTAGTAAGTGAGTATATAAAAAGGGGAATAAAATTAAACTCATATTGTGATGACAATAGAACAACTGTAGCGAACTTAGTATTTGAGAAAATACAAGATGTTCTTGACGATGTTACAGAAGTAACCTCTGGTAGATTTATTTATTGTAGTGAAGATCTAGCAACAGATATATACAATATAAACATTATACAAAATATTGCTGAAGATGTACTATTGAAAGGCGGGAAAGTGAAGCGATGTCTTTTCTACAACGATAGAATGTCACATGTGACTATGGGATTTGTTGTGAACTACAAAGAAGACGAGGGACAACAAGCAACTACGCAACTTATATTTGACCATAAAACAAAGTTTGATGACTATCTTTCTGGTGAATGTAAAGAAATTAGAAGCCGGCTAGAAGAAGCTGCGCGTGAAAGCATTGTGAACAAAAACAAACAAATTCAAGATGAGTTAGAAATAAACATAGATAATATATATTCTTATATAAAGTATCCACAAGGTAGTATTGTTGAGACTGTAAAAATTACAAATGAATTGGAGGTAGAACCTCTAGAATTAAAAGTCTGCACGTTAAAAATAGGAGGAAGTATAGTAAGAATTGACATTAAAGGGGAAAACAGAAATTACACTGACATTACAGGTAGTGACGGTATAGTGTTAACTTTCTACACCAGCTTGGGGGAGTTAGAAGTTGAATTATATCTTGATGAGGAGGATGAAAATTTCATAGGGGTAAAAGTAAGAGATCAAGAAAAGTTAGGGAAATTGAAAAGCTGTAACGAAAAAATAGGGGAAAATTGCTTCCTTGGTGGATTATTAGTTAATGAAGCCATAAAACAAGGGTCTTTTGAACGATCTAGAAAATTTTGTCAGTCTTCTGAAAGAGTTAGCTCATCTAAAAAAATTGAAGAGGGAGTCTTGGAAGCAGTAAAAGATTTAGAGTATGGCGATATAGTGAACTCTTCGTCAAATTCCTGTAGAGAAGGCTATGCAGAAAACCAGGGTGCTAGTATGAACTCAAGTCGCTCAGTGCAGCGTGGATAGGAGTTTAAGTACCTCGGTGTTAAGATAACAGATTTTTTAGGCAAGGTCAAGGGTTATAAATTACCTTTCTTCAAGCGCCGATTTTCGAGATTACAATTTTATTTACCTCTTGTGAGTAGCTCTCTACAGTTGGAGTTACATTAAATTCTACTATGTTTTTATCCAAAGTTACATCATTTACCACATAGTCAGAATTCAAAAGATCACTATAATAGCTTCCGCTTCTCCAGCTACCCTCTGATATTTGCAAATACTCTTTGTCTAGCCACATAAGAGATTCTCTCTCATGATCTTTATGAAAAAATGATAAATTTTCATCTTCATTTCCACACGGGTGAAGCGCCAGCGAGTATAAGTAAAAATCATCTTTAATATGCTGACCATCTTTATTATATTTGTGTACTTCATAATAAGAGTTATCATCAACAAATTCTGAATCATTATTGAAAAAATCTATAAAGTCTGTCATAATGTTAGCCTCTTTTATTAATAAATTACTAATAGTATAACTAATACTTTTATATAAGTCAATATAAGTTAATTTATTAACTAAAGTTTTGGACTAAACTCGCAAGTAACCTGTCATTCCTTACTGGGAAGATTTTCCTGCTTTTAACTATTTGTTAATATGTATCAAGATCTTCGCTATTTTATGTTAATATCCTTACATATTTGAGTATAAGTTTCTGTGAGCATTATTTATAAACGTTACAACACTAATCCATAAAACTTCTCTAATTGCTCGCTCCACAACATCGGTATTTCCCTCAAGTCAGCTAGCCTCAAATCTCTTGGTTGCCTCCCATTTACTATGTCCTCTTTAATTTTTGGTGCTAAATAGTTCAACCTCAAGATTTGCTGTATACGTCTTGTACCTATACTAATTTTGGCACTTAGCTCCTTCACACTTCTATATTTTCCTTCTTCTAGTTGCCGTTTCCACAAATGAGCTCTTACCACTGCTTTAAGTAGTACATTATTTGTTTTACCTTCTGGCTCTACTACTGTGCATTTATTTCCCTTCTTCTTTGTTGGTATAAATTTTTCCTCTGATTCAGAATGCACCTCTATTCCATCTTCTCTTACCATTACTCCCTTTATTAACTTTTTCACTACTTCTTTTTGCTTTCCAAAACTTAAATTTTTCCATTCTTCTGCTTTTTCTCCCCATTTTTCATATAGCTGCTCTGCTTTCTTCATTACTTCTTTTTCTACTTCTCCTGCTACTATTGTTCGATTTATTGATTCACAATTTTTTCCTCTTAAATGGTTATTACATATATAATATCGGTACCTTTTATTCTCTTTTTTTGAGTATGTCAGCGTCATATTTACATCACAGCTCTTGCACTTTATTATCCCCTTTAGTAGCGCTTCCTCATATTTTGCTTTTCTATATGGCTGATTCTTTATTAATTCTTGCGCTTTTTGCCATTTTTCTTGTTCTATTATTGCCTCATGCTTCCCTTCATATTGCTTCTCATAATGTCTGATTTTTCCCATATATATTGGATTTGTTATTATTCTTCTCACCGTCGCTTTTTTAAAGATATCTGCTTTCGTTCTGTAACCTTGACTATTTAGCTCCCTTGCCAATTCTGCCATTGATTTTAGCTCCACATATCTTTCAAATATGTGCCCTACTATTTTCGCTTCTTTTTCATTTATTATTAACTCTTTATCTTTCACATCATATCCCAGCGGTAAAGTTCCTCCCATCCACAATCCTTGCTCTTTTGATGTTGCTATTTTATTTTTTACTCTCTCTACTATCATCTCTCTTTCTAGTTGTGCTGCTCCTGATAATACCGTTTGTACGAACTTTCCCATTGGCGTATTATTGTCAAATATCTGCGTTACTGCTACAAAATTTACTCTATGCCTTCTAAAAAATGACGTTACTTCTATGCTGTCTTTTGTTTCTCTTGATAACCTATCTAGTGTATATACTACTACACAATCTACTTCTCCTTTTTTTACATCTTCAAACAACTCCTTTATCGCTGGTCTTTCTAAATTTTTTCCTGAATATCCTCCATCATCGTGCCTTTTTGCCAATATCACCCAGCCTTCTTTGCTCTTTATATATTTCTCACATGCTACTCGCTGTGCATCAAGACTGTTAAACTTTTGTTCTAGCCCATCCTCATTTGATTTTCTCGTATATATCGCACACCTTACTTCTTTTAGCATTTTATTCTCTTCAATTTTCACTTTTATCACGCATCCCAAATAATAAAGGTCCGTTGTAGCTCATTCCCATTATTCTCCCTGCTACTGCTGACAATGACGTATAAAACTCTTCTTTATAGATTAAACCCTTATCTGTTACCATTACTGCATGCGTCTCTTCACCTCTCTCTAATATTAATTCTGTCCCTTCTATTGGTAATTTATCGCTACTTATTCTTTTTCCCTTCTCTAGCCGATCTGCCAGATACTCTAGTCTTTTTGCTCCTTTTCTTGACATTTCTCCATACGCTTTTTCCTGCATTCTATAAGCTAATCTCGGTATCAGATATTTCTTTGAGTATCTAGGCGCTTCTTCCCCAAATACCTTCTTCCATATTTTTCTCAGTTCATCCAAAGGTTTTCTCTCTAAATTCATTACTTTCTTTTCTGTTTCTTTCTCCATATTTTTAGCCCTTCATAAATAACTTTTCAATTCTGTCTGTTTCTTTCTTTAATACCTCGGTTACTTCTTTACTATAATCCATCGCTGTCATTCCAAATTTATCCGCTTGCTCTATTTCTCCTCCAGCTTTCACTAGCTCCTCCACTATTTCTTTTTCACCTACCATACATGCAAGGTGCAGCGGTGTGCATTTATTTCCATATTCCTCAGCATTTACATTCCCTCCTGATTTTATCAATTCCCTCACGATTTCTAGACGTTTCTCCGTTACCGCTAGGTGCAGTGCTGTGTGTCCTTCTACATCTGCTGCATTCACATTCGCTCCTTTTTCAACTAATACCCTCACTGTTTTTGCGTCTACTGCATAATGCAGAGCTGTTCTGTCTCTTTCATAAATATTTTTAAACGAGTTCTCTAATAGTGACTCCTCTTTTTCTTTTTTACTCATAATCTACCTCACCTTTTCTTTAAACCTAAGCCTTCCTTCTCACCACCTCATCTATCATTTCATTCACTTGGCTGATTATCTTGCTTGCTAAATTTTGACATTCTTTCTTTATTAGCGATTTGTCTCTCTTCCTTATTTCTTCTATCTCTATTATTTTTAACTCTGGTAAATAACTCCCATTCAACATGTCTGCTATTTCTCCCACTAGCCTCTCTATTCCATAGCACGTCAGTTCTCTACTTTTTGTTACTCCACCTTTTTCTCTTAAAAATTTACTTGCCTTTTCACTTTCTTTGCTATCACATAGACGATACTTTTCACTTTCCCAGATGTAATACATTGGTGTTGCACCATATTTATTCAGTTGATTAACTTCAGCTCCGGCCTTCACTAGCTCTTTTATTATTTCAACTCCTCCTATTTTGCACGCAGAGTGGAGTGGCGTACATCCACTGACATATTGAGTGGCGTTTACTTCTGCTCCTTCTCTTAGCAGCACTTTTACATTTTCTAAACTTTTTGCGAATACTGCACAGTGCAGAGGTGTATAACCATTTTTGTCTCTTGCATTAACCTCTGCTCCTTTTTTTATTAATAATCTCACTGTTTTGTAATCAGAGATTTCTACTGCTTGATGCAAGATCGTCTCTCCTTCTTCATTTCTTTTATTAATATCGTTACTTGATACTTCTTTAAAAAACTTACTCTTGCTAAAACTCATTTCATACCTCACAAACCTAGCGCCAGACAAATTTCTTATATTTACCTGCTGCTATTCAAGTCATGTCCTTTTTAGCATGAAAAAGCAAGCCTTTTTCTTTTTATTTCATACACTTTTACCTATTATTAATATAATATATGAGTATCTAAATATAAGTACTTAACTTATTAGAGATATTATTCGACTATCTTTCCAACTTCTGTGCAAATGTCGATGTTCATGCCACTTCAGTACTCCCGGGTAAAATACTAAAATGTGCTTTTCTAATTCGTGTATTGAGTCTTTTTGCTCTAAATCATTTTTATAGTAAACGTTGTGTTCTGCTAAAACATATTTTCTGACCTTCTGATCTGTATAATTTTCTACTTTATAGTTGTGAGTAACGCTAAACCTTTCTAAAATTGGCTTGTGTTTTAAACTCCAATGTTGCCCTGAAAGTTTATCGTTTCCCAATACAAATTTATTTCCTTCTTCTTCTATGCTACCAACCGGAAAGCACGCATTTGTTTCTCCTAAGTTCCAACTGTCCGATAATATAACTTGCGCTTTCGCAAACTTTATTGCTGGTAATAAACTCTGTGGTAATGGATATAGTGCTTTTAAGTTGTACCACAAATGATCTCTTTCATAGATGCCTTTGTAATCCTTTATGTGAGGCTCGGTTTCTCCAAGGATTGCTACATCTAGGCGATATATATCATTGCTTAAAGCTCGTTCATAATGATCGCGTAGATAGTTTTCTATAATCCTAATAACTGGACCACTAGACCTGAAAAAATTTACTCTTCCAAATGATAACACTGGTCCATCTTTTTCTATTTTTACCCCTGAATAATCAGAAAGAAGATCTCCAAATAAACTCTCATCCAATATAAATCTCTGCGCATTATAATAATCGTTAAAAATCCTCATCAATCTGGATCTTACAGGCAGTGATAGTTTTGCCAGCTCTACTACTGCATCTACGAAGAAGTCATTTGGTACCTCTTTTATCCCTACTTGCAACTCAAAAAAGTGTTTACCGGGTGGTTCTTCGATGATTGTAATGTCTTCTATATTTGCCCACTTGAGTGCTATTTTAAGTGATTTAGGTGTTCCTCGCAGTCTTTGAAATTTTACTCCTTCTACTACGGCTTTTCTTCTATCTTTTACCCAACGCAGTATCTCTTCTAAACCATATTCTTCTATTATCCACGGCAATGTTTCTTCTTTAAGACTAAACTTAAATCCTCTGATACAGTTTGGATCTACTTTATAATCTATCACATCTACCAGCGCTCTTTCCTGCTTTGTTGCATTTGGTGGCAATAACATTACTCAACCTTTAACTTTCTTAATGCAGCGCACTCATTTCCTAGTACTACAACGTCCTCTTTTGGCTCGATTAATTCTACGTTTTCTACACCATCTACAAATAGATTCGCTATTATCCATGATCTTGTAACATTCCATCCCAGCCTTCTATTTGCTTCAAACTTCTTAATAAACTGCTTCTTGATTTCTTCCTCTGATATTACAGGACTTATGCTCATTCTGCTGTGGATATCTATTTCCATAATATTGCAGCCAATTATTGTTACTGTATCTGTTAAAACCCTTATATCATCTCTAGTAACCTGCTTTTTTACAATTTCCAGTAGCTCTTCTAATGCTATGCCAGTTTGTGTTGATAAGATTGAAATTTGTACTTTTCCTGGTATAGGTGATTCTACTAGTGCATCTTTTACTCTACTATCTGCTGACAGTGCATGATATTTATAATATTCCTTACTTCCTCCTGTTGACCAACCTGCTATTTTTGCTTTTACCCTCTTTCTAAATCTTTCATCCTCTTCTTCTTTTTGTCTTTCCACTCCATAAAACTCAGCCAAATTATCAAGATCTTCTCCTGTCGCAAATTTAAGTAAGTTACTCTTTACTGCTTCATTTATTCTTTCTCTAAGCAAAAGTTCTCGCCATGCTGCTACTTCTAATACCTTCATTGCTGGATCACTTTCTACCAATCCTGTAAAGCTTGCATCACGCTTCACTAACTCTTCCTTCATCCGAGCAAAAATCTCTTCAAAGTTCAGTGATTCAGGCTGCTGCATTTTTAAACAACTACTCCATTAATATTTATGAACTTACCTTCTGAAAGATAGACACCTTCTAAATTCAATGTTACTCTCCCTTCTTTTACTCCTTCAACTTTTACTTTTTCTAACTTAAATCTCTTTTCCCATTTTTCCAGTGCTTCTGCTGTTGCTGCATAGATTTCCAAAGTTAAATCTCTATTTATTGGCTTATCTACTAATTCAAATAGTCTTGACCCATAATCTCTCCTCATTATTCTACTGTTAATAGGAGTGGTCAGTATATCAATTATTGATTGTTTTAGATGTTCTATTCCTTCTAATTCTTTTCCTGTTTTAGCGTCCATTCCTCTCATTTTTCGACTACTTTAATTTTTTTTTATTTTGAAAACACACTTTGATTTTTACTTACTACTTGAAAACTACAGGACGCCACATCACCTGTTCTCGCTACACCAATACCATTTACAAATACGCTGTTTGATCCTTGTGCTAGTGTCTCTCCCATAGTTAAGGTATCACTTCTACGACAGACAGATCTACCATTAATACGCACATCTTTACTCCCGCTTACGCAAACATGAATAGGTACTCCAGTACAATTATCACCTGTACAAACTATAGCTCTTCTCATGTCAATTTAAATCTATTCTACTTCCTTTCAGTTTTATTCCACTTTTTGTCATTTCTATACTCGATTCTCCAGCTTTCAGTGTTATTTTATCTACTACTTCAATCTCTAAATGATGTTTATCTTTATCGTATGACAACTTTGTTCCATCTTGAAATGTTAAGCTACTCACCTCTTTTTTATTTTCTGGAGCAGAGTACTTTTGTTGATATATTCCAAGAAGTACTACTCCTAAAGATAATTCTCCCAATGGTGACAATATTACTACCTGTTCATTTATGCTTGGTGGTAGCCAGCTTCTTTCCTCTCCTGCTCTAGAAGTTATCCATGGCAGATAATCTGTTAAAAATTCTCCTATTTTCACTCTTACTTTTGCTTTTTCATAATCTATTTCTTTTACAACTCCTATACGAATGATATTCGCTAATTTTCTACCTAGCTCTGAAATTGCAAAATTATGATCCAACATTTATATTCCCTACGTTTATGGTATGTGGCTTAATCTTATTTTCTGTCCATGTCGATTTACCTAAATGAAGCTGATGACTCCAATCAACCATCCACACCAAATACGCATCTAACTCCGGCCTAAAATCATCTCCTCCTCCTGATATAAATTCTCCTGGTGAAACATTTTTCACGTTCCAAGTATTTTTATTTACTACTCTTGCTACTTCTGCTGCTAATGATCTGACAATAATAGGTGCATTTTCTATTGTGCTATCAATCACAATTCGTGCTTCAAATTTTGCTCTTAGCGCCAGCTCCTCTGTTCCTGGATCTTTTCCTTGCTCTAGACTTGATAATTCTATAAACACCGCTGGCGCTAATAATTCTTTTCTTATCGATGGATAAATTTCACAAGTTTGAATTGCTGATATTTCTTTCTTTAATGTAGTACAAATTGCATTATGCAAATCCTTCCAATTCATCATACTCTGCAGCTCAATTCACGTTTAAAAAATTTTGTAAAGACTTTCTCAACTTCATAATTAACAAGATTCCCTATTATTCTTGAAGCCTCAGGTTCGAGTGGCAACTTAACTTCCTTTATTGGCAATGCTGCTCTTCCTTCACGTTTAAACATACCGCTATTTCCTTTTTGCATAACTGCTGCAAATCCTCCTATAAACTCATGCTTTCCTACTTTTGATCCTCTTCTTGTTTTTTGTGTTTTTCCAATTGCCGATGCTCTAATGTCATAGAGATTTGCTCTAATTAACACTTCTAATCTGCTTGTTTTTGCTTTAAAAATTCTTAATCTCTTTCTTATCAAACTTTTCTTTTCCTCACTGATTTCCTTAGCTGCTTGCGCTTTTAACCATAGTGCTGTTCTATTTAGTGCTTTTATAGCTGCCAGTTTTACTTTCTGCTCTTTTCTGTCAATATTGGAGATTATTTCATTAATATTGTTACTAACTTTAATATTAAACACTTTCTATTGCCTCAATTTTCCATACTTCACCCGAAGAATCTTTTAACGGTGGTTCAAAAATCTTATAGAATCTTTTTTCAATCTTGATATAATCACCTATGCTAAAGGAAGTAACGTCCTTACTGCGTATCTCTATTGAGGCAATTTGCTGAGTTAATGCTCCATCTGCACCTAGAGAGTACGTAGTCTCAGGACGTTTTATTAGCACTTTTATTTTACGAATACTCTCCTTATTTTTATTACAATATATGGCTTCCACTCCTAAATGCTCAAAACAATCTTCCAATAATTTTCCTATATTCATCAACTAGAACTAATTTTTACCAAAACTGCCGGACGATGGCACATTGGCAATGGATTCGACTGCGTATGTAAATCAGTTCCTCTATCAAATCTCCTTGGCTCTTGTTTTGCATATAGTGGCTGTCCAAGAGTATTTACTGTCTCATTAAAGTCTGCTGGTGCAAAATATGTTGTAAATGTACTTGCTGTTCCTACTGGAAAACAGTGCCCTGTATCTCTTTCTATAAACCTTCTCGCGGTTCCTTCAGGATCAGTTGCTTGTCCTCTATATTCCTCAAACATTATACCACAGAACGCAAATCCTGACCTCATATCATTCCTTAGCGCTGCTCCTTCTTGCCATCTTTCATATGCTTCTTTTACTTTTGCATGAGAAGTTAGTGCATCAAAAAACTCAGGGCTTACCAAGGCATGAATTCCGGTCATATATTCGCCACTTAAGTTGTCTTCAATATGTCGCAATACCTCCATACACTTACGCTTTACATCTGTTGTTGCTGTTCCAGGGGCAAAATTTACTACTTTTGGTGTAATTTCAAATTCGTTGTACAGATTTAATAATTCTGACCCATCAGCATCTAAAATTATTCCCTTCAGCGCTCCCATTCGCAAATGCTCTAATGTTATTGCATGCTTGTTTCTCATTAGCTGCAAATGATCAGTTATTACATCTGCCAGCGCTTTAAGTTCACTCTCTGATCCAAATGCCCTTATTCCTTGTACTTCCCCTGGCAGCACTACATCATCATGCGGAATGTGCGGAATCGTAAATGTTCTTACCTTTCTTTTGCCGCGTTTTCCTACTGTTGCTGGTGCTCCTGGGGATTGTGTTGGTAATAAACTGAGAACTCCGTGGTGTTCTTCTATTGTAATATGACGAAATCTTACCGACCTACTTGGAAATAAATTTAAATTTTCTGTACGTCCATAATTTATCGGCAATATGTTCATTGCATTTGTTAATGCTGTCATACTAAATGCTGGATTTGTAAATGGATTTTGCATGTTTTTTCCCCTTGTTTTCCCTATTAATTTAAGTTGAGTTGAAGTTTAGACACCTTTGCGGATGATGATACCACGTGCTTCAAGTTGCTTTATTGCTGCAGCTTTTTGCTCTTCAGTGATATTTGCTGGCCACACCACTGCATGATCAGCTAACATTGCTATACGTGTAATGATTACTGCTTTGGTGTTTTCTATTGCATTTACATCACTTACTATTACACCTGTCGCTGTTTGCGTTCCATCCGTAGCTGCTGGATTAAGTACCCTAATAAAACCATCGTCTGTCTTCTTCGCAACTACTGCACCAAGCTTAATATTTTGACCTTTTGCTACTGTTATTTGGTCTCTTGAATATAGACTTGATGCCTCATATTTCAGAAGATCACCTAAGTTATTTGCTTCAGTTATACTTGTCATTTTTGCTCCTTTTTTTCTTTAATTTTATCGCCATGTTTGATACGCGGCGGTAAAAGATTTATAATAATTTTGGCTACTTGTTTACCGCCGTGTTTGTAGCTGTTATACGCCGCGGTAAAAGATCTGTAATTGCATATTCTGGCGGACTTTGGTCACTTATTTACTGCGGCGTTTGTAATTGCTGATACCTAAATTTCTCAAATGCCAGATTGCGCTCGAGTTCTTGCTACCTGCATCATCAAGTCTTCCGGTGTATTTTGCGGTATTGTACTCAGTATCTCTGTCTTCTTCGTTCTCTCCGCCAGTATTGACATTAATATCTCTTGGGCTTGCTTTGCATTTACATCCTGCTCAATAAATTCTCCTATTTTCTCTGGCATCTTTGATAAATTACATAAACGTATTAATTCAAGAACTTCAGTACGATAGCTGTCATTCTTGATTTTATTAGTTAAATTATCAGTTTCTAGGTCAGTTGTAGTTTTCTCATTCATAGTAATACTCCTGTTTTTATTAATAGATGAAAGAATTGTCATTCCATCAGCAAGTCCTATCTCTATTGCTTTTTCTCCAAAATATAACCCTGCTTCCGTTGATTTGATTCTTTCCATGGACAAATTTCTGTTTCGTGCTATGAGCTGGACAAACATCTCATATAGGCGATTTACCTCTCCTTGCAAGCTTTCCATACTTTCTGATGTTATTGGCTCATGCGGATTTAAATCGTTTTTTCTCTTTCCTGCAAATACTGTGGTATATTTTACCCCCTGTTTTTCATCAAATCCACTTTGATCAACGTGACTTGCTATTACTCCTATGCTTCCAACTCCTGAAGTTCTCGTTACCAATACTTTTTCAGCACTTGACGCTATCGCATACGCCGCAGAATATGCATCATCATTTGCTATCGCCACAATCCTCTTTTTTGTCCTTGCTTCGTAAATAAAGTCAGAAAGGTCGAATAAACCGTTTACTTCCCCTCCGGGGCTGTCTATGTCCAAAATTATTGTTTCTACTTCTTCATTTATTAAAGCTTCTTCTATCTCTTCACGTATCTTCTCATACGATGTCATCCCCAACACATCATCAAAAGCTTCTGACTTTTTCGTCAAGATTCCATGTATTGGTATTACTTTTATTCCATTTTCACTATCTCTTGTTACATGTTTTATGTTTTTGAAAATCGGCTGCTTTTTTGCATGTAATGACAATAGATCAAAACTTCTCTGCTCTATCATCATTGGCTTGTTAATCCAAGTCATTTATATTATCTCAGTATTAGTATTAAAATTACCTTGCACGTCAGAATCAAAACTTAAGCCCAGTTCACTTGCACGTCTTTGATCTTCTGCAATTTCTTGGTCTATTTCTTCTATATCGTAACCCAGCTCTGATACCACCTCTGACCTACTTTTAAATCCATTTCTTACCGCCATTTGCTGTGCTTGCTGGTCTTTCAGCGGATCCACCCAATCAAATCCTTGTGGTATCCATTTTACCTCTTTTTTCGTCCATTCTTCGCCTATATCTAGTTCTCCGGAAAGTAGGGCTAACTCTATCCATCTATCCCATACTGGCCGACAAAACTGAAATACTAACACATTATGTTGTAACATCGCGCACCTCCGGCGAAACTCTATTAACCCTGCTCGGATTGATGAATAATTGACACCCGTTAAATCCCCTGTTAGCTGCTCATACGTTATCCCTGTGCCTACTGCTATTGCCCTCAGTTGCTGTCTCATATAACTTCCTCCAACATCAGATGGTTCCGAAAATTTGATATCTTCTCCTGGATCAAGTAATTGCATAGTCCCAGGTTCTAAGCCTGACAGCGCTACTCCATGCTCATTTGCTTCACCTTCTCCTAAAATATTTGCTTCTGGATCGAGTCTCGTAATAAATCCAGCAAACATTGCAGCAGTCTTTTTTCTCACTAATTCTGCATCATCATATTGATCAAGTTCATAGAGCTTTAACAGTACTGTAGAAAGCCACGGTACTCCTCGAATCTGCCCAGGTCTAAGTGGTCTATAGACATGTAAAACATCATTTGCCGGCACTCTCACTGATTCACCGAATGATCCTTCACCAGGGTGCTCTCGAAAAAGGTAATACGCTTCTCTCTGCCCAAGCCTATTGAACTCAATCCCATTTCTAATTACATTACCGTTGGCAAGGGTTTGATTGCTCTTATTATCTAAATGCTCTGATTCAAGTACTTGCAGTTGCAACGGTACACAAAGACCATCTTCTCGTTTTCTCGTTCTCAGTCGTACAAAACATTCCCCTCCCTCTATCATGCTCCTACAGACCAAAGCTTGTAACCCATAAAAATCATTTATCCCACTGCTGTCTGCTTCATCTGTCCATCTCAGCCATAATTCTTGTACTTTTTTCCGAAACTCTGCATCTTTCGCCTTTGACTGCGGCTTTATTCCTGTCCCAACAGAGTTACTTACTATCGTATCGATGATGTTTGCTGCATACGAGTTCTTTCTTACCATATCACGTGATCGACTGCGTAAGTGCTCAAGACTTTGAGACAGCAAATTGTTTATGCTTCCTGACTCTGGTTGAAAGTGAAAAAATCTTCTTCCTGATCCTGCAGCGTCCCATGCAGAGCTTTTTATCTTTGGTTTGTTAAACAATTGCTTGAAGGTTTTTAGCAGCATTTATAAAATTCCTTTACTCGTTGAAAAAACAACTTTCCTCTTTCCAGCAATCTTTAGCTCAGCTTTAATTCTTTGTCTTAAGTTTAGTAAGTCATTTATCTGAACTTCAGCATATCTCACCACATGGTCACCATATGCAATTGATACCACTCTTTCGCCACTCTGAAGCTTCTTTATTGCTTGTTCAACTTGAGTTAAATATTCTTCACTGTACATTTTTACTACTAAGCCATTTACTCTGTCTTAATTTTTTGGGCTTTTTGCTTTCCATTTTTCCACTCAAACTATTCCATTTACTCTCTGGCCATCTGTCTACTCCCAGTGCTATCGATGCTGCTCTTGCGTAAATTCGGCAATCTAGTACTTCATTTCTTTCTCTTACCTTTTGCCACTCTTGTTTAGTGTATCCTTTTACTACCTTGCTGACTAATTGCTCTGCTGTTAGCTGTTTAAAATATTCAGGTGCATACTCCGGAAAGTGACAGTATCCTGCTGGAGCTTCTTCACCTTCTTTTAAAACATTAAGTAATTGAAAAAGCTCTGACTTTAATATCGATACTCCTACTGGCCAGAGCTTTATTCCTCTTTTCAGCTTTTGCCCTCCAACTTAAGACCCCCTGCGAAACGGGTAAGTAACAAAATAGGGTAAGAAAGTGTAGGAACAGAAACTAATTAAAAAGCATGCTTTAGATTAATAATAGCAGAGATAATATTAAATCTCATATTAAGTTTCTTCTGAAAATTGCGGTAAACGTGCGACATAATCTTGAAAATCTTGATCTCCCGTATCTTATTTTCTACTCTCATCCTAAACGATGCAAGCTTCTGATTATGCTCCTTTTGCTCTGCTGTTAGTAGCTTTTTGCGATATTTTTTATACGGTATCAAAACGTTACTCTGCAACTTTTGCCAACCTTGATAACCAGAATCAGCATATTTTATGCTATTAGTTGAAAGAAACTTTTCCTGTTTTCTTATGAGAAAATCGTGCACTCTACCTCTATGTGATTTTGACACAGACAAAATTTTCCCAGTTTCTTCTATAATAATTTCAGTCTTTATTGTGTTAGACCTTTTCTTCCCTGAATAGGATTTCTTTCGTTTCTTAACATCTTTAGGTCTTTGTATCGACTGCTCTGTAACATCTGCTAAAACCTTTAGTATCTTCTCTGGTGTCATTGCTCTATCCTTCTTGATCGTAATTTTTCTAGCTAGTAACGGTTCCATTCTTTTCAATAGCCGGCAAATATTGGAGTTGTGCAAATTAAACAAATAACCTAAAAATGGATGAGTTATATAAGTTCTATAATAAATCAATACACATAAAATTTTATCTTCTAATGTTCCAATGCGTGATTTCCTTCCATGGCATTTCTTCTCTTTTTCTATCCTTTCCCACTCTTGCCTAACTTTTTTCACTATTTTTTGAAATTCTTCTACTTTTAACCCTGTTAGTTGGTAAAAGATATAAGGTGTTTTTGCTATTTTTTCGTAACTTGTTGTCATTTTACCTCTGCTAAATTTATTATTTTACATCCTTTTTTATCTCTCTCTTCCTTTTTCTCTACTTTCGCAGGGGGTCTTATGTTGATAAATACGTCGACACACATTTAAAGTATTTATCAATATATTCATTTACTGTTTATGATAATAAAGATCAGCAGGAACTTTATAATGTAGAGTCTGATGTCGCCTTCTATAGTTATACCAAGCAACAAAATCATTTATTATAAGATTCAAATCTCTGATACTATTTGGTCTATAATAATATATAGCTTCTTGCTTTAAAGTTCTCCATAAGCGCTCAACAAATATATTGTCGAAGCAACGTCCTTTATGGTCCATACTGATTTTAATATTAGCACGCTCTAATTCCATAATAAAGTTGTAGCAAGTAAACTGTACCCCTTGATCACTATTAAAAATCTCAGGTTTACCTTGTTTTAGAGCTTCTTTGAGAGTATAAAGGCAAAATCCAGCATCGAGATATGGTGATAATGAATGAGCAATAATATAGCGACTATACAAGTCCATTATTGCTACAAAATAGACAAACTTACCTTCTACCATAATATATGTTATATCAGTAGCCCATACCTGATTAACTCTACAAATAATCAAATCTTTGAGTAAATAAGGATATATTTTATGCTTTTTTTCTTTAATACTTGTATTACATCTTTTTCTACAATACAGCCCACTAATCTTCATTTTTTTCATAATTCTTAAGATTTTTTTGTGATTGACTACTACCCCACTCGCTATGATTTCAGCAGTAATTTTACGATATCCATAACGGCAATCAGAAGCCAATTGAATCAAATTTGCTACTTCACTTTCGTTATTAATTATAGGCCTATAATATAAGCTAGATCTGCAAATCTCCAGTAAATCAGCCTGTTTCCTAATTGACAGATCAGAATCTTTTTCTATAAACCTTACTCTATCTTTTTTGCTTATTTCAGTAATTTTTTTTCAAATAACTATTTTCCACTGTCAATTCTCCTATTACTTTATGTAAACTTTCTATTTCTTGCGCTAAGATTCTTTGTTTTCTCGCACTTTCACTTTCTTCAACAAATAGGTCTTTTAACCTTGCCAATACTCTATCACGCCAATCATATAGATTTGTTGATGGTATTTTATATTCACTACATATCTCAGATGTGCTTTTTTGATTTTTTATTGCTTCCAAAGCTATCTTTGCTTTTAACTCTGGTTCATATTTTTTTGTTGCCATACTTTTACCCCTTTACCTTCCTACTCGGATTAACCATTTTTTTTGGTCTAGTTTATGGGGTGCATTATACTATGTTCATGTCTGCAAAATGGAGACACTGGAGGAAGCCTACAAGCTAACGAAGAAGAGTAATGGAGCACCAGGAATTGATGGAGTGACATTCGAATCAATAGAAGCAACAGACTTAAGAGGGTACCTCCAACAAATAAGACACGAGCTAATAACCAAAACCTATAGCCCAAATAGGAACCGGAGGAAGGAAATACCAAAATCTGAAGAAAAACTCAGAATGTTGAACATACCCTGCATCCGGGATAGAGTAGTGCAAACAGCACTAAAGCTAATAATTGAACCAATATTCGAATCTGACTTTCAGGACGGATCATATGGATATAGACCAAAAAGAAAAGCGTGTGAAGCAATAAGCAGAGTAGCAAAAACAGCAATCGAAGGCAACACAAAATGTATTGACCTAGATCTGAAATCCTACTTTGATAACGTGCGACATCATATTCTTATGGAGAAAATTGCAAAAAGAATAAACGATAAAGAAGTCATGCGCTTAATTAAGCTAATCCTCAAGATAGGAGGAAAACGAGGAATAGCACAGGGATCACCAATTTCGCCATTACTGAGTAATATATACCTAAATGAGGTAGACAAAATGCTAGAGAAAGCAAAAGAGGTGACTAAAGAGGGAAAATATCAACATATAGAATACGCCAGATGGGCTGATGATTTAGTGATACTGATAAGTGGACACCCAAAATGGAAATGGCTAGAAAAATCAGTTTACAAAAGGGTACAAGAAGAATTAGCAAAACTAAAAGTAGAAGTAAATGAAGAAAAGACAAAAGTAATCAATCTAAAAGAAGGAAGAATATTCAGCTACTTAGGATTTGATTTTCGAAGGAAAATTACAAGACAAGGAAAGTGGAGCATACAAACAACACCACAGATGAAAGCACGGACAAACCTAATACGCAAGTTGAAGGAAATATTTCGCTGCTATAAGTCGCAACCAATAGGAAGAGTGATTCATATCATTAATCCAATATTGAGAGGGTGGGTAAACTACTTTAGGATTGGACACTCAAGTCGAACCTTCAGGTACGTGAAACAGTGGGTAATGAAGAAAGTAAGACGCAACTTAATGCGAGCCAGAAAAGCAAAAGGATTTGGCTGGAAGAAGTGGAGTAACGAATGGATATACCGAACGCTAGGTTTATATGAAGACTACAGAATAAGGTATTACGTTCCGAAAGCACTACCAGCACAATATGCTATAAACTTTGGTAAAGAAACTACTAGGGAAGCGTAGTGCGGAAAACTGCATGCTGCGTTTGATGAGGCGGGAGCTGGAAACGTAAATATGGGAATTTGGATTGAGGCCCATGATGAAAAATAATGGATCAGCCACCAAACCCTAAAGAGGCGCGCCAGTTCCCGACCCTACGTTAGGTATTTATTGATTTTATTAACTTGTTCGCTTTTATCGGGATGTGTTTCCTGCCCAAAAGCCACAGTCTGCTTCACGCCTGGAGAAAATTGCACCAACCTAATAATTGATTCTGTAGACTATGCTAAAAAATCTGTGTTGGTTCAAGCATACCAATTTACCTCGAAGCCTATTGCTGAATCCTTGGTTCAAGCTAAAAAGCGTGGAGTTGATGTCATGGTTATTCTCGACGAATCGCAAGTTAGCTCAAAGTATAGTGTTATCAATGAGCTGTTTGAGCAAAAAATCCCAATTTGGGTAGACTTTAAACCAGCGATTGCTCATAGTAAAATAATGATTATTGATGATAACAAAATAATAACTGGCTCTTTTAATTTCACCTATGCAGCTGAATCAAGAAATGCTGAGAATCTACTGATTATAACAGGGGATCCTCAATTAGTTGAGCAATACATCGAAAACTGGAAGGATCGTCAATCTCAATCTGATCCTTATACACCAAAAGTAGAAGAATAATTACTTTAAATCAGCTTTAAGCTCATCCAATTCCTCAGAAAGATTTTTTACCCTTTCCTCAAGTACTAATACTTTTTCCATTAAACCATATTCAATAAGTTTATCGTGAAATTGTACCCTTGAGTCTAGCTTGGATAACCACCATATCAATGCTACGGTTTGGATTAATATGGTAATAATTACTGTAATTGGGATTTTTTTTAGCATATTTTTTACTGATTATAAAGTAATTGCAAATTACTGATAAAAGAAGAAATATGTTCAGTTTCTATATTTTGCTGTGGTAGTCACTATTTGAATTCGTATTGCTCTTCTGCAGATCCTTATGACTCCAATATATCTTTGATTTTATTTGCTATTTTTGAGCGAGCCTTCTGCATTGGAAAGTAGTTTTATTACTTCTCTGTATTGCTTGTTTTTATCTTTATTACGTTCTTCTGATATTACAGCCATGCTTCTAGGTGTTCTTCCATCTTTAGCTACAGCACTAGGATCTGCTCCTTTGTCTAATAAAAATTTAACAATTTCCAAACGTCCTTGATCTGCAGCATAATGCAGCGGTGTCCATCCCTCACACCCCCCAGAAGCGCCTATATCAGCTCCTTTTTGTACTAGAAAATCCACAACTTCTAAACAACCTGCCTCTGAAGCATAATGTAATGCTGTTAATTTAGGAACCTGCACATTAACATCTAATAGATTTTCTACCAAAAGTTTTACAACCTCTAAGTTACAATTTTCAGAAGCAATTTGTAGTACTGTTTTATAATTACTCACAGCTTTACTCTTTGTATAGCAACATGTAACAACAACACATATAATTGTTATCATAAGCCATAGAAAATTTATCTTATTCTTTATGTTCTTACTTATTTTGTTCATGTCTAACATTTTTTTAGAATTAAATAATCATTTGCTTAAGTTTCATTTAAATAGCTTTGCTCACTTTTGCCTCTACTATAGTTTGATATCCTCTATTATTCAGAATATGTTCTGCCCTGCTGATTACCCATTCGCCTTCAATTTCCTGACAAAATCCTGAAAGACTGATCTTAGCTTCTGCAAATAATTCTGGATTACCAGGAACAGTTACATTTAAATTTGATGTACTACGTTTTAGTTGTTTTAACTTAGCTGCTGCTGCACTAATTGCTGATTCTGCGGTAGAGTAAAGCGTTTGCAGGGTATAACTTGGACTCTCATTTCCCACTTTCTCTTCTATAGTTTCTCCCTTCTCATAACTGTGCCATTTTGCAATAACAGATCCATATTTGTTACGCACATTAAAATTTACCTCCCAATTTATAATATCTTTAGGTGTCAATACTGTTGTACCTAACATCTTTCCAGTCGCTGATCTTGCTTCTCCCTTCGGAATAAAAATTATATATCCTCCTGCTGGTTTTACTAGTGCATCATATTTTTTGCCTAATCCTTCCAAAAAACTCATGTCGCTTTCATCTGCTTGAATGGTATGTGGTATAAATATATTTTCAAATCTTTCAGCGACTTTACCTTCATACCCATGTTCTTGTGCTATTTCTTTAATCAAATCTCCCAAGGTAATGTCTTTCCATTCCTTTGATTTTCTTTCCTTTAATGATCCTCTTAAACTTGCAGCGTCACATTTTATTCTTAAAGTTTGTGGTGGACTTTGTATTGTAATTTGATTTGCCTTATATACCCCCATAGGTAATAAACCTGTTTCTTTATATCCTAGAAAAACCTGTAAATTGCCCTTAAGTTCTAAAGCGCTAGAGCTATAATTAATACATATCTCAGCTTCGTCACTTGTAGTACCTGATCCATCAGTGACACGTAGTAATATTAAACTCTTTTTTAAAACCTCTGTTACTGGGTTATTTTTTGCTACTATATCAAAATCTGGTGTCATTCATCTAAAATATTTATAACAGATTCTTTCAATATTCTCTGAATTTTAGGAAGCTTAATTTTTAATCCAGCGGGCAAAAAGCTTCCGTATTTTGCAAGGCCTGGATTTTCAAGCAATACTTCCTCCACTGCTCCACTACTGTATCCATAATGTTTCCAGCAAATCAGATCTAACATTTCGTTTTTTTTGGTGTAATAATAAATCATTTATTGTAACTTTTTAACTTCAAAATAAACTCAATTTTTCTTGGTTTTCCATCAGGAAAAAATAATATCTGTTTTTCTTCTACATTAGTAATGACAAAATCTCCAAGCACATTTCCTGAATTATCAACTAGAACTTGAGTATCACGTATATTTTTTAGCTGTTCTAAGCCATTACTCTGATAACGTGGATAAATCACTCCTGTCAGATCAATACATTCAATTCCTGAGCCAATGTTTTGTAGCAACGTTTTTTCAATACATTCAATTGTATACCACCTTTTTTCTTTACTGTATCTTAGGCTTATTGGTTGCTTACATTTTCCAAGCAACATCAATGTAACTCTTCAACTATATCAAAAAGTGCCCCACGTGCTTGTTCTCTAAATCGTTCTATTACTGCATCAGCAACACTGCGCACATCTTCAGATTTAATGTTGATATTAAACGTTTGATAGAATGCTTGGTTATATACTTTCGATTCGCTATTTTCACATCTACTTTTCTTGAATGCTTTCTCAACTTCTTCTTGTTCTATAGCTCTTTTTTCTTCTATAACACCTTTAACTTTAAAACTCTCAAAATTGCCTTTACTATTTTCTGAAAATTGTTTAATAGCACTATTACTTGTCAATGGGTTTCCGTTACTGAAAATGCTATTTTTAGAAAGCTCATTAACAACATTTCCATTGCTTTCAAATTTTCTAATCGGGCTATTCTCAGCAAATATGCTACTAACTGTATTTCCCATCCATGAAAAAGCTTTTCCTATAGGTTCAATGAGTGATTTCCAAAAGCTAGAGAAAAAGTCTTTCACTTTTTGCCAGTTAGTTAGAACATAAGCTGCACCAGCAACAAGACTCGCTATTAAAAGTCCAATTGGGTTAGTCATTACAGCGAGTGTTATTGCTCTTAGCCCTGTTATTACTGCAGGAAAAACTATACTTGATAAAGATGAAAATGTTGTCAGTATTGTTGCTTTAAGACCAAAAATTGTACTTCCTAATAAAGTAATTCCATAGCCTAATCCCACTACTAAGACTTTCAAACTTATCAAAGCTGCTAAAGTACTCATGATTGCCGTAGTTAAAGTTGGATATTTTTCTGCAAAAGAAGCTATACGCTCTGTTATTGCTTTCAAACTTCCATCTACATAATTTAAAGTAGGCAACATTACTGACCCTAGATTCATACCAGCTTCAAATACTGCATTTTTAAGTAATTGTAATTTATTAGCTGTAGTATTTGCCCGATTGTTAAATTCGTCCTACATTGAAGCGTTATATTTTTCTTTATCAGCTAAATGTTCAATAGCTTTCTTGTAAATGTCTAAGCTTCCTACTAAAAGAGCAATGTCATCTTGAAACCCAGCACTAAATAGATTCATAAGAATACCGGCACGCTCTTGGTCATCTATTTTTTTTAAAGTTTCAAGAAATTGCAATATTGCCTCTTGAGGATTTTTTTTAATAGTTTGTTCGAGCTCTTCTATACTTGTTCCCATCTCATCTAATGCATCGTGAAATTCAGGACTTTACTCCCTTGCGGTCTGTAGTTTACTAAGAAAGTTATTTATAGCAGTTGCTGCTTTTTCAGGTTGTTTACCTAAACTTATGAACGCACTTGCTAAGCTACTTGCTTGATCAATTTCTAAACCAAACTGTTTAGCATTACCACCAATTCTATTCAGTGTAAGAACCATTTCCTTAGCTTTAGCAGCAGTATTATCTGAAAGATGGTTTATTATGTTACCTACATTTTCCATACCATCAACTTTAATTCCATAGACATTGGATATTTTTGCAATAGCATTACCAGCTTCTTCTGCCGACATATCAAACGCTGTGGTCATTTTGGCAACTACTGTTGTAAACTTTATAAGATCATTTTTGTCAATACCAAGTTGACCACCACTTGCAGCTATTTGTGCTAATTCTGCAGCTGACAAGGGTATTTCCCGAGATAATTTTTTGAGCTCTTGAGCAAATTTACTAGCTTCGTCTTTTTTATCATTAAACCTTACTACTTTTTTAACATCAGCCATAGCCGATTCAAAATCAATAGCAACTTTGATTGGCGCTGCAAGCGTTAGCCCTAGCCCAATAGTTTCTATAATTTGTGACTTAAAATGTGCTTTGCTTGCTAAAAAACTTTGGTGACTACGTATTGCAGACCCAAGCTTACCATACTTACCTTTTAGCACTTCAATAGAAGAACCAAGTTTATATTGATCACTTACTAATGACTTAATATTTCTTCCACTTTTCCTTACTTCTTCATTAAATGAATGCAAAGCATCTCTCTTTTTCAAATATGCTTCTTTTGCTTTTGTTGCAGAAAACTTAGCTTTATCAAACTCAGCTTTTAAAGTTTTGCTTGGTTTCTCTATTGCTTTCATTTGTTTAGCTAAAGATTTTACCTGATCCTCAAAACCTTTCCATGACCTTCTGCTAGTTAAAACATCACTACCCAACTGCTTAAACTTTGATACTGATTTTAAAGATGAATCAAGCTTTCTTATATTCTCACCAAGACGGGTAAGTTGACTACTGCTTCCCTTTATTACAGTATTAAAACTGCCATCAAGTACCGCACCTATTTTTATCGATAATACTGACATTTGAACTCCCTAGCTAATTTGCTCCATAAAATAAACTCACTAATCTCCATATCAAGAATGTGCTCAACTCCACCACCTATGATAGAGCCAAGCACTAGTATTTCTAATCTCAAGTTTTTTGGATAATCGGTGAAAAAAAATCCTTTAATACCTCTTGCACTTTCACATAATCAGCAATATCTAACTCTTCAATCGCTTCTTTTGCAACTGATGTCAAATTGGCAGTCAAAGTTACTTCTTTACTAAGGTCACTACCATTTAAGCGTTCAATTGCAAGATAGTCTCTAACTTTTGGACGTCTAACAGTAAGTTCTGAGACAGAAATTCCATCAACTGTTATTGGGTTATTAAGTGTTATAGTGTGCATTACTTCCTCCTTAAAAATAAAATTTCAAATAAGTTTTTATATTCCTAAAATCGTTTGCAACAAAGCCATTTGATCAATACCATTTATCTTTCTCATCATATTTTCAGCATCGATTTCTATTAGCTCATTACCATTTATCGTAAGTTTATAATAATGAGCAGCTACAGTACACTTCAGCGTTGCTTTTTCAGCAGGTTTCCAGCTACCAAAATCAAATTCTTTGAATATGCCCCTAAGGTTGATAATTACTCCTTCAATATCGTTACTACCACTCCCTTGCATTCCACCTCTGAGTGTCAAAGCTACTGAATTTCCATTTATCAACCCAAATAGCCGAAAGAGTTCTGTGTCGTATTCAGCAAAAGTAAAGTCTGCTTCAAGCTTTTCCATGCCCATGTCAATATTTATTGGAATATCCATACCACCAGCACGGTACTCCTCTGTTTTTATGGTAAGTCTTGGTAGGGTAATTTCATCTATTTTTCCTGCGTAACCCCGACCATCTACGAATACGTTAAAATTCTTTAAAATCTTCGGTAACATTTTTTCCTCTTTTTTATAATATTGTACCACTCACAAGATGTGACCTGAAAGTAATCTGTTCTGCTGGATATGGTGGTGTAAACTCAAAGTCAAAGTATACTTTTCCACTTGCAATGTTTGTTGGTGTATTGAGTTCTGGGGTTGCATAACATTTTCCGCTAATAATCGCCCCTTGTGCTTTTAAACTTGCCAGATAAGAATTCACCCCCTCAATTACATCATCTATATAAGTTTTGGTGATATTGCGATCAACTGCCCATAAATGAGCTCGAAGTAAACTATCATTGATTAAATCTGCAGTCCTTCTCACTGACAAAAAAGCCCATTTTGAGTCATTTGAACATGTTCTATTTCCCCAAAGCCTGTAGCCATTTTGATGAATTATCGTTGTTACTTCATTTTCATTTAAATGGTTTGCTCTACAATTTATATTACCGAGCGTAAAATCAATAGGCCTGCTTGTTCCAACAATACCATTTATCTCTTTATTTGAAGGTGAGTGCCAGAAGCCTTGCTCGCTGTCTATCTTAGCTATTAAACCAGCTACAAATGGGCTTGCTGGCAAGATTCCTTCTTTTCCTTCAATAAATACCTTAACCCAAGGATCAACTACGTAAACTCTTGAGCTGCCCACACTTTTTCTCCATTTTATTGCTTCTTCATCATTAGTATTTGGTCCATCTGCAACAATAATTGCTCTTAATTTTTCTGCTATGGAAATTAAAGCACTCACTACTGGATTTACTCCATCTATTTCAGGTAACTGATGAGTAAACTGAGGTGCAATTAATATTCTTGGAGCAACATGAATTATACTTTCACTGCTGAGGAATGCCTCTATCCCTTGATACTCTCCAGTCTCTTTATCAACACCGCCAATTATATTTTTCAGCGTCTCTTCTTCTTTTAATTTTGGATCACTTTCTTTAACTCGAATAACTACTACTGTTGCACCGATTTGGGAAAATATTCCATTTATTGCAGAAGGTAAACTGCCACTCTTTCCAAGTCTTGCTGCTTCTTTTAAGCTTCCTGCAATTAACACTGGTTTATTTAGCGGAAACTTTTGCTCATCAGCTTCAGGTGCAGTACCAATTACACCTATCACTGATGATTTAGCTGTACGTACTGCTTTAGCCCCTGAGGTTACCTCAATAACATTTACGTCATGTAAAAATTCTTCAGTCATTTCTTTGTATTTTTTTCCTGAAATCATCTAGCAAAGTCTGTAGCTCATTTTCACTTTTGGCTTCTTCAATCTTTCTTTTGGATAAATCTTCAAGCTCTTCACATTTAATTATTGCTTTTACTGCTTTTTTCACTTTTTCCTCAATTATTCTTGCCATTTCAATAACTGTAATACCACGTACTTTTGCTAAAGGCTCTATAATTTCTGCATCCTTTTCATTCATAGATTCTGGTGCTGCTAAAATGTTCTCTGCGGCTTTCGCTTGAATCTCATAAGATTTAGCTTTTTGGTGAGAATGCCCTGCGTATTGGTGAGTATAGTTATCATAATAAGCACGAAGATTAGAAAGTGCAGAAAACTTCGCATTTTGCAGTAACTCCAATTCAATGTCTTCTTGATTTCGCTGAGCAATTTTTCCTCCTTCTGTTAAACAATAGCTTTTTTGCCAATCAAAATCTTCTGGTGCTTCATACCAATCATTTCCAGTTGGCTTACTTTCAAGCGTTGTTGTTTCAACTTGTTTATCATTCTCAAATCTAATGTAGATAGACATTGTTTGTTACCTCCAGAGCTCATAGGTTTTAGATAATCCTGGACATTGCCAAGCCCTTAGCGTTCTCTCTACGTCCACCTCAAGCCCTTTGGTGAGAAAATTGCTGCGAAAATTATATATTCCCCACTGAATAAATTGACCATAGATTGTGCTATACGTGTGCTCACTTGCAAAGAACTCAGGTGTCTCACCAACTCTTTCACCTTCTGAGTGAAGATTAGATGACGTATAAAGTAACACTGTAACGGTTTTTCCTGCTGGAATGATTATGTTACCTGATGCAATAAATTCAGGACTGTTAATTTCATGCTGGTAAATACGTGTCCAAGTAATTCTCGAAATCTCTGACTTCCTTGTATTAGTTTTATCAGGTGTACCTATAAATAATCCTGCTCCTCCATAATTAACTTCATCTTTATACCACATTGCAGATCCAACAAAGTTTAGAGTTTTACTTATATCTACATTGCTTGTGTTTTTTACGAATATTACTCCCAGTGCAGCATAAGGGTATTTCAGCATATTGAATTGCTCAGAAAATCCATCATACATAAATCTTGGGTATGATTCTCCATAGATAAATGTACCTTTGCTTCCCTCTAAAAAACTGAGTTGTCTTGGCCGATAAAAACTAACATAGCTTGTATCATATGTGTGAGTACCTGCTAGTAGTTGTAGCATATAGTCTGTTTTTGTTACATCACTACTCCACTGACCAAGCTCAGTTGTAAAAGTTCCGCGGCCAAAGTAATTATTTTTTCTACTTAGTACACCAAATAAAAAAGGTAATGCTCCAGGTTCAATCATATGACGATTTCTTACTTCTTTCATGATTGATGAGCCACTTGGTACATCATTTATGGAGTTAAGCTTGGTTGGTTCTCTGCTCCTGATCTCCCTCATAATCGATGAACCACTTGGCACATCATTAACAGTGCGGAAGTTATTCACTAAACCTTTTAGACCATCTTTATGATCATTGCCAACACTATTTATTGCTGCAATGTTGGCATTCTTTCTCGTATCAAGTAGCGATATATGTGAATCTGATGATGCTTTTAAAGTATTCAAGGTTTTAGTTTTTAGAGTATTTATTTCACTTACAGATTCTGTTTTTGCTTCAGTAATTGCCGATATTGAATTTTCCTTATTGGTATTTATGTCATTCAAATGTGATCTTGCGGAGTTTAGAAGTTCTTTCAACTTTCCATCTGTCATCTGCACAATTTCAGACACTGCACTCTTATCTACTATTGATTCCAATGCCTTAGCAAGATATGCAAGCTGATCTGGTGTACTGTTTTCTGCTAAATCCTTAAGCCTCTTTTGTAGTACATCAATTATCTCTTTTACCTCAGTCATCTGCACAATGTCAGCAATAGCTTTTTTATCTGCTATCAATTCCAGTGATTTTGCAAGATATGCCAGTTGATCAGGTGTGCTGTTTGCTGCTAAATCCTTTATCCTTTGGTATATTGCTTCTTTCATTCCCAAAAATTCAAAAAAGTTTCAAATCTAAATCGTTTAAAATTATTTTTTAGTTGATTATGCTCATCTTCTCTTTCGGTAATATCTTCATCTATTTTTTCTATAGCTCTTCGAATACGTACCACATCTTGAACTGCAATATTTTCTGGATGAGGCAGTGGATATCCTCGTTTGGTTTGGTCAACAGTCATTATGTGACAATCACTCTGAGATTTTTTACCTTAGGGCGATAAACAACTGTTCCACTTAAAACTAATTTTACCCTAGTCTCATTGCCATTAAAGTTTGTCAGCACATGAGTTCTCTCTACCAAATTTTCTCCAATTGGTTTTCCTGATGTTAAATTTACTAATTGCCAATCCACGTTTTTTTGTACATATGCTTTAACATCTGCAGTGCCAGGTATTAGCGCATCATATGTTATGGTGATCTTGGTGTTAGCTCCTGCTGTAATGCTTTTCGTTACATAATCTCCGGACTCTGAAAGATTACCTAGAACTAGCTGTAACCCAGGATAGAGAACAGGACTTTTTTCTCGCCCTCCTTTTAGGCTTGCTTTTACCGTTAGCTCTCCAGATAATCTTTCACGCAGTGCGAGTGGTAAATTATCAGACAGAAAGTTTTCTTTTCCCTCTTCATCTGTTAAGATAAATTCTACATTGGTATCAAATGCTACTTTTTCAACATTTGTTAAAACTATTAAATCTGATACGTTGTTTACAGTAACTTTCCCAAGATCAATAACATAAGAATTTTCACTAAATTTTGCAGCTAGTAGTCGAAACGTTAAATCTAAATTTTGATGCGGAGTCCAGGTACTTGCATTACTTGATGATAGTAATACTCCTACTTGATATGGCTGGCTTGTTACCCAACGGCTATTTACTACATCATATTTGCCAAGCTCTGCTATTTTTACTGCTGTATCTGCATCATCGGTTAGCAAAACTATTGCATACTCCTCTCCTGCATGGCAAAACACTGGTGACCAAGTGATACGTGTTGCTGTGCCATCTATCTTTATATCTTTTGGCTCAATATAGCTTTCAGCAATGACAGTCTGCGAGGGCATTCCCACTGCTATTGCTCTAATCTGCACAACAACACGTTTTTTGCCGCTATTTGTGAACCATATCTCTACACCTCCTATGTGTCTGCTCTCATTTAAAGTAAATGTTTGGGCTAAAGGGTCAATTCTTCTTGCTGCGATAACTCTTCTTCTCTCTTCTATGGTAATAGTTTTTTTACCAGTATAAGTTGTCTCTCCATAGCTTCCTTTATCCCCATAAAATTGTACTAATTTAGTACCTGCTGGAATATTTGCTGGTACTTTCACCTTTCCCTGTAATTTTCCCTGATTGTTAGCTGTGAGCATGTTTTTATGCAGTAGGCTGAATGACGATACCATCGAACTTCACCTCCTTAAGCTTCTCACTTGGCTCAAAACCTTCAATTTCAAAATTCTGTACTGCTTCTCTCATAAATTCAGCTTCGTATGAAGTACTTGACAGCAATTCTGTTGTTTCTTTAACATTAAATACCCTGGTTATTGGACTTTTCCAATTCGTGGTAACCTCCGTCCAGTGATCAATGTTTTTATTTAGAGTAATTTGAACCGGTACTGGGTCAAAAGCTTGATATGGATTAATCTTTTCTCCTTTAGTCTGTAAAAGCTGCTCAAGCACTGGCTCAAGTTCATACGGCAATAAATAAGGTTCTTTACCTCTTTCAACATCAATAATTTCTACTTCTATCGGTAAAATTAATTCCTTGTTTACTATCGCTGCAGACTGCGAAATTCCTTGATCGCGCATATCATCATCAAAGAATGAATCAACAAATACTCCTTTTTTGGTGGTAGGTTCTCTTGAATTTGCATCACTGCGTAGACGTTCCTCTGCAACCAGCGCATAAAGATCATTTATTCCTTTTTTCATTGCTTCAAGCTCATTCATCGGTACAGCATGAATAGCATTATTCACTATTTTTACCCCTTCTTTTTCTCCGTTTTTCCATGTCTGATGAATGTAGCAGAGCAAAAGTTGTCCGCTAGGTGCTTTAGGCATTGATGGTCGCCAAGGGTGAGCTATACCTTTTATTCTCCTTACTGCTCCTTTGCTATCGATAGTAATTAAATCATAGCGTGGCATTTTCCAGGTGTAATCAATCAGAACCAAGCTGTTATCAACTGCTCCTTTTACTTTACATCCCTCTTCGCTTATATCTTCAGGGCTTATATGAGTGCGGCAGCGATAGGTTATCAGGTAACTACTTCCAGGAGCTGGTTCTTTACCAGGTAATGACCAATCAACGTTTCCTGCGTTTAGTTTGTAATCTATACTATTTTCATAAATAACATTGCCTTGTTTAACTTGAATAATCTCAAGTACTGCAGAGTCAGGTATCGGATCAACAGCTCCTGAATATGAACCATGAGTAATGGTAATGGTTTTTTGAACAGTTATATCTACTTTTTTAATTTCACTTATTGGAAAATCATTAACCTTCAGTTCCATTACTCTTTGGCTATTTGGCTGAAAAGTATGTGGTTCTGATTCAACTGATTTTATATCCGGATCTTCATCAAAAGAAACACGAATACTGTGAGGAAGTTCAATCTCATAGCCATCAACATGAGCTTTGCCCTCATTAATCACAAATATTTTTTTTCCTCCTTCTCCCTCTTCCTTTTGCAGGAACATTACTTCAAGACCATTTACGACGTAGGAACCATTTGCTTCTTTGTCATAACTAGCAAGAGCAGTAGTTACTATGTTTGCTTGTGGAGGTGGTGAATGTTCTATTAATACTCCATTTTCAATGTTATAGATTGGATAAAACTCTCCTTCAGAAAAACGTGGAGAAAGACCTTCTGCTTGATAACCCCAAATGGTGGAAACTTTAAGCCTTGCAGCTCCTACTTCCTGATAGTTTCTTGTACCAACAGCAGGATCACGAAGGTTTTCATCCTCAAGTTCTGTAATCGTAGATTCTACATAATAAACACCTATGCGAACTGTGGTACTCAGTGGAATAACAAATTCTTCTTTTTCAACTTTTCTAACTGCACCGCGCAGATAGATTTTTCCTCCCTCAAGTGTAGCTTTACCAGTTTTTGCATCTATAATACAATTGCTTCCCGTTATAACATCACCATCACGAAATATTGCATCACCTATGCCTTTAAGCTTAGAAAGAGCATACTCCTGAGTCTCATTTAATTCTGCAGACTGTAGACCTCTTCCTGCAAGGAACAAACTTTTCGTACTCTTTGTCAGGATTAAAGCGGTTATAATAGGCGTTTAAAGTCATTTTATTCTAAAAGGTTACAACAAATGAAAAAGTTTCCCGGGTGGCAGCAGTTCTGATAAGCGGCACTGTATGCTCAAGGACCAATAAAATTCCAGGATCTTCTATATCTTGTGGTTCAAAATATCTCTGTCCTTCAGGTAATCCTTCTTTTATTTTAGTACCAACCATAACCCCTAATTCCCTTATCACTTGATTTGCTGCGTCCGTGAAATCGAAAGTAAATTTAAGGTATAAATTATTGGTTGGTACATTTGAGGACCTAAACCTCCCTGTTGGAGTCAAAAGCTCTCCATTCTCATCACCTGTGCAAAAAAGAACTTCATCTGCAGTACGTCTACCAAGCTCATTGAGCAGTTTTTCAGAAGTTATCAGCTCTGGTGGTGTGCTTTCAGTATACTCTATAGTAACTGCACTATTTGCCGTGATAGAGCTATTTTCCGTACGTTTTATTACACCACTACTGCTATCAACTATATAATCTATACTTGGCTGATAAGTTGTTTGTCCTGTAAAAACCCTTACATCTTTAATAGTATGGTGATCTAGAGCTATTTCATCCTCAACAAAAACTTTTTCGACTTGATGACTACTTTCCCAATTGGCATCACCACTGCCCCAAGCAAGATGTAGAGATTGTTCTTTTATGCTGGCTGCTATTGCTGCTCTTCCTGATTGTGTAAGAATTGACACCTATGATGAGTTTGAAAGGCTTATATAATATATATTCAGGATTTGGAAAATTTTTGTCCAAAAAAAAATGAATTTTTGCCTAATTTTTTGTTGCAGTATTATTTAAAAATCGAACTGTATTATTCTCGAAAAAAAAACAATAGAATATCAATAGGTTAAAAATTGCATCTGTATTATTTATTTTTGCTCCTGTCCTACAAAGTGCACCTATAGTTTCTCATCCTTAAAGCATTAATTGTTTTAGGGAAAAGTTATGAAACTAAAAACTGCCATAGTTGTTCAAAATATACGGTATCAAGCTAAGAGATTAAAACTTTTTGAATGCTTTGCTCATGAAACTCATGAAGATCTTGAGCAAGAACTTTTCTGTGAAATTTGGACTTATCTTGATAGATATGACGAAAGTAAAGGTAGCTTTAACACTTTTGTAGCAAGATTAACTGAACGTCGTGCCAATAACTTATTGGAGAAACAACTATGTATGAAGCGCAATATTAATAACTATGTCAATATTGAGAAAACAGAAGCTTTTGAAGATGAAGTAGCGAAACGTACTGATGTAGATTACATGATTTCAACGCTACCAAGAAAGATGCAAAAGATATGCGAGCAACTCAAGTACTTTAACTTATATGAAGTTGCTAAGATGAACAACATATCAAGAACTACTTTAAATACTATGGTAAGAAAAATACGTATAAAACTCTCTTCCATCTACTACAAGGGCAAAAAGAAAAATTGAACATAAATTCTACCTTTCCTGAATATATAACATATACCATTGAGGTGAATAAATGACTTTTAAAATTTTAAACAATAATGAAAGATTGAAAACAACTACAGGCATAAAAGTAGTAATTTTTGGTCCTTACGGTATTGGTAAAACCAGCCTCTTAAAGACTATAAGTGAACCAACACTATGTCTTGACTTTGAAGCAGGTCTGCTTGCTGTTCAAGATTGGCAGGGAGATTCAATTAGTGTTCGTACTTGGAATCAAGCTCGGGATATTGCCTGCCTAATTGGTGGTCCGAACCCTGCACTAAAATCTGATCAGGCGTATAGTCAGAAACACTATGAGCATGTCTGTAGCAAGCACAAAGATCTTCTTTCTGAAGTGTCTAAATACCGATGCATCTTTGTGGATAGTATAACCGTTGCTTCACGTTTATGTCTATTATGGGCAAGGATGCAACCTGAAGCTTTTTCCGATAGATCAGGAAAAGAAGATAAAAGAGCTGCTTATGGGTTGCTTGCTCAAGAGATGATGGCTTGGCTCAATCAGTTTCAACATATCAGAGATAAAGACATCATCATAGTTGGCACATTAGGTCAATATCTCGATGACTGCAATCGTCCAACTTGGCTACCTCAATGTGAAGGAGCTAAAACTGCTAGTGAGATTCCAGGGATAGTTGATGAGGTAATCAGCATGGTTGGAATCAAGAAAGATGATGGTACAGAGAAACGTTCATTTGTCTGTCAGACTATTAATACTTGGGGATACCCTGCTAAAGATCGAAGTGGCTGCCTTGATATGGTTGAAGAACCGCATTTAGGTAAATTACTTGCGAAAATTAAAGCCAAAACCTTGGCTTCTGTTGCCTAAATTTAATTTTAAAAGGAGTAATATGGAACAAAGCTTTTTCAATATCGGTCAAAAAATTCCCTTTTTCAGTGTGAAAGAATACTTGAATGATCAATCGCCTATACCAGAAGATATAATCTCACCAAGGATTCTGACAAAAAGAGGTCTATTAGTATTGGTTGGCCCACCTAAAATTGGCAAGAGTGACTTTTGATCTCTTGGCTTGTCCACATGGCTGCTGGTAGATCATTTCTTGGTATGACACCAAATAGACCTTTGAAAATTTTCTACATGCAAACTGAAATTGAATATGAATATATGAAAGAACGGTTACAACAACTTCAACTGGATAAAGAGCTTTTGGACATAGCTGCCAGTAACTTAATTATCACGCCAAGAGTACAATTATCTTTCAGCAGTGAAGAAATAGATGAAATTAAAAATACTGTCAAAGAACGTTTTAAGCCTGATATTATTGCGATTGATCCTCTTCGTAACATTTTTAACTCAAGTGAATATGGCAATGAAAACGACAATAGCGCTATGTTATTCTTCTTGCAAAAAACACTTGAGAGATTGAGAAATATTATTAATCCAGATTCTGGCATAATACTCACCCACCATACAAAAAAACTTTCCAAAAAGATGCTAGAAGAAGATCCATTTCAGGGTTTGAGCGGAGCTGGTTCTTTGAGAGGATTTTATAGTACTGGTATGGTAATGTTTGCTCATGATGAAGAAAGTACTGTACGTCAGATAGTATTTGAACTGCGTAATGGTGAACGTGTGGCAAGTAAGCTTGTCGATAAGATAGATGGTCGTTGGAAACTTGTAGACCAATGGAGTTGATTCTTTTTTTTTACTTAATTTATAGGGAACAATATGCTAACAGATTTTTTAACTGATTTTAATACTGCAAAATCACAAAGTAATTTGATACCAAAAGGTACAACAGTAAAAGTCAAAATGGCGATTAAACCAGGAGGTTATGAAAATTGGTTCACTAAAAGCTATACTACTGGCAGCATCTATTTAAACGCTGAATTTACTGTCACTGAAGGTCTATATACAAAACGTAAGATTTTTCAAGTAATTGGTATTAAAAGTGGCAAAGCAAGCGTTGAAGGAGAAGATACTTGGGGAGAATCTGGACGTTCTATGCTTAGAAGTATTTTAGAGTCAGCACGGAACATTCATGCACATGACACTTCAGAAAAAGCAGTTGTTGCTAGAAAAATCAACTCTATAGCTGATTTTAACGGGTTAGAGTTTACTGCAAAAGTTGGTATTGAAGCTGATCGGTATGGAGAAAAAAACAAGATTGCTACTGTTATTACCCCAGAGCAACCTGAAGTTGATTGGGTGCCATTTTGAAGTACGACGAAGAGAAGCTCTGGATTGCTGTAATTGAGAGAGCTATCAAAGATGCAGCAGTAGAGCTAAAGAAAGAAGCAATTAAATGGTTTGATTCAGAGTCTTTTGAAACTGTTTGTGAGCTAGCTAATCTCAGCTCTAAACGTATGAAAAGTATGTATGGGGGTTTTATGCAGAGAAAGGAAATAAAAGGATTATTGATTGATAATATTAAGAAGTGTGTACCTTACCTAATTCCAAACGGTAATTTTTATCGAGAGAGGACTTATGTTGGCAACTGTGACGGGGATATGATTACGGTTAAAATAGTGGGTAAAGAAGCTGGAAATTGGCGTAATTTTACTAAAGGAATTAGTGGTGATATTATTGATCTTTGGACTTTAGTTAAAGGTGATATAAATTCCGCTAAGAGGTGGTTAAATACTAAAGAAAACACAACAGAACATAAAATTACATCGTTTTCAGCAAGGCATTACTTGAATGATAAATCACCAATGCCAAAAGATATAATAGGCCCAAGAATTCTAACTCCAGGCGGTCTTTTGGTTATAGGTGGAACTCCTAAAATAGGAAAGAGTAATTTTCTACTTTCCATGTTGGTACATTTAGCTGCTGGAGTATCATTTCTTGGTATGAAGCCTGCAAGGCCACTTAAGATATTCTATCTACAGGATGAAATGGAATATGATTACATAAGAGAGCGCTTACAGAAGCTAAGAATCAGCAAGAAAATTCTTGATGAAGGAACAGAAAACTTAGTTATTACTAAAAAAGTACAGTTAACTTTGAATGTGGAAAAAATAAAAGAAATTATGTCGGAAAATCTTGATGTAAAAACAGTTGATCTTATAGTGATAGACTCTCTTTTTGATTATAGGAGTATGATCTCTTTTCTGCAAAATAGTATTAATGAACTACGCTCTATCACTAATCCTATGGCTGGAGTAATAGTTACACATTACACCAAAAAAGTGTCAACAACCACGTTAAAAAAGAATCCATTTCAAGCATTGAGTGGTGCTAATGTTTTAAGAAGTTTATATACATCTGGAGTAATGATATTTAGGCCAGAAAGGAATACTCTGCAATTGATGTACGAACTTAAAAATGGCAAACCAATACCAACAAAATTCATAAATATGGTTAACGGACGCTGGATAGCTACAGCTTAACCAAATTTCTAAACTTTAAATATATTGGAGATTTTATGGATATCTATTGCAATTTTAATACTGCAGCTTCACGAAAAAATGCATCGTTAGTAGAAAAAGAACAGCTTAAAGCTCAGCTTTTGTTAAATATCAGATCATGCCTTTCATATCTATTACCAAGAGGAACTTTTCGTGGTGATAAGTTTTATGTAGGCAATGTACAAGGCGATAAAGGAAAAAGTCTAGTAGTAGAATTAAGTGGTAGTGAAGCTGGACTATGGCACGATTTTGCAACAAAAGAAGGTGGAGATATAATTGATCTTTGGGCAGAAGTGCATAGAAAAAGTACTAGAACAGAGTTTACTGAAGTAATCGACTCTATAGCTGAATGGCTTGGTCATTTTAAAAAGATCAAAACTGACAAAACTGCAGGTAATCCAACTGCATATTGGGATTATTACGATGAAAACGGCCAAGCTATTGTTAGAGTATATCGTTATGATGATGATAGTGGAAAGAGATATCTTCCTTTTGATATCAAAAAATCCACCTTTAGTGTACCAGAGATAAGGCCGCTATATAATATTCCAGGTATTTTAAAGTCCGATAAAATTATTCTTGTAGAAGGGGAAAAGTGTGCAAATGCTCTCATAGAGCAAGGTGTTACTGCCACAACTGCAATGTCTGGAGCAAATGCACCTATTGAAAAAACAGATTGGACTCCACTTAAAGGTAAACACATTATTATATGGCCAGATAATGATGAAGCAGGTAAGAAATACGCTGAAAAATCTGCTATGAAACTTACTTGTCTTGGAGTTGAAGAACTTTGCATTTTGGAAATACCTAAAGATAAACCAAAGGGTTGGGACGCTGCTGATTGCGTGAAAGAAGGTATAAATGTTGAAAAATTCTTATCTTTAATTCTTCAAGTTCCATATGTGAAAAAACTATCAACTACCGAGGAATTCTCGAAAGTTCAAAAAGCAGGACGTTGCATTTCACTTTCAGCAATTCCAGTAATAAAGTATTTAAACGATAAATCACCAATGCCGAAAGACATAATAGTTCCAAGAATTTTAACTCCAGGAGGACTATTGGTGTTTGCAGGTGCACCTAAGGTTGGAAAAAGTGATTTTCTTATTTCTTGGTTATTACACATGGCAGGAGGAATTCCATTTTTGAACATGATGCCCACAAGACCTTTGAAAATCTTTTACTTACAAACTGAAATTGGCTATCACTATATGCGTGAACGTCTTCAGCAAATTAAACTAAATGAAGAACTTCTTGAAATTGCTGGATATAACTTAGTTATTACACCACAAGTGGAGTTACTTCTAAATGATGATAGTATAGAGATTATTGTAGATAAAATAGAAAGTTCATTTGGCTCGAATGCAGTTGATATAATAGCAATAGATCCACTACGCAATATTTTTGATGCCGGCGAGAATAGTAGTGAAAATGACAACAATGCTATGTTATTCTTTCTACAAGAAAGGGTTGGTAAATTGAGAAAGCTGGCTAATCAAGATGCAGGAGTTATTTTAGTACACCACACAAAGAAGATGCAAAAGAAATCATTGGAAGAAGACCCATTTCAAAGTTTTAGCGGTGCAAGCAGTTTAAGGGGATTTTATACTACAGGAATAATTATGCACAGACCAGATGAACAACAAAGTAAACGTCAACTAATCTTTGAGTTACGTAATGGCCACGCTATTGCATCAAAATACATTGATAAGATTAACAATAACTGGTACGTAGTTGATTATGAATCGCAAAGACTTGTGAACAAAGATTATGGCCAAAGGTTAGATGCAGAACGTTCGCGTAGGTATTCTACAATTAATTTATACGGAAGGGACGTCTATATACAATAAATTCGTTCTGTCAGGCATTTGAGAATAAAGCAGGTCTTGGTAGTCAACATTCGATCCGTGAACGTATTGATACTTTAGCTACAAAAGGCTATATAAAATTTAACAGAGAAGGTAAAAATGGAGCAAGAACTAGATATGGAGTACTTTGTGTTGCAGGCATGGAAAAGAAAAGTAAGGTATTTGATCACCAACTGAATAAAGAAGTGACAATTTATGAAAAGGTCTTACCAACCGACTATAAATCAACGGAGAATGGTAGCATTTTACCAGTTGAAAATCCGAATACTTGGGTTCATCATAGCATCTGCGATTAATAAAATTAAAATAGAAAATATGAGTTATTTCAGTCTTCGGATTTGCTCAGTTTGTCTTCAGAATTTGCTTAGTCTATGCAGACTGAATTTAGTAAGGATGAAAGAAATGCGAGATTTTCAACAACTTAGAGGGATTGTTGAATTTTATAGCTGCAGACTGAGCAATAGGGAAAAAGTTCAGGAATATAGAGGGTTTTGTTCAACTCTCAGTTTTCAGAATAACTCCTATTATTATATAATAATATAGTAGTATGACTTTAAAACATACTACTCTGTTCGTTTCTCTTTTACTTACAATAATAAGCTATGGAAAGCTCTCTTTCAAAGTTATCTGATAAAAGAAACGAAAGAAAACGCTCAGAAAAAACAAATGGCCCGTAATTGCGTTTTAAAGTCATCCTACAACTTCAGGGTACAATTAATACCACCTTGACCTAAAGAACGCTTATAACAGCCCTTAAAAGCCGATTAACACCATGTCTTAACTTATAAGAAAGACCATATGTTGATTTTATCACGTTTTACTTTAGTTGTAAAGAAATTTTTTTAATGTATGACAGATTTGTATAGTCGATATTTTACGTAACTTATGGCGTTTAATTGGTTATTTAGTATCTCTAAAACTTAACGAGTTGCTTTTATAACCAAAGTAAAAGGGTTAATACGGTAACCATAATCTCTACGCGATGATCCAGGCCAACCAACTGTTTGAATCACATCATTACGTTCGATGTTTAGTCCTAATTTTTTAGCTAAGGTGGTTTTTATTGTTCTTTGGATTGTGTTTAGTGGTTTTCTGATGTGATGTTCTGGATCTGCTTCTGGATCAAGATTTAGGCGCTTTTCTATTTCAGTTATGCTAAGCAACATGTGTTTTTCAGGAGGTAATTCTTTTTTACAATCATTCAAAAATTGTTCAAATAATATGCGAAAAACCTTCATACATGCTACAGCTTTCTTATTTAGAATCTCTATATTGTTTACGTAAAGTGAGCCCTCTATCAATTGCAACTTTAGTAATTCTTTCTCTTTAGAAGGTTCAATTAGATTAAGTGCAGTATGTAAGATTTGCATTGAAGTATTTGGTATGAACTCTAGTACTCCTCTTTGTGCTGCTTCTTGGAATACTTCAATTAAAGTCTTATGCTGAAAGAAAAGGTCAACCATTTTTACTATGGGCAAATCAAGAGGTATGTTTGATGGATTTTTTCTCAGTATTATTAATACAGTTGGATTAGCTTTAAGCTTATCTATCGTTAAGAATGTTGGATTGGTGCAAAAATCAAGAACAATGAGATTTACAAATTGACCTTGTCCACCAACATGATAAACTCCACTTTCCACTTTTTGCCACATAAAATTTGTATCACTTAGCTGACCTTCAAACCAATTCATAAATTTCTCTGGGTTAAAATATACAGATAAGCGGTGAAATCTTTGCTTCTTGTAGGTATTAGGCAAAATATCACGGTTGCAATTTTCACAAATTATATTATCGCATGCTTCGTTAAAGTCCTCATCAATGAAAATCTCATTGTTACAGTATGGATCAACTATATTTGGCCAATCTAATTTATCTTGTCTACGAGAGCAGATAATGTAAGACCTCTCTTGCATCTGAATTAATTCAAGATCTGACAAATACCTTGCTGCTTTGATGTAATTTTGATTTGGATTAACCCAAGAGCTGCCAGAATTAAGAAGATCAGAGATTTGCTCTTGGCAAGATTGTAAGACCATAAAATTGTTTTATGTATGCTTTAAAATCCTCTCTTTCCCTTTTATTCAGAGGATGTTCAGAGTAGTAAATTGCTATGTACTCATCACTTCTCTTGAAAAATAAGCCTATCTTTTTGCCTTGAAATATTACTTTAATCGACTCTATAAGTGGCACTATGTTTCCTACAAATGGCTTTAAAACATGCAATTCCGGTGCAATAGGATCATATGGAGCGACAGTCAAAGTGATATTAGTATAGCTGTAATTGAAACGATTTGACTGAAACTTTAACTCAAAAACACGAATATTTGAATCAGATTCATTAATACAAGTTTCTATAAATTTATGCACCTGTTCCGCGAAGTTTTTATCCTGCACATCTACAAAAATACATTCGCAGCCAAAGTAACAACTTGCAATGCTATTTGCTATTTCTATAGCTTGATCAATATTTCTAGCACCAAGATCTACCTGAGTGCCATTTAGTAGAAAATCCAAAATCATCCACTCTGCCTTATGGCCATGAATAACTTTGTTTGAATTTAACAACAAATCTATATCGCTAGCTTTGCGTATTAACACATATAAACGATTCTGATGATAGAAGAAACCTTGTAGTTGATTCTCGAAACTGTCATTTCTCTTAATGTTATCTTCTTTCAGTATTTGTTGTATGATTTCCTCTGAGATAAAGTCCTTAAATGGAGTACTTGGTCGTCTTGGTATTTTTTGTAAGGCAAAAGACATGAAACTCTTTCTTTGTATTTTTTCAAAGTGATAGACAGACTTTAAAAGATTGTAATCTGCATGAAACAGTAGAAACAGCAAAGACTTTTTATCATATTTATTATTATTTTTTACAAGGTAGGATTTCATGAGTTCCGTAGTTAATGCAGATCTTGCAATTTCACTGACAGTAACTTCTAGTTTTGCACGGTCAAAACAGGTAATCAAGTAGTAAGTAACGAGAGAATCGGAATAATTAGCAATCACTTTACGTTTGTATTGTACAGATGTATTATCGTAACTTTCATCATCAAAGAGTTGAGCATTTAATTTATCTTTAAAGGAGTTTTGAAAAATAATATTTAATTGCTTACCAGAAAGTGAATCTATCCAAGACTGACGTATTTTTGTATTGTGAAAACGATCAAGCAAATGGTTAACAGGGACTTCTAAATCATCTTCCCAAAATTTACGATTTGGATAAATGTTCATAAGAAACTAACCACACCACAATAACATAATAGACTATTTAAATAGTTAAGATAGAAATCTGAAAGTCTTGACCAATAATTATGCAAGGGCTGTTTACTGATTTTTAACCAAGTTTTTTCTAAAAAGTTTGCTTAAGAAGAAGATTTTTTGGACAAAAATTTTTCAAATCCTGAATATATATTATATAGCACTCTAGCAAAACAAATTCTGAATATAAATGTCAACCCTAACACTGGACCTTGGCAAACAAACAGGCTGGGCAATTCTAACCAATGGAGTAATTGAAAGTGGAAGCAAAAGTTTTCATGGTAGCCGTTTTAGCGGAGGTGGCATGTGCTTCTTGAATTTTCGTAATTGGCTCAATTCTTTGAAAGACATTTCTGCAGTGTATTTTGAGGAAGTGAGAAGACATCTAGGAACTGATGCAGCGCATTGCTATGGCGGTTTTCTCGCAGTTCTGTCTGCTTGGTGTGAAGAGAACAATATTCCCTACCAAGGTGTTAATGTTAAAACTATCAAACGCTTTATAGCAGGCAAAGGCAATGCAAGTAAGAGTGAAGTTATTGAAGTGATACGTGAAAAAAGTTTTTCACCTCGAGATGATAATGAGGCGGATGCTTTGGCATTAATGTTCTATGTTAGTAAAGATATTAATAAGACGAAAAATCCATAAAAAGTGGGTCCTTTCGGCCATACTGGCGGGTTTGGTGGGTCAGACCCCAGACCTTCTTTAGCGTCAGACATATTTTAAATATTAACTTTTTAATTAGTATAGCAATTATATGAATTTAGCAATCCACTACTATCCTGTTGAAAACCTAGTTGAATATGATCGTAATCCACGTAAAAATGACAATGTGGTCAACAGAATGTGTGCTTCTATTCGAGAATTTGGCTTTCGTATTCCAATAGTTGCAAAAAGCGATGGCACTGTGGTTGATGGTCATTTAAGACTTAAAGCAGCAAGAAAACTTGGTATGGAGAGTATTCCAGTGGTTTTAAGTGATAATTTAAACGAACCACAAACTAAAGCTTTTCGATTACTGGCAAATCAATCAGCTAATTGGGCAAAGTGGGATGATGAGCTTTTGAAAGTAGAAATTCAAGAGTTAGAAGATTTACAGTTTGATCTTAAAATGACAGGATTTGAATTAGAAAAAGTTCAACATTTCCTTGATGATTTAGATAGTGAAAAAGAAGATCTTTCTGACTTAGCTATTGATGACAAAAAAGTAACAAAACCAGGTGATCTTTGGATTTTAGGTGATCATCGAATCTATTGTGGTGATAGCTCTGTAGTTGAATCATATAAAGCGCTGTTAGATGATAAAATGGCAGATATTACTGTGTGTGATCCTCCATATAATGTTGATTATGGTAGCAGTCAGGAGAGAGAAGATAAAAAAATATTAAATGATAATCAAGGTGAAAAGTACGAACTTTTTCTCTACGACATCTGTTCCAATATTTTAGCATATACGAAGGGAGCAATTTACATCTGCATATCATCATCAGAGTTTTCAACGTTGCAAAAAGCATTTGAGGAGGCAGGAGGAAAATGGTCAACATTTATCATTTGGGCAAAGAATCACTTTACGCTAGGCAGATCAGATTATCAAAGACAATACGAAGCAATGCTCTACGGTTGGAAAAGCGGTAATAAACGTGAGTGGCATGGCGGTAGAAATCAAAGCGATCTGTGGTTTTATGATAAGCCAACACACAATACACTACATCCAATGATGAAGCCAGTAGAGCTAATGGAGAGAGCAATAGTAAACAGCAGCAGACCAGGAGACATAGTACTTGATCCATTTAGCGGTTCTGGAAGTACACTGATTGCATGTGAGAGAACAGAAAGAATTTGCAGGACAATAGAGCTAAATTTGTAGATGTAACCATAAAACGTTGGCAAATATATACCGGAAGAGATGCCCTTTTAGCCAGTACTGGTAAAACTTTTGCGGAAATTCAAGAAGAAAATTCGTAAAAAGGAGCAAAAAGAGAGGAGGAAAAGAGTGGAAAAAATCACGCAGACGGAATGGGCAAGAGAGATAGGAGTATCAAAGCAATATGTCTGTTATTTAGTAAAAAAAGGAATAGTTAAGTTGGAGGATGGTTTGATCGACCGAGAACAAGCAAATGAAGCGGTAGCAGCAACAAGAGATCCAAGTCAGCCACTGAGGAGGAAAAATCCAGAAAACGAAAATACAAGTAACCTTTCCACAATGTTGCTTAAAACTCGAATAAAAAATGAAATGGAACGAGGTAAACTACTTGAGGCGAAAGCTAAGGCTGAGATAGGAGAACTTGTAGCAGTAGAGGAAGTAAAGCGCGATGCATTTAACGTAGCAAGAGTTGTCCGTAATAATTTGCTTAATATTCCAAATAGAGTTTCAGCGCTACTTGCATCACTGAGTGACACTAAAAAGATTCATATGGCGCTAACTGAAGAGATTACAAACTCACTTGAAGAATTATCTAACGCTAAATTTTAATAATGTCTGCTTTAGAATTAATAAAATGCCTCATCAATCAACCTGGAGTGGATGTTAATGTCAGAGGATCAAACGGAAAGACACCGCTGCATTATGCAGTAGAAATTAACGAGCTTAGTATGGTTGCGCTCTTACTGAACAGGAAAAATATTAATCCACTGATCACTGATGATGATGGTAAAAGTGCCCTGGATTGTGCAAGAGAAGAAATATTACAAGCGCTAATTAATAACAAATACGGATCAGAGGAAGATAGCTTACTTCACTTAGCTGCGATGTTGAATGAAGCAAATGCTGTAAGGTTTTTACTCAACAAAGGGGTTAATGTTAATGAACAGAATGCTTTACTACACACACCATTACACTTAGCGGCAGGAGCTGGACATGAAGAAATAGTAGAGATTTTAATTAGAGAAGGAAATGCGGACAAAGATGTTCTTGACACAAGAAACCATGCAGCAATTCATTATGCAGTAAATAACAAGAAGCTAGAAGTAGTAAAATTGCTTTCAAATCTTGGTGCAAATGTCAATGTAGCTGGTAGTGGCAGAAATGCAATGAAATTGTCTTCTTTGCACGTAGCTATAAGTAGTAGTAATTACGACGAAAGAGACTTATGTTTAGATATTGTAAGATGCTTAATAAATGCTCCTAATGCTGGGGTCAATTTACAAGATTATGAAAATAAAACACCACTACATTATGCTGAAAGACTTAAAACAGTAGAAGTATTACTAACGCGAGAAGATATAGACCCTTTGATTAAAGACGATAATGGCAAGACACCATTTTGTTGTGCAAAAGAAGCAAATAGATTAGATATAGTAAAGATTTTAGTAAGTAATAGATATGGAACTGATAAAAACAGTTTGCTTCATTTAGCTGCCAGAAAAGGATATGCAGATCTAATAGACAGTATTCTAGGTGAAGGAGTTGAAATAGATGTTGTAGATGAGAGTGGAAAAACGGGAATTTATGTTGCTGCAAAGCAAGGTCACTTTAGCGTAGTAAAGTTGTTGCTAAAGAGAGGAGCAGATGCCACGGATGTTTTTCAGTATGCAATAATAACGAACAACGCAAAATTAATAAAACTACTGAGTAAAGAGAAGGAAATAGTGTTATTTGGAAGACAGAAGAACTTTCCAACATTTCACGTTCTGAGTAATAAATATTTGGAAGAAAGGAAAATAGCAGATAAAAAAATAAAGAAATATAATAGTATCATCTGTATTTCTATAACAGTATGCGCAATAGCGATAGTGGGAATTTACCCTAACATTATAGCTGCGGTAATGGTGGGAATAGTTGCGCTCATAGCTGCAATAACAATGAGTAATTTAACTCAGAAGTACATGGAAGAAGCACTTGAAAAGAAAATGTTTACTGAACTCGAAAGTGAGAAAACAAGTGAGTGCAGTTCTGTTTTTAGTGATGTGGAAATATCATCTAATGATAATGAAGAGCTAGCGATATGATATACGCCACATCTTTTTCTGAAGGTTTAAGACCAGATTCGTCGCTTAAAGTATCAGAGTGGGCAAATGAATATCGAGTTTTAGCGCCAACTGCAGCATCAGAGCCAGGTAAATGGAGAACAGAGAGAACGCCATATCTTAAAGAAATCATGATCTCCATCCTCGCCAGCAGAAAAAGTAGTATTCATGAAAGGAGCGCAGATTGGAGGAACAGAAGCAGGAAATAATTGGATAGGCTATATCATAGATCAAACACCAGGTCCAATGTTAGTTGTGCAGCCAACAGTTGAAATGGGAAAACGTTGGTCAAAGGGAAGATTTGCACCACTGATTGAAAGTACACCATGTTTAAAAAGTAAAGTAAAAGACCCAAGGTCAAGAGACTCAGGCAATACTGTACAAAGTAAGGAATTTCCAGGTGGAATAGTAGTAATAACTGGAGCAAATAGCAGTGTGGGACTTCGCTCTATGCCAGTAAAGTATCTCTTTCTTGATGAGATAGATGCATATCCAGGAGATTCAGGAGGAGAAGGAGATCCAGTACTACTCAGTATTGCACGAACTAATACATTTGCACGGCGAAAGATTTTTTTAGTATCAACACCAACGATTCATGGAATAAGCAGAATTGAGAAAGAATTTGAAGCAACAGATAAGAGATATTTTTTTGTACCATGTCCGCATTGTAATTACTATCAAGTTCTAAAGTGGTCACAAATAAAATGGGAAGATAAAAATCCAAATACAGCACACTATATATGTATAGAATGTGGTAAAAAGATAGAAAATCATCAAAAAACAGAGATGCTTGAGCGTGGAGAATGGAGGCCTACTAATAGAGTAAAAGGTGAGAAAAAAGGATTTCATCTTTCAAGTCCAGTTGGCTGGTATAGTTGGACTCAAGCAGTAGAATGCATGCAAAAGAAAGTGAACAATTACTAAAAGTTTGGATAAATACCACACTTGGAGAAACCTGGGTAGATAAAGGAGAAGTACCAGACTGGAAGCAATTATTTAACAGGAGAGAATTTTTTCAGATTGGCACAGTACCAAAAGGCGAAGTAATCCTCACAGCAGGAGTAGGTGTCCAAAAAGATCGTCTAGAGGTGGAAGTTGTAGCATGGGGAAAAAGTCGTGAAAGTTGGTCAATAGACTACCGAGTATTTGAAGGAGATACAGGAGGTGGAGAAGTATGGGGAAAACTCTCTGAGCTCTTAAATCATCATTTTATCGGTAAAAATGGGCTTGAATACATGATAAGCATGATGGCAGTAGATGCAGGGTATGCAACACAGGAAGTTTACAATTGGGTAAGAGGTCATCAAGGCTCTGGAAGAGTAATGGCAGTGAAAGGTGTAAATAAAGCCCTAGTGCCACTTAGCAGCCCAAGTAGAGTAAGTTGGAGGGCAAAAGCTGAAAAGAGGAATAAAGCTCTGGCCAGTAGGAGTATCGATATTAAAGTCAGAGCTTTTTCAATTACTTAATGTTTTAAAAGAAGGTGAAGAAGCTCCAGCAGGATATTGTCACTTTCCGGAGTATGCACCTGAATATTTTAAACAGCTAACAGCAGAGCAATTAGTCAGCAAGGTAGTAAAAGGATACACTAAACAAGAGTGGCAAAAGGTAAGAGAAAGAAATGAAGTACTGGATTGCCGAATTTATGCGAGAGCAGCATCTATTGCACTTGGAATTGATCGTTGGCCAGAGAGTAAATGGAATAGTTTGAGTGGAAAAATGGAAAGCAAAAAGCCCAAAAAATTAAGACAGAGTAAATGGCTTGGTAATCAAAATGTACAGTGAAGAGTATTTAACTCAAGTTGAGAAAGCAATTCAAAAACTGCAAAGCGGAGAGCGAGTAGTATCAATTGCATATGGTGACCATGTGGTGAGATATGCTGAAGTTCAGATAAATGATTTGCTCAGCCTCAGACAACGCATCAAAGGTGAACTAAAGATTGCTGGAATGAAGCCTAAACGAAAGATTATTTTTGCAACAAATAAAGGAGTTATATGAGGGAAAATTTTCTGAGAAAAGTTGTAAAAGAGGAATATTCTGAATTTTTAGAGCAATTAAAAACTTTCATAAAACTATGGGACAATAGAGAGAGTTCAGTAAATGGAATAATAGATTTGTCACATTGGCAAGAAAATGTGGATTTTGAGTTAGCTAAAGAGAGTGGTATAGTTGGAGTAATTCATAAGGCAACGCAAGGAACAGAGTACATAGATTCAAAATACAAAGAAAGAAGAAAAGAAGCTGAAGACTTGGGTCTATTATGGGGTTCATATCATTTCGGTGTAGGGGAAGATGGAAAGGATCAAGCAAATCACTTTTTGAATACAGTGGGTAAAGCTAAAAATACAATTGTTGCTCTTGATATTGAAGAGAACGAAAGTGGAAAAAATATAGAACCAAGACAAGCAGAAGATTTTATTAAAAAAGTTCAAGAAGAAACAGGGCGTTCACCTTTAGTGTATGGAGGTGCTAATTTTTTGAAAGATTTTGCCACACCAATTTTGACTAAATGTTCATTATGGATAGCAAGATATGGAGATCAACCTGTTTTACCGCAAGGCTGGAATAAGTGGATTTTATGGCAATACACCGACGGTAAAAATGGTCCAGAGCCACATGAAGTAAGTGGAATCGGAAAATGTGACAGAAATAAATTTAACGGCACATTAAAAGAATTAAGAGAATTTTGGTTAGTATGATGCTGAAAAATTTCAAACAACTATTTAGCAAGCCAAAAATCAAAAGTTCAGCCTGGGATGCAGCAGGCTCAGGAAGAAGGGTAATGTATTGGCAAGGAGAAGCGGGAAGCATAAATAATTTGCTTTCTCAAAGCCTTGAGCACTTGCGTAGCCGCTCTCGTGATATGGTAAGAAAAAATCCATATGCAGCAAATATTATTGATACAATAGTAAGTAACTCTATTGGAACAGGAATAAAATCGCAATCAAAAGCAAGAGATGGAGAATTTCGAAAGAAAGTACAAGAATTATGGCTAAAATGGACAGATGAAGCAGACAGTAGTGGAGTAAGTGATTTTTATGGATTACAAGCTCTAGTATGTAGGAGTATGATAGAGGGAGGAGAATGTTTTGTACGTCTGCGGATCCGAAAACCTGAAGATGGTCTATGTGTACCTCTGCAATTACAAGTACTTGAGTCTGAACATTTAGATAATAAGAGCAATCAAACACTTGCAAATGGCAATATTATTCGTAGTGGCATTGAATTTAACCGACTTGGTCAAAGAGAAGCATATTACTTATTTAGAGAGCACCCAGGTGAAGGTTCGTTTGGAGAATCAGTTAGAGTACCGGCAAATGATGTTTTACATATCTACAAACCTTTAAGACCTGGGCAAATTAGAGGAGAGCCATGGCTTTCTAATATACTGCTAAAGCTTTATGAACTTGATCAATATGATGATGCAGAGCTGGTAAGAAAGAAAACTGCAGCAATGTTTGCTGGGTTTATTACAAGGCTCGATCCTGAGGCAAATATTTTAGGAGAAGGTGAAAGTAATGAGCAAGGAGTAGCACTATCTGGTTTAGAGCCTGGAATAATGCAACTTTTAGACCCAGGAGAGGACATAAAATTTTCAGAGCCATCTGATGTTGGAGGAAGTTATATGAGACAGCAACTGAGGGCAATAGCAATAGGTAAAGGAATAACATATGAGCAACTAACAGGAGATTTAACCGGCGTTAATTATTCATCCATTCGAGCAGGGCTGATAGAGTTTCGCAGAAGGTGTGCAATGTTACAGCATAACGTGATAGTGTTCCAGTTTTGTAGACCTATTTGGAATAGATGGCTAGAGTTAGCAGTACTTTCTGGAGAACTCTGTATAGATGAAAAAGTAGTAAAAGCAGCGAAAGAAGAAGTAAAATGGATACCACAGGGATTTGATTGGGTGGATCCTTTAAAAGATCAACAAGCACAGCAAATGGCAGTAAGAAATGGCTTCAAGAGCCGCTCAGAAGTAGTATCAGAAATGGGTTACGATGTAGAAGAAATTGACCAAGAAATAGCAGAAGATCAAAAGCGTGCTAATTCTTTTGGACTTTGTTTCGATTGTGACGTTAATGTGCCATAAAATACAATAAGGGGAGGAAGGTGATGTGGATAAATAAACCAATAATGGTAGAGAGAAGAAGCTTTGAACTACTATCATTATATAACAGCAAACAACCTATCTTTAAGAATTTAAAGCATTTTCATATAAACCCAAAAGGAATAGCAATAATACGTATTTATGGAGTTTTGACAAAAAAAACAGAAGCTTTTGATCATATTTTAGACATGACTTCGTATGAAAATATTCATGAAGAGATAGAGAGTGCTTTAGAAGATAAAAGCATAGAGACGATTCTACTTGACATAGACAGTCCAGGAGGGGAAGTAAACGGTGTCTTTGACCTAGCTGATTTTATTTATGAATCAAGAGCAAAAAAGAGAATTATTGCAATAGCAAATGATGATGCATATTCTGCTGCGTACGCTATAGCCTCTAGCGCTGAAAAGGTATTTGTGAGTAGAACTTCAGGAGTAGGAAGTATAGGAGTAATAGCAAGTCATATAGATCAAAGTGGGTTTGATGAAAAGCAAGGAATAAAATATACCACAGTATTTGCAGGAAGTAGAAAAAATGATTTAAATCCGCATGAGCCAATAACGTCTGAAAGTTTAGAAAACCTGAAAAGCGAAGTGAATCGTTTGTATGGAATGCTGGTTGAGCTAATAGCACGCAATCGAAACCTTTCTATAGAAGCAATCAAATCAACGGAAGCAGGGCTACATTTTGGCGAGAAAGCAGTAGAAATAGGTCTTGCAGATGGAGTTACAACATTTTTTGAATTTATCAACAATCATAAAAGTAGGAGTGTTAGTATGACAACTATTGAGGAGAACTGTCGTAGAGAAATTTTAGAGATAATAAGATTATGTAATGTATCAAAGATGCCAGAGAAAATAGGAGAATTTATAGAGCAAGGCGTAAGTATTGAGCAAGCCAGGGAAGTTTTAATGGAATTACTTGCAGAGAGAACGAAAAAGACAGAGATACTGAGTGCAATACCACAGAATTCAGGAGAAGATTTAATGATACAGGTAGCAAGAAGTCGTAGGAGTTAAAGTATTTTTATAACCGCCGTATATAGCATTGATAAAAGCGGCGGTAAGCAGTTAAGGAGAGAAATTTATGAGTTGTATAAGCGAACAAAATAATCTGGGTGACCTATTAAAGTATGAGGTGTCAAGTCTATATTCAAGAGATCAGATAACAGTAGCAAAGGGACAAAATCTTAAACTTGGTACAGTAGTGGCTCTCGATAAAGATAACATGATTAAGATAATAGATCCAACTTCAACAGATGGAGCAATAGGTGTAATAACAAGTGATGTAAATGCGACAGAAAATACCAAAGCAGTAATTATTACTCGTGGTGCAATACTAGCAGATCATGCGGTTGTGTGGCCAGCAAATATTAATGAAGAGCAGAAAAATGCAGCAGTAAAGCAACTTGAAGCACGAGGGATCATCATCCGCAAAGGAGTTTAACTAAAATTAATAAGAAAAAAAGGAGAGAAAGAAATGCAAAATCCATTTACAAACGCAGCATTTAGCATGACGGCACTAACAAATGCGATGAATATATTGCCGATAAATTATGGACGAGTTGAAAATTTAAATTTGTTTCCAAGTAAGATTTAGACATATTACCATAGAAGAACACAACGGAGTATTAAGTTTATTACCAACGCAAGTACCAGGGGCACCAGCAACAGTAGGAAAACGCGGCAAAAGAAAGGTAAGAACATTTACGATTCCGCACATTCCGCATGATGATGTAGTGCTGCCAGGGGAAGTACAAGGAATAAGGGCATTTGGATCAGAGAGTGAACTTAAAGCGCTGGCAGATGTAATAACTGATCATTTGCAGCTAATGAGAAACAAGCATGCAATAACATTAGAGCATTTGCGAATGGGAGCGCTGAAGGGAATAATTTTAGATGCTGATGGGTCAGAATTATTAAATCTGTACAACGAATTTGAAATTACACCAAAAGTAGTAAATTTTGCCCCTGGAACAGCAACAACAGATGTAAAGCGTAAGTGTATGGAGGTATTGCGACATATTGAAGACAACTTAAGTGGCGAATATATGACCGGAATTCATGCCTTGGTAAGCCCTGAGTTTTTTGATGCACTAACTTCTCATGCAAAAGTAAAAGAAGCATATGAAAGATGGCAAGAAGGAGCAGCGCTAAGGAATGATATGAGGTCAGGATTTGCGTTCTGTGGTATAATGTTTGAGGAATATAGAGGACAAGCAACTGATCCTGAAGGAACCGCGAGAAGGTTTATAGAAAGAGATACAGGGCACTGTTTTCCAGTAGGAACAGCAAGTACATTTACAACATATTTTGCACCAGCAGACTTTAATGAGACAGTAAATACTCTTGGACAGCCACTATATGCAAAACAAGAGCCAAGGAGATTTGATAGAGGAACTGATTTACATACGCAGTCGAATCCATTGCCAATGTGCCATCGTCCGGCAGTTTTGGTAAAAATTAGTTCTAGTTGATGAATATAGGAAAATTATTGGAAGATTGTTTTGAGCATTTAGGAGTGGAAGCCATATATTGTAATAAAAATAAGGAGAGTATTCGTAAAATAAAAGTGCTAATAAAACGTCCTGAGACTACGTACTCTCTAGGTGCAGATGGAGCATTAACTCAGCAAATTGCCTCAATAGAGATACGCAGTAAGGACGTTACTTCCTTTAGCATAGGTGATTATATCAAGATTGAAAAAAGATTCTATAAGATTTTTGAACCACCGTTAAAAGATTCTTCGGGTGAAGTATGGAAAATTGAGGCAATAGAAAGTGTTTAATATTAAAGTTAGTAACAATATTAATGAAATAATCTCCAATATTGACAGAAAAGAGCAGAAAGTAAAACTGGCAGCTATAAAAGCACTAAATAGAACAGCACTATGGTTAAAAGCGCAAGCAGCTAAGGAAATCAGTGAGGAAAAGAAAAGTTTGATAAGAAAGAGATTAAGAATTTTTAAAGCAAAAACAAGCAGATTAGAAGTGTTAATTAGAGCAAATCTCTATGACATTAGAGCATCGGCAATTGGAAAAACACAAAAAACAAGAAGAGGATCAAAAGTAGGAAAGCATGAGTTTATAGGAGGATTTGCAGCAGTTATGCAAAAAGGAAATAGCGGTATGTTTAAACGTGAAGGAAGAGCAGCATTGCCAATACAAGAAGTAAAGCTACCACTGGAACCTGAAGGCTCAAGAATAATAAAAGACCTTGTTAATTATGAGAGTGAGAGAGAGTTTGAGAAATACTTTAAGCATGAGCTAAACTATATTTTAAAGATATGACAAAGTTCTGGACAGATTTACATCAAGCAATTTGCAGCACACTGAAGGAAGAAATATCAACTATGTTTAAAAATTTTTTATTTGTGTAATTTTGCAACTTCATATGGGCAATAAAACCCCATTTTGTCGTATAAGAATAGAATTTTATATCAAACAGCTACTACCTTGCTTAAGCCAATGAATATGTGCGTTTAGTGTGTGTGTGGACGCACATATTCATTAACTAATTTTAATTATTGCCATGTAAATTTCTAAACATGCAAATTAATTGCTTCTTTAAGTCTGGCATTGGCGATGACTATAATTTTACGCATAAGTGCAGTGAGTGCTACCATCTTTCTTTTACCACTATCAATAAGCTTACAATAAAAAGCAGCAAGTTCTGACTTGGAGTTTCTAGCAGCCATAGCAGCTGTGAAAAGCTTTGAACGAACGTTACTTCTTCCACCTATAATCCTTCGGTAACCAATAGCTTTACCACTTTCCTTAGGATGAGGTGCAACACCTGCAAGGCTTGCAACTTGCCTTTTGTTTAAGGAACCAAGTTCCGGTATAAGGCACAATAAACATTGAGAGGTTTTTCTACCTATTCCAGGAGCTGTTTCAAGAATCTTCTGGTATCGGTTCAGTTCAGGGTTTTCATTGACTATTTTTTGTATAGCTTGATCAAGCTTTTCTACCTGATTATTGAGGAATTCAATAGTTTGTTGACAACTTTCCTTAATGTAATCATTTCCAGGAGTTTTAAGCCTATTTTTTTCTTGAACAAGCATTTTCGTAATATCATCACGACGCTGACAAAGTGTAAATAAGGTGGTTTGTTCTTTTGAGATAGGTGTAAATAGCTGCAGACGTCCACAACGCTCAACACCATATTGGGCAAGCGCTTTTGCATCCAGATTGTCAGTCTTTGCCAAAGTTCCATGAGATAGAATGAAGTTTTTAACTTGACGAGTATTAGCACGATGCACAGCAATGTTTCTGTCAATAAGAAAATACAATAAGCCAAGCTCATAGCCTCCTGTAGCTTCTAAAATTATCATGGAATTGGGTAAGATATTTGAAAATTTTTGGTAAAATTGTTTCCAGCCAGAACAACTATTGTCAAACTTGATAACACTTTTTTGTTCATTCACTGCAATGACAAATTCAAGTTTTCCGATATCAATGCCAATAAAATTTTGATAAGATATAACCATAAAGAACCTCGAGAGTTTAAGTTAAAATTTAAGATTGTAAACAGGTGCATATGTATGTCCCAAACAACTATTCAAACGTCTCGAAGGATAGGCTTGAGTACCTTGATATCTACGTATGTGTAATACTACCGTCTTACGGTCGCTCAAGCCTTTGATAACTATATTTTTTTATAGAGCTACCTTCCTTCTTGCTTCTTTTATATCATATTTCCAACTTACAACCGTCTATACAGACATGTGAAATTTATCCATCGATAAGAAAAGAATTATTAGCGCCAGCGTTATTTGTAGAGCTTGTGAGTTTAGAATCGGGAAAAGATCCTGGAACTGAAGAATTAGCTCTGAAAGCAAGATTTGAAGCTAGAATAGTAGTTGATAGAACAATCGAAAATGCTCCTCTTATTGTCAGAACATTAGCTGCTGAGGTTGCGAAAGTAGTAAATAAAAATACTTGGAACGTGAAAAATGTTTCACCGGGAGAATTTATATCAGGAGGAGGAGATGACTTTAGACCAGAGCTCGATGCATATTTAGTGTGGATGGTTGAATGGGTGCATACAATACACGTAGGGCGATCTATTTGGAAAGAAGGAAAATTTATGCCACACAAAATAGAAATCGGTGAAATAAATGTTAGAGAGTAATTTTGCTATTTCAGAGCTGCAAAGAAAGTTAGCAAACATTGTACGAATAGGAGTTGTAAAAGAAGTAGATTATGAGAAAGCAAAAGTAAGAGTGAAGATAGGAGAACTTTTAACAGATTGGTTGCCATGGATAACAAGCAAAGCAGGAAAAGATAGAAATTGGTCTCCGCCAGATATTGATGAGCAAGTAGTTATACTTTCCCCGCTGGGAGAATTATCTTTAGGAGTAGTACTTCCTGGAATATATCAACAAAAGTACGCTGCACTAGAAAATAAAAAAGAAATAAATAGTGTAAAATTTCAAGATGGGACAAAGTTTACATATGATAAAGAGAAGCATCATTTAGAGATTGAAGTAGTAGACAAAATAACACTGAAGGCTGGGGAATCGAGTATAGAAATGACAAAGAGCGAAATAAGCCTAAAAGCGAAAAGAATAAATCTAAATTGAGGAAAAGGTGAAGATAGTACATCTAGGAAATCAGTGCGGAGAAGCTATACCGCATTTTTGTATTAGTGGCAGTAACAATGTTTTTGTCAATGGTAAGCCAGTTTGCCGTAAAGGAGATAATTTTACAGAAGGAAGAGTATTAATTGAAGGATCAAAAACAGTTTTTGCCAATGGGTTTGGAGTGGGAAGAGTTGGTGATATGGTTTCTTGTGGTTCCAAGGTGATCAGTGGTAGCAATAGTACGTTTGCAGGCTAAGAGTGAAAGGAATGAATAAAGAAACAGGTAAGGAATTAGAAGGAATAGGACATCTGAAACAATCAATAATTGATATATTAACCACTCCTATTAACAGTAGAATAATGAGGAGAGATTACGGGTCTAGGCTATTTGAATTAGTAGATAAACCAATCAGTAGAGATTTAACACTAGAAATTTACGCAGCAACTGCAGAAGCTTTGGAAAAATGGGAAAAGAGATTTAAGTTAGAAAAAGTAAAAATTACAGAAGTAAAAGAAGGAAAAGTAACGCTTGACCTAGAAGGATTATACGTACCAAGTGGGAAAAACATTCGCTTTGATGGGGTTGTAATATAAAGATGCAGCAGACTAACATTATTGAGCCACTGAACTTCGAAGAAATTCTGTCTCGGATGAGGGAAGAATTGGTGAAGCGTGACGCAAGTTTTACAGCATTAGTTGAAAGTGACCCAGCGATAAAGATTCTGGAGGTAGCAGCATGGCGAGAACTTTTGCTCAGAGAAAGAATAAACGAAGCTGTAAAGGGTAATTTACTGAAATTTGCAGTAGGAGAAGATCTTGATAATTTAGCTGAATTTTATGGAGTAGAGAGACAAAAAGAGGAAAATGATGAACGATTTAGAAAGAGGGTAAAAGCAAAAGTAAAAGGCTGGAGTACAGGAGGAAATTATCGTTATCATGCACTGTCAGCAGATAGTAGAGTAAAAGATGCGTTAGTAGAATCACCTATACCAGGAAAAGTACAGATCTCGATTTTATCAACACAATTATCCACAACTGGCATAGTGTCAGAAGAACTACTTGAAATTGTAAAAAAGCAGGTTACTAGAGATGATATAAGGGTTTTAACCGATACAGTAACAGTAATTGGTTGCAATATTACGGAAATAGATATTCACAGCAGAATGAGCATAAGTCCTGTAATATCAGAGGAAGAAATCAAGAAGCAGTTTATTAAGAAATTTGAATTAGCAAAAAGATTAGGGTGGAGTGTAACAAGATCTTGGATAATAGCAAATCTATTTGTAGAGGGTGTAGAGAATGTAGAATTAATAGAACCAAAAGAGGATGTTGTGGTACTGGGGAATGAGTGTGCGGTGCTTAGCTACGTCAAGTTAGATAGGATTTAAAACGTATTTTTTTGCTTTGTGCCAGTGAGAGGATTACGTGCAATAAGTGGTTTAAGGTTTACTGGATAAAAATGACCAATGTTATGCAGACGAAAAGACTCTCCTTCTCCTAGCTGTTGCAACTTATTTTTTAAGGTATTAACAATATAGTCAAATATCAAAGAAAGTATTTTTAATACCGAGAATATTTTTGTTTTTTATCAGTTCTGCAATGATCTCTTGCTCACTCATAAGCTACCTAAATAAAGGAAATTAAAGCAACTTGAAAGAAAAGACAAATGAAAAGTTTATTACTGCCAAACGCAACAAAGCAAGAGCAAGCACTGGTTGATGCAATAGATTATAAGGTTGATCCAAGCTGTATCAAAGGATTTAAGTTTAATCTTAAAGAAGAAACATTGCCGTGGATAATAGAAGAATATGGTTTAGAAGAAATACTGCGCTGGGTAAAAGATAGAAGAAAAGCCATAGTAGAAGGAGTAAAATTTCAAAGACTGAGAGGAACTCCAGCATCACTAAAAATAGCACTAAAATGGGCAAATATAGAAGATATTACAATTATCGAAGAACCACCTGGTAAACATTTTTTCGAGTTGCAAATAGGAATAAAAGATGTTCCAAATGACTTTTTTGTGGATGCAGTAGTAGAACTTGCAAAACTATCGTTACCAGCAAGATCTCGACTAATGAGGATTTTCAATGATCACTATAACGTTTATAGGTTTATTTTAGATGAAAGTTTATTTGGAAGTTTGTTATCAGACTACTCTGGTATAAAAGTTGAAAAAAATGGGCCAGTGTTATCGTTTGGAAGAATAAATTTTTTCAGTTCTAGAGGTCCGTTAGTAGAGATTGTAGACAACTATTTAAGAGAGCATTATGAGCAAGCATTTAGTAATGACATATATCGATTAGATGTAGCAGTACTTGGAGAAACAGAGCCTCACACAAAGGATTACAAAGGTATCTATGAAAGAAGTCATCAGTGGTACAACTTAAAAGCACTATATCCATTACCACAGAGTTTATTACCATCGATTAAATTTGCAAAAGCGCAGATAGTATTATCGGATAGTTGGAATTTAGGAGAAATAAACACATGTTTTCCAGTTGGTAGTATAGAGGAAAGAGGGAATAAATTTGTATTGGGAAACGATAAACTTTCAGGGCAACATTGGAGTTTAAAACACAAGCCAATTTTAGAAAGGTTTAGCGTTACTCACAACTATAAAGTAGAAAATTATACAGATCAGAAGGTCAGAAAATATGTTTTAGCAGAACACAACGTTTACTATAAAAATGATTTAGAGCAAAAAGACTCAATACACGAATTAGAAAAGCACATTTTAGTATTTTATCCAGGAGTACTGAAGTGGCACGAACATCGACATTTGCACAGAAGTTGGAAAAATAGTCAAGTAATATCTATAATAAGTTAAGTACTTATATTTAGACCCTCATATATTATATTAATAATAGGTTAAAGTGTATGAAATAAAAAGAAAAAGACTTGCTTTCTCATGCTAAAAAGGACATGACTTGAATAGCAGCAGGTAAATATAAGAAATTTATCTGGCGCTAGAAAAGCTAATTTTGTGAGGTAAGTATGAAGTTTAGCAAAGAAAAGAGAGAATCTTTTAGTAAGTTTTGTAAAGAAGTATCAAGTAAGGATATTAATAAAAGAAATGAAGAAGGAGAGACGATATTACACCAAGCAGTAGAAATCTCCAATTACAAAACAGTGAGGTTCTTAATAAAGAAAGGAGCAGAGGTAAATGCAAGAGATAAAAATGGTTATACACCTCTGCACTGTGCAGTATTCGCAAAAAGTTTAGAAAATGTAAAAGTACTGCTAAGGTCGGGAGCAGAAGTAAATGCCACTCAATATGTCACTGGATGTACGCCACTCCACTCTGCGTGCAAGATGGGAGGAGCAGGAGTTGAAATAATAAAGGAGCTAGTAAAAGCAGGAGCTGAGGTTAATCAACTGAATAAATATGGTGCAACACCAATGTACTATATCTGGGAAAGTGAAAAGTATTCTCTGTGTGATAGCAAAGAAAGTGAAAAGGCAAGCAAATTTTTGAGAGAAAAAGGTGGAATAACAAAAAGTAGAGAACTGACCTGCTATGGAATAGAGGGGCTAGTGGGAGAAATAGCAGACATGTTGAATGGAAGCTACATGCCGGAGCTAAAAATAATAGAGATAGGAGAAATAAGGAAAAGAGACAAATCACTAATAAAGGAGGAATGTCAAAATTTAGCAAGCAAGATAATGAGCCAAGTAAATGAGATGATAGATGAGGTGGTGAAAAGGAAGGCTTAGGTTTAAAGAAAGGTAGGGGTAGATTATGATAAAGCTTGGTAAGAAAGAGAAATCTCTATTAGAGAACTCATTTAAAAATATTTATGCAAGAGACGAAAAAGGAAGAACAGCTCTACATTATGCAGTAGAGGTAAAAACAGTGGAGTTATTAGTCGAAAAAGGAGCGAATGTGAATGCTAAAGATGTAGAAGGATATACAGCACTGCACCTAGCGGTAACGGAAAAACGTCTAGAAATCGTGAGGGAATTGATAAAATCAGGAGCAGACGTAAATGCTGAGGAATATGGAAATAAATGCATACCTCTACACCTTGCGTGCATGGTAGGTGAAAAAGAAATAGTGGAGGAGCTAGTGAAAGCTGGAGGAGAAATAGAGCAAGCAGATAAATTTGGAATGACAGCAATGGATTATAGTAAAGAAGTAACCGAGGTATTAAAGAAAGAAACAGACAGAATTGAAAAGTTATTTATGAAGGGCTAAAAATATGGAGAAAGAAACAGAAAAGAAAGTAATGAATTTAGAGAGAAAACCTTTGGATGAACTGAGAAAAATATGGAAGAAGGTATTTGGGGAAGAAGCGCCTAGATACTCAAAGAAATATCTGATACCGAGATTAGCTTATAGAATGCAGGAAAAAGCGTATGGAGAAATGTCAAGAAAGGGGACAAAAAGACTAGAGTATCTGGCAGATCGGCTAGAGAAGGGAAAAAGAATAAGTAGCGATAAACTGCCAGTAGAGGGAACAGAGCTAATATTAGAGAGAGGGGAAGAGACTCACGCAGTAATGGTAACAGATAAGGGTTTAATCTACAGAGAAGAATTTTTCACATCATTATCAGCAGTAGCCGGAAAAATAATGGGAATGAGTTACAATGGGCCGCTCCTATTTGGTTTGCGTGATCAAAAGGGAAGGGAAAATGTGTAAAGGGATAAGATGTGGAATATATACGAGAAAGTCAAATGAAGACGGTCTAGAGCAGAAGTTTAACAGTTTAGATGCGCAACGAGTAGCATGTGAGAAGTACATAAAGAGCAAAGAAGGCTGGGTAGCATTGGCCAAAAGGTACGACGATGGAGGTTTCTCGGGAAAAAACTTAGAAAGACCAGCAATAAAGGAATTGTTTGAAGATGTAAAAAAAGGAGAGGTAGATTGTGTAGTAGTGTACACACTAGACAGACTATCAAGAGAAACAAAAGACAGCATCGAAGTAACATCATTTTTTAGAAGACATAGAGTAAATTTTGTAGCAGTAACGCAGATATTTGACAATAATACGCCAATGGGAAAATTTGTACAAACGGTATTGTCAGGAGCAGCACAACTAGAAAGAGAAATGATCGTAGAAAGGGTAAAAAATAAAATAGCAACATCGAAGGAAGAGGGTCTATGGATGGGGGGAATTTTGCCGCTTGGATATGATGTAAAAGATAAAGAATTAATAATAAATGAGAAAGAAGCAAAAACAGTAAAGCATATATTTGAAAGATATTTGGAGCTGAAGTCAATGGCAGAGTTGGCAAGAGAGTTAAACAGAGAAGGATACCGAACAAAATCAGATATCTTTAAAAAAGCGACGGTAAGGAGAATAATAACAAATCCAATATATATGGGAAAAATCAAGCATTATGAGAAGCAATATGAGGGAAAACATGAAGCAATAATAGAAGAAGAAAAATGGCAAAAAGCGCAAGAATTAATAAAGAATCAGCCATATAGAAAAGCAAAATATGAGGAAGCGCTACTAAAGGGGATAATAAAGTGCAAGAGCTGTGATGTAAATATGACGTTGACCTATGCGAAAAAGGAAAATAAAAGGTACCGATATTATGTGTGCAATAACCATTTAAGGGGGAAGGATTGTGGATCAGTGAACAGAACAATAATTGCTGGAGAAGTGGAAAAAGAAGTGATGAAGAAAGCTGAACAGCTATATGAAAAATGGGAAGAAGAGTGGAGAAATCTAAGTTTTGGAAAGCAGAAAGAAGTAGTGAAAAAGTTAATAAAGGGAGTAATGGTAAGAGAAGATGGAATAGAGGTGCATTTTGAATCAGAGGAAAAATTTATACCAACAAAGAAGAAGGGAAATAAATGCACAGTAGTAGAGCCAGAAGGTAAAACAAATAATGTACTACTGAAAGCAGTGGTAAGAGCTCATTTGTGGAAACGTCAGCTAGAGGAAGGAGAATATGCAAATATAAAAGAGCTGAGTAAGAAAATAAACATAGGTACAAGACGTATACAGCAAATCTTGAGGTTGAACTATTTAGCACCAAAAATTAAAGAGGACATAGTAAATGGGAGGCAACCAAGAGATTTGAGGCTAGCTGACTTGAGGCAAATACCAATGTTATGGAGTGAGCAATTAAAGAAGTTTAGCATCTTATAGATGTCATTCGTTTGAAGGGTGGAGAGCAAGGTAGTTACAAATTGAAATAGCCATTTTGACCTATTTGCAAGCCATGCACGTCAAGTAAATTTAAAAAGAAACAAAAGAAGATAACTTTTTTAGAATAATCTTTAAGCCATTAACTTACACTATCTTTCTTCATACAGATACTACTTTCTCTCAATTTGACTTGTATGGAACAGTTAAGTACGAGAAATATGTTATTTACAAAAATTAACTATCAGTTTGATCGGGTAAGTTAATATCGATACTGCTAATAAACCACCAACCCATAAAATGATAAACCAGAGCAATTGCTTGATTTGAGAGTGACGTTTTAACCATGAGGCTACTAACTCTTTAATATGTGTGTTCATAATTTGATTTTCCACGAAAAACATAATATGAGTAACCAGTATAGGTTAAAATCAGAGGTAAAAGTGGTATTATAACAACCAACATTAAAGATAAACTTGGTCCAGAAGCAGCAGCATCAAGAATAGTGTATTGAAAGGGTACAATCCATGGATATATGCTAATTCCTAAACCTAAATATCCCATAAAAAAAATAGCAATACTAAGAAAAAATGGACGGTACTCACGTTTAACATTTTGAAGATCAAACCACAGCACGAAAAATAGCCAAAATGTTAATAGTGGAATGGAAAATAAATAATAAAAATTTGGCACACTAAACCAAAAGCCTTTAATACCTTCATTTAAAAATGGTGTCACTACACTCACCAGCACCATGAAGATACCCACAAAACCAAGAGTATAGGAAGCAACCTTGCGTACCCACACTTGTGTTATACTTTCTGTCTTCATTATGAGCCATGTAGAACCTAAAAGTGCATATCCAAATATTACAGCAATTCCTGTCATTACACTAAAAGCACTTGCCCAGTCAAATTGGCCACCAGAAAAGTTGCGTCCGTTTACTTTGACACCATATATAAATGCACCTAAAATCATGCCCTGGCAAAATGCAGCACCAAGTGACCCATAATGAAAGGCATAATCCCATAATTGCCTGTATTTTTCTTCTGTCTTAAAACGAAACTCAAAGGATACCCCGCGTATGATAAGGCCAAGTAACATAATAATAATTGGAATATAAAAAGCAGGCATTAATATTGAATATGCAAGAGGAAAAGCAGCAAATAATCCTCCACCACCTAATACCAACCATGTTTCGTTTCCATCCCAAAATGGTGCGATCGAGTTTATCATATGATCACGACATTTATCTGATGGTGCAAAGGGAAGTAAAATACCAACGCCTAAATCAAATCCATCCATTACAACATAAAGTAAAACAGCTGTGGCAATTAGCAACCCCCAGATTAGTGGTAAATTAATTGATGAAGAAAAATCAAACATGGTTACTACTTTTTCCAAATTTACCAGCCTCAATAACTGAAGCTTCAATACCGTGTTTATAAAACTGCTCTTTCTCTTTAATGATAGGAATTCCTTTATATATAAGTTTCAAAATATAATAACTACCTGCTCCAAATATAAGGGTATACATAACAATAAATGTAATCAAAGACCATGCGACTTGAGGACCAATGATCGCAGGTGAAAATGATTCGATTGTGCGCATAACTTCATATACAGTGTAAGGTTGACGACCAATTTCAGTAGTATACCAACCTGCAAGTAGTGCTATGAACCCAGAAGGCATCATTGATATCCACCATCCATGCAAGAGGCAACTTTGGAATAATTTGCCACGAAAGTATTGTATAACACTAATTAACCCAATCATAATCATTAAAATTCCAATTCCAACCATTATACGGAAGGACCAAAATACCCATATTACAGGTGGTCTATCTTCCTTTTTCCATTCTTTTAACCCTTTTACTTCTCCTAAAAAATCATGTGTTAAAATCAAGCTGGCAAGATTAGGAATTTTTACCTCGTAGTGATTAATTTCGTTTTCCTGGTCTGGATAAGCAAACAAAAGTAGGCCAGCACCTTTTTCGGTTTTCCATAAGCCTTCCATTGCAGCAATTTTAGCAGGTTGATGCTTTAATGTATTCAACCCGTGTACATCCCCCACAAACAGCTGAAATGGTGCAGCCAAAGTTACCATAATAGCTGCCATACTAAGCATGATTCTTGCTTGAGGAGCATGTCGTTTTTTCCAAAGATAGAATGCCCCTACACCACCCACTACAAACGCTGTTGTAAGATAGGCTGCTGTTACCATATGAATAAAACGATAAGGGAAAGAAGGATTAAAAATCACCTCTAACCAATTGACTGGATATAGAAGTCCATTTTCACTAACTGAGAATCCAGCGGGTGTTTGCATCCAACTATTAGCTGCAATGATCCAGAAAGCTGAAATAAGTGTTCCCACTGCAACAATACAGGTGGAAATAAAATGCATACGCGGACTTACTCTATTCCACCCAAACAACATAATGCTTAAAAAAGATGCTTCTAGAAAAAAAGCTGTTAGAACTTCAAAACAAAATAGAGGGCCAAGAACATTAGCTATACAATCAGAGAACACTGACCAATTTGTACCAAGTTGATAAGATAAGACAACACCAGATACCACCCCCATGCCAAAAACAACAGCAAAAATCTTGATCCAGAATTTATAAATATCACAGAAATGTGTATTACCAGTCCTAAGCCAACGCCATTCCAAAAAGGCTAGAAAACTTGCAAGCCCAATTGTGAGAGCAGGAAATATAATATGAAAGCTTATTGTAAAGGCAAATTGAATTCGAGCTAGTAGTAGAGGGTCAAGTTCAAACATTTTTACCCAACGCTTATAACATTGTAGACAATAGTCGAATTTGCCTGTAAGTCAACTCATTTTTTACAAAATATTTTAACAAGTGTACCTGTTAGTAACAAAGCAAATTCGATTGTTTACTCAAAAACATAAAAATAGTACCTACCTTCGTGAGAACACGTTGCATAAAAATAGGATTGTGAAAATAAAAGTTTGAAACTTTTGCAACAAAATTAGGCAAATTGGTTCGCATCTAAATGTGGAAAAAGTAGGCTAATATAGCTGGTCTTGCAATATAGTAAAATTACTATACAGAAAAGTTCGCACGTATCGTTTGGTAGACCAACTCATCCCAAAACGAACGATTCTCACCGCCCTTGGTTTTGAACGCTGGAAATGGGTGTTTATTAAATTCTTAATAAGATACAGTACTAAATTAATATTAGTTTATTTTAGAATAAGGTAGACTTATAAAAAACAGAATTTAAAAAAGACCTTATATTAAGCCTATTAAGAGCCTTTTTTGAAAATTACTTCAGATTAAAAAATTTTTTCAAATTAGGGGTTGACAAAATTTAGAGATAGGATATCTTGCCTAAAGTGGTATTAAATTACTATGGTGTATGCTAGGTGTACTAGTTTCCATGTTTTTCCATTCATAGAGGGGTGATTATGCTGCGTTCAGATATTCCAAAAGTTTTGTTTTCGTCTATTAAAGAGGATGATCCCTATAGAGCATCTAAGCTTTTTCAAATTGAACGCTGGTGCTATGCAAATTGGCGTCTACACCAAAAAAGTGGCCAGAAAGGACGTAATTTTCTTGCGCAAGTGCTGTCTAATGAAGATTGTTGGAAAAAAGTAGACAATTTACACGGAGTTAAGCTTGATAGGCAAGTGGTAGGTAAAAAGTTGATTGGACAAGATTTAAACAATCCCTTTAGCACTGACAAGAGATATGAAATTGCCTGTCGGTATTGTCTAGAAGAAGATATTACTGCTCTATTTGAAGAGAGAAAAGATAAACTATCAGCTCAAGGTAAGAGCAGTCTGTTGGATTATGGTCACTTAGTTAAGACTCTAGGAGGCAATCTTTTAATAGTTTTTTGGTCACATTTTGTTAGCGGTCACATTTCTAAACTAAATTTAAATGGTCGTCATCCGTATGAGTATGGGCTTGAATGTGCTATGAGTTTTAAGCAGGAACAGGCAGTAGAGTTCTTTTGGAATAAAATAAAATCATTACCTGAAAGTGAGATGAGCGAACAGAAAAAGGATGAAATCTTCATGAAGACAGCGGTATATGCAGCAGGGAACCGTTGTAATAGTTATCCTGAAATATTCGAATTTTGTTTTAGTCAAATAACTCCTGATAAATACCCAGAACTTCTAAAAAGAGACTTAGCTGAGAATGGTTATTATGGTAGCTTAAACACGCTACAGGGTGCACTTCGCTTTGATCAATTTCAAAAATTGTTTGACTTCTTAAGTCCAAATTCTGTCTCAGAAGATGATTATAATATCTGGTTAGATATGGAGATCAAGAAACATTCAGAACCTTATGTGAATGAAATTGTAAAACTTTTTATGCATATGTGGATGAAGGAAGGGTTTGAAAGTCATCGTGCTTTAGTGATAAGAGAAGAACTAGAGGATAAATTCCCTCTTTTTCGCACAGTTTTGTTAACACCTTTAGTGGAAAAGGATTATATGGAGCCAGTATGGGCCATATTAGATATAGCTAATTGTGATCAAATCAAGGGATTTATGGATTCTAGACAAGCGGAGTATATACGATCTGTATTAGAGAAAAGAGATGTTGATTCATTAAATAAATTTCTAGCGTATGGAAAGTCTGTAACTGAAGAACTTGATAGAGGTGATTTAAGTACCCACTGCCATTAAGTTAAGGGAAAGAGAAGTTAAGATTGGACAAAAAATTTGAAGTGATTGATAATTATGGTAAATACTAGGGTGAATTTTTAAGAAAAGAGAGTCTGAAAAGTGCAAGTTATTTAAAAAAGTAATAATTGCAGGTTATTTTGCAAAGAATGTACTAATGCAATGATACTGAAAAGATATCTTGAATTTAAAACACATGTTTTCTAGCTCTTTTCTGGTAGTTGAGTGAACGAATATCAGATATCTTATGACGATCAACTCTTCTCCCTTTTCTTACCACTAAAGTGTTCATCAAAAATAACTGTGATAGTCGATCCATAATGCAGTCTATGTCTGACTCTGTAGAAAAAATATCAAAGGCTAAGTTTTTAATCGCATTAAATGAGACAGATTTATTGATGCTTTTTTTTAGTTTACTATTCTGTGCGCTCAATGTCTCTTCATCATCTTCTATCATGATACTTTCTAGATTACTGATGAAGATAGTTGACCAAAAATCCTACTTGATAGTTTCAATACTTTTTCCTGTGAAATTCTCTAAATTTAATCTTCCCTTCAGCCTAGAAAAAAATGTTTCTACTCCCCAGCGCAAGTAATATAATCTCTCAAACTCTTCGACTGTAAAACTTTGCTCATCTAACAGAGATGTTACTAACACTTCAACTTCTCCAGAAGAAAGTATTATTTTGACTAACCTGAATTTCATCTCATCAGGTAATCCTAGCTTTCGTAGCTGTCTTGCTACTTTAATAGGTGCGGTAGACACTACCACCATACTAGATGGGCTTTCCGGCTTAAACATAGCGTTTATTTCATTGAAAGACGAACTTGGACAGCGAATTATATAATTGATTTTCCTTCCTGTAAGCTCAGCAAGAAATCGATAAGATACGTATCCTCTATCACAGATTAACAAATCGTCTGATTTTATGGATTCAAGCATACCGATCGCTAAATCAACCTCATAGCTGTCACCTCTACTTAGCACAGATTTTATTGCAATATTATTTAGCACATCGTAGCAAACTTCAAAGGTTGCACTTGTATAGTCTTCAAATCTCTGGATTCCATTCCATACTGCTCTTGAGCCAAACTCGCCTATTATTTTGTCGCTCTTTGGCAGAATCAGTATTGAAGCATCAAATGCAAGTACTCTGAAGCCATGGTGGGTTTTAAATTCCTGATCTTGGTAGTATAGGGAAACTATATCATCATTTAACTCTGAAAACGCAGTATGCTTTAGCTTCTTTCTTGCTTGAGTAAATGCACTTGCCGTAATTGTGTAATCTTTTCTTGTATGCAGAACAAACTCATTAAGCATTACTTGTAATGACTTTACACTCTTTCTAAAAATCAGGAGAAATACATTAATGAAGGGCAGCTTTCTTTTTCGTGAGAAGTCTTTTGAGGATGCTCTGTGTGCGTTTATAAAGTTTAAACTCATCAATTTATTTTTTATAAACATGATTATTCTTTTTTTTACTCATGTCATTACTTCTTTTAATTTGTGGATCTTACCTGATTTTACAATACAGTCCATCACTTTCCCTTAACTTAATGGCAGTGATACCAGTATAGCCCTTCTCATAACAGTCCAAAAAGGTCGTAAGAAGAAAGAATCAACAGCATGACGAAAAGATGTGAATAGAGTTCCTGATTCTGTTTTTTATAGCAAACCAATGATGCTCAATTTTGTTAAAATCTGGAGAATACGGAGACAGATATAAAATTTCTGCACCAACCCCTTTAGCAAGTTCGGTAATCTTATTAGACTTATGAAAAGTAGCATTATCTGTAATAGTCCTTATAAGCTGTTATTTTGCTATAAATAGCTGTAATGGCATCATCTATTTTATTGCTATCACAGCCTATTTGAGCAAGTTCGGCATTTCCACCGCAATCCCTTTCGGTTACAGTAGATACTAGCTCTTTTGCATTGATCTTATCAGTCAAGTCTTTACTTACTTTGACAATCAAAACTGTTTTATCCTTTTCTGTTACCGTGAAGGCTATTACAGTTTTTGGTTTTTGTTGCTGCAAAACAAATTCCCTTATTATACTTACTGGAACGTCATTGAAAGTGTGGCTTACGAAATTTATTCCATTTATTTCGGTACTTTTTATATTCTCTACACTGACAAGCTTTTTATAAAGATTTTTTATTTTGATTTCAAATTCTTTGCGCTCTTGGCTTAAAATACTGAGTCGACTTATTATTTCATTTACTGGTGCTTTTACAGATTCTGCAACTTTTTTTAAGCTAATTTCATTATTGCGTACATAATTAATTGCTTCTTGATCGGTTAAAGCTTCAATTCTTCTTACTCCAGATGCAACGGAACATTCTGCTGCTATCTTAAACAAACCAATTTCTCCAGTACGCTCCACGTGTGTACCGCCACATAATTCTTTTGAATCTCCAATTTTTATAACCCTAACCTTATCACCATATTTTTCACCAAATAAAGCCATGGCTCCTTCGTCTATTGCCTGATCCATACCTTGAATTTTTGTAGATGTAGAAAGGTTTTCTCTGATTAGAGAATTTACTGTATCTTCTACTGAAAACAGCTGATCCTGAGTGACTGGCATGCTATGACTGAAGTCAAATCTTAGTCTATTTGGTGCGACTAGAGAACTTTTTTGAGTGACATGATCGCCCAAAATTTGCCTCAATGCAAAGTGCAAAAGGTGTGTAACAGAATGGTTTCTTTTTAAGTTTTGCCTTCTTTCTTTGTCAATGCTTGCTGTAACTGTGTCACCTTTACGAACTGAACCAGATCTCACGATACATCTGTGTAAATATAGGTCGTTAATCTTGTTGGTATTTTCAACTGTGATAATACTTTTGTCAGATTTGATTATACTTCCAGTATCTCCCACTTGTCCACCTGACTCACCATAAAAAGGTGTTTTATCAAGTATAACGGTTATCTTCTCTCCCTCTTTCACAGAATCAATCATTTCATTTTTAGGGGAAATTATTGCTAGTACTTTTGCGTCCTTTACTTCATCACGCTCATAACCAACAAATTCCGTTTTGCCAAACTGATCAATTAAATTAAACCATACTTGTTCAACAGATTTTTCACCAGATCCAGACCAATTAGCACGTGCTCTTTCTTTTTGCTCTTTCATTGCATTGTCAAAACCTTTTTGGTCAAAATTTATTTTCCTTTCTTTCAAAATATCAAGAGTGATATCCAAAGGAAATCCATAAGTGTCATATAGTTTAAATGCTGATTCTCCAGGCAGAGTGTCACCTGATTTTAAATCTGCAGTAAATTTGTCCAAGAGATTAATGCCTTTCATTAAAGTGTCTTTAAAGTTTTCTTCCTCTGATTTTAACGTCGTTTCTATTAAGCTTTTAGCTCTGATTAGCTCTGGATAAACATCTCCCATATAAGCCAAATTTGTGCCATCTATGAGTGCAGGAAAAACAAGGTGCAATAGAGAATCATTATATCCAAGTAGGTGAATATAACGTGCTGCTCTCCTGATCAGTCTGCGTAGTACATAATTTCTGCCTTCGTGTCCAGGGAGCACTCCTTCTGCGATGAGAAATGCAGCTGCACGAAGGTGATCTGTGATAATCTTATGAGCTACTTTATTTTCCTTATTTCCACAGTACTCTTGCGATTTACTTACCAGAGCGGAAAATAGGTCGATATCATAGTTATCATGGACCTTCTGCATAACAGCTGCTATTCTTTCAAGACCCATTCCGGTATCGATGCATTTTTTTGGTAATTTTTGTAAATTACCTTTCTCATCTTTATTAAATTCCATGAACACCAGATTCCAGATTTCAATAATTCCGTCGTCCTCATGCAAATCAGGACTTCCATAATCGTAAAAGATTTCAGAACACGGACCGCATGGGCCAGCATTGCCCATGCTCCAAAAATTGTCATCTGTTGCAATTCTGATGATTTTATCATCTGAAAAGCCACTTATCTTATGCCAAATCTCATATGCTTCATCATCAGTGTGGTAGACAGTTATGGACAGTCTGTTTTTATCAAGAGGCAATTCTTCAGTGATAAATTTCCACGCGAGTTCTATTGCCGTTTCTTTGAAGTAATCACCAAAGCTAAAATTTCCAAGCATTTCAAAAAATGTGTGGTGCCTGGTTGTATAGCCAACGTTTTCCAGATCATTGTGTTTACCGCCTGCTCTGAGACATTTTTGACTCGAGACAGCACGTTTCATTTCAGTTTTTTGCGCACCGGTAAAGATGTTTTTGAACTGCACCATACCAGCATTTGTAAACATGAGTGTTGGATCATGCTCTGGAATCAAAGGAGAAGAAGGAACTTGCTCATGATTATTATTTACAAAAAATTTTATAAATCTTTCTCTAATTTCGTTTAGCTTCATCGTTTTTACTAAGGTTATCTACGCATAATAAGCTGTAATGAGAGTAAAATCAATTTATCAATCTAAATATTGATATATATTATTTAGAATAATATATATAATTTTTATGTAAAAATCTTAATAAAAATTATAGACAAAAATAATTTATCCATCATATATGTAGTAATATTTATTAATTAATTTAAGGAGCATAAAATGCCAAAAGAATTCCAAAACACTAAGAATAGCATGCGAAAGAGAGAAACAACAAATAAGCAGGAGATGGATAGTCCAACAATTAGAATTGCATCTGATTTGGAAAGTATAGAACAAAACAGAAGGATAGAATTTTCAATTAAAGGAAAGGATTTAACAATAGACTACCTCTCTATATCTTCTAGAGTAGCTCAGATAGGCTTTGTTACAGGAGAAGTAAAATCAATAGAAACTCCTCAAGCAATTTGTGAATCGATAATAAATGGAATTATTTTAGGTCTTAAGAGTAGAAAAATACAAAATAATAAAGAATATGATTATAGAGAATTTAAGGAAAGATATCTAAAAAAGCTTTGGGATAAGGAAGTAACACAAGAGCTAAAAGAAATAATTGATGAAAATATGCAAATTAACCAATTGAGAAGATCTACTACTGAAGGGGTTGATTATCAGATGAAAGAAGATAGTGAATATGTAACTATAGAACCAGCTTCTTTAAAAAAACAAGAGCCAGAATTATTCGACTTTGCATCAAGCAAAGCAACTACTAAAGAGATTAACAACGTAGTAGGAGAAGTAGTAAGATCAAATGCTAGCAATGGAATTGCGACTGAAAATATAAGGAGTGTTTCCCGTTTTGATAGCAATTCAAAAGAAGTATTAGAACATCCTATATTTAATAGTACGGATGTGGAAGGGCCTAAATTACCGGAAATAAATGGAGGACAATATATAAGAATATCAGTAGCAGGGATTGCTGGTGGTATATTGGGTGGAGTGCTAGCAGTAGCTTTTGCAGGATTAGGATACTTTATATGGCACAGAAAAAATAGGGAAGGCAGCTACGATGTTGAAAAAAGCACAGAGGAGCAATGGTGAGACGGCAAGCCTTTCTGAGCAAGCTCAACTTGAGCATTCCAGAGCTACACCAGAAGCAGAAGAAAGAGAATCTTTGCTCAGCAATGCTACATCAGTAGCGCATCTATCTTCTCAAATTAGCATCGAGTAAAATCCCAGATTGTGATGGCACAACAGTGCCATCACAAGGATGCACCTTAAGCTCTACCAGCATTTGTAATGCTTTGGAATCAAAGGGGAAAAAGAAACCTGCTCGTGGTCACTACTTACAAAAAATTTTATAAATCTTTCTCTCTATTGGGAGGAGGTGATTTAAAACTCAATTATGTATGCTTGATGATTCATCTTATCGTATACTTGTTGCTGAAGGAGAAATAGTGCATGCAGAAAATCCCAAAGTATAGCTCTTTTCATAATAGTCCGAAAAGCTTATAGAAAAGCGGAATCAACAGCATGACGAAAAGATGTGAATAGAGGGATGTTTTTCCTAGCTCTGTTTTTTATAGCAAACCAATGATGCTCAATTTTGTTAAAATCGGGAGAATAAGGCGGTAGATATAAAATTTCTGCGCCAACTCCTTTAGCAAATTCAGTAATCTTATTAGACTTATGAAAAGTAGCATTATCAAAGTTTGTCCAGATCGGTGTCAAAAACTGCTCAAACCATTTATTAACATATTACAGTGGCCTTCAAATGTTAACGGAACAACTATTTTTCTGCCGTTTAAGGCTGCAATCATACTGATTCGTTGAATTTTTTTACCAGATTTTAGGGCATAAAACCTCTGTCCCTTCTGGCAATATCCATAAGGGTAGTCCTCGGTGTTATCAATGCCAGACTCATCTATATAAACTAAGTTTTGAGGTTCTTTTGTTGCTATAATTTTCAAAAATTCAGCGCGTTTTTCTTCGTCCCTTTCTTTGTATCCATATGTCTTTTTTTGCGTGTGAGTCCAATTTTTTTAAGAGCTCGATGAATCGTTGGGATACTAACATTGCTCCAAAGCTTAGCCATTTCCGATAGAGTTTTTCCACCATATTTTTTAGCAAATTCAGTAAATTTATTCCAGTCAGTAATTTTGTGATTATAACCTCCATTTCCAAGTTTTTTTGACTGAAAATCTCCTGTTTCTTTTTTTCTTTGCTGCCACTCCCATAACGTAGTTCTTCCAATTTTAAATCTTGCTGCCACTGCTTCTCTGCTTTATCCTTCTTCTAGTGATTCCATTGCTTTTTTTCTTAAATCATAACTATATGCTGCTGGCATACTTACCTTCACTACTATAAAATCTTATTTTACCTCGTTTGTACTATTATGAAAAGAGCTATAAATTATCGATCGATGATTGATGATATTGTTTCTGGTCTTAAGAGTGGAGAAATACAAAGTCATAAAAGATGTAATGCCAAAGAATTTTATGAAAAATATCTCAAAGGGTTTTCGAGTAAGGAGGGTTTGCAAAAGCTGGAAGCTAGTGCTATTGAAAGTGCAACAACAGAACTATCAGACTTAAAACAAGTAATAGAAGAAATAAAAAAGTCAAATGCTAGTCATAAAATGATGACACAAAATATAGAAAATGTTAAAAATACAACAAATATTTTAGATAGTCTTATACTTCGTGATACGAATGTGAGAAGGCCTAAATTATTGGGAACATCTCGATCAAACAAGGAAAATATGGGAGTGTTAACAGTAGGTATGTTAGCAGTGGTAGCAGCTGTACCATTTAAATATTGGTTTTGTAATAGAAAAAGTAAAGGCCATAGTAGGTCTAAAGAAGAAACTCCATCTAGTAATTTATTAAATGTAATAACCTTAGAAAGTAGAGATAATTGTATTAATTAGCCAAAATATTCCAAATACTCTTTAATAGAATTCTTTTCAGTACTTTTTTTTATAACTTCCTCATTTAATAATTTTGATGTTCTAATTATTATACTTAATTTATCATTACTTATTGTGCAAGCAGGATGAGAATTTTCAACAATGTACATCCTTTAGTAAGAAAAAATCAATACATTCACGATAAATTTACCTCATATCTGTGTTTTATGTATGGAATTTGTAATGGAAAATTATGCAGGCAAAGAAAGAAGAATAGTGAATGTAGTTATTCAACATTGGAGCGATATAAAAGGATCAGATAGGGAATGGCCAGAAAGACATGAAATAGACACTGCAGAAATCATGGAGTCATGGCAGCATTGTTTTATTATTGAAGTTAAAGATCGAGGTTATGTTTGTGAAAATGCAGGAGAAAAAGCCATTGAATTCTATGGTTTTGAAAAAAGGATGTTTATCGATAATAAGTATGCAATTGATGCACCGTTTTTGCTGCTATATAAAATAGGTGCAGTTATTGATAAACTTGATGCTCTAATAGAAAGTAAATGCCCAATTAACGAAGAGGAAGAAAGTGAAAGTGTTAAAATGAGGCAAGTATTGTTGCCAATTGGGGATAAAGAAGGTATAACACATATATTAGGCGTAATTACATTTAAGCTCCTTTAGAATATAATTTTAATTTGATTCTTTAATAAAATTATCTATACTTGTACTACTAAGGAACTAGATAGTGGTGTTTGTAAATTTGTTTGGGATATGACAAAAATAAAATTAAAAACTAAATCTTCTGTTAAAAAGCGCTTTCGCCTTACAGCTAAGGGTAAAGTCATCTCTACTCAGTCAGGCAAAAGGCATGGCATGATAAAGAGAAGTAAATCTAATATTCGTAATCAGCGCGGCACAGCAATTCTCAATAAATCTGACTCGCGTATAGTTAAACTTTATATGCCTTATGGTATTTAATAAAATGGAGGTAAAATAAAAATGGCTCGGGTAAAATGTGGAGTCAATACTCATGCTCGTCATAAAAAGATATTGAAATTAGCAAAGGGTTATAGAGGACGGGCAAAGAATTGTTATAGAATTGCATTACAAAGAGTTGAAAAAGCACTGCAGTACGCTTATAGAGATAGAAGAAATCGCAAACGTGATTTTCGTGGCTTGTGGATAATACGTATTAATGCAGCAGCAAGAGAATATGGGCTTACTTATGGTAGGTTTATGCATGGTCTTAAACTTGCTAAAATTGATTTAAACAGAAAAATTCTTGCTGAGATGGCTGTTAATTATAAGGATAATTTTGCTAAATTAATAGAAACTGTAAATAGCAAATTAGCAGAAAATTCTTAAAGCAAAAACACTTGAAAACATGAGAATTATTTTCATGGGGTCACCGGAGTTTGCGGTTAGTACGTTAAACTTACTATTGAAATCGCACAACAAAATAGTAGCAGTATATACCAAGGCACCAAAACCTTCAGGGCGTGGGCAGAGACTAACAAAATCTCCAGTACATGTTGTTGCTGAAAAAAGTGACATGGAGGTATGTATCCCTGCCTCTCTAAAATCTCCAGTAGAGGAAGAAAAGTTTAGAAATTTTAAGCCAGACGTTGCAGTTGTTGCTGCGTATGGATTGATACTACCAAAAGGAATTTTGAATATTCCAAAATATGATTGTATTAATATTCATCCTTCATTGCTACCTAGGTGGCGCGGTGCAGCTCCGATACAGCATGCAATTTTAGCAGGGGATCAAGAAACTGGGATCAGTATCATGCAATTGGATGAAGGATTAGATTCTGGCCCTGTTTTCAAACAGAGAAAACTTCTTATTGAAAAGAACGATAATTACAAGACGTTGCATGATAAATTGTCTGAATTAGGTAGTGATTTACTGCTGGAAGTGCTAAACGAAATTGAAAAGCAGGTTCCCTTAAAACAGAATGATAATGACGCGTGTTACGCTGACAAAGTAGAAGACTATCAAATTTACGCAAGTGATACCTGTGAAGTTGCTTATAGAAAAGTTAAAGCTTTTTATCCAAAAGCATTCATTAAGATAGAGAATAAACGTATCAGGATACTTGATGCTGACTTTGAAGCTTCTGCTTCAGAACATGGCAAGATTATTAACGATAATATACATATAAGTTTAAGAGGCGGCACTTTAATTCCTAAGGTTGTACAAATGGAAGGAAGAAATCCTTGCAGTATTGAAGACTTCGTTCGTGGCTTAAAGTCAAGTGTGACAAAAAAATTTATAGAATAAACTACTTTGAATTAGTACAGAAATGTAATAGCTAAATTTCTTTTTCTTAGATATAATCTTAAAAAACCTTCCATATGAAAATGAAAATTAAAAGAGCTTTAATATCAGTATATGATAAAACAAATATAATTGACCTTGCATCATTTCTAATGCAGCAACAAATAGAAATTCTTTCAACGGGCAATACTTATGAAGTGCTATCTGATGCCGGAATAAAAACACGAGAAGTTTCAGATTACACACAATTTCCAGAGATACTAGGTGGTAGAGTGAAAACTTTACATCCTAAAATTCATGGAGGAATACTTTGTAATAGAGAAAAACACAAAACGGAGATAAAAAATCTAGATATTGAGCCGATAGACCTGCTTATAACTAACCTATACCCATTTTGGGAAACAGTAAGTGGTGGCTCAAGTGAGGAGGAAATCATAGAACAAATAGATATTGGTGGAGTGGCATTAATTAGAGCTGCAGCAAAAAATTTTCATTTTACTTCAGTCATTTCTAGCACTCAAGATTATGAAACACTAAAAGCTGAGATGATAAAAAATAACAGTGAAACAACATTGGAATGTAGAAAACATTTGGCAACTAAAGCGTTTGCTCTCACTGCACACTATGATTCTAACATTCACAGTTGGTTTTTATCCCAGAGTAAAAATAATGAATTGCCAGAGTTTTTTGCACTATATGGACATAAAGTACAAGAACTCAGGTATGGTGAAAATCCTCATCAAAAAGCTGCATTTTATAGCAATCAATTTACCAAATATCCGCTGGAAAAAATACATGGAAAAGAGTTGAGTTATAATAATATAGTAGATATAGAGTCCGCACTTAACATAATTTCTGAGTTTAAAGAGCCTGCAGCAGTGATAATAAAGCACAATAACCCATGTGGTGCTGCTGTTGGCAATAATGCTTTGGAGGTATATGAAAAGGCTCTATCGTGTGATGAAATAAGCAGTTTTGGTGGCATAGTTGCCTTAAATCGGGAGATAGATTTAAAGCTAGCAGAAAAATTAAACGAGATATTTTTGGAAGTAGTGATAGCACCTTCAGTCAGCAATGAAGCACTAAAAATTTTGCAAAGAAAGAAAAATTTAAGAGTGATTATTCATAAATCTTTCCAACAAAATGAGAAGTACCAAATTAAAAATGTTGTTGGCGGGTTCTTAGTGCAAGAAAATAATAACCACGCAATAGGAGAAATGAGTCAAGTAATAGAATGTACTACAACAGAAAAAGAGGACCTTATTTTTGCTTGGAAAATATGTAAACACGTAAAATCCAATGCAATAGTGATAGCAAAAGGCGGTTGTGCTATTGGCATTGGTGCAGGACAAACAAGCAGAATAGATAGTGTAAATATTGCAGTAAAAAAAGCAGGTGAAAAATGTAAAGGCGCGGTACTTGCTTCAGATGCATTTTTTCCATTCCCAGATAGCATAGTAGAAAGTGCAAAACATGGGATCACAGCTATAATTCAGCCTGGCGGTTCGTTGAAAGATCAAGATGTGATAGCAGCTGCAAATGAGAATAAAATTGCTATGTTTTTCACTGGCGTTCGCAGTTTTTTCCATTAGGCTTTGTGTCTTATGGCTAGAGATTTTTCCATATCATACCACCATAACTGTACGAACATTGTGTGATATAAGAGATCAAGAATGACGTCAGCTGACACTGGTTAGCTATAGCAGAAATATCAAACATTACTACTGCCAGTAATCAATGAATGACGCAGCCGCCCACTGCAATCAATGTATCCAATAGTGTTCATGGTTTTTTAAGGAGTTGTGTGAGTAGATGCATGTATAACATATTAGCAAAATGGCAGAAAAGAAGTTTTATTTGGCTGAAAGCGAAGTTTTAGTTGGGAGTGCTAAATGACCTTAAAGAGAGAGGAGTAGAGGACTGCATGTATTAAAAAGCTTTCCTACAGCGATAAATAGCTAATGCGGAAATGTATAGTGCATCAGATAAGGAATTCACTGAAATATGTATCCAGTAAAGATGTGAAAGTTTTCATGAATGATCTGAAAAAAGTATACCGTGCTGCAAGCAGAGAAATTGCCGAGAATTATTTGCTTGAGCTGGAAGAAAAATGGAGTGAAAAAATATCCCTTGGTTACAAAATCGTGGCAAAACAATTGGGAAAATTTGTCTGGTTATTTTAAGTATTCTGGGCCAGTTAGGAAGCTAATTTATACTACTAATCCTATTGAGGGGCTGCATAGGCAGATCAGAAAATTTACCAACACAAATGCCTTGTATAAGCAGGTATATTGTGCTATAAAAAAAGTAGAGTAAAAGTGGACTACAACTTTGCCTTTTAACTATGTCTCAACTTGACATCTTCTTTTCTGGTAGATTGAAAATCGAGTTGAATTAAAAATTCGGTTTGACACAGTTTATTTAACACTCCCTAATCTTTTTACAGGGATTTAAAATAGCACTATTGCGATTCACACCAGATCTTAATGAGTAACCGTTCACGGATTGTGAGAATGAATAAAGAACTAAGCAGTGACAGCTACTAGATTCTGTAGCTTTTGAAAGGGGTTCTGGCCATTTAGACGTGATGTCAAAAATATCGACAACATTCTTTCCACGAATCTTTCTCCACGTTCTGACCAGGTGAAAAAGCTGTTTTTACGATAAATTACGTACCGTCTAATTTGCCGTTCTGCAAGGTTGTTGGTTGTTTCTATCACTTCAGGTTTTCTTAAAAACTTCCACATCATATCCTCAGACCGTAACATCTTAGCGGCCATTCTTGAAGCTTGAGTGCTATTTACAACCCTCGTCATTTTACGTAAAAAATGTTTTACCCTTTTCTGAATTTTTCGCATCAGTCGATAAAATCTCAAATTATCTATCAAATTTTGTTTTTTTGCCTTATCTACTACAAACACCTTATTGCTGAGCGATTTTAGTGCTTGGCCAATTTTGCTTACTTCAACATTTTTACTATGGGCAAATCTCTCAAAATCTCTTGCCAAATGTGCCCAACATATCTGTCTATTTTCACGATTGAAGTAATTGTATACAGCGTATCTATCGCTCACAACTATACCATCATATTCTGGCAGTAAACTCTTCAACACCTTCTTACCACGAGACTCAGTTACCCTCAGAAGTGTCAACGCTTTGTTCGTTATTACCCAACTCCAGCCTCTCTTTCCTTGATCTGTTTCGTCTATATGCAAATATTCGCTTTCTTGCAACTCTTCCTTCATTTTTTCATATTCAGATGCACACTTCTTCGATACCCTGCGTTCAGTATTTGAAACTAAACCAAGGCTTATATTTAGATTAAAAATACTGCCTAAAATTTGCTGTACCTCTCTTTTTGAGTTAATAAAAAAGCCGCTAAGGCTGCTTATGATCGCTTTAGCATTAGACCCTAGAAGATCTCTTGCAACACCTTCGGGTAAATTTGCTGTAATTCTTTTTTTACATACTCTACAACGTCCTCTTTGCAATCTGTACTCAGTTATAATTGGCTTAATTTCTGGCAACTCTGCCTTCTGATGAATAATTTCATCTTCTAAAATAACCTTACCTCCACACATACAAATCGTATCAATTGTGCAGCTCACTACCTCATCTGCAGCCATTAATTTACGCTTATGCACCTTATGTCCTGGCTGACCTCCTGGTTTTTTATCACTTTTCTTTTTTGCTTTCTTACGATATATATCTCGTGACGGTGGTAGCGATGAATTTTGCGAATTTAAGCCCAATTTGTCTTCTAATTCAACTATTTTTGCTTTCAAGCTATCATTTTCTCTGATCAGCGCTTTTATTTCTTCCTTGAGATTAACGTTTTCTGCCACAACCCTCTCTTGCAGCACTGTTATCATTTACCATTCCATATTTAGCTTCCTATTTCTTTACACTTTTATACTTACTTTGTAAACCACTTTATCTCCGTGAACGGTTACGCGGGAAAAGGTTGAAAAACAGAAGAAATGTCATGGAAGAACGTCAAAATTGCCTGTATTGGAAGGCAAAATCCTCTGTATTATCAAACTTATATAACACACCGATTCTTGAGTAACTTGTATAACTCAAACATTTGCCGATTATTCAAGAAAATGGAACCACTTTTGGCTAAAAAAATCTCAATAAAAAAGGACAGGCCAGAAAGAATTTTGAAGATATTAGCAGATGTAACCAATACAACGGCAAAAAGATAGAAAAATTGTCTTATTCTGGAAAGAAAAGAGTAAACACAATGAAAGCAGAAATCGTTATAAAAGAAGATGGGCAAATTCTATCAGTGTCACACAGAGCACGATTTTAAGATACGAAAACAGGAAAAAATGTTGCCAAAAGAGAATGTAAAGTATGCAGATTCTGGGGTGGCAAAAATTGAGAGTAACGTTGTAATTCCACATAAAAGGTATCGGGCTGACGGATGATCAACAATCGGAAGCTGGTATCATTTAGGTAGAGCATAAAATCTGTGAAATTAAGATTTTATGTCGCATACCTATCGCAATTTTCAGAAGAAATACAACATGAATAATTGCTGATCTGGTAAACCTCAGACATGGGTTTTTATTGATCCTGCTGTTCGCCTAACTCATGCTGAAATTAGTTGCATACCGTTTCGCAGTGGGTCTTTCAATCAACCATCTTGCCAGCAAAAATTTACCTTCCATGAATATAAATGCAAAAGAAATGGTTGCACAAATTGAAAAGAGAAAAGGTGGAAAATAGTAATATTTGGATATAAACTACTTCCTTGCTCACGAAAGTTAGCTCTTATCATAACATTTTTACAAACGTAAAAGGAAGTTTTTATAGGATTGGGGCTAAAGAAAACTTGCATATAAATGTATCAAGGTGTAAAATTGTAAATATTGAAAATGAATAGGTTAGTTATGAATCTTGTAACAAGATCCGCTATCGATTTCACTGCTCCTGCTGTTCTCGCTAACGGAAAAATAGTTGACGACTTCTGCTTGGGTAAACATATAAAGGATAAGTATGCTGTCCTTTTTTTCTATCCGCTTGATTTTACTTTTGTCTGTCCAACTGAGTTGATATCACTTAGTAACAAAATAGAAGACTTTTCAAAACGTGGTGTTGAAGTTATAGGGTTAAGTGTAGATTCAAAATTCTCACATTTTAAATGGAGAGAGACTCCAGTTAATGATGGTGGCATTGGAGAGATTAGCTACACTTTAGTATCTGACCTTAAAAAAGCTATAGCAAGAGATTATGGAGTATTACATGATGACTCAATTGCACTAAGAGCAACTTTCATTATTGATGATAAGTTTGTTGTGCGTCATCAATCGATAAATGATTTACCTTTAGGACGTAATGTCGATGAGTTTATTAGAATTATTGATGCAATAAAACATAATGAAGAGCATGGTGAAGTATGTCCAGCAGGGTGGAAAAAAGGCAAGCCTGCAATGCAGGCAAGCGATGAAGGAGTGGCTGATTATCTAAACTCACACAGTGCAGAATTATAGATTTAGTACAAAAGTTCTTATTATTGGATCTGGGGCAGCGGGTTATGCTGCTGCTATATATGCAGCACGTGCAAATTTAGAGCCAATTGTAACAACAGGAATGCAACCTGGTGGCCAACTTACAATTACTACTGATGTTGAAAACTATCCAGGTTTTATTTCTATACAAGGTCCAGAACTCATGGAACAAAAGAGGTTGCATGCAGAGAAGGTGGGGGCAAGGATAATAGATGACGAAATAAAAAGCGTTGAACAATTTGAGGATTCTAATGAGTATAGATTCAAGTCCTTTGGTAATAGTAATGACTACTATTCAGATGCAATTATAATCGCAGCTGGTGCGCAAGCAAAGTGGCTTGATCTGGAGAGTGAAAAGAAATTTCAAGGTTATGGAGTTTCAGCATGTGCAACTTGTGATGGCGCATTTTTTAAGAATAAAGTTGTAGTTGTGATTGGTGGTGGAAATACTGCCGTTGAAGAGGCAATATTTTTAACTCGATTTGCCAAAGAAGTAATATTAATACACAGGCGTAATTCATTAAGAGCGGAAAAAGTAATGCAAGATAGACTCTTTAAAAATGATAAGATAAAAATAATGTGGAACCATACCGTGGAGCAAATTCTTGGGGAAGAAAATCCTAAAAAAGTTACTGGCATTACAATTAAATCGACGGAAACCAATGAAGTTCAGGAGTTGAAAGTGGATGGTGTGTTCATTGCAATTGGGCATGCACCAAATACAGGTATTTTTAAGGGCTTTGTTGAAATGGATCAGCAAGGTTATATAATTACGAAACCTGGGACAACTCTAACCAGTAGGGCAGGAGTGTTTGCTGCTGGTGATGTTCAAGATAAGGTATATCGCCAGGCAGTAGTTGCTGCAGGAACAGGGTGCATGGCTGCACTTGATGCGGAAAAGTTTTTAGAATCATAACTAGTTTTAAAGTTTTCAATTAAATTGCTTGCAATTTTCTTTGTTTTTTTTATAATTGTGTTAATAAATTATAAGATGAGGAGAATTTAGTATGCCTTTTGAAAACAATGTAGCTTTTGGAAGAAGATTTGTTGATGGTACAGCATTAGGACAGTTCAGTGCATCAACAAAAAAGTTATTTAAGGCAATTGATGATGAAATTCTAGAAGATTTTAAACAAGCTCTGGAAGAAGGTGCGGATGTTAATGCGTTTGATGCGGGATATACACCACTAATGACTATTATCATGAATGGTGATGACAGCCCTATATGTTTAAAAATGATGATGTTGCTTTTACAACATCAAAATTTAAATATTAATGCTCAAGAAACTAAAGAACGCAATACTCTAATTTTGGATCTAGAAATTTAGAAAAAGGCATAGGAAACCCACTTAAAAAGTGTTAATAGTATACACTATTCTCTACGATTTTTCAACGTTATAGTAAAAAACAACTCTATAAACATATTATATACATTCCTCCTTCCTCTTCACCTTAGGTGGCTTCGCTCAGCTCAAAAATAACTCATTTTTTTGGCTCTTTCTAATAACCTCAACATCACTAAATTCAAAAGTTTGGCTTCCTAAAATTTGAAATTTCTCATGTCCTTTTCCTGCGACCAGCAGAATCATACCCTCGTTATAGGCAATATCTACTCCTTTCTCTATAGCTTCTCTCCTACCTCCTATCTCCAGTGCATCAGGGCAATGTAGTAAAATATCATGGCGAATTTTTGCCGGATCTTCATCACGCGGATTGTCATCTGTGATTATTACTTTGTCCGCACACATTTGTGCTATTTTACCCATTTCTGCACGTTTTGTTTGATCACGATTTCCACCACAACCGAACACTAGAACTATTTTTTTGTTAAAGTGCCATTTTAAAGACAACAGAGCCTGTTTAAGTGCACTTGGAGTGTGCGCATAATCCACAAATGCAAAAGGCTTCACTTTTTCCATTCTCCCTGGTGGAGAAGCGAGTTTGTCTATACATATCCTTTGATATTCCACTCCAGATGAGATAACTATGCCAATTGCACACAGCAAATTATACGCCTGAAATTGCCCTAGAAGTGGAAAAAACGTATCATAAATTTCACCACCGATTTTAATTGTCAGATGTTGGCCACTTTGAGTTGGTATTTGCTTTATTAAAGCAATGTCAGAAGCTGCTTTTCCATAGGTTATAATTTTGTTGCCACGCTTTTCAGCTATGTTGAGCAACTCTCCGTATTCGCCTATATCTGCATTTAAAATCGCTGTTTTTTCTTTTGGCAATACCTCACAAAACAACCTTTTTTTAGCCTCAAAATACTCATCGATACTTTTGTGATAGTCTAAATGATCTTGAGAGAAATTAGTAAAAGCTGCAGCAGCGAGCCTAAGTCCGTGGATTCTGTATTGATCAATTCCATGACTTGATGATTCCAATACTAAGTGTTCTACATTTATACCACGCAATGTTGCGTAAAGTTCATCTGCACCTGGAGTGGTAAGACTGTTGCTATTACCTTTTCTGCCATTATTGATACATGTTCCAAGTGTTCCTATAGATGCTGCATTATCTTGCCAAATCTGGCGGCAAAATTCTACTACTGAAGTCTTGCCATTTGTGCCTGTTACAGCAGCAACATATTTTGGCTGCTTGAATTGATAAAACCTGCTGACTATTTCGCTGTATATTTCTTGAGGGTTTGGGTGGTAAAGCACTGCAAAACTTGGAGTATCTGTCATTTGAGTAGCAGACACTGGAATCCAGTTTTCATTATGCAATTGCCTAGTATGCTCATTTGCAATTAAATTTTCTGGATCCCAGTGTCTGGGCACTGGAATGACACCATTTGCTATGCAATCACTTGCAATTATCGCTTTAGCTCCACAAGATAATATCTGATCTATGAAAATCCTGTTCCTTTCTGACGCACAAACAAAAAGATAACCTTCTTTGACTCTCTTAGGATTACATGTGACGCCTTTGATTTCAATATCAAAATCAACATTTACAATGTTATGCAGTAGCTCTTTCAGTCTCACAATCATTTTTAATGCTTGAACATGGCAGTCTTACTAATGCAGCATCCAAGTCAAAAATCAAATCTTCAGGATCTTCTAATCCGCAAAATATTCGCACAAAACTTCCATCATAATCTGAATTCATTACAGATCTTGACATAGATCTATGATCTATTGGTAATATCAAACTGTCGCACCCTCCCCAAGAAGCACCGATGCCGAAAACTTTCATATGATCAACCATGCAGCTTAGTTTCTCACATGAATATTCTCTATCCAGTACTATACTAAATACGCTACTTGCTCCTTTGAAATAACTTTTCCATAAATCATGCTGAGGATAGGAAAAAAGTGCCGGGTATAAGACTTTTTTGACTTTTGGATGTTTTTCCAGCCACTTTGCCACTTCCATTGCTGTATTTCTGTGCCTTTTCATACGTGTGTGCAGTGTTCTTAGCCCCCGATGTGCAAGGTAGCAGTCGTGCGATTGAATGGTTACTCCATAATTTTTATAGCTCTCATAAAGCAATTTAAAAATTTCACCTTCAGCAATAATAGCTCCCATCACTAAATCTGAGTGACCGGCTAGATACTTTGTCACCGCATATAGTGTAACATCAACTCCATAATCAAGCGGCTTAAATAATAAAGGAGTGGCCCATGAATTGTCGCAAACAGTTACGATTCCACGTTCTTTAGCGACTTTTACTATATGCTCTATATTCGAAATCTCAAACGTTATAGAACCAGGAGTCTCAATCATGATGAGTGAAGTGTTACTCTGAATTAAATCAGTTATATCCTGCGTTGGATCATAGAAAGTTACTTCTACTCCTCTTTTTGGTAGTTCATTTTCGGCAAATCTCTTGAGCCTATAATAACTATTATCTTGTATCAAGACATGCGAACCTGCTTTAGTGAAAGTCAAAATAGCAAAAGTAAGTGCAAATAATCCAGAAGGGTAGATGAGTGCTTGTCCCCTACCCTCAATTTCAGCCAGTGCATTTGAAAAATAATGAACAGTAGGCGTACCAACATTACTATAGCTGTAATCCCTTGCAACACCATCATTGATCACATCATATATACTCTCCCCATTCGCTGCACTTAAGTAATCCTTGTAAGTAGGAAATAATATGGTAGAAGAATGATAAACTGGTGGGTTCATCGATCCTTTATAATCATTAAATTTTCTCCCTGCTTTAACTAATAAAGACTCTCCTCTCACGTTTCTACTATTTATTTTTTAAATTATATTCACTTTGCGTATATAAGTTAAGAGAAATCGCATGTACTCGTTCTATTTCACTCTTTAATAATTCATAGATCAATTTATGCCTCTTTAAAGAGCTCATTCCAGAAAAGTCGTTAGATATTAATACTAATTTGATATGTGAAGGTAGTGTTGAAGACGAAGCAAAATAATGATCTGCATGCTTCGCTGATTCATCGATAATATTAATATCAACTACACTTATTGAACCGCGTAGCTTTTCTTCTATCGTTTTAATAATATCCATAATGGTTCCTTTAACCAACAATATGGTACAGCTTTCCTCTTGTCATTCCAGCTTCAAATACTGGAATGACAAGAAAAGTGATAGAACAATACACAATTACTTATTCTCTTCTTTATTATCTATATCTTGATAATCAGAATCTACTACTTTTTCTTCCTCATTATTTGTTGTGGATGAGCTTTCTCCACCTTGCTGTTGTTGAGATTCCTTATACATAGCTTCTCCAAGCTTCATAGAAAGCTGGGAAAGATTAGTAACCTTTTGTTGTATTGAATCAGCATCATCAATGTTATCAGATTTACTAACTTCCTTTAATTCGTTAACTGCATTTTCAATAGCAGATTTATCTTCCGGAGAAATTTTATTACCATACTCTGTCAGAGATTTTTCTGTAGAATGAACTAAGCTATCTGCCTGATTCTTCACTTCAATAAATTTCTTACGCTTTTCATCTTCTTGTGCTTTTTCTTCAGCTTCTTTTACCATGCGATTTATTTCATCATCAGATAGGCCACCTGAAGACTGAATACGTATTTTCTGCTCTTTTCCAGTAGCTTTATCTTTTGCAGAAACGTGCGCTATTCCATTTGCATCTATATCAAATGTCACTTCAATTTGTGGAACTCCACGCGGAGCAGGAGGTATTCCTTCTAAACTAAATTGACCAAGTAACTTGTTATCAACTGCCAATTTTCTTTCACCCTGATGCACTTTAATTGTAACAGCTGTTTGATTATCTTCTGCAGTTGAAAACACCTGGGATTTTTTAGTGGGAATAGTAGTATTACGTTCAATAAGTGTAGTGAATACTCCCCCTAGAGTTTCAATACCAAGAGAAAGTGGAGTTACGTCAAGTAGTAACACATCTCTTACATCACCTTGAATGATTCCTGCCTGTATTGCAGCTCCAATTGCTACAACTTCATCAGGGTTGACTCCTCTATGTGGATCTTTGCCAAAGAATTCTTTAACTTTCTCTATGACTTTTGGCATACGAGTCATGCCACCAACAAGAACCACTTCGCCAATTTGACTAGCAGACAAACCAGCATCCTCAAGAGCTTTTTTACAAGGAGCCATAGTTCTTTCGATTAAATCATTCACTAAGCTTTCAAGTTTTGCTCTCGTTAATTTCATATTTAAGTGTTTTGGAACACTTGCATCAGCTGTAATAAACGGTAGATTTATTTCCGTTTCCATTGCACTTGATAATTCAATTTTCGCTTTTTCAGCAGCTTCTTTGATTCTTTGCATAGCCATTGGATCATTCTTTAAGTCAATCCCATTACTTTTCTTAAATTCATCAAGTAAATGATTCACTACCGCATTATCAAAATCTTCACCACCTAGATGAGTATCACCGTTTGTCGCTTTCACTTCGAAAACTCCATCACCTATTTCAAGTATTGAAACGTCAAATGTACCACCACCAAGATCATACACTACTATTGTGTGTCCGTGCTTTTTATCAAGACCATAAGCAAGTGCTGCAGCAGTTGGTTCGTTAATTATCCTGAGCACATTTAATCCAGCAATTTTTCCTGCATCTTTTGTTGCTTGACGTTGAGAATCATTGAAGTATGCTGGCACTGTTATCACAGCATCTTTTACTTCCCCTCCAAGATAAGCTTCTGCTGCCTCTTTCATGTTTTGTAGTATATATGCACCAATTTGACTAGGAGAGTATTCTTTATTATCAGTTGTTTTAACCCATGCATCACCATTTTTTGCTGCAAACACTTTATACGGCACGTTTAGATTTTTCATTTCAGAATCACCGTATTGACGGCCTATTAATCTCTTAGTAGCAAAAAAGGTATTACTTGCATTGGTAGTTGCTTGCCTTTTTGCTGGAGCACCAATCAATTTTTCTCCTGACGAAGTGAATGCGACTATAGACGGAGTAGTTCTTGCCCCTTCTTTATTTTCTATTACCTTTGTATCTTTACCCTGCATTATTGCAACACAAGAATTTGTTGTCCCGAGATCTATACCTATTGCTCTTCCCATAATGAGTACCCCATTGTAAATATTATCTGATATAAGATATATAAGTATAAGACTCGTTAATTACAAGTCCCGTTTAGTTATTAGAACTCAAAAGACGCGAAAGCCATTTAGTCAACCAAAAATTGCCTAGTAGTTTATTTGAGCTATCGGCTTCTTTATTGCTGCTATTCACAATTTGATATCCAGAATTCTGTAATGGCTCATAATCATTTAAATTAACATCATCTCCTTGCTTTAAAATAAATGTATTCACATCTAAACTGTCATCGATACTAACATCCAATGTAATATTGAACTCTTTTTCGATTGTAGAAACTACATCGCGTTTATTATTAAAAATGTGCGCTATAACTGCACTGCGAGCTACTAAATCAAAGGACTTATTTTGATTCTTATTAGCAATATGTTGCAAATTCCTTAGTATCGATGCAACAACCACTTCGTTTGATTTCACTCTTCCAATACCTTTACAGTGTAAGCACTCTGTAGTATTAATTTCTTGTATATTTGGTTTAATTCTTTGTCTTGAAAAGACCATTAAACCAAAGTCATTTATAAAGCTAAATTGAACTTTAGCTTTATCATCTTTAAACGCCTGCTTGATAGCAGACTCAACAGCTCTACAATACTGATATTTCAACATGTCAATAAAATCAACGACTATTAACCCTGATAGTCCCCTGAGATTCGCTTGCCTTGATATTTCAAGTACTGCCTCCATATTAGTTCTATAAGCCGTTTCTTCTATGCTATCTTCTCCTGTCATCTTTCCTGAGTTTACGTCTATTGAAACAAATGCCTCAGTTAAGGTTATTACCAAAGACCCACCAGATGGCAATTCTACTCTATTGCCATATAACTCAGAAATTTGATCTTCGACTTTATAGTGAGTAAAGATTGGAACATAACCTCTATATAATCTGTAACACAACTTACTACCCTTTAATGCATTTTTAGCATATCGCCTTACTGCTTCAAAAGCTTCCTTTCCAGACACTATAATCTCTATATCATTACTACAAAAATCACGAACAGATCTTATAATCACATCTACTTCATTGTAAATTAATGACGGAGCATTTACAGAAGAGGCATTTTTTTGGATGTCTTGCCACAATGAAGATAAGTAATCGTAATCTCGCTCAATTTCTTTCTTACTTTTTCCTGCACCAACAGTTCTTACTATCAAACCTGATCTTTTTGGTAAATTTATTGAATTTAATATATCCTTTAACTGTTTTCTAACATTGGTATCTTCAATTCTGCGAGATACTCCACCCTTACTCATGGAATTAGGTATGAAAACACAGTATCTACCGACTAAAGTTATGTATGTTGTAAATGAAGCTCCTTTGTTTCCTCGTTCTTCTTTTGTGAGTTGAACCAATATCTTTTGATTTACTGAAATCACATCTTGTAACTTGTACTTTTTGTGTAAAGGTATCTCCCTCACAAAATTACTGCCAGACTCACCAATACTCTTGCTCACTGTAGAATCAGAGGAAACATTTGCTAGCGTTTCCTCTGTGTGATTATCATTGGAACAGCCCTCAAAGATAGTTTCCTTTTCTTTTTCTGGAATATTAAAGTAATTTAGAGATATCTCAGAAAAAGACAAAAAACCTTGTTTATTTTTTCCATATTCAATGAACACGGCCTGCAAAGCAGGTTCTATACGCTTTATATAAGCAACGTATATATTACCTCTTAATTGCCTTTTTTCCTTGAATTCTTGTTCAAACTCTACAACCTTATCATTAACTAGTAAGGCAATCCTTACCTCGTTAGAACAGTTAGCACTTTCTATCAACAATAACCTTTTGCCATCATTTGCCACTTATTTACCGTCTGCTTTTCATTCCGAAATTGGCTCTATGCTACTTAATATATTATTGATTGTCAAGAATTTTACGATCTGCATTATTCGGTTGACTTTCAGTGTTTTGTGTAATAAACTTGCATAGAATTTATTATATTACTATAATCATGGCGAAAAAAAATGCTTCTTTGCTTGTTAAGTTAGTTAGTACTGCAAACAAGATAACAAAAACTGGAGAGGAGAAACTAACATGCTATTTTTATGTAAAAAAACGTAATCCTAAGAAGCTTTCCAAGAAGCTCGAATTTAGGAAGTATGATCCAGTGGTCAGAAGACACGTATTGTTTAAAGAAGAAAAATTAAAGTAAGTCTATTATTATGTAAAATCTACAGCCAAGTCATACTATAATGATAGAGCTAAGTAATATAAGGCAAGAGAGACTGAAGTTAATAAGGATTATTGAATAATTAATAAACATAAAAGTACAAAACAAAGAAAACGCTCTGAAACCTAAAGTATCACACAGTAGGTCAAAAATCTAAGGGTTTTCCTTGAGATACTTATTTGACTTACTTATTGGGCTGGGTCGGATCAATATATAAACGTAAAAATAACCTGAGCTTGTCTAATGTGAATGTAGTTTGAGTACAGAACAAACAGCAGAGTGGCAAAATAAGATAGAGAAGAAAAATAGAAAGAAATGCAGACTTGGTATTCACTAAGCAAATATTGTACCCTTAACGGCATCATTCCAGTGGCCTTGTTGTCAAGTAATGATTTTTTTTCAAAAAGTAATAACACTTATATTAATATAATGTTAGTATTAGCATATTAATATTATATCAATTTTTAAATCAAGGGGTATATTATGACAAAATATAGTTATAAAAGTCGGGATGATCAATTAAGTTACGGTCCTGAATTTCAGAACATGTTGTCACAAAAAGTAAACAACTGCGTGGGCCTCTGTAAAGCATAGGCGTCAAGTTAAGGAAATAAAGGTATGAAAGAGATAGAATAATAAGTTCTCCCAGATATACTTTTAGTGAGAGAACCAATGAATAAAATAACTTGCTTATCAAAAAAGCTCAAAGAATTTTTTAATGAAAAAGCAGACAAAATCTCAATTACAACAAGGTTTATAATTGAGATTTTAGATTTACTGAAGAAGCAGTGGAATTTATGAAAAGAATGAATCTGTGGTTCTCTTTAAAAATATCTTGCAAAGAGATTTTTAGAAAACGAGGTATTGTTAGGAAAAGAAGCAAAAATTAGAGTAAGAATTATATGTCAGAAACTAACTGAATATGGCCAGAAGAAGGAAAGCTAATAGATTAGCGAGATCGCAAGGATATACATCCTCTACAAGAATTGTTAAACTGGTCAATACTAATGTTCCAGAAAATAAAATTAGTGCTGAGCAATAGAGTAAGGTGGCAAATTATTTAAATTGTATAAAAGCCATATCAGACTTGATGAGCTGCCGTGCAGAGATTATGTGAACTATATGCTAAATTGTGCGCAATTCTTATATTTCACGGCATAGTTGGTTGCACAGAAGTGAAAAAGAATACAGAACTTAGCTGTAATAGTTTAGACTTAATCTGACAGGCGTGAATTAACTGACAGAAGAATTGACAAAGTCAAAACCAAAATCCTGTTTAATGCTATCAGTATTTTTCTGATAAGCAATATGTATACTATCAAAAAAGGTTTGCATAGCAATATTTACCTGAACGCGGTCTAGATCTATTGTAAGAATGGACCCAATGGTCTACATCTAACTGAAGTCCTGCCAAAGAGGTGTAAATTTTCTTTCTAAAGATAACATTGTAACATTCATCTTCTGTGGAACCTTTCACATATGCCATTAGTCTGTGGAGTTGGTTCGAGAATGATCAATATTTTCTACTCCCAAATATAGCTGCGATTTTCAGGTCTGCCACAATACTCTGTACCACGATCCGTCAAGGCTATGTTGCATAGCACTGATAGGCATGTAAATCACAATGAATTTACGCAGCTAATTTAAATTTAGCCATACCTATATCAGTAAATTTGTTCAGTAAGTAGCACTTAATTAACACACGATTTACCTCTGATTTATTTTTCAAGCCAAACCCAAATAACCTATAGAAAAAGACTTCAATATAAGACCGTGCTCCATACTTAACTTTTTTCTTCCATTCATTAATACCATCTTCATAATTCTCATATTCTACTTGTTTCTTTCTGATAGCTAAACAAATTTTAGCTAGGGCGAATAATAGGCACAATATTCTGCATTCTTTATACACACTTTTTATATCATAAGCCGCATCTGCTCGAATAGAACAAATGTTATATTTATCACTGACTTCCTCTAACATATCGCAGACCGGCACAGCAACACCACTATTCTTATCATTTACGTTTAAAACAACATGTAGTTTTCTTACTTGACCATAGCCACTGTATTTTCTTTTTCGAGTATTATGCCCACCGTTATTATTGTAGATACTAACTCTAGTGCTATCTACGGCAATTTTAATATTTTCCAAATCATCTTTATTGGTTCTATGGTCATCAATCTTCAAATTAAGCTTTTTAAATCTTCTGGAAGCTTGTGTATAGCTGATAACCTTAAGTTTTTTGCCTATTTGTACCATATAACCTTTTACAAAACCTACAGCTTGTCTCAAGCCAATTCTAAAAAGATATGTGTATTAAAATTACAACTTTACCACTATAAGTGTACCTGCAACTTTTGGACTATTTTCATACCAATTTTCTATTAACAAAATGAAAAACATTTCCTCTTTTTTTGAGAAACTCGTTATCAACTATGTTTTTTTAAAAATTTTTTATTTGTGTAATTCTGTAGCTTTGTTCAATCATGTGGGCAATAAAAATCCGTGTGTCATAGAAATAAAATTTTATATCAAACAGCTGCCATAACAATTTCTGTTTAGCTAATGAATATGTGCTTTAAGTCTGTGTAGACGCACATATTCATTAGCCAATTTCAGTCACCGTTGTGAGAGTATGCAAATTAATTGCTGCTTTAAGTCTTGCATTAGCAATTACTATGATTTTTCGCATTAGAGCTTACCATTTTCTTCTTACCACTTTCAACAAGCTTGGAATAAAAGGCACCAAGTACAGATTTGGACCTTGCAGCAGACATGGCAGCTGTAGCTTTTTACGGACATTACTTCTACCACCTTCGATAACCAACAGCTTTACCACTTTCCCTAGGATGAGGTGCTACTCCGGCAAAACTTGCTACTTCTCTTCTGTTTAAGTAACCAAGCTCTGGTATTAAATACAGAAAATCTTGTGATAACTTTTCAGGAACTGTTTTAAGGATTTTTTGATGTTCTTGTAACTCATGGCTTTCATCAATGATTTTTTGTATAGTATTATTGAGTTCATCTATTTGGCTATTAAAGAATTCAATAGTTTTTTGACAACTTTCCCTTATATGGTCGTTTTCAGGTGCTTCCAGTCTACATTTTTCCTGAGTTCTCATTTGCGTAACGACGTTGACAAAGTGCAACCAAGGTTGATTGTTTTTTAGAAGTAGGTACGAATAGAGAGAGAGTTCTATGACACTCAAATCCATATTGAGCAAGAGCCCTTGCATCTGATTTATCGGATTTTGCTAAAGTTCCGTGAGATAAAATAAAACTTTTTACTTTGCGGGTATTAGCTCGATGTACTGTGATATTCTTGTCAATAAGAAAATTCGACAAACCAATTTTCCTGTGTTTTCTAAAGTCTTACTATTACCCATAAGTATAAAGTTCAGTAGCAAGCCTCCATCCTTCTGATAAATCAAAGAGACGTCTCCATCCTTTCCAAAGGGTAATAGGTCCAGGTTCTGGGTCATTTTTTCTGGCTAAGTGGCCTCCAAGCTGAGCAATCCATGAAACAACCTCTTTTATAGTAGGAGTTACATTTGGGCATTTGTGTATTTTCGCGTATAAAACTTTCCACTCTTCTTCAGCTAATAAAGTAGTGTTGGATTGGTTCTTGCAATTGTTGTAATAAAAAAAATTCTCCAAGCAATAACACTCATAACCGTTAAATACCTCATTAATCTTTCTGCTGTTTCAAGTCTACATTCTTCAACTTTAAGGCCAGATTTTAAAATTTTATGAAGTATCTCTATCTTCCATCTAAGACAATACCAACTAACCTTTTCAACTGCCTCATCAAAAGTATTAACAGGAAGATTCGTTAAAAGCATCCACTCTAGCGGACTTGCTTCAGGAGGACAGAACACCATAAACTGCATAAAGTGGTAGGTTATATAACTCTTTATACCTTATGTGCCTTTTAGGCGGATCCATCATAAACTTCCCAAACTTAACCTCTAAACATGCTGTTCTTTTTGGCTTATTATCTCTAGCAGGGATTTCAATTTCTATTGTACCAATGCTAGAGAAGTCTTCAAAAAATTCCATAATTTTTGTTTATCGTTGGAAAATCTGGATTTTCTATTTATATCTCGATCTTTGGAAGCTCTTACTAAAACTGCTGAGTTAAGATTACGTGCAAGTTCAAAAAATTCATAAATATCTGCCTCTCTATCACATACAGTTATAGCTTCAGTTTTAGTTGAGTCTATATATGCTATCTGTTTTCCTTAGGCTTTCTAGCCACTTTATACTTTCTTTATCTTCAATATGTGCTCTTTTACGATTCCTCTCTTTTAGCTCTTTGGCTTCTTCAGAAACAGGTGGTCTCGAGTAAATTTTTTATTCCTAATGCCAAGCCTTCTGTACTAACAGCAAAAGCTGTATGCAGCATAACACCTTTACTACGTTTTCTTGAGATAATTCCCAACCCACTTGCCATTTTTATACCCTCAATATTTGCAAACTTTAATATTCTAATACTTTATTTATAAGTCCATTTATATTTGTGGGTAATAGTAAGTTCTAAAGTCACTAAAGAATTAGGTAAGATATCTGAGAACTTTTGACACAATTGTTGCCAACCAGAAGTATTATTGTCAAATTCGACAGCATTCTTCTGCTTGTGAACTGCAACAACATTTTTGAATTTTCCGATGTCAATGCCAATAAAATTTTGATAAGATGCAATCATGATAACCTCGATAGTTTTATTAATTTAAGATTGTAAACGGGTATGTCCCACACAACTATTCAAACGTATCGAGAGATGGGCTAGTGTACCTTGATAACGACGGTTGTAATACCAATTTTCCCTCGGTCGCACATGCCCGTGATAGCTCTATTCCTATAGTGAATAGAGCTATCTTTCCCTCTTGTTCGTTTTATAACATATTTTTAACTTACAATATTCTCTTTGGTTACTTACTCTCATTTTTTGTGGCATAAGTTATACTTGTTTGAAAAATGCTTATTTTACAACAAAATGCGTTACTAACCATATATTGAAAAGCTTTTCTCCTTACAATATAACACTAGCTATGCAACAAAGCCATGCGGGTTATACGGGAGAAAAATTTGCAACTCAAATAAAAGATATTATTGGTGCAACTGTTGAAGTGATAAAGAGTAAGGAATTGCATACCTTTGCTGTATTGTAGAAAAGATGGGTTGTTTTTTGCTTAGTTAGAAAAATGTAGGCGATTGTGGCGAGCGGAAACTCAACACCAGCTTACAAATTTGCTTTCACTGCTCTACTCCTGAAAAGATTTTAAACAGGTTCTTAGAGCCCCTTTCACATAATGGTATGACATTCTATTTATGAATCAATGCTTTTAATATACAATAAGAACATTTTCGTTGTGATTCAGGTTTCTAGTATGTATATTAATGAATCTTGTTTTCACCAAATAATGAAAATAATAATTGTCATGATAATGTTATTGTATAGTAACTATACAATGGCAAACGAACGAATAAGTCTAGTGGATAAAAAACTATCTCAAGGATATGTAGCTCCAGTGCTTACAGAAGATAGCGTTATTTTATCAGACAAGCACGGTGCTTTATATTCTTTTGATATTGATAACTCAAAGGCTATGAATTGGAAATTACACCTCTCACATAGGAAAAAAATTGGTAACATGAGCCTATCGCATTATGAAAAAAATGTTTTCTTTATAGTGGATAACACTTTACACGCAATAGACGCAAAAACTGGCAAGATTGAGTGGGAAAAAGAATTGAGAGCTCCAGTAAGAGGGAAAGCAGCAGTAATAAATAATAAATTGGTAGTATTGACTATTGATAATTATCTGTACGTGTTTGATATAAAAGATGGCAGCTCCGTTTGGGCTTATCAGAACGGTATCAATGAGGTTCGAGGTTTGTATTCCATATCGCCAACAATTTCTAACGATAAAATAATAGCACCATTTTCAAATGGTGAGTTAATAGCTTTTAATGAAGACGGTAAAAAATTGTGGAGCCAAAAATTGGCTACAAACCTTTTGGATACACAGCTCGCAGATGTAACTACTACACCGAGAGTGCTTGGCGATACTTTAATAGCTACAAACAATTCTTATATTTATGGTATTGACGTGAAATTAGGAAATATTTTGTGGTCAAAGTCACTGCAAGTAAAAAGTGTATCAGACATTGAGTCATATTATAGTCCTCTTATTCCTGCAGAGAAACAAAAAGAAGGCGGAAGAATTTTTATAGTAACTGAAGATAATAAAATAATCGGCCTGGATATAAAAAATGGAGAAACGGTCTGGACATCTAATTTAATAGAAAATACGCAATTGTTTGCTCCAATTATGCATGCCCATACACTGTGGGTGACAAGCAATAAAGGTTCAATGTTTGCTTTTCCGGGATCTGAAAGTGCAGGAAAGGTAGTCAAAGTACCTGGTAATGTGTTTCACACTCCAGTGTTTACTCGCAATAAGATATATGTAACAACTGAGAGAAAAGGTGTTTATTCTTTAGAAAATAGGTTTGTTCTTTATGATTGATTATGACCTGATTGTTATAGGTGGTGGTCCAGGTGGTTATAAGTGTGCTATCGCTGCTGCAAAACTTGGATTGAAAGTTGCCTGTATAGATAAAAATAGCATTTTTGGTGGTACGTGCCTGCGGGTTGGGTGCATACCCTCCAAAGCATTGCTCCATTCTTCCTATCAGTATGCTCACACGAAAAATGATCTGTCGAAGCTTGGCATAAAAATTAAGGACGCAAGTTTCGATTTAAAAGAAATGCTAGGTTATAAGGACGCCAGAGTTCAGGAACTTGGAAAAGGTATAGAATATCTGTTTAACCTTCATAAAATCACTAAAATCAATGGGCTTGGGAAAATTACTTCTTTTGACCAAGGTAATCTTGAAGTTTCAGTTGAAGGTAAGGTGCTGAAGACAAAAAATATAGTAATTGCAACCGGTTCTGATGTTATTTCTTTGCCAGGAATTAATATCGATGAGAAAGACATTATTGCTTCCACCGGTGCACTATCTTTAACTGAAGTACCAAAAAAACTTGTCGTAATCGGAGCCGGGGCAATAGGGCTTGAAATGTCTTCTGTATGGAGGAGGCTAGGGTCTGAAGTCACTGTAGTAGAATTTTTTGATAGAATCGCTGCAGCAATGGATGGAGAATTAAGTAAGTCTCTACTTTCTAGTCTACAAAAACAAGGAATGAAATTTTTACTTAGCACTAAAGTCGAGGAGATAAAACAAAGTAGTAACTCTTTGAATGTGGAAGTTTGCTCTGTAAAAGATAATCAAACAAACACTATAGAAGCAGATAAGGTGCTGGTTGCAGTAGGTCGCAAACCATGCACTGAGGGTCTTGAAAAAATAGAGAAAGACAGTCGTGGTTTCGTTCAAGTTAACAACAGATATGAAACTAATGTGAAAGGAATATTTGCTATTGGTGATGTGATCGGTGGAGCAATGCTTGCTCATAAAGCAGAGGAAGAAGGGGTAGCAGTCGCAGAGATAATAGCAGGACAGTCACCTCACGTTGATTATGAAATTATACCATCTGTCATTTACACTCACCCTGCGGTTTCTTCGATCGGTAAAACCGAAGAGGAACTCAAAAATGCTGGCCGTCAATACAAAGTTGGTAAATGTCAATTTGCTGCAAACGGCAGAGCAAAAATCATTGATGATGCTGAAGGATTCGTGAAAGTGCTGACTTGTAGCAAAGCAGATACAATACTCGGTGTGCATATCATAGGGGCATACGCTGATACGCTAATCAACGAAGCAGTGGTTGCAATGGCATACGGCGCAGCAGCAGAGGATATATACAGAATTTGTCACTCTCACCCTGATATAAACGAGGCCTTCCGCGACGCGTGCATTGATGCTTTCTTTAAAAAATAATTGTGGACCTCAGTTCAATCATTGAAAAATGGTATGAGTGGCTGAGGTGCAACAGATCTTATTCACCAAACACTTTAGAGTCATACATGAGGGACTTGAAGGATCTTATAAGTTTCCTAAATACTCACATTGGTGGAGAAGTAAATGTTGGGACTCTGAAAAATTTAAGTATACCTGAGTTAAGAAGTTGGCTTACCTCTCGTTATGCAAGAGGTGTGAATGCAAGATCTAACGCTCGTGCATTGTCAGTAATCAGAAATTTCTTCAAGTACATAAAAAACAACCACAATATAGACAATGAAGCTGTATTTTCCTTATCAAGGCCAATTCAGAGAAGAACTCTTCCTAAAGCACTTTCAATATCTAACATAAAAACTCTATTGAAAGAAATGAAATTGCCTGATTTAGGCGAGCCTTGGGTGGTAAAAAGAGAAATTGCAATTATCGTTCTGCTATATGGAACGGGCTTAAGAATCAGTGAAGCGTTGAACCTTAGGATTAGTGATATTAACAATGAAAGTTTAATAGTAACAGGTAAGGGAGATAAACAAAGGCAGGTATTCATTCTTCCGGTAGTAAAAAAATGTATACAGGAGTATATAAAAGCCTGTCCTTATTTTGATGAAGCACAATATCTTTTTTTGGGAGTAAGAGGAAAAAAATTGGGAAGAACTTATGTTGCTAATCGTTTGCAACAAATAAGAAGATTTTTAAACTTACCAGAAATTTTATCTCCACATGCATTTCGTCATAGTTTTGCTACTCATTTGCTTCAGGAAGATATTGACATAAGATCAATACAACAACTGCTTGGCCATTCAAGCCTTGAGACCACTCAAGTTTACACTCACCTCAATTATCAAGATGTTTTTAATATGTATAAGAATTTTCAGCAGAGTTTGAAGCACCGAACAGAAAAAATCTGTCAAACCACATGAAGAAACTTGTATCTTCAAGGAGTAAGGCATTGTATCTCTCCAGGTTTAGTTTTTAGTAGCTTTTAAATATAATAATACAGGAAGCACTTTTGCAGTTATAACCGAATTCTTCACTGGTGCCATAAGTGCCCGTTTTGTAGCATGAGACCTGCTGCAAAAGGTGATTGAAAAAGTGATGTGAGATAGGTAGAAGAAGAATAAGCAGATTGAGTAAGGTAAAAAAATGAGCTTTAGTTACTATAACATGAAGAAATACCCAAGAAACTTTCGTAATATAACAGGTTTAACTATAGAGGAGTTCGAAAAGATGGTGGAAAAAGTGAGGTCTGAGTGGAAAAACCTTGAAAAACAGAAAAAGTGCCATGGTAGAAAATCACAATTACCAACTCTGGAAGATAAGTTATTTTGCGTAATTTTGTACTATCGCACTTACATAACACATAGATTTTTAGGGTGCCTGTTCAATGTGCACAACGCAAATATATGTAGGTTGTTGAAGAAAATAGAGCCACTACTTGCTAAGAAAGTTACTATAACAAAAGATAGGAGTATGACACCAGAAAAAATACTAAAGATTCTGGCTGATGTTACAGAACAGCAAATACAGAGGCCAGAAGATAGTAAAAAACGGAAGAAATCATATTTAGGAAAAAAAGAACCAACACTATGAAAACTGAGATTGTTATCGAAGAAGATGGAAGAATTTTATCAGTGTCAAAGTCATATCGTGAGTGATTTTCGTATAAGGAAACAAGAAAAATATTTACCAATCAACAGCATAAAATATGCTGATTCTGGATATCAAGGTTGGCAAAAATTGCAAAGCGATGTTATAATTCCATATAAAAAGTATCGTAAAAAGCCATTAACTCCAGAGCAGAAAGAGCATAATAGAAGATTAGCATCGTTTAGAATGAGAGTGGAAAATAAGATCCGTGAGATAAAGATATTTAAGATTATGTCCCATATTTACCGCAATTTTCAGAAAAAATACAACTTGAGGTTCAATATTATTGCTGGTATTATCAATCTTAAGCACTCCTTCTAGTTAACCTTGATTTTAGTCACCCTCCTTTCCTTTTTTTTATCGCTTGATTCGCAGCAGATCTTATGAAAAATGTCGACCTCTATGATGTCGGAAATTTCGGGACTCAATACCTTCACTTTCGTTGCACCCTGTGTTGTCCATTCCACCAGCTTTACTAAGCTCGTTACCTTACGCAGCATAATGGTCTGTTCTAGGCTGTTGGCTAGACTTTGCCTAAGTTGACCAACTGAATTTTACGCACTTTGCTTGGCGCACTCATATCTAACACTCCTTTCTTTTATTATTTTATAACTTACTTTTTTAAAGTAAGTCTTGTTTAATACATTTAAGTGATTAATTGGCCAATTTCGACTAAATTTTTGTATGAACTAATTTGTTTAGCTTTGTTGTAAAAATCTCACGCTTTTATTTGCACAACGCCGCTTCTATTTAAGTTGTTCTCACGAAGGTAGGTACTTTTTTTGTGTTTTTTGAAAAAGTAAACATTCAAGATTTTTATGGCGCTAATTTTTAGTATGTTTCCATACTAATCAATCTAAAGTGGCTATTAATAATCTTATATAAAGCATGAAAAAGTATATAAATCTTGACCTTTCTATTAAAATATTTAATAATTAAAGTATATTATTATTTTTAGTAAAAAGGAGATACTTATGACTTTAACATCGGAACAGTGGAAAGAAATACTAGATGCAGTAAATTTAAACGAGGGTGATATACTTGAAGCAATAAAAGAGAATTTAAAAGAAAAACATAAAGATACATATCAAGAGTGGGAAGGAAAAGACTTTAATGTAAATCATCTATTTTATGTATCATGTACCATAGATAAAGAACAATATCATGCAAAATTAGCATTATTGCATATAGCTGCTTTTAACGGTCGCTTAGGTACAGTTAAATACCTTGTAGACGATAAAAAGGTTAGCCTTGATCAAAAAGATAATAATGGCAGAACTGCTTTACATGGGGCTGCTTTTAATGGCCATTTAGATATAGTTAAATACTTTGTAGACGATAAAAAGGTTAGCCTTGATCAAAAAGATGATAATGGCGAAACTGCTTTACATTGGGCTGCTTTGAAGGGCTATAAAGACGTAGTGACAACTCTATTAGAAAAAGGGGCTAATCCTTTAATAAAGAATAAGAACGGTAAAACTCCAAGAGACCTAGCTAATGATGAAAATATAATACAGCTTTTAAAAGAGGCAGAAGCTAAGCAAATGAAAGCAATAATTAGTTTTGCTTCAGGTATTATAACGAGTATTATAATTGGACTGACAGTAACTATTGGATGCAGTATTGCCGGCGTTGAGTTACCAATATCGATTATAGCTGCGTTAGTAATAGGAGTTATTGCTGGTGGTATTACATATTCAGTATCAAAGCCTAGTGATAAGCTAGATAAACTTGACTTAGAAGTAGCTAACCAACAAGTACCTGAAAAAGCTTGATAACAAAAGCCCAAGCAGAAGGGAGGGCCATCTTCACTGCCATTAAGTTAAGGGAAAGTGATGGACTGTATTGTAAAATCAGGTAAGATCCACAAATTAAAAGAAGTAATGACATGAGTAAAAAAAAGAATAATCATGTTTATAAAAAATAAATTGATGAGTTTAAACTTTATAAACGCACACAGAGCATCCTCAAAAGACTTCTCACGAAAAAGAAAGCTGCCCTTCATTAATGTATTTCTCCTGATTTTTAGAAAGAGTGTAAAGTCATTACAAGTAATGCTTAATGAGTTTGTTCTGCATACAAGAAAAGATTACACAATTACGGCAAGTGCATTTACTCAAGCAAGAAAGAAGCTAAAGCATACTGCGTTTTCAGAGTTAAATGATGATATAGTTTCCCTATACTACCAAGATCAGGAATTTAAAACCCACCATGGCTTCAGAGTACTTGCATTTGATGCTTCAATACTGATTCTGCCAAAGAGCGACAAAATAATAGGCGAGTTTGGCTCAAGAGCAGTATGGAATGGAATCCAGAGATTTGAAGACTATACAAGTGCAACCTTTGAAGTTTGCTACGATGTGCTAAATAATATTGCAATAAAATCTGTGCTAAGTAGAGGTGACAGCTATGAGGTTGATTTAGCGATCGGTATGCTTGAATCCATAAAATCAGACGATTTGTTAATCTGTGATAGAGGATACGTATCTTATCGATTTCTTGCTGAGCTTACAGGAAGGAAAATCAATTATATAATTCGCTGTCCAAGTTCGTCTTTCAATGAAATAAACGCTATGTTTAAGCCGGAAAGCCCATCTAGTATGGTGGTAGTGTCTACCGCACCTATTAAAGTAGCAAGACAGCTACGAAAGCTAGGATTACCTGATGAGATGAAATTCAGGTTAGTCAAAATAATACTTTCTTCTGGAGAAGTTGAAGTGTTAGTAACATCTCTGTTAGATGAGCAAAGTTTTACAGTCGAAGAGTTTGAGAGATTATATTACTTGCGCTGGGGAGTAGAAACATTTTTTTCTAGGCTGAAGGGAAGATTAAATTTAGAGAATTTCACAGGAAAAAGTATTGAAACTATCAAGCAGGATTTTTGGTCAACTATCTTCATCAGTAATCTAGAAAGTATCATGATAGAAGATGATGAAGAGACATTGAGCGCACAGAATAGTAAACTAAAAAAAAGCATCAATAAATCTGTCTCATTTAATGCGATTAAAAACTTAGCCTTTGATATTTTTTCTACAGAGTCAGACATAGACTGCATTATGGATCGACTATCACAGTTATTTTTGATGAACACTTTAGTGGTAAGAAAAGGGAGAAGAGTTGATCGTCATAAGATATCTGATATTCGTTCACTCAACTACCAGAAAAGAGCTAGAAAACATGTGTTTTAAATTCAAGATATCTTTTCAGTATCATTGCATTAGTACATTCTTTGCAAAATAACCTGCAATTATTACTTTTTTAAATATAGCTCTTTTCATAATAGTACAAACGAGGTAAAATAAGATTTTATAGTAGTGAAGGTAAGTATGCCAGCAGCATATAGTTATGATTTAAGAAAAAAAGCAATGGAATCACTAGAAGAAGGAGAAAGCAGAGAAGCAGTGGCAGCAAGATTTAAAATTGGAAGAACTACGTTATGGGAGTGGCAGCAAAGAAAAAAAGAAACAGGAGATTTTCAGTCAAAAAAACTTGGAAATGGAGGTTATAATCACAAAATTACTGACTGGAATAAATTTACTGAATTTGCTAAAAAATATGGTGGAAAAACTCTATCGGAAATGGCTAAGCTTTGGAGCAATGTTAGTATCCCAACGATTCATCGAGCTCTTAAAAAAATTGGACTCACACGCAAAAAAAGACATATGGATACAAAGAAAGGGACGAAGAAAAACGCGCTGAATTTTTGAAAATTATAGCAACAAAAGAACCTCAAAACTTAGTTTATATAGATGAGTCTGGCATTGATAACACCGAGGACTACCCTTATGGATATTGCCAGAAGGGACAGAGGTTTTATGCTCTAAAATCTGGTAAAAAAATTCAACGAATCAGTATGATTGCAGCCTTAAACGGCAGAAAAATAGTTGTTCCGTTAACATTTGAAGGCCACTGTAATATGTTAATAAATGGTTTGAGCAGTTTTTGACACCGATCTGGACAAACTTTGATAATGCTACTTTTCATAAGTCTAATAAGATTACTGAATTTGCTAAAGGAGTTGGCGCAGAAATTTTATATCTACCGCCTTATTCTCCCGATTTTAACAAAATTGAGCATCATTGGTTTGCTATAAAAAACAGAGCTAGGAAAAACATCCCTCTATTCACATCTTTTCGTCATGCTGTTGATTCCGCTTTTCTATAAGCTTTTCGGACTATTATGAAAAGAGCTATACTTTTAATCCGTGTGGACGTACATACTGTAATTGCTATTGAATGATGGAGAGACATACTCCATTATTTTAGCACGAAGTAACAAATTCAATGAATTAGTTCTTCAAGAATAATTTAAACTTTTACAGTAGGAGTAGTCTCATGAAATATTATAGCGGGTTAGATATCTCACTCAAAGAAACTTTTATTAGTATTGTTGATGAGAAAGGAAAAATTGTTGAAGAAGAGGTTGTTGCAAGCGAAAGCAAGGCAATAGCTGAGTATTTGCTCAGTCAAAGTAAAGAGTATGAAGCAATAGGAATAGAAGGGTATAAAGAAAGCAGTAGTTGCATTAGCAAGAAAACTAGCTGTAATTATGCATAGAATGTTGGTTGATAAAACAGAATTTTATTATTAATAAAGGGAGTGTTAAATAAACTGTGTCAAACCAAGAAATAAAAATATAATTGATATAAAAAAACGGAGGTTTGACATGAGTCAAGTAAATAAAACTACCGGTTTGGTAGATTATAAAGAATTAGAAACCTGTCGTCTATACGAGAAGGAAGACCGTTGACAGGAAAGGAGGGAGCATTAACACCATTTATAAAAAAGCTGCTGGAGGCGAGTCTAGAAGGTGAAATAGAACACCACTTGTCTGGTGAAAGCGAAGAAAATAATCGAAGAAATGGGAAAAACTTTACGTACAACTCATTTGAGTTGTTAACACCTAGAGACAGGGAAGGAAGCTTTGAACCCCAAATAGTTAGAAAAAGACAAACAACAGAACTTGAAGCAAAGGTCTTAAGCACATTTGCCAGTGGCATGGAGATATAGCGTCACATATTGAGGAAATTTACGATCACAAAATATCGGCGGCAGAGATATCAAGTATTACTGACAAACAGTAATCAACGAATGGCGTAGTCGTCCGCTGCAGTCTGTATATCCGATAGTTTTCATGGTTTTTTAAGGAGTTGTGTAAGTAAATGTATGTATAATATATTAGCAAAATGGCAGAAAAGAAGTTTTATTTAGCTGAAAGTGAAGTTCTGGTTGGGAGTACTAAATGATCTCAAAGAGAGAGGAGTGGAAGATATTCTAATTGCATGTGTAGATGGGCTAAAAAGCTTTCCTGCAGCAATAAACGGTGTGTTCCCTAATGCAGAATGTGTATAGTGCATCAGATACGTAACTCACTGAAGTATGTAGCTAGTAAAGAGTTTTTTGAGTGATTTAAAGAAAAGCTTCAAGTAAGGAAATTGCCGAGAATTATCTGTTGGAATTAGATGAAAAATGGGGCACAAAGTACCCTATAATCTTGGCAGAATAATTGGGAAAACCTATCTGGTTATTTTAAGTATTCCGACCCAGTTAGGAGGATAATCTATACTACTAATCCCATAGAGGGGCTACATAGGCAAATTAGGAAATTCACCAAAACCAAGGGCTCATTTACTAGCATAAATGCCTTGTATAAACAGGTATATTGTGCTATAAAGAAAGTAGAGCAAAAATGGCTCTGCCTAATTGGGCTTTAACTGTATCTCAACTTGACATCTTCTTTCCTGGTAGATTGAAAATTGAGTTGAATTAAAAATGCAGGGGAATGTTCAAAAAAGTGTGTCAAACCGAAAAAAAAGTAATAAATTGATATAAAAAAATGGAGGTTTGACAATGAGTCAAAAAGTAGTAAACAGAACTAACGGATTGGTAGATTATAAAGAGTTGGAAACCTGTCGTCTATACGAGAAGGAAGACCGTTGACAGGAAAGGAGGGAGCATTAACACCATTTATAAAAAAGCTGCTGGAGGCGAGTCTAGAAGGTGAAATAGAAAACCATTTATTAGCTGAAAGTGAAGAAAATAATCGAAGAAATGGGAAAAACTTTACGTACAACTCATTTGAGCTGTTAACGCCAAGAGATAGAGAAGGAAATTTTGAGCCGCAAATAGTCAAAAAAAGGCAAACAACAGAGCTTGAAACGAAGATTTTGAGCACATTTGCCAGTGGTATGAGCTATAGAGATATAGCTTCACATGTTGAGGAAATACATGATCACAAAATATCGGCAGCAGAGATATCAAGTATAATTACTGCCTATAATTAATGAATGGCGCAGTTGTCCACTGCAATCCGTATACCCAATAGTGTTTATGGTTTTTTAAGGAGTTGCGTAAGTAAATGTATGTATAACATATTAGCAAAATGGCAGAAAAGAAGTTTTATTTGGCTGAAAGTGAGGGATTGGTTGGGAGTGCTAAACGATCTTAAAGAAAGATATCAACTATGTTTAAAAATTTTTTATTTGTGTAATTTTGCAACTTCATATGGCAATAAAACCCCGTTTTGTCGTATAAGAATAGAATTTTATATCAAACAGCTACTACCTTACTTAAGCCAATGAATATGTGCGTTTAGTGTGTGTGTGGACGCACATATTCATTAACTAATTTTAATTATTGCCATGTAAATTTCTAAACATGCAAATTAATTGCTTCTTTAAGTCTGGCATTGGCGATGACTATAATTTTACGCATAAGTGCAGTGAGTGCTACCATCTTTCTTTTACCACTATCAATAAGCTTACAATAAAAAGCAGCAAGTTCTGACTTGGAGTTTCTAGCAGCCATAGCAGCTGTGAAAAGCTTTGAACGAACGTTACTTCTTCCACCTATAATCCTTCGGTAACCAATAGCTTTACCACTTTCCTTAGGATGAGGTGCAACACCTGCAAGGCTTGCAACTTGCCTTTTGTTTAAGGAACCAAGTTCCGGTATAAGGCACAATAAACATTGAGAGGTTTTTCTACCTATTCCAGGAACTGTTTCAAGAATCTTCTGGTATCGGTTCAGTTCAGGGTTTTCATTGACTATTTTTTGTATAGCTTGATCAAGCTTTTCTACCTGATTATTGAGGAATTCAATAGTTTGTTGACAACTTTCCTTAATGTAATCATTTCCAGGAGTTTTAAGCCTATTTTTTTCTTGAACAAGCATTTTTGTAATATCATCACGACGCTGACAAAGTGTAAATAAGGTGGTTTGTTCTTTTGAGATAGGTGTAAATAGCTGCAGACGTCCACAACGCTCAACACCATATTGGGCAAGCGCTTTTGCATCCAGATTGTCAGTCTTTGCCAAAGTTCCATGAGATAGAATGAAGTTTTTAACTTGACGAGTATTAGCACGATGCACAGCAATGTTTCTGTCAATAAGAAAATACAATAAGCCAAGCTCATAGCCTCCTGTAGCTTCTAAAATTATCATGGAATTGGGTAAGATATTTGAAAATTTTTGGTAAAATTGTTTCCAGCCAGAACAACTATTGTCAAACTTGATAACACTTTTTTGTTCATTCACTGCAATGACAAATTCAAGTTTTCCGATATCAATGCCAATAAAATTTTGATAAGATATAACCATAAAGAACCTCGAGAGTTTAAGTTAAAATTTAAGATTGTAAACAGGTGCATATGTATGTCCCAAACAACTATTCAAACGTCTCGAAGGATAGGCTTGAGTACCTTGATATCTACGTATGTGTAATACTACCGTCTTACGGTCGCTCAAGCCTTTGATAACTATATTTTTTTATAGAGCTACCTTCCTTCTTGCTTCTTTTATATCATATTTCCAACTTACAACCGTCTTGCTAGTCAACAAAAAAATTACTCAAGCTGTATCATAAAATCAAAAAATACTTCTGATTGTGTAACAGTACACAGATTACAGTTAGTGAATATGTTGAATGGATTGGAAGCATTTTTTGATTTTAAACTACAGTCAACATCCTAGTTCTGTAATTCTTGATATGATTTGGATCAAAAGCACTTTTGGATGTCAGGATACCGAAAATGATATGGAGTAGCTTACGCTCCCACAATTGCCATATTATGCTTACCCTTCTTCTTTAGTCTTTGGCAAAAACTCACAATGATAGGATTGTGATTCTTGGCTACTATGGCAGGAAAGAAAAGGGCCTTACGTAATGTTTGTAACCTGATTTACTTAATCTTGGTTTAGAATGTACAGATGAACCTGATGTTATATTTTTCGGTATAACTCCTGTATATGCTGCCAATTGCCTGGCATCTCTAAAAGCTTTTATGTCAGGGATTTCAGCTAAAATAGCTATTGCTGATTCCTCTCCTATTCCTGGAATAGTCAATAGAAGCTGAAAATTTTCCAACAATTCTTTGTGCTGCTTTAATAGTTTGCGTATGGAGTTTTTTATTATTTCTATTTTTTTAACTATATTCGTTGCAAGATCCTCCCAAGCATTTGCAACTTCTTTAGGCAGTCTCTCTTTTTTTTCTAGGTGGTTATTTACTAATTCTTTTAACGCAACTGAGCAACGATAAAGATGTTTTAATTTTTTCATTTCAGAAGAAGGTGGTGTCCAACGAGTTGGTTCCTGTCTTTGGCAATAATCAGCAATAATTTCTGCATCAGTCTGATCATTCTTTTGTCTTACGAGCTTACTCCTTGTATAAGATTTAATACAATAAGGATTTACAACACTAACAAAATGTCCAGCATTGTGCAGAAATTCAGCCAAAGCTTCGCTATAACAACCACATGCATGCCTTTACTTCTTCCACATTATGCTTTTGTAGAAAACTCAGCAGACCTTGAAACCCAAGATCATCGTTCTTAAAGCTCCTTTTCCTAGTTTCACGCTTTTCTTTTTTACTTATGAATGAAAGAAAAACATCAAAGCGATCTTTTGATACATCAATTCCAAGAAAGTTGTTGATCATATATAACCCCATACGTTACCATTTAAAACGAAAAGTAAGCCTTCTAAGAAACTCCCTCAACCAGTTCATCTTTTTGAACTAAGATGTAGCCAAATTCCTGTGCTTTTTTGATCAAGTTTTTTTTAACTCTCTCTTTGTAACGTGTTTCATAATAGTTCATTCCTTTTTCAACATATTCTTACCCATACTTTAGCATACTATAAAAAATGCATGCTAGTTTTCTTGCGGTAGCCGTGATTGCTTTTGGTGCACCTAGTCGTCTCTTTATTCTTCTACAGTACGCACCTATTCCGCTGTTGCTTCTTGATACACAGTGAGCAGCTATTCGAAATGCATTTGCAGCACGATTAATGACTTTACGCGTTCTTGTGCTAAACACTTTTTCTCCTGTAATTTTATTGGCAGGGCTAACCACGATGAAAAGTGTTTTTCTGTCCGCCATCTATTAGGGTTTATGCCAGTTTCTGAAATTATTGTTTGTATGGTTACTACATCAAGTCCTGGAACTTTTCCCTACCTGTAATTCTATGCAGTTCTTCGTGTATAGCAAAATTTGGCCTATGTTTTGTAGACTTACGCTTTATTTTATTACATAGCTTGTTCCCACCTGACTTTGTCTCAAATGTTTTATAATATCCTTCAATACTTCTATCACATTCTGCTATTTTTTCCTGATAAATATTGTATAGCTCAAACTCTTGTTTTAGTGTAAACAGGTGTTCCTCTCTATAGTTAATGCTTTTGCAATGGTAGATTTATCATTTTTTATTCGTCCATCTCTTAATTCAGCTAATTTTTCTGGATTTCTTTCACCCTCAAGTATTGCTTTAATAATTTGCATGCCAGTAACTCCTGTTATATCGCTTATCACCTTATGCAATTGAATGCTCATTTGAATTAACGCTTTTTGCATACGTTGAATGTGTGCTGCTGCACTTTTTATTAGGTTATCTCGTTGTCTAGCGTAGCTGCGTAATACACAAATTTGATTATCTGGTCTAAATGCAGTCCATAGCTATGCAGTTGTTGTAACCACTGGCAATCATCAGATTTTCTTCCAGGCACATTCTTAACATATTTTGCGTTTACTAATTTTACTTCAAATCCATATGATTCAAGTACTTGAAACAAGGGGATCCAATACACTCCTGTTGATTCCATGGCTATTGTAGTAACTTTGCACCTCTTTAACCACTTTGCTAAGTTATAAAGATCTTCTGTGAAGCAGCAGAATTTTTGTATATTCTGTTTATCTCTTCCTTCTGGTACACATACATAATGCACAGATATCTATTCCTGCCGCATCAGACCTCTAATTTACTTTTTGTTTTTGCCATTTCTAACCTCCATCATATAATAATTGAAAAGCACTTCAGCTTGGAACGGTTGAATTATACGCTCTTCTAATCGAGGTAGTCTCAAAGACTCCATCAGTGATTTTCCTTCCAAAACCATGCTAACCTACGGGCACTAAGGCACCATTGCCTACTCGGCTATAACTGCAGAAGCGCTTCTCCGTAAAATTATATTCAAAAAAGTAGAAAATAGGAGTTTCTTTCTGGTTTGACAGGTTTTATATCTGTCCGATGCTAACCTTGTGGATACAGAATTAGAGCCATTTAGGTCTTTCTACGATACCGTCCAGCCTATACTTTTGAGGAGGGAACTCTTATCTTTCTTACAGATTTTATATCTAAGAGGAGAAACAGAGTTCTTCCCTCCTCCACCTAATGCTTAAGCTTAAAACATTAGATGCTTTTTACAAGATACAAGAAGGGAAGCGGTAAAAATTATTTTAGACATTAAACAATAAAATTAGTAATTTATAGACTCTTTAAAAAAAATTATCTTATTTTAGATCAAGATTTCTTAAAAAATAAATATAATAAATAAACCTTAAATGGTTGCTATATTGGGCGTACTCTTAACTTGACGCCTATGGGTATCTGAAATGACCAAAGGTATTTTGCTTAATTTTCTCTAGCATATTCTTCTATAGAATTGCAAGACTATCTAATACCGCATACTGATTTCTCTTTTTATTTTGTACAAATTAATTAAGTAAAGTGAGTACAGTATCCACACTACTAAAAAAAATGTGGCATAAAACATAAACATTACAATGAGTGGCAACAGTAAAGAACTTTCTATTGCTACTCCACCTCTTCTTAGAATACTTGCTGGCTGATGAAGAGTAGACCATAAATTCACAGAAAATTTTACTATGGGAATATTTATAGCACTAAAAATGGCAAATACTGCTGCTGATTTTTCTGCCCTTGCTTTATTGTCAAAAGCGCTCCACAATGAAAGGTAGCCAACATATAGGAAAAATAAAATCAGCATTGAAGTAAGCCTTGCATCCCATACCCACCAAGTGCCCCAAGTTCCTTTTCCCCAAATGCTGCCTGTGATTAAACATATTGCCGAAAAGACTGTCCCTGCAGGAGCAGCAGCATGTGCCAAGATACTAGCAATGCTATTGTTCCACACCAACGAAATGAAACTGAGTGATACAATAAGTCCATATATTCCAAGAGCAAGCCATGCAGAAGGCACATGAATGTACATAATTCGTACAATTTTTCCTTGTTTATAATCCTCTGGGGAAAAAAATAACGCCAAAAACATTCCAATTAAAAAACATGCGAAACAAATAACCCCAAGCCAAGGTAGTGCTTTTTTAGAGAAAGAAGAGAAATTTGTAGGTTTTAATAAAAACATTTGTTTTGAGGATAATTGTGTTAAGAATTTACCAATTAGTTTGACTTTTATCAACAAGATAGTTTTTCTATATTTACGTAGGTTAATAAATTAGCATAATTTCAGAGCAGGTTGCCTATTTGCCATATGACCCTTAAAAAGCTTAATCTACACTTAGTATCAGATTCAAGTGGTGAAACTGTTATATCAGTTGCAAAATCAGCCCTGAAGCACTTTCGTTCTGTAGAAACGATCGAATATGTTTGGTCTTTCGTAAAAGGAGAAGAGCAGATTGACAAAATTCTGGAGGAAATTAATAGGAAAAATGATGAGCATAATTTTGTTATATGCACTATTACTGATGATGAGCTAAGAAAATATCTAAAAGATAACTGTATAAAGCTGAAAATTCCCTACAGAGCAATATTATCACATATTATTAAAGAAATTTCATCCTATCTTGAAATTGAAAAAGACGAAAAGCTTGACTTGCATACTGAGATAAACAACGAATATTTTCAGCGCATTGACACAATAAATTACACGATTAATCATGATGATGGACAAAATATTCAAGATATTTATGAAGCAGATATAATTTTGATTGGAGTTTCACGCACATCAAAATCTCCCACTAGTATGTATTTAGCTTATCGAGGCTACAAGGTTGTAAATGTTCCTTTTATTAGTGAAGTACCCTTTTATGTCGATTTGGCAAAATTAAAAAATAAGCTGGCGATAGGAGTAACAATAAACCCAAGTAGACTAGTAGAAATACGCAAAAATAGACTTACTTCAATTAATAACAAAGATAATAATATATACGCTGACCCTAGAAAAGTAGAAAAGGAAATTAAAGAAGCAGAGGAGTTCTTTAAGCAAAATAACTGGCCAATTATTGATGTCACGCAAAAGTCGATTGAAGAAGTATCAGCAACAATTATACAATATTTTAATAAAATGTGAAAAATTTACCAATTGACTAACTCTCTATAAATAATCATAATATAGGGTAATTTAGTTCTTAATATAGATATGAAAGTTAAAGCGTCGCTAAAATCTTATCGCAATAGAGATAAAAATTGTAAAGTTGTAAAAAGGGATGGTAAGATTTACGTTATAAATAAGGTAAATCCAAGATGTAAAGCGCGTCAAGGTTCTTAGCTTTTTATTCACCTTCTCATATCATATGGAAACATGGTGGTTGTATCTAGAAAGAAAAGTTGTTATGCTTGAGTATAGCCTTGCTCATTTCTTCTCTTATATTATATTTTAGTATTAGTACGATTACAGGCAAATATGGCTTGTTAACATTAATCCACTTTAAAAAAGAAATCAATTACAATAAACTTTTGCTAAGTGCGATCCGAAAGTCGTGATTTTGTGATGGTTAAATTCCATCTTCCCTAGATATCGGGGATAATGTGTATCTCACATTTTAGAGATTGGCAACCTCTAAGGTGCAAGCATGAGATAGAAGCAGGTAATGCTAAACCTTATGGCAAATTCCTGCAAACAGAGTTAGATATGATTACGAGAGAAACCTATGTCTGAATTGTCGTAAGGTTTAATATGCGAAATAAGGTTGAAAACGCATTGACCAAAATGGTACGAAGCAAAAGAGGAGTCAAAGTTTTAGTTTCTTTGATTATGGATATTCTCAGCTTCCGGCAAATAGTAGGAATCTAAGTCTAACGTGAAACAAAGTCATGGAACGGAGTAACCACATGGAAGCTCTTATTATTCTTTGTTTAAGAAGGATAACTAAGAAGGTGGCCAACTGAATGCTTCTATGTGGAGGGATTGTTTAAGAAGCAAATGCTCAAAGTAACACTTGGGATATGCAGACGTGGACACTGTAGTTTGGAAGGTAAAGTTATGAGTAGTAGTGAATATGTTGTGAGCCAACAAAAAGTTAGGTATAAATGGAACGAAATTCCTTGGCGTAAGCTGGAGAAATCTTCATTTAAGCTACAAAAACGAATTTACCGAGCTTCTAAGTGTAATGATATCAAAAAGATGCATAAGCTTCAGAGATTATTACTCAAATCAACAAGTGCAAGAACACTCGCTGTCAGAAAGGTGACTCAGGATAACAGGGGAAAAAAGACAGCAGGCATTGACGGAAAAGCTAGTCTTAATCAAAAAGAAAGATTGCAATTAGCAAACTCTTTGGATATAAGAAAAAAAGCAAAACCATCAAGACGTGTCTGGGTCCCAAAATCTGGAAAACCACTGGAGTATCGCCCTCTTGGTATACCCACGATAGCAGATCGAGCAAAACAAACACTTGTCAAAATGGCACTAGAACCGGAGTGGGAGGGAAAGTTCGAGTCAAACACTTTTGGTTTTAGACCTGGTAGGTCATGTCATGATGCAATAGCGGCTATATTTATTTCACTTGGAAGGAAAACAGCATTTATTCTGGATGCTGATATTTCTGGATGCTTTGATAATATTAACCATCACGCATTGCTAGAAAAACTCAATACCACACCAACTTTAAAGAGAATTATAAAAGGATGGTTGAGAGCAGGCGTTATGGAAGATAGAAAGTTTAAACCTACTAAATGTGGTATAATTCAAGGAGGAACAATTTCACTGCCATTAAGTTAAGGGAAAGAGAAGTTAAGATTGGACAAAAAATTTGAAGCGATTGATAATTATGGTAAATACTAGGGTGAATTTTTAAGAAAAGGGAGTCTGAAAAGTGCAAGTTATTTAAAAAAGTAATAATTGCAGGTTATTTTGCAAAGAATGTACTAATGCAATGATACTGAAAAGATATCTTGAATTTAAAACACATGTTTTCTAGCTCTTTTCTGGTAGTTGAGTGAACGAATATCAGATATCTTATGACGATCAACTCTTCTCCCTTTTCTTACCACTAAAGTGTTCATCAAAAATAACTGTGATAGTCGATCCATAATGCAGTCTATGTCTGACTCTGTAGAAAAAATATCAAAGGCTAAGTTTTTAATCGCATTAAATGAGACAGATTTATTGATGCTTTTTTTTAGTTTACTATTCTGTGCGCTCAATGTCTCTTCATCATCTTCTATCATGATACTTTCTAGATTACTGATGAAGATAGTTGACCAAAAATCCTACTTGATAGTTTCAATACTTTTTCCTGTGAAATTCTCTAAATTTAATCTTCCCTTCAGCCTAGAAAAAAATGTTTCTACTCCCCAGCGCAAGTAATATAATCTCTCAAACTCTTCGACTGTAAAACTTTGCTCATCTAACAGAGATGTTACTAACACTTCAACTTCTCCAGAAGAAAGTATTATTTTGACTAACCTGAATTTCATCTCATCAGGTAATCCTAGCTTTCGTAGCTGTCTTGCTACTTTAATAGGTGCGGTAGACACTACCACCATACTAGATGGGCTTTCCGGCTTAAACATAGCGTTTATTTCATTGAAAGACGAACTTGGACAGCGAATTATATAATTGATTTTCCTTCCTGTAAGCTCAGCAAGAAATCGATAAGATACGTATCCTCTATCACAGATTAACAAATCGTCTGATTTTATGGATTCAAGCATACCGATCGCTAAATCAACCTCATAGCTGTCACCTCTACTTAGCACAGATTTTATTGCAATATTATTTAGCACATCGTAGCAAACTTCAAAGGTTGCACTTGTATAGTCTTCAAATCTCTGGATTCCATTCCATACTGCTCTTGAGCCAAACTCGCCTATTATTTTGTCGCTCTTTGGCAGAATCAGTATTGAAGCATCAAATGCAAGTACTCTGAAGCCATGGTGGGTTTTAAATTCCTGATCTTGGTAGTATAGGGAAACTATATCATCATTTAACTCTGAAAACGCAGTATGCTTTAGCTTCTTTCTTGCTTGAGTAAATGCACTTGCCGTAATTGTGTAATCTTTTCTTGTATGCAGAACAAACTCATTAAGCATTACTTGTAATGACTTTACACTCTTTCTAAAAATCAGGAGAAATACATTAATGAAGGGCAGCTTTCTTTTTCGTGAGAAGTCTTTTGAGGATGCTCTGTGTGCGTTTATAAAGTTTAAACTCATCAATTTATTTTTTATAAACATGATTATTCTTTTTTTTACTCATGTCATTACTTCTTTTAATTTGTGGATCTTACCTGATTTTACAATACAGTCCATCACTTTCCCTTAACTTAATGGCAGTGGGAACAATTTCTCCTTTACTTGCTTGTATTGCATTACATGGATTAGAAAGTCATATTAAAAAAGCATTAGTATGTGAACTTTTTCAATACGCCAAAAGGAAATATGGTAGCAAGGCATCACGTACAGTAGCACAACAATCAATAAGTGTAATTGCTTACGCCGATGATTTTGCGGTCCTACATGAAAGTAAAGAAATCATTCTTAAGGCAAGGATAATAGTCGAGGAATGGCTAAAAACCATTGGACTAGGATTAAAAATGTCAAAGACAAAGATTTCTCACACTTTAAATGGAGAAGAACCAGGATTCAATTTTCTTGGATTTTCTATAAGACATTATCCAACAAGAAGTAGTAAGAAAGGTTACAAGTTATTAATGAAACCAAGTCAAGAATCTATAAAACAGCATAAATTCACTATTAAACATAAGCTTAAAGGATTGCGTGGAGCAACGCAAGAAGCAGTAATAAAAGAACTTAATCCTATAGTTAGAGGGTGGAGTCAATATTATATGTTAGTAGTTTCTAGGAAAACCTTTGAATTAATGAGTGATATAGTGCATAGAAACCTTTGGAAATGGGCAGTCCGTAGACATCCAAACAAAGGTAAATGCTGGATTAAGAGGAAATACTTTAATAAGTATAAAAATGACAACTGGAGATTTATGGCAAGTAACAAGATTCATCTTATTAGACACAGCGATCATGCTATCAAACGGCATGTCAAAGTGAAAGGAACTAAATCGCCATATGATGGGGATTGGATCTATTGGGGTAATCGTTTAAGGAAGATTCCAGATAAGCCACCAAGGGTAACAAAATTAATGAAGTTGCAACAAGGTAAATGTGCTCAATGTCAACTTTGGTTTAAAAGTGATGACGTCCTAGAGATACACCATAAAGACCTTAATAGACGCAATAATATGAGCAAAAATTTATCCTTGCTGCATGGACATTGTCATGATGAAGTACATAGGAGGTGTGCATGAAAAGCACCAAATTAGAGAGAAGCCGGATGATGGGTAAACTATCAAGTCCGGTTTTGAAGTCGAGTGAAGAAGGGCAACCTTCTCACTTAGATAACAGATTATCTCTTTTGAAAAGGAAAAGCTGAACAACAAAGTATTCGGTTTATATGAGGAAAGCTTAGATTTAGATTTGCTTGATGAGCGAGCAAAAAATGCTTTAGTTTATATGAACCCTAATGAACTTGTGGTTGTTCTTGACGTACAATAGGAGTAGACTTCTTGCATAACCATTATTTAGATATAGCTTGATGAATTAAATAATATAGTTAATAATTACATTAATTTGACATGTCATTAAAATACTATTAAACTGTATGTACAAAACGATGAATTAGGGAGTTTTAATGTTGAGCAATATTATAGAATCTGACACGAAAGCATTAGCTAAGGTATTCAGTAACAAAGAATTTTATAGACCAGTTGATGGTAACAAAAAAGATTATAAAACTTACCTAGCAGATATAGTTTCAGAGGATCTACGTAAAGTAGTTTTACCAAAAGAAATAATACCTAATCAGGTTACCTTGAATGTCTTCGCTTTTGCTTATAGGAAAGACTCTTCAATTTTACCTATTTTGTTAAAGTATTTTACTTATAAAAATTTACTAAAAGAAGCAAAAGGAGACCTGGATAAGATAAATCAAAAGTTGCAAGGTGTAATGGATGAGGAGCTAAAAAAGCTGCAAGACGAGCAGAAGCTATTGCGCAAAGAGACATCTGAGTTATCTGGTAAAGAAGTGGATGTTAAACAGGGTAAAGTACTTGTTACAAAGAGTGAAAAAATAACCGAAATTTCATCTAAGGTCGAGAAAATTAAATTATGCAAAGAAAACATCAAAAACCTTCTCAACGGTGATAAAGTAAAATTAAGGTTTTATCCACCCCAGTATTTCTCTATACTAAATAGTGGGCTTATAGAGATAATCGAAAAAAAACTAACAGCTTATGTTAAGGATGACACTAATATTGAGAATATATATCAAAGTCTTAATAATAAAGCAAAAAAGATTATAATATCAGGAAATATAAAAATAGCATTACAGACTTCTTCCTTGCTCGTTTTCCTCCCTGTATTCACGTTATCTATATTTACTCCACTTCTTGCTCAAATGCTTGCAGGGCCTAGTCAACTCCAGCGCGATATGTTCTATTTTTTTCATGCATTACTCACTACCAATTCTGCCACCAACTGTTGCTACACTACTTGCACTGGCAAGTGTGGTTTATTTAGTACAGAGGTACTATGAGCAAAGTTTTGTGAAGGAAATACAAGACTTTATAAAAGGACCAAAGCGTGCAGAGGATGAAAAGGAATTAGAATCAAAAGTAGAACCAAAAATAAGTAATTTAATAGATTTTTCTGATCATCATGAAATAGGAACCCTTCAGCACCACCATATGAAAATGAGCAATTGGAGGATCCTTTAGGAAAATTGTTAGCACAAAGCAATGGAAGTATTGATCCTATTCTGCATGGAGGAATCAGTTGTGTGTGAAGCCATATTTAAAATTTTCAATGTTGCTTTCCTGGGTGGCTTTATTGCATAGCTAGTGCTGGTTTAATGAAGGAAAAAAGCTTTAAAATGTATGGTACTAACACATTTTGCTGTAAGATAGGCATCTTTCAAACAAGTATAACTTATGCCACAAAAAATGAGAGTAAGTAACCAAAGAGAATATTGTAAGTTAAAAATATGTTATAAAACGAACAAGAGGGAAAGATAACCCTACTCACTATAGGAATAGAACTATCACGGGCATGTGCGACCGAAGGAAAATTGGTATTACAACCGTCGTTATCAAGGTACACTAGCCCATCTCTCGATACGTTTGAATAATTGTGTGGTATGCACCCATTTACAATCTTAAATTAATAAAACTACCGAGGTTATCATGATTACATCTTATCAAAATTTTATTGGCATTGACATCGGAAAATTCAAAAATGTTGTTGCAGTTCACAAGCAGAAGAATGCTGTCGAATTTGACAATAATACTTCTGGTTGGCAACAATTATGTCAAAAGTTCTCAGATATCTTACCTAATTCTTTAGTGACTTTAGAAAACACAGGAAAATTGGTTTGTCGAATTTTCTTATTGACAAGAATATCACAGTACATCGAGCTAATACCCGCAAAGTAAAAAGTTTTATTTTATCTCACGGAACTTTAGCAAAATCCGATAAATCAGATGCGATGGCTCTTGCTCAATATGCGCCATAGAACTCTCTCTCTATTTGCACCTACGTCAAAAGAACAATCAACTCTAGCTGCACTTTGTCAACGTCGTTACGCAAATGAGAACTCAGGAAAAATGTAGACTGGAAGCACCTGAAAACGACCATATAAGGGAAAGTTGTCAAAAAACTATTGAATTCTTTAATAGCCAAATAGATGAAATACTATACGAAAAATCATTGATGAAAGCCGTGAGTTACAACAACGTCAAAAAATCCTTAAAACAGTTCCTGAAAAGTTATCACAAGATTTTCTGTATTTAATACCAGAGCTTGGTTACTTAAACAGAAGAGAAGTAGCAAGTCTTGCCGGAGTAGCACCTCATCCTAAGGAAAGTGGTAAAGCTGTTGGTTACCGAAGGTAGTAGAAGTAATAAAGCTCTTTATATCAGCCATGGCTGCAGCAAAATCGAAATCTGTACTTGGTGGCTTTTATTCTAAACTTATTGAAGATCGTAAGCTCTAATGCGTAAAATTATAGTAATTGCTAATGCAAGACTTAAAGAAGCAATTAATTTACACAGCAGTAACTGACAATGAATATTGTGAATAACACACAAACTTAAAGTACTTATTCATTAGCTTAAGCAGGCAATAGCTGTTTGACATAAAATTCTATTCCTATGACGAATGGGTTTTTATTACCTGCATGATTGGGCAAAGTTGCAAAATTATGTCAATAAAAAAATTTATAAAAAACGTAGTTGATACCACAATATATTTTATAAAAGATGACTATTACCGACATCTTCAGTCTTTGCATCACTAAACTTACTTGCCACTTTATCAACAGCCCAGATGACAGCACTAACAGCATAACTCAAAACTGTGTTAACAAAGTTAGCTAATAGATGACTATGGCCCCATGCCTTATTTGACAACATGCACGAATAATCTATCAACGATTTTGTATTGTTCTTAAGATTAAAATTATCTGTTGCTTTCGCTAACCCTTTTGTCGGCCAATATGATAGATACGCCAATGCTAGATACAAAGGTTGTAGAACTACATTAGCTAATGTAAAAGCAATATTATGAGTTACAGAAGAAATTAGTAAATTACCAAAAGCTACATTCTTCACTGGTCCAACAACACTGTTGATGAGGTGAACGGATTTATAGAAACTATTTTTTGGAACTTCGTTACCTATAACGCTTTCGGTAGGGGTAATTCCCAATTCAGCATATCCCTTAAATTTGCTATATAAACTTGACATATTACTCCTCTAAAAATAAAAATATAATTACCTCATTAGTATAACTTATTTTAGAATAACTGCAATACTAAATTATGTGTTGCGCAAAAGCACATATTACCATACCATCGGAAATAAAGAGGTCAGCATGAGTTTTACTTTACCTGAGTTGCCATATGATAAAGCAGCTTTAGAGCCTTATATATCTGCAAATACATTGAATTTTCATTATGACAAGCACCATAAGGGGTATTTAAATAAGCTTAACGAGCTGGTTAAAAATACTGACCATCAACATATGGGAATTGAGGAATTAGTAACGAAAGTTCATAGCCATAGTGACAAAGTTCCTACATTTAACAACGCAGCACAAGTTTGGAATCACACTTTTTATTGGAATTCAATGAAGAAGGACGGTGGTGGTAAGCCTAAAGATGATGGTTTTTTGGCAAAAAAAATTCAAGATGATATCGGTGGTTTTGATAAATTTTGTGAAGAATTTTCAAATTGTGGAATAGGCCAATTTGGTAGTGGATGGGTATGGTTAGTGCTTGAAAAAGGAAAGCTCAAAATTACTAAAACTCCAAATGCGGATTTGCCGCTAATTTATGATCAGGTACCACTGCTTACTATGGATGTGTGGGAGCATGCATACTATTTAGATTGTCAAAATCGCAGAATTGACTACATAAAAGTTTTTCTTGATCATTTGATCAATTGGGATTTTGCAGAAGAGAATTTAACAAAGAATATATAAGATGAACGTTCCACAGGTAACAAAACTAGATAACGGTCTGCGCGTAATAACTGAGCGGGTGCATGACGTTGATTCCGTAGCTTTAAATATACGGGTTGGTGTTGGCAGTAGAGCTGAAAGTGCAAAGCAAAATGGAATATCTCATTTCTTAGAGCACATGGCTTTCAAAGGAACGAAAACGAGAACTGCATTTGAAATTGCGAAAGCTTTTGACGACATAGGTGGAGCTTTTAATGCCTGCACCGGTAGGGAAAGCACCAGTTACTATGCGAAGGTTCTCAAAAAGGATATTAAAACTGGGATAGATATATTAATAGATATATTAATAAATTCTATATTTCCAGAAGATGAATTGGAACGTGAAAAGGGTGTTGTAATACAAGAGATTTTTCAAACCAATGATTCACCGAGTGATATCATTTTCGATAAATATTTTGAAGTAGCTTATAAAGATCAACCATTTGGTAGGTCAATCTTGGGTACGCAAGATACTGTCAAATCTTTTACTCGAGCGAATCTAGATAACTACATAAATCAGCATTACTTTGGTGAAAATATTATATTTGCTGTTGCAGGAAATGTTGAGCATGAGGAAGTTGTTCAATTAATCAGAGACTTTCTCTCAAAGATTCATTCAAAAGAGCTAAAAAAAAGCCAGAATGCAAGTTATACCGGTGGCGAATATCTAGAGCATCGTAAATTAGATCAAGTACATTTATTAATTGGGCTACCTAGCGTTTCTCGTGATGATAATAAATATCATACATTTAAAGTGCTTGATTCTATACTAGGAAGTGGCATGTCATCACGCCTGTTTCAGGAAGTAAGAGAAAAGCAGGGGCTTGCTTACTCCATTTACTCATTCAACTCTAGCTATGCTGATACGGGAATGCTTTCCATTTTTGCTGGTACAGATAGTAGTAATCTAGATAAGCTTTTAAAATCCATAACGACAGAACTAAAGAAATTGTCCACGGATGATCTGAAGGAAGAAGAAGTAAATAGAGTAAAAGAACGAGTAAAATCCCAAATTTTAATGTCACGCGAAAGTGTTAGCTCACGTGCTGAAACGTTAGGATACTACTACGGTCACTATAATAAATACATCAGTAAAAATGAATTAATAGAAAAAATTAGTGCAGTTACCACTGCTAACGTAAAAAAAGCAGCAAAAGAATTGTTATCTCAGCATGAAAAAACCACTATAGCTGCAATTGGAGAAATTAAATCATTGCCAAGTTACGATAAAGTGGTTTCTATGCTTAGAGACTAGGTGTATAACTAATAATGTAAAGGATATTTGTTCAGATGCATGACTAATGTGCAAATATATGAAACCAGTGCTTCTTTTCTTGTAATTCAACTAGTCTCTTTGGTGTCATTCCAGCGCGTGACACTGGAATTCAGATTAGGCACTAACATGGAGGCGCTCTACAATGTTTTTTGTACAAAAGAACTGGGTGCCAGTGTCAAGAGCACTGGCCATTTGCCCCTACATTTTTGTCTATCTTATTTTGCCACCCTGCTGCTCAAAGCTTAGTGTACTTTAATTATGTTGCTTATGCTTACTAAAAAGTTCAATGAATGGTTGCAGAATACTTTCTATAAAAAGTTTGCTTTCTGGTTCATCGCGCATACTACTAATCACTTTATTGAAAGTTTTCTCGCTGTCTCATAAAAATAAATAGCTTTCTACTGATTGCACAACAGATAAGGCAGTCAAAATTCCTCCTATCATTAGACAAGAAGCTATAACAGGTACAGTACCCACTGCAATTCCAGTTGCGATTAATGATAAACCGACTAAGAGTGTAACGGCTGAGACGCAAAACGCTATTTGATGTTTTTCTTTATTTCTCCTAAGAAACTCCTTGAACTAACTCATCTTTTTTTACCAGGATATAGCCAAATTCAGAAGCTTTTTTACTCAGATTTTTCATAACCCTGTTTTGATAAAGTTTTTCGTAAGAATCAATTCCTTTTTCGACATACTCTTGTCCATACTTTAGCATATTATAAAAGATACATGCTAATTTCCTTGCCATAGCAGTGATCGCTTTTGGAGCTCCCAGTCGTTTTTTCCACTTTCTGCATTGTGAACCAAGAGCAGTATTACTTTTTGATACACATTGTGCAGCAAGCCGTAAGGCATTTGCAGCACGATTTACGACTTTACAAGTTTTCGTGCTAAACACTTTCTCTCCAGTGATTTTATTACCAGGACTCAGCCCCAACCAAGACGAAAATGTTGGCCATTTGTTATGGTTGATACCAGTCTCTGAGATTATGGTCTGTATACTTAGTACACTGAATCCTGGATCTAGTAAAATCTATCCCGATAACCCGGTATAATTCTTCATGCAAATTAAAGTTTGGATCATTTTTTTGCTTGCCTTGTGCTTTACTTGTTGATTTGCTCTCATCAGATTTTGTTTCAAATGTTTTATAGTAGCTTTCAACGCTTCTATCACATTCCTTTATTTGTTCCTGGAAAAAAGTATATGCTTCATATTCTTGCTTAAGTGTAAACAAGTGTTCCTCTCTGTAGTCATCGGTTAATGCCTTTACAATAGTAGATTTATCATTTCTTATTCGTCCATCCCTTAATTCAGCTAATTTTTCAGGATCTCTTTCACCTTCAATTATCGCTTCAATAATCCTAATACCTGTTACACCGTTAATATCACTAATTGCCTTATGTAACTGAATGTTCATCTGAATTAATGCCTTTTGCATGCGTTGAGTGTGTGTACTTGCGCTTCTGATTAGATTATTACGTTGTCTGACGTAGCCACGCAGTACGCAAATTTGATCATCTGGTCTAAATGATCCTTGGAGCAGTCCATAGCTATGTAACTGTTGCAACCACTGGCAATCTTGAACATCAGATTTTCTACCAGGTACATTTTTAATATGCCGCGCGTTTACTAATTTTACTTCAAATCCATATGATTCAAGTATTTGAAATAAAGGAATCCAATATACTCCCGTTGATTCCATAGCTACCGTTTTAATTTCACACTTCTTCAACCATTTTGCTAAGTTATGCAGATCCACTGTAAAACAACCAAACTTTTGGATATGTTGCTCATCTCTTCCTTCTGGAACACATACATAATGTACAGATGAGCCAATGTCTATTCCTGCCGCATTAGGGTTCATTACTTCCAACTTATTTTTTACTTTTGCCATTTTATACCTTTAGTATATAATTTATCATTGAAGAAGCGCTTCAGCTTGAGACGGTAAAATTAAGGCACTCTCCTAAACGAGGTAGTCTGAATAGACTCCATCAATGGTTTAACCGTCACCTTCAAAACCATGCTAACCAACGGGCACTGTGACACCATTGGGATATCGGTCATAACTGCAGAAGTGCTTCCTACGCAATTATACCAACAAATTACTAAAAACTTAAATTAGGGAGTTTCTTTTTGGTTTGACAGGTTTTGCCTGTTCGATGCTAGCCAGAAATGCCTCATAAAAACCACGTTTTTAGTGTACCCGTATATATAATGTACTGTCGAGTTTTTAAAGAAGATTAAAAAATGCAACGCACATGCGCAAAAAACGCTAACTATGGATTAGCCAAGAAAGAGTAGGAAGAGGAAGGCTTTTTCTGTTTTAAGGAATATAAAATAAGCGTAGAAAAAATATGAACTAGGTGTATAATTCACAGTGCAATGGTATTTCACTAATCCAATTATTTTTCTCTTGATCTAGCCTATCATCCAATATTGCCTGCCTTATAGATGCCATTAACTTATTCATGAAGAAAACATTGTGAACGGTAACAAGTGTGTAAGCCAGCAACTCTTTAGCTTTCAGTAGATGGTGTATATAAGCTCTTGAATGTTTCCTGCAGGTAAAGCACAAACAGTCACTTTCAATTGGGTTATCATCTAGCTCAAATCGTTGATTTCGCAAATTAATATGCTCTTTGCACTTTGAAGAAATAGAATCTCTGTTTTTTACTTTAACAAGTGCGCCACCATGTCTTGCAAGGCGAGTTGGATGCACGCAATCAAATGTGTCAACACCAAGCTCTACTGCGCGAAAAATGTCCACAATGCCACCAATACCAAGTAAATGAGTAGGCCTATCTTTTTTTAAATGTTCCATAGTAAAAGAAACTACATCATACATCTGCTCTTTGCTTTGACCAAGCGATCCACCTATTGCTTGACCAAAAAATGGCAAATCGTTGACAAAATCACAACTTTCTTTACGTAAATCTTGATACACTCCGCCTTGGCTAATTCCATACAGCGCCTGTTTGCCATCATTATTTTTTTCAAACTCATTTAAAGAACGTTCAGCCCATCTATGGCTCATGAGCATTGATTTTCTTGTGTATTCTTTACTAACATGGAATGGAGTACATTCATCTAAAACTAAGATTAAATCTGCACCTAATTTTTGTTGAATTTGTATCGATTTTTTAGGAGTTAGACAATAAGTTTTACCATTTATGTAAGAACGAAAAATTGCCCCATCTTCGTTAATTTTGATCAGAGTTTTTTGTTTCTGTCTTATTCCCTTTATCTCTTCTGAAACTGATCCGTGTCCTAAACTAAATATCTGGTATCCACCAGAATCAGTGAGCATTGGTCCACTCCATCCCATCATCTTGTGCAAGCCACCAAGCTTTGCCACAGTATCCTCTCCCGGTTGAAGCATTAGGTGATAGGTGTTGGAAAGTATTACCTGAGTACCTGCTTCTCTGATTCTCTCGATATCTGCAGCTTTAATAGCAGCTTTGGTTGCACAAAATATAAATGCTGGTGTTTCTACGTTTCCATTTGGAGTTTTAATAATGCCAACTTTTGCAGAACCTGATTGCTTGATTATCCTAAACGAGAACTTTTCCATCTATTTGCTTGAAAGTTCTGTTATGATGTTTTCTACTTTCTCAGGAGTAAGATTTTCATAGAAGTCATTATTGATCTGCGCAACGGGAGCATTAACACATGCACCAAGACATTCAACTTCCTTTAAAGTAAATAGATTATCTTTAGTAGTTTCACCGATATTGATTCCAAGTTTCTTTTTAAAGGTATTTAACACTTCTTCGCTATTGCATAACCAACAAGGAGTTGTTCTACAAACTTGTATCAGATATTTACCCACTGGTTTTAAATTATACATGGTATAAAAATTTGCCACTTCATATACGCGAATATGTGGAATATGCAGCATATCAGCAACATAGCGCATGGCAGATTCAGGAACCCATCCGCATTGTTCTTGTACGAGATATAGTAAAGGCATGACAGCGCTACCTTCTCTACCTTTAGGATACATCTCTATAGACTTTTTCGCTTTCCTGAGGTTGTCTGATGTAAAACTAAACTGCTCTTCTTTCTCTTTCATCTAATAAGGTTCATGTAAATCTCAACAGATTATATCTGAAAGACTAATAATTACAATTAGACTTCTTACATAAAAAGGCAATGACTTTAAATGTTGGAGTTTTTGTAACACCGCAGTTCACATTGATTGTGTCTGTAAGCTTCACTCCCACACTTATCACCTAATGGTGCTCTGTCGTTCAAGCATCCCTTCTCCTTCCATCTCAGTACTCTTTTCTGTCATCTCAATAGCCTCTGTATTGTCATCCGAGTAGCTGACACTGGAATCTAGTCTTTAATTATGCAATTTGCGTTTAGTTTTTCTGAATCATAGTATTACGCACTGGGATATGATGTCAGTATGTATAGCTAATTAAAAATATTAAAAAATTTACCAAGCAAAGAAAAAAGGCAAAAGAATCCCCTAGTAGTGAGTTTTGACTCTATAATAATTTAAACTGGCGCTGTAATAATGTGCTAACGCTTAAAATAAGCGCGATTTGGCTGAATGTAGAAAAAATAAAAAAGACATGCAATCGCTATAATTTTATGTAATCCGCCAATAAATACCCTGAGTTTTTTACTGAATTTTGTCATTGAGCCTGCAGGTCAAAAACAAGTATAAATACCCTTACTATCATGGTAAGGAAATTTGGGGGATTTGTAAAGGAGTTTCTGTTGTCAACAAAGCTGCTAAATTTATTATATGGTTTCAAAGGAAACATATTGTCTATGGAAAGTCTGGGTTTATTAGCGTATTATCTCAGAGTACTTAAAAATTAATTTCTTAATTTTAGTTAAAATTTTATTGACGTTACATATAGAAATAATCATAATAGCATTTTATTAAAATTTTAAATATAATTATGTCTATATTAAGTGGATTATTTGGAGTTAATACAACTATACTGAAAGTTAAAGAAGTAACAGATTTCAGTATAACAAACATAGCATTCATTGAGAAAAATGAAATTGCTTATGGACTTAGCTATCAAGACAACGGTAATGGAAGCAGTAGAGTAAAGTTACTTATTAGTCCATTATATCAATCGAAAACATACGAGTGTGATACATGTGTCAACGTAGCAAATGAATTCAAGGGCCAATTATCTCCCACACTAATAGAAGATTCAGCTGAAGTAGATAAAGTTGGAGTTATCTTTCCTACAGAAGAAATTAACAAAGAAGAAAAATGCATCAAAGGCTTAACATTCAACACTTACGAAATCAAGCATTCAATTAATGTTCCCTTAGTTGAATACGTAGGAAAAGTAAAATTATACAAGAACATTAATAGAGATAGTCTTGCAAATGAAGACAATAGTTACTTTCAACCAAAAGCAGTAAAAGTTGGTAATGGTAATGTCATTGTAATCGCTCATAATTTAAAGGATCAAACTTTAGTTTCTTGGTATCTACAATCAGACACGAATGGAAAATTTAAGGTTTTGCGTGAAAAAACGGTCTTATAGAAAGAAAATTATTCAAATTTAATAACCCAGGGCAATTGGCATTAGATGAAAATACGATACTTTATTCGCAAGTGAGAAAAAATAGTATTGAAAATCCAGAAGTAAGGAAAACAAATATTTTTAAGTTCGATATGGCCAAAGTGGTTGAGGATCTAAAAAGTGGAAAGAAAGATGAATGTTTGCTTGGTAAGAAAAATTGTCAGATAAATACAGCGTCATCTATTACTTCTAATCCAGGCGAAATAAATTTTTTACAGTATGTAAGAAGAACTGTAGGTGATGATTTAGTTGCTTTTCTTGCAGAAGACCGGTTGCCTAATAAACAAACTTTACATTTAACAAGTCTTGTTAAGAATGGATCAAAGTCGAACTTTATTATTCATGAATTTAAAGATTCTGTAGATCAATTGTACGTTAAAGACAATGGTCAAGAAGGTTTTATCGTAACTGCGGTAAGTGGAGAAAGTATCATAACTTTTAATAGAGAGAGCTCTAGAAAATCTTCTAAAGCAACGATAATACCGACAAGTAGTATCAAAGCTCTCAGTGATTTTGTTAATATCATTAACGGTCAATTGACGCCTAGTATCATTTCCAGCAGTACTGTGGCTCCTATAACTACTACGAAAATAGTTATGACTTCTAAAGGAGCGTCAACCGCTGCAATTACCGGGACAACAAGAACTGACGCTTTGAAGACTACTAAATTGATAACAGAAGCCGTTGCACCTACTTCTACAACGAGTAAACCTTCAACAGAGTCAACAATTCAAACAAGTACAGTAACAGTGGAGACAACAACCAGAGGCATCAACTACCGCTGCACCTACTTCTACGACGAGTAAACCTTCGATGGAGTCAACAACTCAAATAAGCACAATAAAATCTACAACAGTGGAGCCAACAACAGTAGCAAAAACAACTACTACTCCACAAACAACCACGGTTGCTACAACGTCAACTAGTGTGCCTTCGGAAACCGAGACAAGTACTGTAAAATCTACAGCAGCGACTATTGCGTCGACTTCTAAAGCAAGAAGTACTACGATGAGTAAACCTTTAACAGAATTAACAACTAAAACAGGTACGACATCTACGTCATCAGAACCAACAACAATAGCTGAAACTATTGCAACCTCACAATCGGCTATGATTACTACAATGCCAACTAATGTGCCAACAACAAACTCAGAGAAAACTATACAAACATTGTCTATTATGCCAAGTACTAGAACAAAGGCAACAACTCCTCTGCTCACTACAACTTTATTTTCTCAATCTACAGCTTCACCACAGCTTACTCAACTTGCTATAGGGTCTGATAGGGCAGGAATAATAGGGGGATCTTTAATTGGAGCAATAGGTATTGCTGGAATTATAGGATTCATAGCATATAAATATGTTAAGAGTAGTAATGCTGCTCCTGTGTTAGAACTAACTAATTTCAATGATAGAAGGCTATCATCTTCAAGTGGCAATAGCGATGAAGAAATTTTTATCGCTAGTAACAGAATGAGCCATATATCTATGCAAACTATGTATCAATCTGAAATAGTACTAAACAGTATATCAATAGAAAGTAGTAGTCGATCAAGAAGTAGCTCATCGTCTTTAAGCGGTGGACCAGGATCTCGATTAACTGAACTGGAGTCTAAAAGTGAAAAAAGCTTATCTTGGGATAGTGATGATGTGCCGGAATATCACCTTTAGCTATTTGTCTGAGTGTTTTTAGTATGTAGACTGTTAGGAAATTGTCTTTTGCTTTTGTAATTTTCATGTTAAAATATAGTTCCTGGGTGAAATAAGTAGCTGCTGTTGTGTGATAAACATAGCAGAGGAAAGTCCGAGCTCTAAGGAAAAATAGTGACGGGTAATACCCGCCGGAGGTAACTCCAGTTATAGGGCTACAGAAAATTACCGCCTAAAATATTATTAGGTAAGGGTGAAAAGGTGTGGTAAGAGCACACCATGACAATGGCAACATTGGTAGTCAAGTAACCAACACTAGGAGCAAGATTAAATAGAAGTAGACTTTATGTTTTTCTCATATCTACTCGGGTAAATCGCATGAAGTAAATGGTAACATTTACTCCAGATAAATAGCTACATAAACAGAACTCGGCTTATATTTCACCTAGGCAATGCGTGAATGTCAGCCATACTATGTAAATATAAAAAACATTTCACGTACCCTTTACGTGCTTACTATTACCCACAAATATAAATGGACATAAAAATAAAGGATTAGAATATTAAAGTGTGCAAATATTGAGGGTATAAAAATGGCAAATGAGAGTAATGAATGGGCTAAAAATGAATTTGGAAATGCTATACTAGGAGATAAAAGACTAACTGACCGATTAGTAAATATTGTTAGTAAGTATGCCTGAAAGTTCAATCAATCAGGCATGTGAAAGTTGGTCTGAAGCAAACGCTTTTTTCAAAATAAGAATGTAAAAGAAAGTGAGATTTTGGCTTCACATGTTGCTAAAACAGCTGAAAGAATGAAAGCTCACAAAAGAGTTCTTGTGATACAAATTACATTTCATATGCTCCTAATAGGGAGTGTTAAATAAACTGTGTCAAACCAAGAAATAAAAATATAATTGATATAAAAAACGGAGGTTTGACATGAGTCAAGTAAATAAAACTACCGGTTTGGTAGATTATAAAGAATTAGAAACCTGTCGTCTATACGAGAAGGAAGACCGCTAACAGGAAGAGATGACACCGTTTATAAAAAAGCTGCTTGAGGCAAGTCTGGAAGGTGAAATAGAACACCACTTGTCTGGTGAAAGCGAAGAAAATAATCGAAGAAATGGGAAAAACTTTACGTACAACTCATTTGAGTTGTTAACACCTAGAGACAGGGAAGGAAGCTTTGAACCCCAAATAGTTAGAAAAAGACAAACAACAGAACTTGAAGCAAAGGTCTTAAGCACATTTGCCAGTGGCATGGAGATATAGCGTCACATATTGAGGAAATTTACGATCATAAAATATCGGCGGCAGAGATATCAAGTATTACTGACAAACAGTAATCAACGAATGGCGTAGTCGTCCGCTGCAGTCTGTATATCCGATAGTTTTCATGGTTTTTTAAGGAGTTGTGTAAGTAAATGTATGTATAATATATTAGCAAAATGGCAGAAAAGAAGTTTTATTTAGCTGAAAGTGAAGTTCTGGTTGGGAGTACTAAATGATCTCAAAGAGAGAGGAGTGGAAGATATTCTAATTGCATGTGTAGATGGGCTAAAAAGCTTTCCTGCAGCAATAAACGGTGTGTTCCCTAATGCAGAATGTGTATAGTGCATCAGATACGTAACTCACTGAAGTATGTAGCTAGTAAAGAGTTTTTTGAGTGATTTAAAGAAAAGCTTCAAGTAAGGAAATTGCCGAGAATTATCTGTTGGAATTAGATGAAAAATGGGGCACAAAGTACCCTATAATCTTGGCAGAATAATTGGGAAAACCTATCTGGTTATTTTAAGTATTCCGACCCAGTTAGGAGGATGATCTATACTACTAATCCCATAGAGGGGCTACATAGGCAAATTAGGAAATTCACCAAAACCAAGGGCTCATTTACTAGCATAAATGCCTTGTATAAATAGGTATATTGTGCTATAAAGAAAGTGGAGGAGAAATGGACTATGCCTGTACATGATTGGGCATTGACTATATCTCAGCTCGACATTTTCTTTCCCAACAGATTGAAAATTGAGTTGAATTAAAAATGCAGTTTGACACAGTTTATTTAACACTCTCTCCTAATAAACTCCTTCAATTAACTGATCCTTTCTCCTAAGAAACTCCTTGAACTAACTCATCTTTTTTTACCAGGATATAGCCAAATTCAGAAGCTTTTTTACTCAGATTTTTCATAACCCTGTTTTGATAAAGTTTTTCGTAAGAATCAATTCCTTTTTCGACATACTCTTGTCCATACTTTAGCATATTATAAAAGATACATGCTAATTTCCTTGCCATAGCAGTGATCGCTTTTGGAGCTCCCAGTCGTTTTTTCCACTTTCTGCATTGTGAACCAAGAGCAGTATTACTTTTTGATACACATTGTGCAGCAAGCCGTAAGGCATTTGCAGCACGATTTACGACTTTACAAGTTTTCGTGCTAAACACTTTCTCTCCAGTGATTTTATTACCAGGACTCAGCCCCAACCAAGACGAAAATGTTGGCCATTTGTTATGGTTGATACCAGTCTCTGAGATTATGGTCTGTATACTTAGTACACTGAATCCTGGATCTAGTAAAATCTATCCCGATAACCCGGTATAATTCTTCATGCAAATTAAAGTTTGGATCATTTTTTTGCTTGCCTTGTGCTTTACTTGTTGATTTGCTCTCATCAGATTTTGTTTCAAATGTTTTATAGTAGCTTTCAACGCTTCTATCACATTCCTTTATTTGTTCCTGGAAAAAAGTATATGCTTCATATTCTTGCTTAAGTGTAAACAAGTGTTCCTCTCTGTAGTCACCGGTTAATGCCTTTACAATAGTAGATTTATCATTTCTTATTCGTCCATCCCTTAATTCAGCTAATTTTTCAGGATCTCTTTCACCTTCAATTATCGCTTCAATAATCCTAATACCTGTTACACCGTTAATATCACTAATTGCCTTATGTAACTGAATGTTCATCTGAATTAATGCCTTTTGCATGCGTTGAGTGTGTGTACTTGCGCTTCTGATTAGATTATTACGTTGTCTGACGTAGCCACGCAGTACGCAAATTTGATCATCTGGTCTAAATGATCCTTGGAGCAGTCCATAGCTATGTAACTGTTGCAACCACTGGCAATCTTGAACATCAGATTTTCTACCAGGTACATTTTTAATATGCCGCGCGTTTACTAATTTTACTTCAAATCCATATGATTCAAGTATTTGAAATAAAGGAATCCAATATACTCCCGTTGATTCCATAGCTACCGTTTTAATTTCACACTTCTTCAACCATTTTGCTAAGTTATGCAGATCCACTGTAAAACAACCAAACTTTTGGATATGTTGCTCATCTCTTCCTTCTGGAACACATACATAATGTACAGATGAGCCAATGTCTATTCCTGCCGCATTAGGGTTCATTACTTCCAACTTATTTTTTACTTTTGCCATTTTATACCTTTAGTATATAATTTATCATTGAAGAAGCGCTTCAGCTTGAGACGGTAAAATTAAGGCACTCTCCTAAACGAGGTAGTCTGAATAGACTCCATCAATGGTTTAACCGTCACCTTCAAAACCATGCTAACCAACGGGCACTGTGACACCATTGGGATATCGGTCATAACTGCAGAAGTGCTTCCTACGCAATTATACCAACAAATTACTAAAAACTTAAATTAGGGAGTTTCTTTTTGGTTTGACAGGTTTTGCCTGTTCGATGCTAGCCAGAAAAAAACACGTGGATTGGGAGATATTTCAAGAAAAAGGGACAAACCTAAACCACTGCCATTAAGTTAAGGGAAAGTGATGGACTGTATTGTAAAATCAGGTAAGATCCACAAATTAAAAGAAGTAATGACATGAGTAAAAAAAAGAATAATCATGTTTATAAAAAATAAATTGATGAGTTTAAACTTTATAAACGCACACAGAGCATCCTCAAAAGACTTCTCACGAAAAAGAAAGCTGCCCTTCATTAATGTATTTCTCCTGATTTTTAGAAAGAGTGTAAAGTCATTACAAGTAATGCTTAATGAGTTTGTTCTGCATACAAGAAAAGATTACACAATTACGGCAAGTGCATTTACTCAAGCAAGAAAGAAGCTAAAGCATACTGCGTTTTCAGAGTTAAATGATGATATAGTTTCCCTATACTACCAAGATCAGGAATTTAAAACCCACCATGGCTTCAGAGTACTTGCATTTGATGCTTCAATACTGATTCTGCCAAAGAGCGACAAAATAATAGGCGAGTTTGGCTCAAGAGCAGTATGGAATGGAATCCAGAGATTTGAAGACTATACAAGTGCAACCTTTGAAGTTTGCTACGATGTGCTAAATAATATTGCAATAAAATCTGTGCTAAGTAGAGGTGACAGCTATGAGGTTGATTTAGCGATCGGTATGCTTGAATCCATAAAATCAGACGATTTGTTAATCTGTGATAGAGGATACGTATCTTATCGATTTCTTGCTGAGCTTACAGGAAGGAAAATCAATTATATAATTCGCTGTCCAAGTTCGTCTTTCAATGAAATAAACGCTATGTTTAAGCCGGAAAGCCCATCTAGTATGGTGGTAGTGTCTACCGCACCTATTAAAGTAGCAAGACAGCTACGAAAGCTAGGATTACCTGATGAGATGAAATTCAGGTTAGTCAAAATAATACTTTCTTCTGGAGAAGTTGAAGTGTTAGTAACATCTCTGTTAGATGAGCAAAGTTTTACAGTCGAAGAGTTTGAGAGATTATATTACTTGCGCTGGGGAGTAGAAACATTTTTTTCTAGGCTGAAGGGAAGATTAAATTTAGAGAATTTCACAGGAAAAAGTATTGAAACTATCAAGCAGGATTTTTGGTCAACTATCTTCATCAGTAATCTAGAAAGTATCATGATAGAAGATGATGAAGAGACGTTGAGCGCACAGAATAGTAAACTAAAAAAAAGCATCAATAAATCTGTCTCATTTAATGCGATTAAAAACTTAGCCTTTGATATTTTTTCTACAGAGTCAGACATAGACTGCATTATGGATCGACTATCACAGTTATTTTTGATGAACACTTTAGTGGTAAGAAAAGGGAGAAGAGTTGATCGTCATAAGATATCTGATATTCGTTCACTCAACTACCAGAAAAGAGCTAGAAAACATGTGTTTTAAATTCAAGATATCTTTTCAGTATCATTGCATTAGTACATTCTTTGCAAAATAACCTGCAATTATTACTTTTTTAAATAACTTGCACTTTTCAGACTCCCTTTTCTTAAAAATTCACCCTAGTATTTACCATAATTATCAATCACTTCAAATTTTTTGTCCAATCTTAACTTCTCTTTCCCTTAACTTAATGGCAGTGAAACTGTTCTCTCCCCTTAGAACTTACTATTACCCACAAATATAAATGGACTTATAAATAAAGTATTAGAATATTAAAGTTTGCAAATATTGAGGGTATAAAAATGGCAAGTGGGTTGGGAATTATCTCAAGAAAACGTAGTAAAGGTGTTATGCTGCATACAGCTTTTGCTGTTAGTACAGAAGGCTTGGCATTAGGAATAAAAAATTTACTCGAGACCACCTGTTTCTGAAGAAGCCAAAGAGCTAAAAGAGAGGAATCGTAAAAGAGCACATATTGAAGATAAAGAAAGTATAAAGTGGCTAGAAAGCCTAAGGAAAACAGATAGCATATATAGACTCAACTAAAACTGAAGCTATAACTGTATGTGATAGAGAGGCAGATATTTATGAATTTTTTGAACTTGCACGTAATCTTAACTCAGCAGTTTTAGTAAGAGCTTCCAAAGATCGAGATATAAATAGAAAATCCAGATTTTCCAACGATAAACAAAAATTATGGAATTTTTTGAAGACTTCTCTAGCATTGGTACAATAGAAATTGAAATCCCTGCTAGAGATAATAAGCCAAAAAGAACAGCATGTTTAGAGGTTAAGTTTGGGAAGTTTATGATGGATCCGCCTAAAAGGCACATAAGGTATAAAGAGTTATATAACCTACCACTTTATGCAGTTTATGGTGTTCTGTCCTCCTGAAGCAAGTCCGCTAGAGTGGATGCTTTTAACGAATCTTCCTGTTAATACTTTTGATGAGGCAGTTGAAAAGGTTAGTTGGTATTGTCTTAGATGGAAGATAGAGATACTTCATAAAATTTTAAAATCTGGCCTTAAAGTTGAAGAATGTAGACTTGAAACAGCAGAAAGATTAATGAGGTATTTAACGGTTATGAGTGTTATTGCTTGGAGAATTTTTTTTATTACAACAATTGCAAGAACCAATCCAACACTACTTTATTAGCTGAAGAAGAGTGGAAAGTTTTATACGCGAAAATACACAAATGCCCAAATGTAACTCCTACTATAAAAGAGGTTGTTTCATGGATTGCTCAGCTTGGAGGCCACTTAGCCAGAAAAAATGACCCAGAACCTGGACCTATTACCCTTTGGAAAGGATGGAGACGTCTCTTTGATTTATCAGAAGGATGGAGGCTTGCTACTGAACTTTATACTTGTGGGTAATAGTAAGGTTCTCGACCCTACGTTGAAAAATCCAATAAAGGAATAAAAATACAATTTTTTTATTGTACTGTAAGCAAATATACTTTTAACTTTATTATTAATCTATTACGATGTTAAACAGATATTTTCAAAACAATGAATAAAAATGAGATCTTGTAAGTTTTTAGAAAAAGTATTATGTGAGGTAAGGAATATCGAAAATACACTCAAAGTACTAAGCACAAGCCAATTGGATATAGAGGATAAGATCGAACAAATGTGTCTTCTAGAGGAAATTAGACATGAAATTATCTCTCATGATGCAATAAAAGAATCATTAGCAGATGCTCTTAGCAATACTAAGGGTGCAGACGCTACGCAGCTAAAGTTAATAGAGGGAATACATAAAAGCAATAGTGCTATTCCTGTTGATTTAGTCAAATCTTTGTCCAAAGCTAAGATTGAATGTCAAAATTTATGGAAGCTATCTAATTATGAAGTCAGTAACTTAGAAAAGCTAAAAGAACGCTTTGCTGATCTAATCAAACTTATTCGTGAAGTAGCTTCTATAAAATCGCAGCAATTAAAGTGCTCAAAATATGACTCACTGCTTGCTGACTATGACTCTAATATCACAGAAAAGAACATAAAGGAAATATTTCCTAAGTTAGGCAAATTTTTTAGTGAAAACGTAGAGAAAATAATTGAAAAGCAGAAGAAAGATAAGGTTACCAGTATACAAAAAGTTGCAATTCAGAAACAGATTGAACTTGGCTCGTCGTGCTTACATCAAATGAGTGTTACACTAAATGAGATTTCCACTTCTTATTATGATCCTATAGATTATGATGAATCTGATTTTTGTTGTGGTTTGTTTTTACTTTTACGGCATAATGGTTATGCAATTCATCAAAAATGTTTAGCGCAAAATTCTATAAAGAGCTCCATTACGAAACATGTTATGCATGAAACTCAAGGGTTATTCATGGAAAGGATGATTGGAACATCTAGAGAATTTATTGAGTTCATCCAACCACACATAAAAGAGAAATTTGCTATAAAAGGCAAAACTAATAGCAGTGTTGAAAATTTGTACTTGATTTTCAATAAAGTAAATCTTTCATCTTTTTTAAAGAATGCGGATGAGTTCACTTTATTAGCACATATTATGATGAGAACTAAGTTAGAACAGGATATAATAAATGGTACGTTAGAAATCAAAGATCTGCATGATAGATGGCTTGAAGGTATTAAGCACTATAAAATTCCAGTAAAAGCTAAAAATGAGCTAGACACTTATTTTCAAGATGAGCATTGGACAAGTGGTGTTATAGGCTACTTTCCTATTAAAGTTATAGCATTAATCGCTGCTGTGCAGTTTTTTTCTTTCATTAAGAAGAATCATTACGAATGTTTGGATGCTATAGTAAAAGGAGATTTTAGTTTACTTATCGATTGGTTCTCTCAAAATGTATACAGTGCAAAGTATGACTTTTTGAAACAGCTAAAAAAGGTAACAGGCAGGGATTTAGATATTGAATGCTACACTAGCTATTTATCTGAAAAGTATAATTTGTCTCAATAAATGGTTTTCTTGAGTTGTGTATGAGTTTTGTTCAAAAATTAACCGGAAAGTTTTATAGCCTTTTTACTTTCAAAGGTTTGTTTGCTAGCGATATTGCTATAGACCTTGGTACTGCAAATACTTTAGTTTATCAGAAAAGTCAGGGGATAGTGCTTGATGAACCTTCTGTTGTAGCGAGAGTGAAAGAAAAAGGAAGCTACGTTCCTCGTGTTTTTGGTGAAAAAGCTAAGATGATGCTTGGAAAGACGCCTGGAGAAATAGAAGCGATAAGGCCATTGAAAGATGGAGTTATTGCTGATTTTAAAAGCGCGGAAGAAATGTTAAAATATTTCATACGTAATGCAAACACAAAATTCACTGTCAATAAACCTAATATTATCATATGTGTTCCATCTGGGTCCACTCCAGTTGAAAGGCGTGCTATACAAGATGCAGCAGAAAGTGCTGGTGCAAACGAAGTATTCTTAATTGAAGAACCAATGGCTGCAGCAATTGGCGCTGGACTCCCTGTTACCGAGCCTGAAGGCTCTATGATTGTTGACATAGGGGGGGGTACAACTGAAGTTGCAATTATTTCTTTAGGTGGAATTGTTTATTCACGTTCTGCCAGAGTGGGTGGTGATATTATGGATGAGGCAATAAAGTCATATATTCGCGAAAATCACAAGTTATTAATTGGTGAAACAACTGCTGAAAAAATTAAGAAAAATGTAGGTTCAGCCAGTCTTCCAGGTGAAAATAACAAAGAGGGAATGATAATTAAAGGCAGGGATTTAGTGAGTGGCATGCCGAAGGAAATGCTTTTATCAGAATACCAAGTTGCAGAGAGTCTAATAGAACCTGTACATCAGATAATTTCTGCTATTAGGACTGCACTGGAGAGTACTCCACCTGAACTTTCTTCTGATATAGTTGATAGAGGAATAATTTTATCTGGTGGCGGTGGATTATTGCGTAACTTGGGTAAAGTTATTAGTGAAACAACAAGGTTACCAGTTCGAGTTGCAGATGATCCACTTTGTTGTGTTGCCTTGGGTAGTGGAAAAGTGCTTGAAAACATGGATTATTTTGGCCATGTTTTATTCAAGCAAGATTAAATTGTTTTTGAAGGTAGTTTATCGAATTGTTTTGATGGAATTATGTAATATAAATGAGATACCAGTGTCACGCACCAAGTAATTTGAAGGCAATTTTCATAAGGAAGGGGTGTCATCTCAGTGTCCAAACACTGAGATCCAGGAAACTTGATTACAAATAAATATGCTGTTTTAATGAATTTGTATAAATAGACACTAGATTCCAGTGTCACACACTGGAATGACATCATCTACTATGTAAATTTCTCCCAAATCAAAACGTTTGCACAGTTGTATGTTAGAATGACACAAGATTTGCGTTTATAAATTAAGGCGATTATGCTAAAAGAATTTGAAATTGAACCTTTGTTAAAAGATAAAGCTCCGCATCAAACTAAGGCTGTTGTTGCAATGTCTGGTGGAGTTGATAGCTCAGTTGCTGCAGCACTGCTATATAACTTTGGGTACCAGGTGATAGGTGTGACTCTTCAACTCTATGGCACCGACGGTAATGCTAACGCAAGAAAAGGTGCATGTTGTGCTGGACAGGATATTTATGACGCTAAGCGCGTGGCTGAAAGTGTTGGCTTTCCTCACTATATTTTAAACTATGAGGAAATATTCAAAAAGGAAGTAATAGAGGATTTTGCGAGTACCTATATGCGTGGGGAAACTCCCATACCATGCGTAAGATGTAACCAAACAGTAAAGTTTCGTGATCTATTGCAAATTACAAAAAATCTTGGTGCGGATGTGCTCGTAACAGGACACTATGTGAGAAGGTTAGAAAAAAATGGTGAGGTAAAGTTGTGCAGAAGCATTGATAAAAGTAAAGATCAAAGTTATTTTTTGTTTGCAACTACTGAGGAGCAGTTAAAGCTTTTGCGATTTCCACTAGGTGGGTTCTATAAAAGTGATATAAGAAAATTAGCAAAATATTTCAGCTTACAAATTTCTGAAAAGCCGGACAGTCAAGATATATGCTTTGTTTCCGAAAGCTATAGTAAAACAATAGCTAAATTAGCTCCACAATCTGTACAGAAGGGAAAAATTGTGGATGTGAATGGAAAAGTGCTAGGTGAGCATAGTGGCATAGTGAATTTTACAGTAGGGCAAAGAAAAGGCTTAGGTGTTGGGTACAGTGAACCTCTTTACGTGATAAAAATTAATACAGAGAATAATGAGGTTATAGTGGGTCCGATCAACGCGCTAATGCAAAAAAAGATATTGGTCAAAGAGTTAAATTGGTTAGAGCAACCAAAAGAAGATATGGAAGTAACTGTGAAACTCAGGTCATCACATGCAGGAAGCTTAGCAACAATACATTCAACTGACGAAAAAAATAAAGCCTATGTCATTTTAAACGACGATTACTTTGGCATCAGTCCTGGTCAAGCTTGTGTAGCATATAAGGGCGAACAAGTTATTGGTGGAGGGTGGATATGCTCTTAATTTGGTAGCTTAATTTTTTAATGCAGAGTGTAAACGTACAATAATATTTATTGCTATTTTATCCTATATACCATAAAGGTAATTATTATATTGTGGACTAGAGGGATGGTTAAAGAAGTTGAAGAATTAATAAAAATTGTTGGTAAAGGCAATTTATTAGAGGCCTTGTTTATTTTTTTAGGCAATTTTCAACATGCTAACTTAACTGGTAAAATAGACCACAGAAACCATATTGGTTTGTCTTCATTCGTTAGAAAAAAAGAGGAATCATTAGATAAATATTTTAACTTACAATTTAGTCTACAAGGGTTGTTCTTAATTTATACTCAAGCTTATAAAATTTTAAGCGGAAGTAATAATCTGAGCACTCAAGATATCATAGATGAAATATATAAAGTTATTAAGGAGTCTGAGTTAGGTAAAGACATACACGAAATAGTAGATGGAAGAAAATTAGATTTACTTAACGTTTTGGCAAATCCAAAGAGATAATCAATATTTAAAACAGTAGAAGATTTTGAAAATAAGGTACTTATTGATGTTAGAAAGTTACTAAGTGAAGAAAATGCATTAAACGAATATGACAGAGAATTTGTATTAAATAAGTGCATTATCAGCAGCTATTATTCCATCCACAATATAAAAGTAGATAAAGATGTAGCATTGTTGTTTTCCATAGGTAGTCACTATAAAAAACTTTCATCATCTAACAAAACAGTAAAAAGAGAAGTATTAGAGCTAGTTGGGAGTCCGTTAATATTATTCTTAACTAAAATATTAGGATGTATCGATTTACCAAATGAGAATGGAACTACTAAATATACGCTGAACCGTGAAAAGATAGGTGGAGTAAACAGAACATTTAACATATTGGCAAATCAGAATAATCAAGATTTTTTAACCTTTAAAAGCATCGGCCCAATCTTAAAGCAATTGCTAGAAAAGCAAAATAGTAATAAATTTGAAGAAAGAGTAACAGATCTTAGAAATATACGCTACTTAGCTCCGCAAGAAAGGGGTGAGTATGTATTAGGTAGTAACAATAAACAAAAAGGAGGGTATAAAAACACGTTCTGTAAACTAGCTTTAGGTATGTTTATATTATCTGTTGGATTATATGCTGCTGACTATTTCCTTATGAAACAAAGGTTATTCAACTCAATAACAAATACTATACCACAAGCTAATCTGATGGTTGCTGCAGTACTCACTATTGTAATAGTATATGCTTTATTTCAACTACTGAAACCACCGCAAGAACCACCGCTTTCAATAATCAATGGAGCGACAAACGAGAACTTGATGCAGCATCATGTAAAATAAGTTTATAAATGTAGCAACTTAAAAGTACATATTGTATAATGCTTATTCTTAAGTTAAGAAGGTAATTTATGGATTTAAGTAAAATAACAGCGGGACCAAATGCGGTGAATGTGGTAATTGAAATAAGTGCAAATGCTGAGCCTGTAAAGTATGAATTTAATAAAGAGCTTGGGTTGTTACAAGTTGACAGATTTTTATCTACCTCAATGACTTATCCTTGCAATTATGGGTTTATACCAAATACCTGCGCAGGTGATGGTGATCCTGTGGATGTTTTGGTGCTAACTCAATTTCCCTTAGCATCTAGTGTTTTAATATCGGTGCGTCCAATAGGCGCATTACTCACTAAAGATGAAAAAGGAGAAGATGAAAAGATATTAGCTGTGCCTGTTTCCAGTGTTGATAGCTATTATGACAATATAAAGGACTATTCTGACTTACCTAAAAACCTACTAGATAAAATTGCTCATTTCTTCTCTCATTATAAAGATTTAGAAAAGGGAAAAACGGTAACAGTTGGAGAATGGGCTGATGTAGAAAAAGCAAAAAAAATCATTGAAAAAAGTAGAAATTAGTTTGCATTAGAGCTGCTTAGAAAAATATTGTTGTTTTTAATATTGCAGTTAAAAGCATTAGACAGGCAGTAAAGGTCTTGATATTATAGTAATTAATTTGGAAGGGTGGCCGAGCGGCTGAAGGCGGCGGTTTGCTAAACCGTTATACGATTGAAAAGTCGTATCGAGGGTTCGAATCCCTCTCCTTCCGCCACTATGTCAAATTTCTGTACTCAATTGAGTGTTGATTATTTTTAACCATAAAAAATATTCAATTTTTGCGGTAGGTCTTACGTCTCCAACTATCTAAATTAGTTCAATATATCAAAGAAAAACAAACTGTTTCGAAAATTTTAACCACTATGTAGCAAATTTCATTTGATTAATAAAAAATATAATCTAAGTTCTATTTAATTTGATTGCAGCCCAGGTAATAAAATCACTGGAGAAAAAGTGTTTAGCACAAGAACTCGTAAGGTTAAGAATCGTGCTGCAGATGCTTTCAGAATGGCTGCTCACTGTGTATCAAAAAGCAAAAGTGGAATGGGTGCATATTGTAGAAGATTAAAAAAGCACCTAGGAGCACCAAAAGCAATTACTGCTACTGCAAGGAAAATAGCATGTATCTTTTATAGTATGTTGAAGTATGGACAAGAATATGTAGAAAGAGGAATAGATTATTATGAAACACGTTACAAAGAGAAAGTTGTAAAAAATTTAATCAAAAAGGCACAGGAATTCGGTTATATCTTAGTTCAACAGGAATAACTAATGGGAAGTTTCTTAGAAGAAGATGAATGTTACAATATTATCTTTAGGAAAAAGATTTATAGTACTTTGGAAGAGCTTCAGTTAGATGTTGATCATTGGTTGCATTTTACAATAGAGCTAGACCTCATTCTGGTAAGTATTGCTATGGCTATGCAGACCTTTTTTGACAGTATGCATATTGCCTACCAAAAAAATATTGATAACATTAGAACAGATTCTGATATCGGTTTTGACTTCGTCGATTCTTCTGTCAGTTAATTCATGCCTGTCAGATTAAGTCTGGACTATTACAGCTTAGCAAGTTTTGTAAAACTTACAGAGTCAAGAGGAATGAAAGTTTTAAAAAACAATGTATGCTGCAATCATAATAGTTTGGTAGTAACCGAGAGGTACTTTGCTGATAAAAAAAGGCAAATCTTTGGAAATTTTTGGATGATCCTGCTGCTGACGTGCTGAACGGCAAATACGACATTATGTTGTTTACCGCAAAAATTCATATTTTACACAATCGAAACAGGAACTTGAGCAGATAATTTCGTTATACTTAACATGGAAACGAAGGGCCTTTTCACAATCTTCTATCTATCATTTCTTAAACCTCTCCCCTGAACAGATACATATTATTAGTAGTATTATGCATTTCTTTACCACCACTATTAGTTTAGAGCCAATTTTCAACGCTTAGCAATAACCTGAAATCCTGTAATATATAACATTTTTTTAGCAATCTTATCCCACTTTCAATAAACAATGATATTTTAAAAAGGACGTCCACTAGTCTAATTAAAAGGGGATAGACTAACAACAGAAAAAATTGTGTAAAATATCTTTGATACACAACTAGCTTGGTACTATGTCAATTAAACATAAGGCATTTCAAATTCCAACTTTCTTTCAAATAACTGTTTCTTGCTGTTTTTGTGCCTCAAAAAAATTTAGCTTACTTTTGCGCTAGTTCGTTCAAATAGCATTAGTACGATTTACTTTTTTTGGGATGTAGAGATTTTCTAGGGATTGTCTTTTTGAATTCTATAGTATTTTGTTCAACATTGAAACGAGAGTCCAGTTTCAAGCATTGAAGAGACGAATCAAGAGCTGCTTTTGCCTCATTACTCTTAATTATTCGAGTAGTTGGCAATCTAATCAAGTTATTTTCGTTTATACTAATCAGCACATCAAATTCTATGCTATTATTGTGTTGTTTGATATTGCTAGCCCTAATCTTACCGTTTCCAAACCCAAACGTTACAGAATTACCTTCATTATAGTCAATGTCCAAAAAATCAGGTAAAACTGCAAAATCCGCGTTGTTTGCAAATTGAGAAAATGCATTTTTGATGTCGTTAAATGTACCGTAATGGTCTATATGGTCGTCATTAATACTTGTTACAACAGCAATATTTGCAGGAATTTTTAACATAGTTCCATCAGACTCATCAGCCTCGATTAAGAAAATGTCACTCTTGCCAAATTTTGAATTACTCTGATAGGAATTTAATATTCCTCCCACAACTACAGTGGCGTCAGTCCCATAATGATCAAAAATGGAAGCAATCATAGCTGTTGTTGTTGTCTTGCCACTTGAACCCGAAACCGCTATCACATATTTACCTTTCATAATTTCAGCAAGCATATCTGACCTATGTAAAACGGTCTTATTGTTATTTCTTGCTTCAACTAGCTCCACATTATCAGGTTTTATTGCAGAAGAATGTACGACTATTTGAGCTTGTCTAATGCTACTGGCATCGTGACCAATATAGACCTCTATACCTAGTTTTTGTAACCTATCTATATTGTCGTTTGATCGCGTATCACTGCCTTGAACTTTATAACCGAAATTGTGAAGAATTTCAGCGATTGCGCTCATTCCTATTCCACCTATACCGATTATATGTATTACTTCTTTTTTAGTTCTGTGCATATTTGGCAGTAGACGTTTACTTATTACTAAATTTATTATAGTATAATTTAAAATCCTCATGGCTTTCACTAAATACAATGATAAAAAACCTAGCCTTTCCATGCCTAATATTCATTTTGATGAGCAGTTGTAGTTTTAGCAACAGGTATAATCAGACTGCAGGTCATTATAAAATTGGCAATAGCTATACAATAAATGGTATCATTTATCATCCAAAATACTGTAAGTGTTACGAAGAAGTAGGAATAGCGTCGTGGTATGGAATAGAAGATCATGGGACACTTACAGCAAACGGTGAAGTGTTTAACCGTCACTTGATTTCTGCAGCGCATAAGACTTTACCCCTACCCTGCTTTGTTCGTGTTACTAACTTAGAAAACAAAAGAAAGCTTGTTATAAGAGTGAACGATAGGGGGCCGTTTGTTGAAGGTAGAATAATAGATCTATCAGAAAAGGCAGCACAAGTTTTAGGACTTCATAAGTCTGGGCTTGCAAAGGTAAAAGTCGAGTACCTAAGAAAGAGGTCAGAACAATTGATACAAAATACTCCTCATTACAAAAGGCAATATGAAAAAGAAATGCAGAAACGTCACCCAAAACAAAATAGTGCAGAAAGCAAGGGATATGTCGCATTTTTTGTAAACGCTCAGGCTGCTAAATTAGCTGCATCAAAGCTTCGTAATCAAGGAATAAAAAATATTAGATTGCTTTTTAAGAACAATCAATATTGCATAAAAGTAAGTTAAAACCTGCAGTGCATAGTATGCCAAAAACTCCTTGACAAACTTTTTCACTTTCCTTATTATATCAATGAGAGTATTTATCCTTGTTTTTGGGCTCAACGACAAAATTCAGTAAAAAAACTCAGATATTTATTGGCAAATTACATAAAATTATAGCGGCTGCATGTCTTTTTTATTTTTTCTACATTCAGCCAAATCGCGCTTAAAATAAGCGTTAGCACATTATTACAATGCCAATTTAAATTATTATAGGGTCAAAACTCGCTATACGGGGGTTTTTTTATCTTTTTTTATTTAGTAAATTTCTTAATATTTATAGCTAAAAGAACCTAAAAGAGGTGTCATTCCAGCGCGTGACGCTGGTTCCTGGATCCCAGTGTCTGGGCACTGGGATGACAACGAAGGGGCTACTTGAATGACAACGAAGGGTTATTTGGATGATAGCCGTACTTGATCTGGATTCCAGTGTCAAGCACTGGAATGACAGAAAAAGGAGTACTCCCAAAGGGGCTATTGCGTGACATTCCACTATGTCATTCCAGCACTTGATGCTGGAATCCAGTTCTTATTACCTGATCAGCCTTCTGGATCCCAGTACTGGGATGACAATGAAGGTCTACTTGAATGACGAAAAAGGGGTGAATGACCGAACCACTATTCACAATCCCAATTATTACCTTATTTAAAATAAATATTGACTTTTTATTATAGCTATATAATAATTAAATATATTACTTAAGATTAAAGATAAGATTATGACAAGTGATCAATTACTAGCAAAAGTACTCAGTATAATTAACGATAAGGCAGATTTAAATGAAGATAATATAATTCAGGAAATACAAGAAGAACTAAAGAAACAGGATCAAGATCTATATGAAGAGTGGAGAAAAGTTAGATTTGATGTAAATCATTTATTTAGTCAAAAACTTAATGAAGAGTGGAGAAAAGCTGTATTTGATTTAAATCATTTATTTAGTCAAGAACTTACATTGTTGCACGTAGCTGCTAGAGGTGGCTTTGAAAACGTAGCAAAAGTCCTGGTAGCAGCAGGAGCTGATGTTAATAAGAAAGATAGTAAGCACAAGAAGTTTCCTTTACATTTAGCTGCTGAAAATGGTCATGCTGAAGTAGTAGAATTTTTCTTAAATAAAGGGATAAGTGTTAATGTAATGGATAAAGAGGGCAATACTCCTTTGCATTATGCTGCAGATAATGGAAATAGAAAAACAATATCAATTCTAATAAGAAAAAATGCAGATCCTTGGTTAAAGAATTTTCATGATAAAACTCCAGTGGATATTTATGCATCCAAGCATCCTAATGGCTCTGGATACTTAATTCAGCTGAAAAAAGCGAAACATTCAAGGTTATATCGTTTTTTGCTCAATGTCGTTGTTAGGCGCTGCTATGGCAACATCAATTGCTGCGATTAATGTAATTGCATCTGATGTGCCTGTATTAAAGGTGTTGTTGTATGTAAGTATTTTGTATGCATTTGCATCTATAGCTAGATATATTACGTACAAAGTGGCTGAACTGAATGCTAAAAATGAGATTGAAGAAGATCAAGATTTAGACATAATAAATGTTGAAAAAGTGAGTGATGAAAAAAAATCGGTTAACAAAGCAACACACTCAAAAGAATTAGATGATCTTGTTCGTGGAATAAAAGGCTCTTCTAGAATAGAGATAGTTGATCCAGACAAGCAGAAAAAAGTAACACTTGATGATGTTATTGTTTCGGAGAAAGTAAAAGAAGAGTTAAAAATGATTTGTGGTCATATATCAGAGAAGAAGAAGCAAGCTCTTGAAATGTTAGGTTGCAAGATGCCAACAGGCTATATTTTATATGGTCTACCTGGGAATGGTAAAACTCTTATTGCTCGTGCAATTGCATGTGAAGCTAATGCTAAATTTATTAGCGTTTCTGGATCTGAATGTATGCAAAAATATGCTGGACACAGCGCACATTACATAAAAGATCTTTTTGAAAAAGCGAGAGAAAATGCTCCTTGCATAGTCTTTATAGATGAAATAGATGCTGTTTGTACAAAACGTAGTAATAGTGGACGAAGTAATGAAGAACACAACCGAATTGTAAATCAGTTTTTACACGAGCTTGATGGTTTTAATCCTATGGAAGGCGTGACAGTGATTGCTGCAACTAATCGTCTAGACAGTTTAGATGAAGCGGTGATTAGACCAGGTCGCCTCTCTAAACACATTGAAATTTCTTTACCAGATAAGAGCCTACGTGAAAAAATATTGACTCTTTATATGAAGGGAGTACCAATGGCATCAGATGTAAATCTGGCAGAACTTTCAGATAAAACTAATGATTTTTCAGGAGCTGATCTAGAAAATTTGGTAAATGAAGCAAAATTTCATGCTATAGATCAGATCTACAAAGAAGAGTCAGAAGATGAACCAAAAATAACAGTGACCATGGATGATTTTAATAATGTACTTAAAGATCTTAAATCTAAAAAGGTTGAGAATGAGCAAGCGGATAGTAAGATGGAGTTGTTGAACAATATTGAGAATTTTATAAATTTGAGCAAAACGCTTAATAAAAGTGCATAGAAAACAAAAGGATTAGCAAGATGCAAAAGGCATTATAATGCATACAGCTCTTGCTGTACAGAAAGTCTAGTTCTAGGGATACTGAATCAAAAAGTTTATTCGAGACCTGAAGAAATGACAAACCTTCAAAGAACCAATTATGACTTTTTTGAACTTGCACATAACCTTAATTCAGCAGTACTCGTGAGAGCTAGCAAAGATAGAACAGTAAATAAAAAATCTAGATATCCTGAACAAGGCGAAAAGAAGTTATGGGAAATCTTTTCGCCTTGTAGGTACAATAGAAGTTGAAATTCCTGCAAAAGATAAAAAGAACAGCAAATTTAGAAGTTAGGTTTGGAAGCTTCGTGATGAATCCATCTAAAAATAACATTAGGCATAAATTTGCTACTTTTTCTTTTTCCGCATCTCCGACAACCTAATTGATATTCCACTATATAAGGCTTGATTTCCAACTTTTTGATGAATGTACGGTCTCCTCCGCATTTGCAAGTGGGTAACTTTTACCACCTCATCTGCATCCATTTTGGCACGAAAACTTCCTTTGTGCCCAACCTGACCACCTATACTCTTTTCACTTTTTGGCTTGCCCTTTTTTATTTTGTATAACTCTTTGAGCTGGAAATTGATGAATTTTTAGAATTTAAACCTAGCTTTTCCTTTAATTGAGCGTTCTCAGAGCTTCATTTTCTGCTTTTAAATTTTCTATCTCTATTTTTAAGTTTTCGCAGAGTTCTAAAACATCAACCATATTACCTCACAGCTACTCTATGATTAGTCTTTTTTGTCTACCTTGTTTCACCGCTACCCTGAACAGACACTTGAGGACCAGGATGAAAATAATGGATCAGCCACCAAGCCCTAAGCGCGCTAGCTCTCGACCCTACTACAGGTCAAAAACAAGTTTTAATACCCTTAGGGCTATGGTAATGGAGTTGGCGGAGTTTGTAAAGCAATTTTTAGTTTTGTTTCTATGGGTCAGTTGGTACGCGCTTTGCCTTTAAGCAGATGTAAAAGCACAACTATTACGAATAACATTCCACCAATAACTGATATAGCGCCACCCGTAATAAAACAAGCACGTGCCAACATCGATGAAATACTTGGCAGATCTGCAACTTTTCTTAAGGCACCATACCCACCAAGCCAAACAAGGCCAGTAATATGGAGAAAATGTCCCAAGCTGTATGCATAAATCTGCCATTTTATGCTAGAGTTTTTTACTTCTTGAAAGTTTAATTTAGGTAATAGCCAATAAATGAAATTCATAAAAGCTATAGTGATTCCAACCACAGAACCATGATAATGAGCAGGAATTGTGACATTGCCTTCAATAGTTAGCACTCCAAGCACACCTCCATAGATGAACAATACAAACGAATGAAGCAAATAATTGCCCTTATCATTGAGTAGGGTCTTTATATTGCGATACACTAGTATTATTAGGAAGCACGGCAGAACTGCTCCAGCAATTCTCATATGCCAAGTAAAGAACTGTACTAACTCAGCACTATCCACTGTATAAACAAAATATGTAAACGGTGCGCCTACAGCCAAGATTGTGTTGATAAATAGCGGTAAAATTTTATTGCTTGAGGCTAGACTGGCACTGGAATTCAGCATGATTAAATACACTAAAAACATTGCTTGAGCAAACGCAAATTGCAGCAAATGTCCAGCTCCCCAAAAGAGATATTCATAAAATAAATTCTTATCTGAATGATATATATCTGTCGGCATATTATTATATGCTAAAACAAAGCAAAGAAATGATGAAACAAGTATAATAACTAGCCCAATCTGTCCCACATAGAGGTATGAGGTTTGCTTATTTGACATATATGCAAGAACTGCATTTATTAATACGCTGACAATAAATAAACTTAGTCCGAGTAAAAATAATTTGTTTTGTAACACAGGAATATAGTTACTTTTGATAACCTCAGTGTTTGGAACAAATGCAGATATAAACATCAGCAGCATAGAAAGGGTTGATAGAACCCATAGGAAGCTAAACCAATTATTGGTGTTTTGTAGGTTAATGATAAAAAGCAGAGATATTATGGAGCACATCCACACCAAAATTGATAAATTTACGTGTATCACCAGCGCATTATCAAAAATATATTGTGCAGAAGGAACGAAGGAAGAAATAAAAGGCAATCGTAAAAAAATAACAATTATTGACAGCAATCCAGAACAAGCAAGAGCACATACTGCCAAAAATATCCATTGTTTGCAAGTTGTGGCGTTATTTTGTATGTTGAGCATGGTCTTTCTTACTTCTGATTGCTATAATACAATACAGGATGAATTTTTCAAATTGATTAGTGTTTCCATGTGTGATTCAAATGACATTACAACAATCCATTGCTCTGTCTAACCAATTTTAATACACGCTCAAAGCACTTTTTTTATTTGCCTGAGGCTTCTCACTCCATTTTTTAAAGTAGTCGTAGCAACTGCACCATTTTGGAAACTCTTTTGGTTCACTGACAACCGCTTTTCAAGACATTTAAGAATCCACAAAATACATCATAAGTCTTTTTGGTTTTGTTTTTTTTACAGAACTCTACTTAGGTTTTTCCCTAATTATGTCACTTTATTCTCATAATTTATATACTCTATCTCCTGCTTTATTCCTTTCTTGAGATCATGTACAGGTTCTAAAAAGTAGAATTTACAATTCTATCTAAAAGAATACCGAAGAAGAGCAAAAGTCCTACCTGGGAATTATTTTTAAATATGAACATGCATTGACTGGAATCGTCAGGATTGAAATTTTTGTGTTGGTTGTAAAATATGAACCCTATAGCAAGTAGAGCAATATAAAAGATGTTATTTAATGATGATAGTATACCAGCGTATAACCACGCCATTAAGGATATTAAGTAAAATCTTTTCAACCAAGATTTTGTTGTATTGCCAAAATATAATGCGGTAGATTTCATTCCGAGTTTTTCATCATCTTTTTTATCTTGATGAGCGTATACAGTGTCATAACTAAGTGTCCAAAAGACGCATCCTATATAAAATAGCAAGGATTCTATGCTAATCTGGTTTGTTATTGCTGCTGAGCCCATGAGTGATCCCATGTTAAAAGTAAACCCTAAAAACAATTGTGGCCACCAAACGTAACGTTTTAGTAATGGATAAACAACTACCATACACATTGAAACTATTCCAAGTATAAGCGTAGTTCTGTTAGTTAATAGTAAGATTAGCAGGGCAATAGACAGTAACAGTGAAAGTAGAACTAAAGCTTGCTTTATATTTAATGCACCACTTGCAAGTGGCCTATATTTTGTTCGTTCAACATGTGCATCTATTTCTCTATCGAATATATCGTTGATTATGCATCCTGCAGGTCTCATTAAGAATGCACCTATAGTAAACAAAATAAGGAGCAAAAAAGCCTGATATGATAGAAAAGTTGAAGCTAGCAGAATACCGCTCAAACTGGGAAATAGTACAAGCCATAAACCTGTTAAACTGTGTATTCTCATTAATGAGAAGTAATGGTTGAAATACATTAATTAAGTGTAATTACGTAATATTTTACTTACATTAACAAAATTATCGAATGCTAAATCAGGCTTGAAAACTAGCTCAGGTATAAACCGTAGGTCAACATAACGCAATATAGATTTGCGTATTGACCATGCAGATTGGTTCATTTCATTAATAACAGTGCTGATATCATCATTATCATTTTGGATGTTCAATGAAGATAACACAATATATACATCTGCTTTCTTCAAATCTTTGCTTAGCTTTACATCAGATACTACTACTTTTTCATTAAGCACATTACCTTCCATTAAGACTTTTGATATTGCCTTATGTAATACTGATGCTACTTTTAGGTTTCTAATTTCCTTTTTCATGTCCAGCTACTATAACGTTCTTTCTTCTTGCACTAATTGATAAGCTTCCAAAATATCTCCTACTTTAACATCGATATTACCCTCTAGCGATATTCCGCATTCAAAATTTACACCTACTTCTTTAACATCATCTTTAAATCTACGTAGTGCTTTTAACTTTCCTTCATGCAACAATTTGCCGCCACGCACTACCTTAATTAAAGAATCTTTTTTTATAATTCCATCAGTGACATAACATCCGATGATATTACCGGCTTTAGATGCATTAAATATTTGCCTTATAGATGCAGAACCAACACGAACCTCTCGTGTAACAGGCTTTAACATTTTAGTTAGATACATCCTCATGTCTTCAATAAGCTCATATATTATATTGTAAGTATGTATTTCTATACCTTTTTGTTTTGCTAATTCTCTTATTTTTGAGTCCACCCTTACATTAAAAGCTAAAATCACTGCACTTGATGCTTCTGCAAGCAGCACATCTGAATCTGTTACTCCCCCTACTGCTTTGTGTAGAATATTTAATTTCACTTGGTCTTTACCAAGCTTATCAATTGAGCTTGATATTGCTTCAATAGAACCAGTTACATCGCACTTTAAAACTACAGATAGTTCTGTTATTTCACCGTCATTACGACTGAATATATCTAAATTATTGTCGTCTGGATCTTCTTTCTTTTTCTTGAGCACTTCTAACCTGTATTCAACGATTTCACGAGCCTGCTTTTCAGAGTTTACAACAACAAATTTATCTCCAGCATTTGGTACACCATTTAGACCAGTGACTTCAACTGGAGTAGAAGGTAGTGCCACTTTTTCTCTTTGACCAAGGTGATTAACCATACTGCGTACTTTGCTGTATGTTGTACCAATTATCATTATATCACCAATCTTTAATGTTCCTTCTTCAACTATTAATGTAGCTGATATTCCTTTAGCTTTGTCTATTTTAGATTCTATTACCCACCCAAGTGCTCGACAATCCTCTATCCCTTCTAGCGTCATTAATTCAGCGATTAATAAAATTGCCTCTTCTAGTTTATCTAAGTTGGTTTTCTTTTTTGCTGATACTGGCACAATTATAACATCACCACCAAGTTCTTCAGGGATTAGATCATATTGAGGCAAACTATTAATTATTCTTTCTACATCACCAGATTGTGATTTATCAATTTTATTAATGGCAACTATAATAGAGACATTTGCTGCTTTTGCATGGTTTATTGCTTCAACTGTTTGTTTCATGATTCCGTCGTCAGCTGCAACTACTATTACAACTATATTAGTAATATTGGCACCACGTGCACGCATTTCAGTAAACGCTTCATGCCCTGGTGTATCAATGAAAGTAATTTTTTGCTTATTTTTTGTCGTCAATTGATAAGCACCTATGTGTTGAGTGATGCCACCTGACTCTCTTTCTGCAACATTGGATTCACGAAATGCATCAAGCAATGAGGTTTTGCCATGATCCACATGTCCCATAAAAGTAACGATAGGTGGTTTTGGTCTTTTAGGTAAGTTTTCTCTGTTGCTTATGAAGAGTAAATTCTTTTCTTTATCAGCATCACTTACTCGTTTAGCCGTATGATTAAATTTTTTTGCTATTTCGCATGCTATATCTGGATCTACTAGATCATCTACTCTATAGCTCTCCCCAACTTCTTCTTTGAGCATTTTTAGCACACTCTTGCTATCTTCTGCCATACGAATAGATAACTCCCTGATAGTTATTTTGTCTGGTATAATAACTTCTCTTGCTATATTTTTACCCTTAGTAAACTTTGATTGTTTACTTCTTATACCAAATTTTTGCTTAAATACAGGGAGGTGTTCATTTCTTTCATCTATTGCCTGTGTAATTACTAGCTTAGAATGCTTAGAGTATATATCTTTGCTAGCTTTAAAAGACTTTTTATCATTGTTCTCATATTCAATACTATCTTCTTTTTGTTCAACTGAGTTAGTATTACTTAAAACTTCCTTATTTATTTCTTTAGGTACAGAGTGTGATTCATTTTTATCTTCAGCTTCTTGATTGCTTCCTTCTTTTTTTATTTTCTCTTCTTGTTCTCTCTGATTCCTTTCTTTCAGCAAAGTAGCATTCTGTACAGCATTAATGCGGGAAATTTGTTCTTTTTCAGTTAAAGAGCCTAATTTACTCTCGTCAAATAAACTATATTCTTCTGCAGAATGAATTTTTCTTCTTTTTTTTACTATTGTAGTACCAGTACTTTGACTATCTAAAGAGTTTAAATTAATGTCTAATTTAAGCTTGCTTAAGCCTTGTAGGGTTAATTTTTTATTACTGATATCTTCATTATTCATATTGTTTTTATATTAATCCAAGCTTTTTACGTGCTTCTATGATTATTGAATCTGCTGTATCTTTTAGATTGTCTTTATTATTAGTTGAGGAAGAGAGTATGCTACAAAACTCATAATTTGATAAATCTGCTATGTCCTCTAAAGTTTTAATATTATGTTTACTAAGAGCAATTTTATTATCTATTGATAAGGTTAAGTTAATTACATCGTCTTCCATACCTAAATTTTTTAGCTCTTCTATTTTTCTATCATTCTCTGCTTTTAGGTAATTATTTGCTCTATTATGAAGTTCATTTGCAATATCTTCATTAAAGCCCTCTATTGAAGCAAGCTCCTTAATTGAAGTGTTAGATATATCTTCTACACTTGAAAAGCCTTCTGTTACCAATAACTGGCCCATAATCTCTTCTAAGTTCAAAGCTTCAGCAAATAAAGCTGAACATTGATTAAATTCTTTACTTCGCCTTTCTGATTCTTGCTGAATACCTAATATCTCAATTTTCCATCCAACAAGCTCTGAAGCTAATCTTACATTCTGACCCTTTTTTCCTATAGCTAAACTCAATTGATCTTCAGCAACTATTAACTCTATGCAATTTTCATTTTCATCAATAATGACCTTTGATACTTCTGCAGGAGTAATGGCTTTAATAACAAATTGACCCAAATCTGATGAGTAATGTATGACGTCGATTTTTTCACCGTTTAATTCGTGTATAATAGTTTTTATTCTATCTCCTTTAACTCCAACGCAAGCACCCACTGGATCGATATTCTTATCAGGTGAAAAAACAGCAACTTTAGATCTTGAACCAGCATCTCTAGCTATACTTTTAATTGTTATCAATCTCTCAGCAATTTCTGGTATCTCTTGATGCAACAATGCCTCTAAAAAACCTTCATGAGTCCTAGAAAGAATGACTTGACGTCCATCATCAGAGCGCTTAACAGACTGTATGTAAGCTTTTACTTTATCTCCTTCACGAAATGACTCGCCACCAATCAAGTTCCGCAAAGGAAGGTATGCCCCAATGCCATTTATGTCTATAATAAGATCTGAATATTCTACTTGTTTAACGATGCCATACCTCATTTCTCCTACCTTATCTTTAAATTCCTCATATTGCTTTTTTAACTCTGCCTCTTTAATTACTTGAGAAATCTTTTGTTGGGCAATCCTTGCTGAAACAAGATCAGTATCAAGAGAAATCAACTCACTAATAGTGTCTCCAACTTTTGCATCTCCTTTTTTTAACTTAGCTTGTGTCAACTTAATTAAGTCACATTCATTTTCTTTTGACTCATCATCAATGACTTTTAGTTGTCTATATGAGGTAACTTTGCCTGTGTTTCTATCTATATTGACTATAATCTTACTTTTGCTGCCATACTTTTGTTGAGCCACTGCTTCGATAGCACTTTTAAGTGCATTTATTATAATATCAAAATCTAAACCTTTTTGAAGTGAGAGCTCTCCTGCTGTTCTGATTACATCAAGGCTTCCAACTATGTTATTCTTGTTGCTTTTCTGCTTAACACTGCTTTTACGATTAGCAATCATATAAATAAATCCAATTTAATTAGTTATAATTATAGCTTCAACGGGCAAAGAACGCTATCTAAAATGTTAAATAGTTGCTAATTTAAGTCAAGCTTTTTCATATTTTTGTATGACGAGCAGCGCAGGAGTCAAGAATAAGGTTAAAATCGTTGCAGCCAATACTCCACTTGCTATGGTTGCTGAAATATCAACCCACCACTGGCTTGATGGAGCATCATATGTGATTTGCAACGTAAAAAAGTTGATATTCAATCTGGTAATCATTGGTATTAAGCCAAAAATTGTAGTTGCAACGGTAAGGAGTATTGGCCTGACACGAGAAATTGAAGCGTTTATTACACATTGCTTAATGCTGTTTTTGTGTACCTTAATTTGTTGATGAAAGGCATCAAGCAATAGTATGTTATTATTCACTATAATTCCTGCCAAAGCAATTATTCCCACTCCGCACATGACAATTACAAAAACTTGCTGAATAAGAAAGAAAACGAAAAATACACATGTTGTGGATAAAAATACTGCTGTCATTACTATAAATGTATAGTATATGTTGTTAAACTGTGCCACTAGCACTAATATCATTAATGTAATTGCTAATATAAAAGCCTTTAGTAAAAATGCTCCTGATTTTTGTTGATCTTCTTTGTCACCTTTAAAATCGATTCTTACTTCCTTGTTCCAATCTTGGCTAATAGAATTTTGAATGAGTTTTACTCTTTCATCAACAAGATAGCCAGTATCAATATCAGCAGAGATTGTCACTGTGCGTGATCCATCAATCCTACTTAGCTTGTTTGCCTTTTTTTCGGGAACATATTTTACTATGCTGCTCATAGAATACGGTCCATTTACTGTATTAATAAAGAGATTATTTATAGTCTTCATGCTGCGACTCTTTCTGGGAAAGCGTAGTACAATATCAATTTCTTCATCTGTGTTATTTGGTCTATATTTTCCAATTAATACTCCGTTTGTAGCCATCTTTATAAAATCGCCAATGGTTGCAACATTTACTCCAGAGCTTGTAGCCTTACTCTTATCAACACTCATGTTCCACTCTATTTCAGGCACTGATCTACTGTCTTGAATATTTATAAATCCGGATGAAGGTTGGTCCATGATTTTTAGGATTTTCTCTGCTACTGAATTCAAACTGGATGCACTTCCGCTTAAGTTAATTTGTATTGGCTTGTCAGCTGATGGTCCTGACTTTTGTTCCTGTACATCAATTATTACTCCTTTCATGTTTTGCACACTGCTCCTTATATCATTTAGTATTTGCTTAGCTTTGCGCCTGCAGCGCCAATCCACAAGTTCCAATTGAATTTTGGCAATAACGTTGTCTGAAAATATTCCCGATCTAGTATAAAAAACATAAATTTCTTTTTCAACACCCAGAATGCGTTCTTCTACTTCTTTAAGTATCAAATCTCGTTCTTTGGCTGATAAGCTTTCTTTTACTTTAACGCTGATTAAAATGTTATCTGAATCTACATCTGGAAAGAACTTCAACCCAGGACCAAAAGTAAAATATAATATACTAGACAAAAATAAAGCAAACACAACAACACATACAAATTTTTTGGGGTGATCTAAGACTTTCTCTAACATACGTACATAAGTTCTTATTATAGGCCCAGTATTTTTTATCTCACCACTTTCTATAGCACTCATTCTTGTTATTTCTTTTTTTGAAGTTATCGAAGGCTTACCAAATATTGCACCAAGTGTTGGTATAAAAACTAAAGCCATAATGAGCGATCCAGTCAAAGTTAGAATTATTGTAATTGGTATGTACTGCATAAATTTACCGACCGTATCGGGCCAGAGTAACAGAGGGAAAAACACTGCTAATTTAGTCAATGTTGATGATAAAACTGGATAGAACATATCATGAACTGAGGTACAAAAAGCTTCTACTTTATCCATGCCACAAATCATCTTTCTATCAGCATATTCGCTGATTACAATTGCATCATCAACCAGCATGCCGACTGCCATAATTAGACTGAAGAGCACAACTATATTTAGAGTAATACCCATGAGGTAAAGAGCTATTATTCCCATGAGGAAGGAGCCAGGTATTGATAGTGCAACAAGAATAGCAGTCCTTGTTCCCATAAAGAGCATTATTATGGTTAATATTAGTAATACCGCAAATATTATACCGTTTTCCAAATCGTCAAGCACATCACGTACATTTTTTGACTGGTCATTTAAATAAACTACTTTTAAATTTTCAGGTAATTGATCTTTTGCTTTGTCCATTAAGTATTTTACTTGATTTACCGTGTCTATTATGTTTTTTCCATTACGTTTTGAAATCTCTAGTACAATGCTAGGTAGTCCATTAATACGAGCAAATCCTTGGCGATCCTCAAACCCAAGGTATACTTTTGCTATATCTTTGATTCTCAAAACTGCATCACTTTGAGATCTAATAGGAATATTCATAATATCTTCTATGTCTTTTAATAACCCTGATATTTTGATCGAATATTTACCGGTATCATTTTCTAGTGATCCGGCTCTCACCAATCTGTTGTTGTTTGATATAGCTTGAAATATCTCATTTGATTGAATGTTATATTTTGTTAGAACTGTAGGCTCAATTATAACTTCTACTGTTTCTTTGCGTATACCTGCTACTTCAACTTTGAGAACATTTGGCAGAAATTCTATTTCTTTCTTTAGTTTGCGCGCTATTTCAGTTAAAGCTCTTTCCGGCAAATTACCAATCAAGCCAACGTTTAGTATCGGAAATAAGCTCAAGTTTATTTCATTGATTATCGGAGATTCCGCTTCAATAGGTAACTTTGATTTTATGTTTGAGAGCCTTGAACGGACGTTATCAAGTACTTCTTTGGTATCATATTCTGTGCCAAACTTAATTATCATGTGAGCACCGTCATTAGTTGCAAGTGCCCTTAGCTCTCTCACGCCCTCAATAGACCTTAGTTCATTTTCTATTGGAATAGCTAATAACTTTTCACTATCCTCGACAGAAATACCAGGAAGCCCGACAAATACGCTGATTATAGGAATCTGTATATCAGGGTTGCTTTCTCTTGGCATTTTTATATAAGTGTATGAGCCGAAGGTAAAAATCAATATGAGCAATAATATTACTGTTCTATTCCTCTCTACAAGTAAGCTTTTCATGCCAGACATTATACGCATTTATATCATATTATAGCTAAGATAAATTATATATTAATTAATTCTTATAAAGTTTTATGTAAACGATCAAAATTTTTACAGATTTGCAAGCATAAGAAAATCTCTATATAATATAACTTTAGCGTGGTATTTGAGGAGTTATTATGGTAGCAGTTCTAAGTGTAAAAGAAGGCAAGAATAAAGTTATTGTATCTGGGTTGGTTGGTGCTTCATCAACTTTAGTATTTTTAACAGTGATTCACATCGCTGCAAAGATAGCCATTATGGTTACTGCTGCTGCAGTTACTTACGCATTACTTTCGTTGATTCATAAAGTAAAAGCTAGATCTGCTAAAACTCATGGTATATCAAAAGATGAAGGGTATGAAAGTGAAGAAAAAGATACCGTAGAAGAGCCAGAAAAAACTGAAGCTGAGTTAGAAGAAGAATTAAAAAATAAAAGAGCACAAGAACGCATGGAGAAAAGATTACTTGGTGGTCCTATAAACGCATTTGGCGAACCAATTCTTGATGAAATCAAGAACACTGAGTGCAGTCATTCTGTTAATTATACAAAAACTATGGCAGCACCTGACAAAATTGTTCTTGGTGAGCCAGATAATAAAACTTTTGCACAAAATAATTCTAGCTCTGTAAAGAATCAAATGAGATCTTTACCTGAACGCATAGATGTGTTTGGTAATCAAGTTTTTGGGCAGTCAACGGGCAACCTTACCAATAATACAGGGCTTAGATCTCAAAGTACGCAAAAACCCTCCCCTTCAGACTTGTTATTACAGTACGGAAATGTAGATAATGATGTGAGAAGAGTATTAGAACAATCAATTACCCAAAAGGGGTTTAACGGATTAGGATTTGACAGATAGTTGTTATATTAACCTCTCCATCTCATATTGAGGATCAGATGCAATGCCGTAGACTCTATCTGGCGGGGTAATTTTGTTCTCTATACCAAAAATTATACCTTCAATTATTGCTATAAGCACTTGTTCAAGGTTACAGTCTGCTCCGGGAACACGGTGCTCCAGTCGGCACCTTTTGAAATCGTTGCCAAAATAGGGAATTCTTATTGCAGCAGTTCTGTTATTTACTCCCCAACTAATCGTAGTTGGAGTATGAATATCTGGGTGTTGAAACCTTAAATATGATTCATCATTTGGAGCAAAAAACAACATATGTTTTTTCATCATTGAACATAATCCACCAATACTATGAATCAGGTAGTCACTATATTTTTGCTCGTTGCTATAAAATAAGTTATCGTGATTTGAATTCACGAGATTAACATGCACATTTAATGCACTCCCTGCTCTATCCAAATAGGGCTTTGCTTTAAAACAAACATTTCCACCAAGTTTTTGTGCTACTTCAGTAAGTAATTGTTTTGCTAACTCAAAATGCTTAATTAAATTATCGGAATTCGTATAACAAACACTTTTTATCTCATATTGATTTATAGAACTCTCTTTCTCACAAAAAAATCCAAGTGAAGCTATTTTATTTTTGATGCTACTCAGAAATAAATATTCTTTTTTTATTCCCTCAGTGTAAAACTCCAGTTCAATACCGAATACAGTATGATGGCTCAAATTACTTAATATAATCACAAATTTACTTCAATAAATTTATATTAGATTAGCTATATTTATATGAATACTTTACTTATTTGCCAGTAAATTTAATATTTTATTTATACACAATGTATTACTGTTTTTAATAACATGCTTCTAATCCTCGGTACAAGCGATATTTACAAATTGATCATTTTTATTTCAAAAAAATGATTAATTTTAGTGTTTTTATATCCTTTACAAATCACCAAAAAATCTACATAATTTTTAGTATGTATTAAGTAGTATTAGCTTTTCATCTTACAGTAAGCTATTGATTATCTTATGTTTTTCTGATTATTAGTTTTTCTTGGTGTGGTATATGAACTTAATTAGCCCTAAGGTTTCTACTATGTTTTTTGATCAGATTATTACAGTAACAGACCACAATATTACTTGGGAAAAAATCAAAAATTGTCTTTATAATCTCTATGGAGAAGCAACATATAACAGCTGGCTGAGTTCACTGAGATTTGTCAGCAGCAGAAATGGAGAAGTTTTGTTATCTGTATCAACAAGATTTATAAAAGAGTGGATTACAGTTCACTACATGGAAAAAATATTATCATTATGGCGAAGCGAAGATCAAAGTGTATGTTCTATTGATATTCAAGTAATTGAAGAAAGGAGTTCAAATTCTAATACGATACTAAAAAATAGAGAGGAAAATAATCATAATCTTGGTTCACCGCTAGATCCCAGATTCACTTTTGATAATTTTGTGGTAGGAAAGTCAAATGAGTTAGCATTTACAGCAGCAAAGCGTGTAGCGGAATCTATAGATCCAATATCAGGAAGCAACCCTTTGTTTCTATACGGCGGAGTGGGACTTGGTAAAACACATTTAATGCATGCTATAGCTTGGGACATAGTCAATTCTCCATCAGCAAAAAGAAAAGTGGTATATTTATCGGCAGAGAAATTCATGTATCAATATATTACAGCGCTGAGGAGCAAAGATATTATGTTATTTAAAGAGCAATTTAGATCAGTAGATGTATTGATGGTAGATGATGTGCAATTTATCAGTGGTAAAGATAGTACACAAGAAGAATTTTTTCACACTTTCAATGCATTGATAGACCAAAATAAACAATTGGTTATATCAGCTGATAGGTCTCCTAGTGATCTTGATGGAGTAGAAGAAAGAATAAAATCACGACTTGGTTGGGGATTAGTTGCAGATATTAATGAAACAACTTTTGAATTAAGACTTGGTATATTGCAGGCGAAGGTGGAGCGAATGAATATGTATGTTCCAAAGGATGTCCTAGAGTTTTTGGCAAGGAATATAAAATCCAATATAAGAGAATTAGAAGGAGCATTAAATAAGGTTGCCCATACCTCGTTAATTGGAAGAAGTATGACGGTAGAATCAGCTAGTGAGACCCTAATTGATCTTCTTAGATCAAATCATAGGTCAATCACAACAGAAGAAATACAAAAGAAAACAGCTGAATTTTTCAATATAAAGGTTGCAGATATGCAATCTAATAGAAGGCTCCGCAGTCTTGCGAGACCGAGACAAATAGCTATGTATTTTGCCAAGAAATTTACGCAAAAAAGCCTACCAGATATTGGAAGAAGCTTTGGTGGCAGAGATCATGCTACTGTTATACATGCAGTCAAACAAGTAGAAAATTTTATAAGAACTGACCCAAAATTTGCTGATGAAATCAGTCGATTAAAAAAGGTGTTTAAGTAGCACTTTATTAATGATAACCAGGCTGTTTTCATTTCTTTGATCGAATATCCTTTCCCTCTCTTTCAAATAGATTAAGTGAACCAAGGATCAATATTAGTAAGCTAAGAGAAAATGGCTAGTCGATTGCTTGAAAAGTATATAAAATCAAAATTTAAGTAGGAAATATGGCAGTTAGACTTATTCCAGACAATCTTGATATCAAATTTAGTAAATATGGAAAATTGACAGCGTTTATTAGCGTTATTCTTATCATTTTTTCAGTGCTTACTGTTGTGCTGCGTGGAGTAAATTTAGGCATAGACTTCACAGGTGGAATTTTGATGGAGATAAAATCCTCAAGTGAGGATCATACCATTCTTAATATATTAAGAGAGAATGGATTTACGATACAGAGTTCAAAAGCTAGTGATAATTTAGTTATGCGGTTTAAAGACGAGAGAGATGAGGATAAAATTAAAAAAGTCAAAAATATACTAGAAGAAAAACTGGGTAATTCAATAATTTACCGCAAAATAGACTATGTTGGTCCACAAATAGGTTCAACACAGATATTTGAAGGAATATCATCCATGTTAATTGCAATTGTTGGAATATTTTTTTATGTTTGGCTTAGGTTTAATTGGCAATGTGGATTTTGTGGAGTAACGGCACTAATTCATGACACAATTTTAACTCTTGGCTTTATCAGCTTGACGGGTATTGAGTTTAATATTTCATCAGTTGCAGCTCTACTTACCGTGATTGGCTACTCAATCAATAATTCAGTGGTTATATACGATCGGATTCGAGAGTATCAAAAGAGTAGAAAAAATGCAGCAATGGATGAAATAGTTGATGCTAGTATTAATTCTACGCTATTTCGCACTATGTTAACTTCAGGTACTACTCTTCTTGCTGCTCTTCCTTTAGTGCTGATTTGTACAGGTGTAGTTAAAGATTTTAGCTTGATCATCTTTTTTGGCATTGCAATTGGCACTTGCTCTGCAATATTTATCTCTGCTCCTATATTGACCTGCAGAGCTTTAATAAGCAGGTGAAGCATAAGAGTTAATATATCAATTGACACTTACTAAAATCTCAATTATGATAGTTATATAATTAATAAATTATGGTATTTTTATGATAAAACATCAAAGCCACTGTCATGATAAAGGTAAAATAGCCGGTTTTATCTGTGGTACAGTTATTGGCCCTTGTTTATGCATCGGTATTTTATACTTTGGCTCTACAACTCATATGAGTACAGCAGACAGTTATTTTCTTTGTATTGGTTTGATGGCAGTGTTAGCTACATCTTTAGTAGTCTGTATGTTGGCAGGTCGTGGTATTGAATGGCTTTGTGATAAAATTAGGGAAGGGAAGCAAGAAAATTCCGATACCAAGGATGAGCTTTCTAATGCATGTACAGCTAATTTAAAGGATCAGCATCGAATGCATTGAATTACTACTCATCAGTAGCATTCTCTAGTCACGATGTAATATCAACTTATTATCTCTAATAGTAAAATGAAAATACCTCAAAAAGCTCATTCCAAGTAATGAATGGGACATAGAATGAGTGTTAACGCTAGCCTGCACATCATTGATTAAAAACTTTCCTATTTTAACCTGAGGGATGTGAACAACACCAGCTTTTATTTGACCTTTTGCAGTTTCATATATTTTAAAATCTCGAATGTTTTGTAAGTTAATACCAGCATGTAACGCATCTTTTTGTGATAGAACAATATCAGTTGCTCCAGTATCAAGCAGAAACGTTATATTACGATCATTGACTTGAGCCTGAATATAAAAGTGTCCATCGTATGATTTTGTAAATTCGATACTTCCGCCATCTTGAACTCTTCCTTTATATGGTAGAAAAGTGCTCAGAAACCTATTGCTTAGTTTATCTCCTTGTGAATCAATGAACATTGCAGTAATGACTATTATCAGTAGCCAAATAACTAGATTTTTTGCTGCGTTCATACTATTAACATTTGAAGCCATAAGAGTAAATTTTTAAGATTAGCGTTAAAAGCTATTATTAAAAATAAGTAAATTTTATTGTTTTAGTACAATATTTAATATATACTTTAAGGAGGTATGTTAGATTTAATTTCATGTCAGAAGCAAAAAATTTAATTTTAGCAACAATTCTTTCCATGTTAATTATGGTATTATGGCATATTATTTATGATAATTTTCTTAACACAAGCCAAAGCCAGCCATCGATTGAACATATTGAATCTTCTAACGACCTTGCTCCTATAATACATCAAAATCGTTCTGAAATTATTAATTCTACTCGAGAACAGAGAGTTAATTTAATCAATAACATGATTGAAGGATCGATTTCTCTGAAAGGTGCAAGATTTGATGACTTAATTTTAACTAATTATCACTTAGAACCGAGTTCTTCCTCTTCACAAGTAGTTTTACTGTCACCTGGAGAATCAAAAGATGTATATTTTGCAGAATTTGGATGGCTCGATCCAAGTGGCAAAATTAAAATTCCAGATTCTAAAACAGTCTGGCAAGTGGATGAGACTGAGCTGGCTAGTCGAAAAGTGGCCAATTTATTTTGGAATAATGACAATGGGATCGTATTTAGAATGAAAATTAGCCTTGATGATAACTACATGTTTAAAATCGAGCAAATTGTTGAAAATAACACAAAAAATAACGTAGTTTTAGTTCCTTATGGTAAAATCAATCGTAAACGTGATAATATTAACGAATCCTATTGGATATCACACGAAGGAGTACTAGGTGCATTTAACAATAAACTGGAGGAGTGGACATATAAGGATATTTCCAAGAAACGTTTAATAAAGACAAGCACAAGTGAAAAAAGTTGGTTTGGTTTTGCTGATAAATATTGGTTTACAGCTATCATAACTGAAAAATCTGATAAAATAAATGTAAGCATCAAGTATACGAATGTTAATAATATTGATAAATTTCAAGCAGATTTTGTTAGACCTTACAAACATATACTCCCTGGTGCAAGTGCTTCTACTCTGAACTACTTTTTTGCTGGGGCGAAGAAATTGAATTTACTTGATGCTTATAAAGACACTCTCAATATACCTTTGTTTGATAAGGCTGTAGATTTTGGTGTTCTTTATTTTATAACCAAGCCAGTGTTTTTATTGCTTGAATATTTTAACTTTGTTTTGAAAAATTTTGGCTTAGCAATATTATTGCTAACTTTAGTAATCAAGCTTTTGATGCTTCCCTTGTCTAATAGATCATATATTTCAATGTTTAAGGTAAAAAGTCTTCAACCTGAACTAACTCGTATAAAAGAGTTATATAAAAGTGACAGCTTAAAGCAGCATAAAGAGACAATAGCGTTGTTCAAGAGAAATAATGTAAATCCAATGTCGAGCATTTTCCCTATGCTCATACAAATACCAGTATTTTTTGCTCTATATAAAGTATTATTTGTTACTATAGAGATGAGACACGCCCCTTTTTATTTATGGATTAAGGATCTTTCAGCTCCTGATCCAACAAACATTTTTACATTATTTGGGTTGTTTAATTATAACTTTCCTATTTCTATAGGCATTTTACCTATAGTTTTTGGTATTACTATGATAATTCAGCAAAAGTTAAGCGAACCCAGCAAAGATGACATTCAAGTAAATGTTATGAAATTTTTACCTTACATTTCTGTTTTTATCTTTTCTTCTTTTCCTGCCGGCTTGGTGATATATTGGATATTTAGTAATATTATAACTTTAATTCAACAATCCTTAATAAAGTTCTTCTTAACAAGAAAAGTGGGGATGAATGTCGAAAATACTAATAGTTAATTCAAATTATTATACTGAAATAGCAAACCTTTTGCTTGAGGGTGCAACTAATAAATTCAAAGGAAATAATATTAATTATGAGATAATTGAAGTGCCTGGTGCATTTGAAATACCAGCTACAATTCTCTTTGCGATCAAAGGCAAGAATACTAATTATAACGGTTATTTAGCTCTTGGATGCGTAATTTGCGGTGAAACTGATCATTATAAATACGTTTGCAAAGGAGTAATCGAAGGCTTAAATGCAATTGTTATGCGTTATGCAATACCTCTTGGTATGGGCATAATCACAGCAGATAGTAAAGATAAAGCACTAGTTAGAGCTGACAAAAACAAAAAGAACGTTGGTGGCCATGCAGCCTCAACTGTTTTGCGTATGATAGATTTACACAATAAATTAAAATGATGGATATAGATAAAAGTTGGCGCATAAAAAGAAGTACAGCAAGATTTCTTGCCGTACAGGTTGTTTATTCGAATATTTTTATAGGTTACACTTTTAAATTGGAAGATTGTGAGCTTAAAGACTACATAAGTAAGTTGGAGAATATATTGGAATGCGAAGAATGTGACTATCAGTTCTTAGAAAATTTATTGCATAAAGTTATAAAAAGTAGTGAAGAATATGATAAAATAATAGAGTCTTATTTACACTCAAGCTGGTCACTTTCAAGATTAAATCTTATAAGCTTATCTATTTTGCGTGTTGCAGTATGTGAGTTAATTAATTGTGATACACCAGCCCCAGTTATTATTAATGAATATACTAACATTGCATCTGATTTACTTGATGCCCCAAACAAAATTGGTTTTATTAATGGGTTATTAGATAAGGTAAAGGATGCAGTCAGACTAAATAAAAATCCTTAGCCACTTCTCACGTATCTGTTTAGGGGAGTGGTTTAAAAAACGATAGATAGAAGATTATGAAAAGGCCTTTTGCTTCCAAAGGTCTTACCCCTTTTGAATTTATATGTTCTCAATGCTCCTGATTTATTTATACTAAACCCTCACCATTGCACTCTGGGACCATATAGCTAAGAGAAAATTACCAATCACATTTTTTATCTTGTGGCTTTATTTGCAATATTGCTATCAGGCTGACCAATAAGCAGAAGACTATATAAAGCCCAGCAGCAAAGTTTATTTTAGGGAATGTTATAGTAAACCAAGTGCATATCATAGGAGTGAATCCACCATGCAAGGCAAAAGAGATGTTGCGTGATAAGCTCACACCACTAAATCTAACATTGGTAGGAAAAAGCTCAGCAGTAACTATCCCTATAGGATTGATACCTCTCTCTATTATAGAAAGAACCATCACACTCAACATAATTATAAGATAGCTCTTATAGTAATATGCAATAGATAACATAGGACAACATAGTGCCATTGTGATCACTATAAATAAGATTACTGTACGCTCTCTTCCTACCTTATCAGCTAAAATTCCAAGCACTATTGAAGATATCGGCATTAATATACTGGTTATAACGAGCACAACTTCGTTGACATACGTTGTTACATAAGTCTCAACCGACACTATTTCTTTTGCAATTGTTCTAAGAAATATGGTAAATCCAACAGCAACATTAACAGGTACAGATATTAAAATGGCAAGTATCAGGGCTCTCTTGTAGCGTTTTGTAAGCTCTATTATTGGTAAATTAGGTAAATTTCTTTGTTCTCGATTTTTTTCATACGCTGGAGTTTCTCCTAATGTGTATATACTATATGCGCTGATTAATCCTAAAATAGCTGAAAAAGTAAACGGCACCCTCCAACCCCAAGCGTTAAAATCAGTGTTTTTTTTGCAGATGATCACTGCAATTACAGAGAGCAATATACCAATGGAGCGACCAAAACTTATTATTCCAAAAAACATTCCTAGTTTTTTCTTATTAGGTAAATGCTCTATGAGATAAACAGAACTGCCTCCTTGTTCAGCGCCAAGTGCAATCCCTTGTATCAGATGGATTGTAAGAAGCAATACAGTAGAAGTTATACCTATTTTATTATAACTTGGAATAAACGCAACGAGACTAGACGGAATCGATATTAGCAAGATAGCAATCGTTAACGCCATTCTCCTTCCATACCTGTCACCAATGTGACCAAATACAGATGCACCAAGTGGCCTTACCATAGCACCCAATCCTGCAATTCCAAACAATTGCAGGATGCTGTAGTAGATATCTTTTGCACAACAAAACTCTCTACTAATTATGTTAACCAGATCGATAAAGAGCATATGGTCATACCATATTGCGATTCTGCAGAGTATCGTTGCTATCAATACCCTTGTTTGTTGATTGTACACTTAGTTTAATTTGTAAATGTCTGCTTATTTTTATTTTGGCTTCTTTTTGGAATTTTGCAACTCAAGCGTATGGTTCGTATGTAGCAATTTAAATATTATTAAAATTGGAAATAGATTTCTTGCATAACCAGGTGTCATCCCAGTACTCCTTTCCCTGTCATTCAAGTAGCTGACACTGGGATGACACCTTTGTGTTTAAGACAAAACCTACTATAATATTTCTTCGCGAACAAATGTTCGTACAGTAGCTACTTGCATTTGTTGTAAACTCACTTTTTCTTGATTTTTTGGTTTATCTTGTCTACCTATTTTGCTACTCTGCTGAACGGATACATTTAATATATATATAAATTCCTATCTTTTATGTCTAACAAACCAAGTGTTGGTACGATTGTTGCTTTCAAGAAGATAACGGTTTCTACTGTCTTGGAGTTATTAGCCAGTTTCTTTGATTTTTGATGCAGTGAGCTTGAAGTATCTTTTCTATGCTCTATAAGCCCACCAATTACCATAACTTCGCCGCTCTTAACTTTTAAAGTAGAGTGCATTTCTCTGGTTTCAACAATTGGAATGTTGCTATTTAATTTCATTTTATTCTGCTGTGCGACATATTCTATATTTGGGTCTTTAGTGTAATCGTTAATCCTTGATAAAGTTGGGTGTATATCCATGAATATTTCATTAGTATCAATGTTAATGCTTGGGTGGATTATTAACACCACACCTATTGGAGTGCTATTCATCTTGGTAATTAAAGAATTTCTGGTATCTTTCTGTATATCGGAAGTAAAATAGATATGGTTTTTAGTAAATGAAATCATTGCTTGCTGATTATTTATAGCATGTACTCTAGGGCTTGAAATTACCTTTGAAGTGCCAAATTTATTTAGATTTTTTACTAAATACCCTAGATCAGAGTTTATCGCTAGGTCAATAATGGAGTTACCTTGATTTGTCATAGATTTGGTTTCATTATGCAAATCATTTAAGTTGATACCAGAAAGGTATTTATCGTCTAATATAACTTCAACTATTTTGGCCTCTATCATTACTTGAGAAGACGCCAATTTCTTAACTTTATTAATATATTCTTCAACAGCTTTGTGAATATCTTTTCTAGCATTCAGAATAATGACACCAGCTTCTCTGTTGGATGAAAGAAATTCACCATCATCCACTCCGTTAACATCCATTATTGCGTTTAAGCCTTTTTCTAACGAATTCCATAAGTCACTACTATATTGAGACTTCGTAACATTGTTATAGTTTCTATCAGCATCGCTGTCGGTAATATTGTTACCAATGACAAAATTGCTTTGAGCAGAGTGTTGAATATTGATGAAATCTACGTAATAATTTTGTGCGTATGGCAAATCCTGTTCAATTCTAATTACATCATTATTTATTGAGTAACGCAATTTGGCACTGTTGGCTATATTCTGAATTACTTCATTTATATTCTTATCCTTTAGCTTTAAAATAATATTACCTGATATTTTGGGGTCTATATCCAAGTTAACGTCAGAAAGTTTTCCTATCTCAACCAGTAAATCCTTTACTGATACTTCTTCATTAACATTAATAGAAAGAAACTGATTACTGATTGTAAGATCGGGAAATTCTACCGGCAAAGGTATCATTTCTGGTATTGCTGGTTCATTATTCTCCAAAGGAGTATTGTATTGTTGCAACAAGTAATTGTGCTTATAATTGTTTATGTTAATAGGATATTGCTTGGTAGGTAGATGTGTACAAGAAATAATAAAAAGGAGTATTAAACATCTAAAAATAACCATGAGGGCAGCATACAAGTCTATACTAATAGTTTTCTATAAAAATGTTAAAAATGTATTTAATTTCATTTTCATCGAGCAGATAGTTATCATATATTAGCTATAGCTAAAGTGACTTAGACAACCGTCATTCCGCTACTCGTTAGCACCGCGGCTAATATGTTTTGCACACTCTATCTTGTATTTAAATGTAGATCAGCATAGCCCTAATTTTTTTATATATTTTACTTCTTTCTCTATATTTTATAATAGGCTTGAAAATAAATGGTAAACCTATAATTGTTAAGCTTAGAGCTAGGATTGAAAGTACACAAAAGGCTTTGTGTTTACTATTTAGCTCTTTCAGGTAAAGCATCAAAAATCTACAAAATTTTTTGTAATTTTCTTCGATATTTTTTTTTCTATGAGCCTTGTCAATAAACATATCTATTGCAATATAATCATTACTACAATTAATTGCTCCTTTTTCTATTAACAGCTGAGCTATATCAAAATAATCCTTTTGAATAGTAAGATGCAGAGGTGTAAAACCTTGTTGATCACAAATATTCATATTGGCTTTTACTGCTAATAACATTCTTACAATTTCTACATGGCCTTTTTTAGCTGCAAGTAGCAGAGGAGTTCTGTTACATCTAGTGACGGCGTTAACATTTACCTTAAGCTCCAGCAAGAGCTTAACTGCTTTAGTATCACCATTATAGCTAGCTTTATGTAACCTGGTATTACCGCTACAATCTTGGTCATCTGCTTCTATTCCCTTTGAAACAAGGTATGTTACCATTTTCCTATTATTATGCTCAATAGCGCAATCCAGTGCATCAAAACCATGGTTGTTTTTTGTGCAAATAAACTCTTTCAACCTAGCTTTTGCTTGCTTTACAATAAGCTTTACCAGTTGTATTTTGTTGTTATACGCTGCTAGAAAAAGCGTAGTATTATTTTCTGAATCTTTGGCCTCTATATTTGCCCCTTTCTTTATCAGATATTCTATAATCTCTGCTCTACTTTCATAATGTGTAGTACATTGATAAATGGCCAAAAATAAAGGAGTGCGAAAGTTGTTATCTTCACATTCGAGATTTGCTCCACTATTAATTAAAGTCTGGACGCTCTTTTTAGAGCCGTATAATGAAGCTATGTGAAGAGGAGTGTAGCCCTCCTCAGCATCTTTTTCATTAATTTTTGCCCCTTTTGTTATTAAAAAATCTATTAACTCTGTGTCATCTTGTAATGTAGCAAGGTGCAGTGGAGTAAATCCATTTTTATCTCTAGAATTAATTGTTAATTGATTAACAAGAAGTTTAGCAACTTTTTTATGTCCATCCATAATAGCATAATGCAGTGGATTTCTGTTTTCGTTGTCCACAACATTAAAATCAGCTTCGTGCTCTAGTAATGATTTTACTCCAACTAAATCACCTTCTTTTGTAAACTTATGCAAGAGAGTGATTCCGCTTGCATCTTTTGAGTTAATATCAAAACCACTTTCTACTAATTGATGTATGTCTTCCTCACGTGCCATACCATTTCCCTCTTTCACATTAACAATACTCCCACTTAATTAAGTTTGAATGAATCTATAAGAGATAACGTTAGGGAGATTTGCGATAAACGGTAAGAAAAAGGGCAGGAGGATGGCTAAAGTCAAGATTAACTAAAAAGGCATGCTTAAGTTTTATCTAATACAACTAAAATGTAATAGTTTAGACTTGATCTGACAGGTGTGAATTAACTAACAGAAGAATTGAAAACTAATATCAGCATCTTGTTTAATGCTACTAATATTTTTCTGAAAAGCAACATGTATACTATCAAAAAACGTTTACATAGCAATATTTACTCAAATGTGGTGGCTTTGTTGCATGGCGATGTATAAGAAGCAGTGGAGGGAGGGATTTATGAGGCAAATTCGAAAATAGACATAGGGAGTACCATACGCGTCAAGTTAAGAGAATACGCCCAATATAGCAACCATTTAAGGTTTATTTGTTATATTTATTTTTTAAGAAATCTTGATCTAAAATAAGATAATTTTTTTAAAAGAGTCTATAAATTACTAATTTTATCGTTTAATATCTAAAATAATTTTTACTGCTTCTCTTCTTTCTTATGCCATTTTTCCTTAACTTGATGCGTATGGTTATTCAGACACTTCTGAACTCACCACTTTATTCCACTGGTCTTCATCTAAAATTTCCACACCTAACTCAATTGCTTTTTTATATTTTGATCCTGGATCTTCTCCTGCAATTAGGTAGTCAGTTTTAGCAGAAAGGCTTGAACTAATCTTTGCCCCCAAAGCTTTAGCCCTTACTTTTGCCTCTCCTCTACTCATAGCACGTAATTTACCAGTAAACACTACAATTTTGTTATTTAAAACAGAATCGCTAGAGTTGGAGCTCATAGGGAGAATTTGCAGATATGCGGTAAGATTATTTAACATTTTAATGTTACATTTCTGAGAAAAAAATGATTTCAAAGACTCAGCTACTTTTTCTCCTATGCCATCTATACCTACTAACTCAGCAGCATTTGATGACATCGAATCATACCAGTTATCGTAAGAAATATAATAATTTGCGAGCAATTCCGCTGCAACTTGGCCGATAAATCTGATACCCAAAGAAAATATAAATCTATCTAGAGTGATTACTCTTCTATTTTGTATAGCACTTAATAGATTGGCTATTGACTTCTCGCCCCAACCATGCTGCTCTTCTAAGGAAAATTCCTTTAATCTTTCCTCTAAAGCAAAAATATCTGGAATTTGTCTTATTAGGCCAAGATCATAAAAAAACTTTATTTGTTTTTCACCAAGGCCAACAATGTCAAATGCATCTTTTGACACAAAGTGTTTTAGTTTTTCTATTATTTGAGCTTTACAGGCAAATTCCTCAGGACATCTTACTGCTACTCCTTCAATCTGTACTTTACTACCACATTCAGGACATATGTCAGGAAACACAAATTCAGGCGTATTTGCGTGACGAGAACCTTCATCTACTTTGACAATTTGAGGAATCACATCCCCTGCCCTTTTAATTGTTACAACATCTCCCTCTCTTATGTCTTTACGTTTTATCTCATCTTGGTTATGTAGACTTGCTCTGCTAACTAGCACTCCGCCGATATTGACTGGTACTAAATCTGCAACTGGAGTTAAAACCCCCGTTCTACCCACCTGTATAAATATCTTATTTAACTTTGTTTTTGCATAAACCGCAGAAAACTTGTATGCAAGTGCTGAGCGTGGCGCTTTGTGTGTACTTCCCAGACGACTTTGTAGCACAAAATCATTTACTTTATAGACTATTCCATCGATATCATAATCCAAGTTATAGCGGCAATCATAGACCTCATTATAGAACTTCAGCATTCCATTCAAACTACTTGTTAAGGAACGATGCTCATTTACACAAAAACCAAGTTTCTCAAGCTTTTCTAGTACTTCACTTTGGCTTTTCTCCATCTCACCAATTAAAGAATAAGCAAAATATCTAAGAGGCCTCTTTGCTGTAATGTTCGCATTCAATTGCTTTAAAGAACCAGCGGCTGCATTTCGAGGATTAGCAAACTCATTGTTTTCATTTAACTTCAAAAAATCGCTGTTACTGATATATATTTCACCCCTTACTTCTAGCCTTCCTTGCACACCCTGTAAAAACTTAGGAAAGCTTTTTATTGTTGCAACATTGTGAGTTACATCTTCTCCTACAAAACCATCACCTCGAGTTGCAGCTTTAACAAATCTTCCATCTTCATAAATTGCAGAAAACGACAATCCATCAACTTTTGGCTCACATAGTATCTCTATTTCATTCTTAATTAAAAACCTCTTTATTTTAGACAAAAATTTCTCTACACCTTGTTCATCATAAGCATTTTCAAGAGAAAGCATAGGTTCTTGATGTTCCACCTTAGAAAACCTCTCATCAGGGAGAGCACCAACACTATCTTGTGTTGCATAATCTCGTGGAAGTGGAAGTTGTGCCTCTATTCCAGCTAACTTTTTCTTCAGTTCATCATATTCAGCATCACTTATTTCTGGCTTACTTTTTTGATAATATAAGACATTATGATAATTAATTTGATCTTGCAGTTTCTCTCTCATCTTTTCTAAGTTAGTCATGATACCAATATAATGCTCTTTGTCGTCAAGTCATGAATTTTTTTCAAAAGGTACCATAAATGATTTCAATTTGCTATGCATACTACTGTTCTGAAAAGTAATTATACTAATATTAATATAATATTTATATTAATATTAGAATTATTTTTAAGTTAAGGAGTATATTATGACAAAATATAACTGGGATGATCAACTGAGGTACGACACACAGAATACAGTATGGAAAGTAGATCCGAACGAACCAAAAAATTCAGAAAGTCAATTGAGTTATGAACCTTTAGCATATAGCTGGAACTTTGGTAGTAAAATAAGAGACGTGTTGGGCGTAAGTAAGGCAGCAAAAGAAGCTGCAGGAGAAGTAATAGCCGAAATGAGTGACGATTTAAAGGCAGAAGCTAGAAAAGGCAGCTAAAGAAACAGCTGAAGCTGAAATAAACAAAAAAGCTCAGGAAATAGAAAAAAGTATATTGAAGTCAGTAGATGCAAGTGCCGAAAAAGCAGCTGAAAAAGCAGTAAAAAATGTAGGACCAGAAGTTGCAGATCTGCTGAAGCCAGAAATAAAAACTCAGGTAGAAGAAGAAGTAAAAAAATACAGTGAAGAAAAAATTGAAAGCCTTATCAAACCTGAGATCACAAGCAAAATAGATGATCTTGTCACTGAACAAAATGAAGAAGCAAGAAAACTTTTAGAAAGTGAAATGGATAAGTTAATCAAAGATGCACATAAAAATTTGAATGGAAAAATAAATAAGATTGAATGTGAACTTACAGAAGCAACATCTCATATCTTAAAAATTGGTGCAAACAGTCTCCATGAGAGCGCAAAATTATTTTCTCTTATGGCAGAAAATGCAACATGTGAAAATCAAGATTTAGTGTATTTTTAATCACAACAGGAGTTTTCGTACTAGGGATTTTATGGGCAAAATTGAAAAAGCCCATAAAAACCTTAGCCATATATAGAATTACTTTGTTAAATATTCTCTACTCCCAGGTTTCGTTATGGGTAATTGTTTTAATTCACTTGGCAGTTCTTCCTCGCTATAGTTTTTGATGTTCAGTTCAATCAAAGATATGATAGGAAAAGGTAGTTTTGTTTCACTATTTCTCTTTATCAAAGAAGCTTCAGCAACAACTTTACCTCCCTCCTCTTCTCCACATTTTACTGCTTCAAGTGAAGATTTACCTGTGGTTATCACATCTTCAATTAGTAATATTTTTTCACCTTGTTTGATTTTAAATCCGCGGCGCAATTCAAACTTACCATTAACACGCTCGCAGAACATTGTTCTGATTCCAAGCTGTCTGCCAATCTCATAACCCACTATTATTCCTCCAATTGCAGGAGATAGTATTAAGTCTATGGGTTCAATAATCTCTTTTCTTATTTTATTTGCCAATAATTCACAAATTTTCATCGCTCTGCTTGGATGTTCAAAGATCTTAGCACATTGTATATACGTATCGCTGTGCAGCCCTGATGAGAGTACAAAATGCCCGTGCAAAATCGCACCAGCTTCTTCAAATTCTTTTATTATCGGATTATCTAGTATCATTTTAAGTTTTACATTCTTTATTAATTATCTGCGTTATACAGACATCAGACCACACATTTATTGCAGTTTCAAGCATATCGATGATTGTATAAATAGGCAAAATCAGTCCCATAATGTACAAAGGAACATTCATTGATACCAGATAACTAGTTGCCATAAAATAGCACCCCATCGGCACTCCAGCGTTGCCAATTGCAGCTCCTGTAGCTAAGAAAATCCATATGAACATCTCACTTAAGGAAAATGTGTGCCCGTTCATCTCCGCAACAAACATCACTGTGATTAAAATAAATGCAGCACACGCATTCATATTGATTGTTGTACATATTGGTAGAATAAAAGACGATAATTTCTTTGGTACCTTTAGCTGATTTTGCACACATTCTATAGTTGTAGGCAGCGTCGCGCTGGATGACTTAGAAAAAAATGCAAGTGTGAGTGCTGGCATAACTCCCTTCATCGTTTGAATTGGTGATATGCCTTTATACCACATAAGTAGTGGCAAAATCACAAATGCTTGCACGAAATTTGCAGACATTATGCAAGCAAAATACCAAAAAAGACTATGGAATTCGCTGCCACCCTTTAACTCGTATAAAAAACATGTGATAAAAGACCATACAGCAAGAGGAATAAACTTTAATAATCCTTGAGCAATTTTAAGAAGTGTATCAAACAGTGCAGAGAATATTTGGTGTAATATATCTTGTTTTTCTTTTGAGAGCGAAATAATAGCTCCACCCATTAAAAAAGCAATTAGTATGCTACCAATAACGTTATTTTCAAGAAAAACTTGCACAAAATTTGATGGAATGAGTGATTTTAAGTATGAAAAGTAATTGTGATTGCTGTCACTCACACTTTCTATTGTGTTACTTATGAAATTTTTTCTCACTGGATCCACGAGTAAATAGAAAGATAGCGCAACAAACGCAGCTATAATGGTTGTAAGCAGCGTATAAAACAGTGTTTTCTTAAGTAAAACTTTAATTTCAATTGAGTCTTTAAGCCCGGAAATTGTGGACACGATAGATAGAAAAACTAAAGGTAAGCTAATCAATTTCAACAGACTGATGAATATATCGCTAAATAGCTTTGCAACTTCAAATATCACTTCATTATTTAAGTAGTAAGCAACGACTGCAAGCAGTATAGAAAAGAGTATTGCAAGTTTGTGCATCGAAAATAAAACCTCAAAATAATATTATACAATAATTTTTGGAATTAGGTTAAAATAACCGGAAGCAGCTATCTACCCAAAACCCTTATCTCCCACTCAAGTTCAACGTTAAATTTATCTTTTACTGCATCTTTTACTCTGTTGCCAAGGTTTTCTAAGTCAAATGCAGTTGCATTATTGTAATTGAGCAGAAAATTACAATGTTTCTTAGAAATTTTAGCTCTGCCGTTATTTAATCCTCGGCAGCCGGACTCATCAATCAGTTTCCATGCCTTGCAGCCTCTTGGATTTTTAAATATGCAGCCAGCAGTTTTTCCTCCTACTGGTTGGCTTTTGTTTTTTTTATCAATAACTTCCTTTAATCTTTGCAATATAAGCTCATACTCTGAACTTACTCCTTTAAACTCAGCTTCAACAAAAATCCACCTTCCTTTTAGACTATGTCCACGATAAAAATATCCCATTTCTTCGCTGGAGAATTCATATAAATTTCCATCTTCTAGATTTACTGCTCTTATCGACTGTACAACACTTGCAATATCACTACCATATGCACCTGCATTCATTTCTATTCCACCGCCAACTGTTCCTGGAATTCCAGCAAGAAACTCAAGTCCGCTAATTTCTTGTTCCCCAGCAAAGTATGCAAGGTTACTAAGCAGCGCAGCACCACCCGCAATTATGGAGTTATTATCTTTACATTTAATATACGCAAATTCCTTACCTAATTTCACCGTTATTCCTCGAATGCCACTATCTTGCACTATTATGTTAGATGTTGCACCAATAACACTAATTGGTAACTCAGTATCCTTTATCAAGCACATTAGATCTTCAATGTCACGTGGCTTAAATAGTACATCAGCTTGGCCACCAACATTTAACCATGTCATTTTAGACATTAAAACATTATAACGATAGATTCCGCGTACTTTAGGTAAGCTTATAAGCATTTTGACTTTAACTCTAATCCTGCATCCATACCCATTTTTTCTGCATCTTCTACAAACGAAGTGCGCTCAGTAAAGTATATACCCCTTTCGTCTGCTAACATACAATAAAGATGCAGCATGTTTTCACTCACATATTCTGCCAAGGCTGCAAGCGGCGTAAAGCATGAACCATTTACTGTCTTCATGAAACTGCGCTCTGATTTTGTCCTTATAAAAGACATATTATTATTAATTTTCTCTAAAAGATCGATAACTTTTACATCATTCTTTCGACATTGAATGCAAATTACCCCCTGCCCTACCGCGCTTAACATGACTTTTGGTGGCAATACCTCTGTAATTGAGTGATGTTTTTTTAATCTTATCAGCCCTGCTTCAGCTAGAATTATTCCATCAAAATTTTGATTTTGCAGTCTAGTTGCCACATTTCCACGCAGTGGTACTATATTCAGATCTGGCCTAAAATTTAGCAATTGAACTTTTCTTCTTATTGAAGAAGTTGCAATCATAGCCTGCTGTGGCAAAGATTTTAGGCTTTCATATTTATGAGAAACAAATACATCACATGGACTTAACCTCTCTAAAACACAAGGGATTGCCAAATCCTTCGAGAAAAATGCAGGTACATCTTTTAACGAATGAACTGCCATATCTATATTATTCTCAAGCAATTCAGCCTCAATCTCTCTGAGGAACAGTCCCTTACCTCCTATTTCAGCAAGGTTTACATTAGCATGTTTGTCACCAGAAGTTTTAATTTTAATGATCTCAAAGGATAGATTAGGAAAAGACTCTGATAATCTTTGTTTTGCTTCCAAAGCTTGGGCAATTGCAAGGTCGCTTCCCCTCGTACCTATTTTAACTAGCATATATTCTTCATATTGTATGTCTATATTCTATGCCTATTTTTTATTATCTCCAATTTAGTTATTGAACATTTTGTAGTTAGCTCTTAGTATCACGCGCGTTAGTAATTGAGGAGTTTATATGTTTGATATTTTAAAAGATTCTAATGGCAGATTTAATAAAAAAAATGCTTTACCCCTTTTCAGTTTCACTGTCGCTAGTGTTCTAACAGCATTAAGTACAGCAGTAGCAATTCCCAGTTTTTTCTCTCATCCTTCTCTATCTAATCATCTCAATTGGGAAGGTCCAAGTTATAGTGAATTTCTTACTACTCACATACCAACTACTATAGTTACTTTTTCAATACTTGGTTTATGCATTTACCTTCCGATTGATAGCATTAGAAGAAATAAACAAATAGAGAATCTTAAAGCTAATTCTGAACCTAATTCATACATTTATAACATTTCAGTAAATAATGTTTCAGAAGAGCAAATTGCAGACCGTCAATTATAGTTAAGTAGTCTTAATCTTTTTTAGGTACTTGTGATTAGCAACTATTCGGTTTACAATGCACCTAGTATAGTTTAAATTTATGTTAAGCAAGCTCATAGTTAAATCTCTTTCGGTATTACTAATTTTTTTGCTATCTTTATACATAATACTGCCAAATTTCTTTGATAATAAGTTTTTCATCTCAAAAAAGAGAATAAATCTAGGGCTTGATTTGAAAGGTGGATCATCTCTGCTCCTGGACGTAGACTTAGATTTCTACTTTAAAGAAAAATCTAGCATGCTAGCCGATGAGATAAAAGAAGGTCTGTTAACGCAAAGTAGCATAAAAAACGATAAACAAATAGTTGTAACTTTAAGTAATATTGATGATTACAAAAAAGTTTCAACGTTAATCCACAAAATAAACCCAAACTTAGAGCTGAGTAGAAAGGATGTTTCAATTCTCATTTCATATAAACCGAATTATAAGAATTCATTAATCAATGAAGTAGTTTCTGAATCGATAATTAATGTCCAAAGGCGATTAGATAAGCTTGGTACTAAGGAAGTAAGTGTACAAAAACAAGGACAGAATAAGATATTAGTCCAAGTTCCTGGAGTAGAAGACACTCAGCAGATAAAATCTCTTCTTGGCAAAACAGCTAAGCTAGCTTTCCATTTTGCAAACACTAACGTAGCAAAGTTGCAAGATATAGACTATGAAACTACGGTTATGCTCAAGGATTCTTTGGGTAATTCCTATCCAATATTCCGCAAGACTGAAATAGGCGGTGATTCATTGGTCAATGCATCAGTTAGATTCAGCAATTTAGGTAAACCAACAGTACATTTTAAATTTGACAGCGTAGCGAGTAAAAGATTTGCGAAAATCACTAAAGAAAATGTAGGAAAGCCTTTTGCAATTGTTCTAGATAACACAGTCTTAACTGTACCAACGATACGTGAACCAATTCTAAATGGAGAGGGAGAAATTAGCGGTAACTTCACTGAAAAACAAGCGAGCGAACTTGCAATACTTTTAAAATCTGGTGCACTACCTGCACCACTTAAAATAATTGAAGAAAAAAACATTGGTCCAAGCCTTGGAGAAGAGTCAATAAAAGCAGGAAAAAGAGCAGCGATAATTTCAATTATCGCTGTTGCTTTATTTATAATGATTATTTATGGCAAGTTAGGCTTGTTGGCGTCTGTTGCGCTTGCTTTTAATGTAACTTCCATACTACTCATTCTCACCCTACTTGAAGCAACTCTTACTCTCCCTGGAATTGCCGGCATTGCACTAACTGTTGGCATGTCTGTAGATGCAAATGTTTTGATATTTGAACGTATTCGCGAAGAAATAAGAGCAGGAAAAAGAACAGCTCGTGCCATTGAAGAAGGATTCAAAAATGCAATAAAAACAATCCTTGATTCAAACTTCACTACATTAATTGCTGCGGGAATAATGTTTATTATTGGTAGCGGAGCAATTAGAGGGTTTTCTGTCACTTTATCAATAGGAGTCTTATGCTCGATGTTTTCTGCAATTACAGTCACAAAACTCCTGATAGAATTGTGCGTGAACCCGAAGAAGCTAGTACTTTAGTATCTGTTCAGCAGAGTGACAAAATAAGATAGGCAAAAAAATGTAGGAATAAATGGTCAGTGCGTGACACACAGCTGCATGAGCATTATCCGTAAGAAGATGTCATTCGAGTAGCCTTTGTGATGTCATTCCAGTGCTTCTTCTACTGTCATCCCAGTGCTTGACACTGGGATCCAGATTGCAAGTAATTAATTGGAGTATGGGTTTTGCGTTATAAAATGAGGCACTTTTGGTAAAGAAAACTGGATTCCAGCATCAAGTGCTGGAATGACATGGTGAAATGTCATTCCCCTCTCTTATCATTCGAGTAGCTGACACTGATTCCTTTATGATGGTGTCATCCCAGTGCTTGACACTGGGATGACATTATGGAAGCTGGGGTAAATATGGAAGCTGGCATGACAAGAAAAGAAACACTGGTTTCACATGCATCTGCAGTACTTTATTAGTCTACTACTTTCATTCCTACAACATTATACCCTGAATCAACATGCAAAATTTCTCCAGTTGTACCACTGCTTAAATCGCTTAATAAATATAGTGCTGCCTTACCAACATCCTCTATTGTAACATTGCGTCTAAGCGGAGAATTATTTCTATTCCACTCTGATATGAAGTGAAAATCACTTATTCCAGAAGATGCCAAAGTTCTGATTGGACCAGCGGAAATTGCATTCACTCTGATGTTCTGCGGACCAAGATCACATGCTATATATTTTACACTTGCTTCAAGTGCTGCTTTACATAAACCCATAACATTATAATTTGGCATCACTTTTTCAGCACCATAGTAAGATAAAGTAAGTAAACTACCACCATTTAACATCATTTTTTCGGCCCTTTGTGCTAAAGCAGTAAAAGAATAGCACGATATATGCATTGCCTTGGAAAAGTTGTTTAGTGAAGTATTGACATACTTACCATTTAACTCATTTTTATCGGAAAATGCTATTGCATGTGCCAAAAAGTCAAAAGTACCCCACTTTTCCTCTATTTCCTTAAAAGCATTATCTATGGTTTCCTCATTTGAAACATCACAGTGCAATATTAGCTCCACATTTAATTCATTCGCTATTGGTAATAATTTTTCTTTTATTGTTTCATTTTGATAAGTGATTGCAAATTCTGCTCCATGCTCTGAAAGAACTTTTGCTATACCATACGCTATCGACCTTTTATTCATTATTCCAGTTATTAACCCTTTTTTGCCCTGCAATACCATAAAATTATTTGCCTTTTTTATAATTTGGAATATTAACTAGGCAAAGTCAATTATGTTTTAACTGTAGCTAGCGTATATTAAAAAAAATTGCTTCCGCATATTTTCAATCTAATTATAATTACAAATAGAGATATTTTAAGAGCTCAAAATCTATCTTTGTCTGCAGACTTTTTAATCAAACTCAATAAACTTCAGTGTATGTCTGTCGTATGTGCACTGCATTTTATTTTTTACACAGGAGGATTTTATGTCCAGAATTCCAGACACTTGACCTTTACTTTAGCAAAAACCCACTGGCGCCTATGGTTTTTATAAAGAAAGCACAGAAAATAAAAATACTTTAAAGAATATGAAATAAGGACGTTAAGATATAGGCTGCCTACATTTGCAAGCAGCTCATACCGCCTTCTTAATTACTTACTCCTCGAGCAGAAGAAAGTTGTTTTGGCACAACTACACTTTCTATACTTGCTGAAGGCTTATGTGAAACCCCTACTATTTCAGAACCTTCTTGTCTTAAATGCGATAATGCTTCATATAGAGGCTTTGCTTCATATTGCCTTCCTACTTTTACCTCTTGGTATGCAGCTAACTGATCCCAAGTGAAACCATTGCTTTCAATAAGCTTTACAGAACCGTCATCACTAATATTGATTTTCATCTTACACTCTTTTCCTTCAACATACCAATTCAAGGTCATATCATATGAACCGTTAGCTACTTCATAAATTCTTGCTCCATGCTCATCAATCTGACAACGTATTCCCCTTGTATGACTTTTATCAGGAAGGCACAGCGTAATTGTTTTTACTTCATACTTTTTACACACATCATTACTTATAAGACCCATCAAATTTACTTCCTTTGTGTTATCATCTAGCACAATTCTTACAACAGGCTTAACACTATTATCTGCGTTTTTACTTTCCTTGAGTTTTATAACACTACTTTTTACATTTTTAGCTATCTCCTCTTTAATCTGCTCAGCAACTTTGCCTGTAATCTCCTTACCATTATACTTATTCCCTTCAGCAGTGTACCTATACATACCCTCACTATTCTTATGAACATGAGGCTTTTGTATTACTTTATTAGTGGTATTAGTAGAAGTATCATTCTGCGCTTTAAAGAACTTCTCCCACTCTTCCTGATTATTAATAACAAGAAACTTCTCAGAAGCTTCTCTTTTTTTCCTTTCTTCAATATCCTCATGCTTAGACGCATAAGCTTCCTTGCAAAAAGAAACTGGATTTACAACTTCAGAATTTTTTGGATTACCTAACATTATATACCTCTCTATAAATATCGTTAACATAAAATGTTTTTAATGAGAGGTCAACAAAAAAAAAGCCCTACAAATTTCTGAAAGGGCTCTCAATTAAACTTTATATAGAAATGGTAAAATTACTAATCTTATGTTTAATGTTTTAGATAGCATGCGCGCACACGTACTTAATCTCTGTCGTATGTGCACTGCATTTTATTTTTTACACAGGAGGATTTTGTGTCCAGAATTCCAGATACTTGACCTTTACTTTAAAACCAACTGGCGCCTATGGTTTTTATAAAGAAAGTGTAGGAAATAGAAATACTTTAAAGAATATGAAATAAGAGTGGAAAAGATTATGGCCAAATCTATTTCGTGAGTAGCCAAAAACCGTTTCATATTCGTTCAGGCAAGGTAGTTATAAGTAAAAATAGCAGATAGTGTCATGCAAGTAGCTGACACCCCTTTGGTGGACCACACACACAACTTTACGAACATTGCAATATGGCACATAGTAAATGATGTCATTCCAGCGCGCGACGCTGGAATCCAGAAAAAAAGAACCAGTGTCAAGCACTGGGATGACACCCTCTTTATTAGGCCTAAATCACAATGTTCGTACAGTAAGCACTGACCATTTTTCGTATAAATTGCCTTTATAAACAAATATCTGTAACAACAATTCCCCCATCTTGAAAATTTCAGAAAAACTTGCCTGCTGCTTTTAACAACTGATATTATTTAAATTTCCAAAACCAATCTATTTAGATCTTCTATGTAATTTTTGATTTTAACAAGGAAAGTAACTGCTCCTTTGCCATCAACTATTCTGTGGTCGTAAGAGAGAGCAATGTACATCATCGGTCTGATTTCAATTGAGTTGCCTACAGCAACTGGCCTATTTTGTATACAGTGCATGCCAAGTATTCCAGATTGCGGAGGGTTTATTATCGGAGTGGAAAGGAGTGAACCGTATACACCACCGTTTGAGATAGTAAATGTTGCACCTTCCATGTCTGACACTTGCAGCTTACTTTCTCGTGCTTTTTTACCAAGGGCAACTAAAGTGAGTTCAATTTCGGCAAATGACATTTGGTCAGCATTTCTAATAACTGGCACAACAAGACCTTTATCAGTGCCAACAGCAACACCTATGTCATAATAATTTTTATATATGATTTCATCACCTGAGATTTCAGCGTTAATCTCATGAATTTCTTTCAGTGCTTGCACTGCTGCCTTTATAAAAAACGACATGAAACCCAATTTTATTCCATATTTCTTTTCGAAAGTTTCTTTATATTTTGCCCTGAGATCCATGACATTTTTCATGTCAATTTCATTGAACGTGGTCAGTATTGCAGCAGTATTTTGCGATGCTTTCAAACGAGCAGCAATTACTTGCCTTATTTTGCTCATTTTCACTCGTTCTTCTCTTCTCTCTCCACTTACTACACTTTTTGGTAGTTCGACCGCAGGTTGTTCAGCCTTATTCATATGATCTATCACATCTGCTTTTGTTATTCTGCCTCCCATGCCAGTTCCTTTTACACTTTCTGCACTGATTGCATTTTCTTCCATAATTTTACGAGCTGACGGAGCGTCTTTTTTAGCAGCGCCTTCGCCTTTATCTTCTTTTTTTACTTCTTCTTTTACCTCTCCTACAGCAAATTTTGCCAGTAATTGATCAGGGCTGATTACATCATCTTCTTTCACAAAAAATTCAGTTATTTGTCCTGAAGCTTCTGCAGGTAATTCTAACGCCGTTTTGTCAGTTTCAATTTCAAAGATCAAGTCATCTAATTTTACTGCTTCGCCAATATTTTTCTTTATTTTGACTATACCTTCCGTGATCGATTCACCACCAAGAGTTTTTGGTGCTCTGACTTCTATAATTTTGCTCATAAAACAACTTCCGTATAAAACTTTCTATAAATTTATACATGAAAAGAAGTGTATAACAAACTAATAAATTCATTAGAAGTACCAAGTTTTTCTGCCACCTATCATCTAAGTAGCTGGTTCAGAAAACTTTATTCATAGAGTAGAGTATAGACTATCAATGATTTTTCAGTAATAATATAGTTTTAGGTTGATGTAGTGAACGCTTCATACAGAGATATAGACGTTAAGTTAATTGATATTGTTAGGATGGGTAAAACCGAATAACAGGTTGAATTCAAATGTTAAATCTAGAATCTCTGCCAAAACATCTAGCAATTATTATGGATGGTAATGGTAGGTGGGCAAACAATCAAGGAAGGATAAAAATTGATGGTTATAGAAAAGGCAGTGAGGTTGCATGTGATATTGCTAAGCATTGCACAATCTTGACCATACCTTACTTAACTTTGTATGCATTTTCCATGGAAAATTGGCTCAGACCTAAAAACGAAACTAACTGCCTATTTGATTTATTTTATTCCGTTTTAACCAATGAAGATAAAATCAATTTCATTTACAATCATAACATTAAACTGAATTTTATTGGCAATTTAAGTCTATTGCCCAGTAAAATATTCGATCAAATTAAAAAGGCAGAAGAAGTGACACATAAGAACGATGGCCTATTACTTACTGTTGCAGTTAGTTATGGAGCAAAGCAAGAAATTATACATGCTATCAACAACATCATAAAAGGAAATATCGATTGCGTATTGGAAGACGAATTTGAAAAATTTCTGTATACTAAGGATTTGCCAAAATTGGATTTATTAATTCGCACTGGTGGCGAAAAAAGGTTAAGCAACTTTTTATTATGGCAAGCAGCCTATGCTGAATTGTATTTTTGTGATACTTTGTGGCCTGATTTTTCTTGTCAAGATTTGACCGAAGCACTAGAAGATTATACAAAAAGAGAGAAAAAATATGGTAGATAATAACTTTATGGTTAGAATATTGTCCTCAATAGTAATATTACTCATATTTTCTTTTGCTACATATTTCAGTGATTTATCATTTTATCTACTAATTTTTTCAATCGCAGTTTTATCTTCTTTTGAATGGTATAACCTAACTCAGGGCAATAGAATCTTATACATTTTCGCATTACTATTAATTGCATTACCAAATGCCTCGTTAATATACCTCTATAGCTTACCACAGGGAAAATATGTACTAATATGGCTCGTCTTAACTATTTGGAGTATCGACATTGCTGCCTATTTTTTCGGCAAAAATTTTGGTAAAACTAGAATTTGTCCAATCATTAGCCCAGGCAAAACTTGGTTAGGGCTTTTTGGTGCAGTTTTAGCTGGAGTAGTGTGTACAATTTTTGGCTCAATATTTTTGAGTTTATTTCCAATTCTTTATTCTCCAATAATTGGCTTTACAATTGCTATTCTAGCCCAACTTGGAGATTTTACTGAGTCACTCATCAAAAGAATTTACAATGTTAAAGATAGTGGAGGTATAATACCCGGTCATGGGGGAGTACTTGACCGTATGGATAGCTTCATTTTTACTGCCCCTCTCATTGCTATTTACATAAGCTAAAAAAATGAAGTACTATTAAATTTGGGTTCTTTTCTTTTCACTCACTGCTTTCACTTCAATAGATTGAAATTCTTCGAAGTTTACTATTTCATTCATTGGCTTATTACAATAAGGACAACACATTTCTCCTTCTTTATGTAAATATACTACTGGATGACCAGAACCATCATCATTCTCATCACCACGGCAGCAAACTATTAAATTATTATCCCTCACTTCTGACATGTCGCTCCTTTAGTTTATAGTATTTTATACATTGAACATACTCGTTTGAAAATAAAAAAGACAACGGATATTTATTATCCATCTTTTACCCTATTTAGGTTAATCAATTCATTTTCTACACTTTTTGATACAAACTTGCTAACATCTCCTCCTAATCTCGCTATTTCCTTTACAAAACTTGATGAGATAAATTGAGTATCCTCAGACGCAGGAAGAAATATAGTTTCAATTTCAGGAGAGAGTTTGTAGTTTACCCAACTCATTTGAAACTCATAATCAAAATCTGATACTGCTCTGAGCCCTCTGATAATAACAGAGGCATTCTGCTCTTTGGCAAACTTCATTAATAACCCATTGAAAGATATGACATTTGCATCAATCCCTAGTCCTTTCACTTCATTTTCAGCCATGCTTGTGCGCAGATTTATGTCAAAAGCAGTATGCTTATTAACATTTTCTGCAACACTGATTACTAACTTATCGACTAGCTTACATGCTCTTTTTATTATGTCAAGATGCCCAAAGGTTATAGGATCAAATGTACCAGGGTAGATTCCTATTTTGTTATTAGTGTTCATTTTTTGTTTCTATACTTCAAAAACTTTTGATGGACATGATAACGTTTTTTATCTAAAAATGAAAGTACGTAGTTGGCCTGATAGCTCAGTTGGTAGAGCAAAGGACTGAAAATCCTTGTGTCGCTGGTTCGATTCCTGCTCAGGCCACATTCTTTTTCTTATCAAATTTACCTTTTTATTGCAAAATATTCTATAATATGTTATGATGTTGATATAAGTGTTAAGAAGTTAAACTATATGTATAAATGTTATAGCAAAGTGTTTAATATCCTATTAATTGTAGTTCTATTATTAAGCAATATTACTTATGCTGGCGTTAGTGAAAAACCGGCATCAACTGCCTTGACGGCAGAAAATAGAGTAAATGATGACATAGTTGTTGGTTTGTTAAAAACGGAAGAAGAGACATACCCGCATGAGCTTGGGCTATCTCAAAGTGTCTACGAGATGCTTAATAATTTTAGAGTTAAAATTGTACTGATTGATTATAATGAAATAATTAGCCTTAAAAAAATTCAGACAGAGTCACTTAATCTCGCAAAACAAGATGAAACATTGGCAAAAAAGTTAACATTAGACCGAATAAAAGTTAAAGTTGCAAAGTTTATTAAAGAACACAAAATAAATAGAATATTCATTCCAGGAAATTACTACAATTTACACTCCGAACCTTTTCCTCCTACTCCTTGTCGCCAGCTTGTTACTGAAGCAATTGTAAAAATCATTGATGATAACCCTGCAATTCATTTACTTGGCATATGTGGTGGTTTGCAAGGCATAATGAATGCAAAGGGAATTGAAGTAGTGAGTGTGGCAAATCTTGTGAGTGATGAAGAGAAGCGAAGATCTCATTTAAAATCAGCACCTAATCCACAGAAAGAGGATGTACCTCTCCAGCAGATAAAGATCGTTCCCAACAGTCGTTTAGCCGAAGTGGTTGCTAGATTTTTATCACCTGACGAAAATGGTTGGTTTTCAACATGTTTTCCAGATGCTCACTCGGGAGCAGTGAGCAATACACCAGAAAATAGAAGAAAATTGGAGTTACTTGGATATAAAGTTACAGCATTTTCGAGTGATGGGGTAATAGAGGCTATTGAAGATAAGCATGGTAATATTTACTTTCAAAGTCATCCAGAAGCCCTTGTTGTGAAGTCAGATAAAAACCTCTATCTATCAAATCACAAGGAACGTCAGGTTTCAACATTAGTTGCTATAGCAATTATAAATGATTTTCTTTATCGCGCTTAATGCTAAAATAAGGAAAATCATTTAATGTCATGCACTGGCATGACAGAAGAGGAAGTACTGGAAAGAAATGGGTGTCATTCCAGCGCGTGACGCTGGAATCCAGATTTATTTAAAGTTAAGTTTTCTGGATCCCAGTGTCTAGGCACTGGGATGACAAGAAAAGGCTACTTGAATGACAAGAGAGGAAGTACTGGTATGACACTTTTGGTGGAACACACATAACTGTACAAACATTGTGATACAACAGTAGTTTACATAAATCCCATAGCGTGCCGAATGAAACGTTTTTTAAGAAAATCTGAATTTTCAACTACCATTAAACCAAATGCTCTAGCGCAAAATATTCTATTGGAAAATATCCTATTTAGCCCATCAGTTGCAAGTGCCATGGTAAAATTATCAAAGTATCTGTCACGTGAAATTTTTTTCAATAGGTAATGACTGCCAACGTCAATACCAGAGACTTTTGCAGTAGTTATTTGTCTTATAACACTCTCTACATCTCTCATTCCAAGATTAAGTCCTTGACCTGCAACTGGATGGATTGAATGTGCTGCATCGCCAATAAGCAAAATTCTGCTTTTATATAACTTTCTCGCAAAAGTAAAACTCAAAGGGTAAGATCTTCTTTCACTCTCTAACTCAATTTCTCCCAAATAAGAACCAAATCTTTTTTTGAGCTCTATGATAAATTCCTTTTCGGATAAGCTCATTAGCATTTTTGAAATTTCGTATTTTTCTGTCCAAACTATTGAAGAAGTATAGCCACCTTTCATTGGCAAAATTGCAAATGGACCACCAGGAAAAAACCGCTCTACAGCTAAGTTTTGGTGATGCAATTCATGCTTTACATTAAATACTATACTATTTTGTTTATAATCAAATTTTATCATTGGTATAGAAAACAACTTTGGCAACTTAGAGTTTTTACCTTCAGCGCAGATAAATAGCGATGATATCAATTGCTGATCATTATCAAGAGTAACTTCCACGTATCCTTTGTCACAAGCAATTGTTTTATAGGAACGTGGAGAATATATATTGAGTTTATGCAAAAAATTATTATTGATTGCATTCCATATAATAGCATTGTTGATTACATAACCCATTGGTTCTTCACCGACCATTTTATGGTCATAGTGCACAGTAAATGGGCTATCTCCATCTAATATGCATATATCAAGTATTGGTTCAGTTTCACCCTCTAAGAACTGCCAGATCCCTAATTTTTCCAATATCTTTTTTGATCCTTGAGAAATGGCAAATGCTCGATTGTCATTAACTGTACGTGGTAGACTATTTTTTTCAATTACGGCTACAGATACAGAATCATTACTGAGGCCAATAGCAGTAATAAGACCAATCAGCCCACCACCTGAAATGATTACATCGTAATTCATTTTATTTACCTAAAATTATATTTTATTCGTTTTGAAAACAGTTTAAATAAACTTTGTAGACACTGAACTTCTTATTACTACCTTAGGATACCTAACATTAGTAACAAAGTATTAATTATTTTGTGCTAAAGATTTTGTTTTATTAAAGGAACCAATTTATGACTACAGATTGCACAAAAGAATTGTCAAATTGCATTAGCAAATATAGAGAAGAGCTTAGAGAAAACAAAGCAGCAATTAAACAAACTGTAACTCGCGATAAAATCAATATAAGCGATTACTTTTATAAGGGTGATAAAACCTGCAACGAAGAAATATTTAATGTAGGAGGCGAGTGTTATGGTACAAAATATGGTGGGAAACAAAAATATACATATGATGAGTGGAAGCAAAAAATTGAAAAACCTCATGCTAAAGATTTGCTAAAAATGTTACAAAACGAAGTAAAAGATAAAATATTAAAGAGTTTTGAGGATTATAAAAAGTATCATGAAAATGCTACTGAAGCTATAAAAAAAGAATTAGACATAGATTCGAAATTAAAGGCAATACTCAGGGAAAAGCAACAACCAGAAACTGATGAAACTCGAGCATATTATGATGTTATACGAAGTTTATATGAAAATGGAGACATGCACTCTCAATTAAAGTGCAATGATCTTGATTGTTTTAACAGAACAATGGAGGATAATTTATCCCAAAAACAATCTGAATTAACTAATATAAAGAATAACTTTTTGGATAATACGCAAAATATTTTTCAACATATTCAAGTTGAAGATAGTCTTTTATAGAGTAAAGAGTGAAATAAGATTATACTGTTTTTCAAATAAAATTTTCTTAAGTTGTAGATTGTTTTTTACAGCTAAGGTAGCTGCCACCACTTGAAATATTTTATTCACCTAAAACTACATTCTACCCATCTTGAAGGGAATGTTCAAAAAAAGCATAGGCGTCAAGTTAAGGAAAAGTGGAATAAGAAAGATATCAACTATGTTTAAAAATTTTTTATTTGTGTAATTTTGCAACTTCATATGGGCAATAAAACCCCATTTTGTCGTATAAGAATAGAATTTTATATCAAACAGCTACTACCTTGCTTAAGCCAATGAATATGTGCGTTTAGTGTGTGTGTGGACGCACATATTCATTAACTAATTTTAATTATTGCCATGTAAATTTCTAAACATGCAAATTAATTGCTTCTTTAAGTCTGGCATTGGCGATGACTATAATTTTACGCATAAGTGCAGTGAGTGCTACCATCTTTCTTTTACCACTATCAATAAGCTTACAATAAAAAGCAGCAAGTTCTGACTTGGAGTTTCTAGCAGCCATAGCAGCTGTGAAAAGCTTTGAACGAACGTTACTTCTTCCACCTATAATCCTTCGGTAACCAATAGCTTTACCACTTTCCTTAGGATGAGGTGCAACACCTGCAAGGCTTGCAACTTGCCTTTTGTTTAAGGAACCAAGTTCCGGTATAAGGCACAATAAACATTGAGAGGTTTTTCTACCTATTCCAGGAACTGTTTCAAGAATCTTCTGGTATCGGTTCAGTTCAGGGTTTTCATTGACTATTTTTTGTATAGCTTGATCAAGCTTTTCTACCTGATTATTGAGGAATTCAATAGTTTGTTGACAACTTTCCTTAATGTAATCATTTCCAGGAGTTTTAAGCCTATTTTTTTCTTGAACAAGCATTTTTGTAATATCATCACGACGCTGACAAAGTGTAAATAAGGTGGTTTGTTCTTTTGAGATAGGTGTAAATAGCTGCAGACGTCCACAACGCTCAACACCATATTGGGCAAGCGCTTTTGCATCCAGATTGTCAGTCTTTGCCAAAGTTCCATGAGATAGAATGAAGTTTTTAACTTGACGAGTATTAGCACGATGCACAGCAATGTTTCTGTCAATAAGAAAATACAATAAGCCAAGCTCATAGCCTCCTGTAGCTTCTAAAATTATCATGGAATTGGGTAAGATATTTGAAAATTTTTGGTAAAATTGTTTCCAGCCAGAACAACTATTGTCAAACTTGATAACACTTTTTTGTTCATTCACTGCAATGACAAATTCAAGTTTTCCGATATCAATGCCAATAAAATTTTGATAAGATATAACCATAAAGAACCTCGAGAGTTTAAGTTAAAATTTAAGATTGTAAACAGGTGCATATGTATGTCCCAAACAACTATTCAAACGTCTCGAAGGATAGGCTTGAGTACCTTGATATCTACGTATGTGTAATACTACCGTCTTACGGTCGCTCAAGCCTTTGATAACTATATTTTTTTATAGAGCTACCTTCCTTCTTGCTTCTTTTATATCATATTTCCAACTTACAACCGTCTTGCTAGTCAACAAAAAAATTACTCAAGCTGTATCATAAAATCAAAAAATACTTCTGATTGTGTAACAGTACACAGATTACAGTTAGTGAATATGTTGAATGGATTGGAAGCATTTTTTGATTTTAAACTACAGTCAACATCCTAGTTCTGTAATTCTTGATATGATTTGGATCAAAAGCACTTTTGGATGTCAGGATACCGAAAATGATATGGAGTAGCTTACGCTCCCACAATTGCCATATTATGCTTACCCTTCTTCTTTAGTCTTTGGCAAAAACTCACAATGATAGGATTGTGATTCTTGGCTACTATGGCAGGAAAGAAAAGGGCCTTACGTAATGTTTGTAACCTGATTTACTTAATCTTGGTTTAGAATGTACAGATGAACCTGATGTTATATTTTTCGGTATAACTCCTGTATATGCTGCCAATTGCCTGGCATCTCTAAAAGCTTTTATGTCAGGGATTTCAGCTAAAATAGCTATTGCTGATTCCTCTCCTATTCCTGGAATAGTCAATAGAAGCTGAAAATTTTCCAACAATTCTTTGTGCTGCTTTAATAGTTTGCGTATGGAGTTTTTTATTATTTCTATTTTTTTAACTATATTCGTTGCAAGATCCTCCCAAGCATTTGCAACTTCTTTAGGCAGTCTCTCTTTTTTTTCTAGGTGGTTATTTACTAATTCTTTTAACGCAACTGAGCAACGATAAAGATGTTTTAATTTTTTCATTTCAGAAGAAGGTGGTGTCCAACGAGTTGGTTCCTGTCTTTGGCAATAATCAGCAATAATTTCTGCATCAGTCTGATCATTCTTTTGTCTTACGAGCTTACTCCTTGTATAAGATTTAATACAATAAGGATTTACAACACTAACAAAATGTCCAGCATTGTGCAGAAATTCAGCCAAAGCTTCGCTATAACAACCACATGCATGCCTTTACTTCTTCCACATTATGCTTTTGTAGAAAACTCAGCAGACCTTGAAACCCAAGATCATCGTTCTTAAAGCTCCTTTTCCTAGTTTCACGCTTTTCTTTTTTACTTATGAATGAAAGAAAAACATCAAAGCGATCTTTTGATACATCAATTCCAAGAAAGTTGTTGATCATATATAACCCCATACGTTACCATTTAAAACGAAAAGTAAGCCTTCTAAGAAACTCCCTCAACCAGTTCATCTTTTTGAACTAAGATGTAGCCAAATTCCTGTGCTTTTTTGATCAAGTTTTTTTTAACTCTCTCTTTGTAACGTGTTTCATAATAGTTCATTCCTTTTTCAACATATTCTTACCCATACTTTAGCATACTATAAAAAATGCATGCTAGTTTTCTTGCGGTAGCCGTGATTGCTTTTGGTGCACCTAGTCGTCTCTTTATTCTTCTACAGTACGCACCTATTCCGCTGTTGCTTCTTGATACACAGTGAGCAGCTATTCGAAATGCATTTGCAGCACGATTAATGACTTTACGCGTTCTTGTGCTAAACACTTTTTCTCCTGTAATTTTATTGGCAGGGCTAACCACGATGAAAAGTGTTTTTCTGTCCGCCATCTATTAGGGTTTATGCCAGTTTCTGAAATTATTGTTTGTATGGTTACTACATCAAGTCCTGGAACTTTTCCCTACCTGTAATTCTATGCAGTTCTTCGTGTATAGCAAAATTTGGCCTATGTTTTGTAGACTTACGCTTTATTTTATTACATAGCTTGTTCCCACCTGACTTTGTCTCAAATGTTTTATAATATCCTTCAATACTTCTATCACATTCTGCTATTTTTTCCTGATAAATATTGTATAGCTCAAACTCTTGTTTTAGTGTAAACAGGTGTTCCTCTCTATAGTTAATGCTTTTGCAATGGTAGATTTATCATTTTTTATTCGTCCATCTCTTAATTCAGCTAATTTTTCTGGATTTCTTTCACCCTCAAGTATTGCTTTAATAATTTGCATGCCAGTAACTCCTGTTATATCGCTTATCACCTTATGCAATTGAATGCTCATTTGAATTAACGCTTTTTGCATACGTTGAATGTGTGCTGCTGCACTTTTTATTAGGTTATCTCGTTGTCTAGCGTAGCTGCGTAATACACAAATTTGATTATCTGGTCTAAATGCAGTCCATAGCTATGCAGTTGTTGTAACCACTGGCAATCATCAGATTTTCTTCCAGGCACATTCTTAACATATTTTGCGTTTACTAATTTTACTTCAAATCCATATGATTCAAGTACTTGAAACAAGGGGATCCAATACACTCCTGTTGATTCCATGGCTATTGTAGTAACTTTGCACCTCTTTAACCACTTTGCTAAGTTATAAAGATCTTCTGTGAAGCAGCAGAATTTTTGTATATTCTGTTTATCTCTTCCTTCTGGTACACATACATAATGCACAGATATCTATTCCTGCCGCATCAGACCTCTAATTTACTTTTTGTTTTTGCCATTTCTAACCTCCATCATATAATAATTGAAAAGCACTTCAGCTTGGAACGGTTGAATTATACGCTCTTCTAATCGAGGTAGTCTCAAAGACTCCATCAGTGATTTTCCTTCCAAAACCATGCTAACCTACGAGCACTAAGGCACCATTGCCTACTCGGCTATAACTGCAGAAGCGCTTCTCCGTAAAATTATATTCAAAAAAGTAGAAAATAGGAGTTTCTTTCTGGTTTGACAGGTTTTGTATCTGTCCGATGCTAACCTTGTGGATACAGAATTAGAGCCATTTAGGTCTTTCTACGATACCGTCCAGCCTATACTTTTGAGGAGGGAACTCTTATCTTTCTTACAGATTTTATATCTAAGAGGAGAAACAGAGTTCTTCCCTCCTCCACCTAATGCTTAAGCTTAAAACATTAGATGCTTTTTACAAGATACAAGAGGAAATATTTTTCGTTTCATTAATGAAGCGATTGGAAACTGGTATGAGAATAATCCAAAAGTGGCAGGTACATCTACAGTGATAAAGTTGTGGTTTTGATACACATATCTTTTTAGAATTGCAAGCAGTTGGTTTTATAAAAGGTTATAAATGGGTAAAGATCTCAAGGTCATCAGCTATACACAAGCTTCTAGAAGATTTAAAAAGCTTAACATAAAAATCAATGACTGCAGAGTTGATAAAAATAATATTGAAATTGCAATAGATAGCACTAGAATTAGTATTATAGCTATAACCATAATAAGGAGAATGTAAGAAAATATATAGAAAGTCACATGTTATTTTAAACATAAACAGTAAAAAAGTGATATGCATGTACAGCTACCGGCATGCCTAATGTTGAATAAAATAGGCAATAAACAAAATATTTTACCTGTTCTTCAGCTTATGATATGGTAAGTATATATAAACAATGCAAGCTGCAAGAAAACACGCAAGAGTCTATGAGAAAGCTATCAGAGAGAAATAGCAACATTAGTGTAATAAAATCATGTGAAAGCTATGAAAAAGGTAAAGAAAGATGGAAGAGGAAGTAAAATATGGTCTATACTGAATGCTTTTTTTATAGGTTAAAAGAGACATTTGGGTTTAGTTTAAAAAATAAATCTGAGATAAATAGGGAGAAGGAACTACTTATTAAATGCTACTTAATGAACAAATTTTTGGTATGGCTGAGTTCGAAATAGTAACATGAAATTATTTGTTCAGGAAAAAACTTCACTAGATATGCAATAAAGCCTAACGGGCTTTTTGTGATTTACTATGTTAAAATTAAATAATATACTTAAACAATTTTTAGTTCAAAGGTAATGCCAAATCTAGATCAAATATTTTTTGCTCAAAACAATGTTAATATTAATAACGTGTATAAAATAGTCAATAATGCTTTGAGCAATAGTGATGGTGGTGAACTATTTTTAGAGCTTTGCCAGTCAGAGTCCCTGGTTTTTGATGATAACATATTGAAACACATGGATTTGAATATCAGAAAGGGGTTTGGTTTAAGGTCCTTTTGTGAGGATAGTACATCTTTTGTTTGCTCTTCTGAAATTAGTGAAAAGGAAATTAGTAATGCTGCCTCTATAGTGAAAAGCTCAGTATCTTTAAACAAAATAAATTCAATAAACTTAAATGAGGGGAAAAAAGGCATGTATTCAAAGATTAACCCCATAAATGAAATGGATCTAAACTCAAAGATTAAACTACTCAATGAGGTTAATGAATATGTAAGGTCCAAGAATAACTGCGTGAAGCAAGTAAAAATAACTCTAAATGGAGAATGGCAAGTCGTACAAATAATAAAGGGTGATCACAGATTAAGCGATATCAGGCCTCTGGTACGTTTTAATGTGTTAGTCATCGTAGAGAAAGATGGTCGAACCGAGAGAGGCTCCGCAGGACACGGTGGAAGGGATTCTTATAGTAAGTTTATTTCTGAGAAAAAGTGGAAAGAAGTTGCAAACCAAGCGTTAGAACAAGCACTGGTAAATCTTGAAGCAACTCCAACTCCAGCCGGAGAAATGACGGTTGTTCTAGGTTCTGGTTGGCCAGGGGTATTATTACATGAAGCTATAGGTCATGGACTTGAAGGCGATTTTAATCGTAAGGGAGTCTCAGCATTTTCAAATTCTATGGGTAAACAAGTAGCAGCTAGTGACATTACAGTAGTTGATGACGGAACTCTGCCTAATTTGCGTGGCTCTATCAGCGTAGACGACGAAGGCACTCCACCCAGTTATAATATATTGATAGAGGATGGGATCCTCAAAGGATACATGCAGGATCATATGAACGCTAAACTCATGGGTGTAAATCCAACCGGTAATGGTAGAAGAGAAAGTTATAAAGAAGTTATTATGCCGCGCATGACAAACACCTATATGCTGCCTGGAAAACATACACCGGAGGAAATAATATCTAGCGTAAAGAAAGGTCTATATGCAGTAAATTTCGATGGTGGGCAAGTTGATATAACGTCAGGAAAGTTTGTTTTTTCATCTTCGGAAGCTTACCTAATAGAAAATGGCAAAATTATACAGCCAGTAAAAGGAGCAACACTAATTGGTGACGGTCCAACAGTGTTGAAAAAAGTATCTATGGTTGGTAATGATCTAAAGTTAGATCCTGGTGTTGGCACATGCTCAAAAGATGGACAAAATGTGCCCGTTGGAGTTGGTCAACCAACACTCAAAGTCGACGCAATAACTGTTGGTGGAACTAAGATATAGATGGCTAAAACGAATTCCAGCACATGACGCACAATTGTATAAACATTGTAGCCGTTATTCAAGTAGCTCATAAAAACTACTTAACAAATTTCTTCAACTTCCTTATCATAACGTATGTAATAATGTTACAAAAATAATACCATGGAATTCAATAGGGTAATTTTCAGAAAATTCCTAAAAAAAGCAAGAAGCCTTTAATTGAGCAAAGTTTATGGATGCACTGTTTCAATTACTACAACTCGTATTAGGTAGGACAGGCTGTTGAAAAAGGAAGAAATAGAGAATTTTAGGATGCAAATTATTTGCCATCTATATGGAATATGGTCAAATCGTCAGTTATGTAGAGAGATCCACTTTAATGTAGAATATAGGTAGTTTTGCAGATTCAGTCTTGAAGATAAAGTACTAAATCATTCATCACTGAGTAGGATAAAAGATAGATTTGGGGTAAAGTTATTTTAAGAAATATTTGTTAGATTGGTTAGAAGATAACATAAAGCAGGTATTGTAAAAGGAGAAATTATCAATTGCATTAGAACCATTTAGGTCGATACCGCTCAGCCTATCATAGGAGTCAAGTTAAGGAAAAAGATATAAGGAGATAGAATAACAAGTTCTCACAGATATGTTTTTAGTGAGAGAAGTAACGATGAATAAAATAACTTGCCTATCAAATAACCTCAACAAATTTTTCAATAGACCCACTGCGAAACGGTATGCAACTAATTTCAGCATGAGTTAGGTGAACAGCAGGATCAATAAAAACCCATGTCTGAGGTTTACCAGGTCAGCAATTATTCATGTTGTATTTCTTCTGAAAATTGCGATAGGTATGCGACATAAAATCTTAATTTCACGGATTTTATGCTCTACCTAAATGATACCAGCTTCCGATTGTTGATCATCCGTCAGCCCGATACCTTTTATGTGGAATTACAACGTTACTCTCAATTTTTGCCACCCCAGAATCTGCATACTTTATATTCTCTTTTGGCAACATTTTTTCCTGTTTTCGTATCTTAAAATCGTGCTCTGTGTGACACTGATAGAATTTGCCCATCTTCTCTTATAACAATTTCCGTTTTCATTGTGTTTATACCAATTCCCGCTATACAAAGAACAGATAGATAATAATGGGAAAGAAGTCATACTAAAGTAAGTGAAATAGCGAGGTTTAAATGGCATTAAGATCAAAACTATTAGACGAAAAAGTTGTAAATTTGGCGAAAGAAATGTTAAAAAAGGTCAGAAATAACGCATATGTTTCAAAAAAGTTACAAGCGGTGATAGCAGGAAAAGAAAGTAGTATAAGCGCTGTGGCAAGAATATGTAAAATTTCAAGGACTGCTTTGACTGAATGGATAAAGCATCTAAAATTTGGTAGAGTAGAAAAATTATTTGCCCCGTCTCAGCGGCGAAGAAAAAGCAAATTAAACAAAAATCAACGTGAGCAAATTGAAATATGGGTAGAAAGAAATCCAAATATTACTATTAAGGAAGTGCAAATAAAAATCTCAGAGGAATTTGGCCTAAACATCAGCAAATCAACAGTGCACCGTGAGATACAAAGGATTTACATAACACCGAGGCCAATGCACCATAAACAAGATAAAAATAAGCAAGAAGAGTTTAAAAGATACTTCAATAAAATAGTCAATTCCCACCCTAAAAAGGAGGTGTTTTTTTGATGAATCACGATTTGGAACTCATTCAAAAATCGGACACGGATAGTTTAAAAAAGGGTTCAGAACGCAGGTTAAAATGAAAATTGGTAGACAAAATTTCTATATCTACAGTGCGGTAAATCCAAGAAGTGGTAAGAAAATTAGCCTACTTGCTCCATATGTAAACACTGATTGTATGAATATATTTCTGGAGCAGATGTCGAAAGATTTAGGCACGAAAGAAGCCTTTCTTGTAATGGATTGTGCAAGTTGGCATAGATCAAAAAGTTTGAAAATTCAGGAAAACATTACCATTATATACTTGCCTCCTTATTCACCGGAACTAAATCCTGTTGAAAGGTTGTGGCAATATATCAAATACAATACTTTACGCAATAGTATCTACGATACCATAGGTTTACTTGAAGATGTTTTGTGTAATTTTATTGTCAATATTTCCAGCACTACTATTAAACGAGTTTGTAATGTTTCTTATTTGTTCGCTTAGTAATGGATTTTGGTATTACTCTTTTCTTTCCAGAATAAGACAATTTTCCTATCTTTTGGCCGTTGTATTGGTTACATCTGCTAATATCTTCAAAATTCTTTCTGGCCTGTCCTTTTTTATTGAGATTTTTTTAGCCAAAAGTGGTTCCATTTTCTTGAGTAATCGGCAAATGTTTGAGTTATGCAGTTACTCAAGAATCGGTGTGTTATATAAGTTCAATAATACAGAATTATACAGAAGATTTTGCCTTCCAATACAGGCAATTTTGACGTTCTTCCATGGCATTTCTTCTGTTTTTCAACCTTTTCCCACTCTGGTTTCGACAACCTTTTGGAATTCTTCTATTGTCAGACCTGTTACATCTCGAAAATTCCTCGGATGTTCTTTTAGATTATTAAGCTCATTTTACCTCACTTTTTCTTGCTCTTTATATAACCATTTCTCCTCTTTTGCTGCAGGTCTTATGTTTAAATTTTTAGGAGAAAAGCATCCTGAGATAATTGATGATATTTCTGAATATTTTATGTTAGGAGATAATGTAAAATGGCATGATATATTTAACAAAATATGGGATATTGACAACAAAAATCCAGAAGAGTTTAAAGAATGGATAGATAGTCAAGATGTACAGTACACAAAATGTGATTCCTCCATGGATATAGTACACAGTCTCACATCATTAGTAGATATACTTTAACAGTACTACTTAAAGAACTAATAATTTCTATTATTGGTTCTTTGAGTGTAAAATCAACTGATACTCAACACATCTTCTATTAAAAACTGCACAAATTCATTGCCATTCCAATAATTCATAGAGATTTTACCCAAAATGGCTTTAACATTACCCTGCATAATAGCAGAGCCAAGCTTAGTATTTGCAGAGCGAAACGCAATAGCTTTTACCATAATATTGTCGTCAACAATAAAACATTTTACATGGTCAACTCCTACAACTTCAGGCCTCCTTATCTTTGCTCCTTGAATGATGAATCTCGGTTCGGGGTTGCCAACACCAAATGGCTCTAAGCGCTGCAGTTGATTCCATAGGGGTAAGTTTATTGCTTTAGCTGTTACTATACCATCAACTTTGATGGTTTTGTCGTTTGTGGAGTTTGCAAATCTTTCAGTAAAGAAATCATGTAGATCACTTATTTTATCTTCCTTAATCGAAAATCCTGCTGCCATATTGTGACCACCACCTTCAATGATTAGGTTGGTAAATTTCGCAGAAAGAACCGCAGCACCAATATCTACTCCAGAAATTGATCTGCAGCTTGCTTTTCCTATTCCATTGTTTAAAGATATCACTATCGTTGGTAGGTGAAACTGCTCCTTTAGCCTTGATGCAATTATACCAATTATTCCTTGATGCCAATTGCCGCTTACCATTATAAAATTTACACCTAATTGGGCAAATTTTTCCGCTTGTGTTGTAGCTTCTAAGAGAGCCTCATTTTCTAACATTTTCCTTGCATTATTTAAGTCTATTAATTTTAGCGTGATTAAATGCACCTCTTCTTCATCATCGGTGGAAAGCAACCTTGCACCAAGGGATGCTTCTCCAATTCTTCCTCCGGCATTTATGCATGGCCCAATACTAAACCCTAACCGTGAAACACTTGGTTTTTCAAGGATTCCCAAAGCGTCAAACAAAACACGTAAGCCAACGTTTTTTCTTGCTGACATAACTTTTAATCCTTGTAAAACAAAAGCCCTATTTAGACCTGTAATCTGCATAACATCACAGACAGTTCCAAGTGCAACAAGATCCAGTAGATCAAATAAATCTGGTTCTTTTTTGTTGGTAAAAAATCCTTCTTCACGTAAATTTCTATTAAGAGCAATAATTAGCAGAAATGACACTCCAACTGCTGCTAGGTTGTTATAAGGGGAGCTCTCATCAAGGCGGTTGGGATTAACAACTGCTACAGCACTTGGTAATTTTTCTATACCAAGGTGATGATCGACAACTATAATATCAAGTCCAAAGACCTTTGCATCTTCTATTGGTTGATATGCAAGCGTACCGCAATCAACAGAAATACATAAATCAATTCCTTTCTTTTTAAGTTGTAATAAAGCATCTGTGTTTAATCCATAGCCCTCATCAACACGATCTGGAATGTAGATTATAGAGCGTGTCCCAATCGCTCTTAGGTACCTATTAATCAATGCTGATGATGTTGCACCATCAACATCATAGTCACCAAATATTGCAATATTTTCATTATTGTTTATTGCTTTTATTATGCGAGAAACAGCTTTATCCATATCAAGGAGGTGAAAAGGATCTGGTAATAGCGATCTGATTAGTGGATGTAAGAAGTCATGTGCATTTTTTATGTTAACACCACGACTAACTAATATTCTTGCTAATATTTCTGGTAACTCAAATCTCTGTATAAGAGTTAAAATTTCCCTTTGATCTGCTTCTTGTAACTCCCACAGTGCATTTGTTATGCTGCGTTTTTCAATGTCGAGTAGCATATTCTTTGTAAATAAATACTGTATCAGAACTTTTAAGCTTATTCTATAATTGTGTTAGACTTCTGTATAACCTAGAAAAAAGATACAGGAGGATGTCATGAAAGTAGCTGACACTGAAAATTGGCTTTTTAATGCAAAGACAAAGCAATTAGAAACACTATTATTATATTTTTAACTTATCCCTATTATAGTATTTTTTTAATCGGAGATGTTGATCATGACTAGGTAGTGTAACGTAGGAGTTCTTTCTTAAGTGGTTTAAAATTAGATTATGTTTTATGTATAATGCAATCCGTTATGCTTTTCCATTGTAAGATATTTTTTATATTAAAAAATTTAGCTTATCTTTCACACTAGTTTGTCTAAGCGTAATTGACACATGCCCTTTTTAGTGTGTAGTAATTCTTTAATTCTATAGTATTTTGTTTGCAAGAATCTGGAATGATAAAAGAAAGAGGCTACTTTTCCACTGTGGTGAAATCCATAAAGAACAAACCTTCTTTCTCGTCTTGCATGCTGATGGTAGTGTAAGTGTTGAAAGGTAAAGGGTCATTTATATGTCCATGGCCTACTCCTTTTATTGTAAATACTGGAAAGTTGACACTTTTTGCAAACCTTTCTTTTACAATTTCGACAAGAGTATCATTATAACAGTTAACAAAGTCACCGAATATTACTGCATCTACTCCATCAAAAATATGAGCTTGTTTTAGGTGATCTAAACTGCGTTCAATTGAATATGGATAAACTCTTATGTCTTCTAAAAATAGAATTTTGTTTTTTGCGTTTATTTGCCAAGCAGTTCCTATACTGTTTTCGACTAAAGTCATATTACCACCGATGATTTTAGACTCTAATTTGCCATTTTTTAGTCTAACTCCATTATTTATCATCTTTAAGTTGTCAAATCTGATAGAGTTGCATTGCTTAAGAATTAACTCTTTCAATTTCTCAACAGAACTTTCAGCAACGGAGTTATTTACTATCATTTCTAACATGGTGCCGTGAAGAGTTTGCCAATCATATTTAATTTGCAGATAAATATGTAAAGCAGTGATATCACTATAGCCTATAAGAATTTTTTTGTTTTGAGCAATTCTTTCTTTTTTATCATTGGGCAGCTTTTCTAGGTAAGGAATCAGCCGAGAAGCCCCTTCTCCTCCTCTGATACACCAAATTATTTTGCTATCATCAGTGAGCGCATTAACCAAATCATTCGCTCTAAACTCATCAGAGTTAGAATAAAATGGATTGTCATTACTGTATATTTTCTCCGAAATGTGAGGATTAAAATCCAAAGTTTTTACGTATTCTCTTATAGTAGGCAGATCTGATTCTTTTCCTTTCGAAGAAGGAGCAATAATATCAACTTGATTTGCAGGATTAGTGAGTAAAAGGCATAGAAAATAAAGAATAAAGGAATACATTAAAATATCTTATGAAACTCTTGCTTTAATATATCATCTAATTCGCAAAGAGAAACTTTTACTCCTAGTTTTTCCATTGATGTAACGCCGTAATCTTTCAGTCCACAAGGAATAATACCCTTATAGTGGGAAAGATTCGGAGAGACATTAAGCGCTACGCCGTGATAAGTTACCCATTTTCTCAAGCGAATGCCAAAAGCTGCTATTTTTTCTTCTACTCCATTATTATTCACCCAGATACCTATTCTGTCTTCTTTGAATTCTCCAGATATGTTGAAGTGCTTTAAAACATTTATGATCCAATTAGCAAGATCTCTAATATATAGTTTTATGTCACATTTGTTTCTTTTTTTAAGGTTTAGCATTAAGTATATGATGCGCTGCCCTGGCCCGTGATATGTATATTTACCACCTCTGCCTGTTTTATGGACAGGAAACAATTTTTCAACAATATCATTATCTGTTGCACCGATTCCTGAAGTGTAAAGTGGAGGATGCTGGAGCAGCCATACTAGCTCGTCAGATAAATTATTGTAAATTTGTTGAATTTTTGCTTCCATGAATTCTACAGCATTGTTATAATCAATAAGTTGGTTAGATATTAGCCATTCTGTCATATTCAATTTCTTTTATTTAATTTTATAATACTTACTTGATTTTCAAGCAAGTTTAGGCTTTTGGTGAGCTTTTAAAGCTTACCGTATCAAGTCATGTAATTTTCATAACGAAAAAGGAAAGTATTTGCTACTGCTTGGTGGTGATAAAAGATTTGATATATGTTGCTGGATATGCTAGCATTATTAATAATCATTTAACATTTTTGTTAAAATTTCTTTGGTTAGGGGGTAATTATGCTAAATACAAATAATGAAGTAGGTAAGTTATGTATTACAGATCCAGAGTTTGAACAAAAAACTCTACTTCTTAAAAAACATTTCCACGATAGAACACTCCAGCCTATGAGCGAGTTTAAGAAAGTAGGGGAGAAGGAAGTAGGCTACAGCTCAGGATTTCAAGCAGAGCATCAATATGGTGAAAGTGATAAGGCAACTTTCATGATTAAGTCTGTTCTAAACCACACGCTTACAGAAAAGGAAAAACAGTCTAAGCTAGCACAATTCAAAGAATTCTTTTACAAAGGATCAAGAAAAGCTACAAAATTGGAAGCTCCTTATTTGCCAGACTTTGTGATAAACAAGCTTATTGATCGATCATGGCCGAAGGTAGAAAGGAATATATGTTATGATGACCTTAATATTGCTGATTTTATCAGGGAATATGTTGCTGGTGATTTATATAAGCTGTTTTTGCATGATAGAGCTCCAATTGTTGAATTGGTAACAAATAACGATTTGCCAGAAAAAAGATTTGTAAAGAACGAGGCACAGAGTAGTGAAAGCCACGAGAAATATGAGAAAGGGGAATATAAGTTTCAAGATCAATCTAAAGAATGCATTGAGCAAGAGAAAAGCCAGGATAAGCTTCATCTGAGATCAAAGTTTTTGGATAAGTTTATAACATTAATGGATCCTAAGGAAAAAGGTAAAAATTACCAAGATGCAAAAGGTTTTGAGAAAATATTAGCTGCACAAATATTGCTTGGAGAGAGTGATATATAACCAGGAAATTTTGGTGTAATAGAAAAAGAGTATGAGGATGCAAAAGGTGAAAAAGTAACAGAAAAACTCTGGGCAAAAATTGACCACGGTAGATCATTGTGTTTCAGCTTTAGTAATACCAAGGATTATTTACAAAACTTTTTTAATACTCTGTTCCAACTGAGAATATATGGCATAAAAATAGATCTAGAAAAGCTATCAAAAGAGTTAAAAGATTTTATTGACTACTATGATAAGAACAAAGAAGAATTTAAAGCTTTAATAGATAAAAAGGCAAATAGTTTAAATCATATATTGAATCCTAATATGCAGTTTGACCTTAGGTATATTGGACCCGGACTTAATGTTAGGAATTTTAAGTGCATGAATGGGGAGTTTAAAGCACAGGAGTTATGTTTTTTCTTTTTTTTAACTCCTACTCACAACTCTCCAAATGTTAGTTTGAGTGATTACTTTAAGCAAAACTTAGAAACCCAGGTTAAAATGGCAAGAAATCTTACTGGTCCATTGAAAGATCTTGCTGAATCGTGGAAAAATTTTGATAGAGCTGACAAGATTCATAGCTACATAACCAAACCTTCATTCTGTCTATTTGTTCCAACGTTAATAGCAGCTATATTTACAAGTGGAACTTTAGGCACAGCTTTTACTGTAGCTGCAGTGGTAACAGGAATGTGCATGCTTGTTGGAATAGTGACAGGCATTTATCTTAATGTTTATGCATACAATAGCTGCAATAGCAAAATTAATGATCCAAAAGTTGAGGAATTCCAAAGAGAGCCTCAGCTTTGTTAACAGAAGCGATACTTATGCCTACCTTGGAGGCATAAGTATTCTTTAATTATATTTCTTTATTAATGTAATGTTTTCTCTTATCATTTAGGTAGCTGGCCTTTACGGTGTCATCCTAGTGCCTTCTCTTTGTCACCCAAGTAGCACTTCGATGTCATCCCAGTGCTCAGACACTGGGATCCATTCTTCTTTTTTTCTGGTTACGCGCTGGCTTTGTGTTCGAGGCAAAGTTAGTTTAACATACTGTTTTCGAAATAAGTAGCTTTGTGTGTTGATTCTATTTTCCTAGATCCTAGTGTCAGCTACTCTAACATCCCAAATTAATTCTACCTTAAATTCAATTTTTCAGGAGGCACATATGAATTTTAACATTTTTCAAAAAAAGAAAAGCAGTGAATACTCTGCTTTGCAACTAATGATGGAACCAAGTTGGAGTAGGCGTGATTATGTAAGTTTTGCTGAGGAAGGTTACATAAAAAATGTTATTGCCTTTCGAGCAATTAATATGATTGCAAGTGCTGCATCTTCGGTACCTTTTACTCTCTGCCAGCTCACTGACCAGGGAAAATCGCAACTAAAAGCACATCCATTACTGAAGTTGCTTTATTCTCCTAATCCAATGACATCAAAATCGGAATTTATTGAGGGGATTGTAACTTATCGATTAGTTAACGGCAATTCTTATATATTGATGATTGAGCTGCAAAACAAACCAACAGAGCTTTATCTTCTGCGCCCCGATAGGGTTGAAATTGTTCCAGGGAGAAATAACATTCCTTATATCTATCGTTATACCGTAAATAACAACAGTTATGACTTTAAAGTTGATAAATTGACTGGGCGTTCAACAGTACTGCATCTTAAAACCTTTAACCCTTTGAATGATTGGTATGGACTGTCACCAATTGAGGCAGCTGCATATAGTATAGATCAGCATAATCAGGCTGGTGCTTGGAATCAGGCAATGCTGCAAAGTGGTGCAAGACCAAGCGGTGCAATAGTTGTGAAATCAGAAAAGGATGGAAGCGGTGGAAACTTAAGTCAAGAGCAGTACCAACGCTTGAAAGCACAGATAAACGATCATTATTCAGGTCCTGTCAACGCTGGAAGACCTATATTGCTTGAAGGAGGTTTAGAGTGGAAGGAAATGAGCTTATCACCGAGGGACATGGATTTTATTGAGTCAAAACACAGCTCAGCTCGCGATATTGCGCTAGCTTTTGGCGTTCCACCACAGTTGCTTGGCATACCCGGTGATAACACTTACAGTAATTTAGTTGAAGCACGTCTTTCTCTTTGGGAGTAGACGGTTTTACCGACACTGGAAAACATTGTCTGTCACCTAAACTCTTGGTTGACACCAAAATTTGGTGAGGACTTGTGCTTGTCGTACGACAAAGACGCGATAGAAATTCTCATGGAAAAAAGGCAAAAGATGTGGAAATACGTGGAAAACGCAAACTTCATGACGCTTAATGAAAAAAGGGAAGAATTTGGCTTGCCACCGCTGCAGGATGGTGATAAGTTGAGTTGATATTTATTGCTAAGTATAGTGTAGGTATTTATTCTAAGCTGTAATAAATTGGAGGTAGTTTATGTATCAAGAACAAGAAAATTCAGTAAATTTTACTCTTCCTCATATAGAATTGTCATCGAGACGCAAAGCGAATGTTAATGCAGCAGATCTTAATGGTGATACTCCTTTACATTATGCTGCTTGCGGCAATCGTTTAGAGGAAATGAAATTATTGCTTAAAAACGGAGCAAATGTTAATGCAGTGGACAATTATGGTTTTACTCCTTTATGTCATGCTGTTCAGGCAGGCCATGTAAATATGGTAAAATTATTGCTTAAAAACGGAGCAAATGTTGATATAGTGAATAATTCTAGCGTTACTGTTTTACATTCATCTGTTCTCAAAGGCCACACGGCGATAACGCAATTATTGCTTGAAGAAGGGAGTCCAAGCACAAGCTGCAGTGACACAAGCATTGAAGAGTTACGAGCAATTAGTCAGTATTGTTGTTAATTAAACTATTACAATTAAACACAAATCAACTTGAGGGTAGATGAAGTTTACTGCCTTCTAAATCATGTAGCTAAATGAATGTATCCGTTCAGCAGAGTAGCAAGATAAGATAGACAAAAAACATAGGAATAAATGGTCAGTGCTTGACGCACAGCTGTAGGAAGATGTCATGCCAATGCCCTCTTTTCTTGTCATCCCAGTGCTTGACACTGGGATCCAAGAACTTTGATAGGCTGGTAAGTGTACAAGTAGTCAACCTTATGTTCAAGCATGTCGTTTTAATCGGGACTGCATGAAAGCTAGATCCCAGTGTCAAGCACTGGGATGACAAGAAAAGAAGCACTGGTTTCACATGCATCTGAACAGATACGATTAATTATTTTTCTTGTCAATTAAAGTGGTGAAAATTTGATCTACATCAAAACTCATCTTAGGACGCCAAATAGGGCCATCTAAGTGTGCCTCGATATAAAGAGGACTATTATGGTTTGGTAGTCTGAAAAAGAGTCTGAATATAGAAGCTAAGGAGAAGTTAGATAAGATTAAATTAGAAGAAATAGAACCTGATGCTTGATCGATATAAAACTGTGAATTAGTTGAACATACACCACTTTTAATACTTGCTTCTCCAATAATATTTTTAAAGAGCGTACTGCCTTTATATATATCAGTATGAGCAAGTGTGGAGATTTCAGATTTGTTTTTACTACTTAATAAATTAGCAATAAATGAATTAAAATCTACATTGATAAACTTTATTTTTTGTGCCTGCAAATCTACCTTTCCTGATAAATTACTCGCCCAATCATAAAAGCTTTTTCCTTGAGATTTGATTTCACCACTTAAGCTTATCTGACCATTTATGTTATTAATTCCTATAACTTTGCCAATTTCTTTAGTGTCCAAATTTGCAATAGAAAATTTTGTATGCATTGAGCCTGCTCTTAAATAACCCTGAAAAAACACTTGCCCGTCTCCTAGTACGTAACCTACCTGCCTGATAGTGATAGTGTTGTTTCTTATCACTGTGTCCAAATTAAAATCTTTCAAGACGTTCTGCCCAGTTTTAAATTCTACAGTTTTGATTTGCACATTTGCGTCAAAGCCTTCTTTATCACCCAAGAAATCAAGCTGCTTTGTTGACCATTGAATTTGATTTATTTCATTTCTTGAGTTTCTTTTTACCTCTGCTAAACTCGGTAATTTAAAGATATTTCCATTAAATTTATTGCCTGTAAGGTTTACATCTAGCAAAGGCTTAGTGTATTTTTGATCCACTAATATTTTCGCACTGCCGGTAATGTCAAAATCTTCTCCAGATATCTTTATTTCATCTGCAGCTAGCTTACCCTTTTCTATCATTAACAGGAAATACAAATCTTCGATTTTTGTATCATTTAATATAGAATCTTTAACACTAGTTCTTATATTTACATCATACTTCAGGTTGCTCAGCCATTGCACATTAGATAAGTTACTGAATAATGAATAATTATATTTATCCACATTGAGATTGCGTATACTAAACTTACCACCAATCACATTGTGTTTCTTCGTGTGATTTACATTGATTGATCCTTCTAAAAATTCCTTATCATTTGTTAATCTAATTTCTGAAATGGATAATATTCTTGGTGCAAGGTGCAATTTAGAACTTAGTGTAAATTGATTTTTCTCATCTTCTTTTGTTTTTATAGAAGGGAAAAAATGTGAGATGAATGACTCGCCCTTTATCAATAAATCACCATTAAATTCAGACAAGTTGCCATTATTTGAAACTTTCCCTAATAAGCGAGATATGTTATTGTTTCCAGGAAATTGAAGAAGCGTATTAACTTTTATTTCGCTATCAGCAAATTTTAGCGTAGCATGAAATTTGTCCAATATTTTGTTTTGATATTGAATGTTAGAAGCTTCCATATTAAAATTTAAGCTCAAGTTCTTTGGCACAACTGCTCTAAAACATTCCAGAAGGTCTTTCATGTTCGTTGTTCTTTGTGAATCATTTTGTATGGAATCTAAGTCAACTTTACTGAAGCTAATATTGAAATTAGTGTAATCGCTTTTTCTATCGTTTTGTATTGTACCGCTGGCCTGCATGCTTTTGGAATCAATTTTTAAATCAGTTGCCATAAACTCACTTTCATTGAGACTGATATTGGATGATATCTTAATATTTTCGCTGGGAATCGCATAAGAAAGGAAGCTAAGATTAATGATTTTTGCTAAGTTGCTTACAGAATCAGAGCTATTGTTAATCATTAGTGTTAAATTACCCTGGAGCTCTTCTTGATTTTTATTACCTGTGAATAGCAAATTTGCAAAATTTGAATCAACACTAATGTGTACATCCTTTTTTGTTATATTAACCTTTCCTGAAAAATCATAATTGTTATTACCAATCTTTACTTTACCAAAAAACTGCTTATTTTTTTTTACAGCAACCTCTTGTATGTTAACAGTATCAGCAGAATTATTATTAAAACTTATTTTGCTGTCTTTTATTACTATATCGACTATGTTATCACTGGCTTTTGCATTTATGATGTTAATTAAATTTTCTTTATTGCTTTTCATACCAAGCAATGTAATTGACTTTGGTTGCAATGAAAATAAAAACAACGATAGGAACGATGGCCTTATTTCAATTTTTTTTGCACTAATTAAGTCTGATAACTTTTGCTCCTTATTTTTATTGTATTGTATATATATATTATAAATAGTGAGTTTTGGAGTAATGAGTGAAACTTCAACTTTTCCTACAATATGTACTTTCGCATCATACTTCTTCTCTAACTCTTTTATTATATATTCCCTGTAGCCACTCCAATCCTTAAAAGCTGCGGCAACATGAAGAAGGACTAATACTAAAGAGATTGATAATATGGCGTATAAAGAAAGTTTCATAATAGACCTCTCATTCCAGCATTCCTTCTCGTCTTGTCATCTCAGCGCCTATTTTTGTCATCCAATCCTGTCATCCAAGTGTCACGCACTGGGATGACACCGTTTGCTGTTCCTTTAGCAAAAGATCTAGTTTATACATATTTCAAATTATTCAAATTTCCTCTAAACATTAAATAGAGAGTACTAAAATAAACAATAACACTCAAAGCTATTAAAGTTACTAAATAAACAATACGAGTCAGGAAAAATAACCCTACTGATAAGTAATTAGAGAGATAAAGAACTATTGACATAACCAATGTTGCAACGAGAATTTTTACAATATTTAGTAATAACACTTGGCTAATCTTATACATTTTATTTATTATTAAATAATTAATTAATAAGATGGAATTTATCCAAGTGGAAATGGAAGTAGCAATAGCAATTCCTATATGCTGATACTTATTCATCAACAAAAGGTTTAACACTATATTGATTCCAAGACATATTAGCGAAAATATAGTTGGTATTTTTAGATTTCCCCTAGCAAAAAATGTGGGCAGCAGTACTTTGTTTATAATAAATGCAGGTAAAGAAAGAGAAAATGCTACTAATGTAGGAACAGTTTGCTGCACTGCATGATAATCAAATTGACCGTAAGAAAAAAGCGTAAGTAAAATTATATCAGGAATAATGATAAAAGCAGCAGTTATTGGCATAATTAACATTAATCCTATATTGAGAGCTTTGTTCTGTATTTTTACTATGTTTTCAATATCATTTACTTGTTTTGAAATTAATGGAAGAAGCACTGTGCCAATTGCAGTACCAATTACTCCTTGCGGTAGTTGATTTAGTCTATCGGCATAATATATATAGGACACTGCACTTGGTATAAAACTTGCCATGATTGTGTCAATCCATACACTTATCTGTGTTACACAATTGTTAATAATTGCAGGTATCACACGCTTAAAAAATAACTTCACTTCATTACTTAATGCCAGGCTAAAAGAAAAGAAAGCCTTTAATTTGTATGCACTAAACAGTATCAGAACTAGCTGTAAAATCCCTCCGATCAGGACAGCTATAGAAAGGTTATGAGCAGGTGTTTCAATGTAAGGTAAAAACAAACTGATGATTAAACAGAGATTCAAAATAATTGGTGCAATAGCTGTTGAAGCAAAACGTTGTTTTACTTGCAGCATTCCGCCAATAAGTGATGCAATTGAGACAAAGATTATGTAGGGCATCATAATTCTTGATAAAGTTAAAGTGAGGGTAAATTTGTTTTTGTCAAATCCAGGAGCAAAAATTTGGATCATATAAGGGGAAAAAGTTTGCATGATAAGGCAAAAAATTACTAGGATAATAAACGTCATGGATATTACACTACTTGCGAAATTAAATGCCTTTTTATCATCATATGATTCTGCAGAGTATAATGGTATAAATGAGGTAGTGAATGCTCCCTCTGCAAAAAATGCTCGAAATAGATTAGCAAAACGAAACGAAGAAAAGAACATGTCTGCAAGAGAAGTTGCACCAATAACCGTAGCAATCAATACATCCCTTATTAACCCTGAGATTCTTGAAATAGCCGTAAAAAAACTAAATGTGAAAATACTTTTAAACATACCACAGTGTCAATACGATTAACTATAATGGTAAAAGCATAAATGAAAATATTTATTGACTTAAAACCCTCCAAAAAAGGGGATAGGTTAAATAATCAATTGACTATTTGCGCTTATATGTTAGAAATTTTATATCTTGGCGGGCGTAGCTCAGTTGGTAGAGCGTCAGTTTGTGGTACTGAATGTCGCCAGTTCAATCCTGGTCGCTCGCCCCATTAAAATTTTCCACTTTACAGAAACATAAACATTCTCTATTTTTGCAAAGCCATTATTTGCCGTTAGCATTTTTTGTTACTCCAATGTGCTGCTTAGATGGCTGAGAGTGAAGGGGGTAGTTTATGATTTAGAGTAAAAATGGCATTTGTTAATTAGTGAGGGGATTGTATGTATGTGTGTTTGCTAGTTTATAGTATAGTGTCAGTACTAGGAGTATTAGCTTGGTGGTTGAGCTTTGATACTTCATCACCTTTAGCTATGGGTGGAATTGCTGGTTCTACGGTTCCAGTATTGCTTGCGATTCTTCACATAGGATGTTTGCTATACAAACTTTGCAAAAGAGATCCTATTGGGGAAAATCATGAAAAAGCAGCAATTCTTTTGAGTATTACTATATCTGCAAGTGCTATAATTGGAATTATACTTACTGCAGGCATAGCTGCTGTTTTTCCTAATCCAATAATAGGATTTACATTAATAAATGGAATGATAGCATTGATAGCACCGATTTTAGGGTTTTTTGCAACTGTAGCTATAGCGCGTTGTGCAGATGAAACAGCAATTACATCTGTAGCAGGTGCAATTTCGATTATAGATTCTACATATGTAAAAATATCTCAGGAAGAAGAAGTGGATAAATGTATTACCTTTCCGGGAGAAGAAGTTAATAAAAGTATTACCTCTCCTATAGTTGAAGAAGTTTTTTCTGCAAAAGAGACGGCAGTTTAAGCTGATCAAGTAAGAGTAGTGTGCAATACTGGAATCTGTAAAATTTGACATCAATTACTAATAGTTGGAATATTATAGAGTAGGAGTTACTCAATGCATAAATACGACGTAGTGATAGTAGGTGGCGGTCATGCTGGGTGTGAAGCAGCTGCAGCTGCAGCTCGTCTTGGTGCAAGCACGCTACTTATAACCCATGAAATTTCAACTATAGGGGAAATGTCTTGCAATCCAGCAATTGGAGGGGTTGCAAAGGGTGTTGTAGTTAGGGAAGTAGACGCTCTTGATGGAATAATGGGAGGGGCTATCGACCGAGCAAGCATACACTCAGTCATTTTAAATAGTAGCAGAGGTGCAGCGGTATGGGGACCACGCGCACAAGCAGACCGAAAGTTATACAAAAAAGCAATACAAGAAATTATTCTAAATTATGACAATTTGACGGTAAAAGAAGAGTCAGTTGAAGATTTTCTTATAGAAAGCGATAGCAACGGAGAGTCTTATATAAAAGCTGTAATAACAAGCTCAGGTGAACGTATACTGACAAGTAAAGTTGTTTTGACTACAGGAACTTTTTTACGTGGTGTGATTCATATAGGAGAGCAAGCAACTCCTTCAGGGAGAATGGGAGATAAACCTGCAGTAGAGCTTGCAAATACGCTGAAGAAATATAATTTCAAACTAGGTAGACTGCGTACTGGAACTCCACCAAGGCTTGATCGTGGCACTATAAATTGGTCGGTATTACAAGAGCAAGTGGGCGACAACCCACCTTCACCGTTTTCTTATCTCACAGAGAAAATTAACCAGCTTCAGGTTTCATGTTTTATTACTCATACTAATGAAAATACGCACAGAATAATTCGAGAGAATCTTCATAGGTCGGCTTCTTCACATTTAGATGATGTTGTTGCACCAAGATACTGCCCATCAATTGAAGTTAAAGTTAAAAAATTTGCAGAAAAAAATAGTCACCAAATATTTCTAGAACCAGAGGGGCTTGACGATAACACTATATATCCAAATGGAATTTCAAATTCATTGCCTATCAAGGTGCAGTGTGAAATGATAAGGAGTATTAAAGGGCTCGAAAATGCAGAAATATTAAGACCTGGATATGCAGTTGAGTATGATTATATCGATCCACGAGAGCTATTTCATACTCTTGAAACTAAGAAAATTAAAGGTCTCTACTTTGCTGGCCAAATTAATGGTACCACTGGATATGAAGAAGCAGCAGGACAAGGAATTATTGCTGGAATTAATGCAGCGCTTTCTGCATCTTTTGTTCTCCATCGTACAGATTCATACATCGGTGTAATGATAGATGATCTGGTCACTAAGGGGATAGCTGAACCTTACAGATTATTCACCTCGCGTGCAGAATATAGACTAGCAATTAGGTCAGATAATGCAGATAGAAGATTGACACAAAAAGGTTATGACATCTCCCTTGTGTCGCATGAGAGATACTCTGTTTTACAGAGTAAACTTAAGTCTATTAAGCAACTTGAGGAGAAATTGGAGAGCCTAACAATTACTCCTGAGCAGCTCAGGTCCTATGGTATTAAAATATCTTATGACGGAATAAGAAAAACAGCACTAGATTTGCTTGGTTATCCAAATATTGACTGGAATAAATTACGAGAAATATGGCCAGAATTAAACATGGTCACGCACTGGAATGACACCACGGTAGTCAGCATAACCAAAAATGAAATATGTGAAGCAGTTGCAATTGAAGCAAAATACAAGCCTTATCTAGTAAGACAAGAAGCAGATATGAAGTTTTTACAAGAGGAAGTTAGTACTCAGATTCCAACCAACTTCAACTATTCACAGATTAAAGGTCTGTCCAGTGAAGTGATAGAAAAGTTGCAGTCAATAAAGCCAGCAACAATTGGTATTGCGAAACAAATACAAGGCATTACTCCAGCAGCGATAGTTAGCATATTGGTGTATTTGAGAAATAGAAAAATTGCTAATTGAAGATTTTGCTTGACAGGGGTAGCTTTGTTAATTATTATAGCCTGAAGTAGCTGTGTTACCACAGTAAGCTTGCTTTTTTAAGCAAAAATTTCCTAAAAATTTCAAATATCTTTCAAGTCTAGAGGTAATATCATGTCAAAAATTGAAGAATTTCGCTCTTTTATGCGCGAAATAAATGTTGATGCATTTATGCTGCATACCAAAGACGAGTATTTAAATGAGTATTCAGAGGAGCTAACTAAGTTATGTGGCTTCATAGGAACAAATGGGCTACTTATTGTTACAAAAAACAACAAGTGTCCATTTTTTACAGATGGACGCTACATTACACAAGCTCACAATCAACTCGATCAAGACAATTTTCAAATATATAATATACAAGAAGAGGATCCACACAGGTGGGTAAAAGCAAACTTAACATTGACTACCTCACTGGGTTATTATCCACAGTATTTTACTATAAAAGAAATAAGAAAATATGAAGGTATTTGTAAACTAGTATTCTATTCAATTGAAAGAAAAAATAGTCATCAAAAACAAACGATAATTTCACACGTAGCTGAGTATTCTGGTGAGAGTAGTAAGGATAAATGTGAAAGAGTAGCTAAAAACATAGAAACTGAGGCAGTGCTTCTGACTGATCCAAATTCAATTTCATGGTTATTAAATTTAAGAAATGAAAGTGCTGAATATACTCCTTGTATATTCGGCCGTGCTATATTGTATAAAAACGACAACGTTGATTTATTTATTCGAGATAAAGAACATTCAGTTATGCAGGCAAATTTTGATAATCATATAAATATTTTTGATATTAGTGAGCTAAAAAATTCACTGCATAAGCTAGATTCAATAATGATAGATCCAAGCACAACTCCAATGAGCATTATGAATGCAATAGATCCCTTGTATAACCATTATTTAAATGAAAAATCAGCTTCGGTGTCATTCCAGCGCGTGACGCTGGAATCCAGAAATAAAAAAGTATGGATCCCAGTGTCAAGCACTGGGATGACAATAGGTAATGAAAAAGGTCTAATAGAAAATAAGCAGATAATTGAGAGAGAAGATCCTTGTTTGATTCATAAAGCAATAAAAAATCAAATTGAAATAACTGGAGCTATAAATGCACACATTCGAGATGGAGTAGCAGTTATAAATTTTCTATATTGGCTTATTGGCAATGAAACTACTGAACTTGAAGCTGAAGCAAAGATTTTAGAATATAGAAGAAAGCAGGATTTATTTAAGCAACCAAGTTTTCCAACAATTTCTGCATTTAATGAAAATGGAGCGATTATTCATTACCGTGCAAATAATAAGACAAATAAAGTCATTCAAAAAGAAGGGTTATATTTAATTGACTCTGGTGGTCAGTACCTTGATGGCACAACCGATGTTACGAGAACTATAGCAATTGGCAGTCCAACCAATGAGCAACGAGCTCACTACACAACAGTGCTAAAAGCTCACATTGCGATAGCAAGTGCGGTCTTTCCCCCTGGCACTACTGGTGGGGAGTTGGATATATTAGCACGTACTCATCTATGGAAATTTGGAATGGACTACATGCATGGTACAGGGCATGGAGTAGGAAGTTATCTCTCAGTGCATGAAGGACCGCAAGCAATATCAAAGGGAAATAAAGTGAAACTTATGCCAGGAATGATACTTTCTAATGAACCTGGCTACTACATTCCAGGAAAGTATGGAATAAGAATTGAAAATCTGATGTATGTTGAAAAGCGAGAAAATGGCTTCTTAAGCTTTAAACAATTGACCTCTGTTCCGTATGATAGAAGGCTAATAGATGTGCAAATACTTACTGAAGATGAAATTAACTGGATAAATATCTACCATCAATTTGTCTATGAAAATTTAAAAAATGGCATGAAAGATAAGGAATGGTTAAAGAAAGTGTGTTACCCTTTAAAATAGATAATTTGTTATTTAATTAAGTATTAATATGGTAGTTTTTGTATTGTTTTTAATTTAAAACAATATATAATTAAGAGATATGGTTTCAAGTAGGTGTAATTATGACAGACAAAGTGCAAGAAGATGAATTTATGAAGCAGTACATGGATACTTGCAAGGAGCAGATAGAAAAATTGGCAAGCGACCCTAATTTGCTTCAACAGACCTTAAAGCCATTCATGCAAATGTCTCAGCAACTTATGGCTGGTGGTATGCTAGAAGGAAATATGCCTAGCATGATACCTGATATGGGTGATATGGATATCAACAAGATGATTGCTCAGATGAAGGAAATGTATGATTACATAAAGAGTAATCACAAAGAGCTCATGAGAAAAGATGCTTCACAAATTCAAGAGCTTGATGATTCTAGCAAAAGATTGAGAGGCTTGGTCAAAAAATTGATAGAAAAAATTGAAGCTCAGTAGTTTTATTCTAGTTATCAAGGTTACGCAAGTAGTATTTATTCATATCAAATTTGCTTAATAATAGTGAGGCTGAAATTTGGTATCGCCATTAAAAAAAACATAAAGAGATGATTGAACTTAAAAGCCAAGAAATTTGTGCAGATGAAAATAAGAAAAATTTGATTATTTTTTTTCATGGTTGGGGCTCAAGTGGCGATAATTTCGCTCACCTTGCTAAAGTTATGAGCAAGTTTTTGCCTGATTCATATTTAGTAGTTCCCAGTGCTCCGTTTAAGAGAGAAATAGGTGATGGTTATCAGTGGTTTAGCTTAGAAGATCGTAGTGAGGAAGCACTATATAGTGGGGTAAAAAATGCCACATCAATTGTAAGTCATTTTATTGATACAAAATTAAAGGAACTTAGTTTAAAAGATACGCAGCTTTCTTTAGTTGGATTTTCTCAAGGGGCAATGCTTGCAATAAATGTAGCTCTTACCCGGCTTCAGTCTTGTGCGTCAGTTGTTGCCTATTCTGGTAGATTTCTTTCGCCTTCAAAAACTGCACCGCAGATCAAATCAAAACCTAGCATATGTGTTATTCATGGTGACGCTGATGATGTGGTACCTTTTTCGTCCCTTGACTTAGCGGTTAAAGCTCTGGAAGAAAATGGAGTAAATGTTGAAGGATACCCAATTCATGGATTAGGGCATATTATTAATGAAGAGGGAATAAAGTTAGGGGTAGAATTTATCAAAAAGAATTTTAAAAATTAATTTCCATGCACTTATTTTGCTTTGGCTATGGATATGTAGCTAAATTTCTATCGAAAAAACTACTGAACTTAGGTTGGAAAGTTAGCGGTACATCAAGAAATAAAAGTATACAAAATGTAACTCTTTTTGATTATGAGGAAGTCAACCAAGATCTACTTAAAAGTGCAACGCATGTTTTAATTTCTATTCCTCCAGATGGCGATGATGTTGTGGAAAGATATGGTCTGCAAAACGTAAAATGGGTGGGTTATTTGTCTGCAACTAACGTTTATGGTGACCACTGTGGTAATTGGGTGAATGAGGAATCTGAAACAAAACCTATAGAAATCAGAGGAGAAAAGCGCCTTGATTCTGAAAAGAAGTGGCTAAATAGCAAATTACCTGTGCATATTTTCCGTTTGGCTGGAATATATGGCCCTGGTAGAAATGCGTTAATTGACTTACAGCTTGGCAAAGCAAGAAATGTGAAAAAAATTTTTTCTCATATTCACGTTGAAGATATATCGAATATTTTATTTTCTTCCATGCAAAATATAAAGCCTTGTGAAATATACAATTGTGCGGATGACTTACCTGCTACGCAATCAGAAGTGGTAATGTATGCAGCCGAGCTTCTCAATATTAGCCCTCCAGAGCCAACTTCCTTGCCAGATTATGTGCAGAGTTTTTATTTAGGATCAAAAAAAGTGAGTAATACTAAAATTAAAAAAGATCTTGATATCTCTCTAATTTATCCTGATTACAAGATGGGATTAAAAAGCTTACATACATCAGAATGGAGAAAATAATTGCAGCAGGGTGGCAAAATAAGGTAGACGACAACTATGGGAACAAATGGTTGTCATGAAAGTAGCTGATACTGGCAAAAAACGTTGTAAGAGCGCTTTCGTCAATCTGGATCCCAGTACTGGGATGACATGATGGAAACTGAGATAACAAGAAAGGAAGCACTGGAAAGAAATGGGTGTCATTCAAGTACTGGAATCCAGATATGATTTCATCATATAAATTTTTCCATTCTTGGTTTGTTTTCCATTTTCTCTGCCAGCTCTTTAGAAGTATCCGTTCAGCAGGGTGGCAAAATAAGATAGACAAAAACGTAGAAACAAATGGTCAGTGCTTGACACTGGCATCCAGTCCTTTTTCACAAAAAACGTTGTAGAGCGTTTTCGTCAATCTGGATCCCAGTGTCAAGCACTGGGATGACAAGAAAAGAAGCACTGGTTTCACATGAATCTGAACAGATACCTTTAGAAGCTTTTCTTTATTAATTGCTAAACTTATATCTTTAAATTCCTCAAAGTAGACTAACTTACTAACATTTGATGTCTTGCAATACTATACTTAGTCTGTGTCATTTCTCCTTAACATCAGCAAAAGCTATATACTAAGTCTGTAATTACTTGTCAATATAGTTCTTTATTGAAAATTTCAGAAGAATAGAGTACAAAAGAAGCCTCACATTTTTTTGATATTAAACCTGTATCTGCTACAGAACAGACACTGAACTTGCAAGATTATGGAAATTATTTGCAAGATCATAGAAATTATCTCTAATATCTATTAATATATCACTTATATTAATAGGTGTTGGCTCTTCTGAATGAGATGGGGGAAATTTAAAATGAGTAGCTTGACACTCTTTAACGCAATCCGTCAGTTTTCCTATTTCTTGATGGTTCGAGAAATCTGTATGACAATCGTTGACGCACTTTAAAGGGTTCCCGCTATACCTATATTCTACCATAATATACTCCTTAATTAAAAAATCAATATAATTTTAACATATAAGCATTAATATTATGTTAATATTAGTATAATTACTTCGCTTTCTTTATTGAAAATTTCAGGAAAATGTTGTATAATTATTAGTAGATTTTGGTAAAATTTATGGCAAACGCTAATATAGCTTTCAGTAAAGAAACTTTGCGGCATTTTGCCAAGCTAGTTGAGCTCACTAAGCAGCCCACTCAAGAATTAGCAGAAAGGCTATTTAAAGAAGCAATAGATCGTGAAATGGAAGATTTTTTAGTGTCTAAAATTTCTGATGAGCGTGATGTTGAAGGTGCAGAAACAATTGATCTTGAAGATATTAAGTGGGATTAGAGCATTATAAAGTTAAGTCCCTCAAGAGTGTTGTTGAGAGAGATTTACCAAACCTTCCAAAGACAATAAGGCTAAGAATTCAAAAGGCTATAAAAGAACGTCTTACAGTTGATCCAATGAATTTTGGTGAACCACTATATCATAACTTAAAAGGACGTAGAAGGCTAAGAGTTGGTGAGTACCGTATAATTTACAGGGTAAATCAATTAGAGCATATAGTGACTATCACAGAGATAGGACATAGATGTGATATTTATAAAAAATAAATATAAACTCAAATATATTATTATACAACCCTCCTTGCTCTTCACCTTAGGCGGCTTCGCTCAGCTCAAAAATAACTCATTTTTTTGGCTATCCCCCACTATGAGTTATATATATAACTCATTGGGAGAGGTGACGAAAACAAGATCTTGAGTTTGAGGAGTCTCCGGTTTAAGGTAAAGAGGAAGGAGGGCTCAGAGACCAATATTTGATTATCTCAAAGACTATAAAACAATAAGCTACTTGCAAACACGAGTGGAATAGAAGGAATAACAACAGGAATAGAGCAGCCTTGACACCATAACTGGTGGTTTAAAGGAAGGATGTGCTTGCCTTCAATTAGCAAATAGCACTATACATGGCTCTGCAGGCCGCAAAACTGCTACGAGTATGTCTGCTTCTTCTCACTTAGCAAATCAATTGAATAATCAGCAGAACCAGAATATGGATCTTTTATACCGAGGAAATAACCTTTATTCGTACAGCTACGCGCTTTATTTGTACATTAGCCACTTTTCTATGTGTTAAGCTTTCTTGCCAATTACTACAACATTTTCACTTGGAAAAAAGTAGTCAGGTATAGCCATATTTTTTGGTGCAGGACCGCCAATCACTCGGCCTGATGTGTCATAATATGAACCGTGACAAGGGCAGAACCAACCGTTGCCGTCTTTTGTGGCGTGATTAACTGGTACACATCCAAGATGGGTACATATTCCAATCATAATTAACCATTCATCTTTCCCTTTGTATACTCTTTTTTCGTCTGACTCAGGATCTCTCAAACTTTCTGCATTTATGGCTCTTGCAGCCTCAATCTCTTGTTTTGTACGTCTGCGAATAAATACTGGTTTACCTTGCCATTTTACTTTTTTTCCTTGCCCTTCTTGAATATCAGATAGATTAACCTCAACCGTAGATATTGCTAAAACCTCAGCAGAAGGGCTCATAGACTTAACCAGCGGCCAAAGACCGCTTGCAGCTCCTATACCTGCCATGGCGCACGTAGTTAACGTTATAAAATCTCTTCTACTCTTATTTCTGGTAAGATCTTTAACAGGAAGTGTTTTTTTATTCTTCTCATTTGTCAATGATTTTTTATTTTTAGTTAATTTCTTACCCATCAATCTCTACTTGACCATATATATATATTTTAATTTAAATACTATAGATTAATCAACAGAAATTTGCACTATTTGCTTAGCCTTTATTACAATTAAGAAGAAATAGAATTTTCAACTTCAGAAATACTATCTTTAGTGGAATCAGGATCTTCAATTTTTGCCACTGACACCACCTTCTCTCTACTTTCTGTTTTAAAGAGAGTGACTCCCTGAGTACTACGTCCTGCAATTCTAATTTCGTTGACTGAAATGCGAATTAACTTCCCTTTGTCTGTAATAAGCATTATATTGTCATCCAGCTCAACTGGAAAACTAGCAACAACATTACCTTTTTTGCTAGTAGTAGAAATATTGACAACACCAGAACCGCCCCTATTGGTTATCCTATACTCATATGCAGAAGTTCTTTTACCGAAGCCATTTTCAGTAATAGTTAATATGAACTCCTCATTCACTGCGAGTTTTAAGAATAATTCATTATCTATTCCTAAATCATTCAAAGTTTTTTCTAATTTAGAATCAATTGAATTGTTGGTTGCAGCTTCCAGTCTTTTTGCAAGCGGAACTCTTAAGTAAAGTTCTTTTGTTTCTGTTGCAATACCTATGCCATTTAGTATGGTCATGGATATCACACTGTCACTTTTTGCAAGTTTGATACCTCTTACGCCATCTGAATTGCGACTCTTAAATTGACGCACATCGTTTACAACAAATCTGATGCTTTTTCCAAGTGTTGTTGAAAGTAAAACATGATCAATTTCGCTACATACTTTAACTGATATTAATTTGTCCCCTTCGTCGAGCTTTATTGCTATTTTTCCATTGCTTGGAATGTAGTGAAAGTCTGTTAAGGAGTTACGCCTTATGTTTCCATGAGCAGTAGCAAAAACTATGTTTTGATTTTCGTTATTTTCACTTGGTAATGGCATTATATTAGTTATTGTTTCACCATCGCTAAGCGGAAATATATTAACAAGCGCTCTTCCACGTGCAGTTGGCTCTGCAAGAGGCAGTTTATAAACCTTTAATCTGTAAACTCGACCGGTATTAGAAAAGAATAAAAGACTAGTATGAGTATTTCCAACAAATAATTTTGTGATTATGTCCTCCTCTTTTAATCCTTGTCCTAGCTTTCCTTTTCCACCACGATGCTGGGTTCTATAGTGAGAGAGCTTAACACGTTTGATGTAACCATTCATAGTTACGGTCACTACCATATCCTCTTGTAGAATTAGATCTTCAGCTTCAATGTCCATATCTGATTCTTCTATTGCAGTTTTTCGTGGTACGGCAAATCTATTCTTTATTTCTTGTAAATTGTTTTTTATTTCTTGCATTAATTTCTCTTCTGAGCCAAGAAAAGCAATATATTCTTTTATCAAGTTGATCATTGAATTTAGCTCAGTTTCTAATTTGTCTTTTTCAAGGCCTGTTAAACGTTGCAATTTTATGTCAAGAATAGCTTTCGTTTGTAGTTCAGTTAATCTATACACTCCGTCTTTCAAAAAGCTCGTGCTATCTGAGATTAGCTCAATAATTGCGTTTATTTCAGCTGAGGTTTTCCATTTCTTGTTTAAAAGCTCTCTGCTTGCTTCTTCAGGATCTTTTGCACCACGGATGATTTTTATCACTTCATCTATGCTGAGGACCGCAATATAGAGCCCTATGTATATATGAGCTCTTTCTCTCGTTTTTCTTAGATGAAACCCTGTTCTCCTGAGTAGTACTTCTTTTCTAAAATCAATAAAAGCAGCTATGATTTCTTTCAATGACATCAAAGTAGGTCTGTTGTTGTTCAGAACTAAAGTATTAACGCTAAAGCTACTTCTCAGAGAAGTAAGTCCTAGTATTTGATTTAATATAAAATCTGCTTCAGTGTTTTTTTTGAGATCAATTACTACCCTGATACCAGACTTATCAGACTCATCCCTAATTTCTGTTATGCCCTCAATTCTTTTTTCTTTTACGAGCTCACCTATTTTCTCAATTAATCTTACTTTATTTACTTGGTAGGGTATCTCATCAATAACTATCGCTTGCCTATCTTGTGGCAGATTTTCTATATGGGTTTTACCCTGCACGACAATCGAACCTCGGCCTTTAGCAAACGCTGATCTTATTCCAGATCTGCCAAGAATCGTTCCACCTGTTGGAAAATCAGGCCCTGGTATTACTTCAAGCAATTCATCTAGAGTAACTTCAGGGTTATCTATATATAACATGCAAGCATCAACTATCTCGCCAAGATTATGAGAAGGAATATTGGTTGCCATACCAACTGCAATACCATTTGCACCGTTTACCAATAGATTCGGAAATTCTGCCGGCAATACGACAGGCTCCGTTTCATTTCCGTCGTAGTTTGCCCTAAAATCAACTGTATCTTCATCAATATCATTCAGTAAAAAGTGCGACACTTTTTGAAGCCTTGCTTCTGTGTATCGCATTGAAGCTGGCGGATCTCCATCTATCGAACCAAAGTTACCTTGCCCATCAATGAGCGGTAAAAGAAGAGAAAAATCTTGAGCCATCCTGACCAAGGAATCATAAATAGCTGCATCACCATGTGGGTGATATTTTCCCATTACGTCCCCAACTATACGAGCTGCCTTTTTATATGGCTTACCGGCATCGAATCCAGCTCTCGACATTGCATATAATATACGCCTATGTACAGGTTTAAATCCATCTCGCACATCAGGTATAGCTCGGCTTATGATTACACTCATTGCATAGGAGAGATAAGAATCTTCTAGCTCTTTTACTATCGAAACTGGTACTATATTGTCTTGCATTTTTTATACTTTGATTGAAATAATTGTAATACTAACATTCAGCTAGACTAATGGGCAATGACAGACTTGAACTGCCGACCTCCTCGGTGTAAACGAGATGCTCTACCAGCTGAGCTAATTGCCCCTCTAGATACAATTCTATAGTTCAATGTTGTTGTTGTAAACAAAAATAGCGATGCAAGTACCTCTTATGAAATCGCTGAGTGCGCACTGTGGAGTTTTATAAATTTCAGTCTTGCTGCTACCTTGTGTAAAGGTATTCTCTCACTTGCATTTTTTGACATGTTCAACAACTTTAAATAAAATGCTGCAGCATTTTTAAAATCTGAGAGTTTATCTAGAATAACAGCTAAATTATAGGTATAAAAAATATTGTTTTGATCGAGAGAAATTGCTTCTGTCATATATTCTCTAGCTTTTATATAATCCTCTTTTTTCATATAGATCAGACCTAAATTTGCTGATAAAGGAGCGTAATTCTTGTGTATATCATATAATTTCAACATTTCACTCAATGCCAAATCAGGATCATATTGTGAGATTATCGTCAGAAAATTTTTTAATATATAAGGGGTACTAGAGTATTCTTTTAACAGTTTTGTGTAAATCTCTACAGCTTTTTTGTATTCTTTATTAGTGTAATAAATATTCCCTAGTCCAATTAAAGCACTTTTATGATAAGGAAATTTTGCGATAATCTGATTAAGGAGAGAAATAGCTGTCTCATTATCTCCCAACTCAAAGGAATCTTTTGCTTTTTTTAAAATAGAGTATATGTCAAAATTCTTGCCAGAATTCTGCGAAATTTTGATATTAAATTTGTCACTTTTTCTCTCAATAACATCAAGATCTTTATATTTTTTATCAGCTTTTATATTCTTGACAACATTATCGAGGGCCTTTTGTATTTCCAAATTTTCACTAGCATAGGTAACAGAAGACCTCCATAAAATTACAACGCAAATTAACATGCAGATCAACATAGGTCCTAGTGTTGTGGGATTGGCTGCAGCGTGTAACCAGTAAACCTTATTTCTTTGAACTATACGCAACACATTACAAATTCATAAATGCTAAATTACTTATCTAATATAATAATAAAGATATTATTAATTGGCAGACACTATTTAGAATGCATTTTTGTACTTCATATTTGCCTCATTTTCATGAAAGTACTTCAATTTATCTTAACATTTTGTCAACTACCTTTGTAAGCATGACAATTTAAAAGAGCATTCTTACATATTCCATATGGCTGCCAGTTGCACCCCTCACATGCGTAGTCAAATTTCTTTAAAGACATTTTCTCTCTAATCTTTTCTACCGCTTCACTCCAGGTCAAAGTCTCGCCAATTTTTATTCCTAAAATTTCCATATGCCTTCTATCTAGCTCTAAAACTTTAGCTTGTGTGGTGCATTTACCTTGTTTAGTCTGGTTTGGGCAAGCACTACAAATACTATCAAGATTGCCGACCACTTTGATTTGAGTGTTGGAATCACTAACCATTTCACTTGCTATCTTTTTATAATTTTCTACAAAACCCTGAGAATACCCATATCCCTGAAATGCAAGAGTGCACATGAAATGATGAGGACGAAACCTTATCACTTTTTCAAATACTGCAAAGCCGCTACAAGTAGAAAAATTTTTACCAAACCAGGAAGGATAAATGGTAAAACGCCTACCATTATTGCTTGTTCCAGACCTACGTAAATAGCAAGCCAACTAACACCACAAACAAAGATTACAACTGTACCAGCTAGGCAACTTAAAGAATTACGTACAAGTGATTCACATTTAGAGTTTAAAAGTTCATTTACTCTACTCATCACCATCACTGCAGCTAAAAAGCCAATTAAATACCCACCTATTGGCCCGAGAAAAATGTGATACCCACCAGAAAAACTTGCAAGGACAGGCAACCCTGCTGCACCAAGTAACATATACGTAAGTACGGAATAAAACGCTGTTCTGCGATTAAATTTAAGCCCAATAAGCATCACTCCTAAAGTTTGCAATGTGATAGGTACAGGCTGCAATGGTATGCTTATTTGAGCCGTCAAGAACAAAAGTAAAACGCAAGACAATATTTCAGCCAGCGTTGACCTACTGCTAGATTGTGTTATAAACATACCTTCCCAATAAAAATAACTTATTAAATGTAATATATATGTGTAAGAGGTTTTGCAATTTAAATTTTGCTTGTATTGCGCTACAATGAATTATTTATGCACTATAAAATTAAAAATGATAAGTAAACCACAAGATCTATTATCGTTGATGAAAACAAGACACAGCGGACGTTCATACGATCATACAAGAGCAATATCTCAGAAAGAAATGGATATTTTAATAGAAGCTGTAAGGCTAACACCCTCGTGTTTTGGTGATGAACCTTGGAGATATATGATATGCAATAAACAGAGCAATCAAAACGCATGGAAAAAATTGCTCAATTGCCTTGATGAATCTAATCAAAAGTGGGCAAAAGATGCACAAATACTAATTATATCTCTAAGCGCTAGGAATTTCCGTAAATCTGATAAAGGTGAAAATTTTTGGGCTAATCACGATACTGGCGCAGCGAATTATGGACTTATGCTACAAGCTGCAGCTATGAACTTAATGGCCCACCAAATGGGCGGTTTTGATAGAGATAAAATAGTGAAAGAGTTCGATATATCCGGTGATTTTAATGTAATGTCAGTAATAGCAGTTGGTTACGAAGAAGAGGGTGCTGAAATCAAAGAAAAAAAAAGAAAGCCAATAGAAGAAATATTTTTTTATGACGAATGGCCAGCGAGCTGACTTGACCATTCTTCTCTTAATATCTTAAAAATTGGATTATCTGGTAAATAATGCTTTTTCATTCTACCCTCTTCAATTGTTTGCCAGTCTTTCCATAGAAGCTTTTTACTTCCCAATTCATAATCCATGCCGTCCCACATATCTTCTCGAAAGCCATAAACAGCAAAGTGCCAATTAAAAATAAGACCCACTGCGAAACGGTATGCAACTAATTTCAGCATGAGTTAGGCGAACAGCAGGATCAATAAAAACCCATGTCTGAGGTTTACCAGATCAGCAATTATTCATGTTGTATTTCTTCTGAAAATTGCGATAGGTATGCGACATAAAATCTTAATTTCACAGATTTTATGCTCTACCTAAATGATACCAGCTTCCGATTGTTGATCATCCGTCAGCCCGATACCTTTTATGTGGAATTACAACGTTACTCTCAATTTTTGCCACCCCAGAATCTGCATACTTTACATTCTCTTTTGGCAACATTTTTTCCTGTTTTCGTATCTTAAAATCGTGCTCTGTGTGATACTGATAGAATTTGCCCATCTTCTTTTATAACGATTTCTGCTTTCATTGTGTTTACTCTTTTCTTTCCAGAATAAGACAATTTTTCTATCTTTTGGCCGTTGTATTGGTTACATCTGCTAATATCTTCAAAATTCTTTCTGGCCTGTCCTTTTTTATTGAGATTTTTTTAGCCAAAAGTGGTTCCATTTTCTTGAATAATCGGCAAATGTTTGAGTTATACAAGTTACTCAAGAATCGGTGTGTTATATAAGTTCAATAATACAGAATGGCTTTGTTGCATAGCTAGAGTATTTTAAGGTGGTAATAAAGGAAAGGTTCTTGTTAAATATATGGTTACCAACACATTTTAGTAAAATAATCATTTTAATGAAAACATGCCGCAAAAAATGAGAGTCAGTAATCATGGTGAATATAATAAGTTTCTTCAAGGGAGGGGAAATATTTTTTATTTTGTCAGCGAAGCTATAGAAAATTGGTATGCAAACACTCCAAGAGTTGCGGGTACATTTATAGTGATAAAGTTGTGATTCTAATACATGTTCTTTTTAGAATTGGTCTAAGGCAAGCTGTAGGTTTTGTAAAAGGTTATATGATGCAAAAACCTTAAGGTTACACGCAAGCTTCCAGAAGATTCAAAACTTGAAAATTGATGATCGTAGAAATGTGATTGGAAAAATATTGAAATTGCTATAGATAGCACGAGAGTTAGTATCTACAATAACAATGGTGGCCATAGTAAACTTAATATTCGAGAAAGAAAATACAATCGTTATGATCAAGTAAGAAAACTACACGTTGTTTTAAACATAAACGATAAGAAAGCAATAAGCATACTAATTTCCGGACTATTTATCGGTCTGTGATGTGTTAAAGAAAATTAGTGATAAGTATATTCTATTCGAGCAGATGCAGCTTATGATATAAGAAGTGTGTATAAAGAATGCAGGAAATACAACATTATACCTGTTATTCGGCCTAGGAAGGATACTAGAGCTGACTACTTATCAGAAAGAAACAAGTACATTAGTAGAATATGAAAACTATAAATATGGTATTAAAAAATGGAAGAAAAAAGTTAAGTATGGAACACGGTCTTATATTGAAGCATTTTTCTATAGATTAAAGCAAATATTTGGATTTAGTTTCAAAAATAAATCTGAGATAAATCGAGAAAAAGAATTGCTAATAAAATGCTAATTGCTCAATAAATTTACTGATATTGGCATAACTAAATTTGAAATAGTTACATGAATTTGTCGTAAACCACCACCACATGAAGTGCTATGCAACAAAACCATCCCAGTGCCAAGGCACTGGGATGACAAGAAAGGGAGCACTGCGTTTCACATGCATCTGAATGGATACTAAAACTTCATCCTAATCTAAATTAGAATACTGATTCTTCTAGAAGTTGTTCGTGTTCCTCTTCTATTGCGATAGAATCATCGTGATTTTTAAATAAATCCCTGATTTTTGTTTCTATTTCATATGCAATTTCTTTGTTTGCCTTAAGGTAATTTTTTACATTTTCCCTTCCTTGCCCAAGACGCGTATTGTTATATGAATAATAAGCACCTGCCTTTTCAAGCACACCAAGTTTTGCTCCTATATCTATTATTTCTCCAAGTTTTGATATGCCTTCATTGTACATTATATCAAATTTTGCTTCTCTAAATGGAGGAGCAACTTTATTTTTTACAACTTTAACTCTCGTTTCATTACCCGTGATATTCTCTTTATCCTTTATTGCACCAACTTTCCTTATATCAAGTCTTATAGAAGTATAGAATTTTAACGCATTTCCACCGGTGGTAGTTTCAGGGTTTCCATATACTACTCCTATTTTCATACGAATTTGGTTAATAAATATCAATATACAGTTTGCTTTTGAAACTGCAGAGGTTAGCTTCCTGAGCCCATGACTTAGAAGTCTTGCTTGCAATCCCATGTGCTGATCGCCCATATCCCCTTCAATTTCAGCTCTTGGAGTTAATGCTGCAACAGAGTCAATAACTATTACATCAACTGCACCAGAACATACTAAATACTCAACAATATGCAACGCTTGTTCTCCAGTGTCTGGTTGTGAAATCACTAAATCATCGGTATTCACCCCAAGTTTACGAGCATATATAACATCCAACGCATGCTCCGCATCAATAAATGCACATAATCCTCCTTTTTTCTGTGCTTCAGCAATTACATGTAAAGCAAGGGTGGTTTTACCAGAACTCTCAGGGCCAAATATCTCAATTATACGTCCTTTTGGCAGTCCCCCAACACCCAGAGCTGAATCAAGTGCAATCGACCCTGTGGATATCGTGTCTATTTTTTCTACAGGGTTTTGCTTCAGCTTCATTATTGCACCTTTACCGAATGCTTTTTCAATTTGACTTATTGCATTATCTAGTGCTTTTTGCTTATCATTATTTCTTTCTTCTGGGTTGTTTGCCATGGATCATTTATTAACTTGTATA